>NZ_JAUSVR010000012.1 GCF_030814815.1 Ancylobacter amanitiformis | reverse complement strand
CCGAACCCGCCGTTGCGGTGGCGCCGCGTCGATGGGCGCTTTATAGGGGCCGCCATCCCAATCTGTCAACGGCCTTCTTGCAGAAAAATGACAGGTTGAAATCGGGCGTGTGGATGGAAGCGCGCGAAAGCTAGGGCGCATAAGGCTTTGGGCGGGGTCCCCACAGCGGTTCGACACTGCCATCGATGCGTCATCCAGCCGGTCTGGCGGGGCCGGCCTACGTTGCGACGGTCCTTCCGGAGCGCATGACAGCGGAATTTCGGAGACGCTCTTGGTTCGGTATTTCAATGGGTTGCGGCTCATACACCCGCTTCGAGACGGCAAAGACCCCGACAGAATCGGCGCGGCGAGCACCGCGTCGTGCATCAACGCCAAGGCGGAGCGCTCCCGCTCTGGCCCGTTTCCGGTGACAATGATTTTCCGGCCGCGCACCCAGGCACTCTCATGAAACAAGCCCCGCCCCCCGCCCGCCCCCCTGCACGCGACGTGACCCGCGCGGCGCTGAAGACGCCCAAGGCGGCGGCGATTGCGGGGATCGTCTTTTCGCTGCTGCTGCTCGCCATTTTCGGCCTGCTGCGCAGCGCGGTGCCCGCCGACCCGCTGGAGCGGGGAATCTGGCTCACCGCCGATCGCGGTCAGGTCGGGCTCGCGCTCAACCTCGTGCCCTTCGCCGGCATCGCCTTCCTCTGGTTCATCGGCGTGCTGCGGGATCGGCTGGGCGCGCAGGAGGACCGTTTCTTCGCCACCATCTTCTTCGGCAGCGCGCTTCTGCTGCTGGCGACGATCTTCGTCACGGCGGCCATGATCGGCGCGCTCCTGCTCGCCAGCAGCGTCACGCCGGCGGACGTGCTGATCAACTCGCCGACCTTCACCTTCGCCCGCGCCACCATCTACATCCTGGTGAGCGTCTACGCGCATAAGCTCGCCGGCGTGTTCATGTTCACCACGTCGACCGTGGTCATCTTCACGCGGATCGCCCCGCGCTGGATCGCGCTGCTGGGCTATGTCCTGGCCGTCATCGTCCTGTTCGGCAGCTATTTCATCAACTGGAGCTTCATGGTGCTGCCGATCTGGGTGCTGCTGATGAGCATCCATATCGTGATGGAGACCTTCCGCCGCCCGGCATGAGCCCCGCCGGGGGAGCGCGGCGCGGGAGGGGCGCGGGGCGGACAGATAAGCCGCAAACGCCGGACGGCGCCGCTCACCCGGCGTGCATTCATTCCATATCGGAAACATTTTCTCGGTATCCGGGGTCATTATCATCCGCTTTCATCGGCGACAGGATGGATCATCGCGTCCCCCACACTGGAAGCCCCGTCATGACCGATACCCGCACCGCGCCCTACGCCGCCCTCATCCTGCGGCTCGCCCTCGGCATCCTGTTTCTCGCCCATGCCGGGCTGAAGATCTTCGTGTTCACGCCGGCCGGCACCGCCGGCTTTTTCGGGTCGATCGGCCTGCCGGGCTGGCTCGCCTATGTCACCATCGCGTGGGAACTGGTCGGCGCGCTGGCGCTGATCCTCGGCCTGTGGCCGCGCATCGCCGCGCTGGCGCTGATTCCCATCCTCGTCGGCGCCATCGTCACGGTGCACGGCCCGGCCGGCTTCTTCTTCACCAATCCCAATGGCGGCTGGGAATATCTCGCGCTGTGGATCGTCGGCCTCCTCGCCGTCGCGCTCATCGGTGACGGCGCGCTCGCGCTGCGGCCGACCTCGGCCGCCGCCGCGCGTCGCTGATCGCAACAGGCTGGAGGCCGATCGACGGCCCCGCCGAACATCGTGCGAGGAGGAGGTTCCCATAACCGCGTCCATGACCGCGCCCACCCCTGCGTCCGTCACCGCATCCCCGGCGGACGGCGCGCGGCAGGCTCCCCCTCCCGCCGCCGGCCGCCCCATCGCCCATCCCCCCCTGGCGATGGGGCGCGTCGCGCTCACCGTGAACGACCTCGACCGGGTTGCCGATTTCTATGTCCGTGCCGTGGGCCTCGCGCCCCTGCGCCGGGATGGCGAGACGGCGTGGCTCGGTGCCGGCGACGAGGTGCTGATCGAACTGCGCCAGGACCGCGCCGCACGCCGTCGCTCCCCACGCGAGGCGGGACTGTTCCATACCGCCTTCCTGCTGCCGGAGCGCACCGATCTCGGCCACTGGCTGACACATGCCGCCAGCGCGCGGGTGCCGCTGGTCGGCGCCTCCGATCACGAGGTCAGCGAGGCGCTCTATCTCACCGACCCGGAAGGCAACGGCATCGAGATCTATGCCGACCGTCCGCGCGCGCGCTGGAAATTGCGCGACGGGCAGGTGCACATGTCGACCGGGGCACTCGACCTGCAGGCTCTCGTCGCCGGCGCGCGAACCTCCACATGGGATGGCTTGCCCGTGGGATCGCGGGTCGGCCATGTCCATCTGCAGGTCGGCGCGATCGGCCCGGCCGAGGAGTTCTATGCCGGCCGGCTCGGCTTCGACGTCACCGCCCGCTACCCCGGCGGCAGCTTCTTCGCCACCGACGGCTATCATCATCACCTCGCGGCCAATATCTGGAACAGTCGCGGTGCGGGACCCCGCCTCTATCCCTCGACCGGCCTCGCGGAAATCGAGATCCGGCTCGATCCGGCGCGCCTCGCCGCCGGGCGCGCGCATGATAAGGTTTCGCCCGCGTCGGACTCGACGTCCGCCGAGCTGCGCGATCCCTGGGGAACCGTGATCGCGCTCCGGGCCGTGTCCGCCGGCTGATCGAGATTTGCGGATCGATTGCGCGGATCAAGGCGCGTTGCTGAGGAACCACCATGCTTGTGGACGGAAAATGGGTCGAGAACTGGCAGCCGGTGCAGGCCACCGATGCCAATGGCGGCTTCGTGCGGCAGGTCTCCAGCTTTCGCAGCTGGGTGACGGCGGACGGCGCGCCGGGCCCCACCGGCGAGGGCGGTTTTGCCGCAGAGGCCGGCCGCTATCACCTCTATGTCGCGCTGATCTGCCCCTGGGCCTCGCGCGCCCTCATGGCCCGCACGCTCAAGGGGCTGGAGGCGGCGGTGTCCATCTCCATCCTCAACCCGGTGCTGACCGAGCAGGGCTGGCGGTTCGGCCACCATCCCGGCGCCAATGACGACACGCTCAACGGTGCGACCTATCTGCACGAGATCTACACCCGCGCCGACCCGCACTTCACCGGCCGCGCCACCGTGCCGGTGCTGTGGGACAAGCATCGCGGCACCATCGTCAACAACGAATCCGCCGACATCCTGCGCATCTTCAATACGGGCTTCGGGCGGCTGGCCCATCACGCCGTCGATCTCTATCCCGAGGCGCTCCGCGCGGAGATCGACGCACTCAACGCGGCGATCTATCCGCGGCTCAATAACGGTGTCTACCGCGCCGGCTTCGCCACCACGCAGGGCGCCTATGAGGAGGCTTTCGGCGAGGTGTTCGGCATGCTGGACGAACTGGAGGACCGGCTGGCGAGCGCGGGCCCATTCCTTGCCGGCGAGGCACTCACCGAGGCCGATATCCGCCTGTTCGTGACGCTGGTGCGGTTCGACGCGGCCTATCACGGCATCTTCAAGTGCAACCGGCGCCGGCTTGCCGACTACGCGCATCTCTCCGCCTATCTCGTGCGGGTACTGGCCATTCCCGGCCTGCGCGAAACGGTCAATATCGACCATATCAAGCACGGCTATTATTCGATCCGCGCCCTCAATCCGAACGGCATCGTCCCGCTCGGGCCGCAACTGGCCTGGCTCGACGATTGACCGCGCCGGCCATGGCCCGCGAAGATGATGATGGCGGGCCTGCGCCATCCGGCCGCCGCGTCCGGAAACGCCTCGCGGAAGACCTTCGAGGAAGCGCCTCATGGCAGGAAACGCCTCATGGAACGCCTCGATTGCGATCGCATGCTGGTGGCGGTGCTGGATACCGGCAGCTTCGTGGAGGCGGCGCGGCGGCTGGGGGTGAGCCCGGGTCAGGCGTCCAAGCTGGTGTCCCGGCTGGAAGCCGATCTCGGCGTGCAACTGATCAAGCGCACCACCCGCGCCCTCGCGCCGACCGAAGTCGGGCAGGCCTATTGCGAACGGATGCGGCTGCTGCTGGAGGAGTTCGACACGCTCGATGCCTCGGTGCGCAACGCCTCGGGCGCACCGGCCGGCCGGCTGCGGCTGACCGCGCCGATGTCCTTCGGCACGATTCAGCTGGTGCCGCTGCTGCTCGCCTTCGCCGACGCCTTTCCCGACATTCAGGTCGAGGTTAATTTCTCCGACCGCGTGGTGAACCTGGTCGATGAGGGCTTCGACATGGCGGTGCGGGTGGGCAAGCCCTCCGACAGCAGCCTGATCTCCCGCAAGCTGTGCGACGCCCGGGTGGTGGTGGTCGCGGCGCCGGCCTATCTGGCGCGACGCGGCGTGCCGGCGCGGCCCGAGGATCTCGCCGCGCATGAATGCATCATCGACGAGAATTTCCGCGACCCGTCCAACTGGCGCTTCACCGAGCCGCCGTCGGGAAGCCCGGTCACGATGGCGGTGACGGGCCGGCTGCGCTTTTCCAATGGCGAGGCCTGCCTCGCGGCGGCCGAGGCGGGATTCGGCATTGCCCGCGTGCCGAACTTCATCGCCGGCCGCAGCCTGCGCGAGGGCCGCGTGCAGCCGCTGCTCGCCGCGTGGGACGATGCCTCCATCGCCATCTACGCGCTCTATCCCCCGGCCAGGCATCTGGCGCTGAAGGTGCGCGCGCTGGTCGATTTCCTCGCCGGCAGCTTCCGTAACGGTACCGACTGGAGCGGCTGACACCGCCGAACAGGAAGCCGCTTGGGAAGGCGCATGGGAAGGCGCATGCCGGGGCCGGGATGGCGCTGGCGGCGCGGCCGGCGCGTGCTATCGGTTCGCATCAGGGGCCGGCATCGCGCCGGATGACAGATGGCTGGCAGGAGGCGCGCATGAGCGCAGGATTGATCGCAAGACGCCTCGTCACCGCCCTGCTCGGCCTTGCTCTGCCCCTGATCGCCCCGCCGGCGGCGCGGGCCAATGACGACGTGCTCGCGCGCAGTGCCGACCCGGCGGAACAGGTGATCCAGACGCTGGATTACGCCAATACCCGCTTTTCCCGCCTCGACCAGATCAATGCCGGCAATGTGGGCCGGCTCAAGGTGGCATGGACCTTCTCCACGGGCGTATTGCGCGGACATGAGGGCAGCCCGCTGGTTGTCGACGGCGTGATGTATGTCCACACCCCGTTTCCCAACATGGTCTATGCGCTCGACCTCGACCATGACGGCCGCATCCTGTGGAAATACGAACCGAGCCAGACGCGCGACGTCGCCGCCATCATGTGCTGCGATCTCGTCAATCGCGGCCTCGCCTATGCGCAGGGCCTGGTCTTTCTCGCCCAGGCCGACACCACGGTCGTCGCGCTCGACGCGAAGACCGGCGCGGTGCGCTGGAGCGTGAAGAACGGCGATCCCCGGCGCGGCGAATCCAACACCGCCACCGTGCTGCCGGTGAAGGACAAGCTCATTGTCGGCCTTGCCGGGGCCGAGTTCGGCGTGCGCGGGCACATCAGCGCCTATGACATCGAGGACGGCACGCTGGCCTGGCGCGCCTGGTCCACCGGCCCGGATGCCGACATGCGTGTCGATCCGGAGAAGACCACGCAACTCGGCCGGCCGGTCGGGCCGGATTCCTCGCTGAAGAGCTGGGAGGGCGAGCAGTGGAAGGTCGGCGGCGGCGCGCCGTGGGGCTGGTTCGCCTACGACCCGAGGCTGAACCTCATCTATTACGGCACCGCCAATCCCGGCACCTGGAATCCCTCGCAGCGCCCGGGCGACAACCGCTGGACCAACGCCATCTTCGCCCGCGACGCCGATACCGGCATGGCGCGCTGGGTCTACCAGCTAACGCCGCACGACCAGTGGGACTATGACGGCGTCAACGAGATGATCCTCACCGATCAGCCGTTCGAGGGCCGCGCGCGGGCGCTGCTCACTCATTTCGACCGCAACGGCTTCGCCTACACGCTGGACCGCGCGACCGGCGAACTGCTCGTTGCTGCCGCATTCGATCCGAAGGCCAACTGGGCCAGCGGCATCGACCTCGACAGGGCGAGCCCCACCTATGGGCGCCCCCGCCTCGATCCGAAATTCGGCACCGAGGCGGAAGGCGAGGATGTCACCTATTCCGGCATCTGCCCGGCCGCCATCGGCGCCAAGAACCAGCAGCCGGCGGCCTTCTCGCCCGTCACCGGCCTGTTCTACGTGCCGGCCAGCGCGCTGTGCATGGATTATGAGCCATTCCACGTCGATTACGCCGCCGGCCAGCCCTATGTTGGGGCGACGCTCGCCATGTATCCCGCGCCGGGCGGGGACGGGAGCACCGGCCGTTTTCTCGCCTGGGACAATATCCGCGGCCGCACGGTGTGGTCGCTGCCGGAGCGTTTCTCGGTATGGTCCGGCGCGCTCGCCACGGCCGGCGGCGTGGTGTTCTACGGCACGCTGGAAGGCTACCTGAAGGCGGTGGATGCGGCCACCGGCAAGGAACTCTACCGGTTCAAGACGCCCTCCGGCATTGTCGGCAACGTGATGACCTACACGCATGGCGGCCGGCAATATGTCGCCGTGCTGTCGGGCATTGGCGGCTGGGCCGGCATCGGCCTCGCCGCCGGCCTCACCGACCCCAATGCCGGCTCCGGAGCGAAGGACGCCTATGCCGCGCTGAGCCGCTACACCGCGCTGGGCGGTCAGCTCACCGTGTTCACGCTGTCCGAGGGACCCTAGCGGATCGGCCTCTCACTATTGACAGGGCACGCGTCGATCTGATTGCCCTTCACTCAGATCGACGCGGACTCGCGGCGGAACCATGCGCCCCTCGCCGCCGTTCGATGCGGCAAGCCTCGCAGACCCCGCGAAAGACGGACCCCGAGGCGACGCCTACCCTTCCCGCGTATAACGAATGGGCCGAAGGCATGCCGACCACCCCGGAATCGACGGCCGCCACGCCCGCAAGCCCCCCGGTGCCGCCGCACGTGCCGCAGGGCGTGGCGGATGCCGGCGCCAGCATCGACCTCGACGTGCACGACCTCGACATCCGCGAACTCGACGTGCGCGACCTCAGCCGCCGGGTGAGCGGCCGGACTCTCGTCGACCGCGTCACCGTGGCCATTCGCCAGGGTGAGATCCTCGCCATTGTCGGGCCGAGCGGGGCGGGCAAATCATCCTTCATCCGCCTGCTGAACCGGCTCGACGAGCCGACCGGCGGCACCGTGCTGTTCAAGCGGCAGGACTACCGCCAGATCGATCCGCGTGTGCTGCGCCAGCGCGTCGGCATGGTGCTGCAGACCCCGTTTCTGTTTCCCGGCACCGTCGCCGCCAACCTCGCCTTCGGGCCCGCCCAGCGCGGCCGGACCCTGCCGGCCGACGAGATCGCCGCGCTTCTCGCGAAGGTGGAACTGCCGGGCTACGAGCCGCGGGACGTCTCCACCCTGTCGGGCGGGGAAGCCCAGCGCGTCTCGCTGGCGCGCAGCCTCGCCAACCAGCCCGAAGTGCTGCTGCTCGACGAGCCGACCTCCGCGCTCGACGAGGAGAATGTGCGCGGCATCGAGCAGTTGATCATGACGATCAACCGGACCAGCGGGACGACCTGCGTGATCGTCACGCATAACCGGGAACAGGCCCTGCGCATCGCCCCGCGCACGCTCTATCTCGACGCCGGCCGGCTGGTCGCCGTGGGCAACACCCGGGAGGTTCTCGATGCCCACTGAGTTCATCGACGACCAGGTGATGCGCGCGCTGGTGCAGGCCGGCGGCGCCATCCTCCTGTGCCTCGGCGTGGTGGCGCTGTGCCGCCATTACGGGCTGCGCATCGGCCGGGAGGCTTCGGTCTCGCTGGTGCGCGGCCTCATCCAGATGGCGCTGGTGGGCGTGCTGCTCGGCCTTCTCCTCACCGGCGGCGCTCTTGTGGCGGGCCTGATCCTCGCCGGCATGGTGGCGGCGGCCGGCTGGACCGCGGCGCGCCGTCTGCCCGAGATCGAGGGCGCGCTCGCCATCTCCGTCCTCGCCATCGGCGTCGGCGCCGGCACGGTCATCCTGTTCATGATCGCGATACGGGCGGTCGAGCCGCATGTGTCCATTCTGGTGCCGGTGGGCAGCATGATCATCGCCAACAGCATGAATGCGTGCGCGCAGGGAATGGAGCGGTTCAAATCCGACGTCACCGCCCATGTCGGGCAGGTGGAGGCCGCGCTGAGCCTGGGCGCCGCCGCGCCGGCGAGCGTGTCGCCCTTCGTGCAGAGCGCCGTCTATGCCAGCCTGCTGCCGCGTCTCGACATGCTCAAGTCGCTCGGCCTCGTGTGGATACCGGGCGTGATGGCGGGCATGATGGTATCGGGCGCCAGCCCGCTCTATGCCGGCATCTTCCAGTTCATCATCGTGGCGATGATCCTCGCGGCGTCCGGCATTTCCGGTACGGTGGCGATCGTGCTGATGCGCGGGCGCGTCTTCTCGCCCGCCGCGCAATTGCTGCTGCGCCCCGCCGCCAAGGCGCCGTGACGCGCCCTTCTCACACCGAAACGCGCAGGCCCGATGGGGCGAACAGGTGGCATCCCGCCATGTCGAGCCCGAGTTCCAGCGTCTCGCCCGCATGGATCGGCGCGCCGGCATGGCGCAGCACCAGCCGGCCGGCCGGATGGTCGCCCGCATGCAGGTGCCAGGCCCCGCCGACATATTCGCTGAAGCTTATGCGGGCCTGAAGGCGGTGGGGGCGCGGCTCCAGGCCGAGATGTTCCGACCGCACGCCCAGTTCCACGGAATCATCGATCCTGAGCCCGTGCCGCTCGGCGACGGCGAGGGCGAGCGGCTCGCCGGCAACGCCCGGCAGAAGGCCCGGCAGGTCGATCGTCACCCGGCCCGGCTCGACCCGCGTCACGCGGGCGGCGAGGAAGTTCATGCGCGGCGAGCCGATGAAACTCGCCACGAAGCGGTTGGCCGGCCGCTCATAGAGCATCGTCGGCGACCCCGCCTGCTCGATGCGGCCATCGCGCAGCACGACGATGCGGTCGGCCATGGTCATGGCCTCGATCTGGTCGTGGGTGACATAGATCATGGTTGTCGCGAGGCGCCGGTGCAGCTCCATCAGCTCCGCGCGCATCTCCACGCGCAGCTCGGCGTCGAGATTGGACAGCGGCTCGTCGAACAGGAACAGCGAGGGCTCGCGCACGATGGCCCGGCCGATGGCGACACGCTGGCGCTGGCCGCCGGACAGTTCCTTCGGGCGGCGCTCCAGCAGGCGGGTGATCTGCAGCGTCTCGGCGGCGCGGGCGACGCGGACCGCGCGCTCGGCCCTGGAAATGCCGGCCATGCGCAGCGCGAAGCCCATATTCTCCGCCACGCTCATATGGGGGTAGAGCGCATAGGACTGGAACACCATGGCGAGGCGGCGCCCGGCCGGCGGCACCCCGCGCACATCGCGGTCATCGAACCGGATGGCGCCCTCGGTCGGCACCTCCAGCCCGCAGATCAACCGCAGCAAGGTGGACTTGCCACAGCCCGAGGGACCGACGAACACGGCGAACTCGCCGTCCTCCACGGTGAGATCGATCCCGCGGATCGCCTCGAAAGCGCCGAAGCGCTTGGTGATGCCGCTCAGTTCGACGCGCGACATGGCAGGACTCCAGCTGGGCAGGCGGCGACAGGCCGGGCGAAGGGATGCGCGCTCATGGCAGGCGCGCCGTGACGGAATGGATGCCGGTGAGCCCGGCGGCATCCTGCGCGTAATAGACGACCACGAGGTCGCCATTCGCCCGCAGCCCGGCCGTGGGATAGCCGAGATCCTTGGTGGCGAGGTCGTCGACCAGCGCCACCGCCTCGCCCCAGCTTTCCCCTTCATCCTCGGACAGGTGCAGGACGATGCCAAAGGGCGGCGCGCGGCGTCCGGCGACCGCGGCGAGACGCCCATCCGCGAGGCGGATCAGATGGGCGGGATAGGCGCGGATGCCGGTGGGGCGCGGCGCGCTCCAGCGGCGGCCATCATCGTCGGAATGCACCGCGTGCAGCTGCCGCGTGCCATTGTCGCGCAGCAGCAGGAGAATACGGCCCGAGGGCAGCAGCAGCGGTGCCGGCTCCTCGAATTCATGGCCCTCGCCCTCCGCCACCAGGATCGGCGGAGACCAGCTTTCCCCGCCGTCGCGCGAGCGCACGACGAAGATCCGCCGGTAATCGGGAACGTCGGAGAGCGGCAGGA
The DNA here is from genome assembly GCF_030814815.1 of Ancylobacter amanitiformis. Taxonomy (GTDB): domain Bacteria; phylum Pseudomonadota; class Alphaproteobacteria; order Rhizobiales; family Xanthobacteraceae; genus Ancylobacter; species Ancylobacter amanitiformis. The sequence goes on along the minus strand of NZ_JAUSVR010000012.1, from coordinate 106,068 downwards.
GGATGTCGCCGCCCATCGTTTCCACCGCCCCACGCATGCCGTAGCCGCCGCTGAACGGCGCGGTGGCGATGACACGCGTCGCGTGGAAGCTGCGTCCGTGATCCTCCGACAGGTGCACCACGGTGCGCCCGCCGCCGCGCGCCCAGGGAAAGGCGCGCTCCGCCTCCCCCGCCAGAGCGGCGGGGGTGAAGGCGTCAAGCTCGGGCGAGGCCGCGAGATCGGCGAACAGCGCGCCGGGCATCACCACGTCCTGCCGGCCGAGCGCGCGGGCGCGCTCCAGCGGCAGCCATTCGAACCGCCACTGGTTGAGCAGCACCCGCCCCGAGCGCAGCACGGTCAATCCCGCGCATTCGACCCCGCTCCAGTCGTAATCGGGCACGACGGAGGGCGGGCTCCAGCTCGCCCCCTCGTCATTCGAACGCATCATCACGTTGCGGTAGTCCGGATCCTGCGGCGGATGCAGGATGAGCTTGCGGCGCGGCACCCGGTTGAACACCAGGAGCCAGCCGCCATCCCTCGCCACCGCGAGGTGGGGGTGGGCGCAATAGGCGTCCACCTCGCGATGAAGGATGCCGCGCTGGACGATCTCCGCCCGCGGCGGGGACCGCCGCCGTCCCGTTCGAACGCTCGACATGCCCGGCCTCAGACGCGGAACCGCGTGCACAGCAGATATTGCAGCGGCTTGGGATCGTCGGTCCATTCGTGATAGGCGCAGACGATGGTGCCGTCCTCCACCTGCGCCACGCTGGGATAGCCGATATGCTGGTAGATGCCGGGATGGTGCCAGTCGATGCCGCCGCTGGCCAGTTTGCCGGATTCCGGCGTCATGCGGCTGGAGCCGGGCGTGTCGGTTTCCGTGCGGCCGGGAACGCCACCCTCGCGGATGATGAACTCGTTCTTCACGTCCCAGGTCACGCCATCCTCGGAGAGGATGCCGCGCACGCCATAGGGCGGGCGGCGATAGCCATAGACCATGAGATAGCGCCCGTCCTGCAGGGCGATCAGCTCGGCCGGGTAGCCCCAGATGTTGGTCCATTTCGGCGGCGTCCAGGAGAAGCCGTCATCTTCCGAAATGGTCATCACCATGTTCTTGGCGTCGCTGGAGGGCTGCGTGTGCGTGCGCATGAAGCACACCAGCCGCCCGTCCTTCAGCCGCAGCAGCGCGGGCTCCTCGTAATCGATGATGCTGGCGGGGTCGTAGCCGAGCGTGGAGAAATATTCCCAGTTGTCGCCGCCATCGTCCGAGCGCATCAGCGCCGAGCGTGTGGTCTCGCCCTCGCCTTCCTCCTCATAGCCGCGGATACGCCCGTAAAGACCCATGAGCAGCGAGCCGTTCGGCAGCAGCCATGAGCCGAGCCGGCAGCCGCCATGCTTGAGCGGGCGGACATTGACCGGGATCGGCTTGGTCCAGGTCGCGCCGCCATCGGTCGACTTGATGACGAAGGTGCCGAGCCAGCCCTGCAGCTTGTAGGTCCAGCTCCAGTCGCCCCATTCGTCGGTGCGCGGATGCGCCGACCACGAGGGCTGCTCGGGCCGCACGCCGCGCTTGAAGAAGCCGGTAATGGTGAGGTTCACCAGGAGCGTGCCGTCCTCCAGCTCGCAGATGCCGCAGTCCCAGTTGCCCTCGGTCTGGCTCCAGGGCAGCACCACATGCGGGGGGCTCCAGCTCTTGCCGCCATCGGTGGAACGGGTCATCAGCGTCTGGCCGCTGTCATGATGGAACGGGAAGCGCTCCTCGTTGAAGACGGCGAGCAGGTCGCCGTTCCTGAGGGTGCGCATCGCGATCTGGTTCACGCAATGCGAGCCGTGGCGGAAGATGTCGGTGGTTTCGACGTCCTTGATGATGCCCATGACGGTGTCTTTCACGTTTCCTGTTCAGGCGAGATGAGGCGGGGACCGGCCGGCTTCAGAGCCGGATCCCCACATTCTTGATGGCGAGGTAGTTCAGGATGCCGGGCAGGCCGCGCTCGCGGCCGACCCCGCTGTCCTTGATGCCGCCGGTCGGGGCCTGCTGGCCGCCGATGAACCAGCCATTGATCCACACCGAGCCGGCCTCGATGTCGCGGGCGAGCCGGAGCGCGGTGCCGATGTCGCTGCCATAGACGCCGGCCACCAGCCCGTAGCCGAGGCCGTTGGCGAGGCCGAGCGCCTCCTCCACGGTGTCGAAGGTCAGCGCCACCGCCACCGGGCCGAAAATCTCCTCGCGCGCGGCGATGTTGGCGGGCTCCATTTGGTCGAGCAGCGTCGGCATGAGGAAATAGCCGCGCGGCAGGTCGGCCGGCCGGCCGCCGCCGAAGCGCAACCGGGCGCCCCCGCGCAGGCCGGCGGCGATGTAACCGGCCACGCGCTGGTGCTGCTCGGCCGAGACCAGCGGGCCGAGGTCGCGGTCGTCCATCCCGGGACCGACGGTGAGCCGCGCCGCCGCATCCGCGAGACGGTCGAGAAAGGCGTCGTGGATCGAGCGATGCAGGATGAGGCGCGAGGAGGCCGAGCACACCTGCCCGGAATTGCCGAAGGCCCCGTCCAGAACGTCGCTCACCGCCCGGTCGAGATCGGCGTCGGGCAGGATGATCAGCGGGTTCTTGCCGCCCAGTTCGAGCACCGCCGGCTTCAGGCCGCGCGCCGCGCCGGCATAGACCAGCCGTCCCGTTTCGACCGAGCCGGTGAAGGTGATGGCGCGCACGTCCGGGTGGGCGACCAGCGCGGCGCCCGCCTCCTCGCCATAGCCGGTAACGACATTGACGACGCCGGGCGGAATGCCCGCCTCGATGCAGCATTGCGCGAACAGGCCGGCGCTGAGCGGGGATTGCTCGGCGGGTTTCACCACGCAGCTGCACCCCGCCGCCAGCGCCGGCGCCACCGAGCGGGCCAGCATGCCGAGCGGGTAGTTCCACGGCACGATGTGGGCGGTGACACCCACCGGCTCCAGCAGGGTGAAATCGATGATGTCGCGCCCCAGCGGGATGGTGGCGCCTTCCAGTTTGTCGGCGGCGCCGCCATTGTAGCGCAGCGTCGCCGCCACGCCCTCGACATCGCCGCGCGATTCCCTCAAGGGCTTGCCGACATCGAGCGTCTCGATGAGCGCGAACTGTTCCTTGCGGGCCAGCACGATTTCGGCGAGCCGGTGGATGAGCCGGCCGCGCTCGGCCGGCGTCACCTCCCGCCACGGGCCGCGAAGGGCGGCCTTGGCGCCGGCGACGGCGCGGTCGATGTCGCGCGCCCCGCCCCGCGCCACCGGGGCGAGTTCGGCTTCGGTCGAGGGATCGAGGCTGGCGAAGCTGTCTCTCGAGGCAGCGGCCGCGAAGGCGCCGTCGATGAACAGGGTGCGCGGGGGCTCCAGCCCGAGCGCGGTAAGATCGATGCGCGCGGTCACGACTTGATGCTTCCCTGAGAGATGCCCTGGATGAAGTAGCGTTGCAGCAGGAAGAACAGCGCCAGGCTCGGCACCGAGAGGATCGTCACGGCCGCCATGGCGACGCTGAAGCCCTCCAGCTGGGTGCGCGTGCCGACCACCGGGGTGAAGGCGGCGATGCCCACGGGCAGCGTCTTCATGCTCTCGTCGAAGGTAACGAGCAGCGGCCACAGGAAATTGTTCCAGTTCAGCGTGAACAGGATCACCGCGGCGGCGATGGCGGGAGCGCGCGCGAGCGGCAGCGCGATGAGAAAGAACAGCCGGAACGGCCCGGCCCCGTCGACCCGCGCCGCCTCCTCGATCTCGGCGGGAAAACCGAGGAAGAACTGGCGGAAGATATAGACCGCGAAGACATTGCCGATGCTCGGCAGGATCAGCGCCTGATAGCTGGAGGCCCAGCCCATCTTGATGAAGCCGAGCAGCATGGGGATGATCGACACCTCGGTCGGGATCATCAGCGAGGCAAGGAACAGCGCGAACAGCCCGTCCCGCCCGGGAAAGCGCATCCGCGCCAGGCCATAGCCCGCCATGGCGCCGAACAGCACGGACAGCGAGGTCGCCACGCCCGCCTGCACCAGACTGTTGAACGCCCAGCGCACCACAGGGTACTCGAAGACTTTCACGTAATTATCGAAGGTGATGCGGTTCGGCAGCCACTCGATCTGCGCCGTCATCACGTCTTCGGGGTATTTCAGCGAGGTCGACACCATCCACACGAAGGGCGCGAACCAGGCGAACGCCACCGCCATGCCGACCAGCCAGATCGGCAGGTCGAGCAGGGTGAAGCGGTGCTCGTCCATGTAGCGGCGGACGCGGGTCAGGAGCGCGGTCATCAGGCGCGCTCCTTCAGCAGGAAACGCTGCAGCAGCGTGAGGATGAGAATGACGATGAACAGCAGGAGCGCGATGGCCGAGGCATAGCCGAACAGGTTGCGCACGATCGCCATGGTATAAATGTAGTAGATCGGCGAGGAGGAGGAGCCGGCCGGCCCGCCATTGGTCATCACATAGACCTGGCTGAAGATGCGGAAGGTGGAGATCAGCTGCAGCGTCACCACCATGGAGATGACCGGCCGAAGCTGCGGCAGCACGATGAAGAACAGCCGCTGCCAGCGCCCGGCGCCATCCACCAGCGCCGCTTCGGTCAAGTCAGCGGGAATGTCCTGCAGCGCGGCGAGGAACAGCACGAAGGCGAGGCCCAGATCCCACCACACCGAGGCGATGGACACGCCGACCAGCGACCATTCGGTCGATGTCAGCCACGGCACCGCACTGACGCCGACGGCGCCGAGATAGTGGTTGACGAGGCCGAACTGGGTATCGAGCAGCCACACCCAGACCAGGCCGATCACCGTGGCGGAAACCACATTGGGGGCGAAGAACAGCGTGCGGGCAAGGCCGGAGAGCGGATAGCCGCGACTGACGAACAGCGCGAAGGCCAACCCCAGCACGCTCACGCCGGGCACGATCAGCACACCGTAGAGCAGCGCGTTCTGGAACGCCACCGTGACCCAGGGATCGGCGAAGGCGCGGGTGAAATTCTCGGTTCCCACCCAGCGCGGGCTGCCGACGATGCTCCAGCGGGTGAACGCGACATAAACCCCGAACAGCACGGGGAGAATGTTGAACAGGAAGAACGGCACGGCGAAGAAGGCGACGAAGAGATAGCCGACGCGGTCGACGCGCGGCCGCTCCTGTCGGCGGCCCGGCGGCGGCACGGTGGCCGTCTCCGGGGCAGGCACTGCCATATCGGTCATGATGATCCCCGCTCCGGATCGCCGCCGGCCGGCCTCGCATTGATCGTCGACGGACCGCCGCCGCGGTCGGGCCGGCGTGACGACCGGCCCGACATCCCGCCCCCGGGGCGGTGCGGCTCCCGCAGCAGCGTCTCGCCGCTCAGCCTTCGTCGAGGCCGCGCTGCCAGGTCTCCTGGATCTGCGCCATGGCCTGGTCGATGCTGGTCTTGCCGGCCCACACGCCATCGAGCGTCTTGGCCAGGAAGTTGCCGCCGGAATAGATGGTGAAATCCGGGCCGGCGACGACCGGGATCTCGCCCTCGGTGGCGAACGACATGCCGTCGACGAACGGCCCGCGCACGCTCCACGGCGCGCCGGCGGTCTTGTAATCCGGGCGCGACAGGATGGATGTGCGCGGGGAGGCGCCGCGGCCGACCGTGGTCCACAGGAAGCTGTTGTCGGACAGCCACTTGACCGCCTGCATGCTCGCCTCGTAGCGCCCCTTGTCGGCCTGCGCGTAGAGTTCCAGGCCGCCGATCTCGCTATAGGTGCGCAGCGTGCCGCCAATATTGGGGAACAGCGCGGCGGTGAAATCGAGCTTCTGGCCGAGATAGCCGTTCAGCGTCCACGGCCCGGTCCAGAAAATGCCGCCCTGCCCGGTGCCGAACGCCTTGTAGCGGTCGGTCACATCGCGAGTGGACACCTTTTCCTTGTCGAACAGGTCGAGCACCCATTGCATCGCGGCTTTGCCGGCGTCCGGGTTGACCGCCGCGGTCTTGAGGTCGTCGCTGGCGCGGCGGAAGCCCATCTGCGCGGCGATGATGCCCCAGGTGACGGTGGGCTGCACGCCCGAGCCGGTCATCATGAGCCCCGAGCGCGTGACCTTGCCGCCCTCGGTCTTGGTCATCGCCCTGGCCCATTCCATCAGCGAGGCGGCATCGGTCGGCGGCTTGGTGCCGTCGAGGCCGGCTTCCCGGGCGATGGCGAGGTTGAGCAGCGGCTGCAGGCTCATCAGGTCCATCGGGACCATGAACAGGCCGTTGCCATATTTGGGGTAGCGCGAGGCCTGGATCGAGGCGGCGCTGAAATCGGGCAGGTCGAGCCCCGCCGCCTTGGCCAGATCGTCCAGCGGCACGATCACCTCGTCGCGGGCCAGCGCGGCTTCCTTGCCGGCGGTGCCCCAGCCGAAATCGGGCGCCTTGCCGGAAGCCACCGACGCGAGGATCTTGGTGACATATTGCTCCTCGGGCACGATCTCCATGCGGATCTTGATGCCCTGGGACGCGTGCGCGGTGTTGAAGGCGTCGATCATCTTCGCCCACACCTCGCCATCGGAGGCGGCCAGCCAGCTCCAGTGCACGATCTCGACCGGCTTGGCGAGGGCGGGGCGGGCGGGCACGAATGGCGTGGCGGCGAGGGCGGCGGCGCCGGCAAGAAAGCCGCGCCGGCTCGGCCGCGTGAGCGTCGAATCAGTGATATCGGATTTCGTGTTCATGTATTCCCCTCAATCTGTTTATTGCAGCCCGGAGGAAGTGCGTCACCGAAGTCGGATCTCGTGTAGAAGCGCGGAACAGACCTCTCAAGGCGAACGCGTTTCCTGCGAAGGAACAGTGCCACATCGCATGATGTCGTCTGCGTTTATTGTATTCGGCCGGTTTTTCCGGAATCCGTGACCGCTTATTCCGGCAGTCGTCGCCGTTGCTTCATAGTGGACCAGTTTCCCGGTCCGACTTGATCAAAAAGGACTCATTATTCGCATCCAGGGCCGTTTTCGGCGTCGGTTCCGGGGCGGCATCCAAGGCCTGATGCGCCAGCGGGCCGATGGACAGCCGGCGCACTTCCGGCCGGTAGGCCTGGTTCTGCTGGCGCCGCAGCGAGGCGCGGAATTCGCGCGGCGTCATGCCGAACTGGGCATGGAAGGCGCGGGAGAGGACACCGGGATAGGAGAAGCCGCAGGCGGTCGCCACGTCCTTGATGCCGAACTCCTCGTAGAACAGCATGTTGCGCGCCGCCTGCAGGCGGATGCGCAGGTAAAGCCGCATCGGCGTTTCGTCGAAGCTGCGGTTGCAGGCACGCAGCACCGTCTTCGCCGAGACCCCGAGCTGATCGGCGATGTCTTCCAGCGCCAGCGGAAAGTCGAGATTGTGCTCCATCAGCGCGACGATGCGGTCGGCCAGCGTGGGGCGCGCGGCCGGGCGCGGGGCGTCGTCCAGCCGCTGCGGCGTCACAGCCGGGCGCGGGACGTGGACCAGCGCGTTGGCCACCTCGCTGGCGAGGCTGGGGCTCTCCAGCCGGCCGATCAGGTCGAGAATGAGGTCCAGCATGGCGACACCGCCGGCGCAGCTGATGCGCGGGCCGTCAATCAGATAGATCTGGCTGCTCACCGCGATGTCGGGAAAGCGCTCGCGAAACGAGGGCACCGCCTCCCAGTGCAGCACCACGCTGCGCCCCTTCAGCAGCCCCGCCTGGGCAAGCGCGAAGGCGCCGGTATCCACCGCGCCGATCGTCGCCCCGAACCGCGCGGCGGTGCGCAGCTGGTTGAGCAGCTTGGGCGAATTGCGCTGCATCGGCAGGTTGCCTTCGAACACGAAATGAAAATCCGCCGGCGGCAGGCTCGCGAGCCCGTCATCGACCGACATCCACAGCCCGTTGCTGGCGCGCACCGGGTTGCCATCCTCCGAGGCCAGCCGCCAGCGGAACAGCTCGCGCCCGCTATACTGGTTGACGATCCGGAGCGCCTCGGTCGCCAGCACCAGCGCGTTGAGCGGAAATTCCGGCTGCAGGATGAAATTGAAGCTGGGCGGGCCGCCCGCGCGCCGTTCGCCGCTCAAAGGCGCCTCGATCGGGGACATCACGGCACTCCTGACGGGCGATTGAGGGCCGGGCCACGCGAGGCGCGCCACGGGTGGCGGCCGGTAGTTGAGGCGCGACCTGTCCAGGATGGTTCACATTTGGTCCAGCACTGTCAATTCGTTTTGCCGATTGTTGGGAAGGATGGGTCATCGAGATGCAGACGGAGCCCCTTCCCGCTGTCCGACAGGCGGAACGGGACTCCCGCCAATCTTCATGAGCAGGACATCGAGCACGCGGCGCCCTCGCCGGTGAACTCTCGGCCATGCGGCCGCGGGGCGGGTGGGCGCGCGGGCCGCACGACGCGGGGAAGAGCAGTGATGCGGACGGACATGTCCCGGGCGGACATTCTGAAGAAGAAGCTGGAAGGGTGCTATGTCACGGTACCGACGCCGTTCCGCGACGAGGACGGCTTTCCGGTCGACGAAGTGGCGCTGCGCGCCTATGTCCGCTTCCTCATCGACGGCGGGCTGACGGCCGATACCGCGGTATTCCTGGCCGGCGGCGCGGCGGGTGACTTCTCCACCATGAGTTTCGACGAGCGGGTGCGCGTCGCCGAAATCGTGATCGACGAGGTGGCGGGTCGCGTGCCGGTGGCCATGGGCGCCCAGACCACCAGCACGCTGGAACTGGTGCGCCTCGCCAAGGCGGCGCAGCGCATCGGCGCTGATTTCATCCAGGTCTCCTGCCCGTTCTACTTCAGCCATACCGAAGCCGATTTCGAGGAATTCGTCCGCGCCGCGGCCGAGGCGGCGCCCGATATCGGGTTGATCATCTACAATACGTTCTGGAACACCACGAACATCTCCTTCGCCATGGTCGAGCGTCTCGCGCAGATCCCCAATGTGGTGGGATTGAAATGGGCGACCCCGCGCACCGACGCCATGGAATTCGAGAGCGTGGCGGCTCGCTTCTCCAAGCGCTTCACCATCATCGACAACAACCTGTTCTTCGCCTTCAGCGCCATGCCCGCGCTCGGCGCCCGCGCCTTCGAGGTGCACCTGTGCAATTTCTGGCCCGAATGGGGGCTCAAGCTGGTGCGCGAGATCGGCGCTGGCAACTACACCGAGGTGGCCCGCATGCTGGTGGAGGAGGCCATGCCCTTCTACAAGCTGTGGGTGGAGATCGAGCGCGATTTCACCAGCGGCGATGGCTATCTCGACAAGCTCTGCATGGAGCTGGTCGGCCTGCCCTCCAGCCGCTGCCGGCCGCCCACCCGTGACGCGCGCCCGCATTACCGCGCGGCAACGCTCGCCATGATGCGGTCGATCGGCACGCCCAATCTCGTAGCCGGCTGAGGACATGATGGGCGAACCGGGCGCGGCGAACATGATCCGGCTGGCGGCGGGCGACAATGTCGGCATCGCGCTGGTCGACATCGCGGCCGGCAGCACCGCCGCGACGCTGGACGGACTCGCGCTCCGCGCGCTGGAGGCAATCCCGCAGGGGCACAAGATCGCACTCGTGCCCATCGCGCCGGGGGCGGACATCGTGCGCCTGCGCATGGCGGTCGGCATCGCCCGGGCGGAAATTCCCGCCGGCCGGCTGGTGCATGTGCACAACGTCGCCAGCCGCTACCTCAACAATGATCAGGATCATTATGAATAGCCCCGCTCCGCTCCCCTCCACCGCGTCGCCGGCGCCCGCGCCTGTCGCGATGCGCGGCTATCCGCGCGCGGACGGGCGCAAGGGCATTCGCAACTTCCTGCTCGTCGCCTATCTCGTGGAATGCGCCCACCATGTCGCGCGCAGGATCGCGTCGCCCTATCAGGGGGATGGGGTGCAGCTGATCGGCTTTCCCGGCTGCTACCCCAGCGACTATGCCCAGCGCGTGATGGAGGACCTCGCCACCCATCCCAATGTCGGCGCGGTGCTGCTGGTCTCGCTCGGCTGCGAGGAATTCCAGCGCGCCCGGCTGAAGGAGGCCATCGCCGCCAGCGGACGCGAGGTGGAACTGCTCACCATCCAGAGCGCCGGCGGCACAACCGGCTCGGTCGCAAAGGGGCGCGCCTGGGTGGAGGCTCGGCTCGCCGCGCTGGCGGCCGCGCCGACCGTGCCGCTCGCATTGTCCGATCTCGTCATCGGCACCAAGTGCGGCGGCTCGGACGGGCTGTCCGGCGTCACCATCAACCCGGCCGTGGGCCATGCGAGCGACCTGCTGGTGGATGCCGGCGCCACCGTGATGTTCGAGGAGACCTGCGAACTCATCGGCTGCGAAACGCACATGGCGGCACGGGCGGCCACACCGGAGCTTGCCGCCGCGCTGACGGCGGCGGTGCGCAAGGCGGACAGCTATTACACCGAACTGGGCCATGGCAGCTTCGGCGGCGGCAATATCAAGTACGGCCTCTCCACGCTGGAGGAGAAGTCGCTCGGCGCCTATGCCAAGAGCGGCTCGCGGCCGATCTCCGGGGTGCTGAAGCCCGGCGTGCGCCCGCCCGCGCCGGGCCTCTATCTCATGGACACGGTGAATGACGGGCCGGTGCGCTACGGCATTCCCAACATCAACGACACCCAGACCATCACCGAGATGGTGGCGAGCGGCTGCCACCTCATCCTGTTCACGACCGGCGCCGGCTCGGTGGTCGGCCAGGCGCTCGCCCCGGTCATCAAGGGCGTCTCCAATTCGCGGGTCTTCACGCGGATGGAAGACGACATGGACATCAATGGCGGCACCATCGCCGACGGGATCGAGGGCGTCGCCGATGTCGGCCGCCGCATCGTCGACGCGGTCCGCGCCGCCGCCTCCGGCCTGCCGACCAAGTCCGAGGCGCTGGGGCACCAGGAATTCATCCTGTCCTACAAGACCTACGAACCGCTCGGCCCGGGCTGCCTGCCGGTGTGAGCGACCACAACAAAGCAACCAGAGAACCAACCAGGGGATCGTCATGCGCATATCGGGAGTATTCGGAACGCGACTGGCCAGCGCCGCCCTTGTGGCGGTGGGCCTTTTCACCGCCAGCCAGGCACAGGCGCTCGACGACGTGCGCCTGCGCCTCAACTGGATGTGGTACGGCTCGCACGCCGCCTTCGCGCTGGGCAAGGACCGCGGCTATTTCAGGGATGCCGGCATCAATCTGGATGTGCGCTCCGGCAATGGCTCGGGCTCGGCGCACCGGCTGGTCGCCAATGGCGACAGCACCTTTTCCTACGGCTCCTGCGCCAGCATGGTGAACCTTGCCGCCAAGGGCGCGCCGCTCGTCTCGGTCGGCGTCATCGACGCCATGGGCACGGAGGCCATCATCGTGCGGCCGGATGCGAGCGTCGCCAAGATCGGCGACCTCAAGGGCAAGAAGCTGCTCACCACCGCCAATGCCGGCGTGAATACCTTCTTCCCGCTGGTGCTGAAGAATGCCGGCCTCGCCGAGGGCGATGTCGGCATCATCAACGTGCCGGACGGCGCGCTGGTGTCGAGCTATCTGCAGGGTGCGGGCGGCGTGGTGGGTCTGCTCGGCGGGCTCGACGACAAGCCGGCGGAGATCAAGGCGGCCGGCGGCGCCGCGCCGGTCACCTTCCCCTATTCCGACTACGGGGTGAACCAGGTCGGCTACTGCATGGTGGCCAATCGCGAGACCGTGGCCAAGAATCCCGATCTGGTGAAGCGCTTCCTCGCCGCCACCGTGCGCTCCTACAAGGCAGCCGAAGCCGACCCGCAGGCGGCGGTGAACGCGATGGGCGACATTGTCGGCGGCACCATGAACGAGGATGCCGGCAAGAAGCAGGCGGCCGAGGTGCAGAAGGTGACGCTGGACGTGCTCTACTCCAAGGCGAACACGGCCAAGGTGCTCGGCCTCAACGTGCCGCAGGACTGGACCGAGATGCTGGAACTGATGAAGGCCTATAACGGCCTTCAGACCAAGGAACCGGCGTCCTTCTTCTACACCAACGATTTCCTTCCGAAATAGACTGCCCGGACGCGGACGGCGGGCGCCCCGGCGCCCGCCCGGTGAATGTTCCAAACCAAGAAGAGGCCGCGCGCGCCATGGCCGCGACGATCGAGATAAAGTCGCTGAGCAAGACCTTCGGCTCCGGCCCGCAGGCGGTGCACGCCTTCGGGCCGGTGGATCTCACCATCGAGGCCGGCAGCTTCGTCTCGCTGCTCGGTCCGTCCGGCTGCGGCAAGTCCACGCTGATGTTGATGGTGGCCGGCCTGCTCGACGCCTCGGAAGGCGCCATCTATTTCGACGGCGAACGGGTCGGCGCACCGCGCACCGATATCGGCATCATGTTCCAGGACAACACGCTGGTGCCGTGGCGCTCGGTGGAAGGCAACATCGCGCTGCAGCTGGAACTGCGCGGCCTCGACCCCAAACCCTATGCCGGCCGCATCCGCGACCTGCTGCGCTCGGTGAAGCTGGAAGGCTTCGCCGCGCGCCACCCCTATGAACTGTCGGGCGGCATGCAGCAACGCGCCGCCTTCTGCCAGGCGCTGGTGCACGAGCCGGACACGCTGCTGTTCGACGAGCCGCTCGGCAAGCTCGACGCCATGACCCGCGAAAGCATCCGCACCGACCTGCAGGCGCTGTGGATGGCGCGGCGGCCCACCGTGGTGTTCGTCACCCATTCCATCGAGGAGGCGGTGCAATTGTCCTCCGTCGTCTGCGTCGTCACCCCGCGCCCCGGCCGCATCGAGCGCACCATCGAGATCGATCTGCCGTGGCCGCGCGACATGGAGGTGAAGGCGAGCCCCGCATTCACCCGCTACGTCCATGACATCCAGGGGATATTCCGTGACTATGGTGTCCTCTAACGCCCCCCGCGACCCCGCCCCCGCCCATGCCCCCGCCCATGCCGGCCGGCTCATCCGCGCCGTGGAATGGCTGGTGCTGCGCATCGCCGCGGCGTGGCCTTTCCTCACCTTCTTCGTCGGTTTCTTCCTGTTCTGGGAATATGCCGTCATCCTGTTCGGCGTCCCCGGCTACATCCTGCCGACGCCGTCCGAGATCGTCACGCGCGGCTGGGCCGATATTCCCCGCCTGCTGGACTACACGCTGGTCACGGGCACGGAATCCGTCCTCGGCTATCTGCTGGCGGTCGCGGTGGGCCTGCCGATCGGGCTCGCCATCGCCTTCTCGCCGATGTTGCGACGGACGCTCTACCCGTTCTTCGTCAGCCTGGAAATGGTGCCGAAAATCGCCTTCGCGCCGCTCTTCATCGCCTGGCTCGGCTTCGGCCTGCTGCCCAAGGTGATCATCGTCGTGCTGGTGTGCTTCTTCCCCGTGGCGCTGAACGCCATCCACGCCTTCGGCTCGCTATCCGACGAACTCACCCGCTTCTGCCGGTCCACCGGCGCGGGGCCCTTGCGCACCTTCTGGAAAGTGCGGCTGCCGGCGGCGCTGCCGCAATGTTTCGTCGGCTTCAAATATGCCGCGCTCAACGCCACGGTAGGCGCGACCATCGCCGAATTCATGGGCTCCGACCAGGGGCTCGGCTTCTACATCTCCATCGCCACCGGCAACATGCGGCCCGACCTCGCCTTTGCCGGCATCTTCTTCCTGACGCTGCTCGGCCTCGCCTTGTTCGGCTGTGTCACGCTGGCCGAGCGGCTGCTGATCCCCTGGCACATTTCCCAGCGCCGGCACTGAGACGCCCCGCCCCCGACATTGGCCCGCCGACGACCCGAGGATTTCCCGATGCCGACACGCTATGCCGCGCCTGACCTCGTCACCCTCGCGGGCGCCATTCTCCGCGCCGCCGGCCTGCCGGACGAACCGGCCCAGGCGGTGGCGCAGGGCCTCACGGAGGCCGACCTGCTCGGCCACACCACGCATGGGCTGGCGCTCATCGGCGATTATGTCGAGGAACTGGACACCGGCGCGATGGAGCGCGAGGGCGCGCCGGACATCGTCGCCGACCACGCCGCGGTGGCGACCTGGGACGGGCGGCGCCTGCCCGGCCTGTGGGTCACGCGCCTCGCGGTGGAGGATGCGGTGCGCCGCGCGGGCCTGTTCGGCATCGGTGCGGTGGCTGTGCGGCGCAGCCATCACATCGCCTGTCTCGCCAGCTTTCTTGAGGCCCCGGCACGGGCGGGAATGATGGTGCTGGTCTTCTCCTCCGACCCCAGCGACGCCCATGTCGCCCCCTTTGGCGGGCTGACGCCGGTGCTGACCCCCAACCCCATCGCCGCCGGCATCCCCGCCCATCCCGATCCGATCCTGATCGACGTCTCGACCTCCATCACCACCGCCGCCCTGTGCGGCCGCGCGCGCGCCGCCGATACGCGGCTGCCCGGCCCGTGGCTGCAGGACGCGGACGGCCGCGCCACCGATGACCCGCACGCGACGAAGCAGGGCGGTTCCCTGCTGCCGATCGGCGGGCTGGACCATGGCCACAAGGGCTATGGCCTGTCGCTCATGGTGGAGGCGCTGACCCAGGGCCTGTCCGGCCATGGCCGCGCCGAGGCGCCCACCGGCTGGGGCGCCGGCGTGCTGGTGCTGGCGCTCAGCCCGGCCGCCTTTGCCGGGCTGGACGGCTTCCTGCGCCAGACCGGGTGGCTGATCGATGCCTGCCACGCCGCCCGCGTGCCGGCCGGCGCGCCGCGCGTGCGGCTGCCCGGCGAAGCCGCGCTGTCGCGCAAGCGCGCGGCGCTGGCCGAGGGCGTCGCGCTGCATCCCGGCATCACTGATGACCTCGCCCGGCTCGCCGCCCGCTTCGGCCTCGCCTTCCCGGCTCCCGTGTCCGAAACCGCCTGACAACGTCCGGAGACACCGCTCATGAGCGCCTACAAGTCCGCCGACCAGTACCGCGACATCGCCGGCCGCCTCGCCTTGCCGTCGAAAGCCTTCATCGATGGCGAATGGAGCGCGGCGGCCGCGGGCGAGGTGTTCGAGAATCGCGATCCCGCGCGGGGGACCCCGCTCGGCCTCGTCGCCTCCTGCGGCGGCACTGACGTCGACCGCGCGGTGGCGGCGGCACGACGCGTCTTCGAGGCGGGCGACTGGTCGCGCGCCGCGCCCGAGGAGCGCAAGGCCGTGCTGCTGAAGCTGGCGGACCTCGTTTCGGCGCATGCCGAGGAACTCGCCGTGCTGGAAAGCCTCGATTCCGGCAAGACCATCAAGGACTGCCTGAACGAGATCGGCCATGAAGTGCCGACCTTTTTCCGCTGGTATGCCGAATTGATCGACAAGAGCTTCGGCAAGGTGGCACCCACCGCGCAGAACATTGTCGGCATGATCGTACGCGAGCCGATCGGCGTGGTCGGCCTCGTGCTGCCGTGGAACTTCCCGCTGCTGATGGCGGCGTGGAAGCTCGCCCCCGCGCTCGCCGCCGGCTGCTCGGCGGTGCTGAAGCCGGCCGAGCAGACCCCGCTCTCCGCGCTCAAGCTGGCCGAACTCGCCATGCAGGCCGGCCTGCCGGCAGGCGTGCTCAATGTGGTGCCGGGCTTCGGCGAGACGGCCGGCCAGGCGATCGGCCGCCACATGGATATTGACGCGGTGTCCTTCACCGGCTCCACCGAGGTCGGCGCCTATTTCCTGAAATATGCCAGCGAGAGCAACCTGAAGCCGGTCGGGCTGGAAATGGGCGGCAAGAGCCCGATGATCGTACTCGACGATGCCGAGATCGACGACACGCTGGTCTCCTCCGCCATCTCCGCCGCGTTCTGGAACGGCGGTCAGAACTGCTCGGCCAATATGCGCCAGATCGTCCACACCAGGGTGAAGGACGCCTTCCTCGACGCCGTGGTCGACAAGGCCAAGGCGCTGGTGGTCGGCGATCCGCTCGATCCGGCGACGGATCTCGGCTCCATGGTCACCGAGGAGCACCGCGCCCGCGTGCTGTCCTATATCGAGATCGGCAAGGCCGAGGGCGCGACATTGCTGGCCGGCGGTGGCGCCAGCGCGGGACTGGACGGCGCCTATGTCGACCCCACCGTGTTCGACGGCGTCGACCCGGCCATGCGCATCGCCCGTGAGGAGATTTTCGGCCCGGTGCTCGGCGTGATCGAAGTGGGCGGCATCGAGGAGGCGCTCGCCATCGCCCGCGACAGCGATTACGGCCTGCACGCCACGGTGTTCACGCAGGACCTCGACAAGGCCTTTCACCTCGCCAAACGGCTGCCCTGCGGCACGGTGGCGGTCAACGGCTTCAGCGAAGGCAATGTGACGACACCCTTCGGCGGCTACAAGCGCTCGGGCTCGCTGAGCCGCGACAACGGCACCGAAGCGATGGACCAGTACCTGCAGACCAAGACCATCTGGATCACCCTGAAATAGCCCGGCTCCCGCACGGGGCCGCGGCGCGCCGCGGCCCCGATCCTCACCTTGGCGCCCGTCTGGCGAAATCGCCTTCCCCGGTCGGGCGCCATCTCCTTTTCTCCATGGCCTCATCCGGCGCGAGCCGAAATCCCCGTCGCCACGCCCCCTACCGCAGCCAGTCCGGCAGCCGTGGCGGAACCCGGCCGGTCAGGGCCGCCTCAACGCAATCGTCCAGCGTGCCGAGCCGCACCGCGCAGCCCGAGAGCCCCGGCCCGTAATGGGCATATTTGCCGGATGTCGTGATCACCGCCCGCGTCCGCGGGGGGAAGACCGGCCGGGTGATGGAGCACCAGCACAGATCGGCCACCACCTCCACCCCGCAGGCGCGCAGCCGCGCCAGCGTGCCCTCGCTCGCCGTGCCGGCGATCACCTGCCGCCCGGCGGTGACGATGACCGACACATCCGGCGCGCGGCGCCGGCCCGCCAGCGCGTCGGCCAGCGCCCGGCACTCGCCAAGCGACGCGTGCGGGCTGCCAATGGCGACGAGCTCCACCGCCTCCGGCCCGCCATTGAGACCGGCCCATCCCGCGATGAGATTCGCGCGCGTGAGGAGGACCGTGTCGGCATCCGCGGCGGGCGCGTGGCCGGCCTCCGGCGTGACACCCGCGATGTGCAGCATCGGCGCGGCGGAGGTGGTGCCGAAGGCGGCGCACAGCGCCTTGAGGTCGTCCGGCGTCGGGCGGCCCGGCGCCAGACCGCGCAGCAGCGGTACACGGTCGGGCGCGGCGCGGCCGGCGAGATAGCCGATGAGCGGCCACACCGCCGCGCCGGCATCCGCGGGCAGCGCCACGTCGATGAGGCGCCGCGCCCGGCGGGCCGCGTCGAGAAAGGCCCCCGCCAGCGGCGCGCGGCCGGTGAGCGCGATACACAGGTCGAGAAAATCGGGATGCTTGGCGGTGCGCGCGCCGAGAACGCTGTTGGCGAAGATCACCGCGTTGGATTCCGACCAGCCGATCGGCTCGCCCGCCATCGGCGGCGCCTCCAGCAGATAGGGCGCGCAGGTGAAGCTCGCCCGGCACCCCATGCGCACATAAGCATCCGCCAGCCGTGCCGCGGGAACGCCGAAGGCCGGGGGCACGCCCTGCGCGCGCCAGTTCTCATGGTCGACCGAAATGGCATTCATCGTCGTCGGCACGCGCACCCGTCCGCCCAGCCTCTCCATCGCCTCGGCGAAGACGAGATTGGCCGGCCCGGCATAGATGCAGCCGTCAATATGGGCGCGGGTGACATCGGTGAGCGCCGCCGCACCCTGCTGGCACGCCATCGCGCAGAGAATGGCCATCGCCTGCCGCACCGCCGGGCCGTCCGCGCCATCGAGCATGGCCCGGTCGCGCGGCGTGAGGACGAGCCCATCCGCCGGCAGCGGCGCGAGGGGAATGCGTCGCCCGTCCGCCGCGAGGACGGAAGGCGAGATCGACACCGTCTCCGCCCCGGCGATGTCGGCAAAGGCGGCGCGCGAAAGGCGCAGCACCGGCACGGTGCGGCCGAACATCTCGCGGGCGACCAGCGCGCCCAGCGTCAGCGTGTCCTCCGGCTCGCAGAAGACCAGCGCGGCCGGCGCATGCCCGGCCATGGCGAGTTCCAGCAGCACACCCGAGCCCGAGCAGGACCCCCGGCTGGTCGGCATCAGCACGATGGCGCCCGCCAACGACACTCCATGGCAGGGATGGTGCACATCGATCACCCGGCCGGTGGCGGGATCAACCCCGCCCCAGAAGCTCAGGCCTTCCGCCATGGCGACGACCGGCCCGCGCGCCGATCCGCCCAGAAGGACGAGACCGGTCTCGTCTCGCAGGCTCGCGCCCTCACCTCCCGTCGGCATCATCGCTCCCCGTCGCGGTCCATTCCCGATCCCAAGCGCGGGAGCCTACCTGCATAGGCCCGGGCGGGTCGGGTGGAAACGGCGGGGCGACACCCGGCTTCAGTGGATGATCGCCCCGCGCGGGCCGGACATTGCCGGTGGGCGGGGATATCGGCGGCGAACGCACGCATGGATGCGTGAACTATGCCGTCAGGCGATCTGGATTGACCTTCAACGTGATGACGACGCCATCCTTGGCCCAGTTGTAGTCGATGGAGCCGCGCAGATGGCCGGTCACGCTGCGCTCGACGAGCTTGCTACCATAGCCTCGTGCTCCGGTGGGCGGCGTCACCTTCGGCCCGCCGGTCTCCGTCCAGACAAGGGTGACGGCGGCATCGTGCGCCGAGCATGAAATATCGAGACTGCCAATGTCGACCGACAGGGCGCCGTATTTCAGCGAGTTTGTTGCCAGTTCATGCACGATCAGCGCGAGGATCGTCGTGGTGGATTCACCGACGCTCATGCGCGGCACCGATACGCGGATGCGGCCGCTGAAGGCGCCGAGATCGTCATAGGGCGCCAGCAGCACGGTCAGCAGATCGCCCAGCAGCGCCGAGGCCGCCATCGTCTGGCCGGGGACGGGGCGCACCAGATCATGCGCGCGGCCCAGCGCGGTCAATCTCTGCGTCAGTTCGCGGGCCATGTCCGTTGTCGTCGAGGTCGAGCGCGAGGTGATGGCGGTGAGGCCGGAGGCAATGGCGAGGAGGTTCTTGACCCGGTGGCTCATCTCGCCCGCCAGCAATTCCCGCCCTTCCTCTGCCTGCTTGCGGCCCGTCACATCGATGAAGATGCCGAACATGAGCCGCTGCACCATGCCGGCGTCATCGCCCTGGCCGCGCGCGGAAATCCACTTGAGTTCGTCGCCGGTGACGATGCGAAAATCGATCTCGTAGGCGCCGAGAATGGCGCGCGTCGCCGTGAAGGCGGCACGAACCCGATCGCGATCGGCAGGATGAATATGGGCGGAAAGGTCTTCGAAGTTGACCTCGCTGCCGCGAGGAAGGCCCCAGAGATCATAGGCATGGTCGTCCATAGCGAGAGCGTCGGAATCCACGTTCCACGACCACAGCGCGACCCCCGCTGCTTCGATCGCGCGGACCAGATTTTTCGGCTCCCAGAGCAGCGGCTTCAGATTATCGGCGTTCGAGGTCATTGAAGCTCCGGATTCAAGAGCGCACGCTACCCAGACACTATGACATTCGTGGGATCGGACAAAATCGCGCTCGCTCGATTGAGCGGATGAACCAGCGAATGACGGTGAGCGAATGTCTGTTCCGCCGGCTTGCGCCCCGGGTGCGGCAGCGGCATCTTCCCTTGCCTTGCGCCGGGCGCCGTAGGACAGTCCGTGAAACTCAGTTTTCACGGGAGGGTCCATGCCCCCGAAGGATCGCTCCTTCCTCACCCGCGTTCGCCAGGCCTTGCCGACGCTGCATCCCGCCGAGCGCCGGCTGGGCGATTTCGTGTGCGACTTTCCCGGCGAGCTCGCGAGCTATTCGGCGCAGGAACTGGCGGCGCTGGCGCATGTCTCCAAGGCGACGGTGTCACGCTTCGTCCAGCGGCTCGGCTATGACAATTACGAGGAGGCGCGCCGCCACGCGCGCGCGGAAAAGCAGACCGGCTCGCGGCTGTTCCTGACCACCTCGGTGGATGCGAGCGGCGAGCAATCGGTCGCCGCCCATTCCGCGCAGGCGATCGCCAATCTCGAGGCCACCTTCCTCGCCATCACCGACAGCCAGGCGAACGACGCCGCCGCCGCCATCCTCGCGGCACGCAAGATCTGGGTGATCGGCTTTCGCGCCAGCGCGCCCTTCGCCGCCTATCTCCAGTGGCAGCTGACGCAGGTCGTGGAAAACATCGTCGCCATTCCCGGCGCCGGGCAGACGCTCGGCGAGCATCTCGTCAGCGTCGCGCCGGAGGATCTGGTGATCCTTTTCGGCCTGCGCCGGCGCGTCGCCCGCATCGGCCTCATCCTCGACCAGGTGCAGAAGAGCGGCGCCCGGCTTCTCTACATCACCGACGAGGGCGAGAGCTTCCTGCCAAGCGCGACATGGCATCTGCGCTGCCAGACACTGGCGCCGGGGCCGCTGTTCAGCCATGTCTCGGTGATGGCGGTGTGCCATCTGCTGGCCACACGCTGCATCGAGCGCGCCGCCGCCGCCGGCCGCACCCGGCTGCGCGGCATCGAGGCCATCAACGACGCCCTTGAGGAACTCTGACGTCGATTTGTGCATCTGCACGAAGTCGACGTCTATTATTGCCTCACGAGAAACTGAGGTTTCATGCCGAGGGTCGGCAACTTGAATCTGTCATCTATATGATTTTGAATATGAAACTGTATTTTCACACTAGTTGGCATGAAATCTGTATTCCTTATCCTCCAGGGAAGATCGACGGAACCGTCTGACGGGACGCTCGGCTGCTCTTCCACCGCCTAAGCAGTGCCGAAACACGCCTCGCACTCGTTCATCCTCGCTTGGGAACAGGAAATCCGCATGTCACACCGCATCCTTCTCGCCGCGATCACCGCGCTGATGATCACGCCCGTCCATGCCGAGACCATCACGCTGCGCGTGCTGGGGCAGCCCTCGGGCTCCGGCCTCATCGCCCAGAAGAAGGAACAGCCCTTCTTCGAAAAGCTGGCGGCAACCACCGGCCTCGACATCAAGATCGAATATCTCCCCGTCGACGTCGCGGGCATCCCGGATACGGACGGCCTGCGCGTGCTGAAGTCCGGCCTGTTCGACATTGTCTCCCTGCGCGGGCCGCAGGTCAGCCGCGACGAGCCGGCGATGCTCGGTCTCGATCTGGTCGGGCTGAACACCAGCTACGCCTCCGGCAGGAAGCATATCGATGCCTTCGCGCCGTTCGTCGACGAACGGCTGCAGAGCCGCTTCAATGCCAAGCTGCTCGGCGTCTGGCCGGCCGGCCCGCAGGTCATCTTCTGCAAGCCCGAGGTGAAGAGCCTCGCCGACCTCAAGGGGCTGAAGGTGCGCGTGGGCGACCAGAGCGCGGCGAATTTCGTCGGCAAGCTCGGCGCCACCGGCATCTCCATGCCGTTCGGCGAAGTCCAGCAGTCGCTGGCGCGCGGCGTCGTCGACTGCGCCATTACCGGCCCGGCCTCGGCCAATTCCGGCGGCTGGCCGGAGGCGACGACCACGGTGCTGCCGGTCGCGCTGCAACTCGCGGTGAACGGCTACGCCATCAACACCGCCTCGCTGAAGAAGCTCACCCCCGAGCAGCAGGCCAAGCTGACTGCCGCCATCGGCGAGCTGACCACCGAGATCTGGGCGTTCTCCGAAGAACTGTACGAGGATGCCATGCGCTGCAACACCGGCAAGACGCCGTGCGAGCGCGGCGTTTCCTACAAGCTGACCGAAGCCACACCCTCGGAAGCCGACCTCAAGGCGGTCGCCGCGGCGGTGGGCGGTGTCTCGCTGCCGATCTGGGCCAAGCAGTGCAACGCCGTGGCGCCGAATTGCGAGGCGGTCTGGCGCGCCACGGTCGGCAGCCAGCTCGGCCTCTGACAATCCACGGAGGCGGAGAAGACCCATGCATACCTATTCGCGCCTGCTTGGTATCGTCTTCGGGATCCTGATGATCGCGTTGTCGGTCACGGTGACGGCGGAAACGCTGCTCCGCAAGTTCTTCTCCGTCACGCTTGGCGGCATCGACGAGCTGGGCGGCTATGCCATTGCCATCGCCGCCCCGCTCGCCTTCACGGTCGCGCTGGTCGAGAATTCGCATATCCGCATCAACCAGCTGACCGCCCTGTTCCCAAAGCCGGCGCAGGCGGTGCTGGATGCGCTGTCCGTGCTCTCCATGGCGTTGCTCGCCGGCTATTTCTTCTACTTCACCGTCGACACCGTGCTCGACACGCAGGAATACCAGTCGATCGCGCAGACCCCGTGGGCCACGCCGCTGATCTATCCCCAGCTGTTGTGGCTGATTGCCAGCGCCACCTTCCCCATCGCCGCCCTCATCCTCGCGCTGCAGGCGCTGCGCCTGCTCCTGCGCGGCGACTGGCGCGGCCTGACGCGACGCTTCGGGCCCCCTTCCCCGGAGGAGGAGCTGAAAGCGGAACTCGACGACCTGAAGAAGCGCGAAGCGCGCGCCCATGATCTGCCGGCGCAGGAAGGAACCGCCCCATGAGCATCGCCATCGTCGGTATCGGCTTTCTTCTCATGCTGGGGCTGATGTTCCTCAGCGTCCCGGTCGCGGTGGCGATCATCGGGGTCGGCGCCTTTGGCGGCTACCTCATGTATGGCGCGCCGCTCGTCGACATGATGGGCGGGGTGATCTGGTCGAGCATTAACAGCCCGTCCATCCTCGCCATCCCGCTCTTCATGCTGCTGGGCGAATTGCTGCTGCGCGGCGGCATCGCCGATCGCATGTATGACGCGATGGCGGTGTGGCTGGCGCGCCTGCCGGGCGGCCTGCTCCACAGCAACATCGCGACCTGCACGCTGTTCTCGGCCACGTCCGGCTCCTCGGTGGCGACCGCCGCCACGGTCGGCACCATCGCCCTGCCGGCACTGCAGCACTATAAATATCCCATGGCCCCCGCGCTGGGTTCGCTGGCGGCGGGCGGCACGCTCGGCATCCTCATTCCGCCGAGCGTGAACCTGCTGGTCTATGGCTCGCTCGCCAATGCCTCGGTCGGCCAGCTCTTTGCCGGCGGCATCGTGCCCGGCATCCTGCTGGCGCTCAGCTTCTCGCTCTACATCGTCCTCTTCCACGGCAAGGCCGGCGCGCAGGCGACCGAGCTGATCGACATGCCGTTCCGCCAGAAGCTGGCGCTCGGCAAATATCTCATCCCGCCCTTCATCATCTTCGGCGTGGTGATGGGTTCGATCTATGGCGGCCTTGCCACCCCGACCGAATCCGCCGCCATCGGCGTCATGCTGGCGCTCGGTTTCGTCGCCTTGAACCGGCGGCTGACGCTGGACCTGCTGATCAACTGCTCGATCCAGGCCGCCAAGACCAGCGGCATGGTCATCATCGTGCTGGTGTGCTCGCTGCTGCTCAACGTCACCATCTCGATGACCGGCGCGGCGCAGGCCATGACCCAGTGGATCGCCGGCTTCGAACTGAGCCAGCTGGCACTGCTCTTCGCGCTGCTGGTGTTCTACGTGCTGCTCGGCACCTTCATGGACGCGATGTCGATGCTGGTGCTGACCGTGCCCATCGTCATTCCGGTGATCCTCGCCGCCGGCATCGATCCGATCTGGTTCGGCATCTTCATCGTCATCATGTGCGAGATCGCGCTGATCACCCCACCGGTCGGCATGAACCTGTTCGTCGTGCATGGCGTGCGAACCGATGGCGGCAGCTATAGCGACGTGACGCGCGGCTCCTGGCCCTATGTCTTCGTGATGATGATCTTCACCATCCTGCTGATGCTGTTCCCGCAGGTGGTGATGTGGCTGCCCGACATGCTGGCGGGACGCTGATGATATCCGCCCACCTTCCCCCCGAGGAGGCGCGCGCGACGCGCCTCCTGATCGTCAACCCCAATACCAATCCCCGCGTCACCGCCAATATACGGGCCGAGATCGCGCGGGTGATCCTGCCCTCGACGCAGGCCCGCGTGGTCAATCCGCCGGAGGGCCCGTTCTCGATCGAGACCGAAGCCGATCGCCATGCCGCGGAAACCCATGTGCTCGCCCTGCTGCGCGGCAGCCTCGCGGCGCGCCATCAGGCCTATGTCCTGGCCGCCTTCGACGACATCGCCCTCGCCCGCGCCCGCGCCTTCCTCCGCGTGCCGGTGGTTGGCGCGGTCGAGGCCGGCATCGCCGCCGCGCGCACGCTGGCATGCCGCTTCACCGTCGTGACCACGGTGGCCAGCGCGCTGCCGGGCATTCACCGCCAGTTCGAACGCTATGGTGTCGCGCAGATGGCCACGGCGCGGGCCGCCGGCATCGGCGTCGCCGAAGCGGCGGCGGGCGGCGGCGTGGCGATGGAGCGGCTGCTGGAGACCATCGCGCGGGCCGTGACGAAAGACGGCGCGGACGCGATTCTTCTCGGCTCGGGCGGGCTCACCGGCAGCGCCGAACGGTTGCGCCCGCATGTGCATGTCCCGATCATCGATGCCGTTCTCGCGGCGGCGAAGCTGGCGGAAGCGCTGGCCGCGCTCGCGCCGCGCGAGCCGATCGATGAGCCGATGCCGGGCTGAACGACTCACCCGGCCCGCCGCGGCGAATCGGCCTGCCCACCGTCCGTTGAACAGCATCGGAGCGGACGTCACGGTGTGGATTTCGCGATCCGTCGGCGCAACGGCTCGGCGTTCCCCCACTCGATAGTCGCCGCGCTACCTGCGAAAAAGGCGGCCGCCATCGCGCGCGGTGGGATCGCCAAAGGCGCCAAGGCGCCGATCTTTTTGATTTTTCAGACGCTTATGCACATAAGCGAACCTCTCCGGGAGAGGTAATGGTGCCGCTTGTCAGACTCGAACTGACGACCTCCGCATTACGAATGCGATGCTCTACCAACTGAGCTAAAGCGGCGCGCGGCTTCTGATAGCCGCGAAGTCCCTTCTTTTCAAGCGCCCCGACGCACGAACGACGGATGTGGTGCCCGGTTCAGCCCCACGGGCCGCGACGGCCCTGCGGCCGTCGCGAATCCGGGCCACGCGAGGGCGGCGAGGTGCCGCCCCACGGCCCCCCGGGCGCGGCACCGCTCCGTACGGGATCGGCCGGCCGCGCGGCGGAAGTGGAAAAGCCGCCGCCGGCAGCGCCCATTTCCCGCGCCAGCGCCTCCAGCGCGGCAATGCGGTTCTCGGTCGCCGGATGGGTGGAGAACAGGCTGTCCATCCGCTCGCCCGACAGGGGGTTGATGATGAACATGTGCGCCGTCGCCGGATTGTGCTCGGCGGGCATGTTGGGAATGCGATGCGCATAGCCGGAAATCTTGGCCAGCGCCGAGGCGAGCCAGAGCGGCTGGCCGCAGATTTCGGCCCCCGTCCGGTCGGCGACATATTCGCGGGAGCGCGACACCGCCATCTGCACCACCATGGCGGCAAGCGGGGCGAGGATCATCATCGCGAGGGTGCCGATCACGCCGAACCCGTTATTGTTGTTACGGTTGCCGCCAAAGAACATGGCGAAGTTGGCAAGCATGGAGATCGCGCCCGCCAGCGTCGCGGTAATGGTCATGGTGAGCGTGTCGTAATGCTTGATATGCGCCAGTTCATGCGCCATCACGCCGGCCACCTCCTCGCGCGAGAGCGCGTTGAGCAGCCCCGTGCTGGCCGCCACCGCGGCGTTCCGCGGGTTGCGACCGGTGGCGAAGGCGTTGGGCTGTGGATTGTCGATGACATAGACGCGCGGCATGGGAAGCTGCGCCCGCGCGGCGAGCTGCTCCACCAGGCCGTAGAAGTCCGGCGCGCTGGCGCGATCCACCTCGCGGGCGCCGTACATGGACAGCACCATGCGGTCGGAATTCCAGTAGCTGAACAGGTTCATGCCGGCCGCCACCACCAGCGCGATCAGCATGCCGCCCTGTCCGCCGATCATGAAGCCCACGCCCATGAACAGCGCGGTCATGCCCGCCAGCAGGATCGCGGTGCGGAAATAGTTCATCTCGTCCCTCGTCTGACGCGCCGTCTCATGCGGTCTCGTCCATAGGATGGGAAGCATCGTGCGAAGCCGCAAGGCCGGGCGGCATCGGCGCTGCCCCAGCGTCAGACCGAACGCGCCCCCACACCCCGCGCCGGCTTGACGCGGACCGGCCGGCAATGGTTCCAATGCGCCATGACCGATGACATCGAAACGCCCAAGGTGGCATCCCCGATTCCGCGCCGCGCGCTCAGCCCGGCCGCCGAGCGCGCGCTGGCCGAGGCCGCCGCGCGACGCGCCGCCGCCGCTCCCGTCCAGGCGCCGACCGAGATCGATGGCCGCGACGGGCCGGAGCCGGTGCGCTATGGCGACTGGGAAGTGAAGGGCATCGCCTCGGATTTCTGAGGCGCGCCGCCAACGCGCCCCTTACCCGAGCCGGCGCACGCTGCGCACCGGCGCGCTCGCGGCCGCGATACGGGCCAGCGCCCCGGCCAGCGGCTCGCGCACCACCGACATGAACGCGGCGGTGGCGTGCAGCAGCGTGCCGCGATCCTCGACGATGCCGACATGGCCGGGCCAGAACACCAGGTCGCCGCGCTCCAGCACCGCGATATCACCCTCGAACGCCACCGGCGCACCGAGCGCGCGCTCCTGCATGTCGCTGTCGCGCGGCGCCGCGATGCCGGCCGCGGCGAGCGACACCTGCACGAGGCCCGAGCAGTCGAGCCCGAGGCTGGAGCGCCCGCCCCAGAGATAGGCGGCGCCGAGGAAGCGGGCGGCCACCGCGACGAAATCCTCCTCCACCGCGTCGAGCGGCACGAGGTGGCCGGCAAAGAGGAAGCCGCCATCCTGCGTCACCGCGAAGCGCTCGCGCATCTCCACTACGCCGACACGACTGCCGAAGGAGAGCAGTTCGCGCGGCGGCAGCTTGATGGACGGGCCGGGAAATACCGGCGTGCGCAGCGCCGCCACCTTGTGCGTGACAGGCGCGCCCGGCGCGGCCAGCGCCTCCACGGGCAGCCAGCCGACATACAGGTCCGCCTCCAGCTGGCCCCAGGCCCAGCCCTCCGGCGTGGTCTCGTAGACCGTCACCGTCTCGCCCGACAGCGCTTCGGTGGTGAGCGGCGCCTCGGGGGACGGCTCGCGGCGCACCGGCGCGCTGACGGCGCGCACGCGCCACCTCTCGCCCTCGATGAAGCGGGCGGCATCGACGACGCCGCGCAGATGGGCGGCGGCAAGGTCCGGCCGGGCCGGCGTCAGGCGGGGGTCGAGGGTCACGGGCGGGCTCTCTGGAATGAACGACCGGTGGCGGCGGATGGCGGATGACAGGCGGCGCCGCTCAGCGCGGCAAGGCGCGGGCCACCGCTACCACCTGATCGCCCAGCTTCTCCAGATAGAGCGCGCCTTCGACGGTGCGCTGGATGATCACATTTCGCCGATCCGCCTCGTCGCGCCGGCGCGACACGAGGTGCAGCGCGCCCATCGTGTCGAGCGCGCGCGTCACCACCGGCTTGGTCACGCCGAGCCGGGCGGCAAGCCCGCGCACCGTGTGCGGCGGCGTTTCCAGATAGACGCTGAGCAGGATGGCCAGCTGGCGCGGGGAGAGATCGGGCGCATCGTCCCGCACCTGCGCGAGCGACAGCTCGTGCAACAGGCGCAGCGCCTGCGATGGGCGCAACTCGACCGCCATGCCCCGCTCCCCGGCTCCAATCCGCCGCGCCACCAAGGATCGTTACGGCAGCGGATTGTTCCCGGGAATATGCGGTGCCGCGGGCCAACAAAGTCTTAACGCCCGTAACGCTCCGTGAGCAGCGCGTCGAGCGCCCGGATGGTCTGCGCCTCGCCGCCCTCCGGCCGGCCGGGGCGCGCGGAAGGGTTCCAGGCGAAGATGTCCAGATGCAGCCAGCTCGACGCCCGCTCGACGAAGCGCTGCAGGAACAGGGCGGCGGTGATGGAGCCGGCGAAGCCGCTGCCCGGCGCGTTGTTGAGGTCGGCGATCGGGCTGTCGAGCATGGAGGCGTAGGGCTTCCACAGCGGCAGCCGCCACAACGGGTCGGCCTGCGCGCTCGCGTGGCGCGCGAGATCGGCGGCAAGTGCCTCGTCATCGGTATAGGCGGGCGGCAGCTGCGGGCCGAGCGCGACGCGGGCCGCGCCGGTAAGCGTGGCGAAGTCGATCAGCAATTCGGGCGCCTCCTCATCCGCCAGCGCCAGCGCATCGGCGAGGATCAGCCGGCCCTCGGCATCGGTATTGCCGATTTCGACGGACAGCCCCTTGCGCGAGGGGAAGATGTCGCCCGGCCGGAAGGCATTGCCGGCAATGGCATTCTCCACCGCCGGGATGATGAGCCGCAGACGCACCGGCAGCGCGCGCGCCATGATGAGCAGCGCCAGACCGAGCGCGTTGGCCGCTCCGCCCATGTCCTTCTTCATCAGCAGCATGCCGCTCGGCGGCTTGATGTCGAGCCCGCCGGTGTCGAACGCCACGCCCTTGCCGACCAGCGTCACCTTGGGCGCATCCGGCGCGCCCCAGGAGAGGTCGATGAGCCGCGGCGCGCGCGGGCTGGCCCGTCCCACCGCGTGGATCAGCGGAAAATTGGCGGCGAGCAGGTCCTCGCCGGTCGTCACGTTCACCTGTGCCTCGAAGCGGGCGGCGAGCGCGCGCACCGCCGCCTCGATTTCCGCCGGGCCGAGATCGTTGGCGGGCGTGTTGACGAGATCGCGGGCAAGCGTCACCGCCTCGGCCATGTGCTCGATATCGGCCTTGTCCACCCCCTCGGGCACCACCAGCCGCAGCTCCGGCGAAGGACGCTTGCGGTACTGCGTGAACCGGTAGGCGCCGAGCAGGAAGCCAAGCACCGCGAGGCGGGGCTGGGCGGGGGCGCGGGCAAGCGCGTAATCGCCGGCGGGCAGCGCGGTCGCCAGCTTGCCGAAGGCCAGCGGGTCGCGGGGCGCCTCCTCGGTGCCGAACAGCACGCCGGCGATCGCGCCATCAACGGCGGGCAATACCAGCACAGCGCCGGGCTCCGCCTTGAAGCCGGTCGCCTCGCCAAAGGCCAGCGCGGGCGCGGGAAGCTCGGCGGCCACCTCGCGCCAGGTCTGCGGCGTCACGCACCAGATCGGGCGGGGAGTGGCGGCCTCGTCGGCCCGGATCAGTTGTGCGCCCATCGCGATACCTCATCTGTGCCGCCATCGGCGCGGCGGCGTGCAAAGCCTCAGGCGACGGCGAGTTCGAACGCCCCGTCGCGGATCATGTAGACCGCCCCCTGGCGCACCGGCAGGTCCACCGCCTGCTGCGGCGGCATGCCCGCCAGCATGTGCAGGATGGCGCGCACCACGCCCCCATGGGTGACGACCACGCTGTCCTCGGTGAGATCGGCGAGCGCCGCCATCACCCGCTCGGTGAGCATGTCGTAGCTCTCCCCGCCCGGCGGCACGAAGTGCCACGGGTCGGCCCGGCGGGCGGCGAGGCTGACCGGGTCGCGGCGCTTCAGCTCCTGCCAGGTCGCGCCCTCCCAGCGGCCGAAGGAGATTTCCTTCAGCCGGGCGTCGCGGCGGAACGCGTCCGGCGACAGGCCAAGCTCGGCGCGCAGGATCGCCATGGTCTGCGCGGTGCGCGAGAGCGGGCTCGCCACATAATCGAGCGCGCCGGCGCCCCCGCTCAGCCGGCCGATCACCCGCGCGAGATTGGCCGCCTGTTCGCGGCCGAGATCGTTGAGCGGAATGTCGTGATGGCCCTGAAGGCGGCCGGCGAGATTCCAGTCGGTCTCGCCGTGCCGGACAAGGAAGATGCGCCGCCGGGTCATTTCGACGGCAGGGCCACGGTGTGCGTGTAGCTGGTGCCGCCATTGCGGCCGATGCGCGGCCAGGAGACGCGCACCGTCACGCTGCCGCCCCCCCGCGGGGCGCGGCCGGACAGGATGAGCCGCGTGCCCCGCACGGTGCGGCCGCGGCAGAAGGTGGAGCCGGCATCGTTGCCGGTGGCGACGAACTGGCCGTAATCGGTGGTCAGCGTCACCCCGGGCGGGGCGTTGCGCACGGTGAGGGTCGGCGCGCCGGCGGGCTGGCAGAGCGTATCGGCCATGCCGGCGGCGAACACCACGCGGCCCGCACCGCCGCCGATCAGCAGGGCGAGGCGCTGGTAGCTGCTGTCATTGCTGGCCGGCGAGGTATAGCCGGGGAAGATGAGCCCGCCGGTGCCGAAGATACGGCTCCAGAACGGATATTGCTGGAAGGTCGGAGGGGTGCCGCTGTCCTGCGTCGGCGAGCCCGGCGTCGCCCAGTCCGGCAGGCCGGAGCCTGGGGGCGGGCGCACCGTGATGGAGGACTGCGCCGCGGCCGGCAGGCTCGCCGCGCCGATGCCCATGAGCACCGCCGCCGCCAGCACCGCAGCCGCCAGCGCCGCGCGGGCAAGGCCGCGCACCGTGCCGCGCCTGTCTCCGGGAGCCTTGATCATCGTCCGTCTCCTGCTCGCCAGCCGCCGCGCCGTCCGGCGCCGGCTCAGTCCCGCTCCAGCGTCAGGTCCGGAGCTTCCGGGTTCTTCATGCCGACCACGTGATAGCCGGCATCGACGTGATGAATCTCGCCGGTCACGCCACGCCCGAGCTCGGACAGCAGATACATGCCGGTATCGCCCACCTCGTCGATGGTGACGGTCCGGCGCAGCGGCGCGTTCAGCTCGTTCCACTTGAGAATGTAGCGGAAATCGCCGATGCCCGAGGCCGCGAGCGTCTTGATCGGGCCGGCGGAAATGGCGTTGACGCGGATGTTCTTGGGCCCGAGATCGGCGGCGAGATAGCGCACGCTGGCCTCCAGCGCGGCCTTCGCGACGCCCATGACGTTGTAATGCGGCATCCACTTCTCGGCGCCGTAATAGGTCAGCGTCAGCATCGAGCCGCCATTGGTCATCAGCTTCTCGGCGCGCTGGGCGACCGCGGTGAAGCTGTAGCAGGAGATCAGCATGGTCTTGCTGAAATTATCCGCCGTGGTGTCGACATAGCGCCCGTCGAGCTCGCTCTTGTCGGAAAAGGCGATGGCATGGACCAGGAAGTCCAGCCCGCCGAGCTGACGCTCGGTTTCCGCAAATACCGCATCGATGGTCGCCGGGTCGGTCACGTCGCAATGGCCGACCACCACGGCGTCAAGCTCGTTGGCCAGCGGCTCGACGCGCTTGCGCAGTGGTTCGCCCTGATAGGTGAAGGCAAGCTTCGCCCCCTGCGCCTGAACCGCCTTGGCGATGCCCCAGGCAATGGAGCGGTTATTCGCCACTCCCATCACCAGGCCCCGCTTGCCGTTCATGAATCCGCCCGTTGCTCTGCCCGTCACACCGCGCTCCGTGCTTCGTTCCACCTTGCGGTGCCGAGTGGTTCCTATCGCACAGCGGCAGGACCCGCTCAAGCCAGCGGTTGCGCGCCCGCCCGCCATACTGTGGTCGGGCGGGCCGAGACGGGCTCAGGCCGCGCCGTCGCGCCGGCTGCGCAGCAGCGCCTCAAGCTCGGGATCGCGTTCCGCAGGCAACATGATCCGCAAGGTCGCGAACAGGTCGCCCGCCGTGCCATCGGCCTTGGGCAGGCCCTTGCCGCGCAGGCGGAAAGTGCGTCCGGACTGGGTCCAGGCCGGCACGGAGAGATCCACCTCGCCGCCCAGCGTCGGCACGCGCACCTTGCCGCCGAGCACGGCATCGGCCAGCGGCAGCGCGACATCGGCCCGGAGGTCGGCGCCCTCGATCTTGAAATCGGGATGCGGCGCATAGGAGACGACGACATAGGCGTCGCCCGGCGCGCCGCCGAACGGGCTCGGCTCGCCCTGCCCCTTCAGCCGCATGCGATGGCCTTCAGCCACCTTCGCGGGAATCTTCACCTCGACCACGCGCCCATTGGGCAGGTGCACCTTGACCGGGCCACCCTCGACCACCCGATCGAGCGGCACCGGCACGGCGATATCGATGTCGCCTCCGCGCGGCGTCTCGCCGCCGCCGGCGCCGCGCGCACGGCCACGACCGCCCAGCCCGCCGAGAATATCGGCGATCACGTCGTCGAAGCCGCCGGCATCGTGCGGGCCATGGCCGGAGCGGCGCATGCCCTCCGGGCCATAGGAGAAGCTCTCGAAGATGGTTTCGCCCTGCGGGCCGCGCTGGAAGCCGCGTCCGGGACCACGCCCCCCGCCCGGAAAGCCTTCGAAGCCGCGCGGCTTGCCCTCGGCGTCGATCTCGCCACGGTCGAACTGGCCGCGCTTCTCGGGGTCCGAGAGCAGCTCATTGGCGGAATTCAGTTCGGCAAATCGGTCCTGCGCCTTCGGATCGTCCTTGTTGGCGTCCGGGTGCAGTTTCTTGGCGAGCTTGCGGAAGGCTCGCTTGATGTCGGCCTGTTCGGCGTTACGGGCGACGCCGAGAATCTCATAAGGATCGCGCATGGATGATCATCTCGTCCGGCGGTTCCGGCTCTCGCCTCCATGTAGGCATGGTGTTGCTGCGACGCAACGGTGCCGCCGCGCCCGATTGCGCGGGAAAGCGTCAGCTGCGGGCGAGCAGCCGCGCCTGCGCCACCTGCCAGCTGCCATGGGAACTCCGGCACGCCTCCCCCTGCAGCCATTTCTCATCGCTCGCGCGCACGAAGCTGATGCGGAAGTCGCGGCAGGTGCCCGTCTGGGTCTGTCGCGACACGCCGAGCGGAATGGCCGTGCCGCGAGCGGCATTGGCGTAATTCTCCCACGGAACGCTCGGGGAGGCGTTCTTCTCGCGCAGCGCCTCGGCCAGCGCCTGGCGGGCGGCGGCCCAGTCGTCCGGCGCGATGCCCTTGGGCACCGGCTCGGCCGTATAGGCGACAGCCTGCACGACAGGCTTGCCAGCGGCGATGGCGACGGCGGGGCGCGGCGAGACCGGCGGCGACGGGGGCGCCATGGCGCGCGCCGCCACCGCATCGCCCCCGAGCGAGCCGGTCGCGCTCATGTCGAGCGCATCGGGCAAGGTGGAGCATCCGGCGACGGCGAGGCCGGCTGCGACGAAGATCAGTACGGATCGCGCTGTGCGCAGCAGCGCGACGCGCTTATATGGGGGGGTGACGCATGCCGGAGCCGTCCCCCCGCGGGGATCCCCCTTGTGCGCCGCCGCATTTCGCCGCTTGTGGATCATTGCCCCGGCCCCTTTGGGGTCCATTCACCGAAGATGTCCTCATGGAAGCCCCGGAACAGTTAACATCTGGTGATTTCACCGCCGCCGCCGAACCCTTTCGTCTGTTCGAGGAGTGGTTTGCCGACGCGCGCGCCAGCGAGCCGAACGATCCCAACGCGATGGCGCTCTCCACTGTCGATGCCGATGGGCTGCCGGATGTGCGCATGGTGCTGCTGAACGCCCGCGACGCGCGCGGCTTCGTGTTCTTCACCAATACCGGCAGCGCCAAGGGGCGCGAGCTGGCGGCGGTGCCGAAGGCGGCGGCGGTGTTTCACTGGAAGTCGCTGCGCCGGCAGATCCGCGTGCGCGGCCCCGTCGAGACCGTGAGCGATGCCGAGGCCGATGCCTATTTCGCCTCCCGCCCGCGCCTGTCGCAGATCGGCGCCTGGGCGAGCCAGCAGTCGCAGCCGCTGGAAAGCCGATTCGCGCTGGAGACGGCGGTGGCCAAGTTCACCGCGCACTATGCGCTGGGCGAGGTGCCCCGGCCGGCCCACTGGACCGGCTACCGCATCCGGCCGGTACAGATCGAATTCTGGCACGACCGGCCGTTCCGCCTGCACGACCGCGTCGTCTTCCGCCGCGAATCGCCGGACGCCGGCGCGTGGAGCCGGACGAGGCTCTACCCGTGATCCACGATCCCCTTTCCCCGCAGCACCCCGCCTGACCCTGTCCCCGAGCATCAAGTAGAGATCCATGACCAAAGGCTCCAATCAGCCGCGCCGCACCTTGCTGCTCACCGGCGCCTCGCGCGGGATCGGCCACGCCACCGTGAAGCGCTTTTCCGCTGCCGGATGGCGCGTCATCACCTGCTCGCGCCATGCCTTCCCGGAAAACTGCCCGTGGGAGATGGGGCCGGAGGATCACATCCAGGTCGATCTGGGCGACGCGCAGGACACGCTCCGCGCGGTCGACGAGATCAAGAGCCGGCTGGAGGGCGGCGAGCTGCACGCGCTGGTGAACAATGCCGGCATTTCGCCCAAGGGGCCGGGCGGCGAGCGCCTGAGCACGCTCAACACGCCGCAGGAAGCCTGGCACAAGGTGTTCCAGGTCAATCTGTTCGCGCCCATCCTGCTGGCGCGCGGCCTGCTGGAGGAGCTCAAGCGCACCCATGGCGCGGTGGTCAACGTGACTTCCATCGCCGGCTCGCGCGTGCATCCCTTCGCCGGCGCGGCCTATGCCACCTCCAAGGCGGCGCTGGCCGGGCTGACCCGCGAGATGGCGGCCGATTTCGGCCGGGTCGGCGTGCGGGTGAATGCCATCGCGCCGGGCGAGATCGACACCTCGATCCTCTCGCCGGGCACGGAGAAGATCGTCGAGCAGATCCCCATGCAGCGCCTCGGCACGCCGGACGAAGTGGCCAAGATCATCTATGTGCTGTGCACCGAGACGTCGTCCTACCTGAACGGCGCCGAGATCCACATCAATGGCGGCCAGCACGTGTGAGGGCGCGCGGAACTACAGCCACCGCTTCCACTTGAAGATCAGGTAGGGCACCACCGCCGCCGCCAGCATGGCGACCAGCGCGATGGGGTAGCCGTAATGCGCGCCGAGTTCCGGCATGTACTGGAAGTTCATGCCGTAGATCGAGGCGATCAGCGTCGGCGGCATGAGCACCACCGAGAGCACGGCGAAGATCTTGATGATGTTGTTCTGTTCGATCGACACCATGCCGAGCGTGGCGTCGAGCAGGAAGGTGATCTTGTTGCCGAGATAGGACAGATGGTCGTTCAGCGAGGCCACGTCGCGCTGCATGCTCTTGAGCTGCGCACGCGGCTCCTTGTCGAGCCGCGCCGCATCGCCCTCGGTACCGAGGAAGGTGACGAGCCGGCCGATCGACACCAGGCTCTCGCGCACCTTGGAGGCGAGGTCGCCGCGCCGGCCGATCTCGCGCAGCAGCACGCGAAAACGCTGGCTGCCACTCACGCTGGCCTCGTCCTGCTCGAACACGCGGCGCGAAATGCCGTCGATCTCGGCCCCGAGCCGCTCGATGATGTCCGCCGCGCGGTCGATGATGGTGTCGAGCAGCCACATCAGCACGCGCTCGCCGGTCAGCCCGGCGGCCTGCAACTGGTCGAACTTGCCGGCGAGGACGCGGAACGGGGTCGTCTCGTCATAGCGCACGGTGGCGAGCCGGCCCTTGCTCAGGATGAAGGTGACATCGGCCAGCATCGGCTGGTCGCTGTCGCTGTGGCAGACCAGCGACGCGGTCATGTAGCGCGCGCCATTCTCGGCGCGCAGGCGGCTGGATGGCTCGATCTCGACCATCTCCTCCCGCGTCGGCACGGCGATGCCGAGCGTGGCTTCCACGCTGGCATCCTCGGCGGGCTCCGGGCGGAACAGGTCGATCCAGATCGCCTCGGCCGGGATCATCGCCCCCACGGGAACGGCGACATGCTCCAGCGCGCCCTGGCGCATGCAATAGGCGTTGATCATCGGCTCTCCCCGCACGCGCCTTCGCGGCGGCCGCGACAATGGACAAGGCCGCGTCCGGTGTCACCACCCCGCTTCCGGAATTCCGAGGCGGGAGCGGCACGGCTGCGACACCCGTTCACGGCCGGCCGCCACGGCGCGCCGGAGGAGGCTCCACCGGCGCGCGACAGGGCGCAGCCTCACGATCGGCCGCGTGACAATCCAGGATCGGCAGGGATGTTGCGGATGGCGGCGCTCAGGCCGCGAAATATTCCACGTCGCGTAGCGTGACGATTTTGTTGTCCCCCTCGTCGGTCCGCGCCGCACCCTTGGCGGGGGCATCGGATACCGTCGGGGTCGAGGCATAGCGGGCAGCGGCGGCGACGGCGGAAATGCCGATCTCGCGCCAGTGGGCGGTTTGGTGGGAACGGTCCCAGCGTTCGCTCGGCCGGCTCTCGGGAGCCGGGGTTTCCTCGGTAGACATGCCTTCCTCCAGAATGGTCGCCCCGCTTTTCGGGAACGACAGTCGACGAAATGGGCGCCGACTGCGTCAAAATTAAGCAGAATCGAGGTCAGGGATAGGGTGCCTTACGTTAGGAACGGTGTTCAGCCCGGTTCTGGACCTCTTCCAACGAAACTGAGGTTTTTGAGCAACAAGTCCGCGCCACCGACACATGGCGCCGATATGTCCTCTTCAAGGCCAGAACGAGTTCGGCTAATCGACATGCATGAAAGCACGCATGTGTCGTGCGAGAAGAGATTCGGAGCTTCGGGATATGATTGTGCGCGGGGCGGGAGTTGTCCTGTTGGCGCTGCTGTTGGGGGCTTGCAGCGCCGTGGAGCGCCAGCCGGCGCCCGAGGCTTCTCTGACCCCCCGGGACAAGCAACTGCTGGCCAATGCGCCTTACCAGAAGGTGCTGCCGCCGGATATTTACCAGCGCTCCATCGTCGACTATTCCGGCAAGGAGAAGCCGGGCACCATCGTCGTCGATACGGACAAGAAGTACCTCTATCTCGTCCAGAACGACGGCAAGGCGATCCGCTACGGCGTGACCGTCGGCGAGGAAGGCCTCGCCTTCCACGGCGAGGCGAAGGTGGGTCGCAAGGCCGAATGGCCGACCTGGACGCCCACCCCCGAGATCAAGCAGCGTCTGGCCGGCGTGCCGAATTTCGTCGGTCCCGGCCCGCACAACCCGATGGGCGCCCGCGCGCTCTATCTCTACCAGGGTAACAAGGACACGTTGTTCCGCATTCACGGCACCAACCAGCCGGAATATATCGGCCAGGCCATCTCGTCGGGCTGCATCCGCATGCTGAACGAGGACGTGATCGACCTCTACACCCGCGTGCCGCAGGGCGCCGAAGTCGTGGTGCTCTGAAGGCGCACGGCTCTCGCGGCGCGGCCCCTTCCGGGGGTTGCGCGGAGCCCGCGCAAGGCCGGATATCGAAAAGGGCGCTGCTTGGCAGCGCCCTTTTTCTTTGCCTGCTCGGCTTTGGGACCAGCCGGCGAACAAGCGGCGGCGACGGCATCCTCATCCGCGCGAAAGGGCGGCGCCCGGCCGGACGGGACGGCGTCACGCCACCGGTCGCGGCCCTGCCGGCGCGGCGGAGGGCGACAGGCGCTCATCCCCGGGGAAGCCCCCGGGGAACATGCCGCCCCCCCCGTGACGGAGCCTGTCACGCCGCCAGCAGTTTCTCGCTCACCGCCCAGTCCAGCGTCTTGTCCAGCGCGCGGGTGAGGCGGTCGAACAGGTCGTCGATCTCGGCCGGCGAGATGATGAGCGGCGGGCAGATCGTCACCGCGTCGCCGAACACGTTGCGCACGATCAGTCCCTCGCCCTGCGCGAAGGCCACGCACTTGGCCGCCACGCCCTTCTTGGCGTCGAACTGGTGCTTGGTCTTCTTGTCGGCGACAAGCTCGACGCCAGCCACCAGCCCCGCGCCGCGGGCCTCGCCGACGAGGGGGTGATCCTCCAGCGCCGCCAGCCGCGCGCGGAACTGCGGAATCTTCGCCCGCACCCGCTCGAACACGCTCTCGCGCTCATAGATTTCCAGCGTCTTGAGTGCCACCGCCGCCGCCACCGGATGGCCGGAATAGGTGTAACCATGGCCGAAGCTGCCGAGCTTGGTGCTCTCCTGCAGCATGGCCTGGTACATGTCCTCGGGGATCATCACCCCGCCGATCGGCTGATAGGCGGAGGAGAGCGCCTTGGCGATGGAGATCGAGTTCGGCGTCATGTCCAGCGCCTGGCAGCCGAAGGCGGTGCCGAGCCGGCCGAAGCCGGTAATGACCTCGTCGCCGATGAAGAACACGTCGTATTTCTTCAGCACCGCCTCGATCTTGGGATAATAGGTCTTCGGCGGCACGATGACGCCGCCGGCGCCCAGCACCGGCTCGGCGATGAAGGCGGCGACCGTGTCCGGGCCCTCGGCGATGATCAGCGCCTCCAGATCGGCGGCGAGGCGGGTGGCGAAATCCTCCTCGCTCTCGCCCGGCTCGGCCAGGCGGTAATAATGCGGGCAGGTCGTGTGCCGCACGCCGGCGATCGGCAGGTCGAAATCATTGTGGTTGCCGGCGAGCCCGGTCAGCGAGGCCGAGGCGATGGTCACGCCGTGATAGGCGCGCATGCGCGAGATGATCTTCTTCTTCTTCGGCCGGCCGAGCGCGTTGTTCATGTACCAGACGAGTTTCATCTGGGTGTCGTTGGCCTCGGAGCCGGAATTGGTGAAGAACACCTTGGAGATCGGCACCGGGGCCATCTCCTTCAGCTTCTCGGCCAGTTCGATCGCGGGATCGTGGCTCTTGCCGCCGAAGATATGGCTGAAGGGCAGCTTGCGCATCTGCGCGGCCGCCGTCTCCACCAGTTCCTCGTTGCCATAGCCGAGT
This sequence comes from Ancylobacter amanitiformis, assembly GCF_030814815.1. Taxonomy (GTDB): domain Bacteria; phylum Pseudomonadota; class Alphaproteobacteria; order Rhizobiales; family Xanthobacteraceae; genus Ancylobacter; species Ancylobacter amanitiformis. The sequence goes on along the minus strand of NZ_JAUSVR010000012.1, from coordinate 67,941 downwards.
GCCGTGCACCACAGGCCGGCCATGCCTTCGAGATAGGGCTTGCCGTCCACGTCATAGACCCACGAGCCCTGGCCACGCTCCAGGATGAGCGGACCGGTGTCCCGGATGGACATGAGGTTGGTATAGGGGTGGATCAGGGTCTCGACGTCGCGAGTCTGCAGATTGGTGAGCATGAGCCGGAACTCCGCGGGGGGATCAGTCGCGCGCACCCTAGATCGCCCCGCGCCGCGCCGGAAGCGCGCCCTTCGGCGCATGCCGGCCGAAAGCGCGCTTTTCGCACCGTTTCCGTGTCTCTCGCCATCGACCGCCATCGGGCCGACGCGCGCGCCCGCGCTTAGTGCGGCCCGTGCCCGCGGGTCGTCGGCCCGCGCGAGGCCTCGACGACAATGTCCCACTGGCACAGCACCGCGCCGCTGCGCCGGCTCGCCCGGTCGAGATGCAGGTGCTCCTCGTGATAGCCGTCCGAGCCGGGGCCGAGAATCGTGGTGAAATCGGCGCAGGCGCTGGTGCGCAGCGTCTCCTGAAAGGCGCGCGTCATCCCCGCCTCGCCGGCGCCCGCCGGGCCGATCACGAAGCGGCGCCCGTCCGCCAGCACAACGCCGCCAAGGTCGATCGCATTGCCGCGCCCGTGCTCGCTGATCTTGGCGCCGGCGACGCGGTTGCGCGGGCGGCATTGCTGCGAGGCCGCGACCATCACCTTGTCGAGCGGGGAGCCGAGCGTTGCCGCCGCCGGGTCCACCTTCTCGCGCAGCCATGTCGCCACCGAGGCCGCCATCTCGCAGCGGAGCACCGCGGCGGGCGCGAGTTCGACCAGCCGCCCGTCCTTCATCCGCACGGCCGAGAGGCTGACGCCGCGATCCACCGTGCAGAGCGGATCGGTCGCCGTCACCACGGACGGCGTGAACACGCCGAGGCCGCCATTGGACAGTTCGGGGCAGATGGTTGGCGCGCTCGCGGGCGCCGGCTCGCCCACGCTTTCCGCCGGCGGCAGGGCGGCGACGCGCGGACCCGCCGGGGGCGGTGATTCGGCCGGGCGCTGCGGCGGCAGCGGCGCGGATTGCTGCATGGGCGGCAGATCGGCGGAAGCGGCGGCATTTGTCGGGGCTGGCGCGGCAGGAAGAGCGGGGGTGAGGACCGGAGGGGGAGCGTCGGCGGCCGCCACCGGCGCGGCGCCGGAACCCGGCGGGCGGGGCGGCAGCGGCGCCGACGCCGAGGGCGGCGGGGGAACGATCGGCGGGCTGGCGAGATCCGGCGGGCGCACCGGCGCGGGAATCGCCGGCACGGCCGAAGGAGCGGGCGCGGGAGCCGGCGCCGCCGCCACAACCGGGGCCGGCGCGGGCAACGGGACCGGCCCGGGAGCCGGGCCGGGAGCCGAGCCGGGCTCGCGGGCAAGCTCGGCCGGGCGGATCGGGGGCAGCGGCACCGCCGGGCGCGGCCGCGCGAGGCGGGCACGCGGCTTTTGCGGCGCGGGGCGCGTGCCGAACATGTCGCCGATCTGCTCGTTCAGCGCCCTGCCGGCCGCGTCGAACGACGCTCCGGCTTCCGCCAGCGGGTCCGCCGCGAGGGGGCCGGCCATCAGCAGCAGCAGCGCCGCTGCCGACGACAGGACGCGGATGCGCAGGGTACCCGGCGGGGTGCGCCATATGGTGCGCCATGTGGTCCACCCTGTGGTCCACCATGGGAGCGGCCGTAAATCCATGCTATCAGCCCTCTCAACGCCAATGAACGGTATCGACTGACAGTGAACGCACCGCGCGCCATTCTGTTCGACAAGGACGGCACCCTGGTTGATTTCGATCTCACCTGGGGCCCCGCCGCCGGCGCCGTGCTGGAGCGCCTTGCCGGCGCCGACAGCCGGGCGCGCGACGCGCTCTATGCCGCCGCCCATTATCTGCCGGACGCACGCCGTTTCCGGCAAAGCTCGCCGCTCATCGCCGGCTCCTCGCGGCAATATGGCCCGGCGCTGGCCGAGGTGCTCGGCCGCCCCGCGGATGCCGATTTCTTCCGCGAGATCGACGAATTGTTCACCGAGGAGGGCCGGCGCTTTCTCACCCCGATCGGCCGCCCGGCCGAGCCGCTGGCGCGGCTGCATCGCCTGGGCCTGCCGCTGGGCATCGCCACCAATGATGCCGAGGCCAATGCGAGGGTGCAGGCGGGCCTGCTCGGCCTCACCGACATGATGAGCGCCATCTATGGCTATGATTCGGGCCATGGCTCGAAGCCCGGCCCCGGCATGGTGCAGGCCTTCAGCCGGCTGACCGGCCTGCCGCCGGGCGATATCGCCCTTGTCGGCGACACGCGACACGATATGGAATGCGCGCATGCCGCCGGCGCGCGGGCCATCCTGGTGCGCTGCGGGCCGTCTCCGGTCGACGATTTCGCCCATGAAGCGGATCTGGTGGTCGATTCGGTCGAGGCGCTGGCCGAGCTCCTGCTGGCCGAGCCTCTGCCGGTCGGGCCTCTTCCCGTTTCACAGGCGACCTGAGGGGCAAGGCATGGTGCGCCGCCGGCTCTATGTCGAGGAACGCCTGTCGCGGCTCGCCGTATGGAGCCTGCGCACCGCCATCTTCGCGCTGCCCGTCACCGCCATCGGCATCGCGCTCTATGCCACGGAGACGCTGGATTTCCGCAGCGCGGTCTACACGGTGCTGGCCGGCGTGGGCATTTCCGTCCTCGCGCTGCTGCTGGCGCTGGCCGGCTTCGTCGTTATCTGGAACGAGGGCCTGCGCGGGCTCGGGCGGGTGCTCGGCGCGGCGGCGCTGGCGCTGGCGCTGCTCATGCCCACGGCGACGGTGGCGGCGCTGAGCATCGGCCTGCCGGCGCTGCACGACATCAGCACCGATATCGACGATCCCCCGGTCTTCGTGACGCTGGGCGCGGCGCGGGCGCGCGAGGCCAATGCCCTCGCCTATGCCGGCGAAGGCGCCGCCTCGGGACAAGAGGACGCCTATCCCGGCATCAAGCCGATGGAACTCGACGTGCCGGCCGATGAGATCTACGCGGCGCTGCTGGCCATGGTGACACGCCACAAATGGCTGGTGGTGGACGCCGTCTCCCCGCGCGGGGGCCTGCGTGACGGGCGGATCGAGGCGGTGGCGCGCGCCCTGCCCTTCGGCCTCCGGGACGATATCGTGATCCGCGTGCGCCGCACCGCCGAGGGCACACGGGTCGACATGCGCTCGGTATCGCGCAACAGCGACCGTGATTTCGGCTCCAATGCCCGCCGCATCGACGCGCTGTTCAGCGAACTCGCCGAGGCGCAGGGCCGCCGCCGGCGCTGAAGCGGGCAAGGAGCGCGGTAAAATGCATCCCGCCGCCCCTCTTCAGGGCCGCGTGAACACGCCATCGACCACGGCGGGCCCATCGGTGAGCACCGCGCCGCGCGCGACCAGATCTTCCAGATGCGCGAGGGTGGAGAGCCCCGCCGCCCCGGCGAGGCGGGGGTCGAGCCCGAAATAGATGGCGCGCACGATTTGCGGAATGGTCATCGGCCCGCGCTCCAGCGCCCGCAGGATGGCGGTCTCGCGCGCCTTGCGGTGGCGGATCAGCCGCTCCACCAGCAATCGCCCCTCGCGGACCGGCCCGCCATGGCCGGGCAGGTAGAGCGTTTCCGGCCGCGCATGCAGGCGTCGCAGCGAGTCCATGTAGTCGTTCATCGAGCCGTCCGGCGGGGCGACGATGGTGGTCGACCAGCCCATGACATGGTCGCCGACAAACACGAGCCCTTCCGCCTCCAGCACGAAGGCCATGTGGTTGGCGGCATGGCCCGGCGTCGCCAGTGCGTGGAGCCTCCAGCCGGCGCCGTGCACCTGCGCCCCGTCGGCCAGCGCGACATCGGGGAAGAAGGCGCGGTCGGCGGCCGATTCCAGCGCGTTGCCCTCGCCCTCGTGAGAGGGGCGTGCGGCACGATGCGGCCCCTGCGCATGGGTCGGCGCGCCGGTGAGCGCCTTCAGCGCCTCAAGCGCGCCGGAATGGTCGCGATGGGTATGGGTGAGGAGAATATGCGTCACGCGCTCGCCGCGCACCGCCTCCATCAGCGCCGCGACATGGACGGGATCGTCAGGGCCGGGGTCGATGATCGCCACCTCGCCCTCGCCCACGATATAGCTGCAGGTGCCGGTGAAGGTGAACGGGCCGGGATTGGGCGCCAGCACGCGGCGCACTCCGGGCGCGACACGGTCGGCCCGCCCGGGAACCGCGTCGAATTTCCGGTCGAAGGGAATGTCTTCCGCCATCTCAGCCTGCCCTGCCTTGTCCTTACCGGTCCCGCACCTGTGCGGTGAACCCGCCTTCCCCGCGAAGGCTCCAGCACCGCAAAAGTTCCAGCACCGGGAGGCCTCCCCGCCGGGAAGGCGCCAGCACCGAAAAGGCTCGCGGTGCCTGTTCGGACGCGCGCTCGTCACGCGGCCGGCCATCCCGCTCGGAACCGCTCTAGACCATTTCCCCGCCTGAGGAAACCGCGCCCCGGCGCGGGCGGCGGCGGGCTCGGCCGAAGGAGCGCGGCAATGAAGCCCGGCAATGAAGCCCGGCCCGCGGGAGGGCCACGGCGGCGCAACGAGCGAATTGCCTCGGTCGCCCGCGACCTTTATTCAGCGTCGTGCGCGCGCGGTTGAAGAGGGAACGGACATGGATAATCTCTTGGATGGCTATCGCCGGTTTCGGACCACCTCGTGGCCGGAACGCAAGATACTGTTCGAGAAACTGGCGGCGCGCGGCCAGCGCCCGCAGACGCTGGTGATCGCCTGCTCGGACAGCCGGGTGGACCCGAGCATGATCTTCGACGCCGGGCCGGGCGAATTATTCGTGGTGCGCAACGTGGCCAATCTCGTGCCGCCCTACACGACGCCCGACCATGATCACCACGGCACAAGCGCCGCCATCGAATTCGCGGTGCGGGTTCTGGAAGTGTCGCAGATCGTGGTGGTGGGCCACGCGCTGTGCGGCGGTGCGGGCGCGCTGATCGACGGAGCGCCGGAGAAGGCGCGCGACTTCCTCCCGGACTGGATCAACATCGCCGCGCCGGCACGCGACATCGCGCTCAAGCTGAGCGAGGACCCGGAGGAGCGCCGGCGCATCGTCGAGCACCAGTGCGTGAAGCTCTCGCTGCGCAACCTCGAAACCTTCCCCTGGGTGAGGGAAAAGCTCGCGGAAGGGCAGCTGACATTGCACGGGGCGTTTTTCGCGGTGGCGACCGGCGTGCTGGAGCGCCTCGGCCCCGACGGCACCTTCGCCCCCGCCTGATCTTCCGCCCCCGCCTGATCTTCGCTCCGCCGGAGACCCGCACCGACAAGCCCTGCCCGCCCCGGCCGCCCACCTCTGGCGGGTAGCCGGGCGGGCGGGTGGGGCAGCGCTTGGGGCAGCGCGTTCAGCGGTGCCTGAAGCCCGCGCTTGGGGGGATGCTGAGGCTGATGCCGGGCCGGCGCGGCCGAGAGCGCAGACGCGCGCCTGCCGCCGGCGCAGGGCACCGCCCACCCCAGGGGGTGGCTGCGGCGCCAGAAATCTAGGGATGGATAAGTCTCGGGAAATAAATGGTCGGAGTGGCAGGATTTGAACCTGCGACCCCCTCGTCCCGAACGAGGTGCGCTACCAGACTGCGCTACACTCCGCCGCCGCGGCGCGAGCCTCTAACACGCGAATGAGCCGGGCTGCAAGGGCAACCGGCATTCTTCGTGTGGATGATCGTCACGGGCCGCCTCGACGCCCGCGTTTTCCGCGCGGGCCTGTGGAGCCTGCTTGCCGAGGTTGAAAGCCGCGCGCAGCTGTGGCTATGTCCGCGCCCATGCTGGTTTCCACGCGGAAGCCGGCGCTGGTGGGGCGTCGCCAAGCGGTAAGGCAGGGGATTTTGATTCCCCCATGCGGAGGTTCGAATCCTCCCGCCCCAGCCATCCCACGTGTTAGAAGCGGACGAGTTTTCAACAGGGATTCGTCCAGCCTTGCGCATCCATCTCGTCAATCCGAACACCACCCGCTCGATGACGGACAAGATCGCGGCGGCCGCGCGGGCGGTGGCGGCGCCGGGGACGGATATCGTGGCGGCCACGTCCAGCATGGGGCCGGCCTCGATCGAGGGCTATTATGACGATGCGCTGGCGCTGCCGGGCCTGCTCGCCGCCATCGCCGAAGCCGAAGCGGGTGGGGTGGCGGGCGGGGTAGACGCTCATGTCATCGCCTGTTTCGACGATACCGGGCTCGATGCCGCCCGCGCGCTGGCCCGCGCGCCGGTGGTGGGCATCGGCGAGGCGGGCTTTCATCTCGCCAGCCTGATCGCCCATCGCTTCGCGGTGGTGACGACCTTGTCGCGCTCGGTTGCCGTGATCGAGGCCAATCTGCAGCGCTACGGGCTCGACCGGCGGTGCAGCGGCGTGCGGGCCTCCGACGTGGCGGTGCTGGAGCTTGAGGATCCCGCCTCCGGCGCGCGCGAGCGTATTTCCGCCGAGATCGGGCGGGCGATCGCGCAGGACCGCGCCGAAGCGATCGTGCTCGGCTGCGCCGGCATGGCCGATCTCGCCCGGGCGCTGGCCAGGGAACATGGCGTGCCGGTCATCGACGGCGTGGCCGGCGCGGTGACGCTGGCGGAGGCGCTGGTGCGGGTGGGGCTCGCCACCTCCAAGGCTGGCCCCTATGCCCCGCCCCGCGCCAAGGCCTATGCCGGCCGGCTGGCGGACTTCGCCCCGCCCGGGAATTAGCCGCGCGATCGAGCGGCGCCGGTATCGCCCCGCCCCGGACGGCAAGACCCATGGCCCGGGGGGACGCGATGCCCCTGCGGGCAGCCGTCAGGCGATCTTGCGCAACAGGCCGAGCAATTGCTGGCGCTCGGTGGCGGCCAGCGGCTCCAGCGTCGCCTCGGCGATCTCGCGCGCCACCAGGATGGCGGACTCGGCGATGGCCCGGCCACGCTCGGTGAGGCCGACGGCGCGGCGCCGGCGATCGAGCGGATCATCCGCCGCCAGCACGAAGCCGCGCGCGCTCAGCCGGTCGACCACGCCCTTGATGGTCGCGGCATCCAGATGAATCAGCCGGCCGAGGCGGTTCTGCGAGCACGGGCCCATCTCGCGCAGCTTGGCGAGGGCGGCGAATTGCGGCGGCGTCAGCCCTTCGATCATTCGCGCGGCGAAGATGGCGGTATGGCGCTGGCCGGCGACACGCATCACGAAGCCGACCTGCTCCGCCAGTCGGTATGATTCGACCTCTCCGCGGGCAAGCTCGCTCTGCGTCCGGATATCCGCCTCCATCGCCATTCCCTGCCGCCTTGATTGCGATCCATCAGATCACAACGTTGGCGAGCCGCAAGCCGCGTTCGCGATGGAGGTAAACGAATAAGTTACGGCAGATGCCCCGCTCTCCGTTCCGGGGCGACAAAACGCAGCCGGCACGGCATCACGGGCCGATTTCGACGTCCGGCGCCCGCGTCTCCCGCGCGTGACGCGAGGCGATCAGCGCCCCGCCGACGATGAAGGCCGAGCCGGCCAGCGTGCTCGCGCTGGGCACTTCGCCGAAAGCGAGGAACCCGATGCCCACCGCCCAGGCGAAGGACGTGTATTCGAGCACCCCGAGGCTGCTGGCCGCCGCGCGCTGGTAGGCGGAAGCCAGGCACAGATGCCCCGCCGTGCCGAGGACGCCGATGGCGAGGAACAGGCCAACATCGCCCATCGCCGGCATGGTCCAGTTGATCAGCCCGAGCGGGGCGATCAGCACGCCGGCGAAAGCGTTCTGCAACAGGACGATGGTGGGCAGCGGATCCTGCGCCGCACGGCTCTTCAGCACCACCATGGACAGCGCATAGGCGACGGCGGAGATGAGCGCGGCGACCAGGCCGAGCGTGTTGCCCACCCGGTCGGTGTGGGTCAGTTCATTCCCCAGCACCACCATCACGCCGATCAGGCCGAGCGCCAGGGCGATATAGATCGAGCGGTTGGGCCGCTCGCCGAGGATCAGCGCGGCGAACAGCGCGATGAAGATCGGCGAGGTGAAGGACAGCGCCAGCGCGACGGCCAGCGGCAGCGTGGCCAGCGAATAGAAGAAGGTCAGCGCCGTCACCGCCACCACCACGGAGCGCCAGGCATGCGGACGCAGGACGGCCAGGCTCGGCCAGGGCGTGCCGAGGGCGCGGAACACCGCGAACGCCACCAGGGCGCCGACGGCATAGCGCATGGCCGCGACCTGCGTGCTGGAATGGGAGGCGGCGGCCAGCTTGATCAGCCCGTCCATGATCGACAGCAGGCCGATGCCGGCGACCGCCGTCAGGGCGGGGCCGGCGATGTAACGCGACATGATTCAGCTTTCGGCGAGAAGGTCGGCGAGGGCGTTCCCGGCGGGGAGGAGCCCGAGCCGGTAGGGATATTCCCACGTCGCGGAGAGGTCGTGGCACGCGCGCGGGCCGGACCGGCGCCGGAAGCCGCAGCGTTCATAGAAACGGTGCGCGTCGAGAAAGCGCGTGTCGGTCCACAGGCGGATTTCCGGCGCCTCACGGGCCAGCGCGTGGCGGCGTGCCTCGTCGAACAGGGCGCGAGCGACACCCCGGCGGCGCGCGGACGCGGCGACATAGACCTTGAACAGTTCCAGTGTGCCGGCCGGCGCGTCGTCGTCGCCCGAAGGCGCGATGGCGAGCGAGCCGATGACGGCGGGCGGCTTCCCGCCCTCTACCCCGCCCTCGGCGACCCAGATGACACCGCCGCGGGCGGCGAAATGGCTGGCGATCGCGTCGAGTTCGGGGAACTCGGCAGCCCGGTCGAAGACGCAGCCGGCATATTCGGCAAAGGCACCCGCGATCAGCCCGGCGATCGCATCGCCATCGGTATCGCGGGCGGTTCGGATGGTGACGCTGTTCACGATGACGACTCCGGCCGCCCGATCGCTGCGATCCGGCGGGAGTGCCCACGCGTTTCGCGGGCACAAACGCGGCGGGACTATGTTCGGATGATCTTTCCCCGTAAAGCACTATGATTATGCTGGTGCCACGAATCTGAATGAGACGGGCTCATGCCTGACCCCTGCCGTCCGTCCGGCATCTATCCGTCCCGGAGTGTTCCATGACGTTTGTCCGCCGCCTTACGCATCTGGCCGTTCTCGGCGCCCTCGCCGGCCTTGCCGCGGCCTGTTCCTCGACCAACCAGACTGCGGCGCCGATCGAGCCGGCCGCCCCGCGCTACATCTCGCCGATCACCGCGCAGCAGGTCATCGGCAAGTGGGGCCTCGCCGCCTATCACCGGCCGGAGGACGCCGCGCGCACCGAGGCGCAGGCGCGCCAGGGCTGCCGCCAGCCCTACATCATCAATGGTGGCCCCTCGGGCGGGTTCATGATGTATCTGGCCGACCAGTCGGAGCCCACCGAGGTGGTGTCGAAGCAGATACCGCCCGGCCCGACCTTCATCGGCCTGGCGGACGAGCCGCCGGGCGCCGAGACCGACCGCGAAGTGGTGCGCTTCGACGGGCAGGTGCTGGTGCTCCGGTGGCTCGACAAGGAAGTGGCCGGTCGCTACGGCACCATGGTCTATGTGCGCTGCCCGTGAGCGGTGAAGGGCCGGCGCGCCCCTGCGGAGCCGGCCCGATATGCCGCCACTAACGGCAAATTAACCATGGCGCCCCAGCCTGCCGCCGATGGACCGTGCAGGGGGCAGCAAGCGGATGAGCGCTGATTCGGGCGTCGTCGGCCGCGTCGAACAGGGTGCGCCGCCGCCGGAAGGGCGGCGGCGGGCCCTCGGCCATGCCTGCGATCGCGGGCGACCACGCATCCCGCGATCGAGCGCCGCGCGATTTCCGCCGACCCTGTGGATCCTCGCCGTATTCCTTCTTGCCCTGTCCGTTCTGCTCTCACCCGCCCGGGCGCAGGGCTGGATCTATGATTCCGGTTCCTCCTACCGCGTCTTCTCCGGCGAGGGCGCCGGCAGCGCGCAGCGCTACAACACACCGGCCCACAGCGGGTGGCGATCGGGCGCGGGCGCTGTCTACCCGCCGGGAGAGGTCCACGCGCAGCCGCCGGCCGACGAACCCGGCGCCGATGTCGCCGCGCCGATGCCGCTGGCCGGCGGCGCCTATGCGGTGGGCGGCGGGGTCTATGGCACGCTCCCGCCCCCGCGCGGCATCCCGGTCACGCGCGGCGCCGGCCCTGCGAATACCTATGGCGCGAGCCGCACCGGCGCCGTCGCGGTCGAGGCGGCAACCTATGGCAGCGCCGATTATTACCGCGAGGACGGCCCGCCGCTGCCGGTGGCGCGCGAGGCCAGCGGCGGCAAGGGCGTCGATCGCAAATTCGACCGCCGCGTGGTGCGCTATGCCGGCCGCGACCGCGCCGGGACGATCATCGTCGATACCGGCGCCCGCTTCCTCTACCTCGTGCAGGGCGACGGCACGGCGATCCGCTACGGCATCGGGGTCGGGCGCGAAGGTTTCGCCTGGAGCGGCACGCAGCGCATCACCAGCAAGCGTGAATGGCCGGACTGGCGCCCACCGGCGGAAATGATCGCCCGCCGGCCCGACCTGCCCGAGGTGATGGCCGGCGGCCCCGACAACCCGCTCGGGGCCCGCGCGCTCTATCTCGGCGACACGCTCTACCGCATCCACGGCTCCAACGAGCCGGACTCGATCGGCCGCGCCGTTTCCTCCGGCTGCATCCGCATGCGCAACGAGGACGTCATCGATCTGTACGAGCGCGTCCCGGTGGGCACGCGGGTACGGGTGATCTGACGAATCGCGCCGAGCCGCCGAGCCAAGCCGAGCCGCCGAACCGAGCCCCCGCGCTGCCCATCGCGCACGGCTCACCGTGCATTGCTCACCGTGCATGGCGGCCCCCGCGCCGGCCGGCTTGGAGGGCGGCGGGCTCTCCGCTATGGTCCGCGCCGATTTGGATCGAACGCGGGAGCCGCGAGCCGATGGATGCGGGCAATCTGGCCGAGGACGCTCGGGTCGAGGCGACGACGGACGCGGATCGTCCCGCGGGCGACAGCGCGGGCACGCGCACGGCCGAGACCCATTTCGGCTTCCGCACCGTGCCGCTGGCCGAGAAGCAGCGCATGGTCGACGAGGTGTTCCACTCCGTCGCCCGGCGCTACGACCTGATGAACGACCTCATGTCCATGGGCCTGCACCGGGTGTGGAAGGACCTCCTGGTCTCGCGCCTGCGCCCGCCCAAGAGCGAGCGCGCCTTCAAGCTGCTCGATGTGGCCGGCGGCACCGGGGATGTGTCCTTCCGCACGGTGGAGGCCAGCGGCGCGGGCACCCGCGCGACGGTGGCCGACATCAATGGTGGCATGCTGGGCGTGGGGCGCGAGCGGGCCGCCGCGCTGGGTCTTGCCGGGCGGGTCGAGTTCGTCGAGGCCAATGCCGAGGAACTGCCCTTCCCCGACAAGTCGTTCGACGCCACCACCATCGCCTTCGGCATCCGCAACGTGCCGCGCATGGACAAGGCGCTCTCGGAAATGCGCCGCGTGCTCAAGCCCGGCGGGCGCTGCCTCATACTGGAATTCTCCCGTGTCGACGTGCCGGGGCTGGACGCCATCTACGACACCTATTCGTTCAAGCTCATTCCGGGCATGGGCCGGCTCGTCACCGGCGATGCCGAATCCTACCAGTATCTCGTCGAATCGATCCGCAAGTTCCCCGCGCCGGAGGCCTTTGCCGGCCTGATGCGGGCCGCCGGCCTCGGCAGAGTGGGCTACACGCCGCTGACCGGGGGCATCGTCGCCCTGCATTCCGGCGTGCGGATCTAGGCGCGTGGCCACTCCCCTCGGTGATTTCCTGCGACTGGCGCGCGCCGGCTATGTGCTGGCCCGCGAAGGCGTGTTCACGCGCATCGACCCCGCGCTGATGCCGCCCGGCTCGGAGCCGCTCTTCGCCGCCGCCCGGCTCATCGCCCGCCCCGGCACGACGGGCGATCCCGCGCGCATCGGCGTGGCACTGTCGCGGCTTGGCCCCTCCTATGTGAAGCTCGGCCAGTTCCTTGCCACCCGGCCGGACGTGGTCGGCCCGCAGCTGGCGCGCGATCTCCAGCTTCTGCAGGACCGCATGCCCCCCTTCCCGCAGGAGGTGGCGGAGGCGATCATCGCGCGCAATTTCGACCGGCCCGCGCTGGCAGTCTATGCCCGGCTCGGGCCCGCGCTCGCCGCCGCCTCCATCGCGCAGGTGCATCAGGGCGAGATCGCGGAGGCCGACGGCACGGTGCGCCGCGTCGCGGTGAAGGTGCTGCGCCCGGACGTGCAGCGGCGCTTCCGCATCGACCTCTCCTCCTTCTACCGCGTCGCGCGCCTCGGCGAGCGCGCCTCGCCGGAAGGACGGCGGCTGCGGCTGATCGCCGTGGTCGACACGCTCGCCCGCTCCATGTCGATGGAGATGGATCTGCGGCTGGAAGCCGCCGCCCTCGCCGAACTGGCGCAGAACACGCAGGGCGAGGAGGATTTCCGTGTCCCGACGGTCGACTGGGACCGCACCGGGCGCGAGGTGCTCACCACCGAGTGGATCGACGGCATCAAGCTGAACGATCTCGACGCGCTGCGGGCCGCCGGCCACGACCTGCCGGACATGGGCCGCATCGTCATGCAGTCCTTCCTGCGGCACGCGCTGCGCGACGGCTTCTTCCACGCCGACATGCACCCGGGCAACCTGTTCGTCGATCCGCAGGGCCGGCTGGTGGCGGTGGATTGCGGCATCATGGGCCGGCTTGGGCAGAAGGAGCGGCGCTTCCTCGCCGAAATCCTCTACGGCTTCATCACCCGCAACTGGCTGCGGGTGGCGCAGGTGCATTTCGAAGCCGGCTATGTGCCCGCGCATCATTCGGTCGAGGATTTCGCCCAGGCCATTCGTGCCATCGGCGAGCCGATCCACTCGCGCCCCGCCGACCAGATTTCCATGGCCAAGCTGCTCACCCTGCTGTTCGAGGTGACGGCGCTGTTCGACATGAAGACCCGGCCGGAGCTGCTGCTGCTGCAGAAGACCATGGTCGTGGTCGAGGGCGTGGCCCGTGCGCTCGACCCGCATCTCGACATGTGGAAGACCGCCGAGCCGGTGGTGCGCACCTGGATCGAGCGCAATCTCGGCCCCGCCGCGCGGCTGGAGGAGGTGGCGGACGGCGTCGGCGCGCTGGGCCGTTCGCTGCAGGCCCTGCCGGAGCTGATCGCGCAGGGCCAGCGCATCGCCGCCCAGATCGACAGCGCCACCCGCAACGGGCTCGCTCTGGCGCCGGAAACGATGGAGGCCATCGGCCGGGCGGAGGGACGCGGCAACCGCTGGATGACCCTCGCGCTCTGGGTCATCGCCGCGCTGCTGGCCGGGCATCTGCTGTTCTGAGGGCAGCGTTTTCCAGCGTATCCGAGACCGGTGACTCCGGCCAGGCTCCGGCGGGCCGTATCCGGACACCGGTGGCGGGCGCACGACAGCGCGGGGATTTGGCTGTATGAACCGCAGACCTCATCGAGAGGCGTCAGGGGCGTGCATGCTGGCCGGCAAGACGGTTCTTCTCATCATCGGCGGCGGCATCGCCGCCTATAAGAGCCTCGATCTCATCCGCCGGCTGAAGGAGCGCGGGGCCGTGGTGCGCGTCGTCATGACGGCGGCGGCGCAGCATTTCGTCACCCCGCTCGCCGCCGGGGCGCTGGCCCATGGCCGCGTCTTCACCGACCTGTTCGACCGCGATGCCGAGCAGGATGTCGGCCATATCCGGCTGGCCCGGGAGGCGGATCTCATCCTCATAGCCCCCGCCACCGCCGACCTGATGGCGAAGATGGCGCACGGCCTCGCCGACGACCTCGCCAGCGCCGTGCTGCTGGCCACCGACCGGCCGGTGCTGGTGGCGCCGGCGATGAACCCTTTCATGTGGGCGCATGCCGCGACCCGGCGCAATGTTGCCCGGCTGAAGGAGGACGGCATCGCCTTCATCGGCCCGAATGTCGGCGAGATGGCCGAGCGCGGCGAGGCCGGGCCGGGCCGCATGGCCGAGCCCACCGAGATCGCCGAGGCCGCCGCGCGGCTTCTGGCGCCGCCGGTCCCCGGCCCGCTCGCCGGCCGCCATGTGCTCGTCACGTCAGGGCCGACGCACGAGCCGATCGATCCCGTGCGCTACATCGCCAACCGCTCCTCCGGCAAGCAGGGCCACGCCATTGCCGCCGCCGCCGCGCGTGCGGGTGCGCGGGTCACGCTGGTCTGCGGCCCGGTGAACCTGCCCGATCCCTCCGGCGTCACGGTGCGCCCGGTGGAGACCGCCCGGCAGATGCTGGCGGCGGTCGAGGCCGCGCTGCCGGCCGATGCCGCCATCTTCGCCGCCGCCGTGGCCGACTGGCGCGCGGCGCGCGAAGCGGGCGAGAAGATGAAGAAGGATGGCGGGGCGATCCCCGCGCTCACCCTCACCGAGAACCCGGACATCCTCGCCACCATCGCCCACCACCCCGCGCAGCGCCCGCGCCTCGTGGTCGGCTTCGCGGCGGAGACGGAGAACGTCGTCGGCTATGCGCAGGCCAAGCGGGCGCGCAAGGGCTGCGACTGGATCGTCGCCAACGACGTCTCCCCGCGCAGCGGCATTGCCGGCGGGGTGATGGGCGGCGACCAGAACCAGGTGCACCTCATCACCGAAGCCGGCGTCGAGGACTGGCCGACCGCGTCCAAGTCGGACGTCGCCGAGCGCCTCGTCGCCCGCATCGCCGCCGCGCTCGGCCCGCTGGAGGGAGCGCCATGACCGAGACCCCCGCTTTCATGGATGTGCCTGTCCTCGTGCTGCCGCATGCCGAGGGCCTGCCTTTGCCCACCTATGCAACCGCCGGTGCCGCCGGGCTCGATCTGCTCGCCGCGCTGCCCGAGGGCGAGGCGCTGACGCTGGCGCCGCTCGCCCGCGCCGCCGTGCCGACCGGCCTGTGCCTCGCCCTGCCGGACGGCTATGAGGGACAGGTGCGCCCGCGCTCCGGCCTCGCGCTCAAGCAGGGCCTCACCGTGCTCAACGCGCCGGGCACGGTCGACGCCGATTACCGCGGCGAGGTGAAGGTGCTGCTCATCAATCTCGGCACCGAGCCCGTGGTACTGGAGCGCGGGCAGCGAATCGCCCAGCTCGTGGTGGCGCCGGTGACGCGCATTCAGCTGTGCCGGTCCGGTGATTTGAGCGAAACAACACGCGGTAGCGGTGGATTCGGCTCGACAGGGCTCGACGCCCGCACAATATCACGGTAGCGAAGGATCATGCCGCGTCTGTCCGATAAGAGCCTGCTCGCCATTGCCGCCGTCGTCGACGTCGCGCTCAACGCGCGCGGCACGCCGGTCGCTGCCAAGGCGCTGGCGGCGCGCCATGAGCTGCCGCCCCGCCATCTCGAACCCGTGCTGCAGGCGCTGGTGCATGCCGGCGTGCTGAAGGGCGTGCGCGGCCCGCGCGGCGGCTATGAGCTGGCGCGCGAGCGCCGGCGCATCACCGTGGCGGAAATCGTGCGGGTGGTCGAGGCGGAGAGCGAGGAGACGCTCGATTCGTCCCCGCCCATCGTGCGCGACATCGTGCAGCCCGCCGTCGCCGAGGCCGAGCGCTCCTTCGAGGCGGCGCTGGAGGCGGTCACCGTGGAATATCTGTGCCGCGTGGCGGCCCAGAACACCCTGCGCAAGGGAATGGCCGAGGGCATTGATTTCACCATTTAAGTTTGTTGAATATAAATTTCCTCGACATTATTTCGTGAATAAGCTAGCGCTGTCGGCGATTTCGCCGCATCAATGACGGGGGCGCGTCAGCCGCGCACCCCGCATCCGCCGGAGGCACCCATGGCCGAAGCCGCTCCCACCTCGCCCGCCCTCACATCCGTCTCCGCCGCCAAGCCGGGCCGGGGCCGCGTCTATGGCTCGATCACCGAGACCATCGGCGACACGCCGCTGGTGCAGCTCAACCGGCTGCCGGCCGAGCGTGGCGTGAAGGCGCGCATTCTCGCCAAGCTCGAATTCTTCAACCCGATCGGCTCCGTCAAGGATCGCATCGGCGTCTCGATGATCCAGTCGCTGGAAGAGGCCGGCGTGCTGCGGCCCGGCACCGTGCTGATCGAGCCGACTTCCGGCAATACCGGCATCGCGCTGGCTTTCGTCGCCGCCGCGCACGGCTACCGGCTCATCCTCGTCATGCCGGAATCGATGTCGGTGGAGCGCCGCAAGATGCTGGCCCTGCTCGGCGCCGAACTGGTGCTGACCCCGGCGGCGCAGGGCATGCGCGGCGCGGTCGCCAAGGCCGAGGAACTGGCGCGCGAGCTGCCGGACGCCATCATCCCGCAGCAGTTCCGCAACCCGGCCAACCCGGCCATCCACCGCCGCACCACGGCGGAGGAGATCTGGAACGACACTCAGGGCGAGGTCGACATCGTCATTTCAGGCGTCGGCACCGGCGGCACCATCACCGGCATCGGCCAGGCGCTGAAGCCGCGCAAACCGGGCCTGCGCATGGTGGCCGTGGAGCCGGAGGACAGCCCGGTGCTCTCGGGCGGCCAGCCCGGCCCGCACAAGATCCAGGGCATCGGCGCCGGCTTCGTGCCGGAAGTGCTGGACCGCTCGGTGATCGACGAGGTGATCACCGTGGGCAACCAGACCGCGTTCGAGACCGCCCGCGCCATCGCCCGGCTGGAGGGTATCCCGGTCGGCATTTCCTCCGGCGCCGCCATCGCCGCCGCGCTGGAAGTGGGCGCGCGCCCGGAGAACGAGGGCAAGACGGTCGTCGTCATCATCCCCTCCTTCGCGGAACGCTATTTGTCCACCGCGCTGTTCGAGGGGCTCTGAGCCCGCCCACCCGGCGGGATGCCGCGCCACGCAAGGCGGGAACGCTCCCGTTCGGGCGGGAAAGGCCCATGTCGGCGGGCCGTGCGCCCGCCCGGACGGGGTCCGCGGCATCGCCGCCCTTCTAGTGCCCCTCCCGCTTGGGTAAAGTCTCGGTGATTCGGACGCGTTGAGCCGAAAGGAACGGGTGTCGGCAAGGGGAGACGGGCGCGAATGGCGCAACCGGCCGGCGCAAGCGCTGCCAGGGACAAGACGGAACGTGGCGCAGCGGCGCGAGCCGAGGCGCGGGACGTACGCCCCCGGCACGGGCGACGCTTCCTCGGACCGGGCTTGATCGCATTGTTCGCGGGCGCGCTCATGGCCGCCTCGCCGCTGCCCGTCCGGGCTGCCGAGGCGGATCCCGTCGCCGACCTGCTGGGCACTTTCGCCGCCCAGGAGCCGGGCATGCTGATCGGCTTCGCCCTGGTTCTGGGCCTGATCGCCTTCGCCACCACCACGGCGGTTGTACATGTCGGTTTCCGCCGCCGCGCGATGGAGCGCGAGTCCTTCGCCTATGGCGAGATTTCGCGGCTCGAGGCGCGGATCGAGGAATCGCGCGCGCTGCTGATGGCCGAGCCGCAGATCGTCGTGGTCTGGCGCGATCCCGCCGCCGCCCCTGAAATCATCGGCAACACCCCCGCCTTCACCGGCGTGGTCTCGCCCACCCGCATCCTCGCCTTCGGCACCTGGCTCAGCCCCGGCTCGGCGCGCGAGATCGACGCCGGCGTCGACCGGCTGCGCGCCACCGGCATGCCGCTGGCACTGACCCTCGTCGCGCAGGATGGCCGCCATGTCGAGGCGGATGGCCGGCCGGTCGGCTCGGCGGTGATCCTGCGCCTGCGCGACATTACCGGCGTGCGGCTCGACCATGCACGCCTGCACGACGCCTATCGCGCGCTCGATGCCCAGACATCCGCCCTGCACACGCTGCTCGACGCGCTGCCTGCCCCGGTCTGGGTGGCCGGCGAGGAGGGCCAGCTGCGCTGGAGCAATTCGGCCTATCTCCACGCGGTCGAAGCGCGCGACGCGCAGGAGGCCGCGACGCGCGACCTGCGCCTGCTCGACCAGTCCGGCCGCACGCTGGCGGCGCGGGCCCATGCCGAGGGCCGCGCCTTCGCCCAGCGCCTGCCGGTCGTGGTGGCGGGCACGCGCCGCGTGCTCGACGTGCTGGAGGTCGACGCGGGTGGCGGGCTCGCCGGCATCGCGCTCGACGCCACCGAGGCGGAGAGCGTGCGCAGCGAACTGGCCCATGTGGTGCGCGCGCATCGGCGCACGCTGGACCAGCTGGCCACGGCCGTCGCCATTTTCGGCGCCGACCAGCGGCTTGTCTTCCATAACGCCGCCTATGTGAACCTGTTCGAGCTCGACCCCTCCTTCCTGGACGACCGGCCGACCGACACGGCGGTGCTCGACCGGCTGCGCGCCACCCGCCGCCTGCCCGAGCAGGCCGATTTCCGCCTGTGGCGCGAGGACCTGCATTCGGCCTATCGCGCCATGGAGCCGAAGGAACATTGGTGGCACCTGCCCGGCGGGCGCACGCTGCGCGTCGTCAGCGCGCCCAACCCCGAAGGCGGCGTCACCTATCTGTTCGACGAAGTAACCGAGCGGCTGGCGCTGGAAAGCCGCTACATCGCGCTCACCCGCATCCAGAGCGAGACGCTCGACGCGCTGGCCGAGGCGGTCGCCGTGTTCGGCAGCGACGGACGGCTCGGCCTGTCGAATTCCGCCTTTGCGCAGCTGTGGCGGCTCGATCCGGCGCTGCTGAAGGGCCACCCGCATATCGACGCGGTGGCCGAGGCCTGCCGGCCGCTCGCCGCCGACACGGCGGTGTGGTCGCGCCTGCGCGCCGCGCTTACCGGCATCGAGGCGCGCATGCCGACCGAGTTCCGGCTGGAGCGCACCGACGGCATCATCCTGGACGGCTCGACCCAGCCGCTGCCGGATGGCGGCACGCTCGTCACGCTGCGCGACGTCACCGACAGCGTGCGCGTCGAGCGCGCGCTGGTCGAGCGCAACCAGGCGCTGGTGGCCGCCGACCATCTCAAGAGCACCTTCGTCAGCCACGTTTCCTACGAACTGCGCTCGCCGCTGACCACCATCATCGGCTTCGCCCAGCTGCTCGACGATGCCGCGCTCGGCCCGCTCAACACCCGCCAGCGCGCCTATGTCGGCCACATCACCGAGAGCAGCGCGGCGCTGCTCGCCATCATCAACGACATTCTCGACCTGGCCACCATCGACGCCGGCTCGATGACGCTGGAACTGGGCGAAGTCGATGTGCGCACCGCCATGGAGGCCGCAGCCGAAGGCGTGCGGGACCGCCTCGCGGAAGGCGGCATCCGGCTCGCCATCGAGCCCGGCAGCGCGGCGGGCACGTTCCGGGCGGATTCGCGGCGCGTGCGGCAGGTATTGTACAATCTGCTGTCCAACGCCGTCGGTTTCGCGCCGGAGGGTTCCACCGTGACACTTTCCGCCGAACGGCGGGAGCGCGACGTGGTGTTCCGCGTGCGCGACACCGGCCCCGGCATCGCGCCCGAGATCGGCGCGCGGGTGTTCGACCGGTTCGAGAGCCACACCACCGGCTCGCGTCATCGCGGTGTCGGGCTCGGCCTCTCCATCGTTCGCTCGCTGATGGCGCTGCATGGGGGTAAGGTGAGCATTGTCTCCCCGCCCAGCGGGGGAACGCTCGTCACCTGCGTTTTCCCGCTGGAAGCGGGCGCCGGCCGAGCAGCCGCGGAGTAGCCGATGGTCGACGCACCGCGCAGCACAGCCGCCGTCCCGATGCCGCAGGTGACGCGGTGGGACGTCGTGCTCCCCGACGAGCTGGCCGCCGGCCGGCTGGCCATGGACCTTGCCGCCATGCTGCAGCCCGGCGATCTGGTCGCGCTCACCGGCGATCTCGGCGCCGGCAAGTCGACCCTGGCCCGCGCCATCATCCGCGAACTGGCGCAGGACCCGGACCTCGATGTGCCGAGCCCGACCTTCACCCTGCTGCAAAGCTACGAACTGCCCCGCCACAGCGTGGTCCATGCCGACCTGTATCGCCTGGGCGATTCCTCCGAGCTGGAGGAACTCGGCTGGTACGACCTGACCGACAGCGCGGTGACACTGGTGGAATGGCCGGAGCGGGCCGGCGAGGTGCTGCAACAGCCCAACCGGCTGGAAGTGGGCGTCACCATTCCGCCCGAGGCGCCGGAAACCCGCCGGCACGTGCGCCTCACCGGCCATGGCCGGCTTGCGGGCGCGCTGCTGCGCATGCGCACGATCCGCGCGCTCATCGATTCCGCCGGCTTCGGCCCGGCGCACCGGCGCCACCTGCAGGGCGATGCTTCCTCCCGCACCTATGAGCGGTTGGTCGGCACGCAGCGCAACGCCGTGCTGATGAACGCGCCACGCCGGCCGGACGGGCCGCCGGTGCGCGACGGCCGGCCCTACAGCGCCATCGCCCATCTCG
This sequence comes from Ancylobacter amanitiformis, assembly GCF_030814815.1. GTDB lineage: Bacteria > Pseudomonadota > Alphaproteobacteria > Rhizobiales > Xanthobacteraceae > Ancylobacter > Ancylobacter amanitiformis. The sequence goes on along the minus strand of NZ_JAUSVR010000012.1, from coordinate 47,738 downwards.
CCGAGGACGTGAAGCCGTTCGTGGCGCTGGCGCGCGGCCTCAAGGCCCGTGGCCTCTCGGCACCGCTCATCTATGCCGCCGACCTCGCTTCCGGCCTGCTGATCATGGAGGACCTGGGCGACGAGGGCGTGCTCGCGGGAGCGCCGCCGGCGCCGGCGCCGGTGATGGAGCGTTACGAGGTCGCGATCGACGTGCTGGCCGCGCTGCACCGGCTCGATCTGCCGGACCGGCTCGCCGTCTCGCCCGAGATCGACTACCAGCTGCCGCGCTACGACATCGCCGCGCTGCTGATCGAGGTCGAGCTGCTGATCGACTGGTACCTGCCGCATCGGGAGGCGCCTGCCCTGTCGCCCGAGGGCCGGGCCGCGTTCCGGCAGCTCTGGGCGGACGCGCTGGCGCCATCGCTGATGCAGAAGCCGGTCTGGGTGCTGCGCGACTATCACTCGCCGAACCTGATGTGGCTACCGGGCCGCGAGGGGCTGGCGCGGATCGGTCTGCTGGATTTCCAGGACGCGGTGATGGGCCCCGCGGCCTATGATGTCGCCTCGCTGACGCAGGACGCCCGGGTCGACGTGCCGGAGGAGATGGAACTGGCGCTGCTCGGGCGCTATATCCGCGCCAGCCGGCAGGCCAACCCGGCCTTCGACATGCGCGCCTTCGCCGCCTCCTACGCGGTGATGGGCGCGCAGCGCGCGACCAAGATCCTCGGCACCTTCGCCCGGCTGAACCACCGCGACGGCAAGCCGGGCTACCTGCGCCATATTCCGCGCGTCTGGACCTATCTGCAGCGCTGCCTCGCCTTCACCGACCTCGCTCCGCTGAAAGCGTGGTTCGAGGCGCATGTGCCCTCGCCCGACCGGCCCCTCGCCACGCCCCTCGCCGCGCCGGCGCCCGCCCCGCTCGACGCGCCGAACGACCCTCGCGAGGCGTGATGCGCGCGCCGTGACAGCTCCATCATGACCTCCTCAATCGCGACGGCCCCCGCATCATGACGACGATCCGAACCGCGATGGTGCTCGCTGCCGGCCTCGGCCAGCGCATGCGCCCCCTCACCGACCACATGCCCAAGCCCATGGTGGAGGTGGCCGGCCGGCCGCTGATCGACCATGTGCTGGACCGCCTGGAAGCCGCCGGGGTCGAGACCGCCGTGGTCAACCTGCACTGGCAGGCGGAGGTGCTGGAGCGCCATCTCGCCGGCCGCGCGCGGCCGCGCATCGTGCTCTCGGACGAGCGCGACCAATTGCTGGAAACCGGCGGCGGCATCCGCAAGGCGCTGCCGCTGCTGGGGCCCGGGCCGTTCTTCACCATCAATGCCGACACGCTCTGGATCGAGGGCATCCGGCCGAACCTCGCCGCGCTCGCCGCCGGCTTCGATCCGGCGCGGATGGACCTGCGCCTGCTGCTCGCGCCCACGGCCGGCTCGGTGGGTTATGAGGGGCGCGGCGACTTCCTGATGGATGGCGATGGCCGGCTGGAGGCGCGCCCGGGGGCGCAGGTGGCACCCTTCGTCTTCGCCGGCGCGGCGGTGATGACGGCGGAGGTCTTCCGCGACACGCCGGACGGCGCCTTTTCGCTGAACCGGCTGTTCTTCCGCGCCGCCGAGGCCGGGCGGCTCAATGGCATGCGGATGGAAGGGGTGTGGATGCATGTCGGCACGCCCGAGGCGATCGGCGAGGCCGAGGACGCCATCCGCCGCTCCAAGGACTGAAGCCGGTACCGCGCGCCCGCCCGCCGTGTAACATGCTGCCATGACCGCTCGCCCGCCGCGCCTGTTCACGATCCCCGCCTCCGCGCCCTTCCTGCCCGTGCTCGCCGACGCGCTGCTGGACGGAGGGCTGATCGAGGGCTTCACGCCGCGCGGGGACCCCTTCGCGCTCGCCACGACCACCATCTTCCTGCCGACGCGGCGCGCCGGCCGCCTGCTGGCCGAGGCGTTGCGCGCGCGCGTCGAGGTCGCGGGTATGCCGGCCGGGGTGGCGCTGCTGCCGCGCATCGTGCCGCTCGGCGATGTCGACGAGGACGCACTCGCCTTCGCCGAGAGCTTTGCCGACCCCCCGCGCGCGGTGAAGCCGACCACGCGGCGGCTCGCCCTTGCCAGCCTGGTCAAGGCCTGGCGCTCGCGGCTGCGGGACGGCGACGGGCGGGTCGCTGTCGCCGCCGGGCCGGGCGCCGAAATCGGCCTCGCCGACGCGCTCGCCCACCTCATCGACGAGATGGCGGCGCAGGAAGTGCCGTGGGAGCGGCTCGACGCGCTGGTGCCGGGCGAGCACGACGCCTATTGGGACATGGCGCTCGACTTCCTGAAGATCGCCCGCGATTTCTGGCCCGCGCACCTCGCCGAGCATGGCGAGGTCGATGCCAGCATCCGCCGCGACCGGCTGATCGCGGCCGAGGCCGAGCGGCTGCTGAAGGACGGCGCGACCGGCCCTGTCATCGCGGCCGGCTCGACCGGCTCCCTGCCGGCCACCGCGCGGCTGCTCGCCGCGGTGGCCCATCTGCCGCGCGGCTGCGTGGTGCTGCCCGGCCTCGACACCGATCTCGACGAGGCCTCCTGGCAGGCGCTGACCGACGAGGCCGCCCCCGCCCCCAGCCATCCGCAATACGGCCTCGCGCTGCTGCTCTCCCGCCACCTGCGGGCCGCGCGCGCGCAGGTGGCGGTTCTCGCCCCGCCGGCGGTGCACGGGCGCGAGCGGCTGCTCTCGGAAGCGCTGCGCCCGGTGGCCACCACCGAGGCCTGGGCCAGCCTGGAGGAGCGCCTCGGCGCGCCCGCCATCGATGCGGCGCTGGCCGGCGTGGCTCTCATCGAGGCCGAGGATTCGCGCGAGGAGGCGCTCGCCATCGCGGTAGCGCTGCGCGAGGTGCTGGAAGACCCGACGCGCACCGCCGCCCTCATCACCCCCGACCGCGACCTCGCCCGGCGCGTGGCCGCCGAGCTGCTGCGCTTCGATATCGCCATCGACGATTCGGCCGGCGAACCCTTGTCCGAAAGCGCGCCGGGCCGTTTCGCCCGGCTGGTGGCCGATGCCTGCGTGGACGAATTGGCGCCGCTGCCGCTCGCCGCGCTGCTGCGCCACGCGCTGGCCCGCTTCGGGTTGGAGCGGGCGGAACTCGCCCCTGCCGTCGAGGCGCTGGAAATGATGGTGCTGCGCGGTCCGCGCCCGGCGCCGGGCGCGCCGGGGCTGGTCGCGGCGGTGGCGGCCTTCTCGCCCGCGCAGCACCACCCCAGCGACCCGCGCGCACGGATCGGCGACGCGCCGCGCGCGCGCGCGGCGGATCTCGCCGCCCGCGTCGCCGGCGCTCTCGGCCCGCTGCTGACGCTCGGCACGGGCGTGCATGCCTTCGCCGCGCTGGTCGACGCCCATCGCCGGGCCATCGCGGGCGCCTGGAGTGAGCGCGATGACGGCGTGCCGCAGGACGGCGCGCCGCAGGACGAGACCGCGCTCGCGGTCCTCGCGCAGGCCTTCGACGATCTGGCGGAAGCGGCACGCGACGCGCCCGCCATGACGCTGGGCGATTATGCCAGCGCGCTGGTGCTGCTGCTGGGCGACCGGCCGGTGCGCCCGCCGCTGGTGCCCGGCGCGCGGCTGCGCATCCTCGGCCCGCTGGAAGCGCGGCTCGTCAGCGTCGACCGCGTGGTGCTGGCGGGCCTCGTCGAGCAGGGCTGGCCGGCGGCGGTGCGCACCGACCCCTGGCTCAGCCGGCCGATGCGCGCCGCGCTCGGGCTGGAGGCGCCGGAGCGGCGCATCGGCCTGTCCGCCCATGATTTCGCGCAGGGCGGCGGCGCGCCCGAGCTGGTCCTGTCGCATGCGCGCAAGCTGGGCGGCGCGCCGACCGTGCCGTCGCGCTTCCTGCAAAGGCTGGCGGCGGTGAGCGGCAAGACGCGCTGGGAGGCGGCGCTGGCGCGCGGCGACCGTCTGCGCCGTCTCGCCGCGCGGATCGACGCCGAGCCGAAGGCCCCCCGCCTGCCCCGGCCCGAGCCCGCCCCGCCGCTCGACCTGCGGCCGAAACGGCTGTCCGTCACCGAAATCGAGACCTGGCTGCGCGACCCCTACACGATCTATGCCCGCCATGTGTTGAAGCTCGCCCCGCTCGACGCACTGGACGAGGCGCCGGGCGCCGGGGAGCGCGGCAGCGCCATTCATGCGGCGCTCGGCACCTTCGCCCTCGCCTTCCCCGAAGGCCTGCCGGCGGACCCCGAGGCGGCCCTCCTCGCCCATGGCCGCCGTGCCTTCGCCCCGCTGGAAGCCTTCCCGGCCGCGCACGCGCTGTGGTGGGCGCGGTTCGAGCGGCTGGTGCCACGCGTCATCGCCTGGGAGCAGGCGCGCCGCCCCGGCACACGGCGCATCTTCGCGGAAGTCTATGGCCGGCTTGAACTGCCGGGCGGACGCTTCACGCTCACCGGCCGTGCCGACCGTATCGAGCAGCGGCGCGACGGCGGGCTCGCCATTGTCGACTTCAAGACCGGCGCGGTGCCCACCGCCAGGCAGACCAAGGTTCACTATTCGCCGCAACTGCCGCTGGAAGCCGCCATGGCCGCGTCCGGCAGTTTTCGCGAGGTGCCGGCGGAAGAGGCGGCCGCGCTCATCTATGTGAAGCTCGCCACCGCCGGCCTGAAGGAGACCAGCGCCGTGGACGAGAACGACACCGCGGCCGGCAGCGCCATGGCGACGCTGGAACGGCTGGGCCAGCTCGTCGCCGCCTTCGAGAACCCGTCGCGCGGCTATGCCTCGCTGGCGCGGCCGATGTTCCGCGGGCGCTTCGGCGATTTTGACCATCTCGCCCGGGTGAAGGAATGGGCGACCAGCGGCGAGGGCGAGGAATGAGCGACCCCACCCTCCCCGCCGCGCTCGCCGCCGCCACCGCGCTGCAGAGCCGCGCGTCCGATCCCGATCTCTCCGCCTGGGTCTCGGCCAATGCCGGCTCGGGCAAGACCCATGTTCTGGCGCGCCGCGTCATCCGCCTGTTGATGCGCGGCGTGCCGCCGGGGCGCATCCTGTGCCTCACCTATACCAAGGCGGCGGCGGCCAACATGGCCAACCGCGTGCTCGACACGCTGCGCGGCTGGGCGACGCTCGACGACGCCGCGCTGGATGTGCGGATCGTCGAGACCGATGGCGGCCGCCCGGGCCCCGAGCGGCGGGCCCGCGCGCGCCGCCTGTTCGCACAGGCGCTGGAGACGCCGGGCGGGCTGAAGATCCAGACCATCCATGCCTTTTGCGGCGCGCTGCTGCACGCCTTCCCGTTCGAGGCGGGGGTACCGGCCGGCTTCGGCGAGCTGGAGGAGGCGGCGCGGCTGGAACTGCTGGCGCGCCTGCGCGCCGACGTGGTGCTGGAAGGCGCCAGCCACCCGGACAGCCCGCTCGGGCAGGCGCTGGCGCTCATCATCGGCGAGACCTCCGATGACGGCATCGACCAGCTGATCGCCCAGCTGGTGGCCGATGCGGCGGCGCTGGAGGCGAGCGACGCCGAGCTTGCCGCTGCCGTCGGGCTGGAGGCACCGCTCGCCGCCACCGAGGTGGAGCGCCGCATCGTCGAGGAGGCGCTGATTCCCCGCGGGGCGTGGGTCGGCCTCGGCGCCGCGCTCATCGCCGCCGGCGGCAATGCGGCCAAGCGCGGCCATGCGCTCGCCGCCGCCGCCCGGGCCCCGGCCGAGGCGGTGGCCGACGCCTATGCCGACGTGTTTCTGAAGGAAAACGGCGACCCCTATGGCGACGGCCAGTTCGGCGCCGCCGCGGTGCGCGCCAAGTTCGCGGAACTGCTCACGGAGCGCGACCGCATCGCCCCGCTCGCCCGCCGTCTCGTCGCCGCCCGCGCCTATGAGCGCAGCCGCGCCGTGCTCACGCTGGGCCGCGAGGCGGCGCGGCGCTACGAGCGCGCCAAGGCGGTGCGCGGCGTGCTCGACTTCACCGACCTGATCGATGCCGCCCGCCGCCTGCTCGCCTCCGGCGCCTCGGCCTGGGTGCACTACAAGCTCGATCAGGGCATCGACCACGTGCTGCTCGACGAGGCGCAGGACACCAGCCCGGAGCAGTGGGAGGTGATCCGCCCGCTGGTCGCCGAGTTCTTTTCCGGCGAGGGCGCGCGCCCCGCGCCGCAGGGCATCGCCCGCTCGCTTTTCGTGGTGGGCGACGAGAAGCAGTCGATCTTCTCCTTCCAGGGCGCCGATCCGCGCCGCTTCGACACGGTGCGGCGGGAATTCGAGGCGGCGGCCGGCGCGCGCTTCGCCCATATCCGGCTGCGCCATTCCTTCCGCTCGGCGCCAGGCATTCTCGGCGCGGTGGATACCGTGTTCGCGGATGAGAGCGCCTATTCCGGCCTCTCCGCGCTGGCCGAGCCGCCAGTGCACGAGGCGATCCACGGCGCCCTGCCGGCGCGGGTGGAGCTGTGGGAGCCGGAAGTGCCGAGCGAAAGGGTCGATGTCGACGCCTGGCAGCGCCCGGTGGACGCGCCCTCGACCGACGACCCCAAGGCACGGCTCGCGCGCAACATTGCCGGGCACATCGCCGCCCGCATCGCCCAGCGCTTCCCCGTCACCGGCCGGCACGGCACCCGGCCGGCGCGCCCCGGCGACTTTCTCATTCTGGTGCGCCGGCGCGATTCGCTGTTCGAGGCGGTCATCCGCGAATTGAAACAGGCGGGCGTGGCGGTGGCCGGCGCCGATCGGCTGGTGGTGGCCGAGCATATCGCCGTCATGGACCTGATGGCGCTGGGCGACGCCGTACTGGCACGCGACGACGAACTGGCGCTGGCCTGCGCGCTCAAGAGCCCGCTCTTCGGCTTCGACGACGACGACCTGATGAAGCTCGCGCCGCGCCGCGAGGGGCTGCTGGAGGACGCGCTGATCGCCCGCGCCGGGGAAAGCCCCAAATGGGCCGAAGCGGCCGGGCGGCTGGCACGGCTGCGCGGCGAGGCGCAACGGCTGCGGCCGTTCGATTTCTATGCCCGCGTGCTCGGGCGCGAGCGCGGCCGTGCCGCCATGCTGGCGCGGCTCGGCCCGGAAGCGGCGGACGCGCTCGACGAGATGCTGGCGCTGGCGCGCGCGTACGAGAACATCGAGGTGCCCTCGCTGTCCGGCTTCCTCGCCTTCCTGCGACGCGGCGGCGCCGAGGCCAAGCGCGACATGGAAGCCGGGCGCGACGAGGTGCGGGTGATGACCGTGCACGGCGCCAAGGGGCTGGAAGCGCCCTATGTCATCCTCGCCGACACGATTTCAGGCCCGATGACCCGCCGCAGCGCCGGCCTGCTCAAGGTGGAGAGCCGGCAGCCGGACCGGCCCGGCGCCCACCTACTGCTGCACGCGCCCTCCAAGAAGACCGATACGCCCGCCATGGCGCAGGCCCGCGCCCGTGGCGACACCGCGCAGCAGGACGAATATCGCCGCCTGCTCTATGTCGCCCTCACCCGCGCCGAGACCGCGCTGGTGCTGTGCGGCGCGGAAGGCGCGCGCAAGCGCCCGGCCGATTGCTGGTACGATCTCGTCCACGGCGCGCTGGCGCCCGACGCGATCGACGTGCCGGCGACCGGCTTTGCCGGCACGGTGAAGCTCTGGCGCATTGGCGGGCCAACCGCCGTGCCGGACGAGGAGACGTCCTGCGATGCGGCGCCCGCGCCGGACGCGCCCAGCCCCGAGACGGAAATCGCCCTCGCCCGCGCGCTGCGCCGGCCGCTCGCGACCACGGCCCCGCGCCGCGCGCTGCGCCCGTCAACCGAGGGCCTGCAGGATCCCCTGCCGGAGGGCGCGGCGGCGCTCGCCCGGCGGCGTGGCGAACTGCTCCATCGACTGATGGCCGGCCTCGCAGCCCTCGCCCCCGAAAGCCGCGCCGAGCCCGGCCGCCGGCTGCTGGCGGGCGCCTTCGACGGACCGGCGAGCGAGCGCGAGGATCTGCTCGCGGAAGCACTGGCCGCGCTGGCCCTGCCGGAACTCGCGCCCCTCTTCGGGCCCGGCAGCCTCGCCGAGGTGCCGATCCTCGGCGCGCTGGAGGACGGCACGGCGGTGAACGGGCGGATCGACCGGCTGGTGGTGGAGCCGGCGCGCATCACGCTGGCCGACTTCAAGACCGACCGGCACGTGCCATCGAGCAGGGCAGACCTGCCCGCCGCGCATATCCGGCAGGTGGCGCTCTACGCGCGGCTGGTCGGCAGGCTGTACCCGGACCGGGAGATACACGCCCTGCTTGTCTATACCGCCGGCCCGCGCGTCCATCGGCTGGACGCCGGCGAGCTGGCGCGCGCGCTGGAACGGCCGGTGGACGGCGTCACGTCAGTGTGACGGCGCCTTGACGCCGGTGGGGGCAGCTACCTACTTTGCAGTCAACTTCCTTTGGGCTCCCGGGATTCGGGGGCCCCTGAATTTTGAGGTGTCCCAATGGGCGTCGAAAAGGTGTCGGACCAGAGCTTCGAGTCCGACGTGATCAAGTCTTCCGGCCCGGTTCTGGTGGATTTCTGGGCCGAGTGGTGCGGTCCCTGCCGCATGGTGGCTCCCGTCCTCGACGAGGTGGCGGGCGAGCTCGGCGAAAAGCTGAAGATCGTCAAGCTGAACGTCGACGAGAACCCCGCCACGGCTTCCAAATACGGCATCATGTCGATCCCGACGCTGCTGCTGTTCAAGGACGGCCAGCTGGCTTCCCGCCAGGTCGGCGCCGCGCCGAAGGCCAAGATGCTGCAGTGGATCAACAGCGCGATCTGATCGCGCCCGCGTCCCGCTGATCCAGACCCCGGAACGGCCTGCCGCTCCGGGGTTTTTTCATGCCCCCACGCCCTTTCTCCGAACTCGCCCCCGACTTTGCCGCCACCCCCGGGTCGCCTACGCGGCCCCGCGAGGAGAATCCATGCCGCTTTCCCTCTATGAAACCTCGATCCCCGTGTTCCAGCGGGCGCTCGGCAATCTCGACGCCATCCTGACCAAGGGCGGGGAATTTGCCGCCGCCCACGGCCTCGACCCCGCCGAACTGACCGGCGGGCGTCTCGCGCCCGACATGCTGCCGCTGACCGGCCAGATCCAGCGGGCGAGCGACACCGCAAAGTTTGCCGCCGCCCGCCTCACCGGCACGCCCGGGCCGAGCTTCGCCGATGACGAGGTCAGCTTCGCCGATCTGCACGCGCGCATCGCCCGCACGCTCGACTATCTCGCCGGTGTCGATCCGGCCGCGTTCGACGGCAGCGAGACGCGCGCCATCGTGGTGCCCTCGCGCGGCGGCGAGCGGCACTTCGTTGGCACCAGCTATGTGCTGAATTTCGCCCTGCCGAACCTCTTCTTCCACGTCGTCACCGCCTACGACATCCTGCGCCACAAGGGCGTGCAGGTGGGCAAGGCGGATTTCCTCGGCACGTACTGACCCCGTTCGACGCGCCCCGCCCCCCCGCGCGCGCCCTCGAAGACGGCTATTGCAAGGGTGTAACGCCCCGTCAGCCGTCTTCGGGGTGGCGGCCATCGTGCTTTCATGGAATCGTTCCATCAGGGACGGTAACGCTGGGGGGCGAGCCATGACCGTACGGACGAGAACGCGCATCGGGATTCTGCTGGGGCTGGCAACGGCGCTCGGGGGCCTTCACGCACCCGCCGCCTCGGCGCAGACGCCGGCACAGGTGACGGCGCCGTTGCCGGCCCCCGCATCCCCGGATGACGCGCTGGTGGCACGCGGCGAATATCTCGCCCGCGCCGCCGACTGCATGCCCTGCCACACCGCCCCCGGCGGCAAGCCCTATGCGGGCGGGCTCGGGCTCAACACCCCGTTCGGCACGCTCTACTCGGTCAACATCACCTCGGACCCCGAGACCGGCATCGGGTCGTGGACCTATGACGACTTCCGGCGTGCACTGCATGACGGCATCCGCAAGGACGGCGCCTATCTCTACCCGGCCATGCCGTTCGACGCCTATACCGGCATCGTCGAGGACGACCTCAAGGCGCTATGGGCCTATGTCCGGCGCATCCCGGCGGCGAACCAGCCCAATCCCGAGAACGGCCTCGCCTTTCCCTTCGACATCCGCCTCGGCATGCTCGCGTGGCGCGAACTGTTCTTCCGCCCGGCCAGCTTCGTGCCGACGCCGGGCCGCAGCGAGGAATGGAATCGCGGCGCCTATCTCGTGGAGACGCTCGGCCATTGCTCGGACTGCCACAGCCCGCGCAACATCATGGGCGCGATCAAGGGCAAGGCCGCCTTTACCGGCTCGGAGATCGACGGCTTCTACGCCCCCGACATCGCCTCCGCCGCGCTGGCCCGGATGTGGCAGAAGGACACGCTTGTCCAGTTCCTCAAGACCGGCTCGGCACCACAGAAGACCTCGGTATTCGGCCCGATGGCCGAGGTGATCCATGACAGCCTGAGCTATCTCACCGACGCCGACCTCGCGGCCATGGCGACCTATCTGCTCGACAGCCCGCCCCCGCCGGACGCCCCGGCGCCGCAGAAGGGCTCGCCGCTGCCGCCGGCGGTGCATGCCCGCGCGGCCAAGCTCTATGTCGACAATTGCGCCGCCTGCCACCAGCCGCAGGGCGCCGGCATCGAAGGCTCGATCCCCCCGCTCGCCGGCAACCCGGCGGTGATCGCGGACGAGCCCTATAATGTCATCACCGTCGCGCTGCAGGGTCTGCCGGCGGGCGGGCGCTACGGTGCCATGCCCTCCTTCGCCGGCCGCCTGTCGGACACGCAGCTCGCCGATCTCGTCAATTACGTGCGCACCAGCTGGGGCAACACCGCCACGCCCAACGCCACCGCGCGCATGGTCGCCGCCTGGCGCGAGAGCGTGAAAGTGCCCGATTACGGCACCCAGGCCGCCGCCGCCTTCGATTGCGATCATGTCGGCGGTGCCCCGGGCAATCGCGGGCCGGACCCGAAGGTCGTCGCCGCCCTGACCGCCGAAATCGCCGGCGGCAACCGCGACGTCTCGGCGCTGGTCGACAGCTACGAGGCGGCGGTGCCCGACGCCGCGCCCGCCGAAGTGGTGGACGCCCTCGCCTCCGCCTATTGCCCTGTCGTGGCAGCTTCCGGCGGCGAGACCTATGACAAGCTGGCCGAACTCAGCCGCTTCACCCTGCAGGCGGCGGCCGATGCCTCCGAGCCGGCCGCCGCCGTGCCCTTCCCGCCGGTCCCGGTGATCTGGGCGGTGCCGGCCGGCCCCTCGCTGGTGCAGCGCGAGCCGCGCAGCCTCGCCGGCCCGCTCACCTGCCCGGCCACGGACGGCAAGCTGGTGCCGCCGGCGCTGCTCACGCAGGCCGGCCCGCTCATCGGCACGCCGGCCCTGCCGGTGCCCGCCGCGACGGGTGCCGGCTGGGCGAGCGCGCTGGCGAAGACGGATCCCAAGGCCCGCCTGTCCGACATCGCCAATGCGCTGATCGCCACCTATTGCGGCGTGGTCAAGGGCGCCCCAGGGCTGGAGGAGGCGCAGCAGCACGCCTTCGTGCAGGCCTTCGGCCAGCAGGTGATCCAGACCTTGCAGACCACCCGCTGAAGTCTCACGGCGCCGGCGGCACCAGCGCCGGCGGCGGCGGAAAGGCGAGCACGGCGCGCGTGTAGCTCTCGGTCAGCGCGCTGAATGGCGTGCCGTCGGGCAAGGTCAGCACCGCGCGGTGCTCCAGCACGAAATCGGGAATGGCCAGCGGGTCCGCACCCGCGATCGGCAGCGGTGCGCCGGTCTCCCAGCCCTCCGGCAGCGGGCGCCACAGCAAGGTCGCCTTCAGCGTGGTGCGGCGGAAATCGAGCGGGCGCACCACACGGCCGAACGAGGTGTCGGTGGTCTCCAACTGCTGGTTCATCTCGGCAGTCAACCGCGCGGGAACGTACCAGTTATCCGCCTCGGACAGCACATGCGCGCCGCAGCGCAGCCGCACCCGCCGGTAGCGCACCGGCTCCTCCGGCCCAACCTTGAGCCGGGCGCGGATCTCGCCATCCGCCGGCTTGTCCGCCCCCGTCACCCGGTCGGCAACGATGGTGGGCGGCTCGGCAAGCCGATGCGCGCCGCACCAGCGGTCGAGCGTCAGCGTTGCGCTGGCATTGGCGAGCAGGTCGGCGTTCAGCGTCTCGATCAGCGCCAGCGCCGCCAGACGCGCGGCGGTGCTGTCGGGCCACGGCGGCGCGCCCTCGGCACGCACGGGCGCGGGGGCGGTGAGAACGGCGAGAAGCAACGCGGCCGGCATCGCCAGACAGGCGCGCGGCTTGCGGCACGTGACCGCCACCCGGTGCGAGGGGGCCGGCGAGGCAATCGGCGACGGCGCGGGCAGAGGGGTCGATGTCATGATCACGTCCACGGGTCGTTGGCGAGGGGCGCGGGCCGATCGCGCTCCCCGCCCACAGGTCCATTATGATTGAACGCGCCGGCGTCCTTGCGCGTCATCGGACGTAGCACCGGATGCCGGATGAAGAAATCCCGCGGGCGCTGGATGGCTGGACCGGCCGGCTGGCGAAGTGGCGGCGGACACCATGACGCATGAGCGGGCGCTGGATCACCGGAGCGGAGCAGTCGGCGGGCACGAAAACACGCCGAGGACTGCCACCCGGCCGTGCGGCCGGTGGGCGGCGTGAGGCATCCCATAGCCGCCGATGCCGCCTTCCGGCGTCCGCTCCCGGCAGGGGGCATGGAGGCGCCGTTCCAGATCCGCCGCGCGGAACGGGGCGATGATGCCCCGCACGCCGCATCGGCATGGATGAAAATGTCGAACCCGCTCTCCTCCCGCCGCGTGCCGGCGCAGCGCAGATCGGCGCGCACGGCCCGGGCGGGACTTTTCCACGCCCCCTCCGGCCGGCTAACCTCGCCATGCGAGGAAGCGTCGCCTCGGCGACAGTGAAGGAGGTGCCGCAAAGGGCGCAACACCGTGTCGCCACACCCACACCCACACCCACACCCACACCCACACCCACGCCCACGCCGTCTCGCCGTTGCCCCCGGCAGCGCTATGAACGAACCCGACCATTTTTGAGGAACAGTCCGGCATGTGCACATCCCTCATCTACAGCGACGCGGCCGGGAAGGTCTATTTCGGGCGGACCCTCGAACTGACGATCGAACTGCCCTATCAGATGGTCTTCCTGCCGGCCGGCCTCGCCACCACCTCGCAGGTCGAGGGTCATCCCGCGGTCGAGTACCGCGCGCGCCATGCCGCGCTGGCCGTGACCATGCCGTACCGGACGCCGACGCCGCAGGCGCCGATCGGCCTCGGCGACCTGAAAGTGCTCGAAGGGCTGAACGACCAGGGCCTCACCTTCAGCCTGCTGTCCTATCCGGCGGCGGGGGGCGGGCAGCGGTCGCTGGCGATGACCCGCGCCGTGCTCTCCGCCTCCGATCTCGGCAGCTGGGTGCTCGGCCAGTTCGCCAGCGTGGGCGAGGTCAAGGCCGCGTTGGCCGAACAGCCGGTGCAGGTGGTGCCGCTGTCCATTCTGGGCGGCGTGGAATCGCCGTTTCACTATGTGGTGCACGACGCCTCGGGCGCCGCGCTGGTCATCGAGTTCAACCGCGGCGAGATGAGCGTCATCGACAACCCGGTGGGGGTGATGACCAACGGGCCGGAATTCGGCTGGCACCTCACCAATCTCGACAATTACACCTTCCTCGGCAATGTCGACAGGTCCAGCGCCAGCTTCGGCCGCTACACGGCGGTGCAGCCGGATTCCGGCATCGCCACGGCGGGGCTGCCATCGTCGAACACGTCGGTGGGCCGCTTCGTTCGCGCCGCCTTTTACGCGCAATATGCCGAGAAGGCCGCGACACCGGATCTCGCCGTGCTGGCGCTCGCCCACATCCTCAACAATTTCGACCGGCCGCGCGGCCTCACCATCGACTATCCCGAGCAGGGCGGCGGGCATCTCGAGGTCGCCGGGCTGGAGGAGCCGGGCGCGCAGGCCTACGCCACCGAATTCACCTCCTGGACCAGCCTTGTCGATCTCGATCGCAAGCTGTTCTTCCTGCGCGGCTATGGCAGCCTCAACTACACCCGCTTCGATCTCAACGCCCTCGCCGCAACCGGCGAGCCACGGGTGCTGCCCTTCCACCGCATCGACGGCGCCGCCACCGATGCGACGGCGGCGCTGATCAACGCGACGGCGGCCTGAAGGACAGCGCGACAGGGCTGGAGATTTCGCCCGGCAAATCGTCATGGGTGAACCTTCCCGGCGGCATCGCCGGCAGGCTTGCTGCCGTCTCGCTCCTGTGCCGCGCGCGGGAGGCGACGTGGATGGATGCGGCGAGTGCCCGGCTCCTTGCCGGCGCGGCGGCCTGATGATCGGCGCTCGGCCGGCGATGCGGGAGAGCCGGAGGAGCGAACGCAAGCGGCAGAGGACAACTCGGAATGGATGCCCCCCGCCCGGGTTGGTTTGGCGCGGGGCTGCTGGTAATCATGTTTGTCGGCGCGGGGCGGACCGGGGGTGGAACACGGCATGGAGCTTCGGCGCATCATTGGCCTGTTCGCGCCGGCGGCATTCGGCGTGAGCGGGTGCTCCGCGCCGCTGAGCCCCTCGCTTCCCCTGTTCGGCGCCTATTTCCCCTTCTGGCTGATCTGTCTGACCGCCGGCGTCATCGGCGCGGTGGTGCTGCGCGCGCTGTTCATCCGCATCGACCTTGATGATCTCCTGCCCTGGCGGCTTCTGGTTTACGTGTGCCTGGCGGCGGCCATCGGCTTTGCCCTGGCGCTCACCCTGTATGGGCGGTGAGCCATGGCGGATGAAAAACCGGCGCCCTCGGCCTATTCCCATCGCCGCAGCCTGCTCGGCTCCACGCTCGGGGCGCTGATCATCGTGGCGGCGATCGGCGCCGGCTGGCTCTATTTCCGCCAGTCCGCGCTCAACCCGCTGTCGGAGGACGCCGTCCTCACCGCCAACATCGTCAATATCGCCGCCACCGTGCCGGGCCAGATCGTCTCCATCGCGGTGGTGGAGAACCAGAAAGTGGCGAAAGGCGACCTGCTCTTCGCCCTCGACCCGGAGCCCTACCGGCTCGCTGTCGAGCAGACGCGGGCGGACCTCGCCATCGCCACGGCGGCGCGCGACACGCAGCGCCGCACCATCAGCGCCGAGCAGTCCAACGCCGCCATCGCCGCCGAGCAGATCGCGCGGGCGCGCACCAATCTCGCGCTGGCCGAGCAGACGCTGGCGCGGCTCACCCCGCTCCTGCCCAAGGGCTATGTCACCGCGCAGCAGGTCGACGACGCCCGCACGGCGCGGGACGATGCGCGCGTCAGCCTCACCCAGGCGACGAAACAGGCGCAGGCCGCCGACAGCCTCGTCAGCACGCTGGACGGGGCGGAGGCGCTGGTCGAGGCCCGCCGTGCCGCGCTGGCGCTGGCCGAGCGCAGCCTCGCCCACACGCAGGTGCGCTCTCCCCATGACGGCCGCGTCGTCGGGCTCACCATCTCCACCGGCGAGATCCTCGCGCCGGGCCAATCGGTGTTCACGCTGATCGACACCGAGCACTGGTACGCCTCCGCCTCCTTCCGCGAGACCGAACTGGAGACGATCGCGGTCGGCGACTGCGCCCGCGTCTACGCGCTCGCCAACCGCGCGGTGCCGATTGCCGGCCGGGTGGAAGGCATCGGCTGGGGCGTCATCTCGGAAGACCTCGTGAACCTGCCGCGCAACCTGCCCTATCTGCCGAAATCGCTGAACTGGGTGCGGATCGCCCAGCGCTTCCCGGTGCGCATCCGGCTCATCGATCCCCCCGAGAACCTGACGCGGATCGGCGCATCCGCCGTTGCGATCGTGCACCATGGCGACCGCTGCTGACGCCCGGGCCGCCGCGCCCGCGCCCTCGCTGCTGGCCCGGATGCGCCATGATCTCGCGCCCTTTCCCGGCCGCGCGGCGCTGACCTGGCGCATCGCCCTGCTCTGCGCGCTGGTGGTGGGCGTGGCCATGCTCTACCAGATTCCGGAAGCGGCGATCAGCTGCTACCTCGTCATCTTCCTCATGAAGCCGGATGCGGCGCAGAATGTCGGCACCGCGCTCGCGCTCATCGTGCTGGTCTCGCTGGTCGTCGCCTTCGTCGTGCTCTTGGTCAACCTCACGGTCGATTCCCCGCCGTTGCGGCTCATCACCATCGCGCTGGTGTCCTTCGTCTTCCTGTTCATCGGCGCGGCGACCCAGCTCGGGGAGATTGGCGGCGTCATCGCGCTGATCATCGCCTATGCGCTGACGCTGGTGAACGTGGTGCCAGTCGCCGATGCGGCGACGCTGGGCCTGCGCTATGCGTGGTACCTGGTCGCGCTGCCCATGGCGATGATGGCCCTGTTCAACATCGCCATGGGCCTCTCGCCCGTGCGCCTCGCCCGCGCCACCCTGCGCGAGCGGCTGGAGGCGAGCGCCCGCGCCATAGCCGGCGGCGCGCCGGCCGCCGACCCCGTCCTTGCCGCCCGGCTCGGCGAGGGCAATGGCGAGGCCGAGAAGCGCGCCGGGCTGATCCGTCTCCTTCACATGGTGCCCTCCCCCGCCGCCGGCCAGCTGGCGCGCGATGTCCGGGCCGGCTACCGCCTGATGCTGGCCGCCGCCGGCCTGACGGACGATCTCGACGCCAGCCGCCGCGCCGCACTGGTCGGCCATATCGAGCGCATCATCGCGGCACTGGATGCCGGGGAGGCACCGCCCGCGCCTCCTCTGCCAGCCAGCGGAGCCGGCCGCGCCGAGCACGCGGCATGGGAGGCGCTCGCCATCATCGCCGGCGGGCCGGAAGGCGAGATCACCCCGGCCCCCAAGCCGCCCTTTCTCAGGCCCGACGCGTTCGGCAATCCCGCCTACCAGCGCTTTGCGCTGAAGACGACGGCGGCGGCCATCATCTGCTACGTCATGTATACCGGCCTCAACTGGCAGGGCATCCACACCGCGCTCATCACCTGCTATGTCGCCGCGCTCGGCACGACCGGGGAGACGCTGCACAAGCTGGGCCTGCGCATTGTCGGCTGCCTGATCGGCGCGACGCTGGGGGTGGCCTCGATCCTGTTCGTCGTCCCGCATCTGGAATCGGTCGGCGGGCTGATGGCGCTGATCTTCGCCGGCATCCTGCTGGCCGCCTGGGTCTCCACCGGCCCCGAGCGCATCGCCTATGGCGGCGTGCAGATCGGCCTCGCCTTCCTGCTCACCGTGGTGCAGGGCTTCGGCCCCAGCCTCGACCTCGACAGCGCGCGCGATCGCATCGTCGGCATCCTGCTTGGCAATGTGGTCATCTACCTCATCTTCACGCAGGTCTGGGTCGTGTCGATCGAGAGCGCCGCGCGCGCGCATCTGGCGGCCGCGCTGAATGGGCTGGCCCGTCTCGCGAGCCTCGCGCCAAGACGACGGGCCGGAGCGATCGGTGACGCGGCGGCGGCGGCCGAGCATCTCGCCCATGCCCGCGACATGCTGGAACTCGTGGCTTTCGAGCCGACCGGCATCCGGCCCTCGGTGGCAACCGCGGAAGCGCTGGAAGCGGCGCGGGCGGAGATTTCCGCCCTCAACCGCGACATCTACCTGAGCGCGGATGACCTTTCCCCCTTCGCCGCGCGGCTCGGCGCGATCGCCCGGGCGATCGACGCGCCGGAAGACGGTTCGGCCGCGGAAACGATGGAGGGAACGGCGCAGAACGAGACGGACAGCCCTGCCGTCATCGGCCGGCGGCTCGCCCGCCTCCGGCGTCTCATGGCGGTACGCGCATGATGGAGCGGCGGGTTGGCGAAATGAGGGGGCGCGGCACACGATGGCCGGCGCGCCTTGCCGCCGCGATCCTCGCCGCCGGTCTGATTGCCGGCTGCGCGCCGAACGCCGCCAACATGGCCGCGCCCGCCGCCGATCGGCCGTGGAAGCCGAGCGGCCATGAAGACGGGCTGTGGAGCGCGCAGCCGCCGGCGACGGAGCCCGCGGCAAGCGCGGCGACCGCCACCGACGGCCGGGCGCCGGCCGCCGATTTCAGCGTGCCGGCCAATCCCCGGCTCGCCGAGCTGCCGCACGCGGTGGAGGTCGATCCCCGGCGCAGCTACCGCCTGCCGGAGCTGATCGATATCGCCCAGCGCAACAACCCGGCGACGCGCGTCGCCTGGCAGCGGGCGCGCGAGGCGGCGCTGGCGGTGGGCATGGTGGAGGCGACCTACCTGCCGCTCATCACCGCCAACGTGGTCGGCGGCTACCAGTCGGTGAGTTCGCCGCTGCCGGTCCCGGTGGGCACGCAGCGCTATTTCGACACCACGGCCGAAGGCGTGTCGCCCTCCATCGCGCTGCAATGGCTGATCTTCGATTTCGGCCAGCGCAGCGCGGTCGCCGATGCCGCCAAGCACGGCGCGGTCGCCGCCAACGTGCTGTTCAATGGCGAGCACCAGAAGCTGATCTTCGACGTCACCCGCTCCTATTACCTCTACAGCGCCGCCGTCACCCGGACCAGGATCGCCCGGCAGACGCTGCGCAACAGCATGGCCATCCGCGATGCCGCCGAGGAGCGGCTGGCCAGGGGGCTCGCCACCACGGTGGAGGTGGCCCAGGCCCGCCAGCAGGTGGCGCAATCGGAACTGCGCCGCGTGCAGGCCGAGGGGCAGGAGCGCGACACCTACCAGGTGCTGCTCGCCTCCATGGGCGTGAACGCGACTCTGGCCATTCATGTCGCTGATGCCGGCGAACGTCGCCTGCCCGACGCGGTGAAAGTGCCGCTCGACCAGATGATCACGCTCGCGCTGTCGCAGCGGCCGGACGTGATCGCCAGCTATTCCGCGCTCGCGGCCACCCGCTCGGGCATCAAGGCAGCGGAAGCCGCCTATCTTCCCAAAGTGTTCGTCGCCGGCGCGGTGGCCACCGGCCAGGGCAGTTTCAACGCGAACGGCCTTCCCGGCATCGGCCAGCAGGCGACCGGCTCGGGCGTGCTGATCGGCGCCACCGTCCCGCTCTACGATGCCGGCCTGCGGGCGGCCGAACTGAAGCAGGCGCAATCGCGCGCCGCCGCGGCGGAGGGCACGTTCCACCGCACCCAGACCGCGGCGGTGACGGAGATCGTCGCCGCCAACAACGCGCTGCGCACGGCGCTGGAATCCTACCGTGCCGCCACCGCGCTGACGAGCGCGGCCAGCGTCACCTATGATGCCGCGCTGGAGGCCTATCGCAACGGGGTCGGCACCGTGACGGTGGCGACGGCCGCCGATTCGGGGCTGCTCGACGCACGCCAGGCGCGGGCCGATGCCCACGCCGCCGCTCTCGTCAGCGCCGCGAACCTCGCCTTCGTCGTCGGTGCCATGACCTCGCGCGACGCGGTTCCCTGAGGCCGGCCGTATCGCCGGCGCGTTCGAACGCGCGCGGGACGACCGCGTGAGCGCGCGTGCCGGCCTTGATCGTCGTCATCGACCGGCGCATGGCGGCGGCGCATTGTGGCGGAACTGCCTGACGTGGCCCCAGGGGATACCTGCCACCTGCCACCTGCCACCTGCCATCCGCCGGAGAGTGCCGTGCCGCGCACCCTGTTTCAGTTCGTCTGGCGCGTCAGCGGCTGGCATCAGCTCGCCCTCATCGGCATGTCGGCCTTCGTGCTGGTGATCGAGATCGCGCCGATCGAGATCCAGCGCCGCATCGTCAACGACACCATCAAGGGCGGCATGCTGCAGCCGATCCTCGTGCTGGTCGGCGCCTATCTCGCGGTGACGGTGACGGAGGGACTGCTCAAGCTCGCGCTCAACATGTACCGCAACTGGCTCGGCGAGCACGCGGTGCTGTGGCTGCGCGAGGCGGTATTCGCCGTCGCCGACGCCGACGGCCCGCGCGCGGTGCCGGTCGCCACCGAGGGCATCCAGCTCTCCATCGTGCTCGACGAGGCCGACCCGGTGGGCAGCTTCGTCGGCGAGAGCATCAGCGAGCCCGTGCTGCAGGCCGGCGTGTTCGTGGTGGTGACGATCTACCTGCTCTACCTGCAGCCGGTCATGGCGCTGGTGATCGCCGGCGTGTTCGTGCCGCAGATGGTGTTCGTGCCGATCATGCAGGAGGCGATCAACCGGCGCATCAGCACGCGGGTGACACTCTATCGCGGGCTGAGCACCGGCATCGTCAATGCGCGCGGGGCGCACGACCCCGATGGCAGCCAGCGCGGCAAGATCCAGGCGGTCTTCGCCACCAACATGAGCATCTACTGGCTGAAATACATCATGAATCTCATGATGAACCTGATGACCCATGGCGGCGTCGCCACCATTCTCGCGCTGGGCGGCTATTTCGTCGTCACCGGCCAGACCGAGATCGGCACGGTCGTCGCCTTCCTCTCAGCGCTGTCCAAGGTGAACGATCCCTGGAGCGAGCTGGTCACCTGGTATCGCGACATGCGCGCCGCGCAGGTGAAATACGCCCTCCTGCGCAGCGCCGCGGCGATCGGCGCCATCGATGGCAACCACCGAGGCTGACGGCCCATCGCATCGGTCCGCCACGGCCCGCAGGCCGCGCCGGACGGGTATTTCAAAACCTCCGATACCGGTTGCGGCGCGTCTCTTCACGCCGCCCGGAATGGCGCTATATCGAGAGCGTTCGGGACGGGCTCAGCGCCAGACATACCAGCAGCGACGGACCGGCCGCCCCCAGTTGTCGCGGCGCCAGCCGCATACCCGGCGGCGGCGGCCGCGACGATAGCTCGGCGGCGGGCCCCAGCCACCGCGCGGAGGCGGGCCCGGGGGAGGTCCCCATTGCGCCGGCTCCAGCGGCGTGCCGTCCGGGGCTGCCGCTGGCATGTCCCTGAGCCCGCCTTCCGGCAGGCCGGCATCGAGCCGGCCGAGCGGCGTCGCCGCGGCACCTGAGGAAACCAGCCCCGCGCCGGCAAGGCTCGCGCCAGCCAGGCCCGCGAGACTGAGAATGAACCCGCGTCTGTTCATGTGCACCTCCCATTCGCCCCTCCCGGTCGCATCGGCCGCGATCGCGGCGGCGGGCAGGGGTCATGGCGACGAGAGTGCCCGACCGGCGTTGAACGCGCGGTGAGCGCGCCGTTTATCGCCTGTTAACCAGCAGGCCTCAGTTTTGCCACTGGATTTCCCATCGGGCGGCACCTTCGGTGTGTCGCCCGCACGGGCGCGCAACCACGCGCCGTGATCGAAGCGAGGACGACATGCACAGATTCGCCTCCACGCTGCGGGCAACCCTTGCCCTTTCCGTGCTGGTGCCCGCGCTGCTGGCGAGCGCCGCGCCGGCGCAGGCCAACAATACCGGCGCGCTGATCGGCGGGCTGGTAGCCGGTGCGCTGGTCGGTTCGGCGGTGACGGCCGCGACCCGGCCGCAACCCTATTACTATTATAGCGCTCCGCCGCCGCCGGCCTATTATCCGCCGCCGCCGCGGGCCTATCCCCCGCCCGGCCCGGCCTACGGCCCCGGCTATTGCGGCGCCCCGCCCTATCCGCCCTGCCGCACGCCGGTCTACTGATCCCGGCATGTCGAAACCGGCCCCTTTTCCCGGCTTCCCCCGGAAGCGACAAGGTCGTCCCATGATCAAGACCGCTGCTGCCGCCCTCTGCCTCGTCATGAGCTTCGGCATCGCCCAGGCGCAAACCGCGACCTCGGCCACCGCGCCCGCCCCGGCGCAACCTGCGCCGGAAACGATCGTCGCCGATCTGCCCTCGCCCGCCGACTGCACCTTCACCAAGGTGTTCGTCTGCGACGGCGAGAAGGGCTGCGCGCCGGCCAAGGAACTGGGCACGATCGACCTGCCGGCGCGCTTCCTGGTGCATTATGGCAAGCGCATCATCGCCAGCGTCTCCGATAGCGGGCTGCCGCATATCAGCCAGATCGACGCCGCCGCCAGCGCCGGCGACAACATCACGCTGCACGGCACGGAAGACCTGGTGGGCTGGATCATGCAGCTCTCGCGCACGCGGCCCGATGTGACGCTCACCACCGTATCGCCGGACCGGGTGCTGACCGCGTTCGGCACCTGCACGCCCGCCCCCTGAGGGCGCGCGGCGCCTTCGGACACCGTCGCCTGTGCGCGGCGCGACGGCGCGGCTTGCTCGCCGCGCCGGGAACATTATAGTCCCAGTACTTTCCGTCGGCGAATAGGCCGACCTCGCGGGTGTGGCGGAATGGTAGACGCGACGGACTCAAAATCCGTTTCTGGCGACAGAGTGTCGGTTCGAGTCCGACCACCCGCACCATTTGCCGCACCATTTGCCGCATCGGACGTCGCGCGCCGTCCGCACGGGCCTTCCGGCTGCGGAGCAGCGGTGGCAACAACCTTTTTCGGACACCCCTAGCCGGAGCGCGTGCGCGCCGCGAGCCGCCGCAGGACGCCGCGGATGAGCGCCGCAGCATCCCGGTAGCCGGCGGCGCGCCGCCCGAGGGCCGTGGGGGCCGTGGGCCCGCCGCGTTCGCGCGTGTCGGACGGGGACGCCGTCGTCGTCGCCGGCACCACCCCCCACTCGGCGAACACCGCCCGCAGGTCGTCGGGGGAAATCGTATAGTCGGAGAATTTGCGATACGCCTCGTCCATCCGCACGCAGGTGCCGGGCAAGACCTGTGCTTCCACGCCGATTTCCTCCATCAGATGCGTGAAGGTCGGCAGGTTCTCAAGGAACGGATGATTGAGGATCAGCATCCGCGTGCCGGGACGCGCATGCATCGCCATCAGCATCTGCGAGCCGTCCGGACCGATGATCATCTCGGCATTGCGGCACAGAGAGACCTGGAAGTGGAAATCATGGTCCTCGGGATAGAATACCTCGAAGCCGGCGGCACGGCAGGTATCCATGACCTCGACGTCGTTCATCAGCTTGCGGTGCAGCGACATCTTGCGCGCCAGGAAGATCCGCCTGGGGGTGCCCTCGATCGGCCTGATCGCCTCGGCCATCGCCCGGCACAGCCCCGCCGTATAGGCCGGCTGGGGCGAGATGTAGTGCACCGTGATGGGCATGCCGGCCGGCGGCATGATCGGCACGAAGCACAGATTGGTGGGGACCCAGAGCCGCCGCACGAAGCGCGTGCGCAGCGCGCCGACCTCGATGATGGGATGGCGCCCCTCGCTGTAGAGCGCCATCGCGTCGCGCTGGCTCTGCGGCAGGCCGGCATCGATCAGGATCGGCACGCCATCCGCCAGGCCCTGCGTGCGCAGCACGAATAGCCGCAGGACATATTCGACAATCCAGTGACCGAAATTATACGCGGTGACGCCGATAAGGTCGATCGCCTCATCCAGAGGCGGGCCATCCTGCGGCCCGAGAAGCGCGGCGGCCGGCGCGCCCGAAGGCTGCTCGAACAGCACGGGGTCGAACCGGTAGTCGGTCGGCCGCGCCGCCAGTTCCTCGTCATGATAGTCGGCCAGCAGTGTATCGCCCACGCGCACGATGCCCGAGCGCCCGGTGACCCAGGCATCGTCCAGCCGGATGGCGACGACCGGCCGATGGTTCACCTCCACCGGCGGCTCCGTCGGGGTGCCACGCACCTGCGATGTCTTGATGAAGCCCGGCC
Organism: Ancylobacter amanitiformis; assembly: GCF_030814815.1. Classification (GTDB taxonomy): domain Bacteria; phylum Pseudomonadota; class Alphaproteobacteria; order Rhizobiales; family Xanthobacteraceae; genus Ancylobacter; species Ancylobacter amanitiformis. The sequence goes on along the minus strand of NZ_JAUSVR010000012.1, from coordinate 24,380 downwards.
CGCCAGGGTGCCCCTCACCGACGATGCCGCCGGTTTTCTTGGCATGGGCGTAGAGCGAACCGAAAGCCTGCATCCGCGCCGATGCGTCGCCGCCAAGGGCCTGCGCGAACGCGCCCGCCGCTCCCAGCGGGGCGTCGGCCGCCGCGATCGACCTCAGTTTCAGCTGGAACAGCTCGCCGGCCGTGCCGGCGAGGAACGGGGCGTCCAGAATGGAACGCAGCATCGGCTGAATATCGGACGACACCACCGACCCCCAGGGCACAAGAGGACGTGTATGAATGTTGCTGCATACCGTACCGACCATGTCGTGACTAGTTATAAACCTTGAGGAAGCGCCCAGCGCGGGACTTCGCGGACGCTCTCGGGCGCAATGTTGCGCAATAGCCTCACCCGGAGCGCCGGCCATCCGGCGCGGGCGTGGACGCCCCCCATCACGCGACCCACCCGATACCGCTCGGCAAGCTTCGCGTCCGAGAGCGGCCGCGCGCTGGACCGCACCCTGCGATCGCGGCCATTCGGCAAGGGGGCCGTGGCCTGCCCACACCCGGCGACGACGGGAAAACCTCCGACATTGCCGGCCGCGCCCGAGACCGGGAGTCTGGAACCAAGGGTCTGGAACCCGGAGCCCGCCGCCGATGGCGCGGGAAGCTACGGCGTAATCCACAGGCCTCGAGAATTCGCGCAAACCCCCGTTGCAATCGCCGCTCTCATGGGGCATAGAGACGGCCCGTTCGGGACGCGGCCGAGAGCGCCGCCAGCGAACGACGGAGCGAGCGGGTGTAGCTCAGGGGTAGAGCACAACCTTGCCAAGGTTGGGGTCGTGGGTTCGAATCCCATCGCCCGCTCCAAATTTTCCCAATAAAATCTGATAGTTAGCAAACGCCCTTCGGGGCGTTTTCTGCTTAGATTCGCCCTCGAACGCGACATTCTGAGCAGAATCTATGCTCCCGGAAGAAAATTCCCGGATGCCATGGCGTGCGTTCGGCAGCTTTCTAAGCGGCGGCGCTGCACCGATGCGCTGCGCGTGGCGGCGCCCGGAACGGCCGCGATGCAAAGCCCGTCTGCAACTCTCGACGTAGCCGCAACTTTGAGTATCAATATCCAGAAGCTACTCAACATGCCGGAGCCCGAATGGCTGCGCTGTTGTCACCCTCGATCGAACTGCGCCACCTGCGCTATTTCGTGGCGGCCGCCGAGCACGGAAGCTTCCGAAAGGCGGGGGTGGCGCTTGAGGTCAAGGAATCGTCCATCAGCCGGAGCGTGCGTGACCTGGAGGACGAGATTGGCGTCTCGCTGTTCATCCGGCATTCAAGCGGGGTGAACCTCACTCTGGCAGGACAGCGCTTTCTGAACCGCACGCGCCAAGCGCTCGATCAAATCCGCGAGGCAACGGTGGAAGCGGCTGCGCTCGGGCGGGCCGAGGAAGGCCACCTGAAAATTGGCCTGTTCTCGAACCTGTCCTCCGGCTTTCTGCGCGACCTGTTCCAGACCTACGACAGCCGTTATGCGGGCGTTCATATCGACTTTGTCGAAGCGCCTGCCGAAAATCACGCGGCCGCGATACGGCGCTTTGATCTCGACGCCGCATTCGTGCTGGGCCGGCAAAGCTGGCCGGACTGTGATGCGATTTCCTCGTGGAGCGAACCACTCCTGTTCGCGCTGCCGCGGCTTCATCCTCTGGTCCAAAGGGATGTGCTGTCCTGGCGAGATCTCGTGGATGAGACCTTTCTTGTCCGCACCGAAGGCTCCGGCAATGAGGTGCGCGGTTTTCTTGAGCGGAAGTTTCGGGAACTCGACATCTCGCCGCGCATCAGCACGCAGCAGGTCGCGCGCTATAGCCTTCTCGGTCTGGTCGCGACGGGATGCGGAATCGTGCCGGTGCTTGAGTCGGAAACGGTCATCGGCCTGCCGGAGGTGGTGTTCCGCCCTCTCGCCGGCGAGGCGATCCCGTTCTCAGTGATCTACTCGCCTCGCAACGACAACCCGGCGGTGCGCACCTTGCTCAGCCTCACACGGAAGATGGCCCGGGAGCGGGCAGCGGCGCGCTGATCCTCGCAGCGCCGCCAGCCTCGCGGCGCGCCTTGGCGAACTCGCGATCCGTGGCGATGAAACGCTCCAGCATGGGCACGATGAGCTTTACTGGATCGGTGGCCGGCTCCCCGGTTTCCCGCGCGAGCACCTCGGCATAGGCGACAAGATCGCGGTGCAGCGCGCCAGGCAATAACACCGCCACCTTCACCGGCTTGTCGTTCGAGATGGGTCCGAGCTTCAGCTTCGCCATGGTCAGTACCTGTAGGGTTCGAGCACGAGATCGCGCGTGACCATGACCCGCACCGGGAATCCCGGCCGGATGGTCAGGGTGGGCGCGACCCGCAACTGCCGGCGGATGATCTCCTGGCCGGCATCGTTGATGGTGTCCTGCGCCCCGCTCTGCAGCGCCTGGATCAGTTCGTCCTCGTCATCCATGGCCAGCTCGGCGCTGACGGAGAGCAGCGTCGAGAGGCCAACCGCCTTGGCGAGGTCCCACCCGTGCATGTCGACGCCGTCCTCGAGGCCGGCATAGCCCTGCGCATCCGTGCCGGGCTGGCGCTCGAGCACGATGGAGCGGCCATTGGGGAAGATCAGCCGGTTCCAGACCAGCAGGATCCGGCGCTGGCCGAAGCCGACGCCATTGTCGTATTGGCCGAGCAGGCGTGTGCCCTGCGGGATGATCAGGATGCGGCCGGTCGGGCTGTCATAGACGTTCTCGGTCACCTGCGCGGTGATCTGGCCGGGCAAATCGGAGCGGATGCCGGTGATCAGCGCGGCCGGGATGACGGCGCCCGCCTGCAGCACATAAGGCGATGCCGGCGCCATGACGCGATCGGACGCCACGACGCGTCGATCGACGGCGGCATTGAGGAAGGCAAGCTGGCGGTCCTGGGTCGAGGGGGCGCCACCCGGTCCCGCTGCACCAACGCCGCTGAAGCCGGAAACACTCGCCGACGAAGGCCCCGGCGCGCGAGCTTGCCCAGCCTGGAAGAACACGCGGCTGGTCCGCGCGGCTTCCTGTTCCGCAAGACGCCGCTGCTGCTCGGGATCGACCTTTGGCGCCGTCAGTGTCGGCGGCACGACGGGCTGACCGCGGTTCTGTGCCTCAAGGATCGGCCGACCGAGATCGCCCGGCAGAGGCGGCCCAAGGATGGGGCCGGTGTAATCGCGCGGCAGGCCGGCAAGGCCATCGGCGGTGGAGCGGTTCTGGGTGGAATAAAGTTCCTCGCCGCCGGTTCCTTTGTCGCGCCCCTGCAGCGCATAGATCAGGGCGACACCGATGCCGAGGCTGACGACCAGCCCGGCGCCAGCGAGGACCTTGCGCGAGAGACGCGTGACGCGCGGCGGCTCTGGACGCAGCCGCATGGCCGCGGCGTGATCGGTGGTCGGAGCGCCGAGATCCGCCTCGATGTCATGATTGTCGGGGCTGCTCATGATGCCGGCCTCCCGTCGGTGCGCTCGATCCGCACCTTCTGCGGGCGCTCGCCGCCACCGAGGCGCAGTTCGGCGGCACCGAACAGCCGGTCGACGATCAGGATGTTCTGGTGGATGCGGCTATTGACGATCTGCGCTTCGCCATCCGCCCCGATGACAAAGAGCGGCGGCATCTCGCCCTGAATGACCCCGCGCGGGAACTCGACATAGACCTTGCGCCCGTCGTCATAGACGGCCATTGGCCGCCAGGGTGGCGTGTCGCCGGTGAGCGCATAGCGGTGATTGCGCGCCGTGAAGGCCGGGATAATCGGTGTCGGCGGAGCACTGGGGCGCAGGCCTCTCGGAACCTGCGGATAGGCCCAGGCGACGGCCGGCATATAGGGCTTTTCGCCAGCCCGCAGCTCGATCATGTAGCTGCGCCGGTCGGTGGTGATGACGAGGTTGGTGGAGATGTCCGCCCGCGTCGGCTTCACCAGCACATGCACGCGCCGGTTCGCCCCTTCGCCACTCTCGGTGTCGCCGATGATCCAGCGGGCGGTGTCGCCCGCCGCGATCGGCCCGCTGCCGGTCAGGCTCTCACCCGGCTCCAGTGCGATGTTGGTGATCTGGCCGGGCGCTGCATAGACCTGATAGAGCGCGCCCTCGCTCCAGGGATAGATTTGGATGGCGTTGTAATAGCCCTCGCGGCGCGGCTCCACGCGAGCCGCCGCATTGGCATTCTCCACACGGGCGACGGGTGTTTTCGCGTCCGTGCCGCCCTTGGCCGGCGTCCAGGCCGGAGGCGTGTGGAGCGGGCGCGGCCGCTCATCGGTGACGACGGCGGGCACTACTGGCAGCGCCGGCATGTCACTGTCATAGCTGATCTGCGGCGGCTTCGGCGCCGAGGCGCAGCCGCCAAGCGCGGTTGCGGAGAGCAGGAGAACCGCAAAGGCGGATCGGCGCAGAGCCTGAGATGCGGGTTTACAGAAAGACGTGTTCACTGGCTCATCTCCCGCGACCAGCTGATGGCGTTCACATAGATGCCGAGGGGATTGGTGCGCAGGCGCTCGGCATCGCGCGGCGGCTGGATCACCAGGGTCAGGATCGCGCTCCAGCGCTCGGTGGCGGCGAGCTGGCCGTTCTCGTAGCGCCGCTCGACCCAGGCGACGCGGAAGGAGTCCGGGGAGGCCCGGATCACGCTGGAAACCTCGACGGCGATCTGCTGCTTGCCCACCCGCGTGAAGGGATCGTTGGCGCGGGCATAGTCGTTGAGCGCGGCAGCACCCCGATCGGTGGTGAACTCATAGGCCCTGAGCCAGTTCTGCCGCACGATAACGGGATCGGCCGGCAGGCTGCGCACCTGCTCGATGAAGCGGGCGAGATGCCAGGCGATCTGCGGATCGGTCGGGCGATAATCGCCGATGGCTGGACCCACGGCCTGCGTCTGGCCGAGACGATCGACCTCGACCACCCAGGGCACAACGCTGCCCCGCGTCGACTGCCAGATCAGCGCCGAGGCGAAGCCGGCCGAGAGGAACAGGCTGCCAAAGGCCATCAACCGCCAGTTCTTGGCCTGCACACGGGCCGAGCCGATGCGTTCGTCCCAAACTTGGGCCGCCTTCTGATACGGGGTGACGGGCTCGGGCGAGGTGCCGTAATGGGTCGCGGGTCGCTTGAAGAGGCTCATGAGCGGTCGCTCTCAGCTAGTGAAACAGAAGAGCCACCGGCGTGGCTGTCGCCGGAGCGCACAGCATGGGCGGCGGCGGAGACGCCATGGCGAAGCGATTGGCCGCGCTTCATGCGCTTGGCCCAATCGGGGATCTCGCCGGCCGAGGAAGCCGAGGCGGTACCGCCGACGGCATTCGCGAGCGGTGAGATGGCGGCGGAGCCCGCAGCCCGCGCGACGCCACCCAGTCCCGAGGCGACACCCGCCATGCCGGACTGCCCGGCCGTACCGAGGCTGTAGGCCGTCGCTCCTCCGCGGGCCGCGGCCGCCGTCGCGGAGAGCGCCGCCCCGCCGCCGCGAACGGCGAGGCTGGCGGCACCGCCGGCGGCCATCAGAGCGCCACCGGCGGCGAGGCCAGTGCCGACCGCGGCCCCCGCGCTCAGTTGCGGACCACCGGAGACAAGGCCGGCGGCAATGCCGGGGCCAAAAATGCCGAGACCGAGCAAGGACAGCGCAGCCAGCACGATGGCCATGGCGTCGTCGATGGTCGGCGTCTGCCCGCCAAAGCCGGCGGTGAACTGGCCGAACAGGGTCGAGCCGATGCCGATGATGACCGCGAGCACCATGACCTTGATGCCGGAAGAGACCACATTCCCCAGCACCCGTTCGGCCATGAAGGCGGTCTTGCCGAACAGGCCAAAGGGGATCAGCACGAAGCCGGCGAGCGTCGTCAGCTTGAACTCGATCAGGGTGACGAAGAGCTGGACCGCGAGGATGAAGAAGGAGAGCAGCACCAGCGCCCAGGCAAAGAGCAGGCAGGCGATCTGGATGAAGTTCTCGAAAAAGGCGACCCAGCCCATCAGATCGGAGATGGACTCGAGCAAGGGACGACCGGCATCCAGCCCGGTCTGCGCCACTTTGCCGGGACGCATGAGGTCGCTGACGGAAAACGCCGTGCCCGAACCCTTCAGCCCCAGCCCGGCAAAGCTCTCGAAGACGATGCGGGCGAGGTTGTTCCAATTGCCGATGATGTAGGCGAACACGCCGACGAACAGGGTCTTCTTGATCAGCCGCGCGATGATGTCGTCATCCGCACCCCACGACCAGAACAGCGCCGCCAGCGTCACGTCGATGACGATGAGGGTGGTGGCGATGAAGGCGACCTCGCCGCCAAGCAGACCGAAGCCGCTGTCGATATAGGAGGTGAAGACCCCCAGGAAAGTGTCGATGACGCCGGTGCCGCCCATCTCAGTGGCCTTCATTCGGCGCGGGACGCCCGAGAAACCGGTCGCGTGTCTGCGCCCAGACCTTCAGGCACGCGGCGTCTTGGGTGGCCGCCTCTCCAAGCTGCTGGCAGCGGCGCTGCTCATCGCGCAGCGGATCGCGCTCGGCCCCTACCGTCCGAATGGATGAAGGCTCCGGCGCCTTCTCCTCCCGGCTCATTTCCAGCACCGCCGCCGTGCCGGCGATGGCCACAAAGATCACCGCACCGAGCCGGGCCAGCATGGCTCCATCCATGTTCGCCTCCCGTCAATTGGTGAACATGCGGGCATTGCCGGCCTGATAGCCGGCGCCCGGGGTGAGGAAGCGCCGGCGCTGCTCACGGCCCTGCTCGGCGGCGGTCGCGCGTTCCGCCTCGGACAGCGCCGCAGCGCGCCCATTGGCGGACATCACTGCGATCAGGTCGGAGAGCTGCTGCGACTGCAAAGCGAGCAGCTGGTTGCCGGCCTGCGTGGCCTGAAGCGCGCCCATGGCGCCCTGGCTTTGGCCGACAAGCGTCGCCATCTCGGCCTTGTTGGCGTCGACATTGCCAACGACGCCGGCCTGCACGCGCAGCGCATCCTGCAGCCCACCGACCGTGGTCTGCCAGCGCGAGCGCGCTCCGGCGACGAGATCGGCATCAGAGACCGAGAGGGGGATATTGCCATAGCGCTGCTGGAAGGCCTGATCGATCTCACTGACATCGAAGGCGAGGCTTTGCGCCTGTCCCAGCAGCTGCTGGGTGCGCTGCACCGATTGCTGGATCTGCTGCAGCGAGGAGTGCGGCAGGCTGGCGAGATTGCGCGCCTGGTTGATCAGCATCTGCGCTTCGTTCTGCAGCGAGGTGATCTGATGGTTGATCTGCTCCAGGGCGCGCGCCGCCGCCAATATGTTCTGCGTGTAGTTCCAGGGGTCATGGACGATGTCCAAGGCCGCCGCCGGCGTGATGAGAGGCGTAGAGACGACGGACGCAGTGAGTCCGAGAGCCAGACACGCCGCTCGGCAGGCTTGCGCAGGGCGTACCCTCATTGACGGGCCTCCTCGGTGCTGGGTGTGACGATGGTGAGGTTGGGAAGGAGGTCGGCGGCCCAGCCGAGGCCGCGATGACGCAGCCAGGCCGCAAGGAAGCCGTCGCGGCCATGAGCGGCGAAGATCCTGCCGATGGCCTGCTGGTCCGTCTTCGAGGACGCAGCGCACAACGCCAGCGCCACGTCGGACAGGCCGAGCTCGAACAGCCGGTTGCCGCGCCGCGACTGGCAGTAATAGTCGCGCTTCGGGGTCGCCCGCGCGAGGATCTCGATCTGCCGGTCGTTCAGGCCGAAGCGGCGATAGATGGCGGTGATCTGCGGCTCGATGGCCCGCTCATTGGGGAGCAGAAGGCGTGTCGGGCAGCTCTCGATGATCGCCGGGGCAATGGCGCTGCCATCAATGTCGGAGAGCGACTGCGTGGCGAAGATGACGGAGGCGTTCTTCTTGCGCAGCGTCTTCAGCCATTCCCGCAACTGGCCGGCGAAGGCCTCGTCATCCAGCGCCAGCCAGCCTTCATCGATGATGATCAGGGTCGGTGATCCATCGAGCCGGCCCTCGATCCGGTGGAACAGATAGGCCAGAACCGCCGGCGCGGCCTCCGTGCCAATCAATCCCTCGGTCTCGAAGGCCTGGACGCTGGCCGCGCCCAGATGCTCGCTCTCCGCATCCAGCAGCCGGCCCCAGGCGCCACCCAGACAATAGGGACGTAGCGCCTGCTTCAGGTCGTTGGACGGCAGGAGGACACAGAGGCCGGTCAGCGTGCGCTCCTCGACCGGCGCCGAGGCGAGCGACGTCAATGCCGTCCAGATGTGCTCCTTCACCTGCGGCGTGATATGGACGCCTTCGCGGGTGAGGATGGCATTGAGCCAGTCGGCGGCCCAGGCGCGCTCGGCAGCCGCATCAATGCGCGCCAGCGGCTGGAGCGAAACGCTCTCCGCGCTCCCCTCGCTAAGCCCGCCACCGAGATCGTGCCAGTCCGCTCCACAAGCCAGCGCCGCAGCGCGGATCGAACCGCCGAAGTCGAAGGCGACGACCTGCGCGCCCGCGTAGCGCCGGAACTGCAGCGCCATCAGCGCCAGCAGCACGGATTTGCCCGCTCCGGTCGGGCCCACGACGAGGGTGTGGCCGACATCGCCGACATGGAGGCAGAAGCGGAACGGGGTCGAGCCCTCGGTCTTGCCGAATAGCAGCGGCGGCGCATCAAAATGCACGTCGCGGCTCTCGCCGGCCCATACCGCCGAGAGCGGGATCATGTGGGCGAGATTGAGCGTCGAGATCGGCGGTTGGCGGACATTGGCGTAAGTCTGGCCGGGCAAGCTGCCGAGCCAGGCATCGACGGAGTTGATGGTCTCCGTCATCACCGTGAAGTCGCGGCCCTGGATGACCTTCTCGACCCGTCGCAGCTTCTCGTCGGCGATGCGCGGATCGGCATCCCAGACCGTCACAGTCGCGGTGACATAGGCGATGCCGGCGTGATCCGCGCCGAGCTCCTGCAGCGCGAGGTCGGCATCTTCAGCCTTGTTCGCGGCATCGGAATCCACGAGGACGGATTGCTCGTTGGTCATCACCTCCTTCAGGATCGCCGCGATGGATTTGCGCTTGGCGAACCATTGGCGGCGGATCCTGGTGAGCAGCCGGACCGCATCCGTCTTGTCGAGCAGGATCGCCCGGGTCGACCAGCGATAGGGAAAGGCCAGCCGGTTCAGCTCATCGAGTAGGCCGGGCGTCGTCACCGTGGGAAAGCCGGTGATGGTCAGCACCCGCAGATGCTGGTCGCCGAGGCGCGGATCCAGCCCGCCGGTGAGCGGTTGATCGGCGAGAAGCGCGTCGAGATAGATCGGCGTCTCCGGCACGCGGACACGGTGCCGATGCGTCGAGACGCAGCCATGCAGGTAGGTCAGCGTCTCGCCGTCATCGAGCCAGTGGCATTCCGGCATGAAGGCGTCGATGAGGTTGAGGAGCCGATCAGTTCGATCGGCAAATCCGCGCAATGTCTCATGGGGATCAAGCCCCGCCTGATCGCGGCCCTCATAGAGCCAGCCTTCGGTGCGCGTGGCGTCCTCGGCCGGAGGGAGGAAGGTGAAGGTCAGAAAATAGCTCGACTCGAAATGGCTGCGGGCCTCTTCGAAATCGGCCCGCCGCTCGGCGTCCACCAAAGCGGAAGCGGCATCGGGAAAGACGCTCGCCGGGTAGGTTGCGGCGGCATGGCGCTGCGCCTCCACAAAGATGGCCCATCCCGAGCCGAGGCGGCGGAAGGCGTTGTTTAGCCGCCCGGCGACCGCGACGAGCTCGGCGGGAACGGCGCTGTCGAGGTCCGGCCCACGAAAACGCGCCGTCCGCTGAAACGAGCCGTCCTTGTTCACCACAATGCCGGGCGCGACCAGGGCCGCCCAAGGCAGGAAATCGGCAAGGCGGCGGTTGCGGCTGCGATACTCAGTGAGGTTCATCATCACGGCACCCCGCTCAGACCGAGAGGTGCGTCGGGATGCGCAGATGCCGACGCACCACCTCGACGAAAAGCGGGTCGCGCTTCGCTGCCCACACCGCCACAACATGGCCAATCACCCCGATGGCGAGGCCGACCAGCCAGAGGCGCAGGCCGAGGCCCACGGCGCCGGCGAGCGTGCCATTGACGATGGCGATAGCGCGCGGCGCACCACCGAGCAGGATCGGCTCGGTCAGCGCCCGGTGGAGCGGCACGCTGAAGCTGGGGACCTCAATCGGCTCCGCCATCACACCAGCGCCCCACCGCCGAAGGAAAAGAACGACAGGAAGAAGCTCGAGGCGGCAAAGGCGATCGACAGGCCGAACACGATCTGGATGAGGCGCCGGAAGCCACCCGACGTGTCGCCAAAGGCCAGCGCAAGGCCCGTCGAGATGATGACGATGACGGCGATGATCTTGGCGACCGGCCCCTCGATCGATTGAAGGATGGATTCGAGCGGCGCCTCCCACGGCATGGAGGAACCGGCCGCCTGCGCGTGGACCGCGGCGATGAGGTTGAGGCTGGTGGCCGCGGCGAGCAGGCCGGCGAGGCGATGAGAACGAGCCGATCGGATCATCAGGGATCTCCGGTGAGAATAGGGGTGACGCGGTAATCGCCATCGGGGCCGAGGCCCTCGACCTGGGCGAGTTCGGTGAGCCGGCGGGATGAGCCGCGCCCCGCGAGCACGGCCACGAGATTGATGGTCTCGGCGATCAGCGGGCGCGGGACGGTGACGACGGCTTCCTGGATGAGCTGCTCCATCCGGCGCAGGGCGCCGATGGCGCTGCCGGCATGGATGGTGCCGATGCCGCCGGGATGGCCGGTGCCCCATGCCTTGAGCAGGTCGAGCGCCTCCGCGCCGCGCACCTCGCCAATGGGGATGCGGTCGGGACGCAGCCGCAGCGCGGAGCGCGGAGCGAACAAGGTCGGAGAGCGAAGCGGCTCCATCCTTGGTGCGCAGGGCAACGAGGTTCGGCGCCGCGCATTGCAGCTCGCGTGTATCCTCGATGAGGACGACGCGATCGGAGGTCTTCGCGACCTCGGCGAGCAGCGCATTGGTCAGCGTCGTCTTGCCCGTCGAGGTGCCGCCGGCCACCAGGATGTTGGCGCGTGAGGCGACACCCTGGCGCAAAGCGCCTGCCTGTGCGGCGGACATGATCCCGGCGCGGACATAGTCCTCGAGCGTGAAGACCGCGACGGCGGGCTTGCGGATGGCGAAAGTCGGGGCCGCCACGACCGGCGGCAGCAAGCCCTCGAACCGTTCTCCCGTCTCGGGCAGTTCGGCTGAAACGCGCGGGGTGCCAGCGTGAACCTCGGCGCCGACATGGTGCGCGACGAGCCGAACAATGCGCTCGCCGTCAGCGGGCGAGAGCCGCTCACCCGTGTCGGACAGTCCCTCCGAGAGCCGGTCGATCCACAGCCGCCCGTCCGGGTTCAGCATCACCTCGACGATGGCCGGGTCTTCCAGATGCCGGGCGATCGCCGGACCCAGCGCCGTGCGCAGCATCCGCGCGCCGCGGGCAAAACCCTGATGATGTTGTGATGCCGCCATCTGCCCCCCGACGATGCCGGGGAACAGACGATCTCATCCCGGTCGGGGATGATTAAAAGAGCCGGATATTGGGCCGGTTCAACACGATTCCCTCCGCATCGCAGCGTGGCGTGCAATGACAGGCGAACGGCGGAACTGCTGTTCAGTGATCGGAAGCTTCATAGGGAGCCTCCGCTTCACGGCTTGAAACAATTCTCCCTGTGCCAACGCAGGAAATGGGGATGGGGCCGCTCGATCAGCCTGCGGGGCGCGATGGCGCGGCCGTCTTTGTTGATGAAGGCGCGCACACCGTCGGGATCGTTGGTCTGCCGGGAAATGAGGATGTCCAGATCATCCGAGAGGCTGATCAGCCCGCGATCGAACATCCAGTGGGCCGTGCCCGACAGTGCCAGCCCATTGCTGACGATGTCGGGGCCGTTCGCGTCCACCGGGCGGATATGCGCGGCCGCCACCTCGGCGCGCCCGCCGCCATTGATCAGCTTGAGCCCGCTGATGGCGCAGCGCTCGTCATAGGCGCGCAGCACGACGCGCCGGAAGATGCGGTCGCGGACGATGCGAGAGGACAGAGTGTCGACGCGCTCGCGGGGCTGCTCGAACACGAATGGCGCCTGTTCTTCTTCAAAGCCTGCGAGGGACGCACCCTCGTCGACGCGGGGCAGCAGCGGCTCGCTGTCATTCAGCCCGAGAGTGACGATCCGGTTGAAATCGTCCCGCGAGAGTGGACGCACGGCGGCTTGTGCACGCCCTGAAATGCGCCCGTCCGCGTTCAGCACACCGCGTTCGACCACGCCATCCGCATCGGTGAACGGCACCGGGCTGGCAAAATCCATATAGCTGCCCGGTTCGATGAGGGCGAGATACATGCCTGGAGCGGTGGGATCGGGAACGACGCGCTGGACCCTGGCGATCGCGAAATAGCCGCGGGTCTCCGCCACTTTCCTGGGTTCGTAATAGACGATCCAGTCGCCGACGCAGGCCTCGACGCGTCCCAGATATGGGCGCGGGAACTGATACCGCTCAGCCGGGCTGTCGTCATAAATCGAGTCTGAGCGGTGAATGAAGACGCCGAATCCCATGTGCCATCCCTGATCCCCATTCGATCGTAGCGCACAATGGGTATCGTTCGGCAGCAGGTGGACCTTTCACCCCTTGGTCGCGCGCGTCACGTTATCGACCCGGCATCACGCTCTCAGTCTCCTTCGCGCTGCCGTGAGCGATAGGACGGCTATCTATCAATCATACATTCGCTATTATGTGAGCTATAGAGAGGAATTCTATCGCTCATGGTGTGGAGCTGGACGCAGCACGGCTGGCCGCATTTTGCCTATGATCCGGTTGCCCTCGAACCGCTGGAGCGGCGGTTCCTGCTGCTCACCGGCGAGGTGATCGGTGCGGTCCGGCATGTGAGCGATGACGAGCGGGACCTGCTGCGGATCGAACTCCTCAGTGACGAGGCCGTCAAGACCAGCGCGATCGAAGGGGAGACGTTGGACCGCCTGAGCGTGCAATCCTCCCTGCGCCGTCAGCTCGGCCTCGACACCGACAATCGCAACGTGAAGCCGAAGGAGCGGGGCATCGCGGAGATGATGGTCGATCTCTACCGGAGCTGGGCGGATCCCCTCGACGCCGATACGCTGTTCCGCTGGCACCGCATGCTGATGGCGGACAGCCGGCATCTGGAAACGATCGGCGGCTACCGTCGCCATGAAGACGCGATGCAGATCGTGTCCGGCCGCCAGGATCGGCCCACCGTGCATTTCGAGGCGCCGCCATCCTCTCGGGTTCCGGACGAGATGGCCGCCTATCTCACCTGGTTCAATGGCTCGGCCCCGAACGGGGACACGCCATTGCCGGCACTTACCCGGGCCGGGATCGGGCATCTTTATTTCGAGAGCATCCATCCCTTCGAGGACGGAAATGGCCGTATCGGGCGAACCCTCTCGGAAAAATCCCTCGCGCAGAACATCGGGCAACCGACGCTGATCGCGCTCGCCCATACCATCGAGCAGCATCGCAAGGCCTATTACGACCAGCTCGAGATCCATCAGCGGACGCTCGATGTCACGGACTGGCTGGTCTATTTCGCGCAAACGATCATCGCGGCCCAGCAGACGACGCTCGGCCGCGTCGCCTTCCACATCGCCAAGGCGCATTTCTACGATCGCTTCCGCGACAAGCTGAACGAACGGCAGGAAAAGGTGATCGCCCGTCTCTTCCGTGAGGGCCCTGGCGGCTTCACGGGCGGTCTGAGCGCGGAGAACTACCTCGCCATCACCGGCATCTCACGCCCCACCGCCACGCGCGACCTGCACGATCTGGTCGAGAAAGGCGCCCTGGCGCGATCCGGTGAGCGCCGATACACCCGGTACCACCTGAACCTGCAGGGTCATGCTGTAAAGTCGTGAGCTTGCGGAACGCGGGGCAGCTGTTCGGGGCCCTCGGCGAGGCATCCTCAAATCTGCAGGATGCGCCAGAAGCCGACGTTAGCTGCGGGGACGATGAATGGCCGATTTGGGGCCGATGGCAGACTGTCCGCTATTGGGGGCTCTAAGCGAGAAGCGGACATATCGCCGATGAATGTCCGATGCCGAGACTGACCCAAAGGCGAACTTGGGAATGGCCGCTTGTCGGAGCCCCGCCAAGTTTCGCAGTTCAACAGCTCGAAAATCACATTAGCGATCGGTCATGACGCGGATCATCCGCGCCGCCTCCGCCTGGGTCTTCATCATCGCGTAGAGATTGCCCATACCTGTCGACGATCTACGGACTGACGAAGCGCGACGATCTCACTCTCAGGGGCGATGAACGACCGAAATGACGGCAAAGCCGAGCTACGCGCCTATCGAACAGGAGGCCAACTTCTCGCGCTTGCAAGGCGACGTGCGGGCGATCTGCCGGATCATGGCGTCCAACGGCGTTAGGATCGACGAGGGGCAGGGCGATCTTCAATTACCTACGGCTGGAGTTTGCTCGCGCCTATGAGCGGATCGTCCCCGAGCCGATGTACTTGGGCCATCAGCGGCCTCCCGATCCAACCGCGGTTTCTTCGGCGTCATCGCTCATCGCGATGTCGATCGTGGTGTGGCTGGGCGCGATCCCGAGATCACGCCCGGCGTGGCTTTCGAAGGCGATTTGGAGGGCGGCGATGAAGTGCTTCACCAGGAGAGTGGCGACATAGGTGTTGTCGAAATTTACCGACCAGGTGGGGCCCAGCGCCGCCCATCGCTCTTGGCGCCGCGCGCCCAGGTCGCCGAACGGCCGGTCCACCATGGCGTCCTGAAATAGGGTCCAGACATCATCCCAAGGCCCTGGTTCCAGTCGGCGTACGGGCTGTCGACGATGTTCAGGAATCCTTGCCGCAGCGGTTCGGGCCATAGGGCGAGCGGCTCGATCTTCAAGAGACGCGTTCGCGATGTCGACGCTACCGCGGTCGCCAGGCTGAAGGCAGCTGGCGGCATCCTCCTCGCAAAGACGAACGCGCCCAAATTTACCTACTCGATCGAGACCGACAACCTCCTGACCGGCCATTCCATCATGCTTGCCGCATTGAATTCAATGCGCGACCGACGTTCCGTGTCAGGACGGAATGAATCTGTGCGATGACGGCGGCACCTTCGCCGACCGCGGCGGCGACCCGCTTGGTCGAGCCGGCACGAACGTCTCCGACGGCAAAGACGCCTGGGCAACTGGTTTCGAGCGGCAGTCGGTCGCCGTCGCCAGCGCGCTCCCCTGTAAGGACGAAACCCGTTCCATCGAGCGCCACACACCCGTCGAGCCAGTGCGTATTGGGATCGGCACCGATGAACAGGAAGAGATGGCGCGACGTACACTCCCGAATCGCACCAGTCCGGCTGTCCCGGAACGTCACCCCGGTCAGGCCTGTCGCCCGGTCGCCGTGCAAATCGGCAATCTCGCTGCCCACATGCAGTTCGACGTTGGGCAACGCCGCGATCCGATCGATCAGGTACCGGGACATGGTCTGCTCGAGGGGGCGGCGCACCATCAGGTGCAGATGCCTGACCTGCGGTGCGAGATAGGCGACCGCTTGGCCCGCCGAGTTTCCTCCACCTACCAGGACAACCTCCTGGCCGGCACAAAGTCGTGCCTCGACGGGGGATGCCCAGTAGGACACGCCGGCCCCCTCCAGCTCTTCAATGTTGGAGATGGCGGGCTGCCGGTAGCGCGCTCCCGAAGCGATCACGATGGTGCGCGAACGCGCCGTGCCGCCGTTGCTGAGCTCAAGGCTGAATGGGGCTTCCGCATCCTCGCCGTGACAGCGAAGCAATCCGACGGTCAGCGGAATGGCGAGCTCGGCGCCAAATTTCGCCGCCTGATTGAAGGCCCGGCCCGCGAGGGCCTGCCCGGAGATGCCCGTCGGAAAGCCGAGATAGTTTTCGATCCGGGCGGATGCGCCGGCCTGGCCGCCAAAGGCGCGGCTGTCCAGCACCAGGACGGACAAGCCTTCGGATGCGCCATAGACGGCAGTGGCAAGCCCAGCCGGGCCGGCCCCGATGACCGCCACGTCATAGACCTTGTCCGCGTCGAGATCCGGTGTGATGCCGAGACAGGACGCGGCATCCGCGTTGCTCGGGCTTCTGAGCACTGTGCCGTTCGGGCAGATCATCAGCGGCAGATCTTCGGGATCGACGCCGAGCCGTTCGACCAGTTCGCGCCCCTCTGCCTCGCATGCGGCAATGACGGTGTGGGGGTAGCCGTTGCGGGTGAGAAATCCCGACAACCGGATAATATCCGGATCATCCCAGCGTCCAACCAGGATCGACCCTGCGCCGCCGGTCTGCCCCTCCTCGATCAGCATGACGCGCCGGAGGATGAAGGCGCGCATGATTGCTTCGCCGACATCCGCCGATCCGATGACAAGCGCACGGAGATGCGGCGCATCAAAGGGTATCGCGACCGCGCCAGTGTCCCCCGCCACGACCGACATGAGGGACGGGCGACCCGAGAGCTGATTGGTCTCGCCGGTGAACTGGCCGGGACCATAGGTGGTGACCACCGACGACTGGCCGGCTGCGCTGCGCCGGATCGCGTCAGCCGAGCCCTTGAGGATCAGCCAGGAGGGGGCGTTGCGGGCGCCGATCTCATAGACGATGTCACGAGGGCCGAAGCGGCGCGGTGCACCGCTCGCGAAGCGACGCGCCGTCGCGATCTGAAGGGCGGACAGTGTCGGAAAAATCTGCTCTCGCCGAGCGTCGCCGATTGCCATGGGGGGACCTCCGTATCGGGCCTATGCCACCTCTCGTACGCGCCACCATCCGACCAGATGAGGAGCTTGACCGCAATCATGCCGGCGCGAGCCGAGGCGCCTTCGGCAAGGTGAGCGCGAAGACGAGAAGACCCAAGAGCGTCAGCCCGAAGCCCGCCCATACGGCGGACAGCAGGCCGTAGCCGGCCGCAATCGTCACACTGCCCGCCCAGGCGCCGATGGCATTGGCAACGTTGAGCGCCGCGAGGTTCATGGCGCCCATCAGCGTGGGCGCCTCTGGAGCGAAACCCGTCAGGCGCACCTGAATTGTGGGGATCGCGACCATCATCGTCGCGCCAACGCCGAACAGCGCAGGCATCAGTATCCACACTTGGCCGCCTCCAGCAGCCAGCACCGCAAGCACGATCAGAGCGCTGCCGAAGCCCACGACCAATCCTCGCGCGGGATAGATGTCCGCCAGCCTTCCGCCGATCAGGTTACCCGCGGTCATGCCAAGGCCGAACAGCGCGAGCGCGAGCGGAATCCAGGCTTGATTGAGCGTTGCCACATCGGTGACGAAGGGGCCGATGAAGGTGTACACGGCGAAGATGCTGGCAACGCCGAACGCCGCGACGAGCATCGTGACCCAAACGGCCGGCTTGCGCAGCGAGGCAAGCTCCTGCACCACGGGCCCGCCGTGCAGCGCTTCGGTTCGAGGCACCCAGATCCACAAGGCAAGGAAGGCCAGCACGGCGACCCCGGCGACGGTGAAATAGGTGTTACGCCATCCCACGGTCTGGCCGAGGAAGGTCGCCAGCGGCGAGCCGATGATCGTCGCGACCGTCAGCCCGGTCATGACCAGCGCGAACGCCTTTCCCGCATGACCGGGGCCGACGATGTAGGACGCCACAACGGCGCCTGCGCCGAAATAGGCCCCTTGCGGCAGGCCGCTGACGAAGCGCGCCAGGGCGAACATGCCGAGATCGGTGGCAACCGCCGACAGGGCGTTGCCAAGGATGAACAGGCCCATCAGGCCCAGAAGAAGCGTTCGCCGGTTCAGCCGCGCCGCCACCAACGTCAAGAGAGGAGCGCCGATCACGACGCCGAAGGCATAGGCCGCAATCGCATTCGTCGCCGTGGGGATATCGATGCCGAGGCTGGCCGAGAACAGCTGGAGAATCCCCATGCTGGCAAACTCGGATGTCCCGATGCAGAAGCTGCCGAGCGCCAGGGCGAACAGTGTGAGGCCACGGTTGCGCCTCTGCGCCTCGTCCGTGCAATGCACTTTCACGGCGGCGCATTGGCCGCGATAGGCCTTGTCCAGCATCCCTGCCTCCATTCGTGGGTGGCTATGCGGATTGCCCCGATCGGCGCGCAGCGATCCGCCCAAACGTCCTGTCAGCCGACCACTCCCTAGTCGGGAGGTCCCGCGGGGACGAGCAGTCCTACCGTTTGAAGACGATCATCTTCTCTGCGGTCATTTCGGGCGTGCGCCGTCGTAAGTTTCGTTTCAAGCGCCAACGCATCATCTGTCGGCAGCTCCGCGATGCGCTCGCGATCGAAAGCTTGCACGACCGCTATCATCCTCTTCGTCCTATCTTATCCACGGAGCTAACCAGGGCGCGAGAAGCATGCGCGCACCCAACCAGGAGCCGGGGACGCGAGACGCGGGCTTGTCACCTGACCGCAACCGCCTCCAACACCCACGCCGATCGCTGGGCGAGTTCGGGGACCTTGGCCAAATAGTTCTGATAATGCATCGTCTTGCGATGCGCCTCGACGGCGGCACCGTCCAGGTAGAGTTCGTCGAGCACGTAGCGCTCGCCATGTGCCCGATCCTGCCAGACATCCCAGCGCAGGTTGCCGGGTTCGGCTCTGCAAAGCGGCGCCATTCCGACAAGCAGTGCTCGCAAGTCAGCGGCCTTGCCGGGGTGAGCGGTCAGGACTGCGGTGATCTTGGCATGTGATGACATGGACGAAGTCCTTACATTTACAGGGCGCTGCTGTCGGCAGGTTTTGACTCTGGCCGCCGCGTTCAAGCCTCGACACTCTGGAGGTAACCTGGACATCGTTGCGATGGCCACCGCTGAATACTCAGGCGGCTGCCGCCGCGCGATTGAGCGCATCGATGAGCTTCACCGCAATCGGGTGGTCGGAGCGCGGATTCTGGCCGGTGATCAACTCGCGATCCTCGACGACATGCGGGGCGAAGTCGACCGGGTTGGTGGTGACGTCGCCGCCCGCCATGCGCAATGCATCGGGCATGTTGAAATACAGCTTGCCGTGAAGGATCTGCTCCTCGATCGGCCTCTCCTCGCTGGCGGAGAACACCGTCATCTTGTAGCTGGCGTATTGCCAATCCTTCGCAAGTTCGGACGCTCTGGGCAGGTCGCCGGCGATCAAGGCGGCCCGATATTCTTTCGCATGCGGCAGCGCGGCGAGCGCAGCGATCGGCCCATGGCATAGGAACGCGGTGGGTTTCTTGTGCGCATGGAAGTGGCGCAAGATCTCGCCGAGATCGGCGTCTTGCATGAGATCCACGACCGGCGCCTGGCCGCCGGGGACGAAGACGCCCGCATAGCCGTCGAGCCCGTCGTTGATCACCGATCTCAGCGTCCGGACGTTCTTCATTCCGGGATTGTCATTGAAAAAGGCGCGCCCGCGCTGCAGGGCGGCTTCATCACCATCAAAATGCTGCACGACGTCCGATGCCGGGTCGATATGCGGCTTGGTGCCGTCGGGCGTGGCCAGCACGACGTCGTAGCCTTCATCGACAACGGCCATTGCAGGCACGACGGTCTCGTTGAGGTATTGACCGGTTGGTCCTGTGCCGCCTCCCTGAATCTCGATCCGCGTGGCATTCGAACCGACGACAAGCACTTTACCCTTGCTCATGAGGTCCTCCTGAGTTGATCGGTCGATTGAAGACTCCGGCCAACGGTCCGGAGGCCATGGCATCGGCCACGCGGCAGATTTCATCCCGGCATGGCGTCGAATTGCGGCACATCGAGCGGAACGGCCCAGGCGAGCCGGCGACTGGTGAACATTTCCAGCCCGGGCTTAATACCTTCAGAATTGTCGAGGCTGCCGATCGTAACGAAGACCATGCCCGGATAGCTTTCCGCGTTGCGGGTGAACAGGCGTGCGCCGCATGCGGGACAGAAATTCCGGTCCAGCCCCTTTCCCGAAGGAGCAGTGTAGTGAAAAGCTTTGGGCTGGCCGCTTAGGAGCGTGAAATCTTCTTCAGCTACGCCGAGAAGTGTCACCGCTTCGCCGCCCGATGCCCTCTTGCAGTCGAGGCAATGGCAGACTGCAACAAAGTCCGGATCGATGTCGAACCCAAATTTCACCGCGCCGCATGCGCATTGGCCGGTATGTTTCTTGATCATCGCTATGTACCTCGACAATAAGGTTGCGACCTCGACGGCGTGCAGTGGGCGGTCCGCTAGCGTAGAACGACCCGTGAAAGGTCAGTTGCCGACCCCATGTGAAACAGCGGAGCAACGATGATGTCTCCAATGGATTCCGTATCGACATAGCGTCCGCGCTGATCGCCAACACAGCACGACCGACATGCGTCCTTAGCCCGGACAGGGCTGCTCGGCAGCTCCCCACAGCGCCATGTCTTTGACATGATCTTCGAAGGTCCCCGGCGGAGTCGTCCGGCCGGCGCCGGGCTCCCAGCTCCTTGGGATGAAGCCACCCAGTGACGCATCATGCCGGAGATGTTCGAGCAAGCCGACTGCATCGCGGCCGCCATTGCGGGCTGGGTCTCTAAGCTGCCTGCAGATATCCGCGCCTGTCTGCCCGTACCAAAGGAAATCGACGGGCGCGAGTTGCCACGGAATTCCGGCATGCG
Organism: Ancylobacter amanitiformis; assembly: GCF_030814815.1. GTDB lineage: Bacteria > Pseudomonadota > Alphaproteobacteria > Rhizobiales > Xanthobacteraceae > Ancylobacter > Ancylobacter amanitiformis. Next base: position 3,882 of record NZ_JAUSVR010000012.1, on the reverse strand, counting down.
GCGGCGCGGGCGCAGCGGGATTTGGCTGGGTAGACGTCATGTGACAGGTCGAACAGACCATCGTTTCTGTCCCGATCCGGCTCGGTCCGCCATGAATATTCATGCCATGGGCGCGAGACGTCGTTTCGCCGGCTGGCGTCCAGATCGGCACAGCCTTTGCGTCGACATGGCAATTGGCACAGCGTGGATGCGTCACCACCGCCTCGATTCTCTTCCAGGCCTGCAGCCCCTCGGCCCGGCTGACGCTGCCCAACGGCAACGCGTCCTTCGTGTCTTCCTTGGCCAGGACAAAGCCCGTCAGAGCGAGGATTGATGAACTGGCAAGAGTGAGCGCGATCAGAGTTGTCGTTCTCATGACCTCCCCCTCAAACGAAATCGATGAATTTGTTGAACGGCATCTCCCGGATGCGCTTGCCCGTCGCAGCGAAGATGGCGTTTGCGAGTGCGGGCGCCGCCGGCGGCACGGGCGGCTCGCCGATGCCCCGCACCGCGTAGTCGTTTTCCAGGCCACGCACTTCGATCACCGGACACTGATACATCCGCATCGCTTCATGGTGGTTGTAGTTGGTCTGCTGAACGGACCCGTTGGCATAGGTGAGTTCGCAGTTCATGGCGTGGCCAAGGCCCCAGACGACGCCGCCCTGAACCTGGTTCTCGAAATTGACGGGATCGACAACCTTGCCGACATCGGCGGCCACCCAGACCTTGTCGATCCTGATGCCGGCATCCGTCATGGTCACGTCGACGATTTCGGCAACTCCCGTGCCGAAGGCCTCGACGAAGGCGACGCCGCGGCCCTTTCCATTGCCAAGCGGCCCCTTCCAGCCGGCCATCTCGCCAACCGTTTTCAGGAGCGTGCGGTAGACAGGAATCTTGCACATGTCGATGCGCGCCTGCAGCGGGTCGAGCCCGGCGGCGTGGATCAGTTCGTCGATGAAACTCTCGGTGAAGAACCCGTTTGCCGAAGCGCCGACCGAACGCCAGGTGGTGGTGGGCGACACGCCCTGCACCTCGTAGCTGGCCGCCCGGTAGTTCGGGATGTCGTAGTACATATTCCAGATGCCCACGGCCAATTGGCCATCGGGATCTTTCGGCGGCATGCCCATGCGGCCCAGAAGCTCCTTGAAGGGAGGCGTTGCCGCCACCTGAACATCCGCGGCGACGATCTTGCCGTCCTTGACGCTGCCCCGATACCTGCCCATCGCGATTTGCCGCGGAATGTCCTGCAGGAAGTCCTGCTCGCGCGAGAAGACGATCTTCACCGGGGTTCCGCGCAGCTGGTTGGCGATCTCGGCAAGTGCCCTGACATTCTCGAATTCCAGGCGGTGTCCGAAACTTCCACCCGACCACTCATTGTGGAAGGTGACCTGTTCGGGTTTCATGCCGATGGCCTTGGCGGCAATGTCCTGCACGGATTGCGGTGTCTGGTGGCCGACCCAGATCTCCATCCCGTCGTCGGTCACGATACCGATGCCGTTGAGGGGCTCCAGCGGCTGGTGGCCGACATAAGGCGCCCGGTACTCGGCCTCGACGAGTGTTCCGCCGTTCAGACCGGCGTCGATGTCGCCGTCGTTGCGCCACTGCTTGGCGAGGAATTCCGGGGTGAACGAAGATTGCACGATGTCCCAATGCCCGGCCTGGTCGGCGGGGTATTTAGATGGTTCCCATACGCATTCGATGCGTTCGGCCGCCTGCATGGCGTACCAGCTGTTGGTCGCGATGACGGCGACGCCGTTCGATATCTTGAGGACTTTTTGGACCCCCGGCATCGACTGCGCTTTGCTTGCATCATATGACGTGATCGGCTGCCCCTTATTCGGATTGAGCTTGACGGCCGCGTAGACCATCCCCTCCATCTTGCGGTCGATGCCGAAAATCAGCTCGCCAGTCACCTTGGCGCGGATGTCGAGCCGCTCCATCGGCTTGCCGATCAACCGCCAGTTTGCCGGGTTGCGCAGCTTGACATCGGTGACCGGCGGTATCTTCGCCGCCTCGGCGGAGAGCGCGCCATAGGGTATTCTGGTTCCGTCGGGCAGGACCACGTGGCCGGCTTCGGTGCGGAGATCGGCGACCGCGATGCCGCTGCGCCTGGCCGCGGCCGCTTTCAGCGTCTCCCGCGCAACGGCGCCGGCGAGGCGCAGCTTTTCGTAGGTGTCAGGGATCGCGCTGGAGCCCCCGGTCATCTGCAGGCCGGATTGCCTCAGCCATTCCAGCGCGGCGGCGCGCCCCCTTTCGGCTTCGGGGCTCTGGTCCGCCGCCATGAAGGGAGCGATCTCGTGCGCGAATCCGGTGTTGAAGTAGGCGGGGCTGGGCCCAGCAAAGCGGACCTCGAACTGGCCGATTTCCAGATCCAGTTCCTCCGCGATCATCACTGGCTGTATGGAGCCGACGCCCTGTCCAATGTCGGCATGCTGCGCAATGAGCGTGATCCTGTCCGGACTGATCTCGACCCACGGATTGAAGGCAACCGAATCCGGCCCGAGGCCTGCCGTTAGCGGGTTAGGGGTGGGAGCGGCGGGCGTCTCCGCGGCCCAACCATACGACCCGAAAACCACGCCTCCCGCTACGGCAGTGGAGCCGAAAACGAAGACGCGGCGCGAAAGCACTGGCACGGAGCTCATCTCACTTCCCTCCCATCTTTCCCGCAGCCGTATGGATCGCGACCCGGATGCGTTCATACGTGCCGCAGCGGCACAGATTGCCGGACATGACCTCGTTGATGTCCGTGTCGGTCGGCGTGGGATGGGATTCGAGCAGCGCGATCGCCTGGATGATCTGGCCCGTCTGGCAGTAACCGCACTGCGGTACCTGATGTTCGATCCAGGCCTCCTGAACAGGGTGAAGCTTGCCGTTGCCGATGCCTTCGATCGTGGTTATCGCCTTGCCGGCGACATCGGCTATGCGGGCCTGGCAGGAACGGACAGCCGCTCCGTCGATCTGCACCGTACAGGCGCCGCACTGAGCAATTCCACAGCCGTATTTGGGGCTCGTGATGCCAAGCTCATCACGCAAAACCCAGAGCAACGGCATCTCGGGCACGACGTCTACCTGGTGCGTGGTTCCATTGACGGTTAGCTCGACCATACCAACACCTTCCCTCTGTGGAGTTACCGGTCGTTGCCGCGAACATGGCCTTCTACGAGTCCACGCCCTGATTGATGGCTGCGGCAGCCGCCTCGGCGACCGCGATGTCTTGCTCGACCGAGCCCGCGCTCGTGCCCACCGCACCGATGATCTGGTTGTCGACCTTCACCGGTAGGCCGCCGCCGAAGATTACGACCTTGCCACCATTGCTCTGTTCGATGCCGAACAATGGCGCGCCTGGCTGCGCCATTTTCGCGAGGTCCGAGGTGCGCTTGTCGAAAAGCCGCGCCGTGATCGCTTTGCCGATGGCAAGATCGATGCTTCCGATCAGAGCGCCGTCCTGTCGTGTAAACGCGACAAGCGCGCCGCTGGCATCGACGACAGCGATATTGTAGGCAATGCCAATGCTCGAGGCCTTGGCTTCGCCCGCTTCAAGCATCCGTTTGGCATCTGACAGCGACAAAGTGGTGGAGGAACGCGGCATTGTCTTGCTCGCTTTTCTCGATCCAAATTCCAGTCGTCTCGGACCAGGTACGCGTCTTCGATATAACCGCCCGAAGGACCTCGTCCTTAAAACAAGCAACTCCACCGCCGGATACTTGGTGCCGGCGTGCCCGAACCTCCATTCTCGCCATTCTGGTTCAGAGCCTACGTATCATCAGAGGCAGCACATTGGTCGTTAAACGAAGTAAAAAGATGCCTGATACCGACGCGCATTGATCAAAACCCATGTGCCCACTGACGCAGTCCGATGGACATGATGCGCCAGGGTTGGTCGACGAGGGTGTTCCAGGCGAA
>NZ_JAUSVR010000011.1 GCF_030814815.1 Ancylobacter amanitiformis | reverse complement strand
GTCAGCGGCTCACCCGGCTTGCTCTGGAAATAGGAGCGGATGGTCTCCGCATCGACGCGACGGTTGCCCTCGACCACGATCGAGCTGGCGCTCTGCGCGACGGCACTCACGGGCGCGACGACAACTCCGGCCACCCCAGCGACGGTCAGCATCGCCACCACACCGGCGATCGAAGCCATCTTACTCATAAACCGGAAACTACCAGCCATTTGGCGCGCAACCTTACCGTTGTTCTGACGCCGCGCCGCTTGCGGCCGCAAGCTGGCACGTTCTTCACCCTGCGATCCGCTTGTACAAGCTTTTCCAGAGCCTGCAAACCAAGGCGGTCCGCCCCTCATGCCTTTTCAGGATGGCGTGGCCCATGCGCAACGCCATCCTGCGAACCTACTCAAGATTTTGAGATATTTAGGATATCGTTCCATGTCGCGAACAGCATCAACATCAACACCAACGCCAGACCGATGCGGAATCCGACTTCCTGCGCCCGATCGCTGAGCGGCCGGCCGCGCAGCGCCTCGATGGCATAGAAGAGCAGATGCCCGCCATCCAGTAACGGTACGGGGAAGAGGTTAAGAAGACCGATCGAAACCGACAGAACCGCCGCCAGCTGAAGCAGCGCCGCGATTCCGAAGGTGGCCACCTGCCCCGACACCTGCGCAATGCGAATCGGCCCGCCGAGCTGATCGGCCGATTCGCGCCCCGTCACCACGCCACCGAGATAGCTGAAGGTGCGGTCGACGATGAACCACACTTCGCGCGTGGCCATCACGGTCGCATCCACCGGGCCGAATCGCTCGGTGCGCGCATCCGCCCCGCCGCTGGCGCGCGAAATGCCCAACACGCCGATGCGATGGGTGTTGCCGAAAGTATCCTTGATCTCGCGCTGGTCCGGCGTCGCGGTCAGCGTCAGCACCTGGCCGCCGCGCTCCACCTCGATGGCGAGCGGGCGATCCGCGCTGGTGCTGACGATGCGCTGCATGTCGCCGAACGTGTCGACCTTGGTGCCGTCGATCGACAGGATGATGTCGTTGGGCGCGAACCCCGCCCGCTCCGCCGCGCTGCCCGCCTGCACGGTATCGACCTGCGGCGTCGTCACCGGGCGGCCCACCACCATGAACAGCCCGGCGAAAATGACGATCGCCAGAATGAAATTGGCGATCGGGCCGGCGGCCACGATGGCGGCGCGGGCGCCGACCGACTTGTGGAAGAAACTGCCCCGCCGGTCCGCGTCGCTCATGCGCTCCAGCGCGCCGCGATCGGGCGTCGAGGCGGCATTGTCGTCACCGAGGAATTTCACGTAGCCGCCGAGCGGAATGGCGGAAATCTTCCAGCGGGTCCCATGCCGATCGTTGAACCCGATCAGCTCCGGACCGAAGCCGATGGAGAAGGCGACGATCGAGACCCCCGCGCGGCGGGCCACCCAGAAATGGCCCAGCTCATGGAAGAACACCACGATGGTCAGCACGAACAGGAACGGGACGACATAGCCGAGGAGCCAGCTCGCATTGCCGCCCATCGAGGCGAGTATTTCCATTACAAGGTTTCCCACATAGCCGGCGACGAGGTCGTGTCGTCTTTTCCTGCCAAGCTTTTACGGCGAAGTTGGGCGAAAGTCCGCCCCGTCCCCTGCATATTTGGCCGCGACCCCGCCCCGCTTGGCGACGTCACCACAGAAGCAGGCCGAGCGCGGGGGCGTCGGGATCGCGGACGAGCCCGACCAGCAGCGCGAACAGCGCGGCCGTGATCAGCCCGTCCAGCCGGTCCATCAGCCCACCATGGCCGGGAATGAGCGAGCCGGAATCCTTCACGCCGAAGCGACGCTTCATGGATGATTCGAACAGGTCGCCCACCTGGCTCACGGCACTGGCGAGCAGTGCCACCGGGGCGGCGAGCAGCGCGGAGGGAAGGCCCGCGAGATAGATGGTGAGCATGCCGGCCAAGGTGCCGAACAAGGCGCCACCAAGCGCGCCGGACCACGTCTTGTTCGGGCTGACACGTGGCCAGAGCCTGGGCCCGCGCAGCAGACGCCCGCAGAAATAGGCGGCAATGTCCGTGCTCCACACCACGGCCAGCAGCCAGATCAGGGTGACGAGCCCGACATGCGTATCCGCCCGCAAAATCAGCGCCGGCAACGCAAGCGCGCCCGCGTAGAACAGGCCGCCGGTCGCCCAGGGGCGCAATTGCCGCCCCCCGCGGGCCACCAGCGCCATCAGCACCATGCCCACCAGCAGGACGGCCGCCGCGGCCGAGACAGGGCGGATCACCAGCATGAGGGACGCGACCACCAGCGCCGCGCCGCCAATGGCGACCAGCGCGGGCTTGGGCCGGGCGGCGATGATGCCCAGCCATTCCCACAGCACGATGAGCGACGTGGCGACGACCAGCGCCATATACGGCCAGCCGCCCCACCAGCACAGGAACAGCACCAGCGGGGCCAGAGCCATCGCCGACCCGAGGCGCGGAAGGAAATCGGCACCGATCCGCAACGGCTCAACACCCGTCCGGTTCGATTCCGCCGAAACGCCGCTCGCGGCGGCTATATTCGGACAGAGCCTTCTCGAACCAGGCGCGGTCGAAATCCGGCCAGTGCACCGGCAGGAACACGAGTTCGGCATAGGCGGCCTGCCAGAGCAGGAAATTCGACAGCCGCTGCTCGCCGCTGGTGCGGATGACGAGGTCGAGCGGCGGCAGCTCCGCCGTGTCGAGCCGCTCGGCAATGCGTTCGGGGGTGATATCGTCGGGCGTCAGCCGGCCCTGCGCCACATCGCGGGCAAGGCCCTGCACCGCGCGGGCAATCTCGTTGCGCGAGCCATAGTTGAAGGCCACGGTGAGGCGAAGCCCGGTATTGCCGCGGGTGATCACCTCGGTCTCCCGCAGCATCGTCTCGATCTCGGAATCGCCGGGGTGCCCCTCGCCGATGATGCGCACACGCACATTGTTGGCGTGCAAATCCCGCAGGTCCGAGCGGATGAAGCGCTTCAGCAGCCCCATGAGTTCGCTCACCTCGGCGAGCGGGCGCGACCAGTTCTCGCTGGAGAAACTGTAGATCGTCACTGCCTCGATGCCGAGGTCGCGGGCGGCGCTGACCGTGCGGCGCACCGCCTCGACACCGCGCCGATGCCCCTCGAAGCGCGGCAGACCGTGCGCCTTCGCCCAGCGGCCATTGCCGTCCATGATGATGGCGACATGCCGCGGCACAGCGCTGCCGGCAACCGACACCGCTGGAGACTCACGTTCACTGGGAGTGCCACCCGGCACCCCGATCTTCGCCATGTTCACGGAGGATCCCTCTCGCACCCGCGAGCTAGACGGCCAGAATTTCCTTTTCCTTCGACGCGAGGACCTGGTCGATCTCGGTGATGGACTGGTCCGTCGCCTTCTGCACCTGATCGGCCAGCCGGTCGAGGTCGTCCTTGCTGACCTCGGCGTCCTTCTCCGCCTTCTTGAGCGAATCCAGCCCGTCGCGGCGCACATGACGCACGGAGACGCGGCAGGCCTCGGCATATTTGTGCGCGACCTTCACCAGTTCCTGTCGGCGATCCTGGGTCAGCTCGGGGATGCGCACGCGCAGCACCTGCCCCTCGGTCTGCGGGTTGAGGCCGAGATTGGAATCGCGGATCGCCTTTTCCACCGCCGCCACCATGCCGCGATCCCACACCTGCACCGAGAGCAGGCGCGGCTCCGGCACATTGACCGAGGCGACCTGGTTGAGCGGCATGTGGCTACCATAGGCATCCACCTGCAGCGGCTCCAGCAGGCTCGCCGAGGCCCGCCCGGTACGCAGACCCGACAGCTCCTGCTTCAGGACGCCGATGGCACCCTGCATGCGACGCTTGAGATCGGCAATGTCGACCGGCGCAGAACTCATGGCGAACCTCTTCTCTTGATCTCGCAACACCAAGACCGGCTCCCGCAAGCCGGCATCGGCTATATCGACTCTATCCCAGCCCGAGGCAAACACTTTCGGGCGCTGGTACACCGCTGCGATGGCTAGGGAGCCACGGTGGTGGCGCGCCCCTGGCCGCGGACCGCCGCCGCGATTGCACCAGGCTCGCGGATGGAAAACACCACGATGGGCAGCTTCGCCTCGCGCGCCAGCGCGAAGGCTGCCGCGTCCATCACCTTGAGGTCCTTGGCCAGCGCCTCGTCATGGGTCAGCCGCTCATAGCGACGGGCGGTGGGATCGGTCTTGGGATCGGCGGTATAGACCCCGTCGACATTGGTCGCCTTCAGCACCGCGTCGCATTCCAGCTCGGCGGCGCGCAGCACGGCGCCGGTATCGGTGGTGAAGAACGGGTTGCCGGTGCCGCCGGCGAGCAGCACGATTCGTCCGCGCTCGAGATGGCGCGAGGCGGTCTGGCGGGCATAGGGCTCGCAGATGGTCGGCATGGGAATGGCGGAAAGCGTGCGCGCCGGGCTGCCGGCCTGCTCCAGCGCCTTCTCCAGCGCCAGCGCGTTCATGACCGTCGCCAGCATGCCCATGTGGTCGGCGGTGGCGCGGTCGAGCCCCTGCCCCGCCACGCTCGCCCCGCGCAGGATGTTGCCGCCGCCCACCACGACCGCCACCTCGGCGCCGGTGCTGCGGGCCTCGACCAGATCCTGCGCGATACGCTCGATGGTCGGCCAGTGAAGGCCGAAGGCCTCGCCGCCCATCAGCGCCTCGCCCGAGACCTTCACCAGCACGCGGGCATAGGCCGGTTTGACGGGTTCAGTTGCGGTCGACATGGGGCACCTCGCAGATTCGCGCGACGTGGGTCGCGCAGATACTAAAACACGCCGGACCGCCCTTGGGCGCTCCGGCGTGCAATTGTCAACGGCTCGTGCCGAGCACCGGGGCGATCAGACGCCGGCGGCCGCGGCGACTTCGGCGGCGAAGTCGCTTTCCTGCTTCTCGACGCCCTCGCCAAGGCCGAAGCGGACGAACGCCACCAGCTTGACCGGCGCGCCGATCTTGCCTTCGCTTTCCTTCACCGCCTGCGCCACCGTCTTGGACGGGTCGTGGATGAAGGCCTGCTCCAGCAGCGTGACTTCCTTGTAGAAAGTCTTCAGGCCGCTCTCGACGATCTTCTCGACCACGTTGTCCGGCTTGCCGGAGGCCTTGGCCTTCTCGGCCAGCACGCCCTTCTCGCGGGCGACGACATCCGCGGGAATGCTGGACGCGTCGAGCGCCTGCGGGTTGGCTGCCGCCACATGCATGGCGATCTGCCGGCCGAGCGCGGCCAGTTCATCCGCCTTGCCTTCCGACTGCAGCGCGACCAGCACGCCGATCTTGCCGAGGCCCTCGCCCACGGAGCCGTGGATGTAGGAGCCGACCACGCCCGGCGCCACGTCCAGGACGGCGGCGCGGCGCAGGTTCATGTTCTCGCCGATGGTGGCGATGGCGGTGGAGATGGCGTTTTCGACGGTGCCGCCGGTGGCGAATTCAGCCGCCTTGATCGCCTCGATATCCGCACCCGCGGTAAGCGCGACGGTGGCGATGCCACGGACCAGCTGCTGGAACTGCTCGTTGCGGGCGACGAAGTCGGTCTCGGAATTCACCTCGACCAGCACGCCCTTGCCACCCTGAACGGTGAGGCCGATCAGGCCCTCGGCGGCGACGCGGCCGGCCTTCTTGGCGGCCTTGGCGAGGCCCTTCTTGCGCAGCCAGTCGATGGCGGCTTCGACGTCGCCGTCCACCTCGTTCAGCGCGGCCTTGCAGTCCATCATGCCGGCGCCGGTCTTCTCGCGCAGATCCTTCACCAGGGCAGCGGTGATGTTGGCCATGTTCGATCCCTCAAACGATCCCGAATGTCAGTCGACGACACGGCCGGCCGGAGGGTTCCGGGCCGGCCGTGCGGTGCAATGCTTGATGTCACACGGTGACATCCTCGCGAAGGCGAGTGGTCACTCGACCTCGGCGGTCAGTCCCTTGGCCTGCGCGATCCAGCCGTCCACGCGGCCCGGCAGACCCACTTCCTCGCCGAGACGCTGGGCGTCCACGGCGTCGAGGCCGGCCACCTGCGAGAAGTGGAAGAAGCCAAGGTCGGTCAGCTTCTTCTCGATCGCCGGCGACACGCCGGTGAGCTTCTTCAGGTCGTCGGCGATGCCGCGCGGGCCCGACAGCGGCTCGAAGCTCGACCAGGCGGCTTCCGCCGGCAGCTCCTCGACAAGCGGGGCGTCCATCGCGCCAAGATCGATGCCGACATCGCCCTGGGCGCGGCCGATGCCGTCCAGCGCGGCGCGGGCCACGAGGTCGCAATAGAGGTTGATGGCGCGGCCGGCATCGTCATTGCCGGGAACCGGGAAGGCGATGCCGTCCGGATCGGAATTGGTATCGAGAATCGCGGCGACCGGAATGCCCAGGCGGCGCGCTTCGGCCACCGCGAGGTCTTCCTTGTTGGTGTCGATCACGAAAAGCAGGTCGGGAATGCCGCCCATGTCGCGGATGCCGCCGAGGGCGCGATCCAGCTTTTCCTTCTCGCGCTGGAGCGTCAGGCGCTCCTTCTTGGTGTAGCCGACGCCCTCACCCGCGTTGAGCAGCTCTTCCAGCTTCTTCAGGCGTGCGATGGAGTGGGAAATGGTCTTCCAGTTGGTCAGCATGCCGCCGAGCCAGCGGGAGTTGACGTAATACTGGGCCGAGCGCTTGGCCGCATCCGCCACCGCATCCGCCGCCTGGCGCTTGGTGCCGACGAACAGCACGCGGCCGCCGCGGGCCACGGTGTCCGACACCGCCTGCAGCGCGCGGTGCAGCGAGGGCACGGTCTGCGACAGGTCGATAATGTGGATGTTGTTGCGCGAGCCGAAGATGAAGGGGGCCATCTTCGGGTTCCAGCGGTGCGACTGGTGGCCGAAATGCACGCCAGCTTCCAGCAGCTGGCGCATGGAGAAATCAGGAACTGCCATGGTCGTCTCTCGTCCGGTTGGCCTCCGCGGACATGGCCGTGCCGAGGGATTTCGGCGCCGGCACCGGGAGCGGCGGGCCTTTCCATTCACGATGTCATGGAAAAGGGAGCCCGGCCGCGAGTCCGCGTGCGGAATGGCCGCGCATATACGCGAGCTAGGCGAAAGGTGCAAGTCGCGGGGGATTGGGGGCCGATGCGGTGGACTGCTCTGCCCCCCTCCCCCTAATAGCCCCGTCTGTGCCCAACATATTTGCCGTGGATGGTTCGCTCAAACAGGACGCCCCGATATTCCCCCAGCTCGGCCGCCAGTTCGTCGCTCAAGCTGAGCTCGATTCGGCTGAGCAGAACGGATCGTCTGCGCCCCACCACCAATGCCGAAACATCGAGCACATAGTCACCCGGTTCGAACCGGAAGGATAAATAATCGATCGGAATGAGAAAGTGATGGTTCGCCGCGGTTCCGGCCCTACTTACAAGGAGGCCGCCGCCCGCCAGCAGACCCGAAGCGTCGCCATATCCGTCGCCACATCCCCAGAAACTGAAAACCGTCTCGGTGCCGGCGCGGCGCGCTCTCGCATGCATACCCTCGACGATATGGCCCCGCGCGCCGTGCTGTAGAGCAGCATACGGAAGAATATCTTCGGCACCGGATTCGGCTCGACATCAAATCCGAAGAACACCACCGCCGGCTTCGTCATGCGCACCCGGCCGCGTCGTATATAGGTCAGCCAGAACGTGCCGAGGGAAGCCGCCAGCGCGACCAGCGAGATCCCCAGCGGCGCATAGCTCGCGGCCTGCCCATTCGCTCACCTGACACGTCTCCCGATGCCGCGCCGCCGCTCTTCGCGAGGCAATGTCGATGCGCGCGCCCTCAATGCGCCTCCACCGCCACCACGCCCGGCACCGCCTTGATGGCGCCGGCGATCTGCGGCGAGAGCGAGAACCGGCCGGGCAGTTTCACCTCGACCTCGGTGGCCCCACTCTCGCCGAGCAGCAGCACGAACGCCACCTCGCCATCGCCCCGTCCCCCGCCCGCCAGCGAGCCGAGCCGCGCGGCGACGCTTTCCAGCGGCTCGGGCGAGCGCAGGAAAATGCGCATGCTTTTCTGCATCCGCGCGGTGGCGGCATCGAGCGGCTCGGCGGTCTGGATGCGCGCGCGCACATCCTCGCCCTGCAGCTCGGCGGAAACCTGCAGCAGCAGCGCCGTGCCGGGCTCCAGCAATTCGCGATACTGCGCCAGCGTCTCGGAAAACAGCACCGCCTCGAACTGGCCGGACGGGTCGGACAGGCCGACAATGCCCATCTTGTTGCCGGTCTTGGTGCGGCGCTCCTGCCGGCTCACCACGGTCGCGGCCAGACGCCCGGCGATGGAGCCGGCCCGCACCGAGCGGGTGAACTCGCTCCAGCGCTGCACGCGCAGCTTTTCCAGGGCCTTGCCATAATCATCCAGCGGGTGGCCGGTGAGGAAGAAGCCGATGGCGTCATATTCCTTCTGCAGCTTGTCGGCCGGCAGCCAGGGGGCGGCATCGGGCAGCGGCAGGTCATTGGCCTGCGCCGGGCCGCCGAACATGTCGTTCTGCCCGACCGCCTCGTCCGCCCCGCGCTTGGCGGCATGGCCGAGAATATTGTCGATCGCGGCGGCGGCGCGGGCGCGGTTCTTCTCCAGCACGTCGAAGGCGCCGGCATTGACCAGGCTTTCCATGGTGCGCTTGTTCAGCGCCTTGGCGTTGATGCGCGCGGCGAAGTCCGACAGGCTGGCGAAGGGCCGGTCGCCGCGCGCCTCGACGATGGCGTCGACCGCGTGCCCGCCAACGCCCTTGATGGCGGCGAGCGCGTAGAGAATGCGCCCGTCCCTGACCGCGAAATCGCGGCCCGACTGGTTGACCGAGGGCGGCACCACCTCGATGCCGAGGCGTTGCGCCTCCTGACGGAATTCGGCCAGCTTGTCGGTATTGCCCATGTCGAGCGTCATGGACGCCGCGAGGAACTCGGTGGCGTAGTTCGCCTTCATGTAGGCGGTCTGGTAGGCGACCAGCGCATAGGCCGCCGCGTGGCTCTTGTTGAAGCCGTAATCGGCGAACTTGGCGAGAAGGTCAAAGATCTCCGACGCCTTGGCCTTGGGCACGCCGCGCTCGATGGCGCCGTCCACGAAGCGCTCGCGCTGCTTGTCCATCTCGGCGCGGATCTTCTTGCCCATGGCGCGGCGCAGGAGGTCGGCTTCGCCCAGCGAATAGCCCGAGAGCGTCTGGGCGATCTGCATCACCTGTTCCTGGTAGATGATGACGCCGTAGGTTTCCTTCAGGCTGGTTTCCAGCGCGGGATGGGCATAGACGGCCTTTTCCTGCCCGTTCTTGACCGCGCAATAGACCGGGATATTGGCCATCGGGCCCGGGCGGTAGAGCGCCACGAGGGCGATGATGTCCTCCAGCCGGTCCGGCTTCATGTCGACGAGCGCGCGCCGCATGCCCGAGCTTTCCACCTGGAACACGCCGACCGTCTCGCCCCGCGTCATCATGGCGTAGCTCTTGGGGTCATCGAGCGGGATGGTCGACAGGTCCAGCTGGACGCCGCGCTGCGCCACCAGCCGCACCGCGGTCTGCAGCACGGTGAGCGTCTTGAGGCCGAGGAAGTCGAACTTCACCAGTCCGGCCTGCTCCACCCACTTCATGTTGTACTGCGTCACCGGCATGTCGGAACGCGGGTCGCGGTAGAGCGGCACGAGCCGGGCGAGCGGGCGATCGCCGATCACGATGCCGGCGGCGTGGGTGGAAGCATGGCGATTGAGCCCCTCCAGCCGCGTCGCGATATCGAAGGCGCGCTTCACCACCGGGTTGGCGTCGCTTTCGGCCTGCAGGCGCGGCTCGTCCTGGATCGCCTGCTTCAGCGATACCGGGTTGGCCGGGTTCTGCGGCACCAGCTTGCACAGCTTGTCGACCTGGCCATAGGGCATTTCCAGCACCCGGCCGACATCGCGCAGCACGCCACGCGCCTGCAACGTGCCGAAGGTGATGATCTGCGCCACCTGGTCGCGCCCGTAGCGCTGCTGCACATAGCGGATCACCTCGTCGCGCCGCTCCTGGCAGAAATCGATGTCGAAATCCGGCATCGACACGCGCTCGGGATTGAGGAAGCGCTCGAACAGCAGGCCGAAGCGCAGCGGGTCGAGGTCGGTGATGGTGAGCGAATAGGCCACCAGCGAGCCGGCGCCCGAGCCGCGGCCCGGGCCGACCGGAATGCCCTGCGCCTTCGCCCACTTGATGAAGTCCGCCACGATGAGGAAGTAGCCAGGAAACTTCATCTTCTCGATGATGGACAGTTCGAAGGCGAGGCGGTCCTCATAGTCCTTCTGCGTCAGCCCCTCGGCCGGGCCATGCACGGCGAGGCGGCGCGCCAGCCCCTCCTCCGCCTGCAGGCGCAGTTCCTCCGCTTCGTCGCGGTCCATGGTGAAGCGCGGCAGGATGGGCTTGGCCGTGCGCGGGCGATAGGCGCAGCGCCGGGCGATCTCCACCGTGTTGGCCAGCGCCTCCGGCAGATCGGCGAACAGTTCCGCCATCTCGGCGCGGGTGCGAAAGCGATGCTCGGGGGTCAGATGGCGGCGGTCGCCTTCGGCGACGAGGCGCCCCTCGGCGATGCAGATGAGCGCGTCATGCGCCTCATAATCATCCTGCGCGGCGAAGAACGGCTCGTTGGTGGCGACCAGCGGCAGGTCCAGCTTGTAGGCGAGATCGACCAGCGCGGCCTCCACGCGGCGCTCCTCTGCCACGCCGTGACGCTGGATCTCGACATAGAGCCGGTCGCCGAACAGGGCCGCCAGCGTTGCCAGACGCTGCTCCGCCAGTTCGCCGCTGCCGGCGGCGAAGGCGCGGTCGATCGGCCCGGCGGGCCCGCCGGTCAGGCAGATGAGCCCGCCGGAAAAGGTCTCCAGCCAGTCGAGCTTGATATGGGGAGCGCCATCGGACGCGGTGTCGAGAAAGGAGCGCGAGACGAGCTCCATCAGGTTCGCCCAGCCCTCATGCGTCGCGGCGATCAGCACGACGCGCGGGCGCTGCGCGCCGGCCGGGCCGCGCGGGGCCGGACCGGGAAGATCGATCGCCAGCGAACAGCCGGCGATCGGCTGGATGCCCGAGCCGGACATCTTCTCGGAGAATTCCAGCGCACCGAACAGATTGCCGGTATCGGTCAGCGCGATCGCGGGCTGATGGTCCTTCTTGGCGAGGTCCGCCAGCTTGGCGATGGAAAGCGCGCCTTCCAGCAGCGAGAACGACGAATGGACGTGCAGATGCACGAAGCCTGGATCGGCGGCCATCGGGTTCCTCCTGCGACTCGGATCTCAAGCCATGAATGGTGGGCGCGCGCGCCGGCGCCGTCCACCCTGGCGCGGAAATGGTCCCCGCTGTCCTCAGATCCCGCTGAGCACGCCGGCCCAGAGGCCGAGAACGGTGACGAACAGCCCGACCGAGGCCAGTGCGGCGACTTCCTGAAGAAGGATGCGGATCATGTCGACCTCCATGGAACATATGATGAACATTACCCCCATAATCCCCGGAGTCAAATTATGTTCTTCTTTCGTTCCATCGCGTGGTTGACGAACCGATAACGAGGGACGCTCACGCGGTGATTCGCCCCGTGCCCGCCTGGCATCGGCGGTCGCGAAGGCCATGCCTTCGCACTTCGTCCTCCGCCAGATCGACGGCCGCGCGACCCGGCCCCAAAGCAAGCCGCATCAGCGGCTTGCCCGGCCTTCTCGCCAGATTGATTCCGGCATGCGCGCGGCGTCAGTCGAGACGCGGTGGCCAGACCGTATCGAGCTTGACCGACAGCCGCCCCATTTTCGAGGCCACCACCACGGCCTCGCACCGCGCCGCGCGGCCATCCAGCGCGGCGTTGAAATGGGGAACCTCCAGAGGCGCGATATGGCCGATGCGGGCGCCCTCGACCGTCACCCAGATGGCGCGCAGTTCGCCGGCCCGCGATACATCGGGCAGAAGCTCGGCGGTGCAGTCCGTGCCTTCGGCCGGCACATGCCGGCCCGCGATGCGCCCGAGCACCGCCTGATGGTCATCCGCCCCCGCCACGGGATAGTCATAGCCGCCATCGCCCTGCAGCGTCTGCGAAGCCTGTGGCGCGACGCTGCGCCGGCCGAGAAGGCGCAGCACCACGATCAAGACCACGGCGGCAACGATGACGAGCGCGAGCAGCGTCATGTGCTCGATACGGGAAAGAAGCTCCGCCGACATGGATACGCCCCGATCCTACCCCAGACATGGCCTGAAATAGCATAGGATTACCATTGCGTGGAGGTGTTGGCGTGCGAATGCGCCGCCCTTTCGCCGGCATCGCGCTGGATCGGCCGCACGGCTCCGCCAGCCCGTTCGCCCGCCAGCCCGTTCGAACGAATGATCTTCCGCGCCGCGCCGCCGGGAGATTTCCCCGGCCTTCGCGATTCGTGTCGGTCGATGGTCGCCTAGGCCAGTTCGACGACCAGCCCGTCCTGCAGGGTCACGCGCCGGTGCATGCGGGCGGCGAGCGCCAGATTATGCGTGGCGATGATGGCGGCGAGACCGGTGGCCTCCACCAGCTGGGACAGCGCGTGGAACACATGGTCGGCCGTGTGTGGGTCGAGATTGCCGGTCGGCTCGTCGGCCAGGAGCACGCGTGGCGCGTTGGCGACCGCGCGGGCGATGGCCACGCGCTGCTGCTCGCCGCCCGACAGTTCCGCCGGGCGATGGTCGAGGCGCTTGGCCAGGCCGAGATAGCTGAGCAATTCCTTGGCGCGCGCCGCCGCCTCGCGCTTGGATAGGCCGCGGATCATCTGCGGCAGCATCACGTTCTCCAGCGCGGAGAACTCGGGCAGCAGGTGGTGGAACTGGTAGACGAAGCCGATCTCGGTGCGGCGGATGCGGGTCCGCTCCGAATCCGGCAGGCCCGCCGTTCCCGCGCCGGCGATGAACACCTCGCCGGCATCCTGATGTTCCAGCAGGCCGGCCACGTGCAGCAGGGTCGACTTGCCCGTGCCGGACGGCGCGACAAGGGCGACCGACTGGCCTTCCATGACGGAAAAGTCGACGCCGCGCAGGATCTCGAGCGTGCCCTCGCCCTGTACATAGCGGCGCTGGATGCCTTCAAGGCGCAATACCGCGCCCTTCGGAGCTATGGAGGTCGGAACGACAGGCGACGGTTCAGCGGACACGTGCGCCCCCTATTCGTAGCGCAGCGCTTCCACCGGATCGAGGCGCGCGGCGCGCCAGGACGGGTAGAGCGGAGCGAGGAAGGACAGGACCAGCGCCATGATGACGACGGCCGTCGTCTCGCCGGCATTCATCTCCGCCGGCAGTCGGCTGAGATAATAAAGCTCGGGCGAGAACAGTTCGGTTGCCGTCAGCCAGGAGATGAACTGCCGGATCTCCTCCACATTCAGGCAGACCAGCAGCCCGAGCAGGAAGCCGGCCAGCGTGCCGACCACGCCGATGGCCGCGCCGGTGACGAGAAAGATGCGCATGATCGCCCCGCGCGTCGCCCCCATGGTGCGCAGGATGCCGATGTCGCGCCCCTTGTCCTTCACCAGCATGTTGAGGCCGGAAATGATGTTGAAGGCCGCCACCACCACGATCAGCGTGAGGATGAGGAACATCACGTTGCGCTCGACCTGCAGCGCGTTGAAGAAGGTGGCGTTTCGCTGGCGCCAGTCGACAATGTAGACCGGCCTGCCAGAGGCATCGTGCACCGCCGCGCGCATGCGCTCGATATCGTCGGGATTGTCGGTGTAGACCTCGATCGCGGTGACGTCGCCATTCTTGTTGAAATAGGCTTGGCTTTCCGTCAGCGGCATGAACACGAAGGCGCTGTCATATTCCGACATGCCGATCTCGAACACCGCGGCGATCTTGTAGACCTTGATGCGCGGCGTCGTGCCCATGGGGGTCACGGCGCCGCGGGGGGCGACCAGCGTGAGATTGTCGCCCGCCTGCAGCGAAAGCTGATCGGCAAGGCGCTTGCCGATGGCGATGCCGGAGCCCTCGTCGAAGCCGTCCAGCGTGCCCTGGCGGATATTGCTGCCGATCGAGGGCAGCGCGCGCAGATTGGCCTCGGAAATGCCCCGCACCAGCACGCCGCCGGCATTGAAGGCGGAGGAAGCCAGCGCCTGCCCTTCCACCAGCGGCACCGCCAGCTTGATGCCGGGCACCCCGGCAATGCGCTTGGCCACCAGGTCATAGTCGGTGAGCGGGCTTTCCAGCGGCTGCACCAGCAGATGGCCGTTGAGGCCGAGAATTTTCGACAGCAGCTCGGTGCGGAAGCCGTTCATGACCGCCATCACGATGATGAGCGTCGCCACACCGAGCATGATGCCGAGGAAGGAGAAGCCGGCGACGACCGAGATGAAGCCTTCCTTGCGGCGGGCGCGCAGGTAGCGCAGCGAGAGCATCCATTCATAGGCGCTGAACGGGCGCGTGCCCGTCGGCGCAGCGTCAGCCTTGGGCTGCGCCTTCGCGGAGGGCTTCGCGGTCTTCTTGGCTGCCATGCGTGCTCCGCCAGTGGCGTTCATCCGACAATCCGCGCCAGCGCCGATTCGAGGGACAGCGTCTCGCGCGCACCGTCCGCGCGGCGCTTCAGTTCAACCGTGCCGGCCGCCAGCCCCTTCGGGCCGACAATGATCTGCCACGGCAGGCCGATGAGATCGGCGGTGGCGAATTTCGAGCCGGGGCGCTCGTCCGTGTCGTCATAGAGCACGTCGACGCCCTTGGCGGTCAGCGTGGCGTAGATGGAATCGCACGCGGCGTCGGTCGCGGCATCGCCGGCCTTGAGGTTCAGCAGGCCGACGCTGAACGGGGCGATCGCCTCCGGCCAGATGATGCCGTTCTCGTCATGCGAGGCCTCGATGATGGCCGCGACCAGCCGCGAGGGACCGATGCCGTAGGAACCCATGTGCACCGGGCTGTCCACGCCGTCGGGTCCCGTCACCTTGGCGCCCATGGGCGCGGAATATTTGGTGCCGAAATAGAAGATGTGACCCACTTCGATGCCCCGGGCGGAGAGACGCTCGCCTTCGGGAATCGCCCCGAACGCAGCTTCGTCATGCTTCTCTTCCGTGGCCGCATAGAGGCTGGTCCAGCGGTTCACGATGGATTGCAGTTCCTCAGCGTCATCGAAGTTCACCCCCGCGGCCGGCGTGTCCATGGCGAGATAGTCGGCATGGCAGAACACCTGGCTCTCGCCGGTCGAGGCGAGGATGATGAATTCGTGGCTGTGATTGCCGCCGATCGGCCCGGTATCGGCCACCATGGGAATGGCCTTGAGGCCGAGCCGCGCGAAGGTGCGCAGATACGCGACGAACATCCGGTTATAGGCGGTGACCGCGCTCTCGAAATCGAGGTCGATCGAATAGGCGTCCTTCATCAGGAACTCGCGCGAGCGCATCACGCCGAAGCGCGGGCGCACCTCGTCCCGGAACTTCCACTGGATGTGGTAGAGGTTCAGCGGCAGGTCCTTGTAGGACTTCACATAGGCGCGGACGATCTCGGTGAGCATTTCCTCATTGGTCGGCCCGAACAGCATGTCGCGCTCGTGCCGATCCTTGATGCGCAGCATCTCCTTGCCGTAATCGTCGTAGCGCCCGCTCTCGCGCCACAGATCCGCCGACTGGATGGTCGGCATGAGGATCTCGACCGCCCCCGCGCGGTTCTGTTCCTCGCGGATGATGTTGCAGATCTTGTCCAGCACGCGCTTGCCCAGCGGCAGCCAGGCATAGATGCCCGCGCTCTCCTGACGGATCATGCCGGTCCGCAGCATGAGGCGGTGCGAGATGATTTCCGCTTCCTTCGGGACTTCGCGGAGGATGGGCAGGAAATAACGGGACAGGCGCATCGGAAAACTCGCGATTCGGCCGGCGTGGGGCGCGCGGCAATATTGGCCGACAGAAACCGGATCGGTCACTAAAATACAAGCCCTCGCGCGCGCAGGGGTCGCGACACCGCCGCAGCCTTGCGCGCTCCTGCACGGAACCGGACGCACGCAAGCAACGCGCCTCGCTATATTGCGTCGCACCATCGATCTATTGCGACGCAAGGATGACAAGGCCTTAACTTTTGCTCTATGGTGCCGGCCTCTAGAAAGAGGTCCGCCTGTCGCTGCCAGAGGCGCGCTGCCGGTCCAGGTCTCGGGAGGAATGACGGCTAAGAAAGCCCCCTGACAGACGTCGAAACGGCGCAGAATCAGGTGTGGGCGTTCAGGGTTAAAAAGGGCGGGACCTTGGGTCCCGCCTCTTTTTTTGATCACGTCCTTTTGTGCCGCGCCCCGGCCCCGGGGGCGCTTCCCACGCCAGCAGGCTTCCCGCGTCAGCAGGCTTCCCGCGCCAGACGTCGGCGCGGCGCGCGAGAACGACCTGCGCCTCAGTAGATCTTGAACGGCATCGGGAACATTTCCAGCGTCAGCCGGCCGGTCTCGACCGACCAGGCGAACAGGCCGACGATCACCGCCGCGATGATGCTCGTGGCGATCGCCTTGCGCAACATCAACGGGCGCTGCGGCGCGCCCGGCTCCGTGCCGTCTTCCACCGGCCCGTCCTCATGCTGCGAGCGAATGCCGAAGGGCAGCATGGTGAAGATCACCGTCCACCAGACGATGAAGTAGATCGCGATATAGGTCGTGAAGCTCATCCTGCCACCCTCCTGCGTGCGGTCTCATGCGTGCGCGTTCGGCAGCCCGATCCTGGCTGCGCCCCTGCCGGATGCCGCTCACGCCTGCTCAAGCTCGACCAGGGTGCCGAGGAAATCCTTGGGGTGCAGGAACAGCACCGGCTTGCCATGGGCGCCGATCCGCGGCTCTCCCGCGCCCAGCACCCGCGCGCCCGCCGCGACCAGCCGGTCGCGCGCGGCGCGGATATCGTCCACTTCATAGCAGAGATGGTGGATGCCCCCGTCCGGGTTGCGTTCCAGAAACCGGGCGATGGGCGAATTCTCGCCGAGCACGCCGAGCAGTTCCACCTTGGTGTTGGGCAGGAGCACGAACACCGTGTTCACGCCATGCTCGGGCTGGGGGACGACGGGGGACACCTCGGCCCCGAGCGTATCGCGATAGGTCGCGACCGCCGCCTCCAGATCGCGCACCGCGATGGCGACATGATTGAGACGACCGATCATCAACACATCCTCCCGCCTGCCCCTCCCCGCCCGGGCGGGCGGGGCTGGAATCCCAGCGCCGGGATGGCCACGAAAATCACTCGGCTCGCGGCGCGCGCTCCCGGCGCGCTCCCTTCATACCGTGATCACCAGCACATGGCAGAGCGGCTTCTTGCCCCACACCGCGTTGACCTGCCCGCGCACCGCGCGGGTGATCGATTCGGCAACCGCGTCCGGGTCACGCCGGCGCTGCCGCGGCAATCCGTCGAGGCAATCGAGCACGGCTTCTTCGATCACGTCATCGATCAGCTTGCCGCCAACGCCCTTTTCCGGCAGGCCGGACAGGTCGATCATCGGATCGCCCACCACCTCGCCCTTGGCGTTCATCGCCACCGCCACCGAGACGACGCCCGCGAAGGACATGCGCCGGCGCTCGGCCACCGCCGGCTCCGTCGACTTGATGAGCACGTGGCCGTCCTTGTAGAGCCGGCCGAACGGCACTTCCTCGATCACCTCGGCGGGCTGCGCCGAATCGGCGCTGGCCAGGCGCACCATGTCGCCGTCGACAAGGCGCACCACCTGCCGCACGCCCATGGCCCGGGCCAGTTCGGCATGCTCGGCCAAGTGCAGCGGCTCGCCATGCACGGGCACGGAAATCTCCGGCCGCAGCCACTGGTACATCTGCTCCAGTTCGCCGCGCCGGGGATGGCCGGACACGTGCACCAGCCCGTCCCGGTCGGTGATGACCTTCACGCCCTGCAGCACCAGCGCGTTGATGATGCGGTTCACCGAGCGCTCATTGCCCGGAATGGTGCGCGAGGAGAAAATCACGTGGTCGCCCGGGGACAGCGCGATCTCGGGATGGTCGTCATCGGCGATGCGGGCGAGCGCGGCGCGCGGTTCGCCCTGGCTGCCGGTCAGGATCGCCACCACCTTGTCGCGCGGAAGGAAGCCATAGGCATCCGCCGGGCGGAAGGCCGGCAGTCCGTCCAGCATGCCCTGCTCGCGGGCCACGCCGACGACACGTTCCATCGCCCGGCCGACCAGCACGACTTCGCGCCCGTTCCGTATGGCCGCCTCGGCGATGGAGCGCACGCGCGCGACATTGGAGGCGAAGGTCGTCACCGCGACACGGTTCGGCGCCTTGGCGATGAACTCGGCGAGCACTTCCTGCACGTCGGTCTCGGAGGGCGAAATGCCCTCGCGAAACGCGTTGGTGGAATCGCAGATGACGGCGCGCACGCCCTCATCGCCCAGCGCGGCGAAGCGGGCGGGGTCGGTGACATTGCCCACCACGGGCGTGGGATCGATCTTCCAGTCGCCCGTATGCACCACCAGCCCGAGCGGCGTGCGGATGGCGAGGCCATGGCTGTCGGGGATGGAATGGGCGACGGGAAGGAATTCGACGTCGAACGGACCGATCTGCACCCGCCCGCCGGTCGGCACCACGTGGAACGGCACCTTGGGCGCGCCGGGCTCGCCGAGGCGCCGCGCTTCCGCCAGCGCGTGGGTGAACGGCGTCGTGTAGACCGTGCAGCCGAGCCGCGGCCACAATTCCCCCAGCGCCCCGACATGGTCTTCATGGCCATGGGTGATGATGAGCCCGACCAGATTGCCCTGCTTGGCCTCCTGTTCGAGGAAGGCGACGTCGGGCATGATCAGGTCGATGCCGGGAATGTCCGGCGACGCGAAGGAAATGCCGAGATCGACCGCGAGCCATTTGCGACGGTGACGGGGTCCGAGGCCGTAAAGGCCGAGATTCATCCCAATCTCGCCCACGCCGCCCAGCGGCGCGAACACCAACTCCTCGGTGGACTTGCTCACTGCACTCCCTTTCACCCCTGTGCGCCGGACGAGGGAAATACATCGCCGGCGCTTATTATCTCACGCCCACCATCGCGGCAGCGAAGAACCATAGCACCGGAAATATCCAGTGCCTCGAAAACGCCCTGCATCTCGCGCCCGGGAAGCCGCACCGTCACCGGCTGGCCGAGCCCGGGAGCCCGGCGCAGCCAGGCCTCGCGCGTGTGCGCAAAGCCGCGGCCGCCATCCCATTGGCCGATCCGGTCCCGCATCGCCGCATCCAGCGCCCGCAGCAGGCCCGGCGGATCGGTCGGATAGCCGGCCGTCGCGAGATCGACCGTCGGGTAAGGGGCCTCAAGCGGATGATGAGCGCAGTTGACGCCGAAGCCGATCACCGTCGCGCGGCGCCCGCCGGGCAGCACCGCTCCCTCCAGCAGGATGCCGGCGAGCTTGCGCCCGTCGATCAGCACGTCATTCGGCCATTTCAGCCCGATGCGCAACGGGTCAATGCCGGTGACGGCCCGTACTGCGTCATAAAGCGCGAGCGAGGCGACAAAACACAGCTGCGGCAGACGGGCAACCGGGCCGATATCGACCAGGAGCAGGGTTGCGTAGAGATTGCCGGGTTCCGACTGCCAGACCCGTCCCCGCCGGCCGCGCCCGCTCGTCTGGCGCTTCGCGACGAACCAGCAAGGCGCCGGCCCATCGGCATGGGCCAGCGCCTCGGCATTGGTGGAACCGATCGTCTCGTAGCGGATGACCGGCGTCGCGCCGGGAAGCTCCGCCATGCTCAGAAAAGCGCCCTCGCCGCCGCGCCGGCCGCCGACAGCAGCGGCGCCGGGTAGAAGAACAGCAGCAGCGTGAACAGGCCCGACACGGCCAGCACGGCGCGCAATTCGGTCGACATCGGCTCGAAAGCCGCCGCCGGCTCGTCGAAATACATCACCTTGACGATGCGCAGGTAATAGAACGCACCAACCACGCTCGACAGCACGCCGATCACCGCCAGCGCATAGAGCCCGGCCTCGATCGCGGCGAGGAACACGTAGTACTTGGCGAGGAAGCCGGCGAGCGGGGGAATGCCGGCCAGCGAGAACATCAGCACCGCCAGGAAGAACGCCTTGACCGGGCTGGTGCGGGCGAGGCCGGCCAGTTCATCGTAATTCTCGACCATGCCTTCCTTGCGCCGCATCGACAGGATGCAGGCAAAGGTGCCCAGCGTCATCGCGACGTAGACCGCCATGTAGATCAGCACGCCGCGAACGCCCTGCTCCGTGCCGGCGGCAAGCCCGACCAGCGCGTAGCCCATGTGGCCGATCGAGGAATAGGCCATCAGGCGCTTGATGTTGCGCTGGCCGATCGCCGCGAAGGCGCCGAGCGCCATGGACGCGATCGACACGAAGACGACGATCTGCTGCCACTGATGCGCGACATGGGGCAGCGCCTCGACCGCGAAGCGCACGAACACCGCCATCGCCGCCACCTTGGGCGCGGCCGCGAAGAACGCCGTCACCGGGGTGGGCGCGCCTTCATAGACGTCCGGCGTCCACATGTGGAACGGCACGGCCGACACCTTGAAGCACAGGCCGGCGAACACGAAGACGATGCCGAAGATGAGCCCGAGCGAAGGCTCGCGCGCCGCCTCGGCGATGTGACCGAAATTGATCGAGCCGGTGAAGCCGTAGATCAGCGAGGCGCCGTAGAGCAGCATGCCGGAGGAGAGCGCGCCCAGCACGAAATATTTCAGGCCCGCCTCGGTGGAGCGCACCGATTCACGGTTGTTGGCCGCGATGACATAGAGCGCAAGGCTCATCAGTTCGAGGCCCATATAGAGCGCCAGCAGGTCGCCGGCCGAGATCAGCATCATCATGCCGAGCGTCGACAGCAGCACCAGGATGGCGAATTCGAACCGGCTCTGCTTCTCGATCTTCAGCCAGTCGACCGACATGACGAGCGTGCCACCCGCGCCGATCAGCGCCAGCACTTTCAGGAAGCGCGCATAATCGTCGAGCACGAAGCTGCCGCCGAACAGGACCGCCTGCGACGGGCCGAGGATCACCAGCACCAGTGCCGCGAACAGCGCCGCCAGTGCCAGGCCGTTCACCGTGTCGGTCGACTTCGGACCGACGATGGCGCCGAACAGGATGAGCGCGATGGCGGAAACGGCCAGCAGCAATTCAGGCAGCGCGGGGCCGAGCGCCGAGAGGGTAAACGTCATGAGCGAGGCTCCGCGAGGATCATGTACAGGTTCACGGCAGCACCAGGCTCGCCGCCTTGATGGCACCGGCCGCCACATCCGCGCGGGCCACGATCGCGTTCACCGCGGCGTTGCAGGCGTCGAGAATGGGCTGCGGCCAGACGCCGAACAGGATGGTGAAGAACAGCAGCGGCACGAGCGAGGCCATCTCGCGCGGGCTCACGTCGAGAATGGTCTTGAGGCTTTCCTTCTCCAGCGGCCCGAACACCACGCGGCGATAGAGCCAGAGCGCATAGGCGGCGGAGAGGATGACGCCGGTGGTGGCGAAGAAGGCCACCCAGCTGTTGCGCCCGAAGGCGGCCAGCAGCGTGAGGAATTCGCCGATGAAGCCCGACGTGCCGGGCAGGCCGACATTGGCCATGGTGAAGACCATGAGCAGCGTGGCGTAGACCGGCATGCGGTGCACCAGCCCGCCATAGGCGGCGATGTCGCGGGTGTGCATCCGGTCGTAGATGACGCCGACGCACAGGAACAGCGCGCCCGACACAAAGCCGTGGCTCACCATCTGGAACACGGCGCCCTGGATGCCTTCCTGGGTCAGCGTGAAGATGCCCATCGTCACGTAGCCCATGTGGGCGACGGAGGAATAGGCGATGAGCTTCTTGATGTCCTCCTGCACCAGCGCGACCAGCGAGGTGTAGACGATGGCGATGACCGAGAGCGTGAAGACGAAGGGGGCGAAATAGGCCGAGGCGTCAGGGAACATCGGCACGCTGAAGCGCAACAGCCCATAGCCGCCCATCTTCAGCATGATGCCCGCCAGGATGACCGAGCCCGCGGTGGGCGCCTCGACATGCGCGTCCGGCAGCCAGGTGTGCACCGGCCACATCGGCATCTTCACCGCGAAGGAGGCGAAGAAGGCGAGCCATAGCCAGGTCTGCATGCCCGGGGGGAAGTTGAACTTCAGCAGCGCCGCGATGTCGGTGCTGCCCGCCTGCCAGTACATGGCCATGATGGCGAGCATCATGAGCACCGAGCCGGCCAGCGTGTAGAGGAAGAACTTGAACGTGGCGTAGATACGCCGCTTGCCGCCCCAGACACCGATGATGATGAACATCGGGATCAGGCCGCCTTCGAAGAAGATGTAGAACTGCAGCAGGTCCAGCGACGCGAAGGTGCCGATCATCAGCGTCTCGAGCACCAGGAAGCAGATCATGTACTCCTTGACGCGGACCTGGATCGATTCCCAGCTCGCCAGGATGCACATCGGCATCAGGAGCGTGGTGAGCAAGAGGAAGGGCAGCGAGATGCCGTCCACGCCCATGCGGTAGGCCGCGATCTCGCCGAGCCAGGCCTTGTGCTCGACGAACTGGAACTCATGGCTGGTCGAATCGAAGCCCGCCAGCAGCAGCAGCGAGATGACGAAGGTGACGAGCGTCGCCCACAGGGCGACCCAGCGGGCATTGCGCTTGGCCACCTCGTCGTCGCCCCGGATCATCAGGACGATGAGCAGCGCGCCGACCAGTGGCAGGAAGGTGACGACGGAGAGAATGGGCCAGTCGTACATCAGTGCGCGCCCCCGAACATGAACCAGGTGATGAGGGCCGCGACGCCCACCAGCATCACGAACGCATAGTGATAGAGATAGCCGGACTGCAGCCGCACCACGCGGTTGGTGACGTCGACCACGCGGGCGGAGACGCCATTCGGGCCGTAGCCGTCAATCACGCGCACGTCGCCCTGTTTCCACAGGAAGGTGCCCACCCACTTCGTCGGCCGCACGAACAGGAAGTCGTACAATTCGTCGAAGTACCATTTGTTGAGCAGGAACCGGTAGAGCCCGTCATTGCGCTTGGCGAGGCCCTTCGGGATCGCCGGGTTGACCACATACATCCAGTAGGCGATCGCGAAGCCCATCGCCATCATCACCGTGGGCGCCCATTTCGCCCAGCCGGGAATGTGGTGGATCTCCTCCAAGATCTTATTCTCGGGGCCCATGAAGATGGCTTCCCGGAAGAAGTGATCCACATCGTGGCCGACGAAGTAGGGGTAGAGGATCATGCCCGCGAAGATCGCGCCGACCGACAGCACACCGAGCGCAATCAGCATGGTGAGCGGGGATTCATGGGCGTGCTCGTAATGATGGTGGTCATGCGGATGCCCATGGAAGGTCATGAACATCTGCCGCCACGTATAGAACGAGGTCAGCGCCGCCGCCGCCACCGTCAGCGTCCAGGCATAGGTCGAGAACGGGCTGTGGCTGACGAAGGCCGTCTCGATGATGGCGTCCTTCGAGAAATAGCCCGCCGTGAAGGGGAAGCCGGTCAGCGCGAGGCCGCCGATCATCATCGTGGCATAGGTGAACGGGATTTTCCGCCACAGGCCGCCCATGTGCCGCATGTCCTGCTCGTGGTGCATCGCATGAATGACCGAGCCGGCGGCAAGGAACAGCAGCGCCTTGAAGAAGCCGTGGGTGAGCAGGTGGAACACGCCCACCGAATAGGCCCCGGTGCCGAGCGCGACGAACATGTAGCCGAGCTGCGAGCAGGTGGAATAGGCGATCACGCGCTTGATGTCGTTCTGCACGCAACCGATCGTCGCCGCGAAGAAGGCGGTGGAGGCACCGACGAACATCACCACGTTGAGAGCGGTCGGCGACAGTTCGAATAGCGGGGAGAGCCGCGCCACCATGAACACGCCGGCCGTCACCATGGTGGCGGCGTGGATGAGCGCGGAGACCGGGGTCGGGCCTTCCATCGCATCCGGCAGCCAGGTGTGCAGGCCGAGCTGCGCCGACTTGCCCATGGCGCCGATGAACAGCAGCAGGCAGATGATGGTCGGCGCGTGCCACTCATGGCCGAGGAACAGGATGTTCTTGTCCATCAGCGCCGGCGCCGAGGCGAAGACCTGCTCGAAGGAGACCGAGCCGGTCATCATGTAGACCGCGAAGATGCCGAGCGCGAAGCCGAAATCGCCGACGCGGTTGACGATGAACGCCTTCATCGCCGCCGCGCAGGCCGAGGGCTTGTCGTACCAGAAGCCGATCAGCAGGTAGGAGGCAAGGCCCACACCTTCCCAGCCGAAGAACAGCTGGACCAGGTTGTCGCTCGTCACCAGCGTGAGCATGGCGAAGGTGAACAGCGAGAGATAGGCGAAGAAGCGCGGCCGGCTCGGGTCCTCGTGCATGTACCCCATGGAGTAGAGGTGCACGAGCGAGGAAACGGTGGTGACGAGGATCAGCATCACCGCGGTCAGCGTGTCGACGCGGATGGCCCATTTCACGTCGAGCCCGCCCGAGGCGAACCAGGTGAAGAGTTCGACCGTGCCGTCATGCCCGCCGAACGCCGTCTGGAAAAACACGATCCAGGCGAAGAAGGCGGCGACGAAGAGCAGGCCGGTCGTTACCAGCTCGGAGGCGCGCGGGCCGATCATGCGGCCGAACAGGCCGGCGATGAGGAAGCCGACGAGAGGGAGGAAGACGATCGCGTAGTACATGCTGGCTCCCTCAGCCCTTCATCGCGTTGATGTCCTCGACAGCGATCGAACCGCGGTTGCGGTAGAACACCACGAGGATGGCAAGGCCGATCGCGGCCTCGGCGGCGGCCACCGTCAGCACGAACAGCGCGAAGATCTGGCCGGTAATGTTGCCGAGGAACACCGAGAAGGCGACGAAGTTGATGTTCACCGCCAGCAGGATCAGCTCGACCGACATCAGGATGACGATCACGTTCTTCCGGTTAAGGAAGATGCCGAGCGTGCCCAGCGTGAACAGGATCGCCGCGACGGTGAGATAGTGGGGAAGTCCGATCGCCATCGCTCACAGCCCCTTGCCGGAAGGCACCTTGACGACGTCGATCGCCGTCGCCTTGCTACGCGCATTCTGGACCGGGATGCTCTGGCGCTTGACATTCTCCTTATGGCGGAGGGTCAGCACGATGGCGCCGATCATGGCGACCAGCAGAATGAAGCCGGCCGCCTGGAAGAAGTAGATGTAATCGGTGTAGAGCACGCGGCCAATCTGCACGGCGTTGGACACGCCGGGCGCCGCCGTCGACGCGACCGCTCCGGTGACGCCGGTACCGAAGGTCCAGGAGCCCAGCACCAGCACCAGTTCGGCGAGAAAGACCAGGCCGACCAGCGCGCCGACCGGCAGATATTGCAGGAAGCCCTGGCGCAGCTCGACGAAATCGACGTCAAGCATCATCACCACGAACAGGAACAGCACCGCGACCGCGCCGACATAGACGACAACCAGCAGCATCGCGAGATATTCGGCGCCGATCAGGATGAAGAGGCCCGAGGCGTTGACGAAGGTGAGGATGAGGAACAGCACCGAGTGCACGGGGTTCCGCGACGCGATGACCATGAAGGCCGAGGCGACAGCCACCCCGGCGAAGAGATAGAAGAACAGCGCGGCGAGGCTCATGCCCGACACCCCCAAGTGATCCTCGCAGTGGTCCCCGCGCACGACATCCCCGCCAACGCGGCGTCCGGGGCCTTTGCGGCTTGTATCGTTAAGGTGTTCACGTCCGTCATCCAGTCATTCGTAGCGCGCACGCTCAGCGGTAAGGCGCGTCCAGCCCGATGTTGCGCGCCATCTCGCGCTCCCAACGATCGCCGTTCGCGAGCAGCTTGGCCTTGTCGTAGTAGAGTTCCTCGCGCGTCTCGGTGGCGAACTCGAAGTTCGGTCCCTCGACGATGGCATCGACCGGGCAGGCTTCCTGACAGAAGCCGCAATAGATGCACTTCACCATGTCGATGTCGTAACGGGTGGTGCGGCGCGTGCCGTCATTGCGGCGCGGGCCGGCCTCGATGGTGATGGCCTGCGCCGGGCAGATCGCCTCGCACAGCTTGCAGGCGATGCAGCGCTCTTCCCCGTTCGGATAGCGGCGCAGCGCATGCTCGCCACGGAAGCGAGGGCTGACCGGTCCCTTCTCGAACGGGTAGTTCAGCGTCGCCTTCGGCTTGAAGAAATAACGCATCGCCAGGAAGAACGCCGAGACGAACTCGGTGAGCAGCAGCTGGCGGGCGGCCAGGTCCAATCTCATGACGCTCTCCTCAATCGGCCATGGCCGCGGCGAGCCCAAAGCCCAGCAGCGGCATCGAGACGGCGAAGACGCGGATCGTCGTCTTCCACCAGGAAATCACGCCCTCGAGCTGATCGCGGTTCAGCTTGCGGGCCTCGCGGGAGCCGCGGATCGATGTCTCCATCAGCCGCGGCAGGAACAACCATTCGAGGGCGCCGATCACCAGACCGAACAGAGCGCCGGTCCAGGCGATGGCGGAGACCTCGAACAGGCCGGTGAGAGCGCCATCGCCCATGTCAGCCCCCCGCCCCCGGCGCCAGCCCGGTGAAGTGCAGCACGCTCGCCACCAGCACGACCATGAACAGCGAGATCGGCAGGAACACCTTCCAGCCCAGCCGCATCAGCTGGTCGTAGCGGTAGCGCGGAACGATCGCCTTCGCCATGGCGAACATGAAGAACACCAAAAGGACCTTGAGCAGGAACCAGATGATGCCGGGCACCCAGGTGAAGGGCGCGAAGGGGATCGGCGACAGCCAGCCGCCCATGAACATGATGGCGGTCAGCGCGCACATGGTCATGATCGCCACGTATTCGCCGAGCATGAACAGCAGATACGGGGTGGAGCCGTATTCCACCATGAAGCCGGCCACCAGCTCGGATTCCGCTTCGCCCAGATCGAAGGGCGGGCGGTTCGTCTCGGCCAGCGCCGAGATGAAGAAGATCACGAACATCGGGAAGAGCGGCAGCCAGTACCAGCCGAGCATGCCCCACTGGCTGTCCTGCGCCTCGACGATGGCGGAGAGGTTCAGCGAGCCGGCGCACATCAGCACGGTGACGATGACGAAGCCGATGGAGACTTCGTAGGACACCATCTGCGCCGCCGCGCGCAGCGCCGACAGGAACGGGTATTTCGAGTTGGACGCCCAGCCGGCCATGATGACGCCGTAGATGCCGAGCGACGAGATGGCGAAGATGTAGAGCACGCCGACATTGATGTCGGCGATCACCCAGCCCGCGTCGAGCGGCACCACCGCCCAGGCGGAGAGCGCCAGAAGGCAGGTGAGGAAAGGCGCCAGGATGAACAGGCCCTTGTTCGAGCCGTCCGGAATGACCGGCTCCTTCAGCACGAACTTGAGCAGGTCGGCGAAGGATTGCAGCAGGCCGAACGGGCCCACCACGTTGGGGCCGCGGCGCAGCTGCACCGCCGCCCAGACCTTGCGGTCGGCCAGCAGTACATAGGCGATGACGATCAGCAGCCCGACCAGCAGCCCGAGGCTCTGGGCAAGGATGATGAGGACCTGAATGAGCGTATCGAGCCAGCTGGTTTCGGTCATGCTCTCCCTCCCCTCACTCAGCCGCGGCCTGAAGACGGGCGCGGGCGAGCGCGGAGCATTCAGCCATCACGGCGGATGCGCGCGTAATCGGATTGGTCAGGTAGAAATCGGCCACCGCGGCGCGGAACGGCGCGCGCTCCGGCGAGCCGCCCATCCCGGCCAGGGCAAGGATGGAAGCCGCATCGGCCGGCTCGACATGGTCGAGGCGGGCGAGATGCGGGTGGACGGCATAGAGCGCGGCGCGCAGCTGGCCGAGCGTGTCGAACGGCAGGCGCTTGCCGAGCACATCGGACAGCGCGCGCAGCACCGCCCAGTCCTCGCGCGCCTCACCCGGCGGGAAGCCGGCGCGGTTGGTGATCTGCACCCGGCCTTCCGTGTTCACATAGGTGCCGGACTTTTCGGTATAGGCCGCGCCCGGCAGGATGACGTCGGCGCGGTGGGCGCCGCGATCGCCATGCGTGCCGAGATAGACCACGAAGGCACCGGGAGCGATGTCGATCTCATCCGCACCGAGCGCGAAGATCACGTCCGCACCGCCCGGATTGGTCAGCGCCACCGCGTCGAGACCGCCCTCGCCCGGCACCGCGCCGATATCCAGCGCGCCGACCCGCGACGCTGCGGTGTGCAGCACGGAGAAGCCGTTCCACCCGTCCTTGACCGCGCCGACCGATACCGCGAGCCGCGCCGCCAGCGCCAGGATCGCCGCGCCGTCCGGCCGCGCCAGCGCGCCCTGCCCGATGAGGATGAGCGGACGCTGGGCGTTCTTCAGCGTCGTGGCAAAGGTGCCGTCGCCGACCAGATCCAGCAGCGTGTCCGAACCGGCGCCGAGATACTCATAGGGATAGGTCAGGTCGACATGCTCGCCGATCAGCCCGATGGGGAAATTGCCGGCCAGCCAGCGCTTGCGGATGCGCGCGTTCAGCACGCTCGCCTCAAGGCGCGGGTTGGAGCCGATGATCAGCAGCGCGTCCGCCTGCTCGATGCCGGCGATGGTCGCGTTGAACACATAGGTCGCGCGGCCGAGCGCGGGGTCCAGCTTCACCCCATCCTGCCGGCAGTCGATATTGGCCGAGCCGAGCGCGGTGAGCAGCGTCTTGAGCGCGAAGGCTTCCTCAACCGAGGCGAGATCACCGACCAGCCCGCCGATACGGTTGCCGGGCACGCCCGTCACCCGGGCGGCGATGGCCGCGAAGGCCTCGGGCCAGCTCGCCTGCCGGAGCCGACCACCGACGCGCACATAGGGGCGATCGAGCCGCTGGGTCTTCAGACCGTCCCAGATGTACCGGGTCTTGTCCGAAATCCACTCCTCGTTGACCTGTTCATTGAGGCGCGGGAGCACGCGCATCACTTCGCGGCCGCGCGTATCGACGCGGATATTGGAGCCGACCGCGTCCATCACGTCGACGGATTCGGTCTTCACCAGTTCCCACGGACGGGCATGGAACTCATAGGGGCGCTGGGTCAGCGCGCCGACCGGGCAGAGGTCGGCGACATTGCCCTGCAGCTCGGACGACATGGCCGCCTCGAGATAGGTGGTGATTTCCATGTCCTCGCCGCGCCCGATGGCGCCCAGCTCGGACACACCCGCCACCTCGGTGGTGAAGCGCACGCAGCGGGTGCACTGGATGCACCGCGTCATGGAGGTCTTGATCAGCGGGCCGATATACTTGTCCTCGACCGCGCGCTTGTTCTCGGCGTAGCGGGAGGTATCCACGCCATAGGCCATGGCCTGATCCTGCAGGTCGCACTCGCCGCCCTGGTCGCAGATCGGGCAATCCAGCGGGTGGTTGATGAGCAGGAACTCCATCACCCCTTCGCGCGCCTTCTTCACCATCGGGCTCTTGGTGAGCACGACGGGCGGCTCGCCATTGGGGCCGGGGCGCAGGTCGCGCACATTCATGGCGCAGCTCGCCTGCGGCTTGGGCGGGCCGCCCTTCACCTCAACGAGGCACATGCGGCAATTGCCGGCGATCGACAGCCGCTCATGAAAGCAGAAGCGCGGGATTTCCGCGCCCGCCGCCTCGCACGCCTGCAACAGCGTGTATTCCGGGGGAACCTCGACCTCGATGTCGTCAACGATGATCTTGGCCATCAGTTCGCCTCATGCGCTGCGCGATATGCCGCCAGCATATCGGTCACGAGAATTCCATCGATCCGCATGCCGTCGAGCCGGCATTCCGTGATCGAGACGCCGATCAGGTCGGCACGCGTGATGCGCCCGCCCGACATGTTGGCGCGCTCCAGCGTGAGGCCGGAGAAATTGACGTTCGTCACCGCCCAGCCCGACATGTTCACATCGTCAAAACGCGCGCCCGCCAGATTGACGTTCACGAAGGTCGATCCCGCGAGATTGGCGTCGTTTGCGTCGAGGAGTTCAACGACCTTGTGAAGATCCATCGCCCTCACTCCGCCGCGACCGGAACGGGGACGGGATCGGAATGCGGGTTCGCCGAATACTGGTCGATCCGCTTCTCGATCTCGGGCCGGAAATGCCGGATCAGCCCCTGCACCGGCCATGCCGCCGCGTCGCCGAGCGCGCAGATCGTGTGACCCTCGATCTGGGTGGTGACCTGAAGGAGCAGGTCGATCTCGCGCTTCTGCGCGCGGCCGGCCACCATGCGGTCCATCACCCGCCACATCCAGCCCGTGCCCTCACGGCAGGGCGTGCACTGGCCGCAGCTCTCGTGCCGGAAGAAATAGGAGATGCGGGCGATCGCCCGGATGATGTCGGTCGATTTGTCCATGACCAGCACGCCGGCGGTGCCGAACGACGATTTCACGGCGCGGCAGCCGTCGAAATCCATGATCAGGTCCATGCACTGGTCGGCCGGGATCACCGGGCAGGAAGCGCCCCCGGGAATGATCGCCAGCAGGTTGTCCCAGCCACCGCGCACGCCGCCGCCATGCTTCTCGATCAGCTCCTTGAACGGGATGCCCATCGCCTCTTCGACGATGCAGGGCGTGTTCACATGGCCGGAGATGCCATAAAGCTTCGTGCCGACATTGTTCGCCCGCCCGATGCCGGAGAACCATGCCGCGCCACGGCGCAGGATGGTCGGCGCCACCGCGATGGATTCGACATTGTTGACCGTGGTCGGGCAGCCATAGAGGCCGACATTGGCCGGGAATGGCGGCTTGAGGCGCGGCTGGCCCTTCTTGCCCTCCAGACTCTCCAGCAGCGCGGTTTCCTCGCCGCAGATATAGGCGCCGGCGCCATGGTGGACGACGACGTCGAAATCCCAGCCATGCACGTTGTTCTTGCCGATGAGGCGCGCCTCATAGGCCTGGTCGACCGCCGCCTGCAGGCGCTCGCGCTCCTGGATGAACTCGCCACGCACATAGATATAGGCGGCATGCGCGCCCATGGCGAAGCCGGCAATGAGGCAGCCCTCGACCAGATGATGCGGGTCGTGGCGCAGGATCTCGCGGTCCTTGCAGGTGCCGGGCTCGGATTCATCGGCATTGACGACGAGATAATGCGGGCGACCGTCCGACTGCTTGGGCATGAAGGACCATTTCAGCCCCGTCGGGAAGCCCGCGCCGCCGCGCCCACGCAGGCCCGAGGCCTTCATGTGCTCGATGATCCAGTCGCGGCCGGCATCGAGCAGGGTCTTGGTGCCATCCCACGAGCCGCGCTTCAGCGCGCCCTGCAGGCCCCAGTCCTGATAGCCGTAGATATTCGTGAAGATGCGATCCTTGTCGGCCAGCATGGTTCGCTCCTCAATCCGCCGTCTTGCCGGCCGCCTGGCCGCCCGGAGGCGGCGCGACGGGCTTGGCGGGCTTCTCGGCATCGGCATTGCCGGCGGCCTTGACGGCCTCGGCCACGGGCGGCTTGGCCGGCGCCGGATCGCTCTTCGGAGGAGCGGGCGGCGCCGCCGCGGCCGCGGCCGGCGCCGGAGCGGCGGCCGCTGTTGCGCCATTGGCACGCGCCGCGATCGCCTCGCGGGCGAGCGCGAGACCCGCGCCGGTGCCGACCACCGAGCCGTCATACAGTTCCGGCGAGGTGAGCACGCGCAGGCCGGTGACCGGCTCGGAAGACTTCCGGCCGTTCTGCGGGCCGGGCGTCGGCGTCTCGCCGCGCGCGAAGGCGTCGAGGATCTTTTCCAGATCCTCCGGCGTCAGATCCTCATAGACGTCCTTGAACACCTGGATCATCGGCGCATTGGTGCAGGTGCCGGCGCATTCCACCTCTTCCCACGAGAATTCGCCGGTCTCGGAGAGGTGGAAGGGGTCGGCATGGATGCGCCGCTGGCAGACCTTGATCAGGTCGCCGGCGCCCTTGAGCATGCAGGGCGTGGTGCCGCACACCTGGATATGCGCCCTTGTGCCGACCGGCTGCAGCTGGAACTGCGTGTAGAAGGTCGCGACCTCGTAGACGCGGATCGGCGCCATGCCGAGCATGTCGCCGATATAGCGCATGGCCGGCTCGGAGACCCAGCCGCCCGCCTGTTCCTGCGCGCGCATCAGCAGCGGAATCACCGCGCTGGCCTGACGGCCCGCGGGGTATTTCGCAATCGTACTCTGCGCCCAGGCGAGATTCTCGGCCGTGAAGGCGAAGCTCTCGGGCTGGACCTCTTTTGGCGCAAGCCTACGGACAGACATGCCGTACCCTTCCGATCGAACCGCAACCCCTGCCGGGATCAGCGGTCCACTTCACCGAACACGATGTCCAGCGATCCGAGGATCGCCGAGACGTCCGCGAGCATGTAGCCGCGGCACAGGAAATCCATCGCCTGCAGATGCGCGAAGCCGGGCGCGCGGATCTTGCAGCGATAGGGCTTGTTGGTACCGTCGGCGACGAGATAGACGCCGAACTCGCCCTTGGGCGCCTCCACCGCGGCATAGACCTCGCCGGCGGGAACATGGAAGCCTTCCGTGTAGAGCTTGAAATGGTGGATCAGCGCTTCCATCGAGCGCTTCATCTCGCCCCGCTTGGGCGGGACGACCTTGTTGTCGACGGCCGAGACCGGGCCGGCTTCCTTCAGGAGCAGATCGCAGCACTGGCGCATAATGTGCGCCGACTGCCGCATCTCCTCCATGCGGATACAGTAGCGGTCGTAATTGTCGCAGTTCTTGCCGATCGGAATGTCGAATTCCAGCTCGTCATAGCACTCATAGGGCTGCGACTTGCGCAGGTCCCATGCCGCGCCCGAGCCGCGCACCATCACGCCGGAGAAGCCCCAGGCGAACGCGTCCTCAAGGCTGACGACGCCGATATCGACATTGCGCTGCTTGAAGATGCGGTTGTCGGTCAAAAGGCCCTCGAGATCGTCGCAGACCTGGAGGAAATAGGGAATGAAGTCGCGTATGTCCTCGATCAGCTTGACCGGAAGGTCCTGATGAACGCCGCCCGGACGGAAATACGCCGCGTGCATGCGCGAGCCGGACGCGCGCTCATAGAACACCATGAGCTTCTCGCGCTCCTCGAAGCCCCAGAGCGGCGGCGTGAGCGCGCCGCAGTCCATGGCCTGCGTGGTCACGTTGAGCATGTGGGAGAGGATGCGGCCGATCTCGGAATAGAGCACGCGGATCAGCTGGCCGCGCCGGGGCACCTCGATGCCCAGCAGACGCTCCACGGCGAGGCAGAAGGCATGCTCCTGGTTCATCGGCGCGACATAGTCGAGCCGGTCGAAATAGGGCACCGCCTGAAGATAGGTCTTGGTCTCGATCAGCTTCTCGGTGCCGCGGTGCAGCAGGCCGATATGAGGATCGACGCGTTCGACGATTTCGCCGTCCAGCTCCAGAACAAGGCGCAGAACGCCGTGCGCCGCAGGGTGCTGCGGGCCGAAATTGATCTGGAAGTTGCGGACGTTGGGATCGACCTTCGAAGGAGCGTTCATGTCTCGATCCTCACCTCAGCCCGCCTTGGGGGCGCTGGCCTTCTCATCCCCGGGGAGCACATAGTCGGGCCCCTCCCACGGCGACAGGAAGTCGAAGTTGCGGAACTCCTGGGCGAGCTTCACCGGCTCGTAGACCACGCGCTTGCGCTCGTCGTCATAACGCACCTCCACGAAGCCCGTGGTCGGGAAGTCCTTGCGCAGTGGATGGCCGTCAAAACCGTAATCGGTCAGCAGGCGGCGCAGTTCAGGATGGCCGGAGAAAAGGATGCCGTACATGTCGTAGGCCTCCCGCTCGAACCACAAGGCACCGGGGAAGACCGGCGTGGCGGACGGCACGGGCGTCGCCTCGTCGGTCTCCACCTTGATGCGGACCCGCGCGTTCAGTGTCGGCGACAGCAGGTGGTAGACGACGTCGAAGCGGTTGTCGCGCTTGGGGTAATCGACACCGCAAATGTCGATGAAGCTGACAAACTTGCAGGACGGATCGTCGCGCAGGAAGCTCAGGACCTTGACGACATCAGGGGCGGACACCACGAGCGTGAGTTCGCCGAAGGCGACAACGACGTCCTCGATGGCCC
Organism: Ancylobacter amanitiformis; assembly: GCF_030814815.1. Lineage (GTDB taxonomy): Bacteria > Pseudomonadota > Alphaproteobacteria > Rhizobiales > Xanthobacteraceae > Ancylobacter > Ancylobacter amanitiformis. The sequence continues at coordinate 113,157 of NZ_JAUSVR010000011.1, read as the reverse complement.
CCGGCAGCGCCTCTTTGACGTGCGCGCCCAGCTCATTCAGCGTCTCGTCCATGTCTTTCCCGTAGTCGGTTCTTGTTGAGACCGGCGATCAGCGTTCGATCGTACCCGTACGGCGAATCTTCTTCTGCAGCAGCAACACCCCGTAGAGCAGCGCCTCCGCGGTCGGCGGGCAGCCCGGAATGTAGATGTCCACCGGCACGATGCGATCGCAGCCGCGAACCACCGAATAGGAGTAGTGATAGTAGCCACCGCCATTGGCGCAGCTGCCCATGGAGATGACGTAGCGCGGCTCCGGCATCTGGTCGTAGACCTTGCGCAGCGCCGGGGCCATCTTGTTGGTCAGCGTGCCGGCCACGATCATCACGTCGGACTGGCGCGGCGAGGCGCGGGGCGCGAAGCCGAAGCGCTCCACGTCATAGCGCGGCATGGAGACCTGCATCATCTCCACCGCGCAGCAGGCCAGGCCGAACGTCATCCACATCAGCGAGCCGGTGCGGGCCCAGTTGATGAGATCGTCAGTCGCCGTGACAAGGAAACCCTTGTCGGCAAGCTCGGCATTCACCTCCACGAAGAACGGGTCGGTGGCGCCGATCGGCTTGCCGGTATTCGGGTCGATGATGCCCCGTGGCGCCGGAGCGACCAGCGGGCTATTCGCGCTCAATCCCATTCGAGCGCTCCCTTCTTCCACTCGTAGACAAAACCGACGGTGAGAACGCCGAGGAAAACCATCATCGACCAGAAGCCGAGATCGCCCAGACTGCCGAACGTGATCGCCCAGGGAAACAGGAAGGCCACTTCGAGATCGAAGATGATGAACAGGATCGAGACCAGATAGAAGCGGACGTCGAACTTCATGCGCGCGTCGTCGAACGCATTGAAGCCGCATTCATAGGCCGACATCTTCTCCGGATCGGGACGGCTGAAGGCGACGAGGAACGGCGCGACCAGGAGCGCGAGGCCGATGACGGCCGAGACCGCGATGAAAATGACGACGGGCAGATAATCCTGCAGCAAGCTGCTCATGGACGGCTCCCTCCCCGGTCAACATACGTCATCCGACGCTGTATCGCAGTTGCGAAATATTCAAAGCACGCGGCAGGCTTATCGCACCGCCCTAGCCGAGGCAAGGGCATCCGATCCCATTCCCTCGGCACTGGTATACAGAATTCACAGCTTGAGTGCGACGGCAAGCGAGACGCCCCCATCCTTCCCGGGCCCCCTGGCGAAAGCCGGGCGCTTTCCGGCACTTATTGCATCCGGCCGATCCGCCCCCCGCGCGGGGCGCCGAGAGCCTCTCGGGTATCCGCCACCATGGTGACGGCCTGATGATACCGCAGGCGCCGACCCCGCGATCATGTCCCTGCGGCGTCAGGCTGCGTCAGCGGCATGGGTGGCCCGGAAGCCCTGCATGGCGCGGCGAGCCCCCGACCCTCGACGGGCCGCGAGGGCCGCCGCTCCCTACCCCGCCGCCAGCGCCACCACGGGATCGAGTCGCGAGGCGTTGCGCGCCGGCAGGTAGCCGAAAATGATGCCGATCGCCGAGGAACAGAGCACCGCCATGACGATGGAGCGGGTCGAATAGATCAGGCTGAATCCGGTGTCGAACGCGTCGAACGCCGCGCCGAAACCGAGCGCCAGCGTGATGCCGAGCACACCGCCGAGCAGGCACACCAGCATCGCCTCGATGAGGAACTGCTGCAGGATATCGCTACGCCGCGCGCCGACCGCCATGCGGACGCCGATTTCCCCGACCCGCTCCGATACCGATACCAGCATGATGTTCATCACGCCGATGCCTCCGACCAGAAGCGAGATGACGGCGATGACGGCCACCAGCAGCGTCAGGGTTTCCGTGGTCGAGGTGATGGTGCGGCGGATATCGTCGGTATTGAGGATGAAGAAGTCCTTGCCCCCGTGCCGCTGGGTGAGCAGCGTCGTCACCGCCTGCTCGGCGAGGCCGGTCGACACGTCGTCGGCCACGCGGATGGTGATGCTCCGGAGCGAGCTGGAGCCGAGCAGGCGCGCCTGCACGGTCGTGTAGGGCAGATAGACCGAGAGATTCTGGCTGCCGCCGAATCCGCCCTGCTGGGTCTGGGTGACGCCGACCACGCGGGCCGGCACCTTGCCGATGAGAATCACCCGTCCCAGCGGGCTGCCCGCCTCGTCGGCGAACAGCGTCTTGCGCGTATTCTCGTCGATCACCGCTTCCTGCGAGAAGTCATCGACCGCCCCGGCCGAGAAGAACCGCCCCTGCGCCAGCCTGGTGCCACGGGCGGCGAAATAGCGCTCGCTCACGCCATTGACGAGCGCATTGGCTTCCCTGGAGCCGTAGCGCACCACCGCCGAGCTGGAGACCGTGGGCGTGACGGCGGCCACATAGGGCTGGCCCGCCAGCGCATCGGCATCGGCCACCACCAGCGTGCTGATCTTGGCCGAGCGCACATCGCCGAAGCTGCGGCCGGCAAACACCTCCAGCGTGTTGGTGCCCAGGCTCGAAATATTGGCGAGCACGCGCTGGCGCGACCCCTCCCCGAGCGCCACCACGCACACCACGGAGGCGATGCCGATGATGATGCCGAGCATGGTCAGCAGCGCGCGCATGCGGTGCGCGTTCATGGCGAGCAGCGCCATGCGGAAAGCCTCGCGCAGCCGCCCCACCGCCGCGCCCACGGCACCCGCCTTTGGCGTCCGACTGCCGGCCATGGAGGTTGCGGCCGGCGCGCACGGGGACGCCGCCGTGTCGGTGCGGCGATCGGAGATGATGACGCCGTCGCTGATCTCGACAATGCGCCGGGCCCGGCTCGCCACCGCCGGATCATGCGTGACGATCACCACGGTGCGGCCCTCGGCGTTGAGTTCGTCGAGGATGCGCAGAACCTCCTCGCCGCTGCGCCGGTCGAGCGCGCCGGTCGGCTCGTCGGCGAGAATGACGTCGGGATCGTTCATCAGCGCCCGGGCGATCGACACGCGCTGCTGCTGGCCGCCCGAGAGCTGGCCCGGCCGGTGCCCCGCGCGGTTGGTGAGGCCGAGCCGCTCCAGCAGCGCATCGGCCCGCGCGCGGCGACGGCGCGGTCCCGACCCGGCATAGACGGCCGGCACCTCGACATTGCCGCGCGCGGTCAGTTCGCCCAGCAGATGATAGCGCTGGAAGACGAAGCCGAAATGTTCGCGGCGCAGGGCGGCCAACTCGCCCGCGTCGAGTTCGGCGGTCTCGCGCCCGTTGATCCGGTAGCTGCCGCCGGTCGGCCGGTCGAGACAGCCCAATATGTTCATCAGGGTCGACTTGCCCGACCCGGACGCCCCGACGATGGCGACCATGTCGCCCGCCTCGATGGAAAGGTCGATGCCGTTCAGCGCGGATAGCCGGTCCTCACCGGCCGCATAGTCGCGCCGCACGCCCTTGAGCGTCAACATGGGCTCGCCCATGTCAGAAACCCATGGGCGGCGGAGGCCCGCCGGCCCCGAAGCCGGATGTGACCGCGCTCCCTTCCTGCAGCACGACGCGCTCGCCTTCCGTCAGTCCCGACCGCACCTCGACGGTGATGCGGTCATCGAGCCCGGTCTCGATCTCGCGCGGCGTCGCGCGGCCATCCGGGCCGATCACCCGCACCTGCGCCTTGCCATCGACAGCGGGTCCCACCAGCGCCGCCGAGGGAATGGTGAGCACGCCCCGCGCCTCGCCGAGCACGATATGGACCTCGGCGGTCATGTAGGTGCGCAGGCGCCCGTCCGCATTGGGAACATCGAATATGCCGTTGTAATAGACCGCCTCGGAGCTGCTCGAACTGGTGCTGCTCGACGACAAGGAGGAGCTTGAGGACGAACTGAAGCTCGAATCGCTGCGCACCGATTCCGGCGCCGGCTCGATGAACTCCAGCTGCGCCTCGTAGCGCCGGCCCGGCTCGCCGAGAATGGTGAAATAGACCGGCTGGCCGGAATGCACGCGCACCACGTCGGCCTCGGAGATTTCCGCGCGGATGGTCATCGTGTCCAGCTGGCCGAGCACGACAATCGTCGGTGCGGACTGGATGGCGTTCACCGTCTGCCCTTCCTGGCTGACGATGGCGAGCACCGTGCCGTCTATCGGGGCGGTGATGCGCGTATAGGCGAGATCGGCCTCGGCGATGGCCACCGCCACCTCGGCCTCGCTGATCTGCGCCCGCAACGCGGCGATCTGCGCGCGCGTCACCGCGACATCCGCCGTCGCGGTGTCGAACGTGGTGCGCGAGACCGCGCTGCTCTCGACCAGCTTGCTCTGCCGTTCCAGCGTCTTCTCGTTCAGGGTCAGTGTCGCCTGCTTCTCCGCCAGCTGGGCGCGCACCTTGGCCAGCACCGCCTGCGCGGTGCGCAGTTCGTTCTGCTGGGTGATGGAATCGATCTCGGCGATGAGGTCGCCACGCTTGACGCGTTCGCCAAGCTTCACCTTCACGGAGGTGATGCGGCCCGACACCTGGGCACCCACCGCCACCAGCTTGGAGGGCTTCAGGGTACCGGTGGCCAGCACCGTCACCTCGACATCGCCGCGCGTGGCGGGCGAGCTGATATAGGCCGGCGCGGCAGCCGCGAACAGCTGCGAGCGCAAGGCCCACCAGCCGCCGGCGGCGAGGAACGGCAGGAGCAGCAGCGGAACCAGCCAACGGGTGCGGGACTGGCGGGGCGACGGGGGAGAAGCGATGGTCATGGCCTTCAGTCGGTTGGGCCATTGTCCGGCCGGACCAGGCCGATCCGGCCGGGCAATGGCCGCTCCAGAATAGGGAAAGCGTTCGGTCCACGAGATGTTCCCGATCAAGCGATCGGCTGCGCGGAGATAGGAAGCCTGGCGCGGCTACGCACCCCACGCCGCGAATGAAGATAAGGGGATGGCGGGCGCGCCGGATCGACGCGCCCGCCTCCGGAGGCCGATCAACGGGGGGGGATGTGATCGGGCTCCGGCTCCTCCGGCCGGAGCGAGGCCGGAAGAAGAGGGTTCGCGCCGGGCATGGCACCGCCAACGGCGCCGGGAACGGCACTGGGCGGCGGGACGGGCATCCAGGCCGTGGCCTGCAGCCGACCGATCTGCTCGGGAGAAAGTTCCGCGCGCAATGCGCCGATGGCGGCGGCCAGCCGCGTGGCCTGCTCGCCCTTGCGCGCAAACTCCCGCGCCAGTCGCTCGCCCGGAAGATCGCGGCCGCCGGCCGTGGAGGACAGGATGTCGGGCGGCATGGCGCCCGGCGGGCCGGCATCCGGCCGAGTATCCCGCCGAGTATCCCGCCGAGTATCCCGCCGAGTATCGCCCGTCGCTCCAGCCTCGGCCATGCCGGCGGACGGGCCCGGGAGCGGGGGCGCCATCATCGCCTGGAGAGCTTCGGTATAGCCCCGCCAGCCATCCAGCTGGTCACGGGTGATGCCGAGATAGGTTTCCATCGCGGCGAGATGGCCGGCAAGCACCAGCGGTCCGCCCGGCGGCGGGGCGAAACCCGGGGGCGGACCGAATGGCGGGCCAAACCGCGGTCCGAATGGCGGGCCCGGAGCGAAATTGAGGGGAGCGAGATCGGTGGGAGCGAAATCCGGGGCGGCATCGCGGGTCGCGAAATCCGGCGGCGTGCCGGGATTGGCCGCGAGGGTCGACACGCGCGCCTCGACCGCCACGCCGACGACGGCCAGCACAGCCATGACGAGAGTGAGGAGGACGGGCGGCAGGCGCATGGACATGGATTTCCTCGCATCCATCGGGAACGCCCGACATTCCCAGCCTTCGTTTGCCGCCAGTGGTCGTATGATTGCCGAACGTTGACGGTTTGGTCCTTTTTGTTTCCCTAGGTGTCTCCAGCCTTTTGAGCAAAGTTGGCTTGCCATTCACGCGTTGGAATGGGGAGCACTGCCGGCCATTGATGGCGGGGCACCGGGCCATCAGGGAGCCGATCTTTCGGGAGCCAATACGTGGAAGCCAGTCCGCATATCCTGGTCGTCGACGACGATCAGGAAATCCGCAAGCTGCTCGGCCGCTATCTTCAGGGCCAGGGGTTTCGCGTGACACTCGCCCAGGACGGGCGGCAGGCCGAGAAGAGCCTCACCTCGAACCGCATCGATCTGGTGGTTCTCGACCTTATGTTGCCCGACACGTCCGGGCTCGACTTCTGCCGGTCGCTCAGGGCGCGCTCGCAGGTGCCGATCATTCTGCTCACCGCGCTGAAGGAAGACGTCGACCGTATCATCGGGCTCGAGGTCGGTGCCGACGACTATCTCGGCAAGCCGTTCAATCCGCGCGAATTGCTGGCACGCATCCGCGCCGTGCTGCGCCGGACGGCGGCGCGCGAGGCCGCCGTGCCCGTGGCCCAGCAGCAGACCTATCGTTTCGCCGGCTTTGTCGCCTATCCCTCCACCCGCCGGGTGATCGACGCCTCCGGCGAGGACGTGCCGCTGACGGCCGGCGAGTTCGAGCTGCTCCAGGCCTTCCTGCTGCGGCCGGGACGCATGCTCTCGCGTGACCAGCTGCTCGACATCACGCAGGGGCGCAGTGGTTCGACCTTCGACCGCTCCATCGACGTGCTGGTCAGCCGGCTGCGACGCAAGCTGGGCGACGTGGGAAGCTTCCGCATTCTCAAGACGCTGCGCAATGGCGGCTATCAGCTCGCCGTCTCGGTTGAAACCGTCGACGCGCCGTCCCCGCCCGGACAAGAGCCATGAACACGCTGCGCGCCAAGATCACCGCCCTGCTGGTCGCCTCGGTGCTGCTGGTGATCCTGGCGGCGACCGGCCTGTCCTTCCTCCTGCTGAAGCCGCCACGGCTGAGCGAAATCGACGAATCCATCGCCGCCCAGTGGGGCCTGGTCGCCGAACTGGCCGCGCGCGGGCCGCTGCCGGCTTCGATGCAGGGCGAGTTCATCGGCCTTCACGACGACGAACCCGCCGGAGTGATCGTCGAGAACCCCACCAACGGGATAAACGAGGCCCTGGCGCGCAATGGCCGCGCCGAGCGCATCATCGTGAAAGATGGGGCCGGCTCGCCCTGGCCCGTGGTGGCGGGCCAGCTCGCCGATGGCCGCTGGCTGCTCCTGCCGCTCGCCATGCCGCCGGGCCCGAAGAATGGCGGCTGGGCACTGGCGGGCTGGGCGCTTTTGATCGCGATCGGCACCACGCTGGTCATCGTCGTCGCGGTGCGCCGCCTGACAGAGCCGCTGGCGCTGCTGGAGCGCACCGTCGCGACGCTGGGGCCGGACGGCGAGCTGGAGCCATTGCCCGAGGCGGGCCCGACCGAGGTCCGGGCCGCGGCACGGGCGATCAACCTGCTGTCCACCCGCCTGAAACGGGCGATGGAAAGCCGCATCCGCATGGTGGCTGCCGCGGGGCACGACCTGCGCACCCCGATGACCCGCATGCGGCTTCGCGCGGAATTTCTCGACGAGGAAGAACGCGCCAACTGGATCGCCGATCTCGATGAACTCGACCGCATCGCCGACAGCGCGATTCGCGTGGTGCGGGAGGAAGTCGAGCGCTCCTCGCGCACCCGCCTGCGGCTCGACGAACTGGTGAGCGAGGTCGTCGCCGAGCTTGACGCGATCGGGCTGGATATCCACCTCACCGCCAGCACTCCCGCCAGCGTGGTGGGGCGCCCGCTGGCACTTCGGCGGGCGATCCGCAACCTCGCCATCAATGCCGCCACGCATGGCCACAAGGCACGCATCCGCGTCGAGGCGGGCTATGGACGGGCCGGCGTGGTGATCGAGGATGAGGGGCCCGGCATTCCGGAGGAACTGCTGGCCCGGGTATTCGAACCGTTTTTTCGGATCGATGCGGTCAAGAATGCGCCTCTCCCCGGCGCGGGGCTCGGATTGGCCATTGCCCGCGAGATCATCACCGGCAATGACGGCACGCTGGAACTGCGCAACGGCCCGCGCGGCGGCCTCGTGCAGCGGATCGGCCTGCCCACCGTGATCACCAGCTGAGGTCCCGCGCCGCGCCGGCCACGCGCCGTGACGCGGGATAAAGCCGCACGATCAAGGCCCTGGCGGCATTTGCCGCGACATTGATTCATCAAACCACGCCGATGTGGCCACGCGCGCTGGCGCGCGCCATGCGGCGCCCGCGCGGAAATGCCATCTGCGGGACGCCGGCGGCGATGTTGGGAAGCGCGCGGATGCGGAGGAAACGACCGCCGAAAACGTCACATGCCGATCCGGCACAATGTCACGAATTTCGGGGAACAGGAGCCAAGCCATTGAAGCAAATGGCGGGAGTGACGGGGCTCGAACCCGCGACCTCCGGCGTGACAGGCCGGCGCTCTAACCAACTGAGCTACACCCCCAAAGCGCCCCCGGCAAAGGAACCGCGTGGAGTGGGGCGGGTGTTAAGGCAGCCGCCGCCGGGTGTCAAGCGCCTCCGAAGTCATCCACAGCCCTCCCCTCATCCCGGCAGATCGGGACGGCGGCGGGCGATGACGCCGTCGGCCAGCGCCATGGCGGCAATCAGCAGCGGCACCGCAAGGAAAGTGCCCGCCGGCCCCCATAGCCAGGTCCACAGCGCCATGGACAGAAACACCGCGAAGGGATTGAGCGATACCCGCCGGCTGATGATCAGCGGCGTCAGCACATGCCCCTCGACGCTGGTGAGGGCGACGAAGGCCGCGGCGGGCAGCAGCGCCTGGACGATGCCGGGAAAGCTGACAATGCCCGCAACCGCCAGAATCACCACCATCACCGCCGGCCCGAGATAGGGCACGTAGTTCAGCAGGCAGGCCAGCGCGCCCCACAGCAACGGGCTGGGCAGGCCGAGCGCCCAGGTGATAAGCGCGGTCGCCACGCCGAGCCCGATATTGATGAAGGTGGCGGTGACGAGATAGGCGCCGAGGCGATCCTCGATCTCGCGAAACACCCGCAGCGCCGCCAGCCGGGTCGAGCGCGGGCCGATGGCCTGTACCAGCCGGCGCTTGATCTGGATTCGTCCGGCGAGAAAGAACACCAGCGAACCGGTGAAGAGTATCAGCTCGCCGATGGCCGGCGTCACCAGCCCCAGCGCGCTCTCCAGCATGCGCGAATCGGCCAGACGCACCGTCATGGGCGGCTCGGCGGCGCGGCCGAGCGATTCGATCGTCTCGACGAAGGAACTCACCGTGTGCAACGCGGGCTTCAGCGCGGCGAAACGATCCTGCACGATGGCGCCGATCTCCGGAGCGCGGGCGGTCCAGTCCGCCAGCGGCGCCGCGAGAATGACCGCGGCTCCATAAAGCAGGCCCGCGAGCACGGCGACGATCAGCGCGGAGCCGAGCGGGGTCGGCACCCCCCGGCGCGCCATTGCCTCGATGGCGGGCCCGATCACGCTACCGATGATGACCGCGGCGACGATGGGAACGAGCACGGCGCGCGCCACCACCATGGCGGCCGCGAGCACGATGACGGCGGTGACGATGATCGCGACCTGCGTGGTCCGGCGCCAAAGCCGCTCGCCACGCTTTTCCTCGGGAGGCGGATCGCCCGGGCCACGTCGCGTGCCGGCCTGCCGGACGACGCCCTGACGCGCCTCCGCCGCCGCCACGATGTGCCGCTTCATGTCCATTGCCCATCCCCGCCTGTGCCCATCGCATGAAACGCGGCGCCGACCGTTCGGGTTCCCGCCGCCCGGCTGACAATAACGTGGACAAATCGGCCTTTTGCGGCATGCTGCGGCGCGTCAACCGCAGCGTCATGTCATGCATCGCCAGATGCGTGCGGCGCCGTGCGTTATGTCAGCCGCCATGCCGTTCCGGAAGGGTTCGGCAACTTGCGAGGAACCCCATGTTGAGCACAGCCCCCATCCTTCCCGTCATACTTGCCGGGGGCTCCGGGACGCGGCTGTGGCCGGTCTCGCGCGACAGCCTGCCCAAGCAGTTCCAGATGCTCACGGGTAGCCACACGCTCTTTCAGCAGACCCTCAAGCGCGTGTCGGACCGCGCGCTCTTCGCGGCGCCGCTGGTGCTCACCCATGAGGATTTCCGCTTTTTCGCCCGCCGGCAGGCGCAGGAGATCGGCATCGAGGCGACGGTAGCGCTGGAGCCTGTGCGGCGCGATTCGGGCCCGGCGCTGATCGCCGCCGCGCTCATCGCCCAGCGTCTCGCCGGCGAGGGCGCGCTGGTGCTGGCGCTGGCCGCCGACCACGCGGTGCTGGACCCCGAACTGTTCATCGATGCCTGCCGCGCCGCCGCCCGCGCCGCCCGCGAAGGGCAGATCGTCACCTTCGGCATCACGCCGGTCGAACCCTCGACCGCCTATGGCTATATCCGTCCCGGCGAGCCGTCCGGCGAGAGCGGCGCGCGCAAGGTCGAGGCCTTCGTCGAGAAGCCCGACGCCACCACGGCCGCGCGCTATCTCGGCGAGGGCTATCTGTGGAACTCGGGCAACTTCCTGTTCCCGGCCGCCCTGCTGATCGAGGAAGCCGAGCGCTTCGAGCCGGCCATGGTGGCCGCCGTGCGCGAGGCGGTGGAACTCTCCGGCGAGGATCTCGGCTTCATCCGGCTGGACGCCAAGGCCTTCGGCGCGGCGACGCCGAAATCGATCGACTATGCCGTGATGGAGCGCACCAGCCGGGCCGCCGTCATCGAGGGGCGCTTTCGCTGGTCCGACATCGGCAGTTGGGATGCGCTCCGCGCCCTGGAGCCGGGCGATGCCGCCGGCAACGTGGTGCACGGCCCGGCGACACTGCTCGACACCCGCAACAGCTTCGTCCACACGGACGGCCCGCTGGTGGCGACCGTCGGCCTCGACAATGTGTCGGTCATCGCGACCGATGATGCCGTGCTGGTCATGCCCTCCGACCGCTCGCAGGATGTGAAGGCGCTGGTCGCCCGGCTCAAGGCCGAGAACCACAATTCCGCCAACGAGCATCTGAAGGCGCACCGGCCGTGGGGCACCTATCAGACCATCTGCCGGGGCGATCGCTTCCACGTGAAGATGATCGTCGTCGAGCCGGGCGGGCGGCTTTCGCTGCAGAAGCACTATCACCGTGCCGAGCACTGGATCGTCGTCAAGGGCACCGCCGAGGTGACGCTGGACGAGCGGGTATTCGAGGTGCGCGAGAACGAATCCACCTATCTGCCGCTGGGCGGCGTGCACCGGCTCGCCAATCCCGGCAAGATCCCGCTGGTGCTCATCGAGGTGCAGACCGGCTCCTATCTCGGCGAGGACGATATCGTCCGGCTGGAGGACGTCTATAACCGCGGCTGAGGCGGGCTATTGCGAGGGTTGACGGGCCCACGCCGGGAACGGCTCGGATGCCCGCTCACGACGGCTGCGTTGCATCCGGCGCCAAGGCCGCTTATGACCCCCTCCGGTGGGTGGAGATCAAGGCGGGCGCGGCACGGCTTCACGCATGCGCCCGACGCCGATGGAGTAACGCTCAGGGCATGACCGCTCAAGGCAGCATCACGCAGGACGTCACCGCCCTGAATCTCCGCGCGGAGGGCAGCGCGACGCGCGCCGTGTCCCCCCGCGATCCGCTCGCGCCAGAAATCGCGGCGGAGATGGCGCCAGACACCGGCCGGGCGCTTGGGGTCGATGGGACGCATGGCTTTGACGGGGTGCCGCTCGATTCGGCTACTCTCGCCTCTGTCCGCACCAGCGCGCTGCGCACGCTCTCGGTGGAAGCGAGGGCGCTCGCCGCGCTGACCGCCAGCGTCGAGGGCGCGCTCGGCGACGCCATTGCCCGCGCCGCGCAGATCGTGGAAGCCGCGCGCGGCCGCATCATCGTTACCGGCATGGGCAAGAGCGGGCATATCGGCCGCAAGCTGGCGGCCACCTTCGCCTCCACCGGCACGCCGGCGCTGTTCCTGCACGCCGCCGAGGCGAGCCATGGCGATCTCGGCATGGTGACGCCCGATGACGTGCTGCTCGCCATGTCCTGGTCCGGCGAAACCGCCGAACTCTCGGACATCGTGCATTATGCCGGCCGCTTCGCGGTGCCCCTCCTCGCCATGACCTCGCGGGCGGAAAGCTCGCTCGGGCGCGCGGCGACCGTGGTGCTGGCGCTGCCGCGGGTCGAGGAGGCCTGCCCGAACGGGCTCGCCCCCACCAGTTCCACGCTCATCCAGCTCGCGCTGGGCGACGCGCTCGCCGTCGCGCTGCTGGAACGGCGCGGCTTTTCCGCCTCCGATTTCCGCGTCTTCCACCCCGGCGGCAAGCTGGGCGCGCGGCTGCTCAAGGTCGCCGACCTGATGCATCGCGACGAGGCGCTGCCGCTGGTCCGGCTCGGCACGCCGATGGCGGAGGCGTTGATCGAGATTACCGGCAAGCGCTTCGGCTGCTGCGGGGTGGTGGATGCGACCGGGCATCTTGTCGGCATCGTCACCGATGGCGACCTGCGCCGCCACATGAGCGCCGCGCTGCTGGCCCAGCCGGTGGAAGAGGTGATGACCCGCTCGCCTCTCGTGGTCGAGCCGGCCGAACTCGCCAGCGCCGCTCTGGGCCTGATGAACCGGCGGCCGGTCACGGTGGTGTTCGCGGTCGCCGAACGGACGCCGGTCGGCATCCTCCATATCCACGATATCCTGCGCGCCGGCGTCATCTGACCGCCAGCGCCCTTTTCTTAGCGCCTCGAGGGCCTTCCCATGAGCGGCACCCCCGCCAATTCCACCGTCGCCATCGGCGATGTCCGTTTCGGCAACAACCTGCCGCTGGCCCTCATTGCCGGCCCCTGCCAGATGGAAAGCCGGGAACACGCGCTGGAATGCGCCGCCGCGATCCATGAAATCGCCCGGCGGCGTCATGTCGGCGTGGTGTTCAAGACCTCGTTCGACAAGGCCAACCGCACCTCGATCAACGGCGTGCGCGGCATGGGGCTGAAGGCGGCGCTGCCGGTCTTCGCCGAGATCCGCGAGCGCTTCGGCATGCCCGTTCTGACCGACGTGCACGAGAACGACCAGTGCGCTCCGGTGGCGGAAGTGGTGGATGTGCTGCAGATCCCCGCCTTCCTCTGCCGGCAGACCGACCTGCTGCTCGCCGCGGCGGCCACCGGGCGGGTCGTCAATGTGAAGAAGGGCCAGTTCCTCGCGCCCTGGGACATGAAGAATGTCGTCGCCAAGCTGCTTGAGGCCGGCAATGCCAACGTGCTCGTCACCGAGCGGGGCGTTTCCTTCGGCTACAACACGCTGGTGACGGACATGCGCGCGCTGCCGATCCTGGCGGCGACGACCGGCGCGCCGGTGATCTTCGACGCCACCCATTCCGTGCAGCAGCCGGGCGGCCAGGGCACCTCCTCGGGCGGGCAGCGTGAATTCGTGCCGGTACTGGCCCGCGCCGCCGTGGCGGTGGGCGTGGCCGGCGTCTTCATCGAAACCCATCCCGATCCCGACAAGGCCCCCTCTGACGGGCCGAACATGGTGCCGCTCAACCAGTTCGAGGCGCTCGTCGCCCATCTCCAGGCCTTTGACCGCGTCGCCAAAGGCGACGGGAACTGAGGGCGACGGGAACTGAGGGCGAGAACAACCGGGCGCCGATCATGGCTGGGAAGAGTGAGGGAACGGGCGTGGCGATTTTCCACGACAGGGCGGCATTTACCCGCGCGCTCGAATGGATGTCGTGGCTGGGCGCCCTCGCCTGCCTCATCGCCCTTCCGCTGCTCGCGCTACTGCCGGCCGGGACGATCGAGCGCACCGGCGCGGGCAAGAATATCGAGCATTTCATCGCTTATTGCGGCACCGGCGCCCTGCTCTGCTTCGGCCTGGCCACGCCGCGCCGGCGGCTGATCGGGGTGCTGGGGCTCATCGCGCTTGCCGGGACGCTGGAATACGCGCAGGGCTTCACCGCCACCCGCTCATCCGAACTCGCGCAGTTCATCGCCAGTTCGATCGGCGCGGCCACCGGCTTCGCCGTGGCAAGCGTGGCCCGCGCGCTGCTGCGCGCCAGCTGATTTTCGCGCCTTCGCGCCTTCGCGCCTCAGCCCGCGCGCGCGGGCGCCGCGTCAAAGGCCGCACGCAGCTGCCGTGCCCCGCGCCACAGGTGCCACAGCCGGGTGAGCGGCCCGGCCGCCGGCACGCTCACGAAAGGATCGTGCGCCCGTTCCATGCGCGCGAGATCGCCGGGCACCAGCACGAGCGGCAGGAAGGCCGGCAGCAGCGCGGGATCGCGCCCGGCGAGGTGAGCCAGCGCCAACTCGTAGTGCTTGCGCGCCAGCACCCGCATGTCGCCGAGCACCGCCCGCAGCGCCGGGCTGGCCTTGCCGGACACCGCATCCTCGCGCTTGAGCCCGTGGCTGGCGAGGATGTCGAGCGGCACGTAGCACTGGCCGCGCCGCGCATGGATGGGAAAGGCGCGCAGCAGCCCGGCCACCGCATAGGCCACGCCGGCATGGCCGGCGGCATCGGCCGAATTCCGGTCGGCCCCCCCGGTCAGCACGAGGCCGGCGAGCCGGATAAGCGCGGAGGAGGTTTCCCCGGCATAGCCCTCGAGGTCGTTCATCGTCGGCATCGGGTCGTCATAGAGATCGAAGATGCGGGCATCGAGCAGCGAGAAGAACGTCTCGCGCGGCAGGCGGTGGGCCTCGATGGCGTCGAGCAGCGCCGCCGCCACCGGATTGGCCCGCACATCGCCGCGCGCGCCGCCGATCAGCGCCTCGCTCCACCATTGCAGCCGCACCTCGCCCGCCATCGGGTTGGTGATGGCCTCGCGCACCCGCGCCACCTCGACATTGAAGGCGTGCAGGGCGAACAGCGCCCCGCGCCTGTCGGCCGGCGCGAACAGATCGGCGATGTAGCGATCCCGGTCGAGCGCGCGCACCAGTTGCGCGCAATAGGCGGCGTCAGCCCCGCCCGTCTCCGCCCCGCTCATCGACCCGCCTCCGTCCGGCGTCACGGCAGCGCCAGCAGCGCGCACGCGACCGCCCGGCCCTCCCCGAGCAGCACATTATAGGTGGAGGCGGCGGCACGGGTCGGCATCGCATCGACGGAAATGCCGACATCGCGCAGCCGCCAGCGCAGCGCGTCGGGAATGGCCCAGGGATCCGCGCCGGTACCGATGATCAGCAATTCGATGCGATCGGCCTGGTCGATCACCCGTTGCAGCGCGGCGGCATCGATGTCTTCGGCGACGACCGGTGCCCACGCATGCACGCCGGAGGGCAGCGCCAGCACCGAACCTTCCGACGCCATGCCGGCGAAATGGAACAGCCCGCGCCCATAGCCGTCGATCGGCACCTGGTAGGGTAGATGGGCGGCGGATGTCGCCATGTCGGGCTCCCGCTGGGCGACCCGCTCAGGGCGTGACGCGTTCAGCCTTCGACTTCGCGGCCTTGGCTTCCTTCTCCTGCTTCTCGGCGATCGCACGGGTCGAAACGCCGAGATAGATGAGCAGGGGCGAGGCGATGAAGATGGAGGTGTAGGTACCCACCAGCACCACGCCGAACATCATCGTCACCGAGAAGGAATGAATCGCCCGGCCGCCGAACAGCACCAGCGCGAGCAGCGCCAGCGTGACGGTAACGTGGGTGATGACTGAACGCGACAGGGTCGAGTTGATCGACTGGTTCAGCAATTCGTCCGTCGGCATCTTCTTGTAGCGCCGCAGCATCTCGCGGATGCGATCATAGATGACGATGGTGTCGTTGAGCGAATAGCCCAGAATCGTCAGCAGCGCGGCGACGCTGGTCAGATCGAAATCGATCCGGAAGATCGCCATGAAGCCGATGGTGAGCACGATATCGTGGAAATTCGCGATCGAGGCACCGAGCGCGAACTGCCATTCGAAGCGGAACCACAGGTAGATCAGGATGCAGAGCACCGCCAGCATCAGGCCGACAATGCCGTAGCTGAGCAGTTCCTGCGACACGCGCGGGCCGACAACCTCGATGCGGCGATACTCGACGCCCTCGCCGAGCGCGGCACGCACCCGGCCGACCACGGCCTGCTGGGCCTGCTCGCCGCCGGGCTGCTGGGCGATGCGGATCAGCACCTCGCCGTCATTGCCGATCGCCTGGATCTGCACCTCGCCGAGGTCGAGCGCCTCCAGCTTGGAGCGCACGTCGCCCATGTTCAGCGAACTGGCGGGGTAGCGCACCTCGAGCAGCGTGCCGCCCTTGAAGTCGATGCCGAAATTGAGCCCCAGCGTGAGGAAGGCCACCAGCGCCACGATCGACAGGAGCGCCGAGATCGGGAAGCTGATGCGCCGGAAGCGCATGAAGTCGAAAGTGGTGTCGTCCGGGACGATGCGGAGCAGACGCATGGGTTTTCGACTTTCTCAGATCGGCACGTGCTGGGGACGCCGCCAGCGCACCCAAACCGCCACCATCAGGCGGGTCAACGTGAAGGCGGTGAACACGGTGGTGATGATGCCGATGCCGAAGGTGATGGCAAAGCCGCGCACCGGGCCCGACCCGATATAGAACAGCACCGCCGCCGCGATGAAGGTGGTGATGTTCGAATCAAGGATGGTCGCCAGCGCGCGCGAGAAGCCCGCATCGATCGCGGAGATCGCCGAACGGCCCGCCCTCGCCTCCTCGCGGATGCGCTCATAGATCAGCACGTTGGAATCCACCGCGATGCCGACGGTGAGCACCACGCCGGCAATGCCGGGCAGCGTGAGCGTTGCGCCGAGCATGGCCAGCACGCCGAAGATCATGCCCACATTGATCGCCACGGCCACGACGGCGACGACGCCGAACAGTCCGTAGGTCGCGATCATGAACAGCGCGACCGCGGCCGCGCCCACCAGCGAGGCGATGAGGCCGGCGCGGATCGAATCGGCACCGAGGCCGGGGCCAACCGTGCGCTCCTCCACCACCTGCAGCGGAACGGGCAAAGCGCCCGCGCGCAGCAGGATGGCAAGATCATTCGCCTGCTGGACGGTGAAGCTGCCGCTGATCTGGCCCGAGCCGCCGAGAATGGGCTCGCGAATGACCGGGGCGGAGATCACCTTGTTGTCGAGCACGATGGCGAAGGGCTTGCCGACATTGGCCTGCGTCGCCTCGGCGAAGCGGCGGGCGCCGTTGGTGTTGAAGCGGAACGTCACCACCGGCTCGCGGGTCTGCTGGTCGAAGCTCGGCTGCGCGTCGGTCAGGTCCTCGCCCGCGACCAGCACGCGCTGCTCGACGAGATAGGGGACCGGCGGGTTGTCCTGCGAATTGAGCACCTCGGTGCCGACCGGCGGCCGGCCCTGCAGCGCCTGCTGCGCGCTCATCGACGTGTCGACGAGCCGGAACGTGAGCTTGGCGGTCTGGCCCAGAAGGGCCTTCAGGCGCGAGGGATCCTGCAGGCCCGGCACCTGCACCTGGATGCGGTCGGAACCCTGGCGCTGGATCGAGGGCTCGGTGGTGCCGAGCTGATCGATGCGCTTGCGTATGATCTCGATGGACTGCGCCACCGCCTGGATGGTGCGCGCCTGAATGCCGGCATCGGTGGGCGCGAGGGTGATCGCGTCGCCGCTGAGCGACACGGTGCTGTCCATCTGCCCGCTGGTCGACATCGGGCCGCCGATCGGTGCCACCAGCGTGCGCAGCTGGGTCAGCGCCGCATCGCCATCCTGGGGATCGCGCAGGCGAACCTGCACGGCATCGCCCTGGATGTTCAGCCCGCTATAGCCGATCTTGGCATCGCGCAGGACGCGCCGCGCATCATCGCGCAGTTGCTCAAGGCGAGCCTTGCGCAGGTCCGCGGCTTCCACCTGCAGCACGATGTAGGAACCACCCTGCAGATCGAGGCCCAGCACGATCTTGCGCTGGAGGACGTGCGGCAGGCTGTCATAGGCGCTCGTCGACAACAGGCTCGGAACGATCATCAGGCAGATGATCGCCGAAACCGCGAGGATGGCGAGAGCCTTCCATTTCGAGAAATAAAGCATGTCGTTCCTTCCGGCCGCGCCCCGCGCCGCCGCAAGAGGTCAGCGTCAGGCGGCGCCGTCTTCCTTGGCCGGCTCGCCCTTGGCACGCACTTCCGAAATCATGCTGCGCAGCTGGCGCACCTTCACGCCGTCGCCGACCTGAAGCTCGATCTCGGTTTCGTCGACGACGCGGGCCACCTTGCCCACGAGGCCGCCGGAGGTGACGATGGTGTCGCCGCGGCGAACGTTCTTCACCATTTCCTGATGCGCCTTCACCTTCCGCTGCTGCGGACGCAGGATCAAGAAATACATGATCACGAAGATCAGAACGAAGGGCAGGAGCGACATCAGCATGTCGGTACCGGCGGGACCGCCGGTCTGCGCATAAGCGGGCGTGATGAACATGTCGGTTCCCTAGGTCCGTCGAAATCAGGCGGGCGAAAGGCCCGGCGAAGCGGCGCGGACTATACTGACGCGCCGGCCGAATGCAAACGGCGTCGGCAAGGCCGCAGCGTCATGTCTGCGACAGGCGTAACGGACGTTACGGTTGTGCTTGTGCCGCGCGCCGCGGATGGCTATTCCGGCAGCGCCAAGGAGCACGCTCATGACCCCCACCCCGGACGATCTCGCGCATACCCTTTCGCGCATTGCCGACGCGCTGGAGCGCATCGCCCCCGCCCGCACGGCCCGTGCCGATTTCGCGGCCGCCGACGCTTTCGTGTGGATGGCCGCCGAGAAGCGCCTGGAGCCGGTGCCGCGCGTCAACCGTGTCGACATGGCGCTGCTGAGGGGAATCGACCGCACGCGCGATTCGCTGGTGGACAACACGCTGCGCTTCGCGCGCGGCCTGCCGGCCAACAACGCCCTGCTGTGGGGCGCGCGCGGCATGGGCAAGAGTTCGCTGGTGAAGGCCAGCCACGCCGAGGTGAATGGCGAGGTGGTCGCGCAGGGAACGCCGCCGCTCAAGCTGGTGGAGATCCACCGCGAGGATATCGAAACGCTGCCCGTGCTGATGGGGCTGATGCGCCCGGCGCCGTTCCGCTTCATCGTGTTCTGCGACGACCTGTCCTTCGACGGCGACGATACGTCCTACAAATCGCTCAAGGCGGTGCTGGAAGGCGGCATCGAGGGGCGCCCGGAAAACGTGATCTTCTACGCCACCTCCAACCGCCGGCACCTGCTGCCGCGCGACATGATGGAGAATGAACGCTCCACCGCGATCAATCCCGGCGAGGCGGTGGAGGAGAAAGTCTCGCTGTCCGACCGGTTCGGCCTGTGGCTCGGCTTCCACAAATGCAGCCAGGACGACTATCTCGCGATGGTCGAGGGCTATGTCGCCCATTTCAACGTTCCGCTGGATGCGGCGACGCTCCGGCGCGAGGCGCTGGAATGGGCGACCACACGGGGCGCGCGCTCGGGCCGCACGGCGTGGCAATATGTGCAGGATGTCGCGGGGCGGCTGGGCGTCTCGCTCTCCGAGCCTCCTGCCGCCCCGCGCTGACCGGCGCCAAGGTCCTGACGTCGCGCCGGTATTCAAGGAAACGGGGGCACGCCCCCGCTCACGGCCCGGCTTGGGTGGGTCAGAGGCCGGCGAGATATTGCGAGGGATCCACAGGCTCGGATCCCTTGCGGATCTCGAAGTGAACCTGCGGCGAGTTGACATTGCCGGTCTGCCCGGCCTTGGCGATCACCTGGCCACGCTTCACCGGATCGCCCTTCTTCACGTCCAGCTCGCTATTGTGGGCATAGGCGGTGACATAGCCGTCGGCATGCTTGATCAGCACGAGATTGCCATAGCCCTTCAGCTCGCTGCCGGCATAGGCGACGACGCCATCCTCGGCAGCTTTGACCGACGTGCCTTCCGGCACCGAGACGTTGATGCCCTCGTTCTTCTGGCCGCCGGGCTTGGGACCGAAACCGGAGATCACGCGGCCACGCACCGGCCAGCGGAACTGGGTGCCGCCCGCCGCGCGCGCATCGTCCGGCGTCTCGGCCGGCTTGACGGCGGCAATGGTCTGCGGCTTTTCCACCGCCGGCTGCACCGGGGCCGGCGCGGGAGCGGCCGCGACCACGGCCGGCTTCTGGGGAGCCGGCGCGGCGGCGACATGGGGAGTGGGCGCGGCCAGCGGCGCGGGCTTGGCACCCGTGGCCGGCGCGGCGCTGGCGACCTCGTGGGTCAAAGGCTTGGGCGCGGCGGCGACCGGATTGCCGGCCGCTCCGGCGCCGGGAATCACCAGCTTGCGGCCGATCTGCACCTGCGCGTTGAAATCGACGCCGTTGGCGGCAGCGAGCGCCGAGCGCGAGATGCCGTAATTGCGGGAGATCGAGCTGAGCGTCTCGCCCGGCTGCACCACATGGGCACCGGTAGTGGCGGCAGCCACCTGCGGCGCGCGAACGGGGGCGGCAGCCGGCGCCGCCAGCTGCTGGGGCTGCGTGCCATAGAGCGGCTGCGGCTGCGCCACGGCCGGTGCCGGGTATTGCGGGGCCTGATACTGCGCGTTCGGGTATTGCGGCGCGGGCGCGGCGGCGTTGGGATAGCCCGGGGCGGGATAGGCGGGATTGGGATAGGCGGGATTCGGATAGGCCTGCCCGGGGTATTGCGGCGCCGCATTGGCCGGGGTCGCGCTGGCAAGCTGCTGCTGGCTGTAGGGAGCGGGCGCGGCGCCATAGGGAGCCGGCGCGCCATAGGCCGGGGCGGGATAGCCGGACGCGACCGCCGGCCCGCCGGGGGCGTTCATCGGCGCGCTCTGCACGGCACCTGTCGGCGCGGCGGCCACCGAGCCGGTATAGGCCGGGCCGCCCTGCCCCGCTTGGCCACCGGCGCTGCTGAACCGCGCGCTATCGGAACTGCAGGCAGCCGCCGTTCCGCCGATAAGCGCGACAACGGAAAGCCGCATGAGTGGCTTGCAACCGGACGCCGACAGAATGTTACGCATCGCACCACACCCGAACTCTGAAACCGCCCGGATTAAAGGGTCGTATAGGTAAACGTCGGCTTAAGCCGCACCGATTCCCGCCAACTCCGCGGCGGATTGACGGCAGTGTGTTCAAAGAACCGCCGCGATTCCCGGCAGCATCGGCACGAAGCGCACACGGGCCAGGTCGCGCCGCTCCAGCCCCTCCCGGCCGCGGGTGAAGCGCACCAGCGTCTGGGTTTCGCCGGGCGGGCCGATCGGGGCGACGAGCACGCCGTCGGGCTCCAGCTGGTCGAACAGCGCGGCCGGCACCTCGCTTACCGCCGCGCTCAGCACGATACGGTCGAAGGGCGCGCGCAGCGGATAGCCCTTGAGCCCGTCCGCCACCGCCACCTCGACATTCGCCAGCCCGAGATCGCGCAATCGCGCCGCCGCCGCGCCGGCCAGCGAGCGGAAGCGCTCCACGCTCACCACGCGGCGGGCGATATGGGCGAGAATGGCGGCGTGGTAGCCCGAGCCGGTACCGACCTCCAGCACGCTATGAGCCGGCAGCAGGTCCAGCGCGTCGGTCATCAGCGCCACGACGGTGGGCTGGCTGATGGTCTGGCCGCAATCGATCGGCAGCGCCTGGTCGATCCAGGCGATGCGGTGCATCACCGGCTCGATGAATCGGTCGCGCGGCACCTGCTCGAAAGCGTTCATCACCAGCCGGTCGCGAATGCCGCGCTGGCGCAGCGAGAGCAGCAGCCGCGCCCGCTCCACCGCATCGTCGGTCTCGGCAGCTTCCACCAGCGGGTCCCCAGCCAACGCCCCTCCCCGCCTATCGGATCAGCGCGCGAAGACCTGTGCAAGCCGGGTCATCATCGGCTCGTCGGTCATGTCGAGGCGCAGCGGCGTCACCGAGATGAAGCCCTGATCGAGCGCGTGCAGGTCCGAGCCGTTCACCGTCTCGAAGATGCGCTTCTCGAAGGCGATCCAGTAATAGGGATTGCCGCGCCCGTCGGCGCGCTGGTCGATGCGCAAGAGATTCTGGTCGCGCCTTCCCTGCGCGGTCACGGCGATGCCCTTCACCTCGTCCACCGGGCGGTTGGGGAAATTCACGTTGACCACGATGCCGGCCGGGATGCCCTCGTCCAGCAGCGTGCGCACCACCTGCGCGCCCCAGTGCTCGGCGACCGTGTAGGGCGGGGCCTGCTTGGTCTCGAAGCCATAGGCCTGCGACAGCGCGACCGAGGGGATGCCGAGCACCGTGCCTTCCATGGCGCCGGCGACGGTGCCGGAATAGCCGACATCCTCCGCCACGTTCTGCCCGCGATTGACGCCGGACAGCACGAGATCGGGCTTGTGATCCCTCAGGATGTGGCGCACCGCCATGATCACGCAATCGGTCGGCGTGCCCTGCACGGCGAAGCGCTTCTCCTCCACCTGCCGCAGCCGCAGCGGATCGGACAGCGAGAGCGAGTGCGAGACGCCGGACTGGTCGGTCTCCGGCGCCACCACCCACACATCCTCCGACAGCGCCCGCGCGATGCGCACGCAGGCCTCAAGGCCGGGGGCGTGGATGCCGTCATCGTTTGTGACCAGAATGCGCATGTCCACTTGATCCTACCCTGAAACGCCGTCATCCCGGTCGAAGCGCAGCGGAGAGCCGGGATCGCCCTCCACCGGCAGGCGATCCCGGATCGGCCTTCGGCCGTCCGGGATGACGCCTCACCCGCCGATCCGGGTGACGCCGCCCATATAGGGCAGCAGCACATCCGGCACCGTGACGGAACCGTCCTCGTTCTGGTAATTTTCGAGGATCGCCACCATGGCGCGGCCGACCGCGACGCCCGAGCCGTTCAGCGTGTGCAGGAAGCGCGTGGACTTGGCGCCGGCCGGCCGGTAGCGCGCATTCATCCGCCGCGCCTGGAAATCGGTGCAGGTGGAGACCGAGGAAATCTCGCGATAGGCATTCTGCCCCGGCAGCCACACCTCGATATCGAAGGTACGGGCCGAGGCGAAGCCCATGTCGCCGGTGCACAAAGTCACCACGCGGTGGTGCAGATCGAGCTTCTTCAGCACGGCCTGCGCACAGGCCAGCATGCGCTCCTGCTCCTCCAGCGATTTCTCCGGCGTGGTGATGGAGACCATCTCCACCTTGTTGAACTGGTGCTGGCGGATCATCCCGCGCGTATCGCGCCCCGCCGACCCGGCCTCAGCACGGAAGCAGGGCGTGAGCGCGGTGAAGCGCAGCGGGAGTTCTTCCTCGGAGAGGATGGACTGGGCAACGAGATTGGTCAGGGGGACTTCGGCGGTGGGGATGAGCCAGAGGTTCGCCGGCACTCCCTTTTCAAATGCGATATACTCCCTCGCATATGCCTCCCTCAATCTACGTACTTCGCTGGAAGGAGGCGGCGGATCATCCGCGCTCGTCGACTTGTATTTACGTGCACGATCCCATGCATTGAAAGCGGCCAGAAGCCTTCCATCCTTACTCTTTTCAGCATGCTCTCGATCTGCATTTGGATTGTCTAAATCTTCAAACCATAGCAGTGCCTCAGAAAAGTCGGAGATGCTTTTGTCTACCGTTTCGACTGAGAACTGATCCTCCCGGAATTTCGGCAACTGCGCCGTGCCGAACATCGCCGCATCGTTCACCAAGATCGGCGGCGCGACCTCGGTGTACCCGTGCTCTTCGGTGTGCGTGTTGATAAAGAACTGGCCGATGGCGCGTTCCAGCCGGGCAAGCTTGTTCTTCAGCACCACGAAGCGCGCGCCGGAGAGTTTGGCGGCGGCCTCGAAATCCATCTGGCCGAGCGCCTCGCCGATTTCGAAATGCTGCTTCGGCGTGAAGGCGAAGTTGCGCAGCGCCGGCATGGGCAGCGCGCTGCCGGGCGCTTCCGCATGCGCGGGGGCGTCGAACGGCACGTTGTCGTGCTCGTCCCGGCCCTCGGGCACGATGTCGAGCGGCACATTCGGGATGGCGGCGAGCGTGTCGTTCAGCTCGGTCTCCGCCGCCTTCACGTCCGCTTCCAGCGCGGGAATGTCGGTCTTGAGCGCGGCCACTTCGGCCATCAGCGCCTCGGCGCGATCATTGTCGCCCGCCTTCTTCGCGGCGCCGATCTCCTTGGAGGCGGCATTGCGGCGCGCCTGCAGTTCCTCCAGCTTGGCGATGCCGGATCGGCGGCGTTCGTCCAGCGACAACAGGCTGTCCACCAGCGCCCGCGCTTCGGCGGCGTCGGTGCCGCGCCGGGTAAGCGCGCGGATGAGGCCCTCGGGCTCCTCGCGGATCCATTTGATGTCATGCATGGACGTCTCGCTTTCGCGTCTGATCGGTCTGCGGCCGTGACGGGAACTATCCCGGGATGGGGACTACCCAATGACGGCGCCCGCGACAAGTGCGGCGCGCGCCGCCGGGCGCCCGCGCCGCTGCGCTGATGGGCGTGCGCGTCAGGTGGCGGCGTTTTCCGCCGCCGCCTCGGCCGCCGCGCGCTTCTTCTCGATCATGCGCACCAGCACGACCGAAATCTCGTAGAGCAGCAGCGTCGGGATCGCGAGGCCGAGCTGGCTCACCACATCGGGGGGCGTCAGCACGGCGGCTGCCACGAACACGCCGACAATGGCATAGCGGCGGAACTTCTTCAGCTGGTCGGAAGTGACGATGCCGATCTGCGCCAGCAGCGTCAGGATGACCGGCAGCTGGAAGCAGATGCCGAAGGCGAAAATCAGCGTCATGATCAGCGAGAGATATTCGCTGACCTGCGGCAGCATGGAGATTTCCGGCGAATCCGGCCCCGCCGCCTGCTGCATGGAGAGGAAATAGGTCATCGCCAGCGGCATGGCGACGAAATAGACGAAGGCCGCGCCGATGCCGAAACAGACCGGCGTCGCGATCAGATAGGGGCGGAAGGCGTTCTTCTCGTGGCTGTAAAGCCCCGGCGCGACGAACATGTAGATCTGCGTCGCCACCACGGGGAAGGAGATGAACGCCGCCCCGAACATGCCCAGCTTGATCTGTGTGAACAGGAATTCCTGCGGCGCGGTGTAGATGAGCTTCACATGCTCGGTGCCGCCGGCCGCGAACTCATACGGCCAGAGCAGGATGTTGTAGATGAACTTGCCCAGCATGAAGCAGGCGATGAACGCGACGAAAAACGCGATCAGCGACTTGATCAGCCGCGTGCGCAGTTCGATCAGGTGCTCGATCAGCGGCGCCTTGCTGGCGTCGATCTCATCCTGGCTCATACCTGCGGCTCTTCATTTCCGGTCGTATCACGGCCGACGGGCGTTGCCTCGCCCGGTTCGGTCACACGCGACTCGGCCACACGCGACGGGGCCACACGCGGCTGGCCGACGCGGGCCTTGGCTGGTTTGACGGCATCACCCTGCGTGGCCGACGATGCCGGAGCACTCTCCGCAGCCGGCAATACCGGCTTGGCACGCGCGCGGGTCAGCGCCGGTTTGGCCGCGGGATCCACGGCCGGATCGGCAACCGGATCGGCGGTCGTCGTCGACGTCTTGCTCGCCACCCGGTTCGATCGGGCGACAGGCTTTGCCGCCTCGGTGGGCGCACCCGATGACGCATCAACCAATGACGCATCGCCGAGCGCGAAAGCGGTCTGCACCCCTTCCACCTCGACTGGCGCCACGACCTTGCGACGCGGCGCGCGCCTGGACTTCTCGTCCGCCGGTGCATCGGCGATAGCGGATGGCGGCGTCACGCTGGCAGGCTTGATTTCGGCAGGCTTGACGTCAACCGGCTTGCCGTCAGCCGGCTTCGCCTCGGCAACCGCCGGCGGGCTGACCGCGAGCGCGGGCACGGGCGGCGCGATGACGGGCGCCGGCGTGGTCGCCTCGGGCAGGTGAGCGGCAGCGGCGCGCACCTCGTCCTCGATCGATTCGAAGGCGTTCGGTTCCAGCTCGCTCGGCTCGGGGGGCAGCCCCTCCGCCGCGTCGGGAGCCAGATCCTTGCGCTCGACCGGCGATGTCGGCGCTTTCAGCGAATCCTCGATATCGTGGAGAGGATTGGTTGGAATGGCGTTGGCGATGCTCTTGTGCGCATCGGCCGCGAGATTGCCGAGATCGTTCTTGAGACCGGTGATGTTGTCCTTGAACTCGGACAGCTCCGCCTCGCGTAGCGCCTCGTTGAACTGACCCTGGAAATCGCCCGCCATGCGGCGCAGCTTGCTGACGCCCTGCCCAACCTTGCGCAGGACGGTCGGCAATTCCTTGGGTCCGATCACGACAAGCGCGACGACGCCGATCACCAGAAGCTCGGACCAGCCGATATCAAGCATGAATTACGCACGGGCCACGCACCGCGGCCCTCCCCGATCGCCGATCCGCTTGCCGCCAAGCCGCTTGCCGCCAAGCCACCTGTCACCAAGCCACCTGTCGCCAAGCCACGCGCGAAATCAACCGACCTTGGTACGCTCGGTCTCGCCGGTCGCCTGATGGTCAAGCGTGCGCACCGGCTCGGCCGGCTTGGCGGGCGGCGTCTCGTCATCCGCCATGCCCTTCTTGAACGCCTTGATGCCCTTGGCGGCGTCCCCCATCAACTCCGACAGCTTGCCGCGACCGAAGAGGAGGAGCACGACAACCAGCACAATGATCCAATGCCAGATGCTCAACGAACCCATTTTACAACTCCCTGTCCAAAGCGCAGTCGGCCCCTCGCGGCCGCGCTCTGCAATCAGGAGCGGACACTAAGGGCCGGTTGCGGCGAAGACAAGGACTTCCGCCGGATCTATGTGCACGCCTACGTCATGCCCGCGAAACAGCCCCGCCAGGGTGCGGCGCCGAGCCACGAGCGGGCGGTCCACCCCCTCCACCGCGACCTCGTAGAGATCGAGTTCCCCGAGGAACCGGTGCACCACCACGCGGCCGGGCGTGCCCGAGCCGGGCGCCTTGAGATCCACGCCCTGCGGGCGGATCGCCGCCACCGCCCGGGCGCCCTCGGCAAGACCCGGCGCCTGGAAGCTGCCGAGCGGCGTGTGAACCCGCCCGCGCTCGACCTTTCCCTCCACCTCATTGATTTCGCTGAAAAAACGCGCGACCTGAAGATCAACCGGCCGCCGGTACAATTCCTCCGGCGTGCCGACCTGAACGAAGCGACCCTGCCGCATCAGCGCGATGCGGTCGCCCAGCCGCATGGCCTCCTCGGGATCGTGGGTAACGATGATGCAGGTGGCGCCCGCCTCGCGCAGCACGTTCAGCGTCTCGGTGCGCACACTGCTGCGGAGCCGGCTGTCGAGCCCCGAGAACGGCTCGTCCATCAGGAGAATGCCGGGGCGCGGCACGAGCGCGCGGGCCAGTGCCACGCGCTGCTGCTCGCCACCGGACAGGGCATGGGGATAGCTGCCCGCGTGGTTTTCCAGCCGCACGCGCTGCAGCGCCCGCAGCGCCTCCCCCTGCGCCTCCTCGGGCTTCAGCGCCCGCAGGCCGAAGGCGACGTTCTGCAGGTTGGTGAGATGCGGGAACAGCGCATAATCCTGAAAGACCAAGCCGATATTGCGCCTCTCCGGCGGCACGTAGGTGCCCGGCCCGGCCAGCACCGTGCGGTCGAGCAGGATCCGCCCGCCGGTCGGGCGCTCGATGCCCGCGATCAGCCGCAGCAGCGTGGTCTTGCCGCAGCCGGACTGGCCGAGCAGGCAGACAATCTCGCCGGGATGCACGACGAGCGAGATTCCGCGCACCGACGGCCGCTCCCCATAGGCATGGGTGACATCGTCCAGCGTCAGCCGGTTGGCGAGCGAGACCGGGGTGCGTGCCAGCGCCTGCTGCATGGGGGAATCCTTGGGCCTTGCGTTTCGTGCCATGGGTCCGGCGGCGGCCTGTGCGGCCCGATCAGCCCGGCTCGTCCCCGCCTTCCTCGCCTTCCGGCTCGGAATCGGGCTCGGGAGCGAGGGACAGGTCGAAATCGGGTTCGAGCGGGTCCTCGTCGTCCTGCAGCGCGGCATCGTCATTGGGCAGCGGCACGGTTAAGCCCGCGGAGACGCGCGCGTCAATCAGGCCGGTACCGCGCAGCTCGTCAAGGCCGGGCAGGTCGCGGATGCTATCGAGGCCGAAATGCACCAGGAAGGTCTCGGTGGTGCCATAGGTCACCGGTCGCCCCGGGCTGCGCCGGCGCCCGCGCAGCCGCACCCATCCGGCCGCGAGCAGCACGTCGAGCGTGCCCTTGTTGGTGGAGACGCCGCGAATTTCCTCGATCTCCGCCCGCGTCGCCGGCTGGTGATAGGCGATGATGGCCAGCGTCTCCAGCGCCGCGCGCGAGAGGCGGCGCGGTTCCGGCTTGTCGCGGGCCAGCAGGAAGCCGAGGTCGGGCGCGGTGCGCAGCATCCATTTTCCGGCCACCCGCACCAGGTTGACGCCGCGCGGCGCGTAATCGGCGGCGAGTTCGGCCAGCAGCGCCCGCACATCCGCCCCCTCGGGCAGGCGCGCCATCAGCGTCGCCTCGTCCAGCGGCTCGCCGGCGGCGAACAGCATCGCCTCGACAAGGCGCAGCGCGGTGGGGCGATGCGGCGCCGGGGCCGGTTCGCGCGTGGGCTGCGGCTCCCGCGCCGCCTCGCCGCTCACGCCTCCTCCTCGCCCGGTTCCCTGCCGCCGCCGTCACCGGCGGGTCGTGGCGCGCCCTCCGCCGCCGGCCGGGTGCGGATCCAGATCGGTGCGAAAGCGCTTTCCTGCTGCACGTCGACAAGGCCCTCCCGCACCATTTCCAGCGTCGCGGAGAAGCCCGAGGCCAGTGCGGTGGCCCGCATCTTGGGGTCGGCGATCCAGTTGATCAGGAAGCCGTCCAGCCGCGCCCACTCCCCACCGAGTGCGAGGCGGCCGAGAAGGCGCTCCAGCCGCGCCCGGGCATCCGCCAGCGCGATGACGTTGCGCGGGGCAAAACGCACCTGCGAGAGCGCGGCGCGCTGGCGCTGGGCACCATAGGCGGCGAGCAGGTCATACAGCGTGGCCTCGAACACCGGCACGCCGGAGCGCGTCAGCGGCTCGGGCGCGCCGCGCGCGAATACGTCGTGTCCGATACGGTCACGCGTCGCCATATGCGCCGCCGCGGCACGGATCCGCTCCAGCCGGCGCAGCCGCTCGGTGAGATCGGCAGCGAGATCGGCGGCGCTCGGGCCCTCTTCCCGTGGCGGCTCGGGCAGCAGCAGGCGTGACTTGAGATAGGCCAACCACGCGGCCATCACCAGATAATCGGCGGCGAGTTCCAGCCGGATGCTCCGGGCCGCCTCGACATAGGTGAGGTACTGCTCGGCCAGATCCAGAATGGAGATGCGCGACAGGTCCACCTTCTGGGTGCGCGCCAGCGCCAGCAGCAGATCGAGTGGCCCCTCGAAACCGTCGACATCGATGACGAAGGCGGATTCCTCCGCCGGACGAAGCGGCTCCGGCTCGAACGCGAACTGGCTTTGGTCCATCTGAAATTGCGGCCACCGTTCAGGATGGCGCGATCATATCCGAAAAACGCGCGCGCGCCTGCGCCAGTTCGAGGCTCGCCACCGGGGCGAGGCACGCCAGCGCCGCCGCGCAGCGCC
Organism: Ancylobacter amanitiformis; assembly: GCF_030814815.1. Lineage (GTDB taxonomy): Bacteria > Pseudomonadota > Alphaproteobacteria > Rhizobiales > Xanthobacteraceae > Ancylobacter > Ancylobacter amanitiformis. Next base: position 83,967 of record NZ_JAUSVR010000011.1, on the reverse strand, counting down.
GCGCCGCGTCGCCGTCCAGCCGGGGGGAATGGGCGGCCACGTCGCGCATCTCCTCCAACCGCCCATTGCAATGGAGCGCGAGATCGCAGCCCGCCGCGAAGGCGGCCTGCGCGCGGCTCGCCAGCGAGCCGGCCAGCGCGCCCATGGAGAGGTCGTCGCTCATCAACGCGCCATCGAAACCGATATGGCCGCGAATGACCTCCTCGATCACCCGCGTCGAGGTGGTGGCGGGATGTTCGGGATCGATCGCGGCGTAGACGACATGCGCGGTCATGGCGAGGGGAAGGTCGGCCAGCAGCCGGAACGGCGCGAAATCGGTCGCCTCCAGCTCGGCGCGGGAGGTTTCCACCACCGGCAGGCTCTCATGGCTGTCCGCACGCGCGCGGCCATGGCCGGGAATGTGCTTCAGCACGGGCAGCACGCCGCCGGCGATCAGCCCTTCCGCCGCCGCCCGCGCCAGCGCGGCCACCTGCTCCGGCGTGTCACCATAGGCGCGGTCGCCGATGATGCCGTGGCCTTCCGGCAGGCGCAGGTCGGCGCAGGGCACGCAATCGACATTGATGCCGAGCGCCGCAAGGTCCTGCGCCATCAGCCGCGCCCCGAGCCGGGCCGCCTCGGCACCGCGCGCCGCGCCCTCTCTCTCGGCAAGATCGGCGAAGACCGACGCGGGCGGATAGACCGGCCAGTGCGGGGGGCCCAGCCGCTGCACGCGCCCGCCCTCCTGGTCGATCAGCACCGGCGCGTCCGGCCGGCCGACACGCGCGCGAAAGGCCCGCACCAGATCGGCGACCTGGGCCGGCGTCTCGATGTTGCGGCGAAACAGGATGAGGCCCCACGGGGCCGTGTCGAGAAGGAAGGCCTCCTCCTCGACACTGAGCCGGGTGCCGGCGCAACCGGTGATGAAGGCACGGGGCGGCACGGATGCGGACATGAACGAAGGCACCGCTCGATCAGTTGCGCTGGACGAGGCAGGAACCGCCCTGCGCCTTGAGCGCCTCGCACAGGCTCACCGCATCGGCGCGGTTGGCGAAGGAACCCACCTGCGCACGATAGGTGACGCCGCCCGAGGAGAGATCGGCGCGACGCACCGCCCCGGCCTGGCCGGCCAGCAGGCTGCCGAAGCGGGACTGGGCGCTGCGCAACGCCGCCTGGGCGTCGGCCTCCGACGGCACCGAAGCCACCTGCACGACGAAGGCGCCATTGCCCGTGGCGGCCGCAGCCACCGGAGCGGCAGCGGCGGTGGCGGTGGTGGCCGGCGGCATCTGCGACGGGCGAACCGGCGGCACCGGCACGTTCGGCACGATGGACGGCCGGGCCGACAAGGGGGTCGGATCCGTCGACACCGGCGCGCCCGAGCCGGCGGACAGGGCGATGGGCGTGGAGGCGGTCGGCGTGGAGGCGGTCGGCTGCGATGACGAGACCGGAGGAGCGCCGCCCGGGACCGGCGCAGGCGACGCATCCTCGACAATGGTGCCGTCGGCGCGCACGGTCAGGGTGCGCACACGCTTGGGCTCGGTGGCGGGATTGCTGCCGGACGCCTGAGCTGCCGGGGTCGGGATCACGCGCGGCTGGGCCGCCTGCGAGACATCGACCGGCTGCTCCTCGCTGGAGACAACCTGCTCCTTGCCCGTGGTGGCGTTGCCGCCGACCCGGTCATAGATCAGCTTCTCGCCGGTGGCGGAGGGCTCCTGCGCGGCCTTGTCCGGCACGACCTTGGTCGGGCCGCCCTCGGCATGGATCATCGGCGGCTCGCCGCCGCTTCCGGTCAAGGAGCCGTTCGAGCGCGACAGCAGCACATAGCCGGCCGCGACGCCGCCCAACAGGATGACGACGGCCGCGCCGACCAGAAGGAGGCGGCCGCGCCCGCGACGGGGAGCCTCCTCTTCCTCGACATCATAGCCCGCGCCGTCCGCCGGCTCGTCCTCATAGGTCTCTTCCGCGACGGCCGAGCTGCCATAGTCATAGGCTTCCTCGGCGGCGCTGAACCCACGGGAGGCCGGCGCCTCGGCGCGCGTGGTGGGCGCGGCGGCCGCAGCGCCCGGCACGCCCCGGCTCATCCAGGCCGGCGGCGGCGCGGTCTCGGCCACAGGCTCCGTTCGCGGACGCGGCTCGGGACGGGGCTCCGGATGGGGCTCCGGACGGGGCTCATCGTCGAAGTCGAAAGGCTCGGCCAGCGCGCGCGAGACGGCATCGGCGGCGCTGTCGGAGAAATTGGGCGGCACGAAACCGGCAACCGGCGCCGTGGGAGCGGGACGCGGCGCCACGGGCGCTGCGGGACGCGGATCCGGCGCGCGCAACTGCGGCGCGCGAGCCTCCTGCTGCGTGCGAGTCTCCTGCTGCGTGCGAGTCTCCTGCGGCGCGCGGAATTCCGGCGCGACGCGCGGCTCCGGCGGGGCACGAAACTCTTGCGGGGCACGAAACTCCTGCGGGGCACGCGGCTCATGACGGGGTTCCGTCGGCACCCGCGATTCGCGGGCGAGGCGCGGATCGGCAGCCCGGGCCTCCGGCGCGCGCGGCTCGCTGATCCGCGGCTCGGCGGCCCGAGGTTCGGTGATCCGAGGTTCCGTGATTCGAGGCTCGCTTGCCCGCGAATCGTGGGCAAGGCGGGGATCCTGGGACAGGCGGGGATCCTGGGACAGGCGGGGATCCTGGGACAGGCGGGGATCCAGCGGCGGGCGCGGCTCATACCCGCGCGGCTCCACCGGACGCTCGACGGGGCGCTCCGGGCGCACGTAATTGCGATTGAGATCGCGCGCGGCATCTTCGAGCGACTGGCGCTCGGGACGCGGCGGCGGCGCGGCGGGGCGACGCGGGGGCTCGGAATAAGCTTCAGCTGCCAGCGCCGAGAAGGAACTCGGCGGGGGCGGCGCTGCCGGGCGCCCGCCCGTCGGCGGCGCGACAGGCCGGGTCGGTGCCGGACGCGGCGGCATCGGCGCGCGCGGGGCCGCCGCTGCCGGCGCGGGCGCGCCGCTGGCCGGGGCCGCCGGACGCGTCGCCGGAAGCTGACGCAGCAGATCGGCGAACTCGTCCTCCTGACCCATCAGGCGCGCCAGTTCGGCAAGCGGATCCTCGGCCGGGTTCTCCTGCCGATTGCGCGTTGTGTCGTTGGCCATGTTCACCGAACCCGTTCGCTGCGTCTCTCTATACCGCCGCCGGAGACGGCATCACCGCGGCGGCACACCCGCCACGCCGACGCGGCTGCTCACCGCATCTCCTCGGGAGCATCGACTCCAAGGATAGAGAGTCCTGAAGCGATGACCAGCGCAACCGCATGCACCAAAGCGAGTCGAGCATAGGTTGAATTTCGATCATCTTCTATAATGAAGCGTAAATGTGGCAAGTCCTTGCCGCGATTCCACTGCCCGTGAAGCGCACTGGCCAAATCGTAGAGATAGAACGCGACCCGGTGCGGCTCGCGCGCCGCTGCGGCCTGATCAACCAGTCGCGGATAGGCGGCGATCAATTTGGCCAGCCCCACCTCTCCTTCATCGTCGAGCCGCGACAGTTCGGCTTGCGCAAAGGCAGCTGGCTCCAACGGCAGATCCGGGAAAGCTTCCTTTGCGTTGCGCAGGATCGAGCGCGCGCGGGCATGGGCGTACTGGACATAGAATACCGGGTTGTCGCGCGACTGCTCCACCACCTTGGCGAGGTCGAAATCGAGCACCGCGTCGTTCTTGCGGTAGAGCATCATGAAGCGCACGGGATCGACGCCCACCTCCTCGACCACGTCGCGCAGCGTGACGAAGGTGCCGGCGCGTTTGGACATCTTCACCGGCTCGCCATTGCGCAGCAGGCGCACCAGCTGGCAGATCTCGACGTCCAGATGCCCTTCGCCCGCCGTGGCCGCCTTCACCGCCGCCTGCATGCGCTTGATGTAGCCGCCATGGTCGGCGCCCCACACGTCGATCATCTGGCGGAAGCCGCGATCGAACTTGTCCTTGTGGTAGGCGATGTCGGCGGCGAAATAGGTATAGGCGCCGTCCGACTTCACCAGCGGCCGGTCGATCTCGTCGCCGAACTGGGTGGCGCGGAACAGCGTCTGCTCGCGGTCCTCCCAGTCCTCCACCGGCGCGCCCTTGGGCGGCGGCAGGCTGCCCTGATAGACGAGGTCGCGCGCGCGCAGATCGTCCATCAGCCGATCGATGATCGAGGAATTGCCCCCCACGCGGGCGTGCAGCGTGCGCTCGGAGAAGAAGAGATCGAAGCGGATATTGAGCGCGGCCAGATCCGTGCGGATCATCGCCATCATGTCGTCGATGGCGATGATGCGCACGAGCGGCAGCCACTCGGCCTCGCTCTTGTCCAGCAGCGTCCGGCCGTATTTGGCGACGAGGTCGCGCCCCACCGGCTTGAGATAATCGCCGGGATAGAGCCCCTCGGGGATGGTGATCGTCTCGCCCAGCGCCTCGCGGTAGCGCAGATAGGCGGACTGGGCGAGCACGTCGACCTGCGCGCCGGCGTCGTTGATGTAATATTCGCGCGTCACCGCGAAGCCGGCAAAGGCGAGCAGGTTGGCGAGCGCGTCGCCGAACACCGCCCCCCGGCAATGGCCGACATGCATCGGCCCTGTCGGGTTGGCGGAGACATATTCGACATTGACCCGCGCGCCGGCCCCGATCGAGCCGCTGCCATAGGCGCGCCCCTGCGTCAGCACCGCGGCGAGGACGCGCGGCCAGAAAGAACCGTCCAGCGCGATATTGATGAAGCCGGGGCCGGCCACGTCCACCCGGCGCACGCCGGCTATGGCCCCGAGCCGGGCCGCCAGCAGGTCGGCGAGATCGCGCGGCTTCAGGCGCGCGTCCTTGGCCAGCACCATGGCGGCATTGGTGGCGAGGTCGCCATGGCTCGGGTCGCGCGGCGGCTCGACCACGACGCGCGAGACGTCGAGCCCGGCGGGCAGGATGCCCTCGACCGCCAGCGCACCGACGACGGCGCGAAGATGATCGGCGAAGATCGCGAAAAGGTTCATTCAGCAAACTCCCGGCACGGCAGGCCCTTATGAGGCGACGCGGCGGCTGGCGCTACCCCAGTTCAACCGGCAAGTCAAAAGCGACCAATCTTTGCCGCGCCTCCCACCGGCCCGCGCCACATCAGGCCACGCCGTGACGCCCCGGCGCGACGGCGCGTGGCGCGGGCGAGGGGCCGAACAGCCGTCCGTGCTCGGCCAGCGCGTAGCGGTCGGTCTGGCCGGCGATGAAATCAGCGATGCGCCGGGCCCGCGCGCCCTCGGTGCGCCCGGCGACGCTGGCACGCCACTCCGGCGGCAGCGCGGCGGTGTCGTCCATGTAGCGGTGGAACAGGTCGCGCACGACCTCGCCGGCGGCGTTCATCTCCGCCATCACGCGCGGATGGCGGTACATGCGCGGGAACAGGAAGGCCTTGATCGCCCGCTCCGCCGCCACCAGCCTCGGCGACAGGCCGACCAGCGCCGCCCCGGAATGGCGCACCGCATCGGCGCTGGCGGGCTGGGTCAGCGCGGCGCGCCGGCTTGTCTCGGCGACGACGTCCTCGATGAGCGCGGTGATGACCCGTCGGCCGATCTCGTGGATGAACCGCGCCCGGTCGATATCCGGCCAGCGGGTGCGAATGTCGGCGATGATGTCGCCGATCAGCGGCAGCGAGGCGAATTCCTCGATGTCGAACAGCCCGGCACGCAACCCGTCGTCGAGGTCGTGCACGTCATAGGCGATGTCGTCGGCGATGGCGGCAACCTGCGCCTCGGCGCCGGGCCAGCTCCACAGCCACAGGTCCTGCCGCTCGGCATGCACCTCGATGGCGTGCGGCAAGGGGCCTGTGAGCGGCCCGTTATGCTTCACGATGCCCTCAAGCGTCTCCCAGCTAAGGTTCAGCCCGTCGAAATCGGGGTAGCGATTCTCCAGCCGCGTGACGACGCGCAGCGACTGCGCATTGTGATCGAAGCCGCCATAGGCCCCCATGCAGGCGTCCAGCACGCGCTCGCCGGCATGGGCGAAGGGGGGATGGCCGAGATCATGCGCCAGCGCCAGCGCCTCGGCGAGGTCCTCGTCGAGGCCCAGCGCGCGGGCAATGGAGCGCGCCACCTGCACCACTTCCAGCGTGTGGGTGAGCCGGGTCCGGAAATGGTCGCCTTCGTGATAGGAGAAGACCTGCGTCTTGTAGGCGAGCCGGCGGAAGGCGGAGGAATGGATGATGCGGTCCGCGTCGCGGCGAAAGGCGCTGCGGCTGCCCGCATCCGGCTCGGGAAACAGGCGCCCCCGGCTTTCCTCGGCGTTCGACGCCCATGGCGCGCGCGGCTGTGCTCCGGCCACCGCCATGCGCGGACCTCCCCTGCAATGATCCCCCTTTGACTCGGGGGCGGCAGCACTTAACTATCGGGTTAAGTCATATTCAACCCGAAGGCACGCGACATGAGCGCCAGCCCGTCGATTTCGGCCGGTTCCACCGAACTCCCCTCTCCGCCCCCCAGCGTCGGCGTCACCGCCAGCGCCACTCGCCGCATTGCCGAGATCCTCAAGGGCGAGCCGCCCGAGAGCGTGCTGCGGGTGAGCGTGGAAGGGGGCGGCTGCTCCGGCTTCCAGTACAAGTTCGACATCACCACCGCGCGCGAGGCGGACGACATCCTGCTCGGCGATGAGGCGGCGCGCGTGGTCATCGACCCCGTGTCGCTGGAATACATGTCGGGATCGCAGCTCGACTTCGTCGACGACCTGATCGGCGCGTCCTTCCGCATCAACAACCCGCATGCCACCGCGTCCTGCGGCTGCGGCACCAGCTTCGCCCTGTGATGACCCCGGTCGGCGTGCTCTGCGCGATCCCGCAGGAGCTGGCCTATCTCGCCGACAATCTCATCGCCCCGGAAATGTCCGAGGCGGCCGGCATGCGCTTTCACGCCGGCCGCCTCGATGGGGCGCCGGTGGTGCTGGCCGAGGCCGGCATGGGCAAGGTGAACGCCGCCATCGCGGCGACGCTGCTGATCGAGCGATTCGGCTGCCGGCTGGTGCTGTTCTCCGGCATTGCCGGCGGGCTCGACCCGGAGCTTGCGGTGGGCGACGTGGTCATCGCCGATCACGTCGTGCAGCATGATGCCGGCTATCACTCGGAGGCCGGCTTCACCGTCTATCAGGCGGGACACCTGCCCTTCTTCAGCCCGCATGAAGGGCTGGGCCTCGCCGCCGATGCGGCGCTGCTCGCCCGCGTGCAGGGCGCGCTGGCCGATCTCGTGCTGGCCCCGCTCTCCTCCACCGATTCCGCCCGAGCGCCGCGCCTGCATGTCGGCCGGGTGCTCACCGGCGACCAGTTCGTCGGCAGCGAAAGCCTGCGCGAGCGCCTGTTCCGCGAACTCGGCGGGGCGGCGGTGGAGATGGAAGGCGCCGCCATGGCGCAGGTCTGCGCGGCGTTCGGCGTGCCCTGGCTGGTGATCCGCGCGCTCTCCGACCTTGCCGGCGCGCAGTCGCATTTCGACTTCCGGCTGTTCATCGAGGAAGTGGCGCTGTCCTCCGCGCTCATCGTCCGCCGGCTGCTGCCGGTGCTATAGAGTACGCGCCGATTCACGACTGCAGAAGGCCCGCCGATGCGCATCGCCACCTGGAACATCAATTCCATCCGGCTCCGGGTCGACAACATGATCACCTGGCTCAACGAAACCCGGCCGGATGTCGTGTGCCTGCAGGAGATCAAGTGCCAGGACGAGCAGTTCCCGCGCGAGGCGTTCGAGGGGCTGGGCTACAATGTTGCCGTGCACGGCCAGAAGGGTTTCAACGGCGTCGCCGTGCTGTCGCGCCTGCCTTTCGACGAGGTGACGACCGGCCTGCCCGGCGGGGATGGCGACGTGCAGTCGCGCTTCATCGAGGTGGTGGTGTCGACGGCGGAGGGCGTGGTGCGGGTATGCGGCCTCTATCTGCCGAACGGCAACCCGGTCGACAGCGAGAAATATCCCTACAAGCTCGACTGGATGGCCCGGCTCAAGGCGCATGTGGCCGGCCGGCTCGCCTTCGAGGAGCCGCTCGTGGTGTGCGGCGACTTCAACGTCATCCCGGAACCCGAGGACGCCGCCCATCCGGAGGCCTGGGTGCATGACGCGCTGTTCCTGCCGCAGACCCGCGCCGCCTTCCGCGAACTCATCAATCTCGGCCTGACCGACGCGCTGCGCGCGACGAGCGACGCGCCGGGACTCTACAGCTTCTGGGATTATCAGGCCGGCGCCTGGCAGAAGAATAACGGCATCCGCATCGATCACCTGCTGCTCTCGCCGCAGGCCAGCGACCGGCTGGCGGCGGTGGGCATCGACAAGCACGTGCGCAGTTGGGAGAAGCCGTCCGACCACGTGCCTGTCTGGGCGGACCTCGCCTTCAAGTAAGGGCTTTCGGCGCAGGCGAGCGCATCCACCCCCGGCCCTTGCGGGCACCTCTCCCGGTCCGGGAGACGCGCGGACCGCCTCAGCGGCCCGTCTTCACATATTGTTCGAGATAGACCAGCGCCATGGCGCGCTCGTCCGAATCCGCGGTCGAGAACGCGTCGTCATAGAGGTCGACCACCCATTTGTCGTCCGGGCCGGCGGCCGCCTCGCGCGCCAGGGTCAGCCACATCAGGCCGCGCGCGCCCTGGCGGGGCACGCCCTCATCGCCCTTGAACAGCAGCCCGCCGAGCGTCGCCTGCGCCTGGTACTGGCCCTTGTGCGCGGCCAAGCCGAGCCAGCGCGCAGCAAAGCGGGGATCCCGCGAGACGCCGTCGCCGTCGATATAGAGACGGGCAAGGTGATACTGCGCTTCCGGATCGCCGAAATAGGAGGCGGCATAGGCGAACATGTCGCGCGCCCGCCCGGGGTCGCGGCGCACCTTGCTGTTGGGAATGCCTTCGAGATAATAGGCGCCCAGCGCCACGAAGGCATCGGCCACAAAGCGGGCCTGCGGCGTCGACGGGTTGTCGTCGGCGTGCATGTTGGCGACCTGGGTGAAATACTCGAACGCCTTGATGTCGTTGCGCTCGACGCCCTCGCCCTCGGCATACATGCGCCCGAGCTTCCACTGCGCGCCGGCATGGCCCTGGTCGGCCGCGTAGCGCAGCGAATCGATGCCCTTCTCCATGTCGCCGGACCGCAGCGCCTGCGTGCCGAAGCGCACGGCTTCCTCCAGCGGACGAACTTTCGCGGGCGCCACGACGCCGGGAACCACCGCCTTGGGAAGCGCGGGGCCGGCGGCGGTGTCGGTCGAACCGTCGAACGCCAGCGCGGCGACGGGCGCGAGCGCCACCGCGGCGAGAGCGCCCATCAGGGCGAGGAGAGATGAACGCTCAAACATCCGCATAGCACGATGTCTCTGCCGCGCCGCCGGGATGGGTGACCGCCCCGTCACGGGCGGGTCCCACGGCTTGCGCGAACTTCCAGATGGCCCCCGAGCCGACGGGCGACGGACGTGGCTTCCACTGCGCCTTGCGGGCCGCGAATTCCTCGTCCGAGAGCGCCACGTCGAGCGTGCCCTCGATAGCGTCGATGGTGATGATGTCGCCGTCGCGGATGAGCCCGATCGGCCCGCCGACCGCCGCTTCCGGCCCGACATGGCCGATGCAGAAGCCGCGCGTGGCGCCGGAGAAGCGTCCGTCGGTGATCAGCGCCACCTTGTCGCCCGCGCCCTGCCCGTAGAGCGCGGCGGTGGTGGAGAGCATTTCCCGCATGCCCGGCCCGCCCTTGGGGCCCTCATAGCGGATGACCAGCACGTCGCCATCTTCATAGGCACGGTTGGTGACCGCCTCGAAGCAGGCCTCCTCGCCGTCGAAGCAGCGCGCGGGGCCGGTGAATTTCTGGTTCTTCATGCCCGCCACCTTCACGATGGCGCCGTCCGGGGCGAGGTTGCCCTGGAGGCCGACCACGCCGCCGGTGACGGTGATGGGATCATTGGCCGGGCGCACCACGTCCTGATGCGGGTTCCATTTCACCGAGGCGAGATTCTCGGCGATGGTGCGGCCGGTCACGGTGAGGCAGTCGCCGTGCAGGAAGCCGTGCTCCAGCAGCGTCTTCATCAGCAGCGGAATGCCGCCGGCCTCGAACATGTCCTTGGCGACATAGCGCCCGCCGGGCTTGAGGTCGGCGATATAGGGCGTGCGCTTGAAGATCGCGGCGACGTCGAACAGATCGAACTTGATGCCGGCCTCATGCGCCATGGCCGGCAGGTGCAGCGCCGCGTTAGTCGAGCCGCCGGACGCGGCGACCACGGTCGCGGCGTTTTCCAGCGCCTTCAGCGTGACGATGTCGCGCGGGCGGATGTTGCGGGCGATGAGGTCCATCACCTGCTCGCCCGCCGCCATGCAGAAGCGGTCGCGGATCTCGTAGGGCGCGGGCGCGCCGGCCGAATAGGGCAGCGCGAGGCCGATCGCCTCGGACACGGTCGCCATCGTGTTGGCGGTGAACTGCGCGCCGCAGGCTCCGGCCGAGGGGCAGGCGACCTGCTCCAGTTCGTCGAGGTCGTCATCCGACATCAGGCCGACCGAGTGCTTGCCGACCGCCTCGAACATGTCCTGCACGGTCACCGGCTGTCCGCGGAACGAGCCGGGCAGGATGGAGCCGCCATAGATGAAGATCGAGGGAACGTTGAGGCGCAGCATCGCCATCATCATGCCGGGCAGCGACTTGTCGCAGCCCGCCAAGCCGACCAGCGCATCATAGGCATGGCCGCGAATGGTGAGTTCGACACTGTCGGCGATCACCTCGCGCGAGGCGAGCGAGGCCTTCATGCCCTCGTGGCCCATGGCGATGCCGTCGGTGACGGTGATGGTGCAGAACTCGCGCGGCGTGCCGGCGGCGGCGGAAACGCCCTTCTTCACCGCCTGCGCCTGGCGCATCAGCGAGATGTTGCACGGCGCGGCCTCGTTCCAGCAGGAGGCCACGCCGACCAGCGGCTGGTGAATCTGTTCGCGCGTCAGACCCATCGCGTACAGATAGGACCGATGCGGCGCCCGCGCCGGCCCTTCCGTTACGTGACGACTGGGCAAATGCCGCTTGTCGATGATGGTCCTGACTTCCATTTCTGGTCGAGCATCCCGGTGCGGAGTTATTCTCGGGTGACCACACCCGGAAATTACTTTCCTCCGTCTATCCGTCGGATTTCGTGCCGGTTTGTGGCGGCTTCACGGCATGGCGGACGACGCTTCGGAACATGGTTGCGAATGCATGACGGTGTTGCCGACGAGTCACAAATCAGCGATAGGAGATTTCTTAGATATCGAGCGGTCGCCACGGCCTCGCGAGGGCCAATGAGCGGCCGCAGCGGAGGCACTTATGGGCCCGGTTTCCCCGCGTTTTCGTGACGTGAGCCGGGTTTCAATGCGCGGCGCGCAGAAACTCTTTGCCCGGCTGGGCCACACTTGAGGAGACGGACATGTCGAGCGGAAACATCGTCGAACGCCTGCGGGCCATGGCCGCCGATCTCGATCAGTTCCGCCGCGACAAGGTGGAGGACGAGCTTTCCGAGGCCGCCGACGTCATCGAGCGGCTGCGCGCGGAACTGGATCGCATGGAGCGTCAATCAGCGGCCGCGCCGGTGGCACCATCCGCCGGCGGCACGCCGCCCGGCGCCTGACCCTCCGCTCGCCTGACCCTCCGCTCGCCTCCTCGCCGCTCGCCTCCCCGCCGCTCGCCTGCCCGCCGCGGCAAGGGTTCGCTCAGTCGGCGGCGCTGCGCGTCCAGGTGGCCGACACCACCTCGGGCAAATGGCGGATGCGGGCAACGACGGCGTCGAGCTCGGAAATCCGCACCGAGGTGTTGACCAGCGTCGCCCGCAGCTCGGCCGATCCATCCGCCCGCTCGGTCGGCTCGATCACATCGACCGGGAACTGCGCCTTGTCCAGCAGAGCCGAGAGCTTGCCCTGCAACTCGGCGGGGTCGGCGCGCGTCACCACGTTGACGCCATAGGTCGCCTCGGTCGATTCCTCGGAGCGCGGGATGCGCTCCAGCGCCGAGACCAGCGGGCGCAGCATGGTGTTGCCCGCCAGCACGAAGGCGGTCAGCAGAACCGCCTGGGCGATGAGGTCCGCGCCCGCGCAGGCCCCCACCGCCGCCGAGCACCACAGCGTCGCCGCCGTGTTGAGGCCGCGAATATTCGCGCCCTCCTTCATGATGACGCCGGCGCCGAGAAAGCCGATGCCCGAGACGACATAGGCGACGACACGCACCGCTCCGTCCGGGCCGGCAAGGTGCATCGCCATGTCGACGAACTGGCAGGCGCCGATTGCCACCAGAACATTGGTGCGCAGCCCCGCGGTACGCTGGCGATACTGGCGCTCGGCGCCGATCAGCGTGCCCAGTCCGAACGCGGCGAGCAGGCTGACCAGCGTGGCGAGGAAGTCGCCCGCGTTGAAGCTCTCGATGAACGGCATCGTCGATTCTCCGCCGTTTCCGGCCCCAGTATCAGCCCTGCCCGGCCGTGCTCAGCCCAGCCGGCCCCCGCCGCCCGGCTCAGGCCGCCTTGCTGAGCCGCACCAGTGCCTCGCGAATGCGCGCGGCGCGCGCCTGCGCCGTCTCGCGCCGCTCGCGCTGCTCCTCGATAACCTCCTCGGGCGCCCGCTTGATGAAGTCGGCATTGCCGAGCTTGGCGTCGACCTTGGCGACGTCGTCCATCGCCTTGGCCAGTTCCTTGGCAAGGCGTGCGGCTTCCGCGTCCATGTCGATAATGCCGGCGAGCGGCAGCGCCGCCGTCTCGCTGCGCACCACCACCTGCACCGAGCCGGCCGGCGCCTCCATCTCGAACGCGACGCCCGACAGCCGCGCCAGGCGCACCAGCACGTCGTGCCAGACGACGATGCGGGCCTTCGCCTCCTCGCTGGCCCCCACCAGCACGAGCGGGATCTGCGCGCCGGCCGGCACGTTCATCTCGGCACGGACGGAGCGGATCTCCATCACCAGTTCGATGAGCCAGCCAATCTCCGCCTCGGCCTGCGGCGCGTCCAGCCCCGTGAGGCTCGACCACGGCGCCAGCACCAGAAGCCCCGTGCGCGGCGCGCCGGTCTCGGCGGTGCGCGCCCACAATTCCTCGGTGAGGAAGGGCATGAAGGGGTGGAGCAGCTTGAGGATCTCGTCGAGCACGAAGGCCGTGGTGGCCCGCGTCTCGCCCTTCCAGCCGGAGCCTTCGCTCATGAACACCGGCTTGGCGAGTTCGAGATACCAGTCGCAGAAGATGTTCCACACGAAGCGGTAGGCCGCGCCCGCCGCCTCGTTGAACCTGTAGGCTTCCAGCGCCGCGGTGATCTCGGCGCCCGCCTTCTGGGTCTCGCTGATGATCCAGCGGTTGAGCGTCGATTCCGCATTGCGCGGATCGAAGGCCGGGTCGCGCCGGCACTCGTTCAGCTCGGCAAAGCGGGCGGCGTTCCACAGCTTGGTCGCGAAGTTACGGTAGCCCTCGACACGGCTGGTCGCGAGCTTGATGTCTCGGCCCTGCGCGGCCATGGCGGCGAGGGTGAAGCGCAGCGCATCGGCGCCGTACTGGTCAACCAGCGACAGGGGATCGATGACGTTGCCCTTGGACTTCGACATCTTGGCGCCCTTCTCGTCGCGGACGAGGGCGTGGATGTAGATGTCCTTGAACGGCACCTCGCCGTCCATGAAATGCAGCCCCATCATCATCATCCGGGCCACCCAGAAGAAGATGATGTCGAAGCCGGTGATCAGCACCGAGGTCGGGTAGAAGCGCTTCAGTTCCGAGGTCTCGTCCGGCCAGCCCAGCGTCGAGAAGGGCCACAGGGCCGAGGAGAACCAGGTGTCGAGCACGTCCTCGTCGCGGGTGATCAGCGCCGCCCGCCTGTCGGGGTCGCCCGCCAGTTCGCGGGCCTCCTCATCGGTGATGATGCCGGCCTGCACGCAATGAGCGAGCGCGCTGGCGACCGCCGCCTCTTCGGTCTCCTCGACGAACACCGTGCCATCGGGCCCGTACCAGGCCGGGATCTGGTGGCCCCACCACAGCTGCCGCGAGACGCACCAGGGCTGGATGTTCTCCAGCCAGTCGAAATAGGTCTTCTCCCAATTCTTCGGGACGAAGGAGGTCGCCCCCTCGCGCACGGCGGCCAGCGCAGGCTGGGCCAGCGTATGCGCGTCCACATACCATTGGTCGGTCAGCCAGGGCTCGATGACCACGTTGGAGCGGTCGCCATGGGGCACCATGTTGGTGTGCGGCTCGATCTTGTCGACCAGCCCGCGCTCCTCGAACAGCGCGACCACGGCCTTCCGCGCGGCCTCCCGGCTCTGGCCGTCCAGCGCCAGCACGATATCGAGATCCGCGCCGGGCGCGGCATCATCGAGAAATTCGGCATTGCCCTTCAGCGCGAGCCGCGCCTCGGCGTCGAGCACGTTGATCATCGCCAGCGCATGCCGGCGACCGACCTCGAAGTCGTTGAAATCGTGCGCCGGGGTGATCTTGACCGCGCCGGTGCCCTTGGTCGGGTCGGAATAGGTGTCGGCAACGATGGGAATCAGCCGGCCGACCAGCGGCAGCCGCACCTTCGCGCCGGCGGCGACCAGGCCCTGATAGCGCGGATCCTCGGGGTGCACCGCCACCGCCGTGTCGCCCAGCATGGTCTCGGGCCGCGTGGTGGCGACGACGATATAGTCGCGCGTCTCGAACTCGAAGGGCTGGCCATCCTCATCGAAGACGATGGGATGCTGATAGGTCACGCCATCGGCGAGCGGGTAGCGGAAGTGCCAGAGGTGGCCCTTCACCTCGACCTGCAGCACTTCAAGATCGGAAATGGCCGACTGGAACTTGGGGTCCCAGTTCACAAGGCGCTTGTCCTTGTAGATCAACCCTTCCTTGTAGAGCTGCACGAACACCTTGACGACGGCGCGCGAGAGCCCCTCGTCCATGGTGAAGCGCTCGCGCGACCAGTCGCAGGAGGCGCCCAGCTTCTTCAGCTGGTTGATGATGGTGCCGCCGGATTCGTCCTTCCACGCCCAGACGCGGTCGACGAAGGGGCCGCGCCCCATCTCCCGCCGGCCGGGCAGCTGGCGTTCGGCAAGCTGGCGCTCGACCACCATCTGGGTGGCGATGCCGGCATGGTCGGTGCCCACCTGCCACAGCACGTCCTTGCCGCGCATGCGCTCGAAGCGGCAGAGAATATCCTGCAGCGTGTTGTTGAGCGCGTGCCCCATATGGAGCGAGCCGGTGACGTTGGGCGGCGGGATGACGATGCAATAGGGATCGGCGCCGGCCCGCTCGGGTCGACCGGCCTTGAACGCGTCGGCCTCCACCCATGTGCGGTAGATGCGGTCTTCCACGGCGGCGGGATCGAACCTGTTGTCGAGCATTTTGGCTCCGGCACCTCGAATTGAACGGGTGCGAGAGAAAGCGGAGCCTTGGCCTCGAGTCAACACGCCAAACCGTCAACGCATCCGCGACGGCCGGCAAAGCGCCCGGTGAGGGCAGCGGACCCACACGCGGCAGGTCGCCCGGAAGCGCACCGGAGGAAAACCCGCCGGTGCGCCCGTCATCAGCGTCGGATCACTGGCCCTGGCGGGTGACGCGCTCGATCTCGGCCCGCACCAGCCGCTCGACCAGCGTCGGCAGGTTTTCGTCCAGCCACGCTTTCAGCATGGGACGGACCGCTTCGGCGACGAGGTCGTCCACCGTCCGCGAGTTCGATGCCACGGTGCGCGCCAGCGTGCCGAAGGCGTTGGAGACCGCGGCCGTGGTGATGTTCGACACCAGCCGCGAGCTGCCCTCGGCGACCGGCGCCTCGGCGGCGACCGAACGCAGCGAGGGAGCGAAGCGGGGCTCGGCGAAGCGGCTGCCCGCGTTGGCCTCGGGCGCGCGAATGTCTTCCGCCGGCTCGGCGGCGTATGCACGCGACGAAACGGGGACGGGCTTGGCAGGCACCTGCATGTCGGCGGTCTCCGGAACGGATGTAGCTTCAATCATGGCGAAGGCGGCGCGCAGCGACGCCGGAATATCAGTCATGCCGTCCGCGAAGCGGGGCGCGACAGCGGAGCGAAGGTCATCATTTACCGCTGCCCCCGACAGCACCAGCGAGCCCTCGACGGCGCGAGACGACACTGCCGCATCAACGGCATCGGCCACGTCCGGAAATCCGGCGAACCCGTCGGGCGCAAACGAACCGTGGCGCAGGTCGAAGGCATCGCCGACCGGCTCATTTTCGAGAGACGCATAGGCCAGATCATCGGCGGACGAAGCCGAAGCGGCCTCCTCGCTCCGGGAGGCCGCTGCCGGTTCAGCCGCGAGCGCATCGCCGGACGGCTCCCCCTCCCCGCGCGGCAGCTCGGCAGCGCGCGACCGGGAGTTCGTGGCCGTCTCGACCCGCGACGATTCAGCCGGCGCGGAAAGTGGGTCACCGGCAACATCGTCCGAGATGATGCGCCGGATGGAGGCGAGTATTTCCTCCATCGACGGCTCACTGGCCCGTGCATTCGCCGACATGTCCAAAATCCAGTCTCGAATCGCCGCGCCGCCGTCTCAAAAACCGCGCGACCCGCACGAATCACTCGTGAACGCTTCGTAAATATGACACCGCCTATAGCATGGCGCCACGCGCAGGCCGGCGGTCATTGTGGAGAAGAGCACCCCCACACACAGGTTCCATCGCCCCGCGCGGACAGGGTGCCGGACAACCGCGCGGGAGACGCGGCGCAGGAGAGGCGGTGCAGGAGACGCGGCGCCGGTCATTCGACCAAGGAGTTGCTGACCGCCCTGCCCGCCCCGCATGCACACAAGTCGGCACATGGCCGGGAGTGCCGGGCACACCGAGACGACGGACAGATCCGCACGAAAAAGGGGCGGCTCACCGCCGCCCCGTATCGTGTCTCGCGAATGCCGTCCCGCGAAGCCGCCCGCTTCCGGGCCGGTGGCTCAATCGCCGCCGGGGGTGCGCACGCCAACCCAGGCGTCGCGGACCTGCTCGTAGTGAACCTTCGGATTGTAGGTCGCGATCTTCAGCCCGAGCCGGGTCGCATTGAGGTCGCCCGTCGCCGACAGCACGGCGTAGGAGGCGACCACGCGGTCGCGCTGGGCGGTGACGAGGCTTGCGCGGGCGTTGAACAGCGCGGTCTGCGCGTTCAGCACGTCAAGCGTGGTGCGCTGGCCGACACGCCATTCCTCGCGCACGCCGCGCAGCGCGATCTCGTTCGCCGCGACGGAAGCCTGCGCCGACTCGATGGCGGCCTTGGAGGCCTGCAACGCGCCCCAGTACTGAACGACGTTGGCGCGCACCTGCTCGCGGTTGACGTCCACCTCGATGCGCAACTGCCCGAGCGTTTCCTTGCTTTGCCGGATGTTCGCAAACTCGGCGCCGCCCTGATAGATCGGCACGTTGAGATTCAGCGTGGCCGCGGCGGAGGTCGTCCGCTGGACGTAGGTCTGGCTGTTATAGTCCGACGATGCCTGCCCATTGAGGGTCAGCGTCGGCGAAAGCGCCGCTTCGGCCACCTTGACGTTGGAAAGACCGGCATCGACGGCGAACTGCGCCGACTTGATGGCAGGATGCTTGCCGAGGCCCGTTTCCACCGCGAGCGGCAGCGTCTTGGGCAGAAGGCCGTCGATCGGACGTCCCGGCGTCAGCTTGGTCGGGCGCAGGCCGATGACCTGGAAGAACACCGCATTGGAGGTGTTCAGGTTGGATTCGGCCAGCGCGAGTTCGCTCTGGGCAGTGGCGACGGACGCCTCGGCCTGGGCCACGTCGGTGCGGGTGATTTCACCCACCGAGAAACGGTCCCGGGCGGCGCGCAATTCCTCGCGCAGGGCCTGCAGGTTCTGCTTCTGCAATTCGAGCAGCGCGGAATTCTGCAGCACGTTCATATAGGCGGTCGCCGCGTCGAGCAGCACCAGCTGCTCGGTGTTGCGCAGCAGTTCCCGCTGGCCGCGCACCTGCGATTCGGCACTGCGAACCGAGTTCGCCGTCTTCAGGCCATCATAGATGGTCTGACTGATCGTCACTCCGACGCCATACGGCCAGGTCGTTGAGTGTGTGGTCCCGCTGACGTTCTGGGACGAGAGGGTGGAACTGCCCACCTTCGACTCGCTCCACTGCGTTCCATAATACGCCGTGCCGAAGATCTGCGGGCGATAGCCCGCCAGAGCGATCGGCACGTATTCGTCGGTGACGCGCGTTGCGGCGCGCTGCGAGTTCAGCGTCGGATTATTCTTGTAGGCAGCCGCCAATGCCTCATCGAGAGATTGAGACAGGGCAGGATGCGAAACCCCCACAAGACATATCACCGCTGCGCACGCGAAGAACCTGCCCCCGGCAGCTGACAGCCACATCATCCAAACCCCTGCGAACGCTCGTTCGATGCGGAGCCGCCTGCCTGGGGCGACTCTCTATGTTCATTTTCACGTGGTGGCAGAATATGTGGTCGCTATCGAACTGTGAACCTTTGGACCGGCCGACGCGTCGATTTAATCGCACACGCGGCAGATCAGCCACAGAGGGGTGCCAAGCCCTTCAAAATACAAAGCTTAAGCGTGCCTCGAAGCCCGGCAAGGTGGGCACGGCGGCATCGAAAACGACGCGGCTGCCAATACCACCTGTGGTTTTGGTAAATATAGTCGCACGTCCAGCACGTCCCCGGCCGAGCACGGCGACCAGCCGCCCGCCCGGCTTGAGCTGCGCGAGCAGCGTCTCCGGAGCCGAATCGACCGAGCCGTTGAGCAGAATCACGTCGTAGGGAGCCTCGGCCGGCCAGCCGGCCGTCATCGTCCCCTGCACATAGGCCGCGTTGAGCAGGCCGAGATCGACCAGCACGGCGGAGCCTTGCGCGGCGAGCGCGGCATCTTCCTCCAGCGCCACCACCTGGCCCGCCAGCTTGGCCAGCACGGCGGTGGAGTAGCCGGAGGCGGCGCCGACATCCAGCACCAGCGCGTCCGGCCCGATCTCCGCCGCCTGCAGCAGCTTGGCCAGCACCATCGGCTCCATGAGGTAGCGCGAGGGATTGCCTTCCTTCACCAGCAGGTCGTCGTCGATGTAGGCGAAGTTGCGCAGCCCGGCGGGCACGAAGCGCTCGCGCGGGGTCTCCATCATGGCGGCGACGATGCGAAGGTCGGTGACATCGTTGGCACGCACCTGCGCGTCGACCATGGCGCGACGCATCTCAGCGAAATCGATCATTCGGGGACAACCTCGATGCTGCACCCACCGCTCCCCAAAGGCCCTGGAGCGCGGCGCGGGTAAAAATCCGCAGCAGAATTGCGGCACGCGCGCGCGCAATGCAAGCCTTCGATAACGGCCTTCGATACCGGCCTTCGATATCGGGGCTCAACGCCCGGCCGTCGCCCCGCCGGTGCGAGACCGGCCGGTGCGAGACCGACCTGCCCTTGCACGACCAAGATCGATCTGCCCTTGCACGACAAGGCGTCGCCGCCGGCCCGGCCCGACGTTTCCCTCGCGGCTCGCCACGGTTTCGCGGCGCGCGTCCCGGCGGCGCTCGCCTTTTGAACCCCGCGCGGGGCGGCGCGCCATCCCCAACTGGCGCGGGAGAACCGCTGAGAACCGCGCAAGGTCCGTTGCCGATCCCGGACGGCTCTGTTATGAGGCGCCCCGGTCATCCGGATGACGACGCATCGTCGCCCCGGACGGCCACGTGGCGGAGTGGTTACGCAGCGGACTGCAAATCCGCGTACGGGGGTTCGATTCCCTCCGTGGCCTCCAGTTCACGCGCGCGCCGCCGGCAGCCTGTTTCATGGGCCGCCGGCGGCGCGTGTCGCCTGCCATGCCAAGGCCGGGCCGCGACGTGCCGACGTTTGACAACGCACCCCGAACGTCGTTGATGATGCCGCGCCGGGGGGCGGCCGCAGATGCACGCGTGCATGCAGGTGCCGTATTTTCACGATACCGCTCGATATCAAGGGAACTGCCTGATGGTGCCGACCAAGCTGGCCAATGCCTTCCGTAACATAATCAGCCCCGAGACCCGGGACACGATCCGGCGGCTGATAATGACTGACGGACGCCGGCACTGGAAGGGCTATGCCATTTCCTTCGTCTTCATGGGCATCATGGCGGGAACCACGTCCGGCCTCGCCTATCTCATGGGCGACGTGGTCAACCGAATCTTCGTGCAGCAGAATTCGGCAGCCGTCTGGATTCTTTCCGGCGCCGTGCTGGCGCTGAGCATCACCAAGGGCTTCGCCACCTACGGCCAGGCGGTCTCGCTCTCGCGCGTGGGCAACCGCATCGTCGCCGACAACCAGAAGCGCGTGCTGAACCGGCTGCTGACGCAGGACGTCGCCTATTTCAGCGGCAGCCACACCGCCGAGATCATGCTGCGCTTCAGCAACGGCGCCCAGGCCGCGCGCAACGTGCTGAACCTCCTGATCACCAGCATCGGCCGCGATTTCCTCTCGGTGGTCGGCCTCACCGCCGTGATGATCGCGCAGGATCCGTTCATGGCGCTCATCGGCCTGCTGGTGATGCCCATCGCGGTCGGCGGCGTGCGCAGCCTCATCCGCAAGGTGCAGAAGATCTTCCAGCGCGAGTTCCACTCGGCCGTGCAGATCATGACCGAATCGCTCGAAGCCTTCCAGGGCATCCGCACCGTCAAGTCCTTCACCATGGAGGACAACATGCGCACCAAGATCTACGGGCGCATCGACGGGCTGGAGAAGGCCTCCAACCGCATGATCCGCGCGCAGTCGCAGTCCGGCCCGCTGATGGAAGCGCTGGGCGGCGTCGCCGTCGGCCTGGTCATCATGTATGCCGGCTGGGGCGTGCTGCATGGCGGGCGCACGCCGGGCGAGTTCTTCTCGGTCATCACCGCGCTGCTGCTCAGCTATGAGCCGGCCAAGCGGCTCGCGCGCCTCAATATCGATATCACGCCCCAGTTGCTCGGCGCGCGGATGCTGTTCGAGATTCTCGACCGCAAGGCGGTGGAGGTTGACCCGCCGGGCGCGGCGGATCTCAAGCTCGCGGGCGGCAGCGTCGAGTTCAAGGACGTCCATTTCGGCTACCGCGAGGGCGAGCCGGTGCTGCGCGGCCTCAGCTTCGTTGCCGAGGGAGGCCGTACCACCGCGCTGGTCGGCCCCTCGGGCGGCGGCAAGAGCACGGTGATGAGCCTGCTGGAGCGCTTCTACGAGCTGGAATCGGGCAGCATCTGCGTCGACGGCCAGGACATCACGCAGGTTACCTATCGCTCGCTGCGCAATGCCATCGGCTTCGTGAGCCAGGACGTGTTCCTGTTCTCCGGCACCATCCGCGACAACATCGCCACCGGCCGGCCGGGGGCCACCGATGAGGAAATCATCGCCGCAGCCCGCGCCGCGCATGCCCACGACTTCATCAGCGGCTTCGCGGACGGCTATGGCAGCCAGGTCGGCGAGCAGGGCACGCAGCTCTCCGGCGGCCAGCGCCAGCGCATCGCCATCGCCCGCGCCTTCCTGAAGGACGCGCCGATCCTGCTGCTGGACGAGGCCACCGCCGCGCTCGATAGCGAATCGGAGGCGGAAGTGCAGCGCGCGCTGCGCCAGCTGCAGATGAACCGCACCACCATCGTGATCGCCCACCGCCTGCAGACCGTGGTCAATGCCGACCGGATCTGCGTGGTCGATCAGGGCCGCGTAAGCGAGAGCGGACGCCATGACGAGCTGATCGCGCGGCGCGGCCGCTACTTCAATTTCCACCAGCTTCAGTTCGCCGGACAGGAGCAGCGGCTCAGCGCCTGACAAGGTTATCCACATGGCCACGCGGTTCCCGCTTCACAAATGGGAACCACGTTGCTATATCGCCCACCTCCGAGGCGCTCGGCGCCTCCGGTCCCTGATAGCTCAGTTGGTAGAGCGTTCGACTGTTAATCGAATGGTCGCAGGTTCGAGTCCTGCTCAGGGAGCCACTCCCCCGTTTCCGGGGCGGCTCAGCTTTTCCTGCACCCTCCCGAATTCTGAAAGTCGCTGGATAATTTGACTTCCAGCCTCCGCTCGCTGCCCCAGCCGGAATCAGCCAGAGCCGCCCCATCCCGCGAATTTGTTGGCCTTGTTGTTGGCCTTCCGTTACGCGATCGCAACCAGACGCGCCGAACGGGATGTGGTGGCCGATCTGCGAGGCCCGCTTGTCGCACCCACGATCAAGCACCGATTTCGGGCCGCGTTCGTCACGCTCGCCAATGAGAGCCGACGCTGGCATTCCGAGCCTTCGGCGCGCATGGAGCGCCGTTCGGTCCCACCATCTCCGGCACAGCGGCCGAGCCAGAAAAGTGGCGACCGACTGACAGGTTCTCCGACGAGGAGAATGGCAGCGTCTATGGCTCCGCCTGGCTCACCCAGCATGAGCGCCAGCTTTTAACGGGTGCCACCGTGGCCATCAGCGGAGACGGCGGCTTCTCGATCACGCGGCCGAACGGCAAGCGGGCCTATCCGCTCGCCGCCGCCGAGAAGGGCGACGCCCGCGTCAAGCTGACGGCGAAGGGTACCGCCGGCCATGGCGCGCTGGTGAATGACGACAACGCGATCGCCCGGCTGGCGGCGATGGTCGAGCGTATCGGCACCCACGCGTTCCCGATCCACCACACGCCCAACTCGATGCCATGCTGGCGAGGTTCGAAGATTTCCCGGGCACCCGTTTCCTCGATGAAACGTTCGATGAGCCATCGGCGGAACTCGGCTTTTTCGCCTCGACCATCCATGCGTCGCTGCGCGACGCCGAGGGTCGTGTCGTGGCCTATCTGCGTCCGGGTGGTACGGACGGCAAGCGGCTGTCGAAGATCGGCATCAACGGCCACGGCTTCGTGCCCATGAAGCTGCCGGCAGATTTCGGTTATTGCGGGCTTTTCCACGCCGTCGACGAGCGCGTGCCGGTGGAGGCGCTGAAATTCGGCGTGCGGGTTCTGCGGCACGTCATCCGCGACAGCTGGGGCGCCAGCCCGGCTTGCTCGCGGCAAGTACAGGCCGTTTCATGTGACAGACCGTTTCATGTGACAGGCCCGATTCATGAAAATGGTCTCGCCGCTGGAGAGCCGCGCCTTTGCCGGGCTGTGGTTCAGCTATTCGATATCGGTGATGGCGACGGCACGGCGGCCGACGATCGTGGCCCGAATGTTCTCGATGGACCCGGCGGCCTTGCGGCGCTGGGCATCGTTCCCACCTTTCGGACCCTCGGGGTTTCTCGGCGGCGCCGTCGCCGGTGGCCCCTGCCGGCGGCGGCAAGACCACCGGGCCCTCCCTCCGGCGCGCGAACCCATGCCAGCTTGAGAAGGACGGCAGGGCGCTCAGTCCCAGGCCAGCGCGCCGCCATTCTGGTATTCGATGACGCGGGTCTCGAAGAAGTTCTTTTCCTTCTTGAGGTCCATGGTCTCGCTCATCCACGGGAACGGGTTGGGGGTTTCCGCGAAGACCGGCGCCAGCCCGATCTGGGCGCAGCGCCTGTTCGCGATGAAGTGCATATATTGTTCGCACAAGGCCGCGTTCAGCCCGAGGAACCCGTTCGGCATGGTGTCGCGGCCATAGGCGGCTTCCAGATCGGCCGCGTCCTTCAGCATGGCGCGCACCTCGTCCTGGAAGGCGGGCGTCCACAAATGCGGATTCTCGATCCTGATCTGGTTGATCACGTCGATGCCGAAATTCAGGTGGATGCTCTCATCGCGCAGAATATATTGATATTGCTCGGCAATTCCGACCATCTTGTTGCGTCGGCCGAGCGACAGGATCTGGGCGAAGCCGGTGTAGAACCACATGCCCTCGAACACGACATAGAAGGCCACGAGATCGCGCAGGAAGGCCTGGTCGGCCTCCGGCGTGCCGGTCGCGAATTCCGCGTCGTCGAGATGCCGGGTATGCTTCAGCGCCCACGCCGCCTTGTCGGTGATGGAGGGCACCTCGCGGTACATGTTGAACAGTTCGCCCTCATCCAGCCCGAGGCTTTCCACGATGTACTGGAAGGTGTGGGTATGCACCGCTTCCTCGAAGGCCTGTCGCAAGAGGTATTGCCGGCATTCCGGATTGGTGAGGTGGCGATAGATCGCCAGCACGATATTGTTGGCGACAAGGCTTTCCGACGCGGCGAAGAAGCCGAGATTGCGCTTGATGGCGCGGCGCTCGTCCTCGGTCAGGCCATCGCGCGATTTCCAAAGCGCGATGTCGGCCTGCATCGACACTTCGGTCGGCATCCAGTGATTGTTGCAGCCGGACAGGTACTTCTCCCACGCCCATTTGTATTTGAGCGGCAGAAGCTGGTTCACGTCGGCTCGCGCGTTGATCATCCGCTTGTCGTCCACCGAGACCCGCGCGCCGGAGCGGTCGATCTCGCCGAGACCGCCGGCATCCGCCGGCGGGGCGTAGCCGGCGGGCGCGGGGGAAAGCGGGCGGGCCGGGGGGCTGTCGAGGTCGGACCAGTCGAGCATCATCAGGGTTTCCTTCTCGCCGCTCACTGGCAGGCTTCGCAGTCGGGATCGTTGATCGAGCAGGCCTGCCCCCAGGACGCCTCCGGGTTCACCAGGATCGGCGCGGCAATGGGCGCGGCAATGGGCGCAACAGGGCCGGAGGAGACGGCGTTGAGCTTGCCGTCCGTGCCCTTCAACGTCGATTTCTCGACATGGGTGGCCGAACGCGAGCGCAGGTAATAGGTGGTCTTGAGCCCGCGCTTCCACGCCAGCCGGTAAAGCTCGTCCAACTTCCTGCCCGAGGGGTTGGCGATGTAGAGATTGAGCGACTGCGACTGGTCGATCCATTTCTGCCGGCGCGCTGCCGCCTCGATCAGCCACGCGCTGTCGATCTCGAAGGCCGTGGCGTAGAGCGCCTTGAGATCGTCCGGCACGCGATCGATCGACGCGAGGCTGCCGTCGAAATATTTGAGGTCCGACACCATCACCTCGTCCCACAGGCCCCGCTGCTTCAGGTCGCGCACCAGCGCGGCGTTCACCACCGTGAAATCGCCCGACATGTTCGATTTGGCGAACAGGTTCTGGTAGACCGGCTCGATCGACTGCGACACGCCGCAGATATTGGAGATCGTCGCGGTCGGCGCGATCGCCATCGTGTTGGAGTTGCGCATGCCGAAGCGGACCACGCGGGCCCGCAGGCTCTCCCAATCGAGCGTCGAGGAGCGGTCCACATCCAGCCCGCCGCGCGCCTCGCTCAGCAATTCGATGCTGTCGATCGGCAGGGTGCCCTTCGACCATAGCGAGCCTTCGAAGGACGGGTAACGCCCGCGCTCGGCCGCAAGGTCGCAGGAGGCGGAAATCGCGTGGAAGCTCACTGCCTCCATGCTCTCATCGGCGAAACGCACGGCCGCCGGCGAGCCATAGGGGATGCGCAGCGCCTGCAGCGCGTCCTGGAAGCCCATGATGCCGAGCCCGACGGGTCGGTGGCGCAGATTCGAGCGGCGCGCTTCGGGAATGGTGTAGAAATTGATGTCGATGACGTTGTCGAGCATCCGCATCGCGGTGGTCACGGTGCGTTGCAGGCGGGCGTGATCCAGCCCCTGGCGCGTGACATGCGCCAACAGGTTGACCGAGCCGAGATTGCACACCGCGACCTCGTCATTGGACGTGTTGAGGGTGATCTCGGTGCACAGATTCGACGAGTGAACCACGCCGACATGGCCCTGCGGCGAGCGGATGTTGCAGGGATCCTTGAAGGTGATCCAGGGGTGGCCGGTCTCGAACAGCAGGGTGAGCATGCGCCGCCAGAGATCGGCCGCGCGCACCTGCTTGAACACCTTCAGCTCGCCGCGCGCGGCGCGCGCCTCATGGGCCTCATAGGCCGCCTTGAAGGTGGGGCCGACGAGATCGTGCAGGTCCGGCGTCTCGTCCGGTGAGAACAGCGTCCATTGCGCGTCGTCGGCGAGGCGCTGCATGAACAGGTCCGGCACCCAGTTGGCGGTGTTCATGTCATGGGTGCGGCGGCGGTCGTCGCCGGTGTTCTTGCGCAGGTCGAGGAACTCCTCGATGTCGATGTGCCATGTCTCGAGATAGGCGCAGACCGCGCCCTTGCGCTTGCCGCCCTGGTTGACCGCGATGGCGGTGTCATTGGCGACTTTCAGGAATGGCACGATGCCCTGGCTCTCGCCATTGGTGCCCTTGATGTGAGCGCCGAGGCCGCGCACCTGTGTCCAGTCATTGCCGAGCCCGCCGGAATATTTGGCCAGAAGGGCATTGTCCTTGATCGACGTGAAGATGCCGTCGAGATCGTCCGGAACGGTGGTGAGGAAGCAGGAGGAAAGCTGCGGGCGCGGCGTGCCGGCATTGAACAGGGTTGGCGTCGAGGCCATGAAATCGAAGGACGACAGCAGGTCGTAAAATTCGATCGCCCTGGCCTCGCGGTCGATCTCGCGCATCGCGAGCCCCATGGCGACGCGCATGAAGAAGGCCTGCGGCAGCTCGAAACGTATGCCGCGCACATGCAGGAAATAGCGATCATACAGCGTCTGCAGGCCGAGATAGTCGAATTGCAGGTCGCGCTCGGGCAGCAGCGCAGCGGCGAGGCGCGCGAGGTCGAAGCGGCCAAGCTCGGGGTCGATCCGCTCATGGGCGATGCCGGTCGCGACATAGGCGCGGAAATAGTCGGCATAGCGGGCCGGCATCTCGCCCTGCGTCGCCTGATCGGGCCGGCCGGTCGTGAAGCTCAGAGCCTCGCGGCGCAGCTTGTCGAGCAGCAGCCGGGCGCTCACCTTGGCGTAGTTCGGCTCGGTCTCGATCAGGGTGCGGGCGGCGAGGATGGGGGCCAGCGCCAGTTCGTCCTGGCGAATGCCGTCATAGAGGTTGCGGTTGGTCTCGATCCGCACGGCGTCGGCGCAGACGCCCTCCAGCGCGGCGCAGGATTCGGCAATGAGCGCCGCCAGCCGGGCGCCATCCAGCACGGCCAGCGAGCCGTCGGCAAGCTTCATGCGCAGCGCGGGCGCCTCGGGGGCCTGCGCGGCGATGGAGGCTTCGGCCCGCTCCTGCGCCCGCTTCTCGCGATAGAGCACATAGGCGCGGGCAACCTTGTGATGTTCGCCGCGCATCAGCGCCAGCTCGACCTGATCCTGAATATCCTCGATGTGGAAGCTGCGCCCGAAATCGGCCCGGCGCGTGAGGCCGGCGACGATCTGCTCGGCGAGGCCGGCGACGATGTCGTGGACCCGGCGCGAGGCGGCGGCGCTGTTGCCTTCCACCGCGAGGAACGCCTTGGTCAGCGCCACCGCGATCTTGGAACCGTCGAACGGCGTCACCGCGCCATTGCGGCGAATGACCTGATAGCCCGGCTCGGCAGCGGGCTTTGCCGCCAGGGCGGCGGGAACGGGCGCGGAGAGGCCCGCGTGATTTTCGGTCGAAAGAGACATCGGCTTGAACCCCAGATGTTGGGGGGCAAAGGCCGAGCGGACGCGATGGGAATCCGGCGGACGAGCCGCGGAAGTGCCAGCGCACCACCGGGACACCCCGCCCAGGGACGTTACATGCTGTCGCGGCAGGTCTCCTGGCTCGCGGGTCAATGCCTCCGTCCGGCCTTCCCGAACCGTTGCGGGTTCAGTGACGCGGAATGGACGTCGGCTCGCCGCTTACAGTTGCGGGGGCAGCTCCGGTTTTGCCTGGTCCCCAGACGCAGGACCGATGGCGCACCGAATTCCCTCTTAGCTCGCGAACCCCATGGATTCGAGAGACCGTGACCCCTAGATATAGATGTGCGACCTCAGTTCATGTCAATGGGTTGGGTCTCATCTTCGATCGAGACCAAGAATGGGGTCAGACGCGCCCGGCGCGCCACGAGGGCGCGCTCCCGCTTGCTCCTTGGCAACATGCGGCGCGCGAGTGGCGGATTCCGTTGGGAGGAACCCCGGCATCGCGCCATAATCGCGGCGCGCGCCCTCCCCCGCGGCGTGCCGAACTCCCGCTGAACTCCGTGCCGAGCGCGCATGCGACATTTCCTGCCGACACCCTTGGTTCACCGGCGCGGCGCGTGCCCCCGCGCCCGCCAACCGATTTCCGGAGCGGCGGAATGACCGGAACGGCCGCCGCCGCGGATGGCTGGGCTCTCGGCGGCGGCGCCGAGCCGGTGGTGATCGGCTTCTATCTGGTTCCCGGCTTTCCGCTTCTTTCCTTCTCGGCGGCGATCGATCCGCTGCGGCAGGCGAACCGCCTGAGCGGGCGCGCGCTCTATCGCTGGGTGCTGATCTCCGCCGACGGTGGACCGGTGCGCAGCAGCGCGGCGGTCGACGTGGCGGCGGATGGCTCGATCGACACCGCCCCGCCCTGTCACCTCGTCATCGTCTGCGCCGGTCTGGACACGACGGCCCATTACAGCCGCCGGCTGTTCAGCTGGTTTCGCCGGCTCCGGCGGCAGGCCTGCCGCCTCGGGGCGATCAGCACCGGCGCCTATCTGCTCGCCCGCGCGGGGATGCTGGACGGCCGGCGCTGCGCGGTCCATTGGGAGGCGGCGGCGGAATTCCAGGACGCCTTTCCCCGCTGCCTGCTGACGCGCGACATTTTCAGCGTCGACGGGCCGTTCATCACCTCGTCCGGCGGCACGGTCACGCTGGACATGATGCTCTACATCGTCGAGGCGGCGCATGGCCGCCCGCTGGCCGCCGCCATTTCCGAACAGCTCAACCACTCGCGGATCCGCCTCAACGACGAGGCGCAGCGCATGCGCCCGCAGGCCAAGTTCGGCATCACCCACGCCAAGCTGTGCGAGGTGATCCGCCTGATGGAGGAGCATATCGACGCGCCGCTCGACCTCGCGACGCTGGCCGGGCGCGTCGCGCTCTCGCGCCGCCAGCTCGAAAGGCTGTTCGGCACCCATCTCAAGGACACGCCGTCCGGCTTCTATCTCCGGCTGCGCATGGAGCGGGCGCGCGCACTCATCACCCAGAGCACGCTGGGCCTGCCCGAGATCGCGCGGAACTGCGGCTACGAGACCCTGGGCCCGTTCGGCCGGATGTACCGGCGCCAGTTCGGCAGCACCCCGGCGCAGGCCCGGCGCGGTGCCGGCCTGTAGCCGCCGCGCCGGGCCGGCGATGCGCTTGCGCGCATGTCGCGTCAGGAATGTTGGATGTCGCGTTACAGCATATCGGCACGGGTGCGATTCGTCTTAATTGCCCGCACAGATCGGCACCCCGAGCCACGCTGCCCGCTCCGCGGACGATGCCGGTGAAAGAGGGCCGAGATGGCCGCCAGCCTGTCCATTTCCGCTTGTGAAAGCCGGCATTCTCCATGTCGAGGCGTCTCGCGTCCGCAGATTTCGGCCCGATACGGGCCATCCTCCCGCTCGTGCTCGCCATCGCCATCGTCACGGCCGGCAGCGGCCTGCTGACCACCCGCACGGCGCTGGAACTCTCCCTCGCCAAGGCCAGCGTGGGGGCGATACGAAGCGTCATCACCGGCTATCCCCTCGGCTTCCTGCTGGGCTGTGCCTTGGCGCGGCCGCTAATCGCCCGCATCGGCCATGGCCGGGCCTTCCAGCTGATGGCGGCGCTGACCGGCCTTGCGACGATGCTGTTCCTCGCCTCGTCGGAAGTGTGGGTCTGGACCGGGCTGCGCATCGTCAACGGCTTCGCCATGGCGGTGATCTTCACCGTCGCGGAAAGCTGGATCAACCTCGATTCCGGGCCGCGCAACCGGGGCTCGCTCATCGCCTTCTACATGATCATGAGCACGCTCGGCCTTGTCGCGGGCCAGTCCATGATCAATCTCGGCGACCCGACCGGCGCCGGCCTGATCCTGCTCGCCGCGTTGATCTGCCTGGCGGCCGCCCTGCCCTTCGCGGTGGACGGGCGCATGCGGCCGGCGGGCTATGATCCCTCCCGCGCCGAGCCGGCCACCGACGAGGTCGTCTCCTTCGGCCGGCTGCTGCGCATCACCCCGCTCATCGTGGTGCTCGCCGTGCTGCAGACCGGTATGACGAACATGAATTTCGGTGTGCTGGCGCCCATCTACGCCACGCATACCGGCCATCCCGCCGGCACCGCCGCCGCGCTGGTGATCGTGTTCAGCCTCGGCGGCTTCATCGCGCAGTTTCCCGTGGGCTGGCTTTCCGACCGGATCGACCGGCCGCTGATCCTCGCCGGCGCGGGCCTCATCGCCGCGCTGTGCTGCCTGGCGACGGCGCTGTTCGGCCATCTGTCGACGCCGCTGCTGTTCGTCCTGCTATTCGTCTATGGCGCGACGACGCTGTGCATCTATCCCGTCGCCATCGCCTATGCCGGCGCGACGGTCGAGCGGCGCTTCGTGGTGGCGGTTTCCGGCCGGCTGCTATTCGTCTATTCGATCGGCGCGGTCATCGCCCCGCCCCTGTCCAACGAATTGATGGCCCGCATCGAGCCGGCGGCGCTGTTCCTGTTCCTCGGCGCCATCTCGCTTGTCGTCGGCGTGGGCGGCGTGGCGGAATTCGCGCGCTCCCGGCGGAGAACGGCCCGATGAACGGCCATGCGACGCCTTTCACCGACCTATGGACGCGATAGCGCCCCTTTGGGAGACCGACGCATGAGCGTGAACGATGGCAGAACCGGCGGCCCGCCGCGCGACTATGCCGGCTATGGACGCTTCGCGCCCAAGGTGCGCTGGCCGGGCGGCGCCAAGGTCGCGATCAATCTCGTGCTGGTCTACGAGGAAGGCTCGGAAATCGACTTCGCCACGGACGGCGTCAATGACAGCTGGGGCGAATATGGCCTGCCCTCCATCGACAGCGGCCGCGACCTCGGCACCGAGACGCATTTCGAGTTCGGTTCCCGCGCGGGCGTGTGGCGGCTGACGCGGCTGTTCGACCGTTATGATGTGCCCATCACCGTCTCCGGCACCGCGGTGGCGCTGGAGATGAACCCCGGACTGGTCGGCTGGATCCGGCAGCGCGGGCATGACGTGCTCGGCCACGGGCTGCGCTGGACCGAATACTGGACGCTGCCGCGCGAGGAAGAGCGCCGGCAGTTGCAGGAGGCCATCGCGCTGTACACGCGCGTGCTCGGCGCACGCCCGCTCGGCTGGAACTGCCGCTCGCGGCCGAGCATCCATACGCGTGATCTCCTCGTCGAGGAGGGCGGCTTTCTCTATGATTCAGACCCCTGCAACGACGAACTGCCCTATTTCGTCGACGTTCGGGGCAACCGCCTGCTGGTGGTGCCCTATTCCAAGACGTTCAACGACAGCCGCTATCTCATCGCGCCGGGCTATTCCAACCCGGGCGATTTCGCGCGCGACTGCTGCTGCGCCATCGACTATCTCGCCGACGAAGCCGAGGAGATCGGCGGGCGGATGATGACCATTGCCGTGCATGCGCGCTGGACGGGGCAGCCGAACCGCGCCTCGGGCCTGCGCGATGTCATCCGGCACGTGCGGACACGCGGCGACGTCGCCTTCCTGCGGCGCGCCGACATCGCCTCCTTCTGGCTCGATCATCACGCGGACGGGCCGGCAACATGAGCCCGGCCCGATGACGCGCGTCGATCTCCTGCTGGCCGGCGCGCGGGTCGTGCATGCCGACCGGGTCGCGGCGGCGGATGTCGCCGTCGCGCACGGGCGGATCGTCGCCCTGCTGCCGCCGGGCACGCCGATCGCGGCGGGCCATGTCGTCGACCTCGCGGGGCGGCTGCTGTTTCCCGGCCTCGTCGACGCGCATGTGCACCTGCGCGAGCCCGGCCTGACGCACAAGGAAGACATCGCCTCCGGCACGCGCGCGGCGGCAGCGGGCGGCGTGACGACGCTGCTGGTCATGCCGACCGACGAGCCATGGACGCAGGCGCCCGAGCACCTCGAACAGAAGACGGCGCTGGCGCGGGCGCGCGCCCATGTCGATCTCGGCTTTCAGACGACGCTCGCCCGCGAGGGCACGGATCCTTCGGAGCTGGCCGGGTCGGGCGCCGTCTCCATCGAGCTGTTCACCGCCGATGTGCCGGCGCTGTTCCTGCACGACACGCTGGCGAGCCTCATCGCCGCGCTCGCCCGGATCGGTCCGGCCGGCGTCGTCGCGGGCATCTCGCCGGGGGACCAGTCGGTGCTCGACGCCGCGGAGAGGCTCGGCGGGGCGTCGATCGAGGCGTTCGGCGCCAGCCGTCCGCCGGCCGCCGAGGCGATGGGCGTCGCGCGGGCAATCACCGCGGCGGCCGCCACCGGTGCGCGCGTGCACATCCGGCAGGTCAATTCCGCGCTCGGCCTCGCCACGCTCCGGGCAATGAAGCCGCTCGCCGACGTGAGTGCGGAGACGACGGTGCAGAACCTGCTGTTCACCGCGCAGGATTATGTCCGTCTCGGTGCGGCCATCAAGGCCTCGCCCCCGTTCCGCCAGCCGGCCGATGTCGAGGCCCTGCGGGCGGCGGTGCGCGATGGCACGATCGACATGGTCGCCACCGACCATGCCCCGCACAGCCCGGCCGAGAAGGCGGCGCACTACCCGCGCTTCGGCGACATTCCCGGCGGCATGCCGGGCGTGCAGACCCTGCTGCCGATGATGCTGCATCTCGCCGCGACCGGCGTGCTCGCCCTGCCCGATATCGCCCGGCTCTGCGCCGCCAACCCGGCCGCCCGCTTCGGCCTCGGCACGCGCAAGGGCCAGATCGCCGAGGGCTTCGACGCCGACATGGTGGCGGTCGATCCCGCGCGGGCGAGCACGATCCGTTCGGGCGACCAGCTCAGCAAGGCGGCGGCGACGCCGTTCGACGGCGTGCGCGTGCCCTATCATGTCGAGAGCGTGTGGCTGGCCGGACGGCGGATCGCGCAGGATGGCGTGCCGCTCGGCCCGGCTCTCGGCCGGGTGGTCACGCCCCGGCGGGACGGGCGGCCCGCGTGAGCGAGGCGCGGATGAAATCGGCGGCGCGGCGCCGGCCGGACAGGCTCGGCTCGATCACCACGATGTGCCGGGCATAGGCCGTGCCGGAAGGCGGGGCGAGAAGCGTCACGCCCTCCCCCGGCAGCCCGGCCCAGGCCGGCACCAGCGCGTTGCCCAGCCCTTCGGCCACCAGCAGTGCGATGGCCTCCAGCGCATCGAGATCGCACAGGACGGGCGGCGCGATCCCCATATCGGCCATGTAGCGCGCCACCAGCCGGCCGCCGAAGCTCGACGGCTCGTAGCGGATGAAGGGATGGGCCGAGGCGTGGCGCGCGATGGCCTCCGGCGGCAGTTCGTCCCGCGTCATGTAGACCAGCGGCTCGCTGCGGATCCGCGTGCTGGCCAGCGTCTTGGGCAGGGCGAAGGGTGGCTCGACCAGGATCGCCATGTCGAGATCGCCGGCGATCAGGCTCTCCAGCAGGGCGGAGGATGACCCCGGCACCAGCCGCAGCCGGAGCCGCGGCGCCCGCGCCGCCGCATCGCGGATGGTGGCCGGCAGCAGGCCGGTAAGCGCGGTGGAGATGGCGCCGATGCGCAATTCGCCGGTCGGCTCCTCCCCCGCGACGTCGGCCCTCAGCGCTTCGCTTTCGCGCAGGATCCCGCGGGCGCGCGGCAGCAGGGCGAGACATGCCTCGGTGGGCCGCACGGTATGGGCGCCGCGGGCCAGCAGCGTGCAGTCCAGTTCGCGCTCCAGCGCCTGGATGCGCTGGCTCAGGGCGGCGGCGGTCAGCTTCTCCCGCCGCGCCGCGCCGGCGATGGAGCCGGTTTCCACCACGGCGATCAGGCTGCGGAGAAAGCGCGTATCCAATGGTTTTTCCTGTGCTCAGACCCAGATGGACGGCGGTTTTTCTTGAGGTGGCATGCTTTAGCATGGGGTGAACGCGTGCAGGAGGCCCCATGAAATCGCTGTTCCACCTCGCCTATCACGTCACCGATCTGGATGAGGCGCGCGCCTTCTATGGCGGCGTGCTCGGCTGCACCGAAGGCCGCAGCACGCAGACCTGGGTCGATTTCGACTTTTTCGGCCACCAGATCTCGCTGCATCTGGGCGAGCCTTTCGCGGTGACGCGCACCGGCAAGGTCGGCGACCATATGGTGATGATGCCGCATCTGGGCGTCGTGCTGCCGCTGGAGGGCTGGCTCGCGCTGGCCGAGCGGCTTCAGGCAGGCGGCATCGCCTTCGACATCCCCCCGGTGATCCGCTTCGAAGGCGAGCCGGGCGAGCAGCGCACCATGTTCTTCTTCGACCCGAGCGGAAACCCGATCGAGGTCAAGGGCTTCAAGGATTTCGACAGCGTCTTCGCCCATTAGGGCGCCGCGTCCCCGGCCCGGCCCCGCGACTCCATGCCGCCGGGCCGGGAATTTCCGCCGGCCCGGTCAGGCGCGCAGCCGCGCGCCGGCCGCGTCGAAGGGCGGCGCGTCGAGCAGCACCGCCGCGTGATCGCGCCCGAGAATGGCGACGGTGAGCCGATCGCCCGGCGCCGCGCGGCCCGCCTCCACATAGCCGAGCGCCAGCGACATGCCGACCGAATAGCCATAGGCACCGGAACTGACATGGCCGACCGGCGTGCCGTCGGCGAGGAAGATCGGCTCGCCCCCGGTGGCGTCGGTGCCCGCGGCCTCCACCTTCAGCATGACAAGGCGCGAGCGCGCCGGCTTGTCGGCGATGGCGAGATAGGCATCGCGGTTGAGGAAGTCGCCCTTGTCGAGCTTGACCAGCCGGTCGAGCCCGGCCTCCTGCGGCCAGTATTCCGGCGAATATTCGCGGCCCCAGCTGCCATATCCCTTCTCGATGCGCAGCGAGGCCAGCGCCCGCCCGCCAACCGGGCCGGCCCCCAGTTCCCGCCCGGCATCCAGCAGCGCGCCGTAGAGCGTCGTCTGGTCGGCCTCGGCGCAATGCAGTTCCCAGCCGAGATCCCCCGTGAAGGAGACCCGCAGCGCGGTGACATCGACCCCGGCCACCTTCATCCGGCGCGATTGCGCGAAGGGAAAGGCCTCGCTGGACAGGTCCTGGTTGGTCAGGCGCTGCAGCCATTCGCGCGAGCGCGGGCCGGCCACGCTGAAACCGCTCATCGTCTCGGTGATGGAGCGGAAAGAGGTGCCCTCCGGCAGTGGAACGGCCTTGAAGAAGCGCTGGTGGTAACGCTCGGCCATGCCCGAGCCGATGACGAGATAATCGTCCTGCCCGATGCAGGTCACGGTGAAGTCGCCAGCAATGCCGCCGCGCTTGCCGATCAGCGGCGTCAGGCAGGAGCGGCCGGGCGCGCGCGGCATGCGGTTGGCGAACACCGCGTCGAGCCAGGCTTGCGCGCCCGGGCCCGTCACCGCGTAGCGGGCGAAGTTGGAGATATCGATGATGCCGGCGCTCTCGCGCAGCATGCGGGCCTCGCGCCCCGCCGGCTCCCACCAGTTCTGCCGTTCGAAGCCCGTCGTCTCCTCCCGCGCCTCGCCCTCGGCCGCGAACCAGAGCGGGTGCTCCCAGCCATAATTGAGGCCGAACACGGCGCCGAGCGCCTGCTGCATCGCATAGGCGGGCCGGGTGCGGACGGGGCGCCCGGCGGCGCGTTCCTCATTGGGAAAATGGATCTTGAAGCGGTGGCTGTACTGGTCTTCCACCCGCGCCTTGGTGAAGGCCTTGCCGGCCCAGGCACCAAAGCGCGACAGGTCCCAGCCGAACATGTCCATCGAGGGCTCGCCCTCCACCATCCATTCGGCGGCGAGCCGGCCGAGGCCGCCCGATTGCGAGAAGCCGGGGATGATGCCGTTGCAGCAGAAATAGTTGCTCAGCTCGGGCACCGGCCCGAACAGGGCGGCGCTGTCCGGCGACCAGATCATCGGGCCGTTGATCACGCGGCGGATGCCGACCGCGCCGACGGCGGGCACCCGGTCGATGGCGCGCATCATGTTGGGCTCGATGCGGCCGAGATCGTCGGGGAACAGTTCGTGGCCGAAATTCAACGGCGTGCCGTTCTCCGCCCAGAAGCGCATGTCGCGCTCATAGGCGCCGACCAGCAGGCCGAGGCCCTCCTGGCGCAGATAATATTCGCCGTCGCGATCGGCGACCGAGGGCAGGCGACGGCCGAGGCCGGCGATTTCGGGGATCGTTTCGGTGACGAAATACTGGTGCTCGGTCGGGATCAGCGGCAGTTCGAGCCCCGCCATCGCGGCCACCTCGCGCGCCCACAGGCCGGCGGCGTTGATCACCCATTGCGCGCGGATGTCACCCTTTTCGGTGCGCACGATCCAGCCGCCATCGGCCTGCGGCTCGGTGCCGATGACGGGGGTGAAACGGTGGATCTCCGCCCCCATCTGCCGCGCGCCCTTGGCATAGGCATGGGTGACGCCGGAGGGATCGACATTGCCACCCTCGGGCTCGAACATGATGCAGCGAATGCCGTCGAAATCGACCAGCGGATGCAGCCGCTCGGCCTCGTCGCGGCTGACCTCGTGGAAATTCATGCCGTAACGCCGGGCCTTGGCCGCCTGCAGGCGCAGCTGGTGCTCGCGCGCCTCGGTCTGGGCGAGATAGAGCGAGCCGGGCTGGAAGATGCCGCAGCTCTGCTCGGTCTCGATCTCCAGCTCCCGGTAGAGCTTCATCGTGTAGTGCTGCAGCCGGCTGATATTGGTGGAATCGTGCAGGCCGTGAATATTGGCCGCGGCATGCCAGGTCGACCCGGAGGTCAGTTCGCTGCGCTCCAGCAGGACGGAATCGGTCCAGCCGAGCTTGGCGAGATGGTAGAGGATCGAGCAGCCGACCAGACCGCCGCCGATCACCACAGCCTGTGCATGAGTGCGCATGGAGGAACGTCCTTGTTGGATCGAGAGTCGCACCGGGCGGTGCCGGCGTGGTGTCATCCGGTGCGACGCGCGCGGGCGCGCCCGGCTTGCGTTCGGTCTCAATAGCCGCGCTGGGGATCGACGACGTTCGCCAGCGCCTCGCCCCGGCGATAGGCGGCGAGATTGCGGGAAAACCGCTCGAAGGACCGCGCCGACCATTGCGCATCCGCCGATGAGCAATGCGGGGTGACGAGCACCTTCTCGTGCGTCCAGAACGGATGTCCGGGCGGCAGCGGCTCGGTGAGGAAGACATCGAGCGCCGCCCCGCGCAGGCGCCCGCCATCGAGCGCGGCCAGCAGCGCCCCTTCATCGACCACCCCGCCGCGCGAGACGTCGATCAACACCGCCGTGGCGCGCATGGCGGCGAAGGCGGCGGCATCGACCAGCGCGCGCGTCGCGGGCGTCAGCGGCAGGCAACAGGCAATGTAGTCGGCGCGGCCCCACAGGTCGGGCAGGTCCGCAGCGGCGTGCACCTCGTCGAATGACGCGGCTGGCGCGGGCCGGGCACGGACGCCGAGCACCTTCATGCCCATCGCCTTCGCCCGCTGCGCAATGGCCTGCCCCGTGCCTCCCATGCCGAGCACCAGCAGCGTGCGGCCCTGGATGGGCTCCGGCTGGTGCGACGCCCATGCCTGTGCGCGCTGCGCGCGGGCGAGAACCGGAAGGCCGAGCGAGAAGCTCAGCATCATGCCGAGGATGTATTCGGCCATGAGATCGGCCGCCACGCCGGCCGCGTTCGTCACCGTTACCCGCGCCGGATCCCAGCTGTGGAGGTGATCGGTGCCCGAGCCTCCCACCGAAATCCACCGCACGCCGGCACTGCCGAGCAGCGCCGCGCGGGGAAAGGGTTCGTCGCGCATGAACCGGGTGGAATAGACGACCTCGGCCTCGCTCGCGCGGATCGCCTCGGCGAGGCCGTGATGGCTGTCGCAGATGGCAACCGGCAGGCCGGGGTGCTCGCGGGCGAGAATTTCCCGCCCGATGGCCGGCTCGTCGCTATGGATCAGGACGGACGGACTGCGCATGAAGACCCCGCTCACGCCGCGCGGCCGGGGCGGCGCCCGGCAATGACCGCCGGCCGCCGCCGCGCCGCCGGCGGGGGCGGAAGGTGACGGGCGGTGGGCTCATCCCGACGGAGGGCCGATTTCAGGAGACCGAAGACCATCTCACGCTCTTGTCGTCGAGAAGGCGCGGCGAGCCTGCCGCGTCGGCGTTTCTCGATCGTCATGCTCCGACCCGGGGCACCGGCCCCGCGCCACACCTGGCTTCTGCACACATGAACTCTAGGCGCCGGAAAGGTGGCGATCACGCAAGATCGCCGGGGGCTATGGCCTCGAAATAATCGTGGGAGGCGTGGCAGCGTCCACGGCATGCCCGGCCTCACGATCCACGCGGGTGAGAACGCTCAGCCATCGAACGCGATCACGAACGCCGTCAGCAGCGCGATGGCGGCGGCGAGATCTTCCATTTCCATGGCCTCGTCGGGATTGTGGCTACCGTTCCGGTTGCGCACGAAGACCATGGCGGTCGGCACGCCGGCTTCGGCGAAGGCGGCGGCATCGTGGCCCGCGCCGCTGGGAATCGGGGGCGCGGCAAGCCCACAGGAGGCGGCCGCGCGCGACAGCCCTGCCATCAGCCCCGCATCCATCGCCGCCGCGTTCCAGTGAAAGATCGGACCCAGTTCGAAGCTTACGCCACGGCGGGCCGCGATGTCGGCGCAGATTTCGCCGATGCGGCGCTCCAGTCCTGTCAGGATCGCCGCGTCGATGCTCCGCAGATCCAGCGTGAAACCGAGATCGCCGAGCACGCGGCTGCCGCCATGCTGGGCGGGATCGGATTCGACACGGCCGAAGGTGATGGTCGCTTCGCCCCCGCGCTGCTCGATCGCGTCCCATTCCCGCTCCAGCGCGGTGACGAAATCGTTGAAGCCGAGCACCGCGTCGTGCCGGGCGAAACGCGGCTCGGCGCCGGAATGGGCATAGCGGCCGACGCAGCGCGCCGCCGTGTAGCGCAGCCCGCCGGCAATGCCGGTGACGATGCCGATGGGCGCGCCGGCGGCGACAAGCCGTGGGCCCTGCTCGATGTGAAGCTCGATGAAAGCGGCGATGTCGCGCGGGGCGATCTGCACGATGCCCCGCCGCACCGGCTCGGGATCGAAACCCGCCTGCGCCATGTGGTCGGCGAGGCTGCGGCCGGTATCGCTGCGCAGTGCCTCCAGCGCCTCCGGCGGCAGACGGCCGAGCGCGGCGAGGCTGCCGGGATAGGCCAGCGGAAACCACGCGGCCTCTTCGGCGCGGGTGATCAGCACGGTCAGGTCACGCGGCAATCGGGCGCCCTGCGCGACGAGGTTCGCCATCACCGCGATGCCGCCGGCCACGCCCGCCGCGCCGTCGAAATTGCCGCCATGCGGCACGCTGTCCGCATGCGAGCCGATGAGGAGAGCGGGAAGCTGCCGCTGCCGTCCCGGCAGCGTCAGGTAGAGATTGCCGAACGCGTCGACGCGCCGCTCCGCCCCCAGCGCGACCACCGCCGCGCCGAGCCGCGCATGGGCATAGTGCTCGCCCTCCCCGAACGCGGCGCGGGTAATGCCGGGCGGATCGGCCGTGGCGCTGGCGAGATCGGCGAGGAGTTCACCGGCAAGGCGCACGCCGGCGAGGCGCGCGCTGGAATCGGCAACACGCTGGGTCATTGGCACATTGCCCGCCACGACTTCGGTGATGGGACGCGCGCAGGCGCCCCTTGGAGCGCCCGGCGTGGCGGCCCGGGCGGGCCGCGACGCCGGGCGGGAAGCCGCGTCAGGACATCCAGACCTTGACGATGTCGATCTCGCGCGAGGGATGCGCGGCATAGCCATGCACCTTGGCGCTCGACAGGTTGTAGACCGGCCGCCAGACCGGCTGCACCATCACCGCGTCGTCCTGCAGGATCTTCTCCACCTTCTCCATCTTCGCCTTGCGCGCCTCGACCCCGACGGTCGATTCCGCGTCCGCCAGCGCGGCGTCGAAAGCCGGGTTGGAATAGTGGCTCTCGTTCCACGGCACGCCGCTGCGATAGGCGAGGCCAAGCGTCATCGTGCCGAGCGGGCGGTGGCTCCAGGAGGTGATGCCGAACGGCGTATCCTTCCAGATCTCCCAGTAGCGGGTGGTCGGCACGACATTCACCGCCAGCTTGATGCCGGCATCGGCCAGCTGGTCGCGCAGCGCCTCGCACACGGCCTGATGCCACGGGCCATCGGTGTTGCCGCAATCGATGGTGATCGCCAGGCCGTCGGCATGGCCGGCTTCCTTCAGCAGCGCCTTGGCGCCCGCGACATCCCGCTTGAGCGGCGGCAGCGGGAAATATTCCGGATGGACCGGCGCGACGTGGAAATTATAGGCGGGCACACCGCCTTCCGGGAACAGCAATTGCTGGATCGCGTCATTGTCGGCCGCCTTCACGATCGCCTGCCGCACGCGGATATCGTCGAACGGCTTCTTGTCGTTCTGCATGCGGCAGCACACGGTCTGCGCCGACACGGCGGAATAGATCTTCACGTCGGGCAGCGACTTGGCCAGTTCGAGCTGGTCCGACGTCAGTTCATAAATGGCGTCGACCGTGCCGGAGGCCAGCGCCGCGGTCTGGTTCTCCAGATCGAAATTGAAGAAATGCACCTCGTCCAGATAGACGTCGCCGCCCCAGTAGACGAAATCCTTGCCATCCGTGGTCTTCTTCACGCGCTGGAGAATGCAGCGATCGCCAACCGCGAGTTGCTTGAGCGTGAACGGGCCGGTGCCCAGAGGCGCGTCCGAGAACGGCGCCTTGAAGGAGGGGTGCACGATCTGGGTGGGGTATTGCGCGCAGTCCTCCGGCACCGACAGGACCGGCCGCGCGAGGTTGAGCTTCACCGTGTGCGTATCGATGACTTCGATGCCATTGGCGATCGGCCGGCGCATGGCCTTGCCCTTGGCATCCTTCTCGCCCGTCTCCTCGGAGAGCGAACTGAAGGTCGACAGGCCGATATTGGACGAGCCGAGCTTGGAATCGCACCAACGGCGCAGGTTGAAGGCCACGTGCTCGGCCGTCAGTTCCTCGCCATTGTGCCACATCACGCCCTTGCGGACGCGCAGCACCCAGGTCTTGAGGTCGTCGGAAGGCTCCCAGCCCTCCAGCAGCATCGGCCGGGTGATGTTGTCGGGCCCGAGCAGCGCGAGGTGCTCGATGATCGGGCGGGTCTGGTTGGACATCTCGTTCCAGCTGTAGAGCGCGGGGTCGTCCAGCTTGGCCACCCGCTGGCCGATGCGCAGCACGCCGCCGGCCTTCGCATCGGGATCGATCTTCGGCCATGGCATGGCGACGGGCGCCGTGTTCGCGGCCATGGCGGGGCTGACGAGGCCGGCCATGGATCCGGCGGCGCCTACCGACACGCCGAGCAGCGCCGCCATCCGGACGAAGCTGCGACGGTCCATCTGGCCATCATCGAGCTGACGCTTGAGTTCGCGGATGAGCGGCTTGTCCTGAAACCCGGTCATTTGTTCCCCTTTTTCATCTGATTGCGGAAGGTTCATGCGACGCGTGGACGGCCGGAACGATGGTTGCCGCGGAGCCTGCATCGACACGGAAGGCGGACGATGCGCGGCGCGGACGCACCACGCCGACATGTTACCGCGATCGCGATCGACCAACCGACCGCGCGCCCCGCACGCCGGGCGCGCCGAGCCTTCCAGATCGTCCGGATTCCGCGTCGTTGCGTCTTTTATGGCTCGATTGACCCAAGCCTATCGTGGGCAAGCGCGCAATCACGCAAGAAATTTACGGCCATTGCCCCGCTTTTTTTTGCGCTGCGAAAGGGATGCGCATTGCCGGCGGGGAATGCCATCACTAGGCTCGCACGGATGGCCTGTCACCCGGATACCACATGAAGCCGCCGGCTCCCCTGAACTATATCCGCTCCTTCGAGAGCGCGGCGCGCCATCTCAGCTTCACCGCCGCCGCGCAGGAGCTGGGCTATACGCAGGCGGCGATCAGCAGCCATGTGCGGGCGCTGGAGCAGTATATCGGGCGCCAGCTGTTCATCCGCTACCCGCGCAGCCTCAAGCTCACCGACATGGGCGAGGCGTTCCTGCCCACGCTGCGGCAGGCGCTGGCGGAAATCGACAATGCCACCGAGGCCATCGTCGCCAAGGGGCGCAACCGCACTGTCGTCGTCACCTGCCCCGTCAGTCTCGCGGAAAACTGGCTGGCCGCCGTGATGGCGCCTTTCCACGGCGTGCATCCCGCCATCGAGGTGGTGCTGCAGGGCACGGTCTGGGAGGACACGGACGAGCAGCTCTCCGACCTCACCATCGCGATCCGCCGCTTCGACGACCAGCCCTCTTCCGGCACCTTGCTGTGGGATGACGAACTCGTGCTGGTCTGCTCGCCCAGGCTGCTGGCGGGCGATGCGCCGCTGCGGACCGGCGCCGATGTGATGCGGCAGCCGTGGATCCAGGTGCTGGGGCGGCAGGAATGCTGGCAGATCATGGCCGAGGCGCTGCATCTGGGCACCGCCGAACGCCCGCGCAGCCTCGCGGCGAACTCCACCAATGTGGCACTGGAACTGGCCGCCCGCGGGGCGGGTATCGTCGCCACGCAATGGTCGCTGGCGCAGGTCTATATCGAGCGCGGCCTGCTGGTGGAGCCGCTGCCGGTGCGGCGGCCGAGCCCATGGGCGTATTATCTCGTCGAAAATCCGCTCTCCAAGGGCAATTACTGCCGCGCGGTGCGGGAATGGATCGTCGCGCACGCCGCCGCGAACAAAGCCAACCCGCCGCGGGCCTGACACAGACTTAGCAGGCAGTTATTTTCTGATTCCTTTATTGTATTTCGTACAATTCGCTGCGAAAATAATGAAGTCGTGAATACACGACTGATGTCGAATGCAAAATCGAGCGAAGCACAACAATTACATTGCGATTCTATGTTAAAGAATAATATTTGATAGAAATTGCGATATAAAATCATATCTCTTAAAATTGAGAGAATTAAATGATTAATATTGAAATGTTATTAATCATATTATTGATTATCATTGGTTCTGTGTGCGCATTCCTTATTATTCTTATAAAAATATACTCAGATAAGATAATTGTCTTAAATAAAGAAAAATCTACAATGGTGATAAATAATGTTTCATCTGAGTTTAAGCATCAAAATAATGACATAGAAATACCTAAACTGTACTACGATTATGTTCGAGATGAAATAGAACATGAAGATAATATTACAAATCAACGATTAACATGGGCGATTACGTTCCAGGGTTTTCTTATCGGAGCCATCGGCGTTCTTGTTGGCTTCAATTGGACAGGCGGGGATGCCGTCATCGCCCTACGTAAAGTTATTCTGGCCGTGCTTCCCGTTATGGGCATCTCGTTTGGGATCATCGCGCTTGGCGGAATATGGGCATCTCGAAAGGCCATCGAAAAAGTCAAAGAAGATTGGGAAGAGCGAAACAACGTTTGGGGTCTTTACCCGAACCGCGTGCCGCAAGCCTATGGTCAAGGGAGCGCCTTCAACGTTGGCACGGGTTACGCTGTC
The DNA here is from genome assembly GCF_030814815.1 of Ancylobacter amanitiformis. Taxonomy (GTDB): domain Bacteria; phylum Pseudomonadota; class Alphaproteobacteria; order Rhizobiales; family Xanthobacteraceae; genus Ancylobacter; species Ancylobacter amanitiformis. The sequence goes on along the minus strand of NZ_JAUSVR010000011.1, from coordinate 40,897 downwards.
TGGATCGCAAAGCTGTTCATTGTCACATGGCTGGTCATCCTGCTGGCGCAGATTATGTTCATCCTGAAGATCACGATCCCACATTGCGAGACCCAGTCCGTTGATGTCCTACGGTGTATTTTCACCGATGTAGGTTCGCATGAAGCCCGGTTGAACCTATAGGCGCGAAGTTGCGCTGATGTGGCCCCGCGCCCTACCCGCCCCCCGTATCCGGGAAGGCGGGGCCGCCGGCGCCGAGCCGGGCGGCGACGCGGTCCATTGCCTCGGCGGGCCCCACTGTCACCCTCAGGCAGTGGCCAAGCCCGTAGCCGTCCATGCCGCGCAGCAGCAGTCCCTCCGCGCGCAGCGACCTATCGGCGGCGCGGCACGCGCGCGGGCAGTCAAAGGGAATGAGCAGGAAATTGGCGTGGCTGCGGGGCGGCGCGAAGCCGGCAGCCCGCAGCGCGGCGGCAAGCGCCTCGCGCGCCCGGCGGGTCTCGGTGACGATGGCGCGCATATGCGCCCCGTCGCGCATCGCCGCCGCCGCCATGGCCTGGCTCACCGCGCCGATATTGTTGGGGTTGAGCAGCTTGCGGGCTTCGGCGCCGATCGCCGGGGGAAACAGTCCCCAGCCGACGCGGGCACCGGCCAGCCCATAGGCCTTGGAAAAGCTGCGCAGCAGCACCGTGCCGCCGCCGGCCACGAGATCGAAAACCGGACGCCCCTCCTGGTCATCGAACTCGCCATAGGCCTGGTCGACCACCAGCAGCACCCGCGCGGGCAGGCCGGCGCGCAGGCGGACAATCTCGGCATTGGCGATGCGCGTGCCGGTCGGGTTGCCCGGATTGCAGACGAAGACGATCCGCGTGTCGGGCCCGACCGAGCGCAGGAGGGCATCGACGCACACCGTGTAATCCGTCTCGTCGGCACAGACATAGCGGGCGCCGGACTGCCGGCAGGCGGTGGCGACGAAGAGATAGCCGAAGCGCGAGCCGAGCACCGTGTCTCCCGGCCCGCTGAAGGCCCGGATCACCGCGCCGATCAGCTCCATCGACCCCGCCCCGCAGAGAATGCCCTCGCCCGGCACGTCATGCACCGCGGCGATGGCCGCGCGCAGGTCGCTCCAGTCCGGGTCGGGATAGAGCGCGCCGCAGGCCAGCGCCGCCGCCCCCGCCGCCAGCGCCTGCGGGCTCGGGGGAAAGGCGCTCTCGTTCTGCGCCAGCGAGATCGCCCCCTCCGGCACCGGATCGGCCAGCGGATAGGGCGCCATGGCGGCCACGGCCGGGATTGGTGCGATCATGCGCGAGACATTTCCGCGAGCGAGACTGAAGCGGCGAGGATCAGCCGATGGTGATGGCGAGATCCGTGACCGGCCAGCTGGAACAGGCGAGGATATAACCCTCGGCCTCCTCCTCCGGCGTGATGCCGCCATGATGGCGCAGCGCCACGCTGCCGCGATCGAGCTTGACCATGCAGGTGCCGCACAGGCCCTCGCCGCAGCCGCAGGGGATGATGACGCCCTGGCGCAGGCTGGCCTGCAGCACCGTCTCGTCCGCGCGTATCGCCAGTTCCCGCCCGGCCGCCCGGAGATGGAAATCCCCCGCCGGGTTCCCGCTTGCCGAAACCTCCGCAGGGATCGCCGGCGCGGCGACGCCCCCGCTCTCCGTGTGGAAGCGTTCCGTGTGGAAGCGCTCCGTGTAGAAGCGTTCCTTGCGTCCGCCCTCCGCCGCGTGGATGAGCCGGACTTCCTGCATGAAGGCGGCGGGCCCGCAGCAGAACACCTCGCGCACGGCGAAATCGGGCACCATGACCGACATCAGGCGCCGGTTGACCCGTCCGCGATAGCCGAACCAGCCGGCACCGGGATGGCTGACGGTGATCGACGCCGCGAGGTTCGGCATGCGCAGTTGCAGGTCCGCCAGCGCCGGCGCGAACAGGATGTCGTCCTCGCGGCGGGCGGCGTGGACCCAGGCGACATCCGCCTCGGGATCGGTCCGCGCGAGTTCGCGCAGCATGGCGATCAGCGGCGTCACGCCCGAGCCGGCGGAAATGAAGGCAACCGGCCCGCCGCTGCGTGCCGCCAGCGTGAAGGCGCCACGTGCCGCCCGTGCCGGCAGCGTCATGCCGGGCGCCAGCCGCTCATGCAGCCAATGGGTGGCCCCGCCGGGCGCCTGCGCCTTGATGGTCATCTCGACGGTGCCATCCGCGCCCGCCCCCGAGATGGAAAAGCTGCGCCAGTGCCTCTCGCCGGCCAGTTCGATGGCGAGCATCATCGCCTGTCCCGGCACGACGGAAACCGCGACGCCCTCGCCGGCGCGGAAGCGGAAGGTCTTCACCCCGGGCGTCTCGGGGCGGATGTCGATGCAGGTGAGCCTGAGCCCGGCCGTCCCGGCCGGCATGTCGATGGTCATGCGGCTCACTCGGCGGCGATGCGGTGCGCGGGGCCGTGCACGTAATCGGACATCTTGCCGTAGTACCATTCCGCGAAATTCTTCAGCATGAACTCGGACGGCGCGAAGGGACCGGGGCGGTAGGCCCGCGACTGGATGCCCTGGTGATTATGCTCGGCGAGGATGCGGTCCTCGTCATTGGTCTCGGTCCACACCTCGGTCAGGCGATTGATGTCGTAATCGACACCCTCCACCGCGTCCTCATGCACCAGCCACGTGGTCTTCACCGCGGTGCGGTTGGGGCCGAGCGGCAGCACGCGGAAATGGATGATGTGGTCGGCGAGGAAGTGGTTCCAGTTGTTCGGCACGCGGAACATGCGCACCGAGCCGAGATCGGGCTCGGTGAAATCCGCCAGCAGCTTGTTGCAGGCCGGCGCGCCGTCACGGGTGAAGGACACGCAATCCTCGTTGAACGGCAGGCGGATGCAGCGGAACTCGACGCCGCCATCGGCCGGTTTGTGCGGCAGGGCGAGGCGATCCCAGCGCGCGGTCGAGGTGTCCATCAGGTTCTTGAACGTGGCATTGGCCGCCGGGTCGTCCGGCAGGGCGAACTCCACCAGCGTCACCAGCAGCGCCGGGTGATTGCCGGCGCAGTGATAGCATTCGCGATTATTCTCGATGACCAGCTTCCAGTTCGCCTCCTCGATGATGGTGGAGGAAAACGCCACCTTGGTGCGGTCCGGCTGGTGCGGCGCGATATAGGGCGTGACGGTGTCGCGGAAACGCGCGAGCGAGGGCGGGTTTTCGGCGACGTTGACATAGACCATGCCGCAGATCACCTCGACGTGCACCGGCACCAGCGCGTAGCCGCTCTTGTCGAAATCCGCCGGCATCTGCCGCGCGTTGATGAGGCGGCCGTCAAGTTCGTAGACCCATTGATGATAGGGGCAGACCAGCCGGTTGGCCCGGCCGCTCTCCTTCAGGCAGATACGCGAGCCACGATGGCGGCAGGTGTTGAAATAGGCTTTCACCTCGCCGTCGCGATCCCGCAGGATCACCACGGAATCGCGGCCGATTTCCATCGTCACATAGTCGCCGGGCCGCTTGATCTCCGCCACGCTGCAGGCGAACAGCCAGTCCGAGGCGAAGACCGCCTCGAGGTCCGCCTGAAAGATCTCCTCGTCGACATAGAAGGCCTGCGGCATGGAGAAGCCGGAACGGCGTTCGTTCAACAGGCCGGCAATTCGCTGTTTCAGCATTCAACCCCCATCGGACTGGGACCGCATGGAACCGGACCCCCGCACGGCGAGCGGGTAGGCTCGGGGCCGGATATCGCTCATTCGCCGGCAGCATAACGCCGCGCCGGGGAGGCCTCGCAATCAAATAGGGCGGGGGCAATGACCCGGATTTAATTGAGGCAACCGCTGTCCGGCAAGACACTCCTTGTTCGGCATGACCCGCCTTGTCCGGCACGACCCGCCTCCGTGCGGCGAGGCCCTGCCGGATCCGAGCCGGCGGGTGCCAGAGGCCATGCGAGCGGTCGCGCCGCGCTCGGCGCCGCGCCGCTTGCCAACGGATCAACCGGAAGGGCGCACCGGTAGGCGGTATCCGCTTGATCCTGCATGAACGACCGCGAGCCACGGGGAAGCAGGGGGCGGGAGGGCATGAGGCGCCACGGCTGCGGGCTGGCCAAAGATTCAAGGGTCAATGACGACGAATTCCTCGCGTGATCAGCGATGAAGCACAGCCTAATTTAACGCCATGAGAATCGGAATTGCCGCCATGGCCCGGAATTTTCGCGCGTCAGACGTTGAGCGCCCCTGCCCCGCGCCGCATCTGGCCAGCGGGTCGCGCCGCGCGCTGAAACAGGCTGGCCGGGCATGAGCGAGGTGGCACACGCGGATGTGGTGATCATCGGCGGCGGCATTGCCGGTGCGGGCGCCGCCTATGAGATCGCCAAGACCCGCTCGGTCATCCTGCTGGAGCGCGAGAGCGTCTGTGGTTATCACTCCACCGGCCGCTCGGCCGCGAGTTTCACGGAGAATTACGGCACCGGCCTGATCCGGCGCCTCGCACTCGGCAGCCGGCCGTTTCTCGCCTCTCCGCCGGCGGGCTTTTGCGATCATCCCCTGCTCACCCCGCGCGGCATGCTCACCATTGCCCGCGCCGACCAGATGGAGCAGCTCGGCGCCGAGCTGACGCGGGCGCGGCTGCTGGTGCCCAGCATCGTGCCGGTTTCGGTCGACGACGCGCTCGCGCGCGTGCCGGTGTTGCGGCGCGACTATCTCGCCGGCGCGATCCTCGAGCCGCATTCGATGGATATCGATGTCGACGCGCTGCATAACGGCTTCCTGCGCAGCGCCCGCGCGGCCGGCGCGCGCATCGTCACCCGCGCGGCGGTGCGCGCCATCGCCTGCCGCGAGGGTGAATGGCAGGTGGAGACGCCGGCCGGCCTGTTCGCCGCGCCGGTCGTGGTCGATGCGGCGGGCGCCTGGGCGGACGAGGTGGCGCAACTGGCCGGCATCGCCCCGCTCGGGCTGCAGCCGCTGCGCCGCACCGCCTTCAACATCCCCGCGCCGGAGGGCCACTCCATCGCGCATTGGCCGCTGGTCAACGATGTGGGCGAGGAATTCTACGTCAAGGTTGCCGGCGGGCAGCTCATGGTGTCTCCGGCCGACGCCACACCGAGCGCGCCGATGGACGCGTGGGCGGACGACATGGATGTTGCGATCGGCGCCGAGCGGCTGGAGCGCGCGACCCATCTCACGGTCACGCGCGTCAGCCATTCCTGGGCGGGCCTGCGCACCTTCGCGGCCGACAAATCGCCCGTGGTCGGCTTCGACCCGCGGGCCGAGGGGTTCTTCTGGCTGGCCGGACAGGGCGGCTACGGCATCAAGACCTCGTCCAGCCTCTTGCGCATCGCCGCCGCGCTGATCGGCGGGCAGGACCTGCCCGCCGATCTCCGGCGGCTCGGCATATCGGCCTGCGACCTGTCGCCCGCGCGGTTCGCGCCCGCGCCGCAGGTGTCTTCCCCGTCCACCACCAAAGGAGCGGCCTGATGACGATCAACCGCATCGAGAACGGCACCCGCTTCTGCCGGGTACTCACCCATAACGGCACCGTCTACCTCGCCGGCATGACCGCCGACGACACGTCGGGCGACGTCGTGCAGCAGACGCGCGACACGCTCGCCAAGATCGATCATTTTCTCGGCCTCGCCGGCAGCGACCGCTCGAAGCTGCTCAGTGCCACCATCTGGCTGCGCGACATCGCCGATTTCGACCGGATGAACGGGGTGTGGGACGATTGGATCGACCGCTCGGCCATGCCGGTGCGCGCCACCGTGGAAGGGCGCCTCGCCGGTGACGCCTACCGGGTGGAAATCATGGTCATCGCGGCGCTCTGACATCACGCGCACCGCGCGGACCGCCGGCCGACACACTGTCCCGCCCCCCGCCCCGACGCGAACCGAAGAGAGACCGATCGATGGCGAGGCTCATCGCAAAGCGGCTGGGGCAGATGCTCCTGATCATGGGCGTGACCTCGCTCCTGCTCTTCGCGATCTTCGATACCGACCAGTTCCGTCGCCAGATTGCCGTGTCCGAGCTGGGCGGCTTCGGCGTCGCCACGCTGAACGCGGCGGATTACGAGGGGTGGCTGGAAAAGAAGGGGCTGAACGAGCCGTTCCTGTCGCGCTATGTCACCTGGGTCGGCGATGTGATGCAGGGCGACCTCGGCCGCTCCATCGAGAAGAACATGGCGGTGTCGACGCTGCTGGCGGACCGGCTGCAGCGCACCGCCATCCTGGCCTCCTGCTTCTTCGTGCTCATGGTGCCGATCTCGCTCACGCTCGGCGTGCTGGCCGGCATGCGCGAGGGCGGGCGGCTGGACCGGGTGATCTCCATCGTCGCCGTCGTCACTACCTCGATCCCGCAGATCGCGACGGCGGTGCTGCTCACGGTGTTCCTCAGCCTGGGGCTGGGCTGGGTGCCGGCGAAATCCGCCATGGTGGGCGGCTTCTCCTTCCGCGAACTGGTGCTGCCGCTGCTGACGCTGCTGATCTACGACATTGGCTACGTCGTGCGCATGACCCGCGCCTCGATGGCGGAGGTGATGTCCGCCAACTACATCCGCACCGCCGTGCTCAAGGGCCTCGCCGGCTCGCACGTCATCATGGGGCACGCGCTGCGCAATGCGCTCATCGTGCCCTTCACGCTGATCTTCCTGCAGCTCAACTGGCTGCTGTCGCATGTCGTCGTGGTGGAAGTGTTCTTCCAGTATTCCGGCTTCGGCCGGATGCTCTACGAGGCGGCGATGTTCGGCGATATCGCGGTGCTGCAGGCCGCCACGCTGGTGGCGGTGGCCGTCGCGGTCATCTCGCAGCTTCTGTCCGACATCACCTATATCCTCCTCAACCCGCGCGTGGGAGCGGCCGGATGACGCTTTCCTCCCCTCCCGTGCCGACAACCCATCCCGAACGGGCATCGTGGCGCCCGACAATCGCCCGCCTGCCGGTGGTGGTGGCGCTGCTCGCGCTCGTCTGGTGCTCGCTGGTCGCCTATGTGGTGTTTCCCGATGCGCTGGGCCCGGCCCATGCCGCCGCGCTGATCCCCTCGATCCCGGCGGCGCTGGTTCTCTATGGGCTCGGCATCGTGTCGTGGCGGGAATCGGCCATTGCCCGCATCGGCCTCACGCTGGTGATGTTCTGGATCCTCATGGCGGTGGCCGCGCCCTACCTGCCGCTGGTCGATCCGAACCGCCCGATCGCCCCCTTCACCCCACCCTTCACGGCGAAGGCGGGGCACTTCTTCTGGCTCGGCGCGGACATGCGCGGACGCGACATGCTCTCGCGCACCCTGTGGGGCGGGCAGCGGGTGATCGTGTGGGGCATCACCGCCACCGCCTGCGCCTATGTCGTCGGCGTCGCCTTCGGCCTCATGGCCGGCTACCTGCGCGGCTGGTGGGACGAGATCCTGTCCTTCATCGCCAATATCCTGCTGTCCTTCCCGGTCATGGTGCTGCTCATCCTGGTGCTGAACTTTCTCGGCCAGAGCGGCTTCTCGATCATCCTCGCCGTCACCTTCTCCTCCGCGCCGGGCATCATGCGCATCGTGCGCGGGCTGGCGCTGGTTGAATCCACCCGGGACTACATCCAGGCCGCCCAGACGCGTGGCGAGAGCGCGCCGTGGATCATGGTGGTCGAGATCCTGCCCAATGTGCGCGGGCCGCTCATCGTCGATGCCTGCCTGCGGCTCGGCTACACCACGGTGGCCATCACCACGCTGACCTTTCTCGGCCTCGGCCTGCAGCCGCCCGATCCCGACTGGGGCCTGATGATCAAGGAGGCCGCCAGTTCGGCGCTGCTGTGGAAGTTCGCCTACATGATGATCGTGCCCTCGGTGGCGGTCAGCAGCCTGATCCTCGGCTTCAACCTGATGGCCGACGGATTGCGCGAGATGAGCCTGAGGGATTGAACCGATGGACACGCACCCCCCGCAGGCCGCGACGGCCGGTCCCTCCCCGATCCTCGAATGCCGCAATCTCTCGGTCTCCTACGAGACGCGGGCGGGCCTGGTGCCGGCGGTGGTCGACTTCAATCTCACGCTCATGCCCGGGGAGGCGCACGGGCTGGTCGGCGAATCCGGCTGCGGCAAGTCCACCATCGCGCTCGCCATCATGCGCTATCTCGGCCGCAACGGGCGGATCACCGGCGGGCAGGTATTGTTCGATGGACGCGACCTGCTGACCCTCTCGCCGGCGGAACTGCGGCGCGTGCGCGGGGCCGACATCGCGATGATCTACCAGGAGCCGATGGCCTCGCTGAACCCGACCATGCGCATCGGCCGCCAGCTCGCCGAAGTGCTGACCGTGCATCAGGGCCTCGACCGGGCAAGCGCCCTCGACCGCGCCGCCGCCATGCTGGAGCGGGTGCGGCTCGCCGATGCCGGGCGCATCCTCGCGGCCTATCCGCACCAGCTCTCGGGCGGGCAGCAGCAGCGCATCGTCATCGCCATGGCGCTGCTCGCCAACCCGAAGGTGCTGCTGCTGGACGAACCGACCACGGCGCTGGACGTGACGGTCGAGGCCGGCATCGTCGACCTCATCCGCGACATCTCCGCCGAGTTCGGCACGGCGATGCTCTATGTCTCGCACAATCTCGGCCTTATCCTGGAGACCTGCCAGCGCCTCACCGTGATGTATTCGGGCGAGGCGGTGGAGACCGGGCCGGTGGACGAGGTGTTCCGCCAGGTCCGCCATCCCTATACGCGCGGGCTGTTCGCCTCCATCCCCGTGCCCAGCGCGGACAAGGCCAGCCGGCCGCTCGTCACCATTCCCGGCCAGCTGCCCTCGCCGACCAACCGTCCGCGCGGGTGCTATTTCGGGCCGCGCTGCACGTTCTTCGAGCCGGGGCGCTGCGATGACGCCGCCGTGCCGATGGCGCAGGTGTCGCGCACCCACGCCTCGCGCTGCCGGCGCATCGCCGAGATCGACTGGGACGCGCCGCCGGCCGGCGCGGTGACGCGCGAGGAGACGACGATCGGCCGCACCGTGCTGCAAGTCGAGGGGCTCTCGAAGCGCTACCACACGGTGCGCGCCAACGAGGACCTCACCTTCGAGGCGCGGGAGGCCGAGACGCTGGCGATCGTGGGCGAATCGGGCTGCGGCAAGTCGACCTTCGCGCGCATCCTCATGGGGCTGGACCAGGCCACCTCCGGCTCGATCTCGCTGATGGGCGAGGAACTTGCCCGCCTGCCGGTGACGAAGCGCGACCGTGTCACCATCCGCAGCCTGCAGATGGTGTTCCAGAACCCGTTCGACACGCTCAACCCCAGCCAGACGGTCGGCTTCCAGATCGCCCGGGTGCTGCGCCGGTTCGGCGCCCGCATGAGCGAGACGCAGATCCGCGAGCGGGTGCTTGAGCTGCTCGACATGGTGAAGCTGCCGCGCGACTTCGCCGGGCGCCGCCCGCGCCAGCTCTCCGGCGGGCAGAAGCAGCGCATCGGCATCGCCCGCGCCTTTGCGGGCGACCCTGCGGTGGTGGTGGCGGACGAGCCGGTCTCGGCGCTCGACGTCTCGGTGCAGGCGGCCGTCACCGAACTGCTGATGGACATCCAGCGCCGCAACGGCACGACGCTGCTATTCATCAGCCACGATCTCTCGGTGGTGCGCTATCTCTCCGACCGCGTGGTGGTGATGTATCTGGGCCGCATCATGGAACAGGGCCGCACCGGCGACATCTTCGCCCCGCCCTATCATCCCTATACGGAAGCGCTGCTCGCGGCAGTGCCGATCGCCGATCCCACCATCACCAAGCGCAAGGTGGTGATCTCGGGCGAGATGCCCTCGCCCAGCAACCCGCCCGCAGGCTGCCCGTTCTCCACACGCTGCCCCTACGCCATCGAGGACCTGTGCGAGCGGACCGTGCCGCCCGCCCAGATCTTCGGCGAGGGCCACGCCATCGCCTGCCACCTTCCCCGCGAGACGCTGCTGGCGATGGAACCCATCATCATCGCCGCCGACAGCCTGAACGAGGCACACACCCATCATGCATGAACGGGTCATCACCAATGGCCGCGTCGGGCTTTCCGACGGCTGGGCCGATTGCGACATCGGCATCGACGGCGGCCGCATCACCGCGCTGGGCGAGGGCCTGAAAGGGGCGGAGATTCTCGACGCGGCGGGCCTCTGGGTGCTGCCGGGCGGCGTCGATGCCCATTGCCACCTCGACCAGCCCAGCTGGGGCGGCACCGAGGGGGCGGACGGGTTCGGCACCGGCAGCCTCGCCGCGGTGTTCGGCGGGACCACGACCATCGTCCCCTTCGCCATGCCGGCGCCGGGCACCACCATGCCGCAGGCGGTGGAGCGCTCGCTGGCGCTGGCCGAGGGCCGCAGCTTCGCCGATTACAGCCTGCACGCCATCGCCACGGAGGCGACCGGCCCCGCGCAGGACCAGATGGACTGGCTCTGCGCGCAGGGCATTCCCTCGGTGAAGGCGTTCATGACCTATGAGGGCTTCGCCGTCTCCGACGAGCGGATGCTGGAGCTGATGGATGGCGCCCGCGCCCGCGGCATGACGGTGATGATCCATGCCGAGAACGATGCGATCATCCGGCACAGCCGCGACAAGCTGCTCGCCGCCGGCCGCACGGCGCTGCGCTATCACCTCATCGCCCACAGCGCGGCCGTGGAACGCGAGGCCATCCACCGGGTGGCGACGCTGGCGGAGGTGACGGGCGCGCGCGTGCTGATCGTCCATATCTCGTCGGCGCAGGGGATCGAGGAACTGACGCGGGCCCGGCTGCGCGGCACGGACGTGACCGGCGAGACCTGCCCGCAATATGTGCTGGTGCCGCCCGCCGCGCTGGACGGGCCGGCGGAGGACGCCGCGCGTTTCCTGTTCTGCCCGCCCGGGCGGGAAGCCGCCAGCCATGCCGCGCTGTGGCAGGCGCTGGAAGCGGGCGACATCGCGCTATGGTCCTCCGACCATTCGCCCGGCCCGCTGGCCGACAAGGTGGCGGCGGAGGATTTCGACAAGGCGGTGAGCGGCATACCGGGACTGGAGACCCGCCTGCCGCTGCTGTTCTCGGAAGGGCTGGCCAGCGGGCGCCTGTCGCTGCCGCGCTATCTCAGCGTCGCCGGCGCGGCGGCGGCGCGCTATTACGGGCTCGAGGGCAAGGGGGCGATCGCGCCCGGCTTCGACGCCGATCTCGTATTGTGGGATCCCGCCGCGCGCTGGCAGGTCCGCGCCGCCGAGCAGCGTTCGCGTGCCGGCTACACGCCTTTCGAGGGGCGCTGGCTGACCGGCCGGCCCCTCACCGTGCTGCTGCGCGGCCGAACCGTGGTCGCCGACGGCCGCCTCGCCGAGCGGCCGCCGCAGGGCCGCTTCCTGCCGCGCCGGCCTCTTGATCCCTCCACCTTCCGCCTGCCCATCGAGGACACCACGCCATGGCTCGCCGCCTGAACGTCGCCGTCTGCCAGACCGGCCCGATCGCCCGTGCGGAGAGCCGGGCGGACGTGGTGGCGCGGCTCATCGCCCTGCTGGAAACCGCCGCGACGGGAGGCGCCGAACTGGCGGTATTCCCGGAAATGGCGCTCACCACCTTCTTTCCCCGCTGGGAGCTGACCGATCCGGACGAGATCCGTGCCTTCTACGAGCACGAAATGCCCGGCCCGGACACCGCCCCGCTATTCGCGGCGGCGCGGCGTCTCAAGGTCGGCTTCGCGCTCGGCTATTGCGAGAGCGTGGTGGAGGACGGACGCGAACGGCGGTTCAACACGATGGTGCTGGCGGGGCGCGACGGTGCGGTGATCGGCCGCTACCGCAAGATGCATGTGCCCGGCTCCGAGGAGCCGGAAGAAGGCGTGACCGTGCATCTCGAACGGCGCTATTTCGAGCCGGGCAATCTCGGCTTCCCGGTATTTTCCTTCGAGGGGGTGCGGATCGGCATGGCGATCTGCAACGACCGGCGCTGGCCGGAGACCTACCGCATGCTGTGCCTCAACGGCGCGGAAATGGTGCTGATCGGCTACAACACGCCGCTCCTGCTCAGCGAGACCCCACGGCTGGCGCATCTGCGCATGTTCCACAACCATCTGCCCATGCAGGCCGGCGCCTACCAGAACACGGTGTGGATCGCCGCCGCCGCCAAGGCCGGGGTCGAGGAGGGACAGGCGCTGATCGGCGGCTCCTGCATCATCGCCCCCAGCGGGGAAATCGTCGCGCTGGCCAACTCGCTCGGCGACGAGGTGATCGTTCACCGCGCCGACCTCGCCATGAATGACGACTGCGCCAAGGCGGGCTTCGACTTCGCGCGCTATCGCCGCCCGACCGAATACGCGCTCATCGCGCAGACCGCCGGGCCACGCCTGCCACCCGCCGGCGGCTGAATCCGCCCGTGCTTCTGCTCCTGCCCGCAACGAAAAAGGCGCCGCATGTCGCCCGCGACCTCCGCCCTTGTCCTCATCGACCTGCAGAACGAGTACCGCCCCGGCGCCACCTGGGCGATCGTCGGCTATGACAGCGTCCTCGCCAACGCCGCGCAGCTGCTGGCGACGGCCCGGAAAGCCGGCGTCTGTGTCGTGCACGCGCAGTTCTACGTGCGGGACGAGGAACGCGGCGACTATGCGCTACACGATGAAGCGGTCGGCGAGACGTTCCGCTCGGCCGTCGCGGGCCAACCGGGCGCGGAAATCTGTGCGGAGGTCGCGCCACAGGATGGCGATATCGTCCTCCACAAGAACTGGCCGAGCGCGTTCCGCCATACCGATCTGGAGGAGCGGCTGAAGGCGCGCGGAATCGAGACGCTGGTGGTGGCCGGCGTGCTCACCGACAGCTGCGTGACGGCGACGACCTTCGACGCGGTCTATCTCGGCTTCCGCGTCTTCCTGGTGAAGGAGGCCTGCGGCAGCATGAGCGAGGCGATGCACCGCACCGGCATGCTCGACATGGCCAACCGGCTCTATGGCGGGGGCATCCTCAGAATGCCGGAGGCACTCAAGGCGCTGGAGGGCGAGGCTTTCGGGGGCTGGCGCTGCACCCGCCCGGTCGAGTTCGCCTATGCGCTGGACGATGTGAACGCACTCTACGACAGCCTGTGAACGGGGCGCCACCCGGCGCCGGCGCTCATTCGGTACCGCCGTTCGCGCGAATCCGTCGGGGTCTTTGCCCCGCAACGCCCGGCCCAGCCGCCGGCCACCGGCCACCGGACCGGCCCGGGCCTGACGGGCCGGCGTTTCTCTCCGGCACCGACGGGCTTGATCCGATGCGCTCACCATGCAAGTGATACATTATATCACTTTACGCATGGAGCGCGCGCCTATGTCCGATTCACGCCTTCCGGTCACGGTGCTGTCCGGCTTTCTCGGCGCCGGAAAAACCACCCTGCTCAACCATGTCCTCGCCAATCGCGAGGGGCTGCGCGTGGCGGTCATCGTCAACGACATGTCGGAGGTGAACATCGATGCCGAGCTGGTGCGGGCGGGCGGGGCGAACCTCTCGCACACGCAGGAGAAGCTGGTCGAAATGACCAATGGCTGCATCTGCTGCACGCTGCGCGACGATCTGCTCGCCGAGGTGCGCCGGCTCGCGGCCGAGGGGCGCTTCGACTATCTGCTGATCGAATCCACCGGCATCGCCGAGCCGCTGCCCGTCGCCGCCACGTTCGAGTTCCGCGACGAGGACGGGTTTTCACTCTCCGACGTCGCCCGGCTCGATACGATGGTGACGGTGGTGGATGCCGCCAACCTGCTCAAGGATTTCGGCTGCCGCGATTTCCTGCGCGATCGCGGCGAGACGGCGGGCGAGGAGGATGAGCGCACGCTGGTCGACCTGCTGACCGACCAGATCGAGTTCGCCGACGTCGTCGTGCTCAACAAGGTTTCGGACGTCGTCCCCGCCCGCCGTGCGGAAGTGCGGGCCGTGGTGAAGGCGCTGAACCCCGACGCGCGCCTCATCGAGACCGATCAGGCCCATGTGCCGCTCAAGGACATTCTCGGCACCGGCCGGTTCGATTTCGAGGCCGCCCATGAACACCCGACTTGGTTCAAGGAGCTGAACGGCTTCAAGGACCATGTGCCGGAAACCGAGGAATACGGCGTTTCCAGCTTCGTCTATCGCGCCCGCCGACCGTTCCACCCGGAGAAGTTCGACGCCTTCCTCGCCCGCACCTGGCCGGGCCTCGTGCGGGCCAAGGGCCTGTTCTGGCTGGCGACCCGCCCGCGCCGGGTGGGGGAAATGTCGCTGGCCGGCGCCATCTGCCGCACCGGCTCGATCGGCCAATGGTGGGCGGCGATCCCCACCGAGCACTGGCCGACGCAGCCGGACTGGCGTTCCTGGCTGCGCCAGCACTGGACGCCCGGCTATGGCGACCGGCGGCAGGAACTGGTCTTCATCGGCGTGAACCTGGACGAGGCGGCGATCCGCGCCGCGCTCGACGCCTGCCTCATCGGCCCGATGAAGCCGAACGTGTTCGACCCCGAGCCGTTCAAGCACCTGCCCGACCCGTTCCCGACATGGGAACGCGTGCCGGCCTGAGCGGAGCGGAAAGTGGCAGAAGCGGCCGGGTCCATTCCGGCCCCCGCACTCCCTCTCCCCCCAAAGCTCTCCAAAGCTCTCCAAAGCACACCAAGGCGCGCCGCGCTGCCGCCCCGCGCGGCCTCAGGCGCGGTTCAGGCGGTCTCCGGCTGCCATGGCGTCATGGCGAGCACATTGCCGCCGAGCCGGGAAAAGGCCCGCTGGCGGCAGGAAAAGACCAGGATCTGCTGGTCGCGCGCCTGCAGGTGCAGGGCGTTGAACATGCGCTCGATGCGGTCATCGTCGGAATAGACCAGCGCATCGTCGAGGATGACCGGCGCCGGCCGGCCATCGCGCGCCAGCAGCCGGGCGAAGGCGAGGCGCGTGAGCACCGAGAGCTGCTCGCGCATGCCCCCGCTCAGCCGGTCGATCTCCTCGTCCTGTCCGTTGCGACGGATGGTCTGCGGCAGCAGGCTCTTCTCGTCGAACACGATGGAAATATCCTCGAACAGCAGGCCGAGCAGCGGCCGCAACTCGGTCAGCACCGGCTTGAGGTAGAGGTCGCGCGCCGCCGAGCGCGAGGCTTGCAGGGTCGCGCGCAGCCGGTCGAGCGCCGCGACCTCGGCGGCAAAGGCCCGGACGCGGCCGCGCGCGGCTTCCAGCGCCTCGGCCGTCTCGCGCCATGCCTCCTCCACCGCGTCGTCGGCGCGGGTGCGGATCTGCCCGTTCAGCTCGGCGAGTTCGCGGCCAAGCCGGCCCTCTTCCTGCGCCGCCGCGTCCTCGGCCGATTTCGCGCGGCGCAGCGCCGCCTCGGCGGAGGGAAGATGGGGCGCGGCCTGCCGCAGGGCCACCGCCAGCGCTTCGTGCCGCGCGAACAGCGCCTCGCGCTCCTCGCGCGCCTGCGCCAGAAGCTGCGCGCGGGCGGGGCGCTCTGCCGCGTCACCGAGAAACGCGTCGAGCCGGGCGAGTTCGCCGTTGAGCCGCGCCACCGCCGCTTCCGTGGCGACGAAGGCGTCATTGGCCCGCCCCTGCTGCGGCTGCGCCTCACGCACGCCATTGCGCGCGGCGCCGACGCGCAAGCCGGCCTGCGCCAGCTTCAGCCGCGTCTCCTCGGGATCGGCCTTGAGCTCCAGCACTTCCGGCGCAAGGGCGGCACGACGCGCCACCTCCTCGCGCAGCCGCGCCAGCCCATCGGGCGCCACATGGCGCAGTTCCAGCCGCAGCCCGTCAAGCTCGGCGCTTTTCGCGCGGGCGGCAGCCTGCCGGCCGCGTGCCTCCGCGAGGTCCGCCACGCCCAGCGTCGCCAGCTGGTCGGCACGCTTGCGCTCCGCCGCGCGGCGGGCGCGGTCGGCTCCGTCCGGGCGGTGCGAGCGCAGGGTCAGCGTGCCGATGCCGGGAATATCCAGCTCCGACAGGTCGCGGATCGGCCGCTCCTCGCCCTCGCTGAGCGGCGCCCCGTCCAGAACCAGCGGCGCGCCGGCGGTGGGCGCATAGGCCATGCGCAGCGTCGGCAGTGCCGCCTCCTCGGCCGCGCGCAGCCGGGCAATCTCGATGTCGAGCAGCTGCAGGCCGTCGACCGCCGCATCGGCAATCGCGATGAGCGCGAGCGCGGCCTCGCCCTGCTCCAGCCCGGCCCGCAGCGCCTCGCCCTGCCGCAGCCGCGCGTCGAGCGCGCTCAGCTCCTCCGCCGCCTGCCGGGCGCGCAGCGCCGCATCCAGCCGGCCGAGAAGGTCGCGGATCGCCTGTTCCTCGCTCTCCGCGGCCACCACCGCGGCATTGGCCTGTTCGATCGCCGCCACGGCCACGCCGCGCCGCGCCCTCGCCTCCTCGCGCGCCGCATGGGCGGCCTCCAGCTCGCCGCCGAGCCGCCCGGCCTGCTCCAGCGCCTCGCGGAAGGCGGAAACCTCGCGCACCGCCGCGTCGCGACGCTCGCGGGCGAGCGCGGCTTCCGCCTCGGCCGCCTTCAGCTTCTGCGCATGCGCCTTGGCCGCCTCGAAAGCCGCCTCCGCCTGCTCCACGGCGGCGCGGCGGGCGGCCTTCTCCTCGGCATGGCCGAGCTCGGCGAGGCGTTTCAGCGCCCCCGCGCGGCGGTCCAGCGCCTCGCGCAGCGCCCTCACCTCGGCGGCCAGACGCCGCTCCTCCTCATTGAGGCGCGCTTCCTCCTCGGCGGCGGCGGCATAGGGCCCGCCGCCCTTGGGCCGCAATGTGGCGGTGACGAGCCGGCCCAGTTCCTCCTCGCAGGCCGCCATGATCTGCGACATGCGCCGTCCGCCGGTGATCGCCTCGACCTCGCCCTGCACGGAGGCGAGCAGGCTCTCGCGCACGCGGCGTTCATCCTCCTCCTCGCTCTTCTTGCGCTCTTCGAGGCCGGTAATGCCCTGGCGCACCCATAAAAGCCCCGCCGGGCCGGCGCTGCCGCCGCGGATCAGGCCGGCGATGAAGCCCTCGGCCTCGTCGGCCTGGGCGACCAGATGCGCGCCGCCGAAACCATCGAGCCGCTCGACCTGCGCGCGCTTGCCGCCGAGGAACTGCTTGGTGAGGCGGAACCGGCCTTGCGCCACCTCGATCTCCGCCTGGACGATCGGGTTGCCGCCGCTATAGGGCTTGAGCCGCTGCACATCCTTGGCGACGCTGGTATGCGGCAGGAAGAACAGCGCGTGCAGCGCCTCGAAACTGGTCGACTTGCCATATTCATTGGCGGCGCACAGCACGTTGACGCCATCGCCGATGCCCTCGATGGCGACGCCCTGCCGCGCGAAGCGCTTGACATTGTAGAGCCGCAGCGCCGCGAGCTTCATGAGGCGATCTTCTGGCAATAGGAGAACAGCCGTACCAGCGCGGCGCGGGCGGTGTCCCGCTCGCCCGCCGACGCCGACGGATCGAGGCTGGCGGCACTCAGCGTCTCGGCCGCCTCGCGCAGCGCGCCGGCGCGGTCGATCAGGTCGAGATCGGTCGCCTCGCACTCGGTGGCGAGGTCGCCATCGTCGAATTCGAGCAGGGCGAATTCCGGCGCGGCATGCTGCACGGCGGCGGCCAGCGCGGTGCGGCCGGCAAGGCTCGCCCGGCCCGTGGCGGCGATGCGCAACAGGCTTTGGCGCCGCTGCGGGCCAGCCGGCAGCAGCCCCGCCAGTTGCGCGGGGCCGTCATCTCCCGGCAACAGATGCAGCGGCACGATCCGCCAGTCAAACGAGCCGGTGGGGAACGGCGTCACTTCCGGCAGCGCGCCGGCGGCGGCGACATGGACAAGTAGCGCCTCGCCCGGCCGGCCATGCTTGAAGCGGTCCGGCTCCGGCGTGCCGCTGTAGCGCGTGCGCGCATCCACCGCGATGGCGCCATGCCAGTCGCCGAGCGCGAGATAATCGAGGCCGGCACGGGCGGCACGGTCGGGTGCGAGAACCTCCGCGGCGTTCCCCTCCTCCGAGAAATCGCGGATCGCGCCATGGGCGAGGCCAAGCCGGAGCGCGCCCTCGGGCGTCGGCGCGCCGCTCATCCATTCGGTAAGGTCGCGGCCGGGCCGACGCGTCGTGCAGGGCGCCGGAAGCAGGCTCACGCCGGGCGCCAGCGTCAGCGGCACGGGCTCGGTGGCGAGGATCACATTGGGTGGCGCACCCTCGCGCAGCGCGCTCCACAGCGAGGTGGCCTGCAGCGAATCATGATTGCCCGGCAGCAGCACGAAGGTCAGCGGCGCGTGATGGCCCATTTCGGCCAGCGCCTGACGGCGGATTTCCGGCGAGGGCGTCTCGGTGTCGAACGTGTCGCCGGCCAGCAGCACCACGCCGGCTCCGTTCGCCCGCGCCGCGCCCGCCAGCCGGCCGATCACGCCATGGCGCGCCTCGCGCAGCCGCCCGCGCAATTCCTCGGGCAGGTTGCCGAAGCGCTTGCCGAGATGGAGGTCGCTCGTATGGATGAAACGGAACACGGACACGCTGATTTTCGGGCTCGGGGGTACAGGATAGCCGCTCTGCCGCCGGGGTCCAGCATCCGGCGTGCCTAGAACGGCTCCGGCAGGGGATCGACCGCAACAATCTCGGCGGTTCCGGCCGGCAGGCGGATCTCGTCGCCCACCCATTTGCCCATCAGCGCGCGGGCGACCGGGGAAATCCAGGCGATGCGCCCTTCGCGCGGGTCCGCCTCGTCCTCGCCGACGATTCGGTAGGTGCGGCGGCGGCCCGCCTCGTCCTCGATCGTGACCGCCATGCCGAAAGTGATCGCCTCGCCGCTGGCCGGCGGGTCGACCGGCTCGGCATTGGCGCGGCGCGCGCTCCAGTAGCGCAGCTCGCGCGAGGCCGCCGCCACGCGGTCGCGCTCACCCGCCGCACCGGCGGCGGAGAGTGCCTCGCGCTGGCGCGCGCCCTCCTGCTCGATGAGCGCCAGCCCGCGCCGGGTGACGAGATTGCGCTCAGGGCTGACCGGGCGTTCGGGCAGCGCCTCGGCGCCGCTATCTTCCTTGACGAAGGCACGGCTCATGGCGTCTCCAGCCCCCGAAAGGGCGTCGCTGGGCAAAAATGCCCGTACAAACCCTTGACATCGGTAAACTTCGTTGACTTTCCGGGCTTTATCCGTATGGTGCAACGCGTCGTCCGACCATACCCGACTGATGCGTTCCGCGCGACGACGATGCAGCCATCCCCGGTTACGGCTCGGGGCTCCGGTGAGCGGTGCGCAGCCGCAGAATTGACCCCAGATGCTTTTTAACGAACTGGGCCTGAGCGACAAGGTGCTCTCGGCCGTTGCCGACACTGGATACACCGAGCCGACGCCGATCCAGGCGCAGGCCATTCCGCATGTGCTGGCGCACCGCGACGTCCTCGGTCTCGCGCAGACCGGCACGGGCAAGACGGCTGCCTTCACCTTGCCGATGCTCACCCTGCTGGAGCAGGGCCGCGCCCGCGCGCGCATGCCGCGCACGCTGATTCTCGAGCCCACGCGCGAACTCGCCGCGCAGGTGGAAGAGAATTTCATCCGCTACGGCAAGAATCACAAGCTCAACGTCGCGCTGCTGATCGGCGGCGTCTCATTCGGCGACCAGGATGCCAAGCTGGTGCGCGGCGTGGACGTGCTGATCGCCACGCCGGGCCGCCTGCTCGATCATGTCGAGCGCGGGCGCCTGCTGCTGTCGGGCATCGAGATCCTCGTCATCGACGAGGCCGACCGCATGCTCGACATGGGCTTCATCCCCGACATCGAGCGTGTCTGCAAGCTGGTTCCCTTCACCCGGCAGACACTGTTCTTCTCGGCCACCATGCCGCCGGAAATCCAGCGCCTCGTCTCGCAGTTCCTGTCGAACCCGGTGCAGATCGAGGCTTCCCGTCCCTCCTCCACCGCCTCGACCATCACCCAACTGCTGGTCGCTTCCTCCAAGGAGGATTTCGCCAAGCGCGAGACCCTGCGGCGGCTGATCGACAATGCGGAAGCGTTGCAGAACGGCATCATCTTCTGCAATCGCAAGAGCGATGTCGCCATCGTGCACAAGTCGCTGCTGCGCCACGGCTACAAGGCCGTGGCCCTGCATGGCGACATGGACCAGCGCTCGCGCATGCAGGCGCTCGACCAGTTCCGCACCGGCGAGGCCACGCTGCTGGTGGCCTCCGACGTCGCCGCGCGCGGGCTCGACATTCCCGCCGTGAGCCACGTGTTCAACTATGACACGCCGCACCACGCGGAAGACTATGTCCACCGCATCGGCCGCACCGGCCGGGCCGGCCGCGCCGGTGCCGCCTTCACCATCGTCACCCCGGCCGAGACCAAGTCGGTCGCGGCGATCGAGAAGCTGATCGGCCGCTCGATCGACTGGATGGAAGGCTCCTCGCTGGAGACCCTGCCGCCGGTCGAGCCGCGCGCGCCGCGCCGCGAGGGCGGCAGCGAACGCCGTGGCAGCGAGCGCAGCCGCGGTGGCGGCGGTCGTGGCGAGCGCGGTGGCGAACGTGCCCGCGAGGAGCGCGCGAGCGAAGAGCGCCGTGGCGCCCGTCCGGCCCGTCGCCGGGTGGAGAAGGCCGCGGACGAGACGGCCGTCGAGGCCCCCGCCGAGGTGGCAAGCGCGGCCGTTGCCGAGGATCACGCCCCCGCCCCGGCCCGCAAGCCGGCCCGTCGCGCCGCCAAGGCTTCGGCGGCTCCGGCGGCCGATGCGCCGGCATCGGCACCGGCGCCCCGCGCCGCCAAGCCGGCGGCGGGCTCCGAGCCCAAGCGCGCACCCGCGCCGTCCCGCGCGCCGGTGACGCCGTTGACGCATCACCGCCAGGACCGCCACCAGGCGGACGAGCCGGCCGATACCTCGCACCTGCCGGCCTTCCTGCTGCGTCCGGTGAAGATCAAGGCGGGCTGAGCCCCGCCTCGCGAGGTTCGCCTCGCCTGCCGCGCGAACGCCCTCAGGCGTTCGCCATGCTCGGGCTCCTGGGGGACGTGGCGGGCGTCGCGTCCTTCAGCACGCCGCGCAGATGGCGGATCAGATCGCCGCGCACCGCGCCGGCATCTCCCGCCGCTGCCCAGCCGGAAAAGGCGATTTCCACGCGATCAAGCGCCATCCGTGAGATGGCGGCCGTCGGTCCCGGCTGCGTCTGCACGCGCGAATCCGCCGTGAGGAAGTCCAGCCCCTTGGCCAGCACCGCCTCGATATCGGCATCCGGCTTCAGTTCCAGCGCGAACGAGAAGCTGCGCGCGCCATAGACCGACTTGTTGACGATCGGCGCGCCCCACACCTTTCCATTCGGCATCAGCACCTGAACATTGTCGCCGGCGGCCAGTTCGGTGATGAACAGGGTCAGCCCCTTCACCGTGCCGGCCATGCCGCCGATCTCGACCTGATCACCGAGCTTAAACGGGCGGAACAGCAGCAGCATCACCCCCGCCGCGACATTGGACAGCGTGCCCTGGAGGGCGAGGCCGACCGCGAGGGAGGTGGCGCCCAGCACGGCGATGATGCTGGTGGTCTGGATGCCGAAGCGCTGCAGCACCGCCACGCCGACAAAGACCAGCACGCCATAGCGCGCGATCGAGGCGAGGAACACGCCCACCGTGGGATCGACCCGCCGCGCCGCGCCGAAGGCGCGCAGCACGAGCCGCTCCACGACGGAGGCGGCATACCAGCCCAGAACCAGCAGGCCCAGCGCGTAGAGCGCGTTGAGCCCATAGAGAATGAACAGGTCGGCGAGCGTGCCGCGTTCGCCGGTCGCGCCGAAAGTGTCGAGATTCATGCCGCATCACTCCATGGGGTACCCATGGAAACGGCTGGACGGGGGCAAGGTTCAATGGCGCGGCGGCTTCATCGCCTTTGCGGCGAGCGCCAGCCCCAGCGCGCGCATGGCGTAGTCCGCCGCGGCCTCGGCATCATCCAGCGCCGCATCCGGCAGCGACCAATAGGCCACCCTTACCTGCCGCCCCCGCGCCGCATAGACAAAGGGCACGGCGCCGTGCCGCGCCAGTTCGGCGGCAAAGGCCGGGTCGGTCTTGAGATAGATGCGATCACCGGCGACGAGGCCGAACATCACGCCCTCGGCATAGAGACCGAGGCCGCCGAACGTACGCCGGCAGCGCACCGGCCGGAAGGCGGCGAAGACATCGCCGATCGCCGCCTCGTCCATCGGGGGCGCCTGCGTTCAGGCGTGCGCGTCGGCGAGGTCCGCGCGCACCGGGGTGATGGCAACCGATTCACCGCAGCCGCAGGCCGAGGTCTGGTTGGGATTGTTGAACACGAACTGGGCCGAGAACTTGTCGGCCTTGAAGTCCATCTGCGTGCCGAGCAGATAGAGGATCGCCTTCGGGTCGATCAGCACCTTCACGCCCTTGTCCTCGACCACCTCGTCGAAGCGCCCGGGTTCTTCCGCGAATTCGATCGTGTATTCCATGCCGGCGCAGCCGCCATTCTTCACGCCGACGCGCAGGCCCGCGACGGGTTTTTCGGAGCGGGCGATGATGGAACGCACGCGCTCCGCGGCGGCATCCGTCAGGCTCATAACGGCGGGACGTGGGCGGGCTTGGCTGGTCATGTCGATCGTCTCCTAATCGACGCCGGTTAAAGGCCGGCGGATCGGTCCGCTTAAAATGGGGCACTCCGTCGCCGGACACAAGATCAGGCGACGCGGATCAGCCATCCCGCAGCGAGGAAGAGGGATTCGGCCGAAGAGTCTTGCGCTGGATCCCGGATCGGCGTTCCGCCTGCGGCGTCACTTGTCCGGGAAACGAAGACCTACTGTTTCCCGGACCAGCTGCGCGCAGCGCAGCGCCGATCCGGGATCCAGCGCAGGACTCTTCGGCCATATCTCCTTCCGGCGCACCATCTCAGTAATTCAGCCACAGCCCCGGCGTCGCCAGCTCGACCAGATTGTCGTCGGGATCGCGGAAATACAGGCTCACCCCACCGCCCTTCCACTCCACCCGGCTCTCAAGGGCGACGTGGTGCGCGGCCAGATGCGCCACCCAGTGCTCGACCGAACTTTCCGGGATCGCCAGCGCGAAATGCAGCGGGCCGTGGCCGTCATGCGGGGGAATGACGCCGCCCGGCAGGGTCAGCGGCTCCAGCGTCGCGCCGCGCCGGAACAGCAGGAGCACGCTGGCCGGACCGGCATTGTAGGCGCAGAAGCGCTCATCGGCGACCATGGGCCTGAGGCCGAGCACGCCCTCGTAGAAGGCGCGGGCGCGCGGCACGTCGTCGACATAGAGCCCGGTCTCCAGCACGCCGGCGATCGGCGGCGCGGCATTCCGGCCGGAGGGCTGCGCCATGGCGCTCACCAGAGATTGAGCGCGAGCCGGGCTTCTTCCGACATGCGGCCCTGATCCCATGGCGGATCGAAGGTGAGGTTGACCGCCACGCCCGACACGCCGCCGACGCTCGCCACCGCGCCTTCCACCATGCCGGGAAGCTCGGCGGCGGAGGGGCAGTTCGGCGTGGTCAGCGTCATCTCGACGGCCACCTGGCGATCATCCGCGATGTCGACCTTGTAGATGAGGCCGAGTTCATAGATGTCGACCGGAATTTCCGGATCGTAGACGGTCTTCAGCGCCGCGACGATCTCGTCGGTCAGCCGGTCCAGCTCTTCCTGGGGAATGCTGGAATCGATCGCGGGCACATTCGGTTCAACGGACGTCGGGGTTTCGCTCATGCGAACAGATCCTGAGCCTTGATGAGGGCGTCGGCGAGGGCGTCGACTTCCTCATGCGTGTTGTAGAGCGCGAACGACGCCCGGCACGTCGCTGTCACACCATATCGCCCCAGCAGCGGCATCGCGCAATGGGTACCCGCGCGCACGGCGACGCCGGCGCGGTCGATGACGGTGGCGATATCATGCGGATGGGCGCCCTTCACGTCGAAGGCGAAGATGGCGCCCTTGCCCGGTGCATCGCCGTAGATCTGCACCGAGTTGATGGCGGAGAGCCGCTCCCGCGCATAGGCGCCGAGCGAGGCCTCGTGCGCGGCGATGCGCGCGCGCCCCAGGCTTTCCATGTAGACCAGCGCCTCGCCGAGGCCGATCGCCTGCACGATGGGCGGGGTGCCGGCCTCGAAGCGGTGCGGCGGCTCGCCATAGGTGACGCCGGCCTCGGTGACGGTGCGGATCATCTCGCCGCCGCCCTCGTAAGGCGGCAGCTTGTCCAGCAGCGCGCGCTTGCCGTAGAGAACGCCGATGCCGGTCGGCCCATAGAGCTTGTGGCCGGTGACGCCGTAGAAATCGACGTCGAGATCCTGAACGTCGACCGGCATGTGCACCGCCGCCTGCGCCCCGTCCACCACCACCACCGCGCCGACCTCATGGGCGAGGCGGGCGATTTCCTTGATCGGCGTCACCGTGCCGAGCACGTTCGACATATGGGTGATCGCGACGATCCGGGTGCGCTCCGTGAGCAGGCCCTTGAACGCCTCCATGTCGAAGGCGCCGTCTTCCGTCACCGGCGCCCATTTGATCACCGCGCCCTTGCGCTCGCGCAGGTAGTTCCACGGCACGATATTGGAGTGGTGCTCCATGATCGAGAGCACGATCTCGTCGCCCTCGCCGATCGACTGGCCGAGCGAGGACGCCACGAGATTGATGGCGCCCGTCACCGAGCGGGCGAAGATCACTTCTTCCAGCGTCGGCGCATTGAGAAAGGCGCGGCAGCGCTCGCGGGCCTGCTCATAGGCTTCGGTCATCGCATTGGCGAGGTAATGCAGGCCGCGATGGACGTTGGAATATTCGTTCTCATAGGCGAAGCGCATGCGGTCCAGCACCTGCACCGGCTTCTGCGCCGAGGCGGCATTGTCGAGATAGACCAGCTTCTTGCCGTAAACCTGTTTGGCGAGGATCGGAAAATCCTGCCGCACGCGGGCGACGTCATAAGTGCCGTCGATGACGGCGGGGTGGAGGGTGGTCATGGCCGGACCTTTCTGACAACCGCACGCAGTTCCCTCTCCCCGCCGGGGAGAGGGCTGGGGTGAGGGGTCTTCACCGCTCCGCAATCGTGCGGCCCCTCACCGACCCGCTTCGCGGGCCACCTCTCCGCAGAAGCCGGATATTTCCGGCTTCTGTCTCGCCGAAACCGGACTCGGCAACAGCCGAGTTCGGGTGGGGAGATTGAATTCTCGTCATCCCGGCCTGAGCGGCGAGCAGGGATGACGACATCAATGGCCGGCGGCGCGCGCCTCAGCCCCGCGCCGCGAGCCAGGCTTCCGCCCGCGCCACCAGCGCCTCGCGCAGCCCGTCATGCTCGACGGTCTCGATCGCCTCGCCGACAAAGGCCTGCACGAGCAGGCTCTGCGCGTCCTTCAGCGAAATGCCGCGGGCGCGCAGGTAGAACAGCAGGTCGTCGTCGATCGCGCCGCAGGTGGCACCGTGGCCGCACTGCACGTCGTCGGCGAAGATCTCCAGTTCCGGCTTGTTGTCCATCTCCGCATCGTCGCCGAGCACCAAGGCGCGGCTCATCATCCGCCCATCGGTCTTCTGCGCCGCCTGCCGGACGACGATCTTGCCCTGGAACACGCCGCGGGCGCTGTCGTCGAGCACGGTCTTGAACAGTTCGCGGCTCTCGCAACCCGGCACCTGATGGTCGAGAAACAGCGTCGCGTCGGCGTGCTGGCGGCCCTTGAGCAGCGAGGCGCCGTTGAAGCCGACCTGGCTGTCCTCGCCCGCGAGGTTGGCGTAGAGCGTGGTACGCGCCACGCCCGCGCCGATGCCAAAGCTGAACGCATGCACCTTCGCGGCGCGGCCGATCTCGAACAGCAGGGTCGACAGGTGAAGGGCGCTGGCGCTGTCCTCCTGCAGACGCACCACGTCGAGATGCGCCTCATCGCCGACCACGAACTCGGTGGCACTGTTGACCTGATAGCCGAGGCCGGCCGGACCCTCGAAGCTCTCGGCATAGGTGAAATGCGCGCCGGCGCCGACCACGACGAGGCTGCGCGCGAAGCTGGCCGCCGGCCGGTGGCCGGAGACCACATGCGCGACATGCACCGGCCGCGCGATCTGCGCGCCCTCCCCGACCTCGATCACCACGCCATCGGTGGCGAGCGCGGTGTTGAGCGCCAGAGCCGCATCGTAGCGGCCGGGCTCCAGCGTGCCGAGCCGGGCGAGCGTCTCGCCGGCGCCCGCAAGAGCCTGAGCCAGGGTGAGGATGGACAGCCCCGGCTCCAGATCGGCGAGATCGGACAGTTCGGGCACCACCGCGCCATTGGCGACGACGATGCGGCGGGCGCCGGTGTCGAGCAGCAGGCCCTGATGCGCCTCCACCTGCGCCACGGCGGCGGGCGTGGCAAGCGGCAGCGCCTCGCGCATCAGCGTGCGCAGATCGGTGTATTTCCACTCCTCCACGCGGCGGTGGGGCAGGCCGTTATCGTTGAAAGCCTGGGCAGCGGCCGTGCGCAGCGCGACGATGCGCGGGCCGCCGGCGCGGGAGAGAGCTTTCAGCTCGCCCGACAGGCCCTGTTCGGCCGGGGTGCGGATCGGACGGATCTCGGCGTTCATCTCAGCCTCCTCACGCCGCGTCCTGCTGATACTCGGCATAGCCATTGGCCTCGAGTTCCAGCGCCAGTTCCTTGCCGCCCGAGCGCACGATGCGGCCCTTGTTCATCACGTGCACGAAGTCCGGCACGATGTGGTTGAGCAAGCGCTGGTAGTGGGTGATGACGATCATCGCGCGGTCGGGCGAGCGCAGCGCGTTGACGCCTTCCGACACCACCTTGAGCGCGTCGATGTCGAGGCCGGAATCCGTCTCGTCGAGGATGCACAGCTTGGGCTGCAGGATGGCCATCTGCAGGATTTCGGCGCGCTTCTTCTCGCCGCCGGAGAAGCCGACATTGACGCCGCGCCGCAGCATGTCCTGGTTGATGCCGAGATGGCCGGCGCGCTCCTTCACGAGGCGCAGGAAGTCGGGCGTGGAGACCTCGGCCTCGCCGCGCTTCTTGCGCTGGGCATTCAGCGCCGCGCGCAGGAAGGTCATGGTGGCGACGCCGGGCACCTCGATCGGGTACTGGAAGGCGAGGAACACGCCCTTGGCGGCGCGCTCGTCGATTTCCATGTCGAGCAAATTCTCGCCGTCGAACGTCACCGCGCCGTCGGTGACCTCGTAATCGTCCTTGCCGGCGAGGATATAGGACAGCGTCGACTTGCCGGAGCCGTTCGGCCCCATGATGGCGTGCACCTCGCCCGGATTCACGGTGAGCGAGAGACCCTTGAGGATCTCCTTGCCGTGGTCGCCGCCGATGCGCGCGTGGAGGTTGTCGATGTCGAGCAGGGCCATTAGTCAGCACTCCTTTGAATCCAAGTGACGACTGCACGAGCCATCTGCTGTTTGCTATAAATAATTTCGACAGAGCTACCGCTCAGCTCTTTTAAAATTCCACGTCCACTATCGACTTTAAGACGAAATTCGTCACTAGACTCACAACATACGTATATATGTTCGCCATTATTAGTTACGGTTATTAAATTCCCCTGCGTCACAACTTCGATTTTATTCTCGGTCAAATTCGGCAAATCTCGAACTAGCTGCCCCGCAATTGCACGAGCTACTTGCTCTTGCGAGGCCTTCAATGCCTCTTCTCGCCGAAGCTGATCGGCCGCTTCCTTCAGAAGCACCTGCTTGGCTTCATCAAATATGCCCATCGAACGCCTCCTCAGCCCACCGAGCCTTCGAGGCTCACCGAGATCAGCTTCTGCGCCTCGACGGCGAACTCCATGGGCAGCTGCTGCAGCACGTCCTTGACGAAGCCGTTCACGATCAGCGCCGTCGCCTCCTCGGGGTCGAGGCCGCGCTGGCGGCAGTAGAACAGCTGGTCGTCGGAGATCTTCGAGGTGGTGGCCTCGTGCTCGAACTGGGCGCTCGAATTCTTCGATTCGATATAGGGCACGGTATGCGCCCCGCATTTGTCGCCGATCAGCAGGCTGTCGCAATTGGTGAAGTTGCGCGCGCCGGTCGCCTTGCGGTGCGCCGAGACGAGACCGCGATAGGTATTGTCCGAGCGGCCCGCCGCGATGCCCTTGGAGATGATGCGGCTGGACGTGTTCTTGCCCAGATGGATCATCTTGGTGCCGCTATCGACCTGCTGGCGCCCGTTCGAGATGGCGATCGAGTAGAACTCGCCCTGCGAATTGTCGCCGCGCAGGATGCAACTCGGGTATTTCCAGGTGATGGCCGAGCCGGTCTCGACCTGGGTCCACGAGATCTTGGAGCGGTCGCCACGGCAGTCGCCGCGCTTGGTGACGAAGTTGAAGATGCCGCCCTTGCCGTCCTTGTCGCCGGGATACCAGTTCTGCACCGTCGAGTACTTGATCTCGGCATCGGCCAGCGCCACCAGTTCGACCACCGCCGCGTGCAGCTGGTTCTCGTCGCGTTGCGGCGCGGTGCAGCCTTCGAGATAGCTCACATAGGCGCCTTCATCCGCGATGATCAGCGTGCGCTCGAACTGGCCGGTATTGCGCTCGTTGATGCGGAAATAGGTGGAGAGCTCCATCGGGCAGCGCACACCCTTCGGCACATAGACGAAGGAGCCGTCCGAGAACACCGCCGAGTTCAGCGTGGCGAAATAGTTGTCCGTCACCGGCACCACGGAGCCGAGATACTTCTTCACCAGCTCGGGGTGTTCGCGGATCGCTTCCGAAATCGGCATGAAGATGACGCCGGCCCTGGAGAGCTCTTCCTTGAAGGTGGTGGCCACCGAGACGCTGTCGAACACCGCGTCGACCGCCACCTTGGTGCCGCCGCTGGCGATGCCGAGCAGCGCGTCGCGCTCGCGCAGCGGGATGCCGAGCTTCTCGTAAGTCGCGAGAATCTCCGGGTCGATCTCGTCGATCGACACCGCCGCCTTCTTCTTCGGCGCGGAATAGTAATACAGGTCCTGATAGTCGATCGCGGGATAGCTCACCCGCGCCCAATCCGGCTCGCGCATGGTCTGCCAGCGGCGGAAGGCCTCGAGCCGCCATTCCAGCATCCATTCCGGCTCGTCCTTCTTGGCCGAAATGAAGCGGACCGTGTCTTCGCTGAGGCCCTTCGGCGCCTTCTCGGATTCGATATCCGTGAAGAAACCGTACTTGTACTGATCGACATCGATGGAGCGGACCTGGTCCACTGTCTCTTGTACGGCCGGCATCGTCTCATCTCCTCTCCCGCGCGGGTTCAAGGCCCGCGGGTCAGGTCAACTCGTCACGTGCGCGGGCATCGATGGGCGATGCCGCTCCGATCCATCGTCTGCACGATCGATCGGCCTTTGACCCATGCCCACGAGGCGGCAGGGGCCCTGTAAATGTGCCGCTCACGCGGCGTTTGCCATTACGCCGCGCGGCGACGCAAAAGGCCCGGCATCACCCGGCGGAACGCGCCGAGTGCCCGGTGGGCATCTTCTTCGCCGCTCGACCAGCCGAAAGACAGGCGAAAGGCCGAACGCGCAATGCGCTCCGGCACGCCCATCGCCGCGAGAACGTGCGAGGCGGCCACCTTGCCCGACGAACAGGCCGAGCCGGCGCTCACCGCAAGGCCCGCGAGATCGAGAGCGATGACCATGGTCTCGGCCGGCACGCCCGGGAGCGACAGGCAGGACGTGTTGGGCAGGCGATCGACATCCCCGACGAGCAGGACAAGCTCCGGAAATTCGCACCTTAGAGCGCTTTCAAGCCTCGCGCGCAAGGCGGCGATACGTATTTGTTCTGATTCCAAACTGTCCCGCGCGCTCATCGCCGCCGCGCCGAAAGCCGCGATGGCCGGCACGTTCTCGGTGCCGCCGCGCCGCCCCCTCTCCTGCCCGCCGCCGGCCAGCAGCGGCGCGGGCCGCAGGTCCGGGTCGGCGATGACGAGCGCGCCCGCGCCGGGAGCGCCGCCGATCTTGTGGGCGGACACCGACATGAGGTCGACGCCCAGCGCCACCATGGAGGCCGGCATGCGCCCGGCGGCCTGCACGGCATCGGTATGCATCAGGGCGCCATGGGCATGGGCACGCTGCGCCGCCTCGGCCACCGGCTGGATCACGCCCGTCTCGTTATTGGCCAGCATCAGCGAGACCAGTGCCCGGTGCCCGGCGGCGTGATGCCGGGCAAGCGCCTCGTCCAGCGCCTCCAGCCGAAGCCGGCCGCGCGCGTCCACGGGCAGCACCTCGACCCGCTCGGCGGAGAAGCGATGGCCCCGCAGCACGGCCGGGTGCTCCACCGCGCTGGTGATCAGGACATCGAGCGCGATCGGCTCCTCGCCCCGGCGGTAATCGGGCGTCAGCGCCAGCGCATTCGCCTCCGTCCCGCCCGAGGTGAAGACCACGCCGCCCGCATCACCCTCGACCAATGCCCCCACCCGGGCGCGCGCCAGATCCATCACGGCGCGCGCCGCCCGCCCCTCGCCATGCACGGAGGAGCCATTGCCTGTCGTGTCCAGCGCCTCCATCAAAGCGCTGCGCGCTTCCGGGCGCACCGGCGCGGTGGCGTTGTGATCGAGATAGATGCGTTCGTTCATTGTTGCGTCTGCGGGCTCGAATTCCGGCGTTCGCGATCTATATAGTCAACCAATGTCCGTTCCGCCTGCCTCTTGCTCGATTTGCTTGCAAAATAAGGCGGCCTCCTGCATAGCTTGGCTTCCGTCATCTCTGACAAAGGCGCCGGATCCGCAGGTTGTGGGCGCAACCACTGCAACCCGACGTAGAATATTAGAACTATTCTAATAAGTTAGGGTTCGCATCCCGTCTCGTCAAGGCGCCTGCGGTAGACTGCCGCTCTGCGAACGCCGCGCAAGGCCCTGCCGCCCGGCCGCGTTCGCGACGGAGAGCACACCGGGCGCGCCAATCCAAGGTCTCGAACTTCATGCCTGAAGTCATTTTCACCGGCGAGAAGGGGCGGCTTGAAGGCCGCTACCAGCCGGCCAAGACGCGCCACGCGCCGATCGCCATCATCCTGCATCCGCACCCCCAGTTCGGCGGCACGATGAACAATCCGGTCGTCTACAACATGTACTACCAGTTCGTGAATCGCGGCTTCTCCACGCTGCGTTTCAACTTTCGCGGCGTGGGCCGCAGCCAGGGGTCGTTCGACCATGGCCAGGGCGAACTGGCCGATGCCGCCGCGGCGCTCGACTGGGCGCAGTCGATCAACCCGGATGCGCGGGCCTGCTGGATCGCCGGCTTCTCCTTCGGCGCCTGGATCGGCATGCAGCTGCTGATGCGCCGCCCGGAGGTGGAAGGCTTCATCTCCATCGCCGCGCCGGCGAACCTGTATGACTTCTCGTTCCTCGCGCCCTGCCCGTCCTCGGGCCTGTTCGTGCATGGCGACAAGGATGCCGTCGTGCCCTTCTCCGCCGTCACCGGCCTCGTCGAGAAGCTGAAGACGCAGAAGGGTATCGTCATCGAGCAGCAGACCGTGCCGGAGGCCAACCATTTCTTCGACGGCAAGACCGAAGAGCTGATGGAAGTGGTCGGCACCTATCTCGACAAGCGCCTGCCGGGCACCAACGCGAAGAAGATCACCGCCGCCTGAGCGGTCGGCGCGTTGCGGGACAACCTGTCCTCTCCATGAAAAAAGGCCCGGCGCTCACCACGCCGGGCCTTTTTGTTGGGATGAGGGTGCCGTGTCAGTTCAGCACGAGCCGCGAGGGCTCGTTGACGGTGATCACGTCGCCGCGGCGCACGATCTCGACCGCGCGGGTCACCCCGTCCACAGAGCCGGGCACGGAGAAGCTGACCGCCTGCTCCGGCTGCAGCGTGGCGGCGACGCGCACCGGCGCGCCATCGGCAACGCTGAGCGTGGCGATGACATGGAAGCCATCGCGTTCCTGGGTGTAATAGGCGGTGCCCTTCACGTAGCCGAGCTGGATGCTCTGCGCGGTGGCCGGGCGGAGGCCCGCGGCCTTGTCGGCGGCACGGACCGGGGCGATGACGGCGACGGCGATGAGCCCGCCCGCGACGGCGAGGGGCAGAAGGTCTCGAATGAGGCTGCGCATGTCGACTGCTCCAAAGTTCTGTCCAGGCGTGTTGATAGGAAGCTGCCTGCCTGGCGAGCCGGACTTCCGGGAGCCCTCAAGATAGCCAACAATTGCTGCGGCGCATCATTCGCTTCTGCATTGCACCAATGCATTTCAGGAATACTGCGACAATCGTGTCTGAATTTCAGATAAATTGAATGTCGCCTTCAGCTTTCCTATCGTTAACGGTTACTGGGCACCGTTTGGCAGTGCGATAACGCCGCCCGTCAGCGCCCGGGCAATGCCGGTGGTGGTGGGAAAGCTGATCGGCAGCCCGCGCAGTGCCCGCACGGCGAGAAAAGCGAAGGCCTGTGCTTCCAGCGCATCACTCGACCAGCCGACATCCTCGGCGGTAAGCACGCGAATGCCGGTTCGCGCGGCCAGCATGGCGAGGAGCGTGGGATTATGCGCCCCGCCACCGGCCGCAATCGCCAGCGCCGGGCGGCGCGGCAGATGCGCCAGCACCGCGCCGACCGTGGCGGCGGTGAGCGCGGTCAGCGTCGCCGCGCCGTCTTCCGTGCTCAGGCCGTCGAGGCCGCCCCGCGCGGCGACCCAGTCGCGAAATGCGTTGCGGTCCAGCGACTTGGGCGGCCGCAGCGCGAAGAAGGGATGATCCAGGAGCCGCGCGATCGCCGCCTCGTCGACCCGCCCGGCCGCCGCCGCCGCGCCATCGCGATCGATCGGGGCGCCGGTGCGCGCCGTCATGAAATCGTCGATCAGCGCATTGGCCGGGCCGGTGTCGCAGGCAATCGGATCCGCGTCGCCGTCGAGATAGGTGATGTTCGCCACCCCGCCGAGATTGAGCACCAGCACCGGCCCGGCCTGCGGCAGGCTCCGCACCAGCGCCTGATGGTAGACCGGCACGAGCGGCGCCCCCTGCCCGCCCGCCGCGACATCGGCGGCGCGCAGGTCGTGGACCAGCGCCGGCCCCGGCGGACCGGTCAGCGCGCGCAGGCCCCGCGCCAACGCCGGCCCGTCGCCGATCTGCACGGTGAGGCGCATCTCGGGCCGGTGCAGCACGGTCTGGCCGTGGAAGCCGACCACGGACACGTCGCGATGCTGGGGAAACGCGTGGAAGAAAGCGGCCAACGCCTCCTCATGGCGCACGGTGAGCCGCTGCTCGGCTTGCCCCAGCACGCCGGGGCGGGCCAGGCGGTCGGCCAGCCCCCGGGCATCTTCCAGCGCGCGCGCCAGCAGCGCCCGATCCGCCGCGTCATAGGGATAGGTGCGACCGGGCCCAAAGACGGCGACGGTCTCGCCATCGGTCTCGATCAGCGCCACGTCGACGCCGTCGAGCGAGGTGCCGCTCATCAGGCCGATCGCCTTCACGGTTTTCGCCATCGGATTCGTCTCCCGGGGCGGCGCCGGGCCCGGCGGGCGCAATGCGCGCATCCCGGGATGCTTTCGCCGCATGGAACTGATACATGACCGCGATCCAGACGGCTTCCCATGGGGCCGATTGGTTCGCCCGATCATGATCTAATTTGCCGTTCCTAACATGGCGTTGATGCCGGCAGGCCCGAGATGAGCACGTTCCGATCCGATTTCCTCCGCACCCTCGACGAGCGCGGCTTCATTCATCAGATTTCCGATGAGGAAGGCCTCGACAAGCTGTTCGCGACGGAGACCGTGACGGCCTATATCGGCTTCGATCCCACCGCGCCGAGCCTGCATGCCGGCGGCCTGATCCAGATCATGATGCTGCACTGGATGCAGGCGACCGGCCATCGCCCGGTCTCGCTGATGGGCGGCGGCACCGGCATGGTGGGCGATCCCTCCTTCAAGGATGACGCCCGCCAGCTGATGACGGTCGACACCATCGAAGCCAACATCGCCTCGATCAAGAAGGTGTTCGCCAACTATCTCAGCTATGGCGAGGGTCCCCGCGACGCCTTGATGATCAACAATGCCGACTGGCTGCGCGATCTCAACTACCTCGAATTCCTGCGCGACGTCGGCCGGCATTTCTCGGTCAACCGCATGCTGTCCTTCGACAGCGTGAAGACAAGGCTGGATCGCGAGCAGTCGCTGTCCTTCCTCGAATTCAACTACATGATCCTGCAGGCCTACGACTTCGTCGAGCTGAACAAGCGCTACGGCGTGCGCCTGCAGATGGGCGGCTCCGATCAGTGGGGCAACATCGTCAACGGCATCGATCTGGGCCACCGCATGGGCACTCCCCAGCTCTACGCGCTGACTTCGCCGCTGCTCACCACGGCGTCGGGCGCCAAGATGGGCAAGTCGCTGAATGGCGCGGTGTGGCTGAACGCCGACATGCTCGGCGCCTACGAATTCTGGCAGTACTGGCGCAACACCGAGGATGCCGACGTCCCGCGCTTCCTCAAGCTCTACACCACGCTGCCGATGGACGAGATCGCCCGGCTCTCCTTGCTTGCCGGCTCGGAGATCAACGAGGTCAAGAAGATCCTTGCCACGGAAATCACCGCCATGCTGCACGGCCGCAGCGCCGCGGAAGCCGCCGCCGAGACGGCCCGCAAGACCTTCGAGGAGGGCGGTCTCGCCGCCGACCTGCCGAGCGTCGAGGTGGGTTCGGGCGAACTGGAAGCGGGCATCGGCGTGCTCGCCGCCTTCGCCGAGAAGGCCGGGCTCGTTGCCTCCAATGGCGAGGCGCGCCGGCAGGTCAAGAGCGGCGGGCTCAAGGTGAACGACGTCGTCGTCACCGACGACAAGCAGGTGCTGACCCTTCGCGACCTTACGCCGGAGGGGGTGATCAAGCTCTCCTTCGGCAAGAAGAAACACGTGCTGCTGCGGCCTGCCTGAACGGCGACGTCCGGTATTTCCCACCGGCGGGCCGCCCGCTTGCGGTCTGGAAACGTGTTCACTTCCAAGACCTTCGGGAGTTTCTCGGCGAGATCGATTCAATCGGTCGACATCAACCGCAAGCGGCCGGCCGGCGCTCCCGCACGTCGCGACATCGGGCATCATCCCCGCGATGACCCGCCCAACGGGGGTCTGCCGGCGGCGCCCCGCCTCGAAGCGCTCGCGCACTTCACAGGAAATTCCGGTTCACCGGAAATGCTCCGGATGAAGGGTTTGACGCGCTTTCTTCACGCGAACCGGAACCCTTTCGCTCGAAAACGCTCTACCGGGTCGGCACCGGCACGAGCGCTGGCGGCGTCGGGTCGGGCGCCTGGCGGAATTCGAAGATCTTGCGCAGGAAGCCCGGCGCAACAGCCGAAATCGGGTTTACCCGCAGGGTCGGCCCGTTGAGCGGCCCGACCACCTCATAGGTCACGCCGACCAGCCCCTCATTGGGCCCGCCGCCCAGCAGGAAGCCGAGCACCGGCAACCGGCTGAACAGGTTGTTCAGGCCATAGGCCGGCACATAGGTGCCGCGTACCGAGATCCGGTCATTGGCGAAATCGAGGTTGCCGTCGAAGGTGGAACCGATGGCCGGGCCCCAGATGGCGCCGTCGCGAATGTCGAGTTGCTCGGCCGTGCGGGTGAACTCCACCTGCAGCTTCTGGAAAGCGATGGCCGAGCCCGGCGAAGGCCGCCCGTCGCCGCGCGCAGGGGCGGCGGCGATCAGCCGGTCGAGCCCCGGCTCACCGCGAATCACGAAGTCGCGCATGTTGATGACACCGGCCTGTGGCGCGCCATCGCCGCGCGGCGCGTCGACATCGAGCCACAGGTCGCCGCCATAGATGCGGGGATAGAGATTGACGAAGCGCAGCAACGCGCCGGCATCGCTGGTCGCCACGCGCAGCCTCGGCTGGCCGCCATTGGCGATGAGATCGCCGTTCACCGCCCCGCCACGCCCCACCAGGGCACCCAGCGAGAAGGCGGTGAGGTTGCCGCCGCGCCGCGACAGCTTGAGCACGGCGTTGCGCAGCGTCTCACCGCTATTGCCGACCACGACGTCGAGATTCACGTCGAGATCCACGTCGAATGGCTTGTCGTTCTTGCGCCCGGCGATCGGTGCCTGCAGCAGGTTCTTGAGGAAGGCGCGCGCCTCGATGATCTCGCCGCGCACGGTGAGGCGCAACACGCCGTCCGAATTGTCCGCCTTCACGCTGGCCTTGTCGCCGTCGGAAAGCTGGAAGGTGGGGAGATAGGCGGAGACGAGCCCCGCCTTGGCATCGAGTTCCAGCGTGCCGCGAATATCGACGCCCTGCCCGCTGATCACCAGATTTTCGAACTTGGTGCCGTTGCTGGTCGAGGAGGCCTTGGCGGTCAGGCGCGCCGGACGTCCCGGCGGTTTGGACCAGCCGGGCACGAGTTCCGCCAGACGCGCACCTGTGAGATCGACATCGACATCCGCGACCCGACTCTTCGGGCCGATCGTCCCGGTGAGCTTGACGCCGATCGAGCCCGACACGCCGGCCAGTTCAAGGTTGAGCTTGGTGCGCGCGGCGTCATCCAGCGTCGCCGCCAGCACGAAGGTGGGATCGCCGGTCTTGGGCCGGGTGAACTCGAAGCTTGCCGGCGCGCCGCCGATCTTGCCTTCGCCGCGCAGCACCGTGGCCGCGGGCGTCATGAAGGCCCTGACGGTCGCGTCATCCAGCGTCTGGCCCAGAAACACCTTGTCGGCGGTGAAATTGCTGAGATCGGCGTCGAAGGCGTAGTCGACATCGGCGGGGGTGATGTGGTCCGACAGCTTGATGTTGACCTGCGCGGTGCCGGTGAGCGTGCCATGCACCGATTCAGGATCGATCTGCTCGTTCGACACCCCCCGCAGGGGCGGCATCGAGGCCAGTTCGACCGCGGCGGAGGCGGGGCCGTCGAGCGACACCACCACCTTCGCGGGCGGAAACAGCATCGCCGTCTCCGGCACGTCGAACACCACGTTGGAGAGATTCATGTGCCGGCCTTCGGGCGTGTCCACCGTGCCGTTGGTCGCCGTGACATGAGCGCTGCGGGCATCGACGCGCACCGCGACGTCGGCGCCGCGGATCGCCGGCAGTTCCGGGACCGGCCGCAGCATGGCGCCGGTGCCCTGGATATTGATGGCGATCGATTCGGGCGGCAGCTTGATCTGCGGGTTGCCGATGGCGCGCAGCGGCATGTTCAGCGCGATGTCGGCCTTCGCCACGTCGCCGGCGATGACATGGTCGCCCACCCATTTGCGCACATCCGGCGCCGCGGTGATCGGCCACATGCGCTTGAGCGCATTGACCGGCAGCGGCGTCATGTTGGCGGTGAGCGAAAAGAACGGATCGGCCGCGCCGAGGTCGAGCACAAGGCCCAGCGTCATGCCGCCCTGCGGCCCCTTGAGCGTGCCGGGCAGCACGGTGAAGCGGCGGTTCGCCAGATCAATCTCGCCTTCGAGCGCAACATTGTCGAGCACGAAGGGCCGCTCCTTCTCCGCGAAGGGACCGCCGCCGGCGAAATTCGCGGTCGCCGAATCGATCTTGATCCGCCACACGCCGTCATCCGTACTGCCGTTGACGACGGCGACGATCTGGGTGGTAAACGGCCCCGCCTTGATGCTGACGGGCTGGAGATTGATCACATGCAGCGCCGGATCGAAATGGAAGGCCACCGAGGCCTCGTCGAGCCGGAACCGGCTGGCCTTGTCGGTGCCAAGCTGCACGTCACCGGCGCCGATGACGGCCCGTCCCTCGCTGGAAAGCAGCGTGCCGGCGGCATCGATATGCGCGGCAATGTCCAGCGACAGCGGCGAGGTGGCGACGAGGTCCGCGTCGGCCTTGCCCGCCGCGATCAGCAGATCGCGCGGCGACAGGTCGCGCAGGCGCAGGGCAACCGCGCGCTGCCCGTCCGCGAGCCCGCCGACCGTCGCTCGCGCCGACCAGCGTCCGCCGGTGCCGCCGGAGCCGAGGTCGAACGCCACGCCCCCCTCGGCCGGGCGCGAGACCGAGATATCGATGTCGTCGAAGGTCCACTGGCGGCCGCTGATCTCGCTGCGCACCAGCAGGGTGCCGTCCTTGAGGCCGATCTGGTCGAGCACGCCACCATCGAAGCCGCCGCGGTCGATGCCATCGGCGATAGCGGCCAGCGCGGCAAAGCGCAGCGGACCGCCGGCGCTCTCCATGGCCGCTTCGCCGGCGCGCTTGCCGCCCGCATCATCCGCCAGGGGCGCGGGCGCGGGCAAGGTCGGCTTGCCGGGCTCGGCGCCCAGCGGGCGTCCGCCTTCGGTGGAAATGGCGACGGCGCCGTCCTTGTCGATGACCACCGTGACCTTGACGCCGACCAGATCGACGCGGCGCGGACGCATGATCCAGGGCAGCAGCGAGTTCTGCATCTCCACTTCGGCCTGCGGCGCGAGAGCGATCACCTCGCCGGCGGGATCGCGCACGACGATGTTGCTGGCCTGCAGCAGCATGCCGCCATCGCTGGCGCGCTCAGCCGTGATCGCACCGATCTGCACGGTCTGGCCCGGGCCGAGGCGGGCTTCCAGCGCGCGCTCCACATAGGGCCGCGCCATGTCGACGGTAATGATGCCGGTCAAGAAGAGGGCATAGATCACCAGGCTCGCGGCCATGGCGAGCCCGAACATACCGCCGGCCGACCAGCCGCAGACGCGCAGCCAGCGCGGCGCGCGCCGGGCACGCGCGGCACGAAGGGCCTCGCCGGGGCGACGAACCCGGAGCCGCTTGACGCCTCGCTTCGGGCGAGCATCCACTTTCCGCGACGTCGGCTCTTTCATGAACGGCTCGATTCCCCGCACGCTACGCCATCATGCCCACAGGCCATCGCCAGCCGCGACCCTTTTCAGCACCCGGCGCGATGCCGGGCGGTCAGCCGCTTGCCGGTGGCCAAACCAGCCGATCCATTTAAAACCCGCCGAAAGGAAGGCAAATGACAATCGCTGTCGGCAGTACCGCACCCGACTTCTCACTTACCACCGATACGGGGGAGAGCGTAGATCTCGCCGGATCGTTGGGTCACAAGCTCGTGCTGTATTTCTATCCCAAGGCGGGAACCCAGGGCTGCACCATCGAGGCGCATGACTTCAACCGGCTCAAATCCCAGTTCGACGCGGCGGACACGCGGGTCATCGGGGTCTCGCCTGATTCGGACAAGGCGCTGGCGCGCTTTCGCGCCAAGGAAGGGCTGGGCTTCGCGCTCGCCGGCGACGAGACGCACGGGCTGCTCGAAGCCTATGGCGTCTGGACCGAGAAGAGCATGTACGGCAAGAAATACATGGGGGTGGAGCGCACCACCGTGCTGATCGGCCGCGACGGCCGCATCGCCCGGATCTGGCCGAAGGTGAAGGTCGCCGGCCATGCCGAGGACGTGCTGGCCGCGGCGCAGGCGCTGTAGCACCCGCACACCGGCGGCGGCGGGAGCGCCGCCGCAAGGCCGGGCGGCATGGCTCAGTCGACGTCGTCGATGCTCGCCGGGCCGCCGCCATAGGCACGCTGGGCGAGCGCCGCCTCCATGAACGGGTCGAGATCGCCGTCCAGCACTTCCTGCGGGGTGCCTGACGTGACGCCGGTGCGCAGGTCCTTCACCAGCTGATAGGGCTGCAGCACATAGGAGCGGATCTGGTGGCCCCAGCCGATATCGGTCTTGGCGGCCTGATCGGCGGCGGCCTGCGCCTCGCGCTTCTTCAGCTCCATCTCGTAGAGCTTGGCGCGCAGCATTTCCCACGCCGTGGCGCGGTTCTTGTGCTGCGAGCGATCGCCCTGCGCCACCACGGCAATGCCGGTGGGGATATGGGTGAAGCGCACCGCCGATTCGGTCTTGTTGACGTGCTGGCCGCCGGCGCCGCCCGAACGCATCGTGTCGATGCGCAGGTCGCTTTCCTTGATGTCGACCACGATGCGATCGTCGATGACGGGATAGACGTCGACGCTGGAGAACGAGGTCTGGCGCCGCGCATTCGAATCGAAGGGCGAGATTCGCACCAGCCGGTGCACGCCGCCCTCGGTCTTCAGCCAGCCATAGGCATTGTGGCCCTTCACGAGGATGGTGGCGGACTTGATGCCGGCGGTTTCACCGCCCGATTCGTCGACGATCTCGACCTTGAAGCCGCGCCGCTCGGCCCAGCGCGTGTACATGCGCAGCAGCATCAGGGCCCAGTCCTGGCTGTCGGTGCCGCCGGCGCCGGCATGGACTTCGAGATAGCTGTCATTGGCGTCGGCCTCGCCCGAAAGCAGCGCCTCCAGCTGGCGGCGGGCGACCTCGGCCTTCAGCTTGGCGAGCGCCGCGGCGGCCTCGGCGACGATGCCCTCGTCGCCCTCCATCTCGCCGAGCTCGATGAGTTCGACATTGTCGTTCAGCTCGCGCTCGATC
This sequence comes from Ancylobacter amanitiformis, assembly GCF_030814815.1. Lineage (GTDB taxonomy): Bacteria > Pseudomonadota > Alphaproteobacteria > Rhizobiales > Xanthobacteraceae > Ancylobacter > Ancylobacter amanitiformis. Next base: position 904 of record NZ_JAUSVR010000011.1, on the reverse strand, counting down.
CGCTCCAGCGAATGGAGCCCATCCTCCAGCGTGCCGCGCTCCTGCATCAGCTTCTGCGCGCGCTCCGGGTCGTTCCACAGGTTCGGGTCCTCGGCGAGCGCGTTGAGCTCGGCGAGGCGGGCCTTGGAACGGTCGAAATCGATGTGCTGCCGGAGCAGGCCGGCCGCTTCGCGGATTTCGTCGACGCTCGTGGCGAGCTCGGCGCGCATATTGGACACTCTCGGTGAGAACGGCAGAAGGCGGCGGAAAATAGAGACGTTGCGGGGGGCTGTAAACGCCCGCCATGCATGGACGCCCGATGAGGCGCGCGATTACGCCGCGATCACGCCCCGCCCGCGCCCCGCCCGAGCGTTTTGCGCGGGAGCGGATCGACCTTCGGGATGGGAAAGCGGCTCAGCTTATTGAAACCATAACGTTTTCTCATCGATCCGGTCATTCCGTCCGATGAACAGGAGCTCTAGGAGACCGACTCATAACTCCGCAACCAGATGCGGATTGACGCGAGTTGGATTGAGGCGAGGAAATTGTCGTCTCGTTTGTCATAGCGGGTAGCGACGGCCCTGAAGTGTTTGAGTTTGTTGAAGAAGCGCTCGACGGCGTTGCGTTGGCGGTAGACCCAGGCACTGAAGGGGAAGGTTTTGACCCTGTTGGGCATGGCGCGGACATTGGCCCACGCGCCGCGCGCGCTCATCTTCTCTCGCAGGGCGTCACTGTCGTAAGCCCTGTCGGCGAGCAGGATGTTTCCCGGCTGGATGGTGTCCAGCATGTCGGCGGCCGAGCGCCCGTCGTGAGCCTGGCCTTCGGTCAGCTTCAGGCGGATCGGGCGGCCTTCCGCATCGACAAGGGCATGGATCTTGGTGGTCAGGCCGCCGCGTGAGCGACCCATGCAACGGGATCGCTCCTC
>NZ_JAUSVR010000010.1 GCF_030814815.1 Ancylobacter amanitiformis | reverse complement strand
GAGGCACCAACACCTGAGGCACCAACACCTGAGGCACCAACACCTGAGGCACCAACACCTGAGGCACCAACACCTGAGGCACCAACACCTGAGGCACCAACACCTGAGGCCCGAACGCCCAACGCCCGAGCGCCTGGCGACCTCTCCCTGCTCGCCGCCCTCGCACAGGCCGCGCTCAAGGCTGGCGCGGTCATCCTGCGCATCCGCGCCGAGGGAATGCAGGCCCGCCTCAAGACGGATGAGAGCCCGGTGACGGCCGCCGACCTCGCCGCGGAGGAATTGCTGCGCGACGAACTGGCCCGCCTGCTGCCCGGCGTGCCCGTCATCGCCGAGGAGGCGGTGGCCGAAGGGCGCGGCGAGACACCGGCCGACCTCTTCCTGCTGGTCGACCCGCTCGACGGCACGCGCGAATTCGTCAATGCGCGTGGCGAGTTCACCGTGAATATCGGCCTCGTCGTGGATGGCGTGCCCGCCTATGGCGTGGTCTACGGCCCGGCGGTGGAGAAGCTCTATGCCGGCGCCGCCCTCGTCGAGCGCCGGGGCCACGCGTTCCGCGCCCGCCGTGCCGCGGGCGCGCCGGTGGAAGCCACCGGCTGGGAGCAGATCCGCTGCCGGCCGATGCCCGAGCAGGGCCTCGTCGCGGTGGCCAGCCGTTCCCATCTGGACGCCGATACGGCGGCACTGCTGGACACGCTCGACGTGGCCGAGCGGATCACCATCGGCTCGGCGCTGAAGTTCGGCCTTGTGGCCGAGGGAAGCGCCGATCTCTACCCCCGCCTCGGCACCGTGTGCGAATGGGATGTGGCGGCCGGCCACGCGCTGCTGCTCGCAGCGGGCGGCAGCGTGCGGCGGCCGGACGGCAGCCCCCTGCCCTATGGCCGCACGGCATCCCAATACCGGGTGCCGGCCTTCATCGCCTTCGGCGCCAAGCTTTGACGATCACAGATCGGCGGTGCGGGACGATGAGCCACGCGCCATGCCTTCTTCACGTCGCACTCCGTGCTATTGATAGGCGGATCAGCCGTGCGCGGCAGGCGCCACATTCGCCTGAATTCGCCGGATCAATGCCCCGACCCAACGCGAGACCGATGATGCCGACCTTGCGCGCCCTGCTTGCCTGCCTCGCCCTGCTGTCCGCCCTGCCCTTGCTTTCCGGCCCCGCCGCTGCCCAGGCCAAGCAGCCGGCATCCAGCACCTATTCGAGCGAGGAACTGGTCCAGCAGGGTCACGGCTTCTTCGGCGAAGTCTCGCGCGGTCTCGCCTTGTCGATCGAGAAGGCGGTGAGCCAGTGGGGCCAGCCCAATGGCTACATTCTGGGCCAGGAAGGCTCGGGCGCCTTTGTCGGCGGCCTGCGTTACGGCGACGGCACGCTCTATACGCGCAACGCCGGCGACCTCAAGGTCTACTGGCAGGGCCCCTCGCTGGGCTGGGATTTCGGCGGCGACGGCGCGCGCACCATGATCCTTGTCTACAACCTCAACAGCATCAACGACATCTTCCGGCGATTCGGCGGCCTGTCCGGCTCGGCCTATTTCGTCGCCGGCTTCGGCATGACGGCGCTCGCCTCCGACAATCTGGTGGTGGTGCCGATCCGCTCCGGCGTCGGCGTCCGCCTTGGCGCCAATATCGGCTATCTCAAGTTCACGCCCACCGCGACCTGGAATCCCTTCTGATCCCGACGGGCGAATATGACAGATGACCGGAAAGACCCGGCCGTCTCGATTGATGCCGTGCGTGTTTTGGTGTTCGTAACCCTTCGGCCCTAGCTTGAGGCCGCTCCGGCTCGACACCGCTGGACCCCGGGGGCAGTCCTGTGACGGCGTACAAGAGTGAGATCGTCGCATGATCGAAGCGATCATGTACTGCGCAATCGGCTTCCTCGCCGCCACCCTGCTCGCGCTCCTGGCGCTGCCGGCAGTGTGGCGCCGCGCCGTACGTCTCACCCGCCGGCGCATCGAGAACGCGCTCCCCGTGACCCTCGCGGAAATCCAGGCCGACAAGGACGAGGCGCGAGCCGCCTTCGCCACGACGGTCCGCCGGCTGGAGATGGATGTCGACCAGTTGCGCACCCGCCTGGCCGGGCAGTGGAGCGAGATCGCCCGCCAGTCGGCCGAGCTTGCCAGCCGGCAGGCCCGGCTGGACGAAGCCAGCACCCGCCTCGCCGCGCTGGAAAGCGAGCATGCCGGGCTTGTCGCCCGCGACCGCATGCTGGCCGACGACCTCGCCGCGCGCAGCCTTGAGCTCGATGAGACCCGCGCGCTGTTCGAAAACACCCGCGCGGACCTCGCCTCGACGGGCAGCCAGCTTGAGGAGGCGACGGCGCGGCAGGACGAGCTGAAGTTCGAGCATATCGCGCTGGCCACGCTGCGCGACACGCTCAAGGACCGCATCGCCGATCTGGAGCGGCACGTTTCCGCCGCCAATGCCCAGCTGGCCAACGAACGCTCATCCCTCCAGAGCACGTCCGAGAGCCTCTCGGCCGAAATTGCCCGCGGCCGGGCGATTCGCCAGCGGCTCGAGGATACCGAGCATGAGTTCGGCACCATAAGCGCCGAAGCGGCGACGCTGCGCGCGCATATCGCCTCGCTGCAATTGCGCGCCGACGCGCTGCAGGACCGCACCCGCAAGGCGGAGACGCGGCGCGACAGCGTGGAACAGGAGGCGGCCCGCGTCACCTCGCAGGCGCTTGCCGCCCGCGAGAGCGCGGAAAGCGCCGCCCGACAGGCCAATGACACATCTGAAATGCTGCGCGCGGAGAAAGCCATGCTGGAAGGCGCCCTCGCCAAGGCCCGTGACGACCGTACGCAATTGCAGGAGCGGCTCGACACGCTGCAGCCCGCCGCGCGTACCCCGGACGAGCCGGCCGGGATCGCGCTGCTGCGCGAGCGCCTGAGCGACATTGCCGCCGAGATGGCCCATCTCACCGCGACGCTGGAAGGTCCGGGCTCGGCGGTGGATGCGCTGCTGGCAGGGGCGCCGCCGTCACTCGCCGGCGCCGCCCCGACGCTGGCCGACCGCATCCGCACCCTGCGCGAGGGCGCGACGCGCCGAAGCGACGGCAGATCGGAACTCGCCCGAGCGGATGCCGCCAGACTGGAGACCACCAGGCTGGAACCCACCAGACTGGAACCCACACTTGCGGAAGCCGACGAGGTCGGGCTCGCCCTGCGTTCGATCGAACGGACCGCGAAGGAACTCGGCAGCCGGGACATCGCGCCGGAAAACGGCCAGAAGGATCGCGCCGTCGCCGGCTGAACCGCGTGCGGCGCGCCAACGCCGCACCGGTACGCAGACCCGCCGGCGGGAGTGACACGACCCCGCCTCAAGAGCGCGAACAAGCGCTTGTCCATAATCCAGGGAAGACCGCCCGATGGAGACCGCCCGATGAATCTCGCCCGCCTCCTCAGAGCGCGCGCCGATGCCGGCCGCCCGGTCCGTGTCGGGCTGATCGGCGCCGGCAAGTTCGGCTCGATGTTCCTCGCGCAGTTGCGCACCACGCCGGGCCTGCACCTGCTCGGCATTGCCGACCTGTCGGTGCCGCGTGCCCGGGCCGCGCTGGAACGCACCGGCTGGGATGCGGACGCCGCGGTGGCAACCTCCTTCGACGAGGCGCTGCGCACCGGACGCACCATGCTCACGCAGGATGCCGGCGCGCTGATCGCCGCCGGTGGGCTCGATGTCGTGGTGGAGGCGACCGGCAACCCTGCCGCCGGCGCGAATCATGCGCTGCTGGCCATCGCGCATGGCCGCCATGTCGTCATGGTCACGGTCGAAGCGGATGTGCTGGTGGGTCCGCTGCTGGCGGCGAGGGCGCGCGCGGCCGGCGTCGTCTATTCCATGGGTTCGGGCGACCAGCCGGCGCTGGTCTGCGAGATGGTCGACTGGGCGCGCGCCTGCGGCTTCAACGTGGTCTGCGCCGGCAAGGGCACGAAATACCTGCCGAGCTTCCACCACTCCACGCCGGACACGATCTGGAGCCTTTACGGACTGACGCCCGAGCAGGCGGCCGAGGGCGGCATGAACGCGCAGATGTTCAACTCCTTCGCCGACGGCACCAAATCCGCCATCGAAATGGCCGCCATCGCCAATGCCGCCAATCTGCGGGCGCCCTCCGACGGGCTGCTCTTCCCGCCCTGCGGGGTCGACGACCTCGCCACCATCCTGCGCCCGCGCGAGGCGGGCGGCGTGCTGGAACATTCCGGCACGGTGGAAACCGTTTCCAGCCTGGAGCGCGACGGGCGCCCGGTGTTCCGCGACCTGCGCTGGGGCGTCTATGTGGTGTTCGAGGCCGACCCCAGCCCGCGCGGCGACTATGCCCGGCGCTGCTTCAAGGAATATGGCGTGGTGACGGATTCATCGGGCCGCTATACCGCGCTGTACCGACCCTATCACCTCATCGGGCTGGAACTCGGCATCAGCGTCGCCTCGGCGGCGCTGCGCGGCGAGCCGACCGGCGCCACCGAATTCTTCAATGCCGACGTGGTGGCGGTGGCCAAGCGCCCGCTGCGGGCCGGCGAGGTGCTGGACGGCGAGGGCGGCTACACCGTGTGGGGCAAGCTGCTGCCGGCGGCGAGTTCGCTGGCGCGCGGCGCGCTGCCCATCGGCCTCGCCCACCACGCGGCCCTGAGACGCGACATCGCCGAGGGCGAGGTGATCGGCTGGTCCGATGTCGCGGTCGAGGACAGCGCGATCCTTCGCCTGAGGCGCGAGATGGAGCAGACCTTCTCGAACGTCGAGACGGGCGCGATGGTGTGAGGCAGCACGCCCCGCCCCGCCAAGGTCCCGCCAAGGCCCCGTTTCGCCCGCCAGCCGGCGCTACGGCGCGGGACGGGGAGGCCGGCGGTGAGGGGCGAGGCGCTTGCGCAGCCGCGACGCCCTCCACCGGGCCCTCGCCCGGGCGGGGCGAGCGATCGCCCGATGCCGCCACTGGACTTCGCCCGACGCCGCGTCTATTTCTGCCGGCACGGTCTGCAGTTCACCGAGGCGTTGCCGCCCCGCAAGGGGAGCTAAACCTGCATCTGAGTTTTCGCACCCCGCACTTGTCCCCGTGCCCGGTCGCAAGACGGCAACCGCGACGTCCTTTCGGAAGGAACGGCACGACGGAGGATAAGTCATGACCAGAACCGTTCTGGCCTATGAGGCGCCGGATATTTCCGCCCTCGCCCGCACCCTGCACGGCCGGCTCGCCACGCTCGACCATGTTCCCGGCCATGTCGAGCTGCTCAACATTCTCGCCCGCGCGGCCGGATTCCGGAATTTCCAGCATCTGCGGGCCGACCGGCTGGCCCGCCGGCAGATCGATGCCACGCCCCCGCCGGCCCCGCCCCCGCCGGCCCCGCCGCCGGCCGACCACGCGCGCTGCGCGAAGGCGCTACGGCTCTACGATGCGCAGGGCCGGCTGGCGCGCTGGCCGAAGAAGCGAAACCAGCAGGAATTGTGCCTGTGGGTGCTGTGGTCACGCCTGCCAGCGGGGGAGACCTTCGCTGAGAAGATCATGAACGAGCGGGTGAACCGCCTGCACCTGTTCGGCGACCATGCCCTGCTGCGGCGCGAACTGATCGAGCTCGGCCTGTTCCGCCGCACGGTCGACGGGCGGGAATATAGCCGCATCGAGCAGGCGCCGCCGCCGGAACTCCGGGTCCTGCTCGCCCTGCTGCGCGGGCGCGCTCAGTCGCTCTCATAGGCCATGTAGCGGATGATGCGCCAGCGCCCGTCCGCCTCGCGGCGAAACACGTCGAGGCCGGGCTCGACGCTCGTGATCTCACCGGGGGAGATGGTCAGCGTCCACACCAGTCGGACGATGGCCATGTCACCCTCGGTGAGGATCTCCCTTATATCCAGCGCATAGTGGAACCGGCGCTCCGGGTTGGCGAGCGCCTTGCCGATCAGCGTGCAGCGCGTGTCATACCCCGCCTCGCCCTGCCCGCGGACATCGGAGACCAGCGTGCGGGAAAACAGCTCGCAGGCGCCGGCGGTGTCCCCGGCATTGAACTGCCGCGTCCAGTCCTCCAGCCGCGCGCGGATCGCCCCGGCGTCATCGGCGAAGGCCGCTGGCGAAACCAGCAGCGCGCCAAGCAGGGTCCCCGGGAGGAGGATCGACAGGCGGGTGATGATTGCCATGGCCATGTTCCCTCACGCGGAACATAGCACCCATGCCGCCGGCCGGCGATTGCGCAGCGCGGCTCCGTGCGCGGGGTCAGCGCGGGGTCAAACCGTCTCGCGCGTGGCCAGAACCCATTCGCGGGCGCGGGCTTCCGGGTCGACATTGAGCAGCACGTCGGTGACGACGGCGACGCTGTCGGCCCCGGCATTGAGCACGCCCTGCGCGCGCTCGATGGTCAGCCCGCCAATGCCGACCAGCGGCAGGTCGCCGATGCGCTTTTTCCACGCGCTCACGCGCTCCAGCCCCTGCGCCGCCCAGCGCATCTTCTTGAGGATGGTGGGGTAGACCGGGCCCAGCGCGACATAATCGGGCTGCGCCATCAGCGCCAGTTCCAGCTCGGCCTCATCATGCGTGCTGAGCCCGAGCCGCAGCCCGGCCCGCTTGATGGCGGCGACGTCGGCATCGGCGAGGTCCTCCTGGCCGAGATGCACGAAATCGCATCCCAGATCGATGGCGAGCCGCCAGTGATCGTTCACCACCAGCTGGGCGCCATAGCGCGCGCACACCTCCCGCGCGGTGGCGATCTCGGTGCGCAGCTGCGGCTCGTCCATGTCCTTGGCGCGCAGCTGGACCAGTTTGACGCCCTGCGGCAGCAGCCGCGGCAGCCAGGAGGCACGGTCGACGATGAGATAGAACGGATCGAGCTTCATTGCCTGCCTCATTCGCCGAACACGGCCCGGCCCATGACCGGGGTGGAAGGCGCCGCCATGTCGCGCGCCTCCATCGGATCGGCGATCACCGCGTCGCGGCCCGCCTCGATGGCGCGGGCGAAGGCGCGCGCCATGCGCACCGGATCGCCCGCCTTGGCGACGGCGGTGTTCAGCAGCACGGCATCATAGCCCATCTCCATCGCCGCCGCCGCGTGCGAGGGGAGGCCGAGGCCGGCATCGACCACCAGCGGAACCCGGGGAAAATGCGCCCGCAGCGAGCGCAGGCCATAGGGATTGTTCAACCCGCGCCCGGAGCCGATCGGCGCGCCCCACGGCATCAGCACCTCGCAGCCGGCGGAGAGCAGCTTCTCCGCGACGATCAGGTCCTCGGTCGTATAGGGGAACACCTGGAACCCGTCGCGCGAGAGGATGCGCGCCGCCTCGACCAGGCCGAACACGTCCGGCTGCAGCGTGTCGTCCTCGCCGATCACCTCCAGCTTCACCCAGGGCGTGCCGAACAGCTCGCGCGCCATCTCGGCGGTAGTGACCGCTTCCTTCACCGTCTTGCAGCCGGCCGTATTGGGCAGCACCTTGACGCCGAGGTCGCGGATGATCTGCCAGAAGCTCTGGCCGGCCAGCGGCTGGCCCGGCTTGGTCACGCCGGATTCACGCCGCAGCGACACGGTGACGATCTCCGCCCCCGATCCCCGGATCGCCTCGGCGAGAATGGCGGGCGAGGGATATTGCGCGGTGCCGAGCAAAAGGCGCGAGCCCACTCGGGTGCCGTAGAACTCGACCGGATCGGCGCTGAACGCCGTCTTGTCCGTCATCGCATCCATGATCAGCCTCCTCAGCCCCCTTGCATCGGCGCGAGAATTTCCACCCGGTCGCCATTGGCGATCGGGGTCGCGTCCCGCTTGACGGCGCGCACCATCGCCCCGTTCACCGCGGTGGCGACGATCGCGCCGGCATAGCCAAGCTCGGTCAAAAGCTCGGCCAGCGTCCCGGACCGCGTCTCGGCGGTCTCACCATTCACGACGATCTTCATCCATGACCTCCGGGCAGGGTGTCCCGTCAAAGGCGAGCGCCGCCGCCCGCCGCGCCAGAGCGGGTGCGGCGAGGAAACCGTGGCGGTAGAGCCCGTTCACATAGATCGTGTTGCCGCGCCGGCGCAGGCGCGGAATGTTGTCGGGGAAGGCCGGGCGCACATCCGCGCCGATCTCCACGATTTCCGCCTCGCCGAAGGCGGGGTGCAGCGCATAGGCCGCGCCGAGCAGTTCCAGCATGGAGCGGCCGGTGACCCGCCCGCGCTCGTCATTCTCGATCGAGGTAGCGCCGATCATGAAATGCCCGTCGCCGCGCGGCACGATATAGACCGGAATGCGCGGGTGCAGCATGCGCACGGGACGCTTGAGCGACATCTCGCGGGAATACAGCACCAGCATCTCGCCCTTGACGCCGCGCAGATCGGCCAGCACGTCGCGCGCCGCCAGCCCGCGGCAGTCGACGACCACATCGGCCGGGGCGTCGCCCTCATCCAGCCCGTCCGCCTCCAGCCCGTCCGCCTCGTAGCGGATCGTCACCTGATATTCGTCGACCAGCGTGCGCGTGAGGGCGGCCAGCGCCTTGCGCGGCTCCAGATGCGCCTCGGTGGAAAAGAACAGGCCCTGGTCGAAGCGCCCGCCCAGATCCGGCTCCAGCGCCGCGATGCGCGCGCCATCAACCCACTCGAAGCCCTCGGTGCGGCGCGCGAAACGCCGGAGGTCGGGCAGGTCGCGCGGCGGCGCGAGCACGAGACTGCCCTCATTGGGCACGTCCGGCACGGCGTGGCGCCAGTAATCCAGCGATTCGAATCCAAGCTCGGCAATGATCGGCTCGGCGCTCTCGCGCTCGCACCACGGCGCCAGCATGCCGCCGGCATACCAGGAACAGCCCTGCCCGGTGGCGGAACGGCGCTCGATCAGCGTGACCCGCGCGCCGCGGCGGGCAAAGGCGTGGGCGCAGGTCAGACCCGCCACGCCGCCGCCAAGAATGCGCACGCGCATCGCATTGGCGGCCGGACCGGCTGGCCTGTCATTCGGCGTGGATGGCTGCGGTGACGGCATGAACTCCTCCCTCCGCCAGTCTCAACTGGATCAGGTTCGAAGGGTCGCCATGCCGCGCGACGCGCGATGATGGCCTCTCAGCCTCCTGACGAGGCTCCCCCGGACGGGTTGGATATAATCACTCGCCGGCGAAATGTCACCGTGCCGTCGTCGACAATATGCGGTCCGCGGCGAAGGCGCGCCAACCCGCCGCGCCGAACCAAGCGCAAGCCGACCCGCCCAAGTCGACCTGCCCAAGTCGACCTGCGCAAGCTGGCCCGCCCAAGTGGACCTGCCCGAGTCGACCTGCCGGAACGCTCAACCCGTCCGCGACGGGAGCGGCACGACATTGTCGGGCCGCGTGGCGTCGAGTACGGCGCGCCGCAGCGCCTCCCGGCTGAACGGCTTGCCCAGCCGTGTCAGGCTCGCCCCGGCATCGGCCGGCAGTTCGGCATAGCCGGTGCCCAGCACCACCGGCAGGCTCGGCCGGCGCTGGCGGATCACCGCCGCCAGCTGAACCCCGGTCATGCCCGGCATCGCCTGGTCGGTCAGCACCATGTCGAACGACATGCCCTCATCCAGCAGATCCAGCGCCTGCTTGCCGGACGATGCCTCCGTGACGATGAAGCCGAGATCCTCCAGCATGGCCGATGTCGCCGACAGCACCAGCGGATCGTCGTCGACGACCAGCACGCGCGTCGTACCCGAGCCGGCCGGCGCCTCCGGCTCGGTGGAGGTGGGTGGCGTGGGCTCGGTGTCGACACGCATGGCCGTCCCACGCGCCGAGGGCTCGGCGATCGGCAGGTAGATGGAGGCGATGGTGCCCTGCCCCGGCTCGCTGGCCAGAATGAGCGCGCCGCCCGACTGCGCCGCCAGGCCATGCACCATGGCAAGGCCCAGTCCGGTTCCCTTGCCAACGCCCTTGGTGGTGAAGAACGGTTCGGCGGCGCGCGCCAGCGTCACCGCATCCATGCCGGCGCCGGTGTCGGAAATGGAGAGGCAGAAATAGCGGCCGGGCCGGAGCGCGCCCGGTTCCGGCTCATCCGCCTGCGCGGGCACCGTCTCCTCCCGCGCGCCGATCACGATCATGCCGCCATCGGCCATCGCGTCGCGCGCATTGACGGCGAGGTTGAGCAGCGCCAGTTCCAGCTGGTTGGCATCCACCCGCGCCTGGGGCAGGCCGAGGGGGAAGCGCGTCTCGATGCGCACGCTCGGGCCAATGGAGCGGCGCAGCAGCTCGGCCATGCCCATGACCAGCTCGGGCACGTCCACGGGCTGCGGCTTGAGATCCTGCCGGCGGGCGAAGGCCAGCATGCGCTGGGTCAGCGCCGCGCCGCGCTGGGCGGCCTGCAGCGTGTTGTCGATCAGCGTCATCAGGCGCGGCTCGTTGGGCGCCCGCTTGCGCACCAGTTCGAGATTGCCCATCACCACGGCAAGCAGATTGTTGAAGTCATGGGCGATGCCGCCGGTCAGCTGGCCGACCGCCTCCAGCTTCTGCGCCTGACGCAGCGCCTCCTCGGCCCGGCGCCGGTCGGTCACGTCGATCAGCCCGCACAGCGTCTTGGTGATGCGCCCCTGGGCATCCCTCTCGGCCACGGCGGAGAGAATGCAGTCGATCAGCCGGCCATCGCGGGCGACGAGCCGGTACTCGGCCTCGTGCAGTTCGCCCGTTCCGACGAGACGCGGCCAGTGGTCCTCATCGCGCTCGCGCACGGATTCCGGCGTCATGAAGTCGGTGAGCGGGCGGCCGATCACCTCCGCCCGCCGATAGCCGAGCAGGTCCAGCCAGCGGTCGCTGACCTGCTCGATCAGCCCGTTCGGCCCAAGCGAATGCAGCGGCAGCGGCGTGCGGCGATACAGCGTGCGAAACCGCTCCTCACCCTCCCGCCACAGCGCCTTTTCGCGCTCGGCGAGCAGCGTGAAGCGCCGGTCATACATGGCGGCGAGCAGCGCCGCGGCAAAGATGGCGAAGCTGCCGGCGGAAACCGCGATGACCACATGGACATTGTCCATGCTGCCGCCGACATGCGCCATCGCCTCGGCGTCGCCGGCCGTGAAGGTCACGCCCGCCATGGCGACATAGTGCATGCCGGAAATGCCGATGCCCATCGCGAGCGAACCGCCGAGCCGCTCGGCCAGCGAACTGCGCCGGAAGGCGAGCCACAGCGCGGATGTCGACGCCCCGATGGCGAGCACGACCGCGGCTCCGGCATAGAGCGGGTCATACACGATCGTGCCGGGCACCCGCATGGCGAACATGCCGGTGTAATGCATGCCGACGATGACCAGCCCCATGAACACGCCGCTCAGCACCAGACCGGCCGGTGAGAGCCCCGGTTGGCTGGCCGCCGTCAGCGCTACCCCGGTGCCGAGCACGGCGATGGCGAAGGACAAGGCGGTGAGCGGGAGGTCGTAGGAGACCACCATGCCCAGATGCAGGGCGAGCATCGCCACGAAATGCATGGCCCAGACGCCGCCGCCGAGCACCAGCGCAGCGGTGGCAAGCCAGCCGGCCCGGGTGCGCCCGGAATATTGCGGCACGCGCCCGGCAAGATCCAAAGCGGTGAAGGAAGCGGCGATGGCGATAAGCACCGAGAGGGCGACAAGCCCCCAATGATGTGCGCCGACCACATGCATCGCCCCGTGCAACGCTCCCTCCCCCTCAGGACCGCTGATGCGCCCTTGTGGATGACGCAGCGTACGCTACGTCATGTCCAGTTGTTCAACACCACTTGGATGGCTTGGCGCAACCATTTGTCCGCGAATCACCCCCACGCGGACATGACCGTTCAACTGAGATAGCCGAGCAGCCAGAGCACGAGGATGATCGGCAGCGGAATGCCCACCAACCAGAGAAGTCCACCCTTGAACATGACGTTTCTCCATCCGAGTTGCGAGGGGAAACACTCGCCGGGCGTTTGAGTTCCCGATTGCACGAGCCCGCCGGAAGCCGCTATCGAATCCGGCCACACAGGTGAGGAGCGTGAGCTGACGTGAAGGCCGGATCTCAATTCATTCCCCGCTGGATCGCCACCGAATTCGGCCTATTGCTGGCCCTCGCCGGCGCGGCGGCGGGGCTGCTGGCCTTCGCGCTGATCGCCGAGGAGATGGTGGAGGGCGATTCGCACGGTTTCGACGAGGCGATCCTGCTGGCCTTCCGGGCGCCGGGCGATTCCGCCGAACCCCTCGGCCCGGCCTGGCTGGAAATCGTGGTGCGCGACATCACCGCGATGGGGAGCACCACCGTGCTCGCATTGGTAACGCTGGTCGTGGTCGGCTTCCTCATCACCGACGGCAAGCGGTCCGCCGCGCTGTTCGTGGCGCTGGCCACCGCCGGTGGCGGCATCATGAGCTATGTGCTGAAGATCGGCTTCGATCGTCCGCGTCCCGATCTGGTCGCCCATCTGGTCGACGTGCACACGCTGAGCTTTCCCAGCGGCCACGCCATGGGCTCGGCCGTGACCTATCTCACGCTCGGCGCGCTCATCGTGCGTACCGAGGCCCGGCGGCGGCTGAAGATCTATGTGCTGGCGGTGGCCATCGCCCTCACGCTGGTCATCGGGTTGAGCCGCATCTATCTCGGCGTGCACTGGCCGACCGACGTGCTGGCCGGCTGGTCCGCAGGCAGCGCCTGGGCGCTGGCGTGCTGGACGCTCGCGCTGTGGCTGCAACGGCGCGGCCGGATCGAGACCGACGCCCCCTCGCCGGAGAATGACCGGCGCACGGATTGATTCACCCCATGGCGTTCGCCGGCCGTCGCGCTATCCTTGAATAGCGAAGAGGCCGCGAGGGCCCCCGTTGCTCCCAAGGAGAAGCACATGTCACGAGCCGCCCCCGAAGGTCAGCTGATTTCCGAAATCGGCGTGATCGAAACCACCGAATCCGACAACATCCTGCGATGGGACGGCGACAATCTGTATGTCGAGCAGGACGTCTTTCACAACGGCCAGCTCGTTCACCGCAAGTATCGCCGGCGCGTGACCAAGCAGGTCGCGCAGGCGATCGCCAAGATGCTCGCGCAGCATTGAGGCGGGCGAGCACGGGTGGCGCGCGGGCGACCTGCGCGCCACCTGCGCGCCACCCGGCAGCCTCCGCCACATCCGCTGATTCGCGCGCGCGGCCCGGCGGCGTGCCGTCCATGGCCGCCGGTTCAGGCCGGGCGCAGGATCGCGGCGAGGATCATGACCAGGCCGGCCATCGACACCATCCAGATGGCCGAGCGCAGATAGGCCACGCCCAGCGCGTAGGCCGGCACATAGGCGATTCGCGCCGCCAGATAGAGCCAGGCGCCCCAGAAGGTGAGCGCACCTTCGCGCCCCGCCACATGGGCGATCAGCACGGCGGCGGCGAAGAGCGGCAGCGTCTCGAACAGATTCGCCTGCGCGCGCCGCAGCCGCCCGGTGATCACCCCCACCGGCGGGCCCGGCTCGTCCCGGGACCCGGTATTATAGGTCGTTCCGGTTTCCCGGTTGCGAAACCTCGCCGTCAGCATCACCTGAAAGAGGGCCAGAACGAGACTCCAGCCGAGTAATGTCAGTTCCGTGGTCATGTCGCCCGCCACACCCTTTGGATCCGTTTTTCATCGCATTATCCGCGACATGCACTAGAGTTAAGCGCGATGAGTAAGTTGAAGCAATCCAGGCGCCCGGCCTCTGACGGGCGGGTCCTCCGGCAGGTTGCCGCCCTGCCCTATCGGTTGCGGGCGGACGGCACTCTCGAGATTTTGTTGATCAGTTCGCGCGAGACGCAGCGTGCCGTCATCCCCAAGGGCTGGCCGATGAAGAACCGCAAGGATTGGAAGTCGGCGCAGATCGAGGCCCGGCAGGAGGCCGGAGCGATGGGCGAAATCAGCCGCAAGCGCCTCGGCCAATATCGCTACTGGAAACGGCTGGACACGCATTTCGCGCTGGTCAGCGTCTCGGTCTATCCCTTCGCGGTGAAGCGCCAGCTTCATGAATGGCCGGAGCGCCACGAGCGCGCGCAGGTGTGGCTGTCGCCGGAAGACGCCGCCCTGCTGGTCGACGAAACCGATCTCGGCGGGCTCATCATCGAGTTCGCCCGATCGCGCAGCTGGCAGAAGACCGCGGGCAGCCATTTCCCGAAGGTCCGGCGGGCCTTTCCGATCGCCGCGCAGTAAGGGGGCGCGAGCCCCCTATTTGTGCGCCGTTCCCCCTGCCGCCGCCGCGCGACCGAACAGGCGCCCGCGCTCGGCAACGAGCACGCAGAGGAAGGCGGCAAGACCGAGCCCCGCGAAGCCCAGCAGCAGCGGCAAGGTCGTGCCGTCGAACAGCTGCCCCAGCCCGAAGCCGACCAGCGCCCCCCCGACCGTGCTGCAGAAGCCCAGCGCCGAGGATGCCGTGCCGGCAACGGCACCCACCGGCTCCATCGCCATGGCGTTGAAGTTCGACATCATCAGGCCGAAGCAGAACATCATCGCCGCCTGCAGGATGGAGAAGGTCCAGATGGTTTCCCACCCGGCCAGCCCGATCACCGCATGCACCAGCGTCACCACGAGATAGCCCAGCATCGCGGCATGCGAGACCTTGCGCGTGCCGTGCCGGCCCACCACCCGCGAATTGAGCAGCGAGGACAGCGCCATGAAGACGGCGATCAGCGCGAAGATGAGCGTGAACAGCTGCTCGGCGTCGAACGCCACGGCGAACACCTGCTGCGCCGAGTTGATGAAGCCGAACAGGCCGCCCATCACCATCGTCATCGCGCACATGTAGCCAACCGTGATGCGGCTGCGGAACACCAGGCCGAAGGCGAAGGTGATGCCGGCAATCGAGATCGGCGTGCGGTTTTCCGGCTTGAGCGTCTCCGGCAGCCGCGCCAGCGTCCACACGAACAGCCCCCCGCCGAACAGGCACAGCATCAGGAAGATCGCCCGCCACGGCGCCGCGAGCATGATGATCTGGCCGATCGAGGGCGCGAAGATCGGCACCGTGAGGAACACGATGAAGGCCAGCGACATCACGCGCGCCATCTGCCGCCCGGAATAGCAGTCGCGCACGATGGTGATGGCGAGGATGCGGGTCGCCGCCGAGCCGATGCCCTGGGTCGCGCGCGCCAGGATCATCACACCCAGCGATCCCGCGAAGAACGCGCCGACCGAGGCGATGGTGTAGATGGCGAGACCGACCATCAGCACCGGCCGGCGGCCATAGCGGTCGGCCAGCGTGCCATAAAGGATCTGTGCCCCGCCGAAACCGAGCAGATAGGCGGTGATCACGATCTGCGTATGGTTGGCGGTGTCGATGCGGAGCGAACGGCCGATCTCCGGCAGCGCCGGCAGCATGGAATCGATCGCTATGGCATTGGTCGCCATCAGCGCGGCGATGAAGGCCACGAATTGGCGGAAGCCCATGCCCGGATGAGGCGTGTCCGGCGTGGGTTCTGACTTGTTCATGTGAGATCCGTCGCATGCGAGGCGCCCGCCATGGGCGGGCCCGGGACGCCTTATGGCGCAAAAGTCCCGCCCGCCCAATGGACTTGAGGACACAGCTTCGCGAAATCGCGCGCCCCGGCGCCCGGCGCGGCGTCGGGATGCCCCGCGGCTGGCGCGGGGCACTGGCCGACATTCAAATGATGGTTATCATGAAAAATCGCCGCCCCGGTATCCGGGCTGGCGGCGGCGCGCCGGTGGGGTCGGTGCGCCTCGGGACCGCAGCTGAGTTGGGGCCACACGGGAGCACTGCCATGTTCAATCCTGTTACCTGGACCGGGTTTCACACCTGGTTGAGCCTGATCGCCATCGCCGCCGGCCTTGTCGTATTGTTGGATCTCTTCGCCGGGCGCGACCGGCCGCTTCTGACCGCCATCTTTCTCGCCACCGCCGTCGCGACCAGCGCGACCGGGTTCGGCTTTCCCTTCACCGGCCTCCTGCCCTCGCACATTGTCGGGCTGGTGGCGCTGGCGGTGCTCGCGGTGACGCTGCCCGCCCGCTACCATTTCCACCGCGCCGGGCATTGGAACTGGATCTACCTGGTGGGCGTGGTGATCAGCCTCTGGCTGCTGGTGTTTGTCGGCATCGCCCAGTCCTTCGCCAAGGTGCCCGCGCTCCAGGCGCTGGCGCCCACCCAGTCCGAGCCGCCCTTCGCCATCGCGCAGCTGGCGGCGCTGGCGCTGTTCGTGCTCGCCGGTGTCGTCGCGGTGCGCGGCAGCCGGGCGCCAGTCCGGCCGGCCTTCTGAACGCGCTCGACCCGGGCCCCTCCCGCACATGGGGAGAAGGACCCGGGTCGGTCGTCATCCTGTGATCGCCACCTCAGAACTGCGGCGGCCCCATGTCGAGCGCGGGAGGCTCGAACTGGGGAATGTTGAGTTCGATCGTGGAGGGGTCGACCGTCGAGCCCGGGCTCACCCAGTAGGTCACGGCTTCGGGCCACATGATCACCACGACCACGAGGATGAGCTGCATCGCCAGCCACGGGATCGCCCCCCAGTAGATCTGCGAGGTGCGGATCGACGGTGGAGCGATGCCGCGCAGGTAGAACAGCGCGAAGCCGAAGGGCGGGTGCATGAAGGCGGTCTGCATGTTCACGCACAGCAGCACGCCGAACCAGATGAGATTGATGTCCAGCTTCACCGCCACCGGCACCAGCAGCGGCACGATGATGAAGGCGATCTCGAAGAAATCGAGGAAGAAGGCGATGAAGAAGACGAAGATGTTGACGAAGATCAGGAAGCCGACCCGCCCGCCCGGCAGCTGAGTGAGCAGGTGCTCGATCCAGCGGGCGCCGTCCATGCCCTGGAACACCAGGCTGAACACGGTGGCGCCGATGAGGATGAACACCACCATGGCCGTCAGGCGCATGGTCGATTCCATGGCCTGGCGAACCAGCGTCCAGCTGAGCCTGCCATGCATCGCCGCCAGCACGATGGCACCCACCGCGCCCATGGCGCCGGCTTCGGTTGGTGTCGCGAGACCCATGGCCAGCGTGCCGAGCACCAGCGCGATCAGCACGATGGAGGGAATCATGCCCCACAGCACCTGCTTGATCAGCGGCCAGCCGCCCTCGCCGATCGCCTCCGGCGGCAGCGGCGGCATGTGCTGCGGCTTGAACAGCGACAGCACGAAGACATAGGCGAGGAACAGCAGCACCTGCAGGATCGAGGGGCCGATCGCGCCCAGATACATGTCGCCCACCGGCTTTCCGAGTTGCTCGGCGAGGACGATGAGCACCAGCGAGGGCGGGATGAGCTGCGTGATGGTGCCGGACGCCGCGATGACGCCGGTGGCGAGTTTCTGGTCATAGCCGTAGCGCATCATGACGGGCAGCGAGATCACGCCCATGGCGATGACCGAGGCCGCCACCGTGCCGGTGATGGCGCCGAGAATCGCGCCCACCACGATCACCGCATAGGCAAGCCCGCCCGGCACCTTGCCGAACAGCTTGCCGGTGCCTTCCAGCAGGTCCTCCGCCAGCCCGCAGCGTTCCAGGATCGCCCCCATGAAGGTGAAGAAGGGGATCGCCAGCAGCAGGTCGTTGGAAATGATGCCGTAGAAGCGCAGCGGCAGCGCCTGCAGGAAGCTCGGATGGAAATGATCGGTCAATATGCCGAGCGTGCCGAAGAACAGGCCTACCGCGATCAGCGAGAACGCGACCGGGAAGCCGATGATCATGAAGCAGATCATGCCGCCGAACATGAGCGGGGGCATCACGCCGTGGGAGAACATGCGGGGCTCTCTCGTTCAGAATCGGGAAGGGGCGCGGATTCGCGAAGGGATCGACGGTGGCCGGCGGTTCACTGCAGCGGCTTTTCGTAATCGGTCGCGATCTCGATCGCGCCGCCGAGGGCGGCCACGCGCTTGATGAGTTCCGACATGCCCTGAATGGCGAGCAGAGCAAAGCCCAGCGGCAAGAGCAGCTTGGCGGGCCAGAGGATCAGCCCGCCGGCATTCTGCGACATCTCGTCGGAGACGAAGGACTGCCAGAAGAACGGAAAGCTGAGCCAGGCCAAATAGAGGCTGGCAGGAATGAGGATGATCGTGAAGCCGAGCGTGTCGACCCACAGGCGCCCGCGCGGCGAGAGCGACATGTAGAGCAGATCAACACGCACATGCTCGTTGCGCTTGAGCGTATAGGGAGCGCCGAGCAGCACCACCGCGCCGAACAGATACCACTGGATTTCCAGGAGCCCGTTGGTGCTGTAGCTCAGGAGATAGCGGACGGTGGCATTGCCCGCGCTGATGAGGCAGGCGAGCAGCACGCAATAATCCGCAAGCCAGCCGAATTTCTCGTTCAGCCAGTCCACGCCTCGGCTGAAGGCCAGAAGCCCTGCCATTGAACGTCCCCCTTGGTCTGCGCCGACTTTTTGTCGTTGCGGCTTGGAATGCGATGCATTCGCCGCTTAGCCGATCATCAGCAAGATAGACCATGGTCTCACGTAATTGAAATGCGCTGGGCCTGCGCGCACGGCAATCGCTTGAGGGGTGTTGCCCGCGCAGCGCTACCGCAGCGTCGAGCGCACGACGCCTGCCTCGCCGAAAACCGCCGCGCCTCGC
This sequence comes from Ancylobacter amanitiformis, assembly GCF_030814815.1. GTDB lineage: Bacteria > Pseudomonadota > Alphaproteobacteria > Rhizobiales > Xanthobacteraceae > Ancylobacter > Ancylobacter amanitiformis. The sequence goes on along the minus strand of NZ_JAUSVR010000010.1, from coordinate 146,390 downwards.
GAGGCGCCCGCCTGAAAACGACATCGCCGGCCCGCAGGCCGGCGTTGTCCGCATGTCTGACATCGGGTCGGACGGTCAGGCGAAGCGCCGCGCGGCGCCCGCAGTCTCGAAGTCCCCGCCCCGCGCGAGTGGCGGCAGTTGCCAGCCCATCATCTCGCAGGTGATCAGCCGATCCTGCCGATCGCGAATCTCGACCGGCCGCTGCAGGCCCGCGCGCAGCATCTCCATCGCCCGGTCCGCGGCCTCATGCGCACTCGCATAGCGCGCTCGCCGCAGCGGACCCATCACGCCGGTGGGGGTCTGCTCCGCATAATAGAGGATGTAATAGACGTCCGCCCCGCCCTCGGGGTGCGCTGTCGTCGGCTTCGGCATGGGATGAAGCGCATCGCGCCATCCACCGGTCGCGGGAGGCGGGTTTTCCTGGGTCATCGGCATTCTCCCTGTCTGGTGAGAAGCGGGCCATGTGCCCGCAAGCGACCCGATCAGGAAACGCGCGACGGCGAATCCCGTCAATCAGTTAATTTTCGTACAAATCATGGAACTATTCCGAACTCTGCGTCGATGCCGGCATCGAACGCAGGATCTATCTTACGAAAATACCTGAGCTGATAATAATAATCGCAAGCTCGACGGTGCAATGACGAGAGCCTCTTTCTCTCATCTTTCCGCCTCATTCGGCCGGGGATGCGCCATCCGGCGGAATCCGCTCATGTTTCGCCGCCAGCACCCCTTCCCATTCCCCCCGGCAAAACGCAGACGGCCGCTCCCCCGAGGAGGAGCGGCCGCCGCAGGCCGGCGCAAGCCGGATCGCTCAGCCCTTCACGAAGGCGAGCAGGTCCGGGTTGATCACATCGGCATGAGTGGTGAGCATGCCGTGAGGGAAGCCCTCATAGACCTTGAGCGTGGCGTTCTTCAGCAGCTTGGCCTGGAGCAGCGAGGCGTCCTTGTAGGGAACGACCTGGTCGTCATCGCCCTGCAGCACCAGCACCGGCACGGTGATGGCCTTCAGGTCCTCGGTCTGGTCGGTTTCGGAGAATGCCTTGATGCCCTCGTAATGCGCCTTGGCGCTGCCGGTCATGCCCTGGCGCCACCAATTGTCGATCACGCCCTGCGAGACCTTCGCGCCGGGACGGTTGAAGCCGTAGAACGGGCCGGCCGCGACATCGAGGAAGAACTGCGCGCGATTGGCGGCCAGCGCCGAACGGAAGCCGTCGAACACCTCGATCGGCGTGCCGCCGGGGTTGCTCTCGGTCTTCACCATGATCGGGGGAACCGAGGAAACCAGGACGGCCTTGGCCACACGGCCCTGCGGCTCGCCGAATTTGGCGACATAGCGAGCGACTTCGCCACCGCCGGTCGAATGGCCGATATGGACGGCGTTCTTCAGGTCGAGATGCTCGGCCACCGCCGAGGCATCGGCGGCGTAGTGATCCATGTCGTGCCCCTCCGACACCTGCGCCGAGCGGCCATGGCCGCGACGATCCGAGGCGACGACGCGGTAGCCATGGGCGAGGAAGAACATCATCTGGGCGTCCCAGTCGTCCGACGACAGCGGCCAGCCGTGATGGAACACGATCGGCTGCGCGTCCTTCGGACCCCAATCCTTGAAGAAGATCTCGACGCCGTCCTTGGTGGTGACGTAACCCATGACGATATTCCTTTCAGGTAGACAAGCGATTGTTGAGGAAGAAGACGTGAAGGCCGCGGCGGGTCATGGCGTCCATGCTGGCGCCACCGCGCCGAGGCCGAAATCTGTCACGCGCGCTGCGTCAGGGCGGTGACTGCGGGGGTGTCCCGAAATGATGGGAAGGAGCGCCCCGGGCGGATCTTGCCTTCCGCCCGGTCGAAGGAGCATCTCAGCCCAGCCCGAGCGGCAGCGCGAAGGGCAGCGCCAGCAGGCTGCCCGCCAGCAATCCGCCGTCGAGCGCCACGAAGCTCGCCACCATCCACCGCCGCGGCGCCGGCATGTGAACGACCAGCGTGCCGCCGATCACCATGAGCAGGAGGCCGGCAATGAGGGTGAGCAGGGCGAGGGCGAGAAACATCGTCGTGTCCTGACATTTCGGTTCTCGCCGTACCGCGCCGGCGGGTCGGCCGGTTCGCTTCGGTGAGTGACAGGACACTACGCCAGTGCGGGTTCGGCTCCATCTGAACAAGCGTGTAGACAGCTTTACCGTTGGCATGCGCCCGGCATACCCAAGTATAGTCTCGCCCTTATGGCCTCGCCCGATCGGGCGGCACGCCGCCGCTAGCGGGCGACGCCAACCGGGCCCGCCGCGGCGGCGGCCGGCACCAGCGGACCCGCCGGCGCCGCCTTCAGCAGGGCAACGAGGATGAGCCCGATCAGGGCGACCCAGTAGGTGAGCTGGAAACCATCAATATAGGCCAGCACATTGGCCTGCTGGCTGACCAGTTGGTGCAGGCTCAGGGTGCTGCGCGCCGCCAGCGCATTTGGCGAGGCGCCGTCCGCCGAAAAGGCGCTGCCGAGCTGGGCGAGCGCTGTCTCGGTATGATCGCCCCCGGCCGGAACATGCAGGCCGAGCAGATAGGAATGCAGCTGCTCGCGATGGCGCAGGAAGGTCGCCATGATCGATGTCGCCGTCTCCGCCCCGCCGAGCCGCAGCACCTGGATATAGGCGGCGGACGCGGTGGCGTTGCGTGGGTCGGAATTGGCCAGGATGAACACGATCACCGCCAGCAGGGTGAAGCCCTGCCCGATCGACTGGATCATGCCCATCGACGCGAAGCTCCAGGGCGACCAGACCAGCGTCAGCTCGGTTCCCATCCGCGCGGATACGGCGAAGGCGATGAAGCCAACCAGCATCGACAGCCGCGCGTCGCAGAACCGCACGAAGAACACCGCGATCGGCGCCGCGACCAGAAGCGGCAGGCAGGCGGTGACGAAGATCGGCCAGCCGATTTCCTCGGGACGCAGCCCCGCGACATTGGTGAGGAAACCCGGCACCAACTGGGAGTTCGACAGGCTTGTGCCGGTATAGAAGAGCACGATCAGACAGCTGATGCCGACATTGCGCGAGGCGATGACCTTGTAGCTCGCCCAGGGGTAGCGCACCATCGACTCATTGACGAAGAAGGCGACGATCAGTGCCGCGCCGCCGCCGATGAGCGAGGTGATGAGTCCCGATTCGAACCAGTCGAGCCGGTTGCCCTGGTCGACCCCGGCATAGATCAGCGCCCAGCCGGCGCCGAGCAGCGCCATGCCGCCCCAGTCGGCCCGCTCCAGCAGCCCGAAATCCACCTTCTCGCGCGGCGTGCCCAGCACCGCCAGCACCCCCATGACCGGGGCGATCAGCATGTCCTGCCAGTAGATCCACTGCCAGCCGAAATGCACGTCGTAAAGGCCGATCAGCAGCGGTCCGCTATTGAGCGAGAAGGACAGGCGGAAGGCATAGATCGCCAGCGCCGCCACCCACCAGCGCGGCGGCAGGGTGCGCAGCACGATCATGATGGTGGCGGGGATGAAGACGCCGAGCAGCAGCCCGCGCAGGCTGTGCAGCACCACCAGGGTCTCCCACCCGCGCACAAGCGGCAGGAGAAGGGAGATGACGGCATAGGCGAGGCTCGGCCAGAACAGCACGCGGCGCACGCCGAACGTGGCGGCGAGCCAGGCGACCGCGGGGGCGATCAGGATCTGCGGCGCGGTGGCGAAGGTGTTGAGCCAGGCGCCCTGGTCGAAGGAGAGCCCGTAGGCGCCGCGCAGGTCCGGCAGCCCGATGGCGAACAGGCGGGTATCGAAGCCGACAAGGAAGGAGCCGAGCAGCACCGCCGCCACCGCGCAGAGCGGACGCGGCGAGCGCGACGGGGGAGCCGGTGCCGAACCCGCCGCCGTGTCAGCGCCCGCCATCGACATGGATATGTGCCTCCACCGACATGCCGGCCCGCAGGCGGCCGGTGAGCGCCTGATCCGGATCGATCTCGATGCGGACCGGGATGCGCTGGACCACCTTGGTGAAATTGCCCGTCGCGTTGTCGGGCGGCAGCAGCGAGAACACCGCGCCGCTCGCCGGCGACAGGCGCCCGACATGGCCGCGCAGAACCTCGCCCGGGAAAGTATCGACCGTCAGCTCGACCGGCTGGCCGGCGGCCACGTGGGTGAGCTGGGTCTCCTTGAAATTGGCGATGACATAGACGTTGGGCACCGGTACCACCGAGATGAGGCTGGTGCCGATATTCACATAGTCGCCCACCTGCACGCGGCGCGTGCTGGCAACGCCGTCGAACGGGGCGATGACCGAGGTGTAGCCGAGCTTGAGCTGGGCGGTCTTGAGGTTCGCGCGGGCCGCGTCGAGCGTGGCGCGCAGCGTGCCCTCCTGTCCCACCAGCACGTCGAGTTGCGCCTGCTGGGCCTGCGTGGAGGCATTGGTCGCGGCGACATTCGCCACCGCCTCGTCATAGCTGGCCATGGCCTGCTGCAGCTTCTGCTCGGTTCCGGCGATGCCACCCTGAACCAGCGTCTGCTGCCGGTTGCGCTCCTCCAGCGCCCAGGTCTGGGCGGCGAGCGAGGATTGATGCTGCGCCTTGGCCTGCTCCAGCAGCGCACGCTGCAGCGTCTCCTGGTTGGCGAGGTTCGACAGCGCGGCCTGCGCACCGGCGACCGCCGCCTGCGCACCTTCGACCGCCGCCTGATAGTCGGCCGGATCGATTTCCACCAGCACCTCGCCGGCCTTCACCGGCTGGAAGTCATGCACCAGCACGTTGAGCACGTTGCCGCTGACCCGCGCGCTCATCGTCGCGACATTCGCCTCGATATAGGCATCGTCGGTCGACTGCACCGCCGCTTCGCTGACCCAGAAGGCCCAGCCATGGTTGAACACGACGATGATCACGACGACCGCGAGGATGGCGGCAGCCGGCAGAACCAGCCGTCGCAACCCGACCCACCACGCAGCCGGCTGCGGATTGGTCCCGTCGGGTGAAGAATTGTTCCCGGCCGCTTGAACTGTCGACATGGCCGGCCCTCCCCCACTGCCCTGCACGCGTCAGCCGCGGTTCCGGTTGGCGCAGCGCCACTGGTAGGGCGTGTCGCCGACGAAGCGGCGGAACACGGTCGTGAAGTGGGCCTGCGTCTGGAAGCCGACGCCCAGCGCGATCTCGACCAGTGAGTCGCGGCTCTCCAGCAGCATTTCCTGGGCCCGCTCGATGCGGCGGCGCAGCAGGTATTCATGCGGGCGCACGCCGGTGGCGATGCGGAACTGGGCGGCGAAGTGCATGCGGCTCAGGCCGGCGGCCTCGGCCATGTCGGCCAGCGTGACCGCCTCGCCCAGATGCTCCTCGACATAGGCCGCGACACGCTTGAAGCGCCACTTCGGCAGGCCGGTCTTGGGGCGGCGCGGCTGGCTGGACGGCGCGTCGATCTCGGAAATCCGGGCCGCCGGCATGCCCGGCTGCTCGCCCGTCTCTTCCTCGCAGCGCGTATCGGCGGCGAGCAGGCGGGTCACGATGGCAAGGCGCAGCGCATCGGCATAGACGCCGCCGAATTCCTTGTCGCTGCGCTCGGCCGAGCCGAGTGCGAGGGCCAGGCGCTGGATCACCGGATCGGTGGAGGACGCGAGACGCCCCTCATCGCCATGGTCGTCGACGAGGAGGCCGGCGAGCCGCTCGAAATCGGAGCGCGTGACCAGAAGCTGGATGGTATCGGCGGTCTCGGTACGTGCGGGAGCCCGGAACGAAGCGCCGACCGGCCCGCCCTGGGCCGGCGTGGAGACGGCGATCACCACGCCCATATGGCCGAGCTGGACGGAAAGGCGCTCGTCCGGCAGCGCGCCGGGCGCAAAGCCGTCGAAGGCGGGAGCCGTCCGGCCCTCGGAACGCGAACCAATGATTTCACCGGCGCGGGCGTTGACGGCGAAGGCTTCGAAAGGCGGCGTGACATGAAGCGACATGGCCTGATCCCTTGATCCCTTGAAATGGCGTTTGCTCCCGAATGGCGCCCTCCCGGACCGCAGGCACAGGCCACTTCCAGCATCCGCGGAGTGGCGTGTATCGGTTGCGATCCGTCTTCCGGTCGGCCCATCCAGTTCGCATCTGGCGGTGATCAAACAATAGACTGGCCTGTCATCGTCTCCATTCTACGTGGGTTTCGACGGATATATGATGAGTGTGAGGAATAGATACCTTGGTATAGGAGCGTGCGAGTTGGCACTCGCCGGGGGCGTGAGGGGGCGGATCGGCAAGACAGCGGCAATCGCGAAAGATGCCGAACTCTGGAACGCCTCCAATGCAATCCACTCGAGGACCCGCGGCACCGTGCCGCCGGAGCGGGCCGACCCGAGCGGCGGGCCCGCGAAACCTGGCCACTGCCATGCCCCAGAACCCGCCGCGCCATCTGCCGCGCCACCTGCCGCGCCACCTGCCGCGCACCGTCCTCCTCGCCGGGGCGGCACTCGCCGTCTTCGGCGTCGGCTACGGTCTCCTGCGCCTTGAGGATCGCCCCCCGCCGCCGCCGGCGCCGGTCGTGGCCGTGCCCGCGCAGGTGGCCCGCGCCACGCGGCAGGACGTGCCGGTCTATCTCGTGGGCATCGGCACGGTGGAGCCCTACAACACCGTAACGATCCGCTCGCGCGTCGACGGCCAGTTGCAGCAGGTGCTCTACAAGGAGGGGCAGGATATCCGCCAGGGCGACGTGATCGCCGTCATCGATCCGCGCACCTTTGAGGCGGCGCTGGAAGAGGCCAAGGCCAAGCTCGCGCAGGACGAGGCGGCGCTGGCCAATGCGGAACTGACCTACCAGCGCGATTTCAAGCTGGGCAAGGACGCCTTTGCCAGCCAGCAGGCGGTCGACAACGAGCAGAGCACGGTGGCCCAGCTGCAGGCGCAGATCGCCCAGGACAAGGCGGCGATCGACAGCGCGCAGACCGAACTCTCCTATACGCGGATCACCTCGCCCATTGACGGGCGCGCCGGCATCCGCCTCGTCGACCAGGGCAATATCGTCCACACCACCGATACGAACGGCCTTGTGGTCATCAACCAGATCCACCCGATCTCGGTCATCTCCACCCTGCCGCAGGCCGATGTCGCCGCCATTCGCGACGCGCTCGGCCGCGGCCCGGTGGAAGCGCAGGCGGTCTCGCGCGACGACGGCACGGTGCTGGATACCGGTATCGTGGAGATCATCGACAACAAGATCGACCCGCAAAGCGGCACGCTGCAGGTGAAGTCGAACTTCCCCAACCAGCAGGACGCGCTCTGGCCCGGCCTGTTCGTCGACATCAAGCTGCGGGTCGGCACCCTGCCCCAGGTCGTCACCGTGCCCGCCGATGCGGTCCAGCGCGGGCCGGACGGCACCTTCGTCTACACGGTGGAGGCCGGCGACAAGGTGGCCCTTGCCCCGGTCGAGACCGGCCAGATCGCCAACAATATCGCCGTGGTGACGAAGGGGCTGGAGGCGGGCCGCACCGTGGTGACGCGTGGCCAGTACCGCCTCGCGCCGGGAACGCTCGTCACGCCGACCGAAGCCCCCCGCGCGCCGGCACCGGAGCCCGCCCCCGCCACAGCTGCGACAGGAGGCTGACCATGTCGCTCTCCTCCTGGTTCATCCGCCACCCGATCGGCACCTCGCTGCTGATGGCCGGCCTGCTCGCGCTCGGCGCCGCCGCCTTCCCGCGCCTGCCGGTGGCGCCGCTGCCCGATGTCGATTTTCCGACGCTGCAAGTATCGACGCAGTTGCCCGGCGCCAGCCCGGAAATCATCGCCTCCTCGGTGACGCAGCCGCTGGAACGCCAGTTCGGCGAGATTCCCGGCCTGTCGCAGATGACCTCCATCTCGACGCTCGGCAATTCGTCCATCACCCTGCAGTTCAACCTCGGCGTCGAGATCAATTCGGCGGCGCAGGACGTGCAGACCGCGATCAACGCCGCGGGCGGGCAATTGCCCACCAACCTGCCGGCGCCGCCGACCTATCGCAAGGTGAACCCGGCCGATCCGCCGATCCTGGTCCTCGCGCTCAGCTCGAAGACGCTGCCCATCATCCAGGTCGACGATTTCGCCGAGAACATCCTGCAGCAGCATATCAGCCAGATCGGCGGCGTCGGTCAGGTCTCGGTATTTGGCCAGCAGAAGCCCTCGGTGCGCATCCAGGTCGACCCCTCGAAGGTCGCCAATCTGGGCCTGTCGCTGGAGGATATCCGCAGCGCCATCGTCTCGACGACGGTCAACGATCCAAAGGGCACCGTGCAGGGCCGCCAGCGCACCTTTACCCTGTTCGACAACGACCAGCTGACCTCGGCCGCGCCATGGCGCGACGCCATCCTTGCGTGGCGCAATGGCGCCCCCGTGCGGGTGCGCGACATCGGCACGGCGGTGGATGCGCCGGAGAACGACCAGCTCGCCGCCTGGGCGAACGGGCAGAAGGCCATTCTCCTGCCGGTGTTCAAGCTGCCCGGCGCCAACGTCATCGACACGGTCGACCAGATCAAGGCGCAGCTGCCCACGCTGATGGCGAGCGCGCCGGCCGGGCTCGATCTGGAGATCGTCAGCGATCGCACCGGCACCATCCGCGCCTCGGTGGCCGATGTGGAGAAGACCCTCGTCATCACCATCGTTCTCGTCGTCGCGGTGATCTTCGTCTTCCTGCGCAATGTCAGGGCAACGATCATCCCCTCGCTGGCCGTGCCGCTCGCCATCGTCGGCACGTTCGCGGCCATGTATGTGTGCGGCTACAGCCTCGACAACCTCTCGCTGATGGGCCTCTCCATCGCCGTCGGCTTCGTGGTGGACGATGCCATCGTCATGCTGGAAAATATCGAGCGACATCTGGAAATGGGCAAGACCCCGCTCCAGGCGGCGCTCGACGGCTCGGCCGAAATCGGTTTCACCATCCTGTCGATCAGCCTGTCGCTGATGGCGGTGTTCATCCCGCTACTGCTGATGGGCGGGCTGGTCGGCCGGCTGTTTCGCGAATTCGCCGTCACGGTGACGATCACCATCGCCGTCTCGGCGCTCGTTTCGCTGACGCTGACGCCCACCCTGTGCGCGCTGTTCCTCAAGCCGAAGCGCAAGGAGGAGACGCACGGCCGGCTCTACCGGCTCTCCGAGCGCGGCTTCGACGCGCTGCTCGCGGGCTATCGGGTGACGCTGGATATGGCGCTCGATCACGCGCGCATCACGCTCGCCATTTTCCTCGCGGCGGTCGCGGCGACCGGCGTGCTGTTCTACGAGATTCCCAAGGGCTTCTTCCCCCAGCAGGATACCGGCCTGATCATCGGCGTGTCGGAAGCGGCGCAGGACATTTCCTTCGCCGAGATGGTCAAGCACCAGCTCGCCCTCGCCGAGATCGTCGCGGCCGATCCCGACGTGGCGACGGTGGGCATGGGGGTCGGCGCCGGGGCGGGGCAGACGGTGAATAATGGCAAGATGTTCATCACCCTGAAGCCGCGCGAGGCGCGCGAGGCCTCCGCCTTCCAGATCATCGACCGGCTGAACGCCCGGCTGGCCAAGGTGGAGGGCGCCGCGCTGTTTCTCCAGGCGGCACAGGACCTCAACATTGGCGGGCGCGTCGCGCGCACCCAGTTCCAGTACACGCTGCAGGACGGCAATATCGACGAACTCAACGCGTGGGCGCCGAAGATGCTGGCGAAGCTGAAGACCCTGCCCGAACTGACCAGCCTCGCCTCGGACCAGCAGGCCGGCGGCACCACGCTGACGCTCACGATCGACCGTGACCAGGCGGAGCGGCTCGGCATCAGCCCCGCGTTGATCGACAACACGCTGTACGATGCGTTCGGACAGCGGCAGGTGACGCAATACTTCACCCAGCTCAACAGCTACCACGTCATTCTTGAAGTGCTGCCGGAGCTGCAGAATTCGCCGCGCGCGCTGGACGATCTCTATGTCACCTCCCCGATCACCGGCCAGCAGGTGCCGCTCAGCGTCCTCGCCAAGTGGACGTCGCTGCCCACCAGCTTCCTGTCGATCAACCATCAGTCGCAGTTTCCCTCGGTGACGCTGTCCTTCAACCTGGCGGCGGGCGTGGCGCTCGGCGACGCGGTGGCGGCGATCCACCGGGCGGAGACCGAGATCGGCAAGCCGGCGACGCTGACCGGCGCCTTCCAGGGCAATGCCCAGGCCTTCCAGCAGTCGCTGGCCAGCGAACCCGCGCTGGTGCTGGCCGCCCTGCTGGTGATCTATGTGATCCTCGGCGTGCTCTATGAGAGCTATGTCCACCCGCTGACCATCCTCTCCACCCTGCCCTCGGCCGGGCTCGGGGCGCTGATCATGCTGTGGATGTTCGGCTTCGACTTCTCGATCATCGCGCTGATCGGCCTGATCCTGTTGATCGGCATCGTGAAGAAGAACGGCATCATGATCGTGGACTTCGCCATCGAGCGCGAGCGGGTCGACGGAATGTCGCCCCATGACGCGATCCGCGAGGCGTGCCTGCTGCGCTTCCGCCCGATCCTGATGACCACCTTCGCCGCGCTGCTGGCCGGCGTGCCGCTGATGCTGGGCCATGGCACCGGATCGGAGCTGCGCCAGCCGCTCGGCTACGCCATTGTCGGCGGGCTGGTCGTCAGCCAGTTGCTCACGCTCTACACCACGCCGGTGATCTTCCTGTTCCTCGACCGGATCGGCCGCCGGCGCCGGCCCGAGCCCTCCCCGGCCGGGGCGCATGGCTGAGAGGACAGGGGTAGGCGATGGAGCGACAGGCGTGAGCGAGACTTGCCGTTGCACCCGCGCTGCCACCCGCTACCCTCGCAGGCGCTGAGGACCGCGCGGGTGACGCCGTGCTATTCGACAAGCATGCAGCCGTAGGAAAAGACGCTCGCCGCGGAAGTCTGGAACTTCTCGGTGGGGCTAGACACGCAGGGGCAGATGGACCGCTCTCAACCACCGACCCGGCGAGACGCGCGCAGCGTCGCCACGACGCGCAACTGGCAGATGGCGGTTCTCGTGACCGTGCTGGCCGCTTTGATTTTTGCCATCGACACGCTCTCGCCGCTCGATATGGCGATCGCCGTGCTCTACGTCGTCGTCGTGCTGCTGTCGGCGCCGTATTTCGAGCGCAAGGGCGTCCTGGCGGTCGGCGGCCTGTGCATCGCGCTCGCCATGATGAGTTTCATGTGGATGCACGCCCATGATCTCGACCCCAGTGCCATCATGCGCTGCCTCGTGAGCATCGCCGCCATTTCCGTCACCACGCTGCTGTCGCTGAGGAACGAGGAGGCCACGCGGTCGCTCCGGGAGCAGGCCGACCTGCTCGACCTGACGCATGACGCCATCTTCGTGCGCGATGCCACCGACACCATTCTCTACTGGAGCAAGGGCGCGGAAGAACTCTATGGCTGGAGCCGGTCCGACGCCGTGGGCCAGAAGACGGCGCAGCTGCTGCGCACCGTGTTTCCTTCCCCGCCGGCCGACATTCGCGCGGAATTGCTGCGCGCCGGCCGGTGGGAAGGTGAACTCATCCACTGCCGCAAGGATGGGTCCGAAGTGGTCGTCATGAGCCGCTGGTCGCTGCAGCGCGACGAGCGCGGGCGCCCCGCTCTCACCATGGAGACCAACAGCGACATCAGCGAGCGGCGCAAGGCCGAGGACGCCCTGCACAAGGCGGAGAGCGAGCTTGCCCATGTCACCCGCGTCACCACCATGGGCGAACTGACCGCCTCCATCGCGCATGAGATCAACCAGCCGCTCGCCGCCGTCGTCACCAATGGCGAGGCCTGCCTGCGCTGGCTCGGCCGGCCGATTCCCGATATCGGCGAGGCCAGGGCCACGGTCGAGCGCATGATCAGCAATGGCCGGCGGGCCAGCCAGGTGGTCGCGCGGCTGCGCTCGCTCGCCCGCCGCAGCGATCCCGAGCACCGGCCGGTCGACGTCAACGAAGTGGTGGACGACGTCCTGCTGCTGCTGGAGCGCGAATTGTCCACCCACCGCGTGGCGCTCGAACTGACGCTCGATCGCAGCCTGCCGACCATTCTCGGCGACCGCGTCCAGCTGCAGCAGGTCATGCTCAATCTGGCGCTCAACGCCATCCAGTCCATGGATGCCGTGGCGCCCAAGCGGCGGCGGCTCGGCTTCGTCACCCGGCGGTCGGGTGCGGGGGAGGATGACGGCGTCATCATGGAGGTCAAGGATAGCGGACCGGGGATCGAGGCCGACAATCTGCCCCTGCTGTTCAATGCCTTCTACACGACCAAGAAGGAAGGCATGGGAATGGGCCTGTCCATTTCCCGCTCGATCATCGAAGCCCATAGCGGGCGCATCATGCCCACGTTGAGGGAGGGCGGCGGCATGCTGTTCACCGTCAAGCTGCCCATCACGAAGGAAAACCAGCCGTGAATACCCGCTCGCCGAATGCCGCTTCCGCCGAACCGCTGGTCATCGTGGTGGATGACGACCAGGCCCTGCGCGAGGCGCTCTCCAGCCTGTTCCGTTCGGTCGGCCTGCAGGTGGAACTGTTCGCCTCGGCCAGCGAGCTTCTGGCCGCCCGCCTGCCCGAAGTGCCGCGCTGCCTCGTGCTCGACATCCGCCTGCCCGGCGTGAGCGGGCTGGACTTCCAGGGCCAGCTGGCGCGCTCGGAAATCGACATGCCGATCATCTTCATGACCGGGCACGGGGACATCCCCATGTCCGTGCGGGCGATGAAGGCCGGGGCGGTGGATTTCCTCACCAAGCCGTTCCGCGACCAGGACATGCTGGACGCGGTCGCCACCGCGATCCAGCTCGACCGCTCGCGCCGCGACGAGTTGAAGGCCGTGTCCGATGTGCAGGGAATGTTCGAGACGCTCAGCCCGCGCGAGAAGCAGGTGATGACGCTGGTGACATCCGGCCTGATGAACAAGCAGGTCGCCGCCGAAGTCGGTCTCAGCGAGATCACCGTGAAGATTCACCGCGGCCACGTCATGCGGAAAATGGGCGCCCGCTCGCTGGCCGACCTTGTCCGGCTTGCCGAAACGTTGGGCCTGCACAATGCCAAGAGATAAAGCGACAAACCTGCGTATAATTCGAAAGTGGGGTTTGTTCGGCCTATATTGACGGCAGATCAGCGGCGCCACGCCGCGCGGCTTCCCCGAATCGAGGTACCTCACGTGTCCGCCACTCCGATGATTTCGATCATCGATGACGACGAGTCTGTGCGCGTCGCCACCGAAAGCCTCGTTAGATCGCTGGGCCTGAAGGCCCGCACCTTCGCCTCCGCCGAGGATTTTCTCCAGTCGGCGCTGGTGGGGACGACCTCCTGCGTGATCACCGACGTGCAGATGCCGGGCATGAGCGGCGTCGAGTTGCAAAGCGTGCTGCGGGCCCGCGGCGACACCACGCCGCTCATCTTCATCACCGCCTTCCCCGAGGAGCGCATCCGCCGACAGGTCGATGCGGGTGGCGCCGTCGGCTTCCTGGCCAAGCCGTTCGATGGCGCGGACATGATCGCCTGCATCGACCGGGCACTCGGCGAGGGCAGTCCCGTCTCGCTCAATTCGTGACACCGGCCGCCGCGCCGGTTCATATCGCGTCGATCCCTTCCGCCGTGGAACCGGACCGAATCGCGGTGCTGATCAGCCCATGCCCGACCCTACGGCACCTCCGCCGGCACGAAGGCGCTCCCTGCCGCTGGCAGCGCTGAGCCTCCTCTTCCGCCTCATTGCCACGCTCGTCATCCTGCTCGACGAACTGGTGCGGCCGATCTACCGCCCCCTGATCCGGCGCCTTGCCGCGCTCGCGCTCATGCAGGCCTTCGAGCGCTGGATCGCCGCGCGCGGGCCCCTCGCCGTGCTGGCGCTGCTTCTGGTTCCCTACGCCACCGTCGAGCCGCTGAAATTCGTCGCGCTGCTGTGGATCGCCAAAGGCGCGGTGCGCACCGGCACGACCATGTTCGTCCTGGCCCATCTCGTCAGTTTCGTGCTGATCGAACGCATCTTCACCGCCGGCAAGCCCAAGCTCATGACCATCGCGTGGATGGCATCGATCATTACCTCGGCCAGCACGATTCGCGATCGAATCGTCGCATGGCTGCGCCTCGATACGCTCAAGCGCCGGGCACGGGCGCTGCTTCGCCGCGTGAGGGCGAACTTGCGCTGAACCACGGCGTCGCGGAGGCAAACGCACGTATAGGTCATCGACACGTCCGGTCACTTCTTCCGCACGTCGTACCGTCCTAGAACAGGGACGTTCCGCGAGAAACTGCTGGAACCGGACGGCCCGACAAGGCCCAACCCGCCACCAAATGCCAATGGAGCGCCACAATGGACACCAACGCGGCAAAGGCCCGTCGGACCGCCCCCCTGCAGACGCCGACCGATCTCGGCGCGGACGCCACCCGTGACGTCTCCGCCGCCCTGACGGCCCTCCTCGCCGACGTGTTCGTCCTCTACGTGAAGACCAAGAACTTCCACTGGCACATGTCCGGCCCGCATTTCCGCGACTATCACCTGATGCTGGACGACCAGGGCGAGCAGATCTTCGCCATGACCGACGCCATTGCCGAGCGTGCCCGCAAGATCGGCGGCACCACGCTGCGCTCGGTCGGCCACATCAAGCGCCTGCAGCGGATTCCCGACAATGACGCCGAGTTCGTGACCCCCGAGGACATGCTGGCCGAGCTGGCCGAGGACAACAAGAAGCTGACCTCGATCCTGCGCGAAGTGCATGCGGTCGCCGAGGAATATAACGACGTCGCCACCACCAGCCTGCTCGAGGTCTGGATCGACGAGACCGAGCGCCGCACGTGGTTCCTGTGGGAAACCACCCGCGGGGTCAACTGATCCCCCCCACCCTCACGCCTCGCCTCACGCCTCGCCCCGCGCCGACATCCCGCTCGGCCGGCAAACCGCCCGGATGGCAAACCGCCGGATGGCAAACCGCCGGATGGCAAACCGCCGGATGGCAAACCGCCGGATGGATTGACGCCCGGGCGGCTCATGGCGTCTTCTCTCGCCGCCCGGTTGCCGGGCGCGTTTTTCCATGGCCCGAATACCGGTTCGCCCTGTCGAAAACGCGCCGAGGCCGACATGGCGGGTCTTTCCGGCGCGGGCCGGCGGTGAGGGAGAGAGGCACATGGATATTCTGCGACACGGCGCGCTGCCGCCGATCGACGGGCCGGCGGAGTATTTCACCGGCTCCGTTCAGCTGGCCTCGCGCTTCCAGCGCGACGCGCCGGCGCGGGTGGGTGGCGCCATCGTCACCTTCCAGCCCGGCGCGCGCACCGCGTGGCATACCCATCCGCTGGGCCAGACCCTCATCGTCACCGCCGGCCATGGCTGGGCGCAGCGCGAGGGCGGCCCGCGCGAGGAAATCACCGTGGGCGACGTCATCTGGTTCGCCCCGGGCGAGCGTCACTGGCACGGCGCAACGACGGACAGCGCCATGACTCATGTGGCCATCAGCGAGGCGCTAGACGGGCGCGGCGTCGACTGGCTGGAGCCGGTCGCCGATCCCGATTACCGCGGCGAAGCCTGAGAGACCACCGCGGGCCGTGGCACGGCGGGCCTCAGTGCCCGCCGAATACCAGCGTCTGTATGGGCATGATCAGAGCCTGCAGCCGCAGCAGCAGGGCGTGCACCAGCGCGACCGTGTCCACCATGTGCAGGTAGAATGTCTGCATCATGCCCAGATCGCCCGCGGCCAGCCGCTCATGGTTGGACGAATAGGCGTTGGCGATACAGCTTGAACCCGGCGGCACGCCATCCAACCCGCCCTCATAGAGCGGTTCCAGCTGAACCGTGATCGTGCCGGGCTGCTGCACCTGCTGCGCGTCGAGCAGTTGCTCGGTGGCGCGGAACTGGCCGGCGGCGATGTAGTTCTGCACGTTGGTAACGACCATCGGGATGATGGTGAAGGGCTTGGAGATGCAGGTGGCTTCCGCCACCATGCCCGGCTTCATCACCTGCGCCTCGATCTGGCCGAAGCCGGCGATCAGCCGCTCGCGGCCGGCATTGTCGGGAATGAGCACCCCGGCCGCGCGGATCATCGGGTTGACGAGGTCGCCGACCCTGAGCACGAACTGCTCGACGCGCCCGCTCACGCCGGCCCGCACCACCGTCTTGGCAAGTTCCGTCTCGGCCTGCGCGAGCGCGGCCACGGCGCTGGCCTTCTGCGCCGGCAGGAGGCTGTCGAGGCGGGCCACGGCGCCTTCCCGTGCCGCATTGGCGGCGGCGAGCGCGCCCTGGCGCCCGTCCACCACATTCTGCAGCCGCTCGATCTCGCGTCGCGTCACTACATCGGCATTGCGGGCGACGAGTTCCTGCTTGGTGGCCAGTTCATCCATGGCCTGCTGCAGGGATTCGGCGGCCTGCAGGATCTGCCCGTCGGCCACCGCGATGTCGGAGCGCGCGACGATCATCGACGCATCGGTCTCCTCGATCCGCCGGCGCGCCGCCTCGACCGCCGCCCGCTCGCTGGAATCGTCGAGACGCAGGATCGGCTGGCCCTGCTCCACATGGTCGCTGACACCGACATAGACCTCCGCCACCCGGCCCACCGTCTCCGGCAGGATCGAAACGGTGCGGAAATAGGCGGTGACGTTGGTCGAGGCGGGATGGTTGTAGAAGATGACGGTGATGAGGCTGACCGTCAGCATCAGGCAGGCGGTGATGCCCCACCTGAGTTCGTACCATACCGAGTAAAGCGTGATCTCGCGGCCGAACCTCTTGCCCTGCGCGAAGCGGCGATAGAGGTAGTCCGGCAGCACGGTGAGCATCGAGCACAGCATGAGCTCAAGCATGACGACCTCCCGTGCCGGTGCCGTGCTGGGCCGAGGCCGGCGTGGAAGCCGGCCGTTCGGGCGGCAACGGGTCGGGAGGCGCAATGTCGGCCACCGCCTCCGAGGCGCGGGCGATGCGGTTCAGCGGCGACACCAGATCCGGCAGGTCGATGAAGGCCAGCAGCAGCGCGATCACCCAGAACAGGTGAGTATGCGTGAACAGCGCCAGCAGGCACAGCACCGCCACAATCTCGAACTGCAGCTTCTGGCCCTTGTGGGCCATGCGCTCGGGCAGCGAATGCAGCGTGAGGAAAAGCACGCCGATCAACGCGACCGAGACGATCAACGTCACCACGGCGGCGATCATCAGCCCGTCCGTGCCGTCCGGCGCGGTGATGAAAAACGGCAGATGGGCGGGAGCGGATAGGTGCGGCGCGGCCGTCATGGCCTTGGACTCCCCTGGCGTCGTCGCGCCCGCGTGGTGCTGGTCGGGGTCGCGCCCTGGACCCGCCCTCGGCGGGTCCGTTACGTCCCGTGCCATCGGCCGGCAGGCTGTTCGGAGACTACCTTATCCCGGCACGCTTTCAGGGCGTCAACAGGCTTTCGCGTCACCCAACCGCCTTATCTGCCGCCCCAGGTGAGGAACAGCCCGACATCGCCCGGCATGCCCTTCGGCCAGTCGACGATCATCGCCGCCAGCCCGAAGCCGGCCGGCTTCAGCCGGTCGCGCCACAGTTCGTAGGCCTGGCGCGGGCGGCCGGTCAGCGTGTCCGGCCAGCCGTCCAGCGTGTTGTTGATGGCCCGTCCGTGGTCGCTGCACAGGCTGTTGGGAAAGCGCATCACCATCAATTCGGTTTCGCCCCGCTCGGCCGCGGCGCGAAGCTTGACCAGCAGGCTCTGGGTGATCTCCTCCAGCTTCTGCGGCGTCACCTCGATCGGCTCGGCCAGCGTCTTGGCGAGTTCGTCGCGCGCCCGGTCGGCCTTGTCCATCGCCTCGACCAACTCGTTGGCGCGTGCGGTGGCGACCTTGTCCATGTAGCCGCGCAGATCGGATGCCGACATGAAGCTCTCGTCGCCGAGCGGCCGCTGGGCGGCGCCGGGGATTTTCTCGGTCTCACTCATCGTTCTACTCCATGCCTTCGGTACAGAGGTTAGAGGAGGCGTCGCGCGGGAAGCGTGGCCGCCGGGTCAGAACGTGGCCGGCACGTGGTGGCGGATGTCCTCGGGCTCGACATAGCCATCGGCCTTCTGGCGCTTCGGCAGCTTGATCTTGACGTGCTTGGCCGCCTCGTAGGGCAGCTTCGACAGAAGATGGGTGATGATGTTGAGCCGCGCGCGGCGCTTGTCGTTGGAATCCACGACATACCAGGGCGCCCATGGCGTGTCGGATGCCGCGAACATGTCATCGCGGGCCCTCGAATAGTCATACCAGCGGCCATAGGACTTGAGGTCCATGGGCGAGAGCTTCCAGATCTTGCGCGGATCATTGATGCGCGACTCGATCCGCCGGGTCTGCTCCTGCGGGCTGACCTCCAGCCAGTATTTCAGCAGCACCACGCCGGATTCGATCATCGCCTTCTCGACGCCGTTGATCGAGTCGAGAAACTTCTTCGCCTGCTGCTCGGTGCAGAAACCCATGACGCGCTCGACGCCGGCGCGGTTGTACCAGCTGCGGTCGAAGATCACGATTTCCCCGGCGGCGGGCAGGTGCGGCAGGTAGCGTTGCGCGTACATCTGGGTCTTCTCGCGCTCGGTCGGCGGCGGCAACGCCACCACGCGGAAGACGCGGGGACTGACGCGCTCGGTGATCGCCTTGATGGTGCCGCCCTTGCCCGCGGTATCGCGCCCCTCGAAAATCACGCAGACCTTGGCGCCGCTCCGCTTGGTCCATTCCTGCAGGCTCACCAATTCGCCATGCAGGCGCTTCAGCTCCTGGTCATAGACCTTGCGCGAGAGTTTTTCGTCGTCGGCGGCTTCGTTGTTTTTCTCGCCCATGTTCCACCTCCCGGGCGGCCAGCTTCCTGCCGCCGCCTAGCCTCGATGAGTGCTCTCCTGACATTGCCGGCCGGAGACAGCCTTCTCGGCCGACCGGCATTGAACCCGCCCCGGCCCCGCATCGGCCGTCGACGCCCGGATCTGGAAGCATGTTCGCGTTGTCAAACCCGTGCGCATTTGGCACCATTGCGCTGGCAGCGCCCTTGATCTGGCTCAACGGTGGGAGCGCAAGGCAACCAGCGGGATAACTCTGCGGCAAGGGCGTGCCGCTCGCAAGTCCAGAGACAGTGATCCGACAGAAACCGCGAAGGACCCTTCCGGCCGGAACGTTGATGCCCGTCAAGGCAGTGAGGGCCATCATCGGCGAGACTTCCAGCCGTGCATATCGCGCAGCGACAGAGCGGGGGAACGGACGTGGACGCTCGTACGGCGAATATCCTCTCCGACGCCGGGGCCTATCTTGTGGATGCGGGCCAGCGGTGGACGCTGTATCTCGACGCGATGCGCCGGCGCGGCCTGCAATATGAGGAGCACATGGCGCAAACCGCGCCCAACGTGCTCGATTACGAGGTGGAACTGGTCTGTGACGGGCGCGACCTGCCGCGGCCGGTGAATTACGGACTGGTGCGCATCGTGCCGCCCGCCGGCGTGGAGATCGACGCGGCCAAGCGCGCCTTCATCATCGTCGATCCGCGCGCCGGCCACGGGCCGGGCATTGGCGGCTTCAAGGCCGACAGCGAGATCGGCGTCGCGCTGCAGGCCGGCCATGCCTGCTACTTCATCGGCTTCCTGCCCGATCCCATGCCCGGCCAGACCATCGAGGACGTCTCGCGCGCCGAGGCGGCGTTCATCGAGGCGGTGATCGGGCGTCACCCGCAGGCACAGGGCAAGCCCTGCGTCATCGGCAACTGCCAGGCCGGCTGGGCGGTCATGATGCTCGCGGCGGTACGGCCGGAACTGTTCGGCCCCATCATCATCGCCGGCGCGCCGCTCTCCTACTGGGCCGGCGTGACGGGGGCGAACCCGATGCGCTATGCCGGCGGCCTGCTGGGGGGCAGCTGGCTTACCGCGCTCACCAGCGACCTCGGCGCCGGCATTTTCGACGGCGCGTGGCTGGTGCAGAATTTCGAGAACCAGAACCCGGCCAACACGCTGTGGACCAAGCAGTACAACCTCTATGCCAAGGTCGACACCGAGGTCGACCGCTATCTCGGCTTCGAGAAATGGTGGGGCGGCCATGTCACGCTGAACGCGGAGGAAATCCAGTTCATCGTCGACGAGTTGTTCATCGGCAATCGGCTGGCCTGCGGCGAGATCCGCACGTCCGACGGCACCGCCATCGACCTGCGCAACATCCGCTCGCCGATCGTGGTGTTCTGCTCGCGCGGCGACAACATCACCCCGCCGCAGCAGGCGCTGGACTGGATCCTCGACCTCTATGACAGCGTCGACGAGATCCGTTCCTATGGGCAGACCATCGTCTACACCGTGCACGACACGATCGGCCATCTCGGCATCTTCGTCTCGGCCGGCGTGGCGCGGAAGGAGCATCAGGAATTCGCCTCGAATATCGACTTCATCGACATGCTGCCGCCCGGCCTCTATGAGGCGGTATTCGAGCCGAAGGACGGGGGCGACCCCTCGCGCGCCAACGGCGACTGGATCATGCGCTGCGAGACGCGCGACCTCGACGATATCCGCGCGCTGGGCGGCAACGATATCGAGGACGAGCGCCGCTTCGCCACCGCGGCGCGTGTCTCGGACATCAACCTCGCGCTCTATCGCGCCGTGGCGCAGCCGGCGGTGCGCGCGCTGGCCAACCCGGCCATGGCGGAGACGCTGCGCCGGCTGCATCCCCTGCGGCTGGGCTACGAATTGTTCGGTGCGCGCAATCCGCTTCTGTCAGGTCTGGCGGACCTCGCCGCCAGGGTGCGCGAGGCGCGCCAGCCGGCCGCGCCCGACAACCCCTTCCTCAAGGCGCAGGAACAGGTCTCGCGCCAGATCGTCGAGGCCCTGGAAGGCTGGCGCAAGGCGGTCGAGCACCAGTCGGAGCAGACCTTCCGCCAGATTTATGGCGCGCCGGTGCTACAGGCCGCGGTCGGCATCGCGCCCACGCCATCGCTGCGTCCGCGCCGGGCGGCCAAGAGCCGGCTTCACGCCGAACTCATCGCCAAGCGCATCGCGGAACTGCGCGAAGGCTTCACGCAGGGCGGCCTGCTCGCCGCCGGCGTGCGCACCCTGCTCTATATCGGCATGGCGCGCGGGCGGGCGGACGAGCGCGGCTTCGAAGCGCTGCGCCGGCTTCGCGAGAAGGGACCGCTGGCCCGCCAGCTCACGCTGGAGGACTTCAAGCACCTTGTGCGCGAGCAGTTCTACATGCTGCTGATCGACCGCCCGGCCGCGCTGGAGGCCATTGCCGTGCTGCTGCCGGACGACCGCGAGACCCGGGCGGGCGTCTTCTCGCTGATCGAGGAGGTGCTCGGCGCGAGCGGGCCGCTCACCGACGAGGCGGCCCAGCGCCGTGAGGAAATGCGCCGTCTCTACGGCCTCGACAGCCCCGCGCCGGCGTCATCGCGCGACACCCCTCCGTCCGCCGGCCATTCGCCCGCCGCCCGCAAGGAACCGCACCCGCATGGCTGACACACGGCTCCCGCCCGGCACGGCCGGCCCTTCGAAATACGACCGGCTGATCGCCAAGGCTCGCGCCTGCGAACCGGCGGTGACCATCGTCGCCCACCCGTGCGACGAGACCTCCCTGCGCGGCGCGCTGGAGGCCAGGGCGGCGGGGCTGATCGAGCCCATCCTGGTCGGACCGCAAGCCAAGATCCGCTCGCTCGCGGCGGGCCTCGGTCTCGACCTCACCGGGGTGGAGATCGTGGATGCGCAGCATAGCCATGCGGCCGCGGCCAAGGCGGTCCAACTGGTGCGCGAGGGGCGCGGCGAGTTGCTCATGAAGGGCAGCCTGCACACGGACGAACTGATGAAGGAGGTCGCGGCCTCCGCCACCGGCCTGCGCACCGGCCGGCGCATCAGCCACGTCTTCATCATGGATGTGCCCGGCCATGAGGAAACGCTGTTCATCACCGATGCGGCGATCAACATCTTCCCCGACCTCGACGCCAAGCGCGACATCATCCAGAACGCCATCGACCTGTGGGCCGGCATCGGCCTCGGCACGCCGAAGGTCGCCATCCTCTCGGCGGTGGAGACGGTGACGACCAAGATCCCCTCCACCATCGACGCGGCGGCGCTGTGCAAGATGGCCGAGCGCGGCCAGATCACCGGCGGCATCGTCGATGGCCCGCTTGCCTTCGACAACGCCATCGATCCCGAGGCGGCGCGGATCAAGGGCATCGTCTCGGCTGTCGCCGGGCACGGGCAGATCCTCGTCGTGCCGGACCTCGAGGCCGGCAACATGCTCGCGAAGAACCTCACCTTCCTCGCCCATGCCGATGCCGCCGGCATCGTGCTCGGCGCGCGCGTGCCGATCATCCTGACCTCGCGCGCGGACAGCGTGCGTACGCGGCTCGCCTCCTGCGCCGTCGCCACGCTCTATGCCGGCGCGCGCCGCAGCATGACCCAGATCGTCGCCGACTAGAGCCGGATCCGGCCCTGGTCGCCGGCTCTGGTTGATTGATGGATAACGCGGTTCCCTCATCCGTTTCCGGCCCCGAACGGAGTGCCTCATGCCCATTCCCATCGCCAAGGCCAGACTGCTCGACGGCAAGCGCGGGCTCATCGTCGGCATCGCCAATGACAGGTCGATCGCCTGGGGCTGTGCCCGCGCCTTCCGGGCCTTCGGAGCGGAACTGGCCGTCACCTATCTCAACGACAAGGCGCGTCCCCATGTGGAGCCGCTGGCGCGGGAACTGGAGGCGCCGATCTTCCTGCCTCTGGACGTCGCCGTGCCCGGCCAGATGGAAGCCGTGTTCGAGGCAATAGCGCGCGAATGGGGCTCGCTCGATTTCGTGGTGCATTCCATCGCCTTCTCGCCGCAGGGCACGCTGGCCGGCCGCGTGACCGACGCCCCGCTCGACGGATTTCTCAAGACGATGGAAATTTCCTGCTGGTCGTTCATCCGCATGGCGCACCTCGCCGAGCCGCTGATGACGGAGGGCGGCACGCTGTTCACCATGACCTATTACGGCTCGGAGCGGGTGGTGGAGAACTACAACATCATGGGCGTGGCGAAGGCGGCGCTGGAGAGCGCGGTGCGCTACCTCGCGGCCGAGCTTGGTCCCCGGGGCATCCGCGTGCACGCCATCTCGCCCGGCC
The DNA here is from genome assembly GCF_030814815.1 of Ancylobacter amanitiformis. Taxonomy (GTDB): domain Bacteria; phylum Pseudomonadota; class Alphaproteobacteria; order Rhizobiales; family Xanthobacteraceae; genus Ancylobacter; species Ancylobacter amanitiformis. Next base: position 123,463 of record NZ_JAUSVR010000010.1, on the reverse strand, counting down.
CGCTGGCCACCCGCGCCGCCTCCGGCATCCCGGAATTCGACGCGCTGCTGGAGAAGGCGAAGACCAAGGCGCCGGCGCGCGAACTGGTGTCGATCGACGATGTCGGGGTCGCCACCGCCTTCCTCGCCCATGACGCGGCGCGGCTGATGACCGGTCAGGTGCTCTATATCGACGGCGGCTACCACATCATGGACTGAGGGGCGCCCGGCTTCCGAGACGCGAGGTCGCCCCCGCCCGCTCAGGCCGCGACCAATCAGGCGGCGTCCACTCGGACCGCGTCCACTCGGGCCGTGCCCATCTCGTCCAGCGCCATCGGCGATTCCGGGAGAACCTGCCCGCCATCGATCACCAGTCCCTGCCCGGTGATGTAGCCGGCCTCCTCGCTGGCGAAGAACAGCGCGGCATTGGCGATGTCGGCCACCGCGCCGAGCTTCTTCATCGGCACGCAGGCGGCGGTGGCGGCGATATAGGCCTCACCCATCCCCTCCATGCCCTCGGTGAGGATATTGCCCGGCATGACGGCGTTCACCGTGATGCTCCACGGCGCCAGTTCGATGGCGGCGGTGCGCATGAAGCCGAGCTGGCCGGCCTTCGACGCGCCGTAATGCGTCCAGCCGGGAAAGCCGGTGATCGGCCCGGTAATGGACGAGGTGATGACGATGCGCCCCTTGTTCTGCGCCTTCATCGCTGGGAGCACCGCGGAGACCGAGAGGAACGTGCCCTTCAGGTTGGTGCCGATGACATGGTCGAAATCGGCGGCCGTCATGTCGCCGAGCTTCGCGGCGGGGAAGATGCCGGCATTGGCGCACAGCACGTCGATCGCGCCATAGCGCTCCAGCGCCGCCGCGGCCATCGCCGCGCTGTCCTCCGGGCTGGTCACGTCGGCGGCGAAGGCGGAGGCGTGGGGGCCGATCTCGCCCGCCACGCGCTGCGCGTCCGCAATGTGGCGGCTCACCACGAGAACGTTGAGCCCGGCCTCGCCGAAGCGCCGCGCGATGCCGCGCCCGATGCCCTTGCTGGCGCCGGTAACGATGACGGTTTTCCCCGCGAGCGACGTGAACATGGATCGTCAATTCCCGAATGAATCTGTTGGGACAAGTGATTAGGCGCCGAGCCCACCCGCGCCGGCGCTCATTGCCGACGAATTAGGCTGCCTTCCTTTTCATCACGTTGCGCTGCAAACTTGATGTTGTAAAGCCCAATTCAGCATGTTTAGGATCACACAGGATCCAACATAAGAACCACATTGACCGCGCGGCCATCAGAGCTTCGCGCCCATAATCCAAGGGGATTTCGAGATGGCAGGCATTTCCAGAAGGTCGCTGCTGCAGGGCATGGGCGCAGGGATCGGCGCGCTCGCCGCCGGCCCGATGATCGGTTCCGGCCCGGCCCTCGCCGCGCGCGAGAAGGAACTGAACATCCTGTGCTGGGAGGGCTACAATTCCGCGCAGGTGCTCGACCCGTTCCGCTCCAGCACCGGCGCCACCGTGAAGGCCGAGAGCCTCACCAACGATCCCACCATGATCAACCGGCTGCGCGCCGGCGAGATCAACACCTGGGATCTGATCAATGTGAACAACCCCTGGGCGCGCAAGGTGATGCTGCCCGAGAAGCTGATCCGGCCGCTGCCGAAGGCCGAGTTCGAGCCCTTCTTCGCCAAGATGCTGCCCGAGTTCAAATGGCCCTATAAATGGGCGATGAGCGAGGATGGCGCGGAGCTGATCGGCATGGTCCAGCGCTTCGGGCCCTACAGCTTCGTCGTCAATACCGACAAGGTCAGCCGCAAGACCGCCGAGGATACCGGCTGGGACCTGTTCAACGATCCCGCGCTGGCCGGCAGATACGGCATCCTGGAATCCGACGACTGGAACGTCTTCAACATCTTCATCATCGCCGGCATCGACCCGTTCAAGGTGCACACGCCGGATGAGCTTGCCAAGTTCGAGGAGACCGCCAAGCGCGTCTTCAAGGGCGCCAAGCTGATCGGCGACATCGCCTCGATGAACCAGGCGCTGATTTCCGGCGAGATCGACCTGCACATGACCGGCGGCACCTATTCGGTCTCGCCGGCCCGCGCCGACGGTCATCCGAACCTGCGCGCCATCACCCCGCTCAGGGGCCCTCTGGCCGGCGGCAAGGGCGGCATCTCGTGGATCGAGGTGACGTCGACCGTGAACAACCCCAATCTCTCGCCGCTGGCGATCGATTTCCTGAAATACGTGCAGGCGCCCGACGTCGCCCACACCGTCGCCTTCGCCGAGGGCACGTTCAATCCCGTGGCGCAGATGGGCAATCCCGACTGCTTCAAGCTGTTCACCAAGGACGAACTCGACGCCATCCAGTGGGAAAGCCTCGGAGAAGAGATGGCCCGCTCGGTCGAGTACGACATCGTGCCGGACTACGACAAGGCGCTCGACATCATGAACGCCGCCAAGCGTCTGCGGGGGTAAGCGCCTGCGGGGGTAAGCGGGGCGGCTCCCTCTCCCCGTCGGGGAAAGGGGTGGGGCGAGGGGCCTTCGGCACTTGCCGATGGCGTCACCCCCTCACCGACCCGCAGCGCGGGCCACCTCTCCCCGATGGGGAGAGGGAAGAAATGGGGGGCTCCATCCGCCCCTTGTCCTCGACCACCTGCTCACGACCGGAAGACCCGCATGTTCCCGACGATGACCGCCCCCACCGCCCCTGCCCGCAGGCCGATCCTCCAGCTGGTCGGCGTGCGCAAGAGCTTCGGTGGGTTTCATGCCGTGCAGGGCATCGACCTCGACGTGCGCGAGGGTGAATTCCTCACCATTGTCGGCCCTTCCGGCTCGGGCAAGACCACGCTGCTGCGCATGCTGGCGGGCATGGACAGCCCCAGCGAGGGCAACATCACGCTGCATGGCGAACGCATCAACGACGTGCCGCCGAACAAGCGGCCGACCTGCCTCGTCTTCCAGTCGCTCGCGCTGTTTCCGCACAAGAGCGTCGGCGAGAACATCGCCTTCCCGCTCAAGGTGAAGGGCGTCGATGCGGCGGCCCGCAAGGCCCGCGCGCTGGAACTGATGGCAATCGTACGCCTGCCCGAGACCTATCACGACAAGAACGTGATGAAATGCTCGGGCGGCGAGCGTCAGCGCGTGGCGTTGGCAAGGGCGCTGGCCTATGACCCGGAAGTGCTGTTCTTCGACGAGCCGCTCTCGGCCATCGACTACAAGCTCAAGAAAACGCTGGAGAAGGAGCTGAAGGACCTGCACCGCGAGACCGGCAAGACCTTCATCTACATCACCCATTCGCTGGAAGAGGCGATGGTGATGAGCGACCGCATCGGCGTGATGCGCGCGGGCAAGCTGGTGCAGGTCGGCACGCCCGAGGAGATTTACGGCGCCCCGGTCGATCGCTTCGTGTGCGAGTTCGTCGGTGAGGTGAACAGCATCGAGGTGACGCGCGGAGCGGATGGCGGCTGGAGCGGCGTGGATGTGTCCGGCGCCTTCAAGGTCCAGCCCCCGCAGGGCATCGCGGAAGCCGGCGCGCCCGACCGCGCCTTCATCGTCATCCGCCCGGAATATATGCGCGTGCTCGGCCCCGGCGAGAGCGCCGACAACCGGGTCGAGGGCGTCGTCTACAACGAATATTCGCTCGGCTCGCGCATCCAGTACCAGGTGCGGGTGAATGCGCGGGACGGCGGGGAAAAGGTGATGCTGGTGGAACTCTCCCGCGCGCGGGCGCTGCCGGCGGGCGCCGAGCCCCGCGTCACGCTCGGCTGGGATGCTACTGATGCCTTCACGCTGAGGGGTTGAGCAATGGCGGACCTCACCATCGTCCAGCATGCCGAAGCCCCCCGCGAGGAGCGCCCGGCGCGCCGGCTCTCGGCGGGCGCGCTATGCGCGCTCCCGGTCATCGGGCTGCTCGCCCTCGGCTTTGCCGCGCCGCTGGTCGCCATCCTCGGCTATTCCGTGGCGACGCCGCGCTCCTTCGACGTGTTCCGCTCGTTCACGCTGGAGAATTTCGCCGCGCTGTTCGACCCCACCAACACGGTGTGGCTGTCCTTCCTGTGGTCCTGCGGCTTCGCGCTGCTCACCGTCGCGCTGCTGGCGGTGATCGCCTATCCCATCGCCTATGGGCTGAACAGGGTGTTCGGCCGCGCCTCGGCCTTCATCAGCGTTCTGTTCGTCTTTCCGCTCTTCGTCTCGGAAAACGTGCGGCTCTATGGCTGGGTGCTGTTCTACATCAAGAACGGCGTGCTCGACGGCACGCTGAAATGGCTCGGGCTCAACGGCGGGCCGGAAGTTCTGTACACGCCCGGCATCACCCTGTTCGGCATGCTCTACACCTACCTGCCCTTCATGCTGTTTCCGATGACGCTGGGCCTTGCCCTCGTGCCGCGCGATCTGGTCGATGCCGCGCGCGACCTCGGCGCCGGCCGCCTGTTCATCTGGCGGGAGATCGAATTGCCGCTCGCCATGCCCGGCATCCTGATCGGCATGCTGCTCACCTTCGTGCTGGCCATCGGCGCGACGGCGGAAGCGAAGATTCTCGGCGGCCAGTCGATCATCGTCATCTCGCACGATATCGAGATCGCCTTCACCTATTCGCAGAACTGGCCGGCGGGCTCGGCGCTGGCCGTCCTCGTCACCTTCTTCATCGGCGCGCTCACCCTGTTCGCGCTGTCGAAGCTGGACCTCGACCGCATGCTGGGGAGGCGCTGAGCCATGACACATCGGCGAACCCATGCGCTGATCTGGATCTGGACGCTGTTCGTCGTCGCGGTGGTCTATCTGCCCATCGCCTGCGGCGCGCTGGCCAGCTTCAACAAGAGCCGCTATTTCGGCTTCCCCGTGAAGGCCTATGCCACCGACTGGTGGGAGAAGACGCTGGATTCGATCGAGATCGGCATGATCGTGCGCAACTCGATCCTGATCGCGCTTCTGGTGACGGTGCTGTCCGTGCTCATCGCCACGTTCGGCGCGCTGGCCTTCGCGCGCTATGACTGGAAAGGGCGGCGGCTGTACCAGAAGCTCATCATGCTGCCGATCTTCTTTCCCCAGCCGGTGCTCGGGCTGGCCATGCTGCTCGGCTTCAGCGCGGTCGGCATCCAGACCTCGTGGATGACCGCCGTGTTCGCCCATCTGGTCTGGGTGGTGCCGGTGGTGACGCTGGTCATCGCCATCCAGGTCTATGGCTTCGACCCCTCGCTGGAGGAAGCCGCCATCGATCTCGGCTGCTCGCGCCTGCAGGTGCTGCGCGAGGTGACGCTGCCGCTGCTATGGCCCGGCATCTGGTCCGGCATGCTGTTCGCGTTCCTGCTCTCGTGGAGCAATTTCCCGCTGTCGCTCTATACGGCGGGCGCGGATTCCACGATCCCGAAATGGCTCTACGCGAAGATGGTGGCGGGCTACACGCCGATGGTGCCCGCGCTCGGCACCATGGCCACGCTGGGCGCCGCCGCCCTGCTCCTCACCGGCGGGCTGGTCGGAATTCTGGTGCGCCGGCGGACCGCGTCATGAGCCAGGACGACACCACGCGCGCGGGCGACCGGCGACGTCCGCGCCTCGACAAGGCGGCGCGCCACGAGCGCATCCTCAGCGAGATGCGCACCTGCGCGACGCTGCGCGTGGGCGACCTCGCCGCCGATCTTGAGGTCTCGACCGAAACCATCCGCCGCGACCTGTTCGAGCTGCAGGAAAAGGGCCTCATCAACCGCACCTATGGCGGCGCGGTGCGCCCCTTCGGCGACGAGCCCGCCGTGACCGAGCGCCACCGGCTGATGGTGGCCGAGCGCGAGGCGATCGCCGCCGTGACGGTGAAATTCATCCAGCCGAAGGAGGTGATCGCCATCGGCGCCGGCGCCACCACCACCCATGTGGCGCGCCGCATGTCGGCCGAGTGCCGCGACATCACCGTCATCACCCATTCCTTCTCGGTGGCAACCGTGCTCGCGCCCAATCCCACCATCGAGATCATCATGTGTCCCGGCCGCTACAATGCGCGCGAGGGGATGATGGTTGGCGCGGAAACCATCGACTTCCTGCAGAACTACAACGTCAACCGCGCCATTCTCGGCATTTCCGGCATCACCACCGATGGTCTCGCCGATGCCGAGGCGCCCGCCGCCTGGGTCTACAAGGCGATGATGAACCGGGCGGCGGAGACCATCGTGGTCTCCGACCACAAGAAGTTCGACGTGCAGGCGCTGGCCATCTGGGCGCGCATTCCCGACATCCAGCGCCTCGTGGTCGACGCCGCGCCCGCCGGCACGGTCGCGCGGGCGCTGGAGCGCGCCCATGTCGACGTCACCGTGGCGCGGAAATAGCGGCATGCGCATGCGGCATCCTCGACATGACACCCGCGCAGGGCGGGCCCATCCCGCGGCACCGCGCGGACGAACCTCCGACATGAGCCGGCTTCCATGACGCAACCCATAACGCCACTCATAACGCCACCCATGTATGACGACACCTTTCTCGCGCGGCTGGAGGCCGGCCTGCGCGCCGCCCTGCCGCGCTGGGGCCTGCCGGAGACCACCCATCTTCGGCTGCTGACCATCTCCGAGAACGCCACCTTCCGGGCCTGCGATCCCTTGAGCGGCCGCGATCTGGTGTTTCGCGTGCATCGCCCCGGCTATCACAGCCGCGCCGAGATCGAATCCGAGCTGGCCTGGCTCGCGGCGCTTGGCCGTGAGGCCCTCGTCGACACGCTCACCCCCATCGCGCAGAGCGACGGCGCGCTGATCGCCGATATCGACGATGACGGGCTCACCCGCCACGTCGTCGCCTTCGAGCTGCTGCCCGGCCGCGAGCCGGCGGAGGGCGAGGACCTGCCGCGCTGGTATCGCGAACTGGGCGCCATCAATGCGCGGCTGCACGCCCACGCCAGGGCGTGGGAGCGGCCGGAGGGGTTCGTGCGCAAGGTCTGGGACTTCGAGGCCATGCTGGGCGAGGTGCGATTGTGGGGCGACTGGCGGGCGGGTCTCGGCCTCGACGCGCCGGGCCGCGCGGTGCTGGAGCGCACGGCGCAGGTGCTGCGCGCCCGGCTGGAGGCCTATGGCAAGGGTGAGGACCGCTTCGGGCTGGTCCATGCCGACATGCGGGTCGCCAATCTTCTGGTCGAGGGCGAGCGGCTGAGCGTGATCGATTTCGATGATTGCGGCTTCAGCTGGTATCTCTACGACTTCGCCGCCGCCATCAGCTTCGCCGAGCACGAGCCTTACATTCCCGCGCTTCAGGCGGCGTGGATCGAAGGATACCGCACGGTCGCGCCGCTCGCGGATGAGGAATGCGCCATCCTGCCGGTCTTCATCATGCTTCGGCGCATGCTGCTGACCGCCTGGATCGCCTCGCATGCCGAGACCCCGACCGCGCAGGCGATGGGCGAGGCCTATACCCATGGCACGGTGGCGCTCGCCCGCGCCTTTCTCGCCGCCCATGACACCGAAGGTAACGACACCGGCGCCGCCAAGCCGGACGGCGGGAGGGCCACATCATGACCAGACAGCCGACGCCCCGGGAAGCGAGCCCGGAGACCGGCCGCGAGCAGCCGATCCTCTCGCTCAACGCCTTTGCCGGCGCCAAGGCGGCTCTGCCGCCCGACATCGCCGCGCTGGTCGAACGCCGCATCCGCAGCTTCGGCGCCGGTTCGGTGCTGTTCTATGACGAGCCGTTGAAGGTCGTGCGGGCCGAGGGCGCCTATCTCCATGCCTCGGACGGGCGGGCCTATCTCGATTTCTACAACAATGTGCCGACCGTCGGGCACTGCCATCCCCGGGTGGTCGAGGCGGTGCAGCGGCAGATCGGCGCGTTCAACATCCATTCGCGCTATCTCTTCGATATCGCGCATGATTATGCCGAGACGCTTCTCGCCACCTTTCCCCCGGCGCTCAGCAATGTCGTGCTCACCTGTACGGGGAGCGAGAGCAACGACCTGGCGCTACGCCTCGCCGCCCGCGCCAGCGGGGGTACCGGCTTCGTCGTCACCCGCACGGCCTATCACGGCAACACCGCCGCCGTGACCGAGGTCTCCCCCTCCTCATACAAGCGCGGCGGCCCGCCGGCCCATGTGCGCATGGTACCCGCGCCCGACCCGGCGCTCTTCGGCAATGACGTGGCGCAGGGCTTCACGGACGCGGTGTTCGCCGCCATTGCCGGCATGGAGGCGGACGGCATCCGCTTCGCCGGCCTGCTGGTCGATACCATCTTCTCCTCCGACGGCGTCTTCGCCGACCCGCCGGGCTTCCTCAAGGGCGCGGTGGAGGTGGCCCACGCGGCGGGCGGACTGTTCATCGCCGATGAGGTGCAGCCGGGCTTCGGGCGCACCGGCGCCGGCATGTGGGGCTTCGCGCGACACGGCGTCGAGCCGGATATCGTCACCCTGGGCAAGCCGATGGGCAATGGCTACCCGGTGGCGGGCCTCGTCACACGGCCGGAGATCCTGTCCGCCTTCTGCGCCGATTTCGGCTATTTCAACACGTTCGCGGCAAGCCCCGTCGCCACCGCCGCCGCGATGGCGGTGCTGGAGGCGATCGAGGCGGATGGCCTCATCGCCAATGCCGAGCGCGTCGGCCGCCATCTCGCCGGCCGGCTGCGTCACCTTCAGGGGCGCACGCCGATCACTGCCGTGCGCGGCGCCGGCCTCTATCTCGGGGTGGAGTTCGGCAGCGAGAACGGCCCCGCCCCGGACATCGCCAAGGGGCTGATCAACGGCCTGAAGCAGCGCGGCATCCTCATCGGCGCGGCCGGCCAATATGGCAACGTGCTGAAGATCCGCCCCCCGCTCTGCGTCACCGCGGCCCATGCCGACCAGCTGGTCGAGGCGATCGAGGATGTGCTGGCGGCCGGGTGAGGATCGCCAAATCGCGGGCGGCGGACCGGGCCCGCTCCGAAATGACAGGCGAGGCCGACAAAGACGCCGTGCCCCGGCCGGCTCAGTCGACCACGTTGGCGTAATCGTCGATCAGCGCCCGGAGGCGCTCGTCGCTGGCGTCCGGCCGGCGCGCGAAGACGGTCAGGTCCTCCACCTCGCTCACCGCCGCCGCCACCGTCTCCAGCGCGTGGTAGTGCGGGCGCGAGCGATAATCATGCACCATCAGCCGCGCCTCGGGGCCCGCCCGCAGCAGCGCCTGGCAGAAGCAGGCCACGCGAAACCGGCCGTCGATCAGATAGAGGTCGAAGCTCCGGCCGATCTCGTTCCAGATATGCTCGTGATAGTTGCGATAATCCACCTCGCCGGGAGCCTTGAGCGGGCGCCCCCAGCGGCCGGTCGGGCCGATATCGGCGAAGATGAAGCGGCGCTCATAGTCCGTGCCGGAGGACAGCGCGCGCATCTTCTCGATCCAGGCCGGATCGGATTCGACGCAGTAGACCGGCCCCTTCACCAGCCGGTCGGCCAGCAGCGTGCTGCCGCCCGCGCCGAATTCCATGTAGGAGCCCGCGCGGCCGAGGCAGTTCTCGAAGAGCGCGCGCTCGCACGCGGTCATATGCGGTTCCATGGCCCCTCCATCGCGGCAACCAAGCACGACACCGGCGGCACCGCAACGCACAGGAGGCGCCAAGCCATGGCGAATGCACGCAGTTCTGTCCGTGATCCACCGTGCAGATGCGAACGGTGCCCGCGCCCCTTGCGCCGGAGAGGACGGCCGCTACAAGAATCACCGTTGACAGCATCACAGGTGCGGAGGCGACGGCATGACCACGGTCCGGCTCTGGAGCGATGACGAAGCGGCGGCCGATCCGGCGGTGAAAGCGGTGTTCGACGACATCCGCGCCACGCGCAAATCGGATTTCGTCAACAATTTCTGGCGGGCCCTGGCCAATGATCCCGCCGCGCTCGCGCGCACCTGGGAGAGCCTCAAGGCGGTGATGCTCGCAGACGGGCCGCTGGACCCGATGACGCGCGAGTTGATCTACATCGCCGTGTCGACCGCCAATGGCTGTTCCTACTGCATCCACTCCCACACCGCCGCGGCGCGCGCCAGGGGCATGACCGATGCCCAGCACGGACACCTCATGGCCATTATCGGCATGGCGGCGCAGACCAACGCGCTCGTCACCGCGCTGCAGGTGCCGGTCGACGAGGCGTTTCTGGTCAAGACGGACTGAACGGCCTACGCCATGGTGAGGCGGCGCACGGCGTCGCGCCAGCCGGCCAGCTTCTCGGTCCGCGTCTCCTCCGGCATGGTCGGGGTGAATCGACGATCCAGCCGCCACGTATCGGCAAAGCGCCCCGGCGCCGGCAGGATGCCGGCCTGGTGGCCGGCGAGATAGGCGGCGCCCAGCGCCGTGGTCTCGCGCACCACGGGCCGGTCAACCGGCGCGGCCAAGAGGTCCGAGAGGCGCTGCATCGCGAAGCTGGAGGCCGCCATGCCGCCATCCACCCGCAGCACCGTCGGCCGGCGCGCGGCGCCGCCCGCGGTGCGGTTCCAGTCGTCGCGCATGACGTCGAGCAGGTCCGAGGTCTGGTAGCAGACGCTCTCCAGCGCCGCGAGGGCGAATTCGGCGCGCGACGTCGCCCGTGTCAGGCCGAAGATCGCGCCGCGCACATCCGGGTTCCAGTAGGGCGCGCCGAGGCCGACAAAGGCCGGCACCAGATAGATGTGCTGCGCCGGATCGGCCGCCTCGGCCAGCGCCTCGCTCTCCGCCGAGGTACCGATGATGCCGAGCCCGTCGCGCAGCCACTGCACCGCCGCACCGGCGACAAAGATGGAGCCCTCCAGCGCATAGGTGCGCTTGCCCCCGAGCTGGTAGGCGATGGTGGTGAGCAGCCGGTTCTGGGACTTCACCGGCGTCTCGCCGGTGTTCAGCAGCACGAAGCAGCCGGTGCCATAGGTCGACTTGATCATGCCCGGCTGGAAACAGGCCTGCCCCACGGTTGCCGCCTGCTGGTCGCCGGCCATGCCGCCAATGGCAATGGCGCCGCCGAACAGCGCCGGGTCGGTGGTGCCGAAATCGGCCGCGGAATCCTTCACCTCCGGCAGCAGCGAGCGCGGCACGCGCAGCAGCGCCAGCAGATCCTCGTCCCACGCGCCGGTATGGATGTTGAACAGCAGCGTGCGCGCGGCATTGGTGGCGTCGGTCGCGTGCACGGCGCCGCCGGTGAGCTTCCACAGCAGCCAGCAATCGACCGTGCCGAAGGCCAGTTCCCCCCGCTCCGCGCGGGCGCGGGCGCCGGGGACATGATCGAGGATCCAGGCGATCTTGGTGCCGGAGAAATAGGGATCGAGAATGAGCCCGGTGCGCTCGCTCACCAGCGCCTCATGCCCCTCGGCCCGCAGCCGCGCGCAGTGCTCGGCCGTGCGGCGGTCCTGCCAGACGATGGCGCGATAAATCGCGGCGCCGGTCTTGCGATCCCAGATGATGGTGGTCTCGCGCTGGTTGGTAATGCCGATGGCGGCGATATCGCGCGCGTTCACCCCGGCCTGCGCGATGGCCTGCCGGCAGGTGGCGAGCGTCGTCCGCCACAGGTCTTCCGCCTCGTGCTCGACCCAGCCGGAGGCTGGAAAGTGCTGGGGGAATTCCTGCTGCGCCTGCGCCGCGATACCGGTGTCCGGCCGGAACAGGATGGCCCGCGAGGAGGTGGTGCCCTGGTCGATGGCGAGGAGATAGGAGGTCATGGCAAAACCCTCACGGACAGGCGCGATCCCGCGAACGGCCGCAGGCCGCATCCGGGATCGCGGGTCGTTTTATCAGGCGAGATGGCGGGGAGCGATCCCGGCTATTCAGCTTCGTCTCCGGCGGGAATGACGGAAGAGAAAATTCATCGGCCCCGAGGCGGACGAAAGCCCTCCCCCCCTAGGGGAGAGGGTTGAGCGAGGGGCATCGTGCCCGATGAGGAAGGTCACGCCCCCTCGCCCGACGCCAGCGGCGTCGACCTCTCCCCGGCGGGGAGAGGTTAAGCAGCCGCTCCGTTCGTCTACTTCTGCGGCGGAGTCGCGGGCCAGCTCTTGATGAGCGTATCGTAGTCGATGGTCTCGCCCTGCGGCTTCTCGTTCGCCAGCTTGGGCTGGGGCGCGAGGTTGCCTTCCTTCTTGGCGAGGTCGACCCAATACTGCATCGGGTGCTTCTCGTTCAGCTTCGGGCCGCATTCGCCCTGCACGCCGGACTTCTCAAGGCGCGCCATCACCGATTCCTGGGCCTCGGCCAGCGCATCCATCGCCGCCTGCGGGGTCTTGGCGCCGGAGGAAGCGTCACCGATATTCTGCCACCAAAGCTGCGCGAGCTTGGGATAATCCGGCACGTTCGAGCCGGTGGGCGACCACTGCACGCGAGCCGGCGAGCGGTAGAACTCGATCAGGCCGCCGAGCTTGGGCGCGCGCTCGGTGAAGCTCTTGTCCCAGATATCGCTCTCGCGGATGAAGGTGAGGCCGATATGGCTCTTCTTCAGCGAGACGGTCTTGGAGGTGACGAACTGGGCATAGAGCCAGGCCGCCTTGCGCCGCTCCAGCGGGGTGGACTTGAGCAGCGTCCAGGAACCCACGTCCTGGTAGCCGAGCTTCATGCCGTCCTTCCAGTAGGCGCCCTTCGGCGAGGGGGCCATGCGCCATTTCGGGGTGCCGTCGGCATTCATGACCGGCAGGCCGGGCTTCACCATGTCGGCGGTGAAGGCGGTGTACCAGAACATCTGCTGGGCGATGGTGCCCTGCGCCGGAACCGGGCCGGCTTCGGAGAAGGTCATGCCGAGCGCCTGCGGCGGCGTGTACTTCTTCAGCCAGTCGATATATTTGACGATGGAATAGACGGCCGCCGGGCCATTGGTGTCGCCACCGCGCTCCACGGTCGAGCCGGTCGGGCGGCAGCCCTCCATGCGGATGCCCCACTCGTCCACCGGCTTGCCGTTGGGCAGCCCGCGATCGCCATTGCCGGCCATGGAGAGCCACGCGTCGGTGAAGCGCCAGCCGAGCGAGGGGTCCTTCTTGCCATAATCCATGTTGCCATAGATCTTGACGCCATTGACCTCCTTCACGTCGTTGGTGAAGAACTCGGCGATGTCCTCATAGGCCGACCAGTTCAGCGGAACGCCGAGATCATAGCCATACTTGGCCTTGAACTTGGCCTTGATGTCCGGGTTGGTGAACCAGTCATAGCGGAACCAGTAGAGGTTCGCGAACTGCTGGTCCGGCAGCTGGTAGAGCTTGCCGTCCGGCGCGGTGGTGAAGCTGAGGCCGATGAAGTCCTTGAGGTCGAGCGTCGGCGAGGTCACGTCCTTGCCCTCGCCGGCCATCCAGTCGGTCAGCGGCACGGCCTGCTTGTAGCGGAAATGCGTGCCGATGAGGTCGGAATCGTTCACCCACGCATCGTAGATGTTCTTGCCCGACTGCATCTGCGTCTGGATCTTCTCCACCACGTCGCCCTCCTGGATGAGGTCGTGGGTGAGCTTGATGCCGGTGATTTCGGAGAAGGCCTTGGCGAGGGTCTTCGCCTCGTATTCATGCGTGGTGATGGTCTCGGAGACGACGTTGATCTCCATGCCCTTATAGGGCTCGGCCGCCTTGATGAACCATTCCATCTCCTTCAGCTGCTCGTCCTTCGAGAGCGTCGAGGGCTGGAACTCAGCATCGATCCACTTCTTGGCAGCGGCCTCGTCCGCGCGCACCGGCGCGGCCAAGGCGAACAGTGCTGCCGCGCTTGCGGCGAGCAGCAGGCGTGTACGGCATTGTGACAGCTTCATTGGTCATTCCTCCCGTTTCTTCCCAAGTGCCGCGGCCTGCCGCCGCGTGCGATTCACACGAAGCGGAACACCGCCAGTGCGTAGACAAGGCAGAGCGCGAGCGCCCAGCCGAGATCGGGTCCTGCCAGGCCAAGCCAGGCGAGATTGATGAAGGCGCTGCCAAGCAGCGTGATGAACAGCCGGTCGCCCCGCGTGGTGGGGATGCCCAGCACGCCCACGCGCGCGCGCTCCGGCTTGAACAGCGCCACCAGCGTGAAGACGATGAGCAGGCTGGCGATGATGACGAAGAACAGCCCGGTCTGCCAGGTCCACGCCATCCACGCGGCATTTTCGGCGAGGTGGGCGGTGAAATCGTCCATGTTTGCCTCCCCTCACACCCGCCCGAGGGCAAAGCCCTTGGCGATGTAGTTGCGCACGAACCAGATCACCAAGGCGCCGGGAATGATGGTGAGCACGCCGGCGGCGGCGAGCAGGCCCCAGTCCATGCCGGCGGCGGAGACCGTGCGGGTCATCGTGACGGCGATCGGCTTGGCGTTGGTGGCGGTGAGCGTGCGCGCCAGCAGCAGTTCGACCCACGAGAACATGAAGCAGAAGAAGGCGGCCACGCCGATGCCGGAGGCGATCAGCGGCATGAAGATCTTCACGAAGAAGCGCGGGAAGGAATAGCCGTCGATCGCCGCCGTCTCGTCGATCTCGCGCGGCACGCCGGACATGAAGCCTTCCAGGATCCACACCGCCAGCGGCACGTTGAACAGGCAATGCGCCAGCGCCACCGCCCAGGGCGTGTCAAACAGCCCGATGGCGGAATAGAGATTGAAGAAGGGCAGCGCGAACACCGCCGGCGGCGCCATGCGGTTGGACAGCAGCCAGAAGAACAGATGCTTGTCGCCCACGAACGTGTAGCGCGAGAAGGCATAGGCCGCCGGCAGGGCGAGGCTGATCGAGATGATGGTGTTGAGCACCACATAGGTCAGCGAATTGATGTAGCCGGTATACCAGCTCGCATCGGTGAAGATCTTTATGTAGTGCTCGAAGGTGAGGTCGCGCGGCCACAGCGAGACCGTGGTGTTGATCTCGAAATTGGTCTTCAGGCTCATGTTGACGAGCCAGTAGATCGGCAGCAGCAGGAAGATGAGGTACAGCACCATGATGAAGGTGCTGGCGCGCGAGGACTGGTTCATGCCGGCTCTCCCCGGTCCGCGCGCTCGCTGCCGGTGTTGGTCATCACGGTGTAGAACACCCAGCACACGGCGAGCACGATCAGGTTGTACACGAGGCTCATCGCCGCCGCCTTGCCGAGGTCGAACTGGCCGAGCGCGAGCTTCACGAGGTCGATGGACAGGAAGGTGGTGGCGTTGCCCGGCCCGCCGCCTGTCAATACGAAGGGCTCGGTGTAGATCATGAAGCTGTCCATGAAGCGCAGCAGCACCGCGATCAGCAGCACCCGCTTCATCTTGGGCAGCTGGATGGTGGTGAAGATCGCCCAGCGCGAGGCGCCATCGATCCGCGCGGCCTGGTAATAGGCGTCGGGGATCGACTTGAGGCCGGCATAGCACAGCAGCGCCACGAGGCTGGTCCAGTGCCACACATCCATCACCACGATGGTGATCCAGGCGGAGAGCGTGTCGCCGGTGTAATTATAGTCGATGCCGAGCCAGTTCAGCCCATAGCCGAGCAGGCCGATATCGGCGCGCGCGAAGACCTGCCAGATAGTGCCGACCACGTTCCACGGGATCAGCAGCGGCAGCGCCATGACCACGAGCGTGGCCGCCACCTTCCAGCCCTCGCGCGGCATGGAGAGCGCGACGAGGATGCCGAGCGGCACCTCGATGGCGAGGATGATGGCGGAGAAGGCGAGGTTGCGCCACAGCGCCGCGAAGAAGCGCCCGCCAAGCTCGGTGGAGGGGTCCAGCAGTTCCTGAAACCAGCCGAGGCCGTTCCAGAAGAACTGGTTGTTGCCGAAAGTGTCCTGAACGGAGTAGTTCACCACCGTCATGATCGGCAGGATGGCCGAGAAGGCGACGATCAGGAAGACCGGCGCGACCAGCAGCCAAGCCCGGTTGTTGATCGGTTTTTCCATCAGACGCCCCCCTCGCCGGCCACCAGCGCGCCATCGGCGTAGATGTGGATCTGTGCCGGGTCCAGCTTCAGCCCGGCCGCGTCGCCTTCGATCGACAGGCCCTCGGGCACGGTGGCCGCCGCCGCGTGCCCGGCAATCTCGATGCGGGCGATGCGGGTTCGGCCGAGATCGTCGATCCGCCGCACCTTCACCGGCAGGCCCGAGCCGGCGCGGGCGAGCTGGGCGAATTCCGGCCGCACACCCAGTTCGATCCGGGCTCCGGCCGGCAGGGCCGGATAGGCGCATGGCAGGGCGATGGCGATACCCTCGATATAGGCGGTGCGCCCGCGCACCTCGGCCGGCAGCACGTTCATGCCCGGCGAGCCGATGAAATGGCCGACAAAGGTGTGCGCCGGGCGCAGGAACAGCTCTTCCGGCGATCCGGTCTGCACCACCGAGCCGTCATGCATCACCACCACCGTATCGGCGAAGGTGAGCGCCTCGGTCTGGTCGTGCGTGACATAGATCATGGTGAGGTCGAGCGCGCGGTGCAGTTCCTTCAGCGAGGAGCGCAACTGCCATTTCAGGTGCGGGTCGATGACGGTGAGCGGCTCGTCGAACAGGATCGCCGCCACGTCCGCCCGCACCAGCCCGCGCCCGAGCGAAATCTTCTGCTTGGCGTCGGCGGTCAGGTTCTGCGCCTTGCGGTCCAGCACCGCGGAGAGGTCGAGCCGGCTGGCGATTTCCTCGACCCGGCGGACGATGTCGGCGCGCGGCACATGCCGGTTCTTCAGCGGGAAGGCGAGGTTCTCGCGCACCGTCATGGTGTCGTAGACCACGGGGAACTGGAACACCTGCGCGATGTTGCGCGCCTCGGTCGGCAGGTGCGTCACGTCGCGCCCGTCGAACAGGATGCGCCCTGTGGTCGGCGTCACCAGGCCCGAGATGATGTTGAGCAGCGTGGTCTTGCCGCAGCCCGAGGGCCCGAGCAGCGCATAGGCGCCGCCCTGCCGCCAGACATGGTTGATTTCCTTGAGCTGGTAGTCCTGCGGCCCGCGCGGATCGGGCCGGTAGGCGTGGGCGAGATGATCGAGGGTGATGCTGGCCATGACGCGTCTCCCTCAGGCCGCCACGTCGAGCACACGCCCGGCGCGCGCGCCGGTGGCATCGAACAGCAGGATATGGCCGGGGTCGAACACCACGTCGACCGCCGCGCCGGGCTCATAGGTGCGGATGCCGGGCAGCAGCGCGATCAGCCCCGCTGCGTCCACCCCCTCCCCGGCCGCCACCATGTGCAGGAAGGTTTCCGAGCCGGTGATTTCCGCCACCGACACCGAGGCGCGCAGGCGGAAGGCCGCGCCATCGGCGGGCGGCGCCTCATAGGCCGCGCCATCCTCCACCCGCAGGTGATGCGCCCGCACGCCGATCGTGTAGGCCCCGTCCGGCACGTCGGCAAAGGCACCCGCCGCCGCGATGGCGTCCCCCGAGGCGAGGCGCACGCGGCCCGCCGCCTTGGTCGCGCGCAGCACGTTGAGCGGGGGATCGGAGAATACCCGCGCGGTCGCGAGATCATGGGGATGGCGATAGACACCGGCGGTCGGGCCGAACTGGGTCAGCGCGCCCTCGCGCAGCGTCGCGGTGTTGCCGCCGAGCAGCAGCGCCTCGGTCGGCTCGGTCGTGGCATAGACGAATACCGCCCCGGTCGAGGCGAAGATGCGCGGCAGTTCCTCGCGCAGTTCCTCGCGCAGTTTGTAGTCGAGATTGGCCAGCGGCTCGTCGAGCAGCACAAGATCGGCGCGCTTCACCAGCGCGCGGGCGATGGCGCAGCGCTGCTGCTGGCCGCCGGACATTTCCAGCGGCCGGCGCTGGAGATAGGGCTCCAGCTTGAGCAGGCGCGCCGCCTCGACGACGCGCGCCTCGATCTCCGCCCGGGGCAGGCCGGCCACGCGCAGCGGCGAGGCGATGTTCTCGTAGACGCTGAGCGCGGGGTAATTGATGAACTGCTGGTAGACCATGGCGACGGAGCGCTTCTTGACCGACAGGCCGGTCACGTCGCGCCCATCCGCCAGCACGCGCCCCGAGGTCGGCGCGTCGAGCCCGGCCATGAGTCGCATAAGGCTGGTCTTGCCCGAGAGCGTGGCGCCGAGCAGCACGTTGAGACTGCCGCGCTCAAGGCGCAGCGACACGTCGCTTATATGGGGAACGCCGTGCACGGCACGGCTGACCTTCTCAAGTTCGAGCGTCATGACGCGCGCCCCCGTGCGGCGGAAACCTGTGGCTGACGCATCATGCTCGCCTGCATGAAGGCGTCCAGCGCCTCGACCTGCTCGCGGGTGAAACGCAGCCCCAGCTTGGAGCGACGCCACAGCACGTCCTCGGCCGTGCGGGCCCATTCCTCGCGCATGAGATAGAGCACCTCCGCCTCGGTGAGGTCGGCACCGAAAGTGCGGCCGAGATCGGCGGCCGAGCGGGCCCCGTCCAGCAGCCGCAGCGCGCGGGTGCCATAGGCCACCACCAGCCGGCGCGCCTGCCGCTCCTCCAGAAAGGGATGCGCCCGCTTCAGTTGCGCGACGATGCGCATTTGCCCGTCCACCGGGAAGTCGCCGCCCGGCAGCGGCTCGCCCCCGGTCCAGGACGCGCGCGACAGCGTGGGGAGGAAGGGGCCGAGCTTCTGCAGCGCATGCTCGGCCAGCCGACGATAGGTGGTGATCTTGCCGCCGAAAACCGAGAGCAGCGGCGGGCGCCCGGATGGCGGGCTACCGCCCTCGCCCTCGCCGCCCTCCAGTTCCAGAACGTAGTCGCGTGTCGCTTCCTGTGCCTTGGAGGCACCGTCATCATAGAGCGGGCGCACCCCGGAATAGGTCCACACCACCGTGTCCGGCGTCACCGGCGTACGGAAATACTCGCTGGCCGCCGCGCAGAGATAGGCAATCTCCTCGGGGCTCGCCACCGGCTTGCCCGGCACCCGGCCGAAGTCGCGGTCGGTCGTGCCGATCAGCGTGAAATCATGCTCATAGGGGATGGCGAAGACGATGCGCCCGTCGCCATTCTGGAAGATATAGGCGCGGTCATGCTGGTAGAGCCTGGGCACCACGATGTGGCTGCCCTGCACCAGCCGGACATTGGCGGGGGTGTTGATGCGCAGCACCTGCGCCAGCACCTCGTGCACCCACGGGCCGGCGGCATTGACCAGCACCCGCGCCCGCACGATCTCGCGCCCGCCGCCCGGCGGCTCGACCTCGATCTGCCAGTGGTCGGCGGCGCGCACCGCCCCCGTCACCCGGGAGCGCGGGCGGATGTCGGCGCCGCGCTCGGCCGCGTCCAGCGCGTTGAGTACGACAAGCCGCGAATCCTCCACCCAGCAGTCGGAATACTCGAAAGCCCGCGCATAGCCGGCCCGCAGCGGCGCGCCGGCCTCGTCATGCCGCAGGTCCAGCGTGCGCGTGGCCGGCAGGCGCTTGCGCCCGCCCAGATGGTCGTAGAGGAACAGCCCCAGCCGCAGCAGCCAGGCCGGCCGCAGCCCCTTGTGATGGGGCAGCACGAAGCGCAGCGGGCGGATGATGTGCGGCGCGATGCCCCACAGGACCTCGCGCTCCATCAACGCCTCGCGCACGAGGCGAAACTCGTAATGTTCGAGATAGCGAAGGCCGCCATGGATCAGCTTGGTGGAGGCCGACGAGGTCGCCCCGGCGAAATCGCCCTGCTCCAGCAGCACGACCGACGCCCCGCGCCCCGCCGCGTCGCGCGCGATCCCGCATCCATTGATGCCCCCGCCAATGATGGCGATATCGTATAGCGGGTCGAGCGCACGAGCGTCCACGCCATCTCCTCCCAGTGACGGCTCCCTTTACGTCAGGAGCGCTTTCGTTTTTATCTTCACATGGACGCTATACGAAAGCTTACCTGTCCACAACGGGGCTTCAAACGAAAGACTCGAACTTTCGTTTGAGTGCAATGCAGCATTTTCGTGACAGCGCTGCCCGCCAAAAGCGGACGCCCGCGGGGGCGATCCCGCGGGCGTCCGGCGGTGTGACGGATCGGCCGGCGCGCGCGGCCCGGCGGCCTCCCGCGAAGGATCAGGCGTAGCGCGACAGGGCGAATTCCGCGCTGTCAATGTCGGGCTTGGCGCCGCTGACCAGATCGGCCAGCAGGCGCCCGGAACCGCAGGACATGGTCCAGCCCAGCGTGCCATGGCCGCCATTGAGGAACAGGTTGGGATAGCGGGTCGCCCCGATGATCGGCGTGCCGTCCGGCGTCATCGGCCGCAGCCCGGTCCAGAAGGTCGCCCGGCTCTGGTCGCCCGCCCCGCCGAACAGGTCCTCGACCGAATGTTCCAGCGTGGCGCGCCGCGCCGGCGGCAGATCGAAGTTGAAGCCGGCGATCTCCGCCATGCCACCCACGCGAATGCGGTCGCCGAGCCGGGTGATGGCCACCTTGTGCGCCTCGTCCATCACGGTGGAAACCGGCGCGCGCGCCTCATCGACGATCGGCACGGTGATCGAATAGCCCTTGACCGGGTAGATCGGCAGGCGCAGCCCGAGCGGGGCCAGCAGCGCCGGGGCATAGCTGCCGAGAGCGGCGACATAGGCGTCGCCCCGCACCTCGCCCGTCGCCGTCTCAACCGCCAGCACCCGGCCAGCCGAATGCGTGATGCGGCGGATGTCGACCCCATAGCGGAAGGTGACGCCGAGCCCCTCGGCCAGCTTCGACAGCGCCTGGGTGAACAGGAAGCAGTCGCCGGTCTCGTCGCCCGGCAGGCGCAGGCCACCCACGATCTTCTGCGCGGAGCCCGCGAGGCCCGGCTCGGCGGCGACGCAGCCGGCGCGGTCGAGCACCTCGAACGGCACGCCGTCCTTCTTCAGCACCTCGATGTCCTTGCCGATATTGTCGAGCTGCCTCTGCGTGCGGAACACTTCGAGCGTGCCCTGCATACGCTCGTCATAGGCGATGCCGGTCTCCGCGCGCAGGGCGATCAGGCAGTCGCGGCTATATTCGGCGATGCGCACCATTCGGCCCTTGTTCACCGCGTAGCGCGCCGCCGTGCAATTGGCGAGCATGGCCAGCATCCAGCGCCAGGTGGCGAGATCCGCCCTCGGCTGGAGGATCAGCGGCGCGTGCTTCATGAACAGCCATTTCAGCGCCTTCTGCGGAATGCCGGGCGCCGCCCAGGGCGAGGAATAGCCGGGCGAGACCTCGCCGGCATTGGCGAAGCTGGTCTCCAGCGCCGGGCCCGGCTGGCGCTCCAGCACCGTGACCTCGTGGCCCGCCTTGGCGAGGTAATAGGCCGAGGTGACGCCGATCACGCCGGCGCCGAGGATGACGACTTTCATGGAAGGCCTCTGGTTCTCTTCTTGCGACGTTTGGCGGCGGTCAGCAGGAGTGGCGACGGGCGGCGACGGGCAGCGGGCGAGTTCAGCGGTAGACCCGATGATAGCGCGTCCCGAGGCGGGTCAGGATCTCGTAGGCGATGGTGCCGGCGGCGCTCGCCATGTCCTCCAGTGTCTGATGCGGGCCGATCAACTCGATCAGGCTGCCGAGCCCGAGCGTGCCCTGCGGCAGTTCGGTGACATCGAGCGTCACACTGTCCATCGACACCCGCCCGACCATGGGCAGGCGCGTGGCACCGAGATAGCCGGCGCCGCGATCGCTGAGATGGCGCGGCACGCCATCGGCATAGCCGGCGGCGAGTGTGGCGAGGCGACGCTCGGTCCCGGTCACATGCGCGCCGCCATAGCCGACACGGGCGCCGGCCGGCACGGTGCGGGTCTGGATCACCCGCACGTCGAGCCGCACCACCGGCGCCATCGGATTGGCGATGCCGGCGACCGGCGCGCCGCCATAGAGCGCGATGCCGGGACGCACCAGCGTGCCGTGATAGTCCGGCCCCAGGAACACGCCGCCGGAATTGGCGAAGCACATTTCCACGCCGGGAAAGGCACGCGCGAATCGCTGCATCTCGGCCAGTTGCGCGGCATTCTGCGCATTGTCCGGCTCATCGGCGCTGGCGAGGTGGCTCATGACATGGAGCACCCGCACCCCCTCGAGCCGGGCCGGCGTGGCGATCAGCGCCTCCACCTCGTCCGGCGCGAGGCCGAGCCGCGACATGCCGGTGTCGAACTGGATGAGCGCGGGCAGCGTGCGACGCTGCGCGCCGGCCAGCCGGGACCAGCGCTCGACCTGATCGAGGCTGTTCAGCACCGGCACGATGCCGGCCTCCGCCGCCGCCGGTTCCGCGCCGGGCTGCAAGCCGTTGAGAATGTAAAGCCGCGCATCCGGCCCCAGCGCCGGGCGCAGCACCCGCGCCTCGGAAAGATGGGCGACGAAGAAATCGCGGCAGCCGGCCGCGTAAAGCGCGGGAGCGACGCGCAGCGCGCCGAGCCCATAGGCATCCGCCTTGACCACGCCGGCCACCCGCGCCGCGCCAACCCGCGCCTGCAGCGCCCGGTAATTGGCGGCCAGGGCGCCGAGATCGATGGTCAGAATTCCCGGCGCCGCGTCGACCGCCAGTTGCTCGCTTGAAATCTCGCCGAACATCACCCGTCCCCGCAGCTGCCGAACGGGGACCGATTGTAATGCGCGAATCACGCAAATTCCGGTCGATTTGCGCATGCATCCGCCATTCGATACTAATTTATGGCCGGATCGATGAATTTTTCGGAGGAACCGCCATGAGCGCGCTCGACGCCACGGACCGCAACATCCTGCGCCTGCTGCGCCTCGACGCCCGCATGAGCACGGCGAAGATCGCCGAGGAGGTCGGGCTTTCCGCCTCCACCTGCCTGCGCCGCATCAAGCTGATGGAACATAGCGGCGTCATCCGCGGCTACACCGCGCTGATCGACCACGCCGCGCGCGAGGCCGGCATGGCGGTGATCATCAACATCACGCTGGAGCGGCAGACCGAGGATTATCTCAACCGTTTCGAGGCCGCCGTGCGCCGCCACCCCGAAATTCAGGAATGCTATCTCATGACCGGCGGCTCGGATTACCTGCTGCGTGTCGAGGTGGAGACCCCCGGCGATTTCGAGCGCATCCACACCGAGATTCTATCCACCCTGCCCGGCGTGCTGCGCATTCACTCCAGCTTTTCCATCCGCAACGTGCTCGGCGCGCGCCGACGGGCGCGGTAGACCGGCGCGGTAGGGGCAGGAGCGATGAACCGTGCTGAAGTGCGCGCTCGCGCGCGCGTATAAAGATCGACAGTTCACATCGCGGGGGAGTGGGACGTCCCGTTCATTGACAATCAATTAATTGATAAGCTATCGCTCCTGCAAGAATAGGTGGGAAAAGTCGAAGAAGGTGGGCAATCTTGGGTTGCGGGCGCGACGGATCCGGCGATGTGTCGAGCGCTGGATCACACGGCGCTCGTCCGATCCCCCCTGTGGCGTGCGCCTCACGATCCGGCAGTGCCCCGCCGCGCCCCCTGGCTGCGCACGCTCCCGTCGCGCATCGAACGCCGTTTTCGGGGACGGCACAGCCGGGCGGGAATGCCGGTCGGCGTCGGCCGGTCCGCCCGCTGACGGGCGCGCAGCCCGCCAGGCTCGTGCATCGCAAGGCCGAGGACAGCGCCGCAATGGCTCCTCGGCTCCGACCGCACGACATTGTCGGCGCGCTGTTCACATGATGCGTCGACCCTCGGGTATCACTCCTCCAAACTCATGAATGGAAAGCCGAATGAAAGCGGTCATCTTGGCTGGTGGGTTGGGTACGCGCTTTGCCGAGGAAACGGACCTCAAGCCCAAGCCCCTGATCGAAGTCGGCGGCAAGCCGATCATCTGGCACATCATGAAGATTTATTCCGCCAATGGGATAAATGACTTCATCATCTGCCTTGGCTATAAAGGCTATTTGATCAAAGAATATTTCAACAACTACTTCCTTCACATGTCGAATGTCACGTTCGACATCAAGAATAACAGCATGGAAGTGCACGACGTCCAGGCCGAGCCGTGGCGCGTCACGCTGGTCGATACGGGCGAACTGACCATGATCGGCGGGCGCATCAAGCGCATCCTCCCCTATGTCGGCGACGACACCGCGTTCTGCCTGACCTATGGCGATGGCGTCGGCGATGTCGACATCAAGGCGACGATCGACCTCCACCGCAAGGAGGGGCGCCTGGCGACGGTGACGGCGGTGCAGCCGCCCGGCCGGTTCGGCGCGATCAATTTCGACGGCAACCGCGTCACCGGCTTTCAGGAAAAGCCGGTCGGCGACGGCGGCTGGATCAATGGCGGCTATTTCGTGCTGTCGCCCAAGGTCGGCGACTATATCGAAGGGGATTCCACGGTGTGGGAACAGGAGCCGATGCGCCAGCTTGCGGCCGAGGGCAATCTGAGCGCCCATTTCCACCGCGGCTTCTGGCAGCCCATGGATACGCTGCGCGACAAGCGTCAGCTCGAGGAGATGTGGGCGTCGGGCAAGGCTCCCTGGAAGACTTGGTAGAACAAGACCTGATAGAACGCGACTCGGTAGATTGAGGGTTCGATAGATGCGTGTGTTGATCACCGGCAACATGGGGTATGTCGGGCCCGTCCTGACGCGCTTCCTGCGCGATAACGTGGCCGATTGCGAACTGATCGGCTTCGATGCCGGCTTCTTCGGCCACTGCCTCACCAATGCGGGCACCCTGCCGGAAACGCTGCTGGACCGGCAGGTCTTCGGCGATATCCGCGATTTCCCCGTCGAACTGCTCGATGGCGTGGACGCGGTGGTGCATCTGAGCGCCGTCTCGAACGACCCGATGGGCAACAAGTTCGAGGCCGTGACCCACGAGATCAACCAAGTCGCCAGCATCCGCCTCGCCGAGGCCGCGGCGGCGCGCGGGGTGAAGAATTTCGTCTTCGCCTCCAGCTGCTCGATGTATGGCTATGCCGAGGGCGGCGCCCGCACCGAGAACGACCCGACCAACCCGCTCACCGCCTATGCCCGCTCGAAGATCGGCTCTGAGGAGGGCTTCCAGCAGGCGGACCTGGGCAACCTCACCGTCACATCGCTGCGCTTCGCCACCGCCTGCGGCATGTCCGACCGGCTGCGCCTCGACCTCGTGCTCAACGATTTCGTGGCCTGCGCCCTCACCTCGGGCGAGATCACCGTGCTGAGCGACGGCACGCCGTGGCGGCCGCTGATCGATGTCGAGGACATGGCCCGCGCCATCACCTGGGCCATCACCCGCGACGCCGCCAAGGGCGGCACGTTCCTGGCGGTGAATGCCGGCCGCGACGAGGGCAACTATCAGGTGTCGGAACTCGCCGCCGCCGTGGCCCGCCATGTGCCGGGCACCAAGGTCTCGATCAACACCAGCGCGCCGCCGGACAAGCGCTCCTACAAGGTGGATTTCGCGCTGTTCAAATCGCTGGCACCGGAATGGATTCCGCAGGTCAGCCTCGACCAGTCGATCGAGCGGCTGGCCGGCGGGCTCACCGGCATGGCCTTCGCCGACAAGGATTTCCGCAATTCGCCCTATATGCGCCTGAAGACGCTGGAGCGTCACATGGCCACCGGCCGCCTCGGCCCCGAGCTGCGCTGGGCTCCGGGCGGGCGCCGCTGAACGCTGGGAAAACCGACGATGAAATTCCACAAGACCCCTCTCGAGGGCGCCTATCTCATCGAGCTGGAGCGGCGCGGCGACGACCGTGGCTTCTTCGCGCGCTTCTTCTGCGAGAAGGAGTTCGGCGCGCAGGGGCTGGAAACCCGTTTCGTGCAGGTAAACAACTCGCTCAGCAGCAAGGCGGGCACGCTGCGCGGCCTGCATTACCAGCTGCCCCCCGCCGGCGAGGTCAAGCTGGTGCGGGCGATCAAGGGCGCGCTGTGGGATTGCATCGTTGACCTGCGCGCCGGCTCGCCCACGTTCGGCAAGTGGTTCGGCGCCGAACTGAACGACGACAACCGGCTGATGATGTATGTGCCGCGCGGCTTCGCCCACGCCCTCATCACCCTCACCGACAATGTCGAGGCGCTTTATCTGGTGAGCGAATTCTACGCCCCGCAGCAGGAGCGCGGCGTGCGCTGGAACGACCCGGCTATCGGCATCGAATGGCCGATCCAGCCCACCGAGATTTCCGACAAGGACGCCGCCTGGCCGGATCTGAACGACGCCTTCCACGGCATGGAGTCGATGCGGGGCCTGACATGAAGGTCCTGCTCACCGGCGCCAGTTCCTTCACCGGCTATTGGTTCGCGGAAGCGCTGGCAAAGGCGGGGGCGCAGGTCGTCGCCCCGCTCACGGCCGGCCGCGCCGATTATGCGGAAGGAGCGCGGGCGCAGCGCGTCGCCCGGCTCGGCACCGTGGCTGAGATCGTCGAGCATGCCCCGTTCGGCTCCGAGCGTTTCCTGGACCTCGCCGGGACGGGCGGCTTCGACCTGCTCTGCCATCACGCGGCACGGGTGGGCGATTATCGCAGCCCGGATTTCGATGTTGCCGGCGCGCTGGCCGAAAACACCCATAATCTGCGGCCCGTGCTCGGCGCGCTGGCGCGGGGCGGGCTCAAGGGCGTGGTACTCACCGGCAGCGTGTTCGAGCAGGATGAAGGGGCTGGCGAGGAGCCGCGTGTCGCCTTCTCGCCCTATGGCCTCTCCAAGGGGCTGACCGCCACCGTAGTGGAACACCGCTGCCGCGAAATTGGCCTGCGCTATGGCAAGTTCGTCATTCCCAACCCGTTCGGCCCGCTCGAAGAACCGCGCTTCTGCTCCTATCTGATCCGCACCTGGCGCGAGGGCAAGGCGGCCCGGGTCAACACGCCGGATTACGTGCGCGACAATATTCATGTGTCGCTGCTGGCATCGGCCTATGCGAGGTTTGCCAGCGCCGTGGAGGGCGGCGGCCCGGCAGTGCGCAGGCTCAACCCCAGCGGCTATGTCGAACGGCAGGGCGCCTTCGCCCAGCGTTTCGCCGCGGCGATGCGTGAGCGGCTGGGATGGGCGTGCGGCGTCGAACTCGGCATCCAGTCCGATTTCAGCGAGCCGCTGATGCGCGTGAACACCGATTCGGCGTTCCGCTATGTCGGCGCCTGGGATGAGGTGGCGGGCTGGGACGCGATCGCGGAATTCTATCACGGATGAGAGAGGTGACAGCCTCCGGCATCCCTCGCGGCGCATCCATGGTCGACGGCCCGGACGCGGCCTTGTAGCTTGGCCCACCCGCCGTGCCGCGCGCCTCACCCATCGGCTCAGCGTGCAGAACTGATCGCAGTCCAAGTGGTAGATCTATGCATGACACGGCGCGCAGCCTCGCAGGGGAGTTCTTCCGGATCTACGGCCGGGATGCGTCCGGCACGGTTCTCGTCATCGGATCAGGCGAGGCCCCGGACGGGAATGGCGCTCCGGCAACCGCGCTAGCGATCGAGGTCGGCGTCAGTGACGGTGCGCGCCCCAGCCTTGACGGCGACGCCCTTCGCTTTGAGGACGAGCATTTCGACATCGTCGCCGCCCCCGGCTTGCAGCGCTACCCGAATTTCTGGCTCCTCTTCATCGAAATGCTGCGCGTCACGCGGGCGGGCGGGCTCATCTATGTCGATGCGTCGTCCGACGCCGGCTACGATCCCGCTCCGTTCGATGGCTGGCGCTTCTATCCCGACGCCCCGCTGGCGCTGATGGCCTGGGCCGAGCGGCGCGGCATCGAGGTCGCGCTGGTGGAATCCTTCACCGCCCCGCGTGCCGATGGCGCCCATGGCGACAGCGTGATGGTGTTCCGCAAGGGCCCGGCGGATGCCGGCGCACTGCCGGACGAACGGCTCGCCGATGCCGTTCCCGCCGCCCGCACCATTCGCAGCCATCGCAGCGCCGACATCGTCAATGTCGAGACGACGGGTCGAAGCCTGCGCCTGCTGGCGGAGAAGGATCGCCAGATCAGCCTTCTGCGCGGTGAACTGGAACTTGCCGAGCAGAAGCTGGAGCGGAAGACGGCCGCCCTGGAGGATTTTTCGGAAGGCCGGGCGGCTCTTGAAGCGGCGCTGCGGGATTTGCGGAGGGACTTCTCCGCCACGGCGACCGCGCTCCAGGATGCGGTCGGCCGCTTTGAGTATCTGCGGCGGGACCCCTACTGGGGCACTCCGGGCTCCGGCGGATCGCGGGAAGAGGTCCAGAGCCTCCAGCGCGCCCATGCCGAGCTGGAGGCGGAGGGTCTGCGCAGGCAGATCGCCCTGCGCCAGGTGCAGCGGCAACTGTCGGGCATTCGCACCTCGCCCACATGGCGGATCGGCGCGCCGTTTCGCGAGATCGAGCGTCTGGTGCGGGCGACACGCCATCGCCTGCGCCATGGCTGGGGGCCACACGCGGCACAGGCCCAGGTCGCGCCCCTGTTCGATGCCGCTTATTACCGCGCCCAGAATCCGGATATCGCATCGACGATCGCCAGGAACGAGCGTGACGCGCTGGTGCATTTCTGCCGCGCGGGCTGGCGTGAAGGGCGCGATCCCAACCCGCTCTTCAATGTGAAATGGTATCTTGAAACCAATGGCGACGTCGTGGCGACGGGCCTGAACCCGGTAATCCACTACGCCACCTCCGGCTGGCGCGAGGGTCGCGATCCCGGCCCGGCCTTCAGCGTCAGCTATTATCTGCGCAGCAATCCGGACGTTCTTGATACCGGGCTGGAGCCGCTGCAGCACTATCTGGAGCGCGGCAGGGCCGAGGGGCGACGTCCGCACCCGGCCGGGACCGCGCCCGCGGCGACCTCTCCCGTTGAAGCCGCGGAGCCGGTGCCGGTGACGGCGGAGGCGCCGGATGAGACGCCGCCGGATGAGGCGCCGCCGGCATCCGGCGACGCCGCGCCCGCCCTGCCGGCGGCGGCGGCTGCGGATGGTGGGCTGCGGCGCATCATGGACCGTGCCGGCCTGTTCGAGCCGGAAGTCTATCTCGACCTCCACCCCGATGTGCGCGCCGATGGCGAAGACGCATGGGACCATTTCGTGCGCTTCGGGATGGCGGAAGGCCGCCGCTTCGCCACCACCGAGGTCGCGGCCCGCGCGCTGTCGCGACTGGCACCGGAGGTCGATGCCAGCCTTCACGCCGTCGCCGAGCGCCTGTCGCTGCCCGATCCCGCGGCCGCCGTCGAGACGGCGGCGTCCGGGCTCAGGGAAGTCGGCGGAACGGTCGCCATCTATTGCAGCACGCAGGGCAATTTCTTCATGCAGGAAATTGCCAACCTGCTGGCGTGGCAGCTCTCCGCGCTGGGCATCGAAGTGCAGCGGCGCACGGAGCGCTCACCATTCGACGAGGAATTCGCCGTGCGGATCTTCGTCGCGCCGCACGAATTCTTCTGGTTCGAGCGGGGCACGCAGTGGCGCCCGCTGATCAGCCGGCCTGGCACGGTGCTCTACAATGTGGAGCGACCCTACACATCGAAGTTCTGCCGCGCCTTTTCCAACCTTCTCGCCGCGCCGCTGGTGCTCGACATCAACCTGCAATCCGCGGTCCTGCTGCAGCAATGCGGTATCAACGCCGTGTATTACGCACCGCCCTATCTGGAGGGCAGCCGCTACGGCGTGCCGCAGCTGGATGTCAGCCAGGTCGAGGTGCTGCGCGGCTATCGCTTCGCACGGGCCCCGTTCGATTTTTCGGCACATGAAAGCCTCGGCGAGCGCCCGATCGACCTTCTGTTCGTCGGCACCGGCTTTGACCGCCGGGCCAACGCCTTCGAGCAACTGCGCCGCCTGACCGACAAGTACCGCTTCCTCTGCGTGTCTCCCCGTGCCGGCGCGCCACTGACCGCGAGCAATTACCGGACGACCTCGCCGGAGATAAACTGCGCGCTGGGCCAGCGGTCCAAGATCGTGCTCAACATCCACCGCGACTGGCTGGGGCCTTTCGCCTGGTCGCGCATGGTGAAGCAGGGATTCTGGCAGGGGGCGTGCGTGGTCTCCGATCCAGGCCTTGCCGATCCGATTTTCCGTCCCGGCGAGCACTTCCTGGAGGAAAATCTCCGCCAGTTGCCCGACCTGATCGACTGGCTGCTCGGCACGCCGGAAGGACATGCGCGGATGGACAGCATCGCCGCAGCCGGTCACCGGCAGGCGATCAGCCCCGCGGCCCGCGCCGCGATATTGCCGCCCCTGCTCGACGCCTTGACGAGCATGGCCAAGAAAGGGCGCGCCGCGTGCAGACATTCGACATAGAATCACTCGGCGAACTCGTCTACGCGAGCGGCATCTCGGGCAGCGGCAGCGTCGCCGTCATCGTCCCCTTGTACAATTACGAGGCATTTATCGTCGAATGCCTGCAATCCGTGGTCGACCAGACGCTGGAGGCGATCTCCGTCGTCATCATCGATGATGCCTCGACGGATGACGGCCTCAAGTTGACCGAAACCTTCCTGAGAAACCACGCGCACCGCTTCGCCTCGGCCCGCATCGTCCGTCACGCGCTGAATCAGGGCCTCTCGACGGCTCGCAATTCCGGCATCGCCTGGAGCGCGGAGCCGCTGCTGTTCATGCTGGACGCCGACAACCGCATCCGCCCACCCGCCCTGGAGCGGCTGTGCGAGGCGATCGAGGTCGATGGCGCCGACTTTGCCTATTCCCAGCTGTTCATCTTCGGCGACCAGACCGACATCGGCTGCGCCGATATCTGGCATCTCGACCGCCTGCGCCATGGCAACACCATCGACGCCATGGCGCTCATCCGCCGCGATGCGCTGGCCCGGGCCGGCGGCTATGTCGCGCTGGCGGATAATCACGGCTGGGAGGATTACGATCTCTGGTGCCGGTTCTTCACGCTCGACATGCGCGGCGTGTTCCTGCCGGAACTCCTGTGCGAGCACCGGCACCATGCGGGCTCCATGCTGCACACCCGCACCAACCAGCATCAGGCGGAACTCACCGCCGAGATGATGCTGCGCTATCCCGAGATCTTCCATCGGCAGGCGCTCGTTTCCGCCCGCGAGGACGACTGGAGCATCGCCCTGCCGCTCGCCTATGCGCCCCCGAGCGATCCTATCCCAAGCGATCCCACCCCGACCGATCCCACACGGAACGAGGCGTCCGCGCCCTCCCGCCGGATCGCGGTCGTGGTGCACATGTTCGCCGAGGAACTGACCGGCGAGATCTTCACCTATCTCAACAACATACCCTTCGATTTCGATGTCTATGTTTCCACTCACAACGAGGCCAAGGCGGCGGTGATCGAGGCCCATCGCGGCCTGTTGCGCGGAAATCTGGAAATCCGCGTGATGCCGCGACAGGGACGCGACATCGCTCCCCGGCTGGTTGGCTTCCGGGACGTTTTCCCGCGCTACGATTATGTGCTGCTGCTCCACTCCAAGGTCTCCGCCCATGCCGAGGAACTGCGCGACTGGCGCGCCTTCCTGCTCGACCAACTGGTCGGCTCGCCGGAGATCGTTCGGAGCATCTTCACCATCTTCGAGGATGCGCCCGAGGTCGGCGCCATCGCGCCCCAGCATTTCGAGTTTGTCCGCCAATGGCTCGGCTGGGGCGAGAACTACCCGCTCTGCCGTGCGCTCGCCGCCCGTTTCGGGGTGGAGCTGAAGGTCAACGGCTTTCTCGACTATCCCAGCGGCGCCATGCTCTGGATGCGCACGGACGCGCTGCGCCCCTTCGCCGAGGCGAATCTCTCGCTCGATGACTTCACCCTGGACACGGCCGAGATCCAGATCGACGGCACGATGGCGCACGCCATAGAGCGCATGTTCTTCATCGCCGCCGAGCAGGCCGGCTATGCCTGGGTCAAGGTCGCCATTCCCGAGTGGTACGACTATCGCGAAACGATTCGCCGTGTCGCCGATTCCGACGATCTGCGCGCCTTCGTCGAGACCCGCGGACGGATCGTGCGCCGCACGTCGGCACCCGGCAGTGACCCGGATAACGCCAGGCAAGAGCCGGCCGGCACCGCCGAGCCCTAGGGAGGGAGGGAGGGAGGCGCTCGCCACTCCTGCCCACCCCCCGGGATGGCCCTCCGCAGGAGCCGGAATCGGCGCGGCACCCGTGCCGGATGGTATCGCTGGATTTCCGCGTGAATGTAGATTCGGCATAATTGCCTTGAAGTACGACCAACAGAACGATGGCATTTCCGAAGAACACATATCATTTCTGGAATGTATCCGGACATCAACTGTCATAACGTAACGGAAGCTTCGCTTGCAATTCGTTCGGCGCTACGCGAGAAATGCCGATATGTGGCAATGACGTTGCGTTCCGACGATCGCTTTCCGCCGGAAAAGTGACGCCCGCCGATAGGGATGCCTTCCACTGCCGGCGCGCCGCGACGCCTGTATTTGCTTTGAATTTACTATGAAAATTCAAAAGAAATTGATCTGACGGCCGGAAATCCGGGGCCGCCGTCACGGCGTCCATCCAGGTTGCGCATGCGGGCTGGCCCGTGTGAGGCAACCGATCGGGGAGAGCTTCTCTTTCCCGCTTGCCGGTGTCTGGTCTATCGTTAAAATGCGTCAATTGGTAAGGTGTGAGTGTTCCAGCATCTTCCAGAGAGCAATGACCGCTCTGTCCCGGGGGGGGCATGTGGTTTATCCTGCATGCGGCAAGGAGGTCAGTGAGAACCGTGAGCACCATTTTGCGGGCTGCAAACGTCGACAGGCGGATGATTCCGCTGCTGCGTCCACTGCTTCCATCCGCCGAGCGCCTGCTGCCATATCTGAAGCGCATCGACGCCGGACGCATCTATACCAATCATGGGCCGCTGGTTCGCGAATTCGAGCAGCGCCTGCGCTGCTTGATTGGGCATGATCTGCGCCTCGCCACGGCCACCTCCGGCACTCTGGCGCTTGAAGCCGCAATCGTGTCCGCCGCGCCGCTATCACCCGAGCGTCCGCTGGCACTCATGCCATCCTTCACCTTCACCGCGACGGCGCTCGCCGCCGAGCGGTGCGGCTACAAGCCCTATTTTCTCGACATCGATCCCGACACCTGGATGATCGACCCGGCGAAACTGGGCATGCATCCGATGATCGACAAGGCCGGGCTGGTCATTCCCGTCGCCCCGCTCGGGCGGCCGGTGCCCGCAGCCGCCTGGGCCGCCTTTTCGCAGGCCACGGGCATTCCCGTGGTGATCGACGCGGCCGGCAGCCTAAGCCAGATCTTCGACGATCCCGAGCAGTTCGTCGGCTCGGTCCCGGTCATCGCCAGTCTCCACGCGACCAAGGGATTCAGCTCCGGCGAAGGCGGTCTCGTGCTGTCCAGGGATGAGAGCGTTATCCATGGCTGTGTGCGGGCGCTGAATTTCGGCTTCTACGGCAGCCGGGAAAGCCTGTCGGCGGGCACGAACGGCAAGATGAGCGAGTATCATGCCGCCATCGGGCTGGCCGAACTCGATGGCTGGAAGGAAAAGCGCCAGCGCTTCCTCGCTGTCGCCGATATCTATCAACGCGTTGCCGCCGACCGTGGATTGGCCGATCGATTCTTCTGCGTGCCCGAGGTCGGCATTTCCTATGCAATCCTGGAGGCCCGCAGCGTGGACGAAAGCCTGCGCATCCGCCAGCATCTCGAGGCAGCCTCGATCGGATCGCGCTTGTGGTACGAGAACGGCCTGCATCTCCACGCCCATTTCGCCCGCACGCCGCGCGACGCGATGGGGGCATCGGAAAAGACCGCCGCGCGGTTGATTGGGCTTCCCATGGCGCCGGATCTGGTGCCAGATCAGATCGTACGGATCTTGGCGACGGTCGCTGATGCCGTCTTTGGCCCCGCACGTGCCGTGCAAGGCCTGTAACCGGCTAGAAGCTGCACGTCATGCGACATTACTGGAAGAAGCTGCGGGCGTTTTTTGCGCGCATGCAACGGGAAGGTGCTGCGCTCCGCGCGGCCCGGGCCGAAATCGCCGCCCTGCGCGCCGAGATGGAGCAGTTGAGCACGTCCTTCCGCGAGTTCCGTGACGGCACGGCGGCGGATCTGGGCACCAGCGGGGGCCATATTGACGACCTGCGCGGCGGCTTCTACGGCTTCCGCGACCATGTGCTCGCGGAATTGGGCGCGACGAGCTGGAAGATCGAGGAACTGCGCGGGTTCCGTGAACATGCGCTGGCGCATCTCGGCAGCACCGGCAGCCATATCGACGATCTGCGCGGCGGCTTCTATGGCTTCCGCGAACATGCCCTCAAGGAACTGGACGAGCGCAGCCGGCGGATCGACGGCGTGCGGGCGGAACTGGGGATGTTCAAGGACAGCGTCGCCTGGGACCACAATTACGAGCGCAGCCGCATCGACTATGCGCTGGGAACGCTGGAGGGGATGGAGGCGCTGCGTCTCGAACTGATCGAGGCACGCACCACCCCGGAATTCCAGGCCGCGTACGAGGAAGACGAGCCGCTCATCACGGTTTGCACCGGCACTGCCGGCCGGCCGGATCTGCTGATCGACCGCTGCCTGTCCTCGCTGCGCGCGCAGACCTACACCAATCTGCAGATACTGGTGATCGGCGACGGCTGCATCGACGACACCGGCGAACGCATCGCCGCGCTCGGCGATCCGCGAATCGAGTTCGTCAACCTGCCCGAGCGCGGCCCCTACCCCAAGCCGGGCGTGGAGCGCTGGAACGTGGCCGGGATGAATGCCGCGAATGCTTCGAACCGGCTGTCGCGCGGGCAGTTCATCGCGTTTCTCGATGATGACGACAGCTGCGAAACGAATCGCATCGAGATGCTGCTGGCCGCCGCCCGCGCCCAGCGCGCCGAATTCCTCTGGCACCCGTTCTGGTACTTGCAGCGCGATGGATCGTGGCAGCGCTGGGGCAATGGCCGGCTGGAGCACACGCAGATCACCAATTCGTCGGTGTTCTATCACCGCTTCTTCACGAAGCTGCCCTGGGACATCAACGCCTATCGCATCGCCGAACCCGGCGACTGGAACCGTTTCCGCAAGATCAAGTATCTGCGCCCGCGCCTCGCTTTCGTCGACGAGCCACTGACATGGTACCACCGCAGCTATGAGTCGCAGGAATTCGCACCGCATGAGGGCGAGCGGTTTCTCGACTGACCCCCGCCGCGCGGTGCGCCGCGCGGCAGCATGGCGGGGGACCGTCCGTTGCTTGCCCCGAAGGGCGGCTCTCTCCGCCTGAACCTGGCGAGGGCCCGTCAGCGACCGGGCCTGCACTCCACCAGCGCCCAGTTCTCGCGCCGTCGCGCGCCGCGCGCATTGAGCTCGATCGGCCGCACCGTGCTGAGCCGCAACCCTGCCGCCTTGAGCAATTGCGCGAATTCCTGCCGGGTGCGCTGGCGCCCGCCGGTCAGCAGCAGCATCGAATAATCATTGGCGATGGTCGCCGGCGCCTGCTCGATGCGGGTGGGCAGGATTTCCTCGATGATCAGCAGGCGGCTGTCCTTCTTCATCGCCGCGCGGCAATTGCGCAGGATGGCGATGGACTCCTCGTCGTTCCAGTCGTGAATGATGTTGGAGAGAATGTAGATGTCCGCCCCCGCCGGGGCGATCGCCGCGAACATGTCTCCGCCGACAAATTCCGGTTCCCGCGCGGCGGCATCGGCGGGCGCGCCATCCTGCCCGGAGGCAAGGCTCTGGCGGTCGAACACCACCCCGCGCGCCTGCGGCGCGGTGCGCAGGATCGCGCGCAGCAAGGAGCCATCGCCCCCGCCCACATCGACGATCAGCGAGGCGTCGGCAAAATCATGGACGCGGCAAATGCCCTCCGCCCGCCCCTCGACGCTGTCGCTCATCAGGCCGGCGAAGATGTCGCGCAGTTGCGGCTCGCCGTCGAGATAATCGAACAGCGGCATGCCGAAAACCTGGTCGAACGCCTTCTCCCCGGTCTTCACGGCGTGAACCGAGGCCTGCGCGGTCGGGTAATTGACCGCGCCGATGAAGATGAGGCGCTCATGCTGCGTGTCGGGATGGTCGGCGCGCAGGAACTGGCCCATCGGCGTCAGTTCGAACCGCCCCGCGCCGGACTGGCGCAGAACGCCGAGCACGACCAGCATGCGCAGGAAGCGCCCGAGCGGCCCCGGCGCCGCCCCGGTCTGCGCGGCCAGCGCCTCCACCTCGGTATGCCCGGCCGCCACGTGATCGGCGATCGACAGGCGCGCCGCCGTTACCAGAAGCTGGGTCGCGGCAAAGCCACCGACCATCCGGCGCAGCGTGGTGGAAGGGGATTCCCCGGTATCGGTCGACGAGCGCTTAATTGAACTCTCCCACCCGATAGGCCGGGAAATAGGCGGTGGCCGCAGCCCCCGCCTCCCGGCCGAGTTGATCGTAACGGACCAGATCCAGGATGCGGCCGCAGAAATAGGACTGGCGCACCCCGGTGGACCAGCCCGCCTTGAAGGAACTCAGCTTGCCGTCCTGCGCAAGGCCCGCCTCGCCGCCCCAGTCGATCCACTGCGCCTTGTCGGCGAAATATTCAAGCTCGCGGTAATAGAGCGCATAGGCCGCCCCGACCTTGTAGGCCGGCGGGCTGGCGGCGGCGGCATGGGCATAGACGACGCCATCGCCGACCAGCTGGATATGCGCCGCCACCGGCGTTCCCTCCAGCGAGGCGACGGTCATGAACGCCCCGGGCAGCGCCAGCTGGCGCGCGAACGCCGCGCGCGAGAACCGGCGGATGCCGCGTATGTCGAACTTGTCGATGGCGATGTCGAACAGCCCGAGCCAGACATCGAGCATCGGCAGCGGGTCCTCGTACACCTCCACCTGCACCCGCCGGAACGCCCGCGCCGCCTCGCGCGCATGGTGCGCGGAAACGATGCGCGCGACCGGCACCGAGAGATCGGCGGCGTAGTGCTGCTTGAAGGGAATGACCCGGTCTGGAAAGGCGCGCTCGAGATCGCTCATCTGGTACGCACCGAACGGATCGGGCACC
Source organism: Ancylobacter amanitiformis (assembly GCF_030814815.1). Taxonomy (GTDB): domain Bacteria; phylum Pseudomonadota; class Alphaproteobacteria; order Rhizobiales; family Xanthobacteraceae; genus Ancylobacter; species Ancylobacter amanitiformis. Next base: position 86,994 of record NZ_JAUSVR010000010.1, on the reverse strand, counting down.
ACGGCGAGGCTGACCAGCCGGCCGCGCCAGCTCTCGATATCCTCATCGAGGGCGCGCCAGTCCGCGCAGCACAGGAACGGATAGGTCATCCCGTCATGCAGGTCGTGACCCGCGATCGGCCGACGCAGGAACCAGCCGCCGCTCGCGGGCAGCGCGGCCGCCTCGCCGAACTCCGCGAGGGATTCGGCATAGTCCCTGGAACGGTAAGCAGTCGGCATCAGGCTGTTGGCTCGTCGGGTTGAGGCAGCGCGAGCGTGTCCCCCGCACAGGGCGCGCGGAACGCAAAAACCCTATAGCCGAATTGCCGCCGGCGGCGAAACACAATCCACGCCTGCATTCCCCAGCTTCATGGCGTGACAAGCCGCAACGGCACGAAGCGAGCGAGCCCGCCGCCGCGGGACTACTGCACGCACGCGTCGCTGTGTTAAGCTTCCTCCGCAGGGCACGCGGGCTCGCCTGTTCGGCGGGGGGCGGCATGGGCATAGCCGAGAACGGCCTCGAGGTCAGCGTCGACCCTTTGTCCCGGTTCTGGTCCGGCGACGAGCCGCAGCGGCGCGCGATGGAGCGCATCGCCTGGACCTGCGCCATCGAAAGCTGCAAGGGCAGCTTCGGCAGCGGGGTGCTGATCGGCCCCGACAAGGTGCTGACCAATTTCCATGTGGTGCAGCGCCTGCTGGCGGAGCCCGAGCGCTATCGGGAGGCCTCCTGCCGCTTCGATTTCGGCTCCGATATCGGCGCCCCCAGGGAGGCGGCCGGCCACCGTGCCGGCTTCGCGGCGGACTGGCCGGTTGTGCTGAGCCGGTTCAGCGAGAAGGATGAAAGCGGCACCGACACCGGCTTCGAGCCGGACAAGCTGGATTTCGCCATCATCAAGCTGGACAGGAGCATCGGCTTCGAGCCGCTCGCCACCGATGCCGGCGGGGCGATGCGCGGCTGGCTCACCATTCCCCTCGAACGGGAGCGCCCCGTCGTGCCGGGCACGCCGCTGCAGATCTGGCAGCACCCGGTGGAGCGGCGGATGCTGGGCGCGAGCTACCGCGCGATGCCGCTGAAATGGTCCTCCGGCAAGGTGCTCAGCCTCATCGACACGGATCTGCGCCTGCGCCACGACGCGATGACCTTCAAGGGCTCCTCGGGCGCGGCCTGCTATGACATGAACTTCAACTTCATCGCCCTCCACCATGCCGGCGACCCCGACGCCGATATCGACTTTCGCGGCAAGTGGAACCAGGCCATCCCGGTGGCGGCCATCGTGCGCCATCTCACCGCTACCGGCCATGGCGGACTGCTGGGCGTGGTGCCCCCGCGCGCCACCGCCGCCCCGCGCATCTCCCGCGCCACCCGCGAGATCCGCGTCGCCCGTGACATGGCGGAGGGTCGGCTGCAGGCCGCCGCCATCCTGATGGATCGCGACGAAGCTGAGCGCGACCTCTGCTACCTGCGCCGCCCCTCCTCGCAGGATCGCGGCATGCTGCATGTGCTGTCCTGCCGGCATGTCGATCACCACGGCAAGTTCCTGCGGCGCATCGCCCGTTGGTCGCTGGTGCGTGACGAAAAGGACCTGCGGGCCCAGCGCGAGGGCATGGCGGCCTTTCTCAATCCGCTGCCGAAGGACCGGCCGGACGAGACATGGACCTTCGCCAACCTCACCTGGCCGCGCGCCGACCGCAAATTGCCCATCGCGCTGGACATGCTCCGGCGCGACCTGGAGGTGATCGCCTCCGAGACCCGGCCACAGCTGGTCGAGGCGGTGGTCGAGATCCGCAATGTGGACCTGCGGCGCGAGAAGGTGCTGGTGCGCGAGATTGCCAAACTCGCCGGCAGCCTGTCGAACCCCGACCGGCTGCAGATTTTCGTCATCTATTACGACCAGCTCGCCAAGGGTGCGCCTGACCCCAACCAGAAGCTGCGCGCCGCGCTCGGCGCGCTGTGGAAGATCGACGAAAGGCCCCCGGGGGCCGGCCTGTGCCTGTGCCTCGACGACATCAGCAGCGTCGAGCTCGGTGCGTGGTGCCGCGCGCTGGAGACCGCCTGGCAATTACCGGAGGGCGAACTCAAGGCCGATGTCGACAAGGCGCTGGCCACCCGGCAATTGCCGATGATGGATGCGGAAAAGCGGCTGATGCCGGTCCTGCGCAGCTGGCTGGACGGCCAGTCCGGCGGATGAGGGGGAAGATATGTGGTTCAACAGCTTCTCGCAGGCCGCATCCGCGCCGGAAAGCGAGATCCGCGAGAACGGACGCCCGGTGCGTGACAAGGGCCGCGGCTATATCTTCACCGAGGCGCTGGTCGCCGCCATCGACGTCGCCATCGGCCTTGGTCGGCCGCTGCTCGTATCCGGCGAGCCGGGCTGCGGCAAGACCGAGCTGGGCTATGCCATCGCCCGTCGGCTGGGCATCCCGCGCGTGCATTTCTTCTCGACCAAGTCCAACTCCGAGGCGCGCGACCTGTTCTATACCTATGACGCGATCGGGCGCTTCCGCGATGCGCAGGCGGGGCGCGCGGGCGGGCAGGCCGACGTCGCCGACTACATCGAGTTCGAGGCGCTGGGCGAGGCGATACTCGATGCCCACGCCCCCCACGAGGTCGCCCATCTGCTGGAAGGGCGGCGCGCCTATACCCACCCCGGAATGCCGACCCGCTCGGTGGTGATCATCGACGAGGTGGACAAGGCCTCGCGCGATTTTCCCAATGATCTCCTGCGCGAGATCGAGGACCTCGCCTTTCGCGTGCCCGAACTCGGGCGGCGCGATGGCGGCCCCGCGGCCGCCGCGCCGGAAACGCCGGGCGGCATCCCGCCCCAGCGCCGGCCGATCATCGTCATCACCTCCAATGAGGAACGCCAGCTGCCCGACGCCTTCCTGCGCCGCTGCGTCTTCCACGAGATCGCCTTTCCCGAGGCCGGCGTGCTGCGGCGCATCATCGCCAGCGGGTTGGAAAAACGCCTGTTGGGGGGCGGGGCGCCCCTGACCCTGCCTGATGAGGAGCGCGACGCGCTGATTGCGCTGCTGCAGGATTTTCGCGGGCTGCGGCTCGACAAGAAGCCCGGCATTTCCGAGATGATCGACGCCGCCGCGCTGGTCGCCTATCCCCGTGATCAGCATCCGCCCCCGCTCGACACGCGGCTCGGCGCGACGACCGCGGCGCTGGCCAAGCTCAAGAACGACCGGGCCGAATTCGGCGCCCTCATCGAACGCTGGGTCCGCCAGGGCGGCTAGGGTGGCACGGACATGGCTACCGACATGGCTACCGACATGACGCAGGCGGACGAGACCACCTATCGCTTCGTGCCGGAAGCCCGCCGGCTGGACGATCTGTTCACCCGCTACGAGGAGGAGCGGCGCCGCGCCGGCCTTGCCACCGCGCTGGAGCGCGTTTCCCCGGCCCAGCGCATCGATGCGGTGACAGCGATATTCGGCCTGAACGGCGCGCGCGGCTGGCACCGCCAACCGGGCGAGGACAGCGCCGACCTCTGGCTGCGCTACCTCTCCCCTGTTCTGGCCGAGACGCGGCAATCGGCGGCCGCCCTCGAAATCGCCGCGCGCGAGGACCTGCCCGGCGTCTTCGAGCCCCCCATCGAGCCGGCCGGCCGGCCCCCGCCCCTTCCCGATCTTCTGGTAGAAGACCCGTGGTGGCGCGAGGAGCACGAGGAGCCCCCGCCGCCCTCCACGCGGGAACTTCTCGTCGAGCGGCTGAAAAACGCGCTGCGGCGGCCCGCAATTCGCGGGGCGCTCGCCGTCGGTCTCGCCACCCTTCTGGTTGGCCTCTATCTCGCCCTCACACCTTCAGGCGACCCGGCGACGGACGGGACCGGCACCCCGATCCGCGTCGCCACCGCCCGCCCCTCGCCGATGGTCACGCCCGACCGCGCGAACGCCGCGACGAACGACCCCTTCGGCGACGAGTACCGCCGGGCGCTCGGCGTCGCCCTCACCGCGCAGCAGCAGGCAGAAGCCCTCACCCCGCGCCAGCTCGCCGCCATCTATGCCGGCGAATCCGACAGCATCGGCGAGCCCGCGATGTTTCTGTCGGCCATGCGCCGGCGCTGGCCGCTGCCGCCCGACGCCGCGATCCCGCTGGACCCCGGCGGCGCGCTGGCGCTGCAGCACTTTGCCTGGGCCTTTGTCGCCACCGAGCAGGGCGCGGCAACGCCGCTCAACCGGCCCGCGCTCGACCGCGCCACCCCGGACGACACATTTCTGGCACGGTGGCTGGAGGGCGTCGCCGCCGGAAGAAGCCCGGCCCGCAGCGGCGCCGCCGGCCTGATGGACAGCACGACGCCCACCACCGCCTGGCCGGGCTGGCTGGCGGGCCTCGCCTTCCTCCCCGCGCTCGCCGCGCTGGCGTGGAGCGCGGCGAGCTTCCTTCCCGCGCTGATCGCCGCGCTCACCAATCCGCAGGCGCGCCGGGTCGGCGTCGAGGCGAACCTGCCGGCCGGCGCCCTCGCGCTCACGGCGCCGCCGCCGGCCCGGCGGCTCGCCCGGCAGATCTCCTGGCAGGAACCGGGCATCGCGCGGCGCATCCATGCCGACCGCAGCGTGCGCGCCACGGTGCGGGCCGGCGGCTTCCCCACCATCGTGCCCCGCCGCGCGCCCCGCTCGGCGCATTATGTCTTCCTCGTGCCGCGCCTGCATCCGGCCGATCATGAACGCGACCGGGTCAGCCGCTTCATCGAGGCGATCGCCCGCGGCGGGGTCTCGCTCGATGTCTATGACTATGATCGCGACCCGCGCACGCTGATCCCGCGCACGGTGAACGGCGATCCGCGCGGGGGCGTGCTGGACCTGCGCGCCCTGCGCGAGCGGCACGCCGAGGCGCGGCTCGTGCTGGTGACGGACGGCGCCGAGCTGGTGGATTATTTCACCCAGCGCCCGCATGCCTTCATCGCCGAGGAACTGGCGCTGTGGCCCCGGCGCATGCTGCTGACGCCGCTGCCGCTCAGCGAATGGGGCGAGCGCGAGTTCCGCCTCGCGCAGGCGCTGGACGCGATCGTCGGACGCGCGACGCCCGAGGGCTTCCACGATCTGGCGCTCGGCTTCGGTGAACGCGCGGCCCGCCCGCCGCAGACACGCGCCGGCGGCGATCGCGGCGAGGACGACCTGCTGACGCGGCTGGTCGACTGGCTGGAGGCGAGCGACCAGTTGCTGGCCGGCGATGCCATCCCCGCGCGTCCTTCCGTGCTGCGCTATGACGACCCCGTGCTGACCTCCGACGCCGAGCCCCCGGCCGGGGAACAGGCCGCGCTGATCGACGACCTCAGGCGCTGGCTCGGGCCCTATGGCTTCCACTGGCTGGCGGCCACGGCCGCCTATCCGCAACTGCGCTTCGCCATCACGCTCTATCTCGGGCTGCGCATCACCATCGGCCTCGGGCCGCTCGCCGTGCCACTTTATGACGAGCGGCGACTGGCGCAATTGTCGCTTCTGCCATGGTTCCGCAACGGCCACATGCCGCACTGGCTGCGCCGGGCGCTGTTCGCGGCGCTGACACCGGCAAGCCGCCAGCGCATCCGCGACGCGGTGGACACGATGCTGAACGGCGCGCCGTTGCCCACCGGCGCTCCCGTGCCGGCGGGTAGCCATTTGCCGATCTGGCGACCCGAAGCGGGCGGACTGGACATTCCCCATGACGCGGTCATGGCCGACCTGTGGCTGGCCGAGCGTTCCGACATCGTGCCGATGCTGCGCGGGGGCGCTTTCTCCCGCATCTTCCGCGATCATCTGCGAGAGGTGGCCACGCGGCGCCTCGCCGTCATCGGGCTGACGCTGGCCTGGTGTCTGGGCGCCTTCTGGCTGTGGCCGGCCGCGTTGAGCGCGCCGCACCCGCCCGGCGCCTGGTTTCCGCTGCTCGCCTATGGCACGGCAACGGGGCTGTGCGGCGGCCTCCTCGCCATCATCCGCCACCACCGCGCCGCACCTGAAGAGACGAACCGTGCCGAGGGAACCGAGCCCGTACCGGATACCGCCAGCGCGACCACCGTCGCCCCGGAAGAGCGGGAGGGCGGCACCACGCCGGGGGACGCGCCGGCCCCGCCCTCTCCTTTCGAAATCCTATCGTCCGAGGAGCCGGCCTCCTCGTCATCTCGATCGGACGAAACGGAAACGGAGCGCCGCAAATGAGCGCCCCGCGGGAAAATCCTCCCCCACCCGTCGTCCCGCGCCCCGCGCATTCGGAATCCCCGCCGCCGCGGCTGCGCGCTCGTCTGGCCTCGCTCCATGGGCTGCGGACCCCGATGCTGATCGCCGCCGGTCTCATCCTGCTGCCGCTGGCCGGCGCGTGGGGTGTGCGGCTCTATCTCAGCGGCGCGCACCGCGTGCTGGACGCGCGGCTACAGGATGCTTCCGGCGCGCCGGACCGGGTGACGGCGCTCGGCTGGGTGTCATCCAGCCATCTGCTGATGGTCGGCACCGAAGGTGGAATGGTGATCGATGCCTATGCCAGCACGCCGCTGCAAGGTTCCGGCGAATCCACCTGGACGCCCATGCCGGCCGTGGGCGAAATCGTCGGCTTTCGCGAGATCGGCGGCGCCATGCCGCTCGCCATCGTCCATGATCGCGCCCGCGAGCAACAGGGCAGCGGCGCGCCCTACCGTCTGCGCGGCATAGAGACGGCGCGGCCGGCGCTGACCGCCGTCTCCGGGGAGAATGGCGGCACGCTCATCGTCGCGCTGCCGGCGGCCGCGCCGCCGGACGGGGCGTTTTCCCCGGCGCCGTTCAGCGAAGCGCAGGCCAACGGGGCGCAGGCCAAGGGGGCGAATGTGCAGCCGGCCCCGCCACGGGCGCCCATCACCGCCTATCAGCTGGTGGAATATCGCGATCTCCTCTCGCCGACGCCGACCGAGGTGGGCGCGCTGTCGGGCGTTGAGGATCCGCGTATCGTCAAAGCTCTACCTGGCTCGCCCGGCATGATCGTCGGCGACGGCGCCGGCAATCTCACCTCCTTCGACTCCAGCGCGCAGATCGGCGGCGTACCGCCCGACCAGTACATGAACCTCATCCTCACCGGCGGCGCGGCGGTGGTCGATCTGGTGGTGAGCGCGCCGAGCGACGCCGCCGCTCCGGTCAAGATCGTCGCCGCCTTCGCCGATGGCAGTCTCAAGGCTTTCGACGTGAGCCGCGCCGCCAGCCCGACCTACCCGGTGCAGACCGGCGCGGTCACCGACATCGTCGCACCCGGAACGCGATGGGTCACCGATGACGGGCTCGGCATCGCCTTCGAGCGCGCCCCTACCGCCATCGCGGCCCTGAGCGCGGACGGCACGACGCTGGTACTGGACGATGATATCGGCACCCTCACCTGGCTGCGGCGCTCGCCGGAAGGCGGCGGCACGACGATGAAGACTCTGCCCGCCGAGCTCGGCGCACCGCTGGCGCTCTCCGCCGATGGAACGCGTCTGGCGGCGCTGGAGGTCAACAGCGACACCGCAAACCTCGTGGTCAGCGCCGAGCCAACCGGAACCACGCTGCGGCAGATCGACGTGTCCGCGCTGGGCCTGAAAGAGACCGACCCGGTCGTCTTCTCGCCGGATGGCAGCCGCCTCGCCGTGCTGGTGCGGGGCGACAAGGACGCCGGGGCGGCAGTCTATGAGGTGGCGGGGGGCACGGAGATCTGGCGTCATGCCTTCGCCGGCCCGATCGACCGCATCGCCTTCAGCCCGGATGGCGCGTTGATCGCGGCGGTCGGCAACACGATCTTGATCCACGCGCTCGACGATACCTCCCTCGCCGATATCGAGACGCCGGCGCCGGGTTGGGCGCCGCTGCGCGATTTCCAGTTTGCCTTCGCGCGCGGCGGGCGCAGCCTCGTCCTGTTCGATCCCGCCGCCGGGCGCCTGTTCTGGCACTCGATCCGCAGCGGCGCGGTGACGCGCCAGCGGGAGAATGCCGGCTGGCGGGGTGCCACGCTGGCGGCCGACGGCTCCCGGCTCGTCGCCCGCCAGGGCACCGAGCGGGTGGTGTTCGACACGCGGTCCGGCGCGGAACTCGGGCGCATCGACGAACTCGGGCGCATCGACGTGGAGAACCCGCGCGCGATCGCGTTGAATGGCGATGCCAGCGTCATCGCCGTGCTGACGCCGCAGAGGGTGGGGGCGCAGGGGCTGGGGGCGCAGGGGCTCACGCTCTATCGCGCCAGACCGGACCCCACCCGCTCCGGCCCCATGCCGCCGCTGGCGGAGGACGGGCTCGCGCTCGCCGCCAATGGCTCCACCCTCCTCTATCGCGAGCCGTCCGGCGCGCTGCATGTCGCCGATCCGAGCCGCGTGAGCGAGGGCCGGGCGATGCTGGAGCCGTTCCTGCCGGCGCTGCGCGTCGTCATGGTGGCGATCTCGCCGGATGGCGCCGACTTCGCGCTGGCGCAGGCCGATGGCAGCCTCGTCCTGGTGGAGCGGGAGGGTACGAACCTGCGGCGCGCGCCCGGCCATGGCGATCTCGTCACCGCGCTGGCCTTCTCGCCGGACGGCGCCTATCTCGCCGCGGCGAGCCTTGACGGCCGGCTGCGGCTGACCGATCTGGCACGGCTGCACCTCGTCGCCGCCCTGCCGCTCGCCTATCTGCCGGCGGGTCCGACGCGCGGGCGATCGAGGCCGCATCTGCTCGCCGCGCTTCCCGCCACGCCAGCCAGCGACATCGCGGCCGAGCGGGCGGCGCTTTCACGGGTGCAGACGATGTTGAACCAGGCGGGCTACGGCCCCCTGAACGTCGACGGCCTCATGGGTCCCGTCACCTCCCGGGCCGTTACCCGTTTCCAGACCGACCAGGGTCGCACTGCCACCGGCACGGTCACGCCGGAACTGCTGGTCGATCTCCAGACCTTCATCGGCTCGCGCAAGAGCGCGAACTGAGATGCAGGACGCAGGACAACACGCCGGACAGGCGACAGGGAGGGCAACGCCATGGACCTCGATTATTTCGTGCTGAACGTGAAGGGCCTCAATCGCGCGCCGCAGCCGCCACCCCAGCCGCAGCACCGGCGCCGCTCCTTCGAGAGCGCCGACGATCTCTTCTCCGGCGACATACAGGGCGGCGTGCTCGGCGCCCCGCCCCCGCCCGAGCCCGCAAGCGTGACACTGGAAGAAACCCGACTCTCGGAGAAGCAGGCGCACGAAGCGGCGCGCGATGCGGACAATCTGGTCGCCCCGGTCATGCCGGTCACGATCATTCCCAGCTGCAGCAAGGCCGATTACGGCATCAAGGGCGACGACGATCCGGTGGCGACCGCGCTGGGCGCCAAACAGGCCTGGGGCCTGTCGGCGATCGGTGCCGACACGTCCACGCTGACGGGCCAGGGCGTGACCGTCGCGGTGCTGGACACCGGCATCGACAGGTCGCATCCCGCCTTTGCCGGCATCGAGCTCGTGAGCCGCAACTTCACCGGCGGCGACGAGAACGACGCGAGCGACGTGCAGGGCCACGGCACCCATTGCGCCGGCACCATTTTCGGCCGCGATGTCGAGGGCGTGCGCATCGGCGTCGCCCGCGGCATCGGCAAGGCGGTGATCGGCAAGGTGCTGGACGATAATGGCCGCGGCACCACGGCACGCGTGCTCAAGGCGCTGAACTGGGCCGGCGAACAGGGCGCGCAGGTCGTCTCCATGTCGCTCGGCTTTGATTTTCCCCTGATGCAGGAACAACTGGTCGGCGCCGGCCGCCCGGCCAAGCTCGCCACCTCGATGGCGCTGAAGGCCTATCGCGAGAACCTCAACCTGTTCGCCACGCTGGTCGCCTTCCTCACCCAGCAGGGCGCCGGCCGGCCGGGCATGGTCATCGTGGCCGCCTCCGGCAATGAGAGCATGCGTCAGGTCGACCCCAATTTCGTCATCGATACCAGCCTGCCGGCCGCCGCCTCTCCCGCCATCATCTCGGTCGGCGCCTTCGGCCGGAGCGGCGGGCTCTATTCCATCGCGCCCTTCTCCAACATCAATCCGGTGCTGGCGGCGCCCGGCGTCGATATCGTCTCGGCTCGCACCGGCGTGGGAACGACAGCGCAGCCGCGCCTGACGGCGATGAGCGGCACGTCGATGGCCTGCCCGCACGTGGCCGGCGTCGCCGCGCTGTGGTGGGAGAGCGTCGCCCGGCAGGTCGGCAACGCCAATGCGACAATGGTGAATGCCCGCATCATCGCGTCAACTGTGGCGGACGGCTTCACCGCCGATGTCGGCTATATCGATCGCGGCGCCGGCCGGGTGATGGCGCCGCGCTGACGCGAGGCGTCAAGGACGGGCCGTGACGCTGCCGACCGCGACATTGACCGCGAGGCCCGCGAGGAAGGCGGTAATGAGGCTCAGCCCCGATCCCCAGGCGGGATCGGAGGCCCACAGTGTCGAGACGCCGCCAAGGCCGAGCGCTCCCAGCACGATGGCGCTGGTCAGCCATTCGTAGCGGGCCTTGCGCCGCTGCAGCCCGGCGAGGCTGGTATCGGGCGGCGGCAGGAATGCGCCAGCCGATAGCGGCTCCATGGCGAAAATGGCGTCCAGCACCGGAATCGACAGGCTGCCCGCCCATTCCGCCCGGTGCAGAACCGAGGCATCGGCACCGGTCGCGAGAGCGCTCGGGCCGGCGGCAAGATCGAGCGCGGCGCGTTTGCCGCTCGCGGCGACATAGCCGGCGAGCGCCGCCTCCGCCCCCTCGGGCGTCACCCGCGCCGCCGCCAGCGCGGCCGTGGTCTGCGCCAACGCCCGTGCCGGCGCCACCTCCGGCGTGCGGTCCGCCTCAGCGGTCGCGAGCAGCGCCTTCACCTGTTCGTTCAGCCGGGCGATGGCGCTGGCGGCAAAAGCCGCCGCCTGCTCGCGAGCGCCGGCCACCACGATTGCCAGCGCCTGGCGGCGCGTCTCGACCGTGGTGCCCGCCTCGAACGGCGCCAGCGCCGCGGTGGCGGCCGCCACCAGGGGCTCAAGGATGGCGCGCCCGTCGCTCGCGCCGGCGCCGGCGCCGGCGCCGATCGCGGCATTGACGCCTTCCGCAAGCCGGGCCGCGACACGCGCCTCGGCGGCGAGCGCGGGCCATGCCTGGAACGCGGCGGCAAGGCTCACCAGATCCCGGTCCGCCGCCGCCAGCGCATCGCCCTCGGCGGTTTCGATCGCGGCGGCAATCGCGGCGAAGCGCGGGGCCAACGCTGTCCGGCCCACCTCCGGCAAGCCCGCCAGCGCCCGGCCGAGCGCGGCGAGGCGCGGCAGCACGGCAGCCCGCTGCGCCAGCGGGGCCAGGTCGGCGCCGGCATCGGCACCGCTGCGAAAACGGGACTCCACCTCATCGGCCCGGGCCAGCAGGCTGGCACGGACACGTTCTGTCTCGGTGTCGGCGCTCTCGATCGCGATACGGTTGATCACGTCGCGGATATGCCCGAGATCGATCAGCCCGGTGAGCGCCCGGCGCCCCGCGCCCCGCCAGCCATTGACCACCAGCCCGGCCAGCGCCCCCGCGACGATGACGAGGAAGGCCAGCCCCGCCGAGGCGCGCACGTTTACCGCCTGCGTCTGCTCCGACCAGCCGCCGCCCACTCCAGCCACGCCGACGCGGATATCGTACTGGCCGAACCAGGCGTTGCGATCGAGCAGCAGGCTCAGCGTGCAGTTGGCCCCGGGGGCGAGGCTGGCCGCGCAGGACCCGGGATCGATGCGCGGCGGATCGGTGGATGCCACCGCGCTGGTCACGGCGCCGGCGCGCACGCCATAGGACACCACGAGCGGGGGCAGAAATTCCACCGGGTTGACCGTGCTGTTGCGCAGGGAGAGCAGCACGCGGCGCGGCATGGCCTCGCCCCGGCCGACGAGCCGTCCCAGCGTCGGCAGGAAGTCGAGATCGACCGGGGAGGCCAGCGGGGCGACGAGGAAATCCGTCGGCAGCGTCTGCGCCGCGCGCGTCACCACCACGCGGATGCGCTGCGGCACGCCCGCCGTCCCGCTCGCTGGCGCCGCCTCGATCCAGCTTTGATAGACGCCCGGCCCCGGCAGGTCCGCGGAAACCATGAAACTCGCTTCGGTGCCCGAGGCGAGCCGCGCGGGATCGACGGCCGGCGTCTTCCGCACCCAGCGCGCGGGCACGCTGGCCCCATCGCCGACGCGGATGAACAGCCCGCCCGTCGTCAGACGCTGCACCGCGGCCGGGTCGCTCGCCGGGTTACGCACCCGGATCTCCTCCATGAAGCCCGGCACGGCGATGGCGAAGCTCACCTCCGTGGCCGGACTGGCGGCTGGCACCAGTTCGATGGCAGGCTGTGCCGCGATCGGCGCGGTCAGCGCGGCGGAGAGGACGAGAAGCCCGACGATGCGCAGCCACGCCCGCATCACGCGCTGGCTCCGGCGGCAAACACCTGCCAGCCCAGTGTCGCGTCCAGTTCCGGCGTGAAGATGCCATCCGAGCCGCCGCCCCGCGCCGCCTGAAAGCGATGCAGGCTCTCCGCCGTGACGGGGCCGAGCTCGCCATCCGGGCCCGCGAGCCCGAGCCGCTCCTGCAGGCGCCGCGCCGCCGGGCCGGTGGAACCGGCCCTCAGCCGCCGCAGCCGGCGCCGCGCCACAGGATCATCGGCCAACCCATCGAGCCGCAGGCGGGAGGCGAGGCGCGCCTCGGCGCCGGTCAGCAGCATGTAGAGGTAGCGCCGCCCCGGCGCACCGTCGACATCCACCAGCCCCGCCGCCTTGCGGAAGGCCGCCCAGGGGCCGGAATGGACGCCATCCCGGAAGGTTCCCGTCACGGTCTGGCAGCCAAAGGAGGAGAAGCCGGTGGGTTGGCTGAAGAAGGCCGGGTGAATGTTGTCTCCCGGCTGGCAGCGATCGACCAGATCCGTCGTCTCATAGGCCAGATCGTCCTTTGAGCGGCGCACCACCACCATGCGCTTCGACATGTCGGGCTTGCGCAGCAGGAAGCAGCCCGGCGTGGCGCGCGAGGTGACATGCGCGCCGCAGACATAGTGATAAAGCCCGGTCGGCAGCAGATTGCCCGAGGTGCCGCGGTTCCGGAAGGTGGCGACCGCCGCCTGATTGGGTACGGTGGAGGCCGGGAACACCGAGACCTTGCCCGCCTTCACATCCCACGCGCCGATGACGCAGCGCGGCAGCGCGTGGTCGGGACGCTGGTCCACCAGCGTGATGCCCTCGCGTGCCGTGTGATCCTTGACGATGCCGGCGCCGCGCAGCCCGAACAGCACCGGCGTATCGTTCGCCAGCGCCGCGACATCGAAATCATTGAGCGCGGCGAGCAGGGCGAGATCATCCGCGGTCAGCGCGAAGGGCACGCGCAGCGTCAGCCCCTCGCCCAGATGGGCATAATCGGGCTGCACGGCGTCCGCCGCCCAGCTCGCCCCGGCCGCCGCCACGCCGATCGCGAAGCCATCCAGCGCCATCTCGGCGAGGTCGTCTTCGGATGTCTCCACCCAATTGTCTTCGTCGCTGAAGGTGGAGGCGACCAGACCTTCTCCAGCACCCGCCCCAGCACCCGCCGCGGCGATGAAGGCGCCCGGCTCCTCCAGCGCGGCGACAGCCGGCCCCCCCGCCGGCGCGCCCGCCGCGAGGCCGTCAAGGAACAGCGCCGCCTCATCGGTCCGCCGCCGCCGCATGCCCTCCTCCACGGCGGTGCCGGCCCAGATGCGGATCATCGCCTTGATCTGGCGCGGGATATCCGCATGGGCACCGGCGACCATGGCCGCCTTGATGGCGCGCATCTCGCGGTAGCGATCCTTCGGGTCGGTCGCGGGATTGAACGCCTTGCCGTAGGAAGCGCCGCGATTGAAGGTGAGCGACACCAGCGTGCCGAAGCAGTCGCCGTTGAGCCGATCGGTATTGGGCAGCGCATTCGCCGTCTGCAGGGCGTATTTCGGCAAGGTGCGCGCGCGGAATACCGCCTCGGAAAGCTCCCAGGATACGACGATGTCGCGCACACTGCCGACCAGCGCGGTCATGGTGGCGGCGCTGTCCCTGCCGCTATGGTGGCCGATGCAGGCTTCGAGCGCGGCCCGCTGCGGCGCGCTCAGGATGGCGATGAGGCCGGACCAGTCCTTGCGGTACTCGTCCGGCCCGACATAGCCGAGATCGTAGCCGAAGCCGATGGTGACGCCGGAGGAGGCCTTGGGCCAGATCGGCCGGCTCTTGATGATGCGCTCGTAATAGCTGCGCCCACCCGTCTCGTAATCCACGATGAGGCGAAAGGCACGGCCGGAAACGCGGGCCGCGGCGGCCAGCGCGGCCGGGCTCGGCACGGTGGCAAGCACGCCGACAAGCGCCTCGTCGCCCCCCTCCGCCCGTTCGGCGGCATCGAACGCGTCGCGTTCACGATAGCCGAGAAGCGCCTCGGTCGCGGTGATTTCAGCCGTGCTCAGCCCGGCTGTCGTCGGATCTTCGCTCATGCTCCCCCCGGATGCGGTGATGTGCACGCACGATCCTGCGGCCAAGAAACGCCACTGTACCCGGACCCGCCTGCCGAAATCTTGTCTGATGATAGACAGCAAGTATAATGCGATGCTTTAACTTGGCAAGTTCTGTTGCTGGCAAAGAAATATGTCAGCGTTATTGACTTTATTTTTCCAGGTTCGGGCGCAACGACTTTCATGCGAAGCGCACCGGCGCCGCCCCGGGGGAGAAACGCCATGCCTGTTTCCAGTTCCACCGAAGGTTTTCCGATCGAGGGCGCAACCATGCCGACATGGCTGCTGCGCTTCGACGCGGACGGCGTCCTCGCCTCCCCCGCGACGGCGGACGCGCTGATGGTGCGACTGGCTGATAGATCGTTGAGCCATGTCATCTTCCACTCCCACGGCTGGAACACCGATTTCGCCGATGCGCTGCGCCAGTACGGCACCTTCCTGCGCGCGCTGGATGGGGTTCTGGCCACATATCCGCTGGCCGGCTTCAACCCGATCTTCGTTGGCATCACCTGGCCCAGCGTCTGGCTGGCGGAGGAGCCCGGCCCAACGCTGGCCGGCATGAACACCGAGGCTGCCACCGCGCGCATCGTGACCGATCTCGCGGCCCCGCTCGCGGCGCCGGCGCGCGCGCGGCTTTATGCGCTGGCGGATTCAGCTCACCTCGATCCGCCCGCCGCGCAGGAGCTTGCGGCCCTGCTGAGCACGGCGGTCGGCGGCCTCAACGACGAGATCGGCGATCCCGCGATGGACGCAGGCCCCACGGCGGAGGACCTGATCGAGGGTGCCCGGCGGCTCGCGGCCGTGGAGGGGCGCGCCGCCCCCGCGACACTGGCGGGCCCGCCGGCGCTCGACGAGAACGGCCTGCCGATCGCGAGCCTTAGCGGCATCACCGGGCGGCTCGATCCGCGCGACCTCATCCGCCTGTTCTCGCTGTTCCAGATGAAGGATCGCGCCGGCCGCGTGGGGGCGACCGGCGTCGCCACGCTGCTGCGGCGCATGATGGCCGCCGCGCCAGAGGCGCGGTTCAACCTGCTCGGCCATTCCTTCGGCGCCAAGGTCATGCTGTCGGCCATCGCGGCCGCGCCTGCCCTTCCCCGCCCGGTCGACACGCTGCTGCTGCTCCAGCCGGCGATCTCCCATCTCGCCTTCGCCGCCACGGTTCCGGGCCGCGCGGGACCGGGCGGCTATCGCGCCGTGCTGGAGCGGGTGGCAGCCCCGGTCTTCACCACGTTCAGCGCCATGGACATGCCGCTGCATGACGTCTTCCACCTCGCGTTGCGCCGCGACGCGGATCTGGGCGAGATGCGCATCGCGGCGGCCGGCGCACCACCCAGCCGTTATGCCGCGCTCGGCGGCTATGGGCCGCGCGGGTCGGGCGAGACCCTGATCGATCCCATCCCCGGCCCCGGAGAGCCGCTGCTGTACCCGCCGGGAGCCCGGATGGTGGGGCTGGACGGTTCGGCCAACCGCATCACCTCCCATGGCGATGTCGGCACACCCTACACTGCCTGGGTGCTGCGGCATCTGCTCGCCCTGCCCGCGGCGACATCCTGACAGGCCGGAGCCGAGCCGCCCCGGCTCCGATGCGCGGCGCACGAGATGCTCGCGTCTTCGTGCTGAAAGCGCGCTGCGGCAAGCCGCGTGGGGGATGCGCCCTGCCGGCTCTTGAGCGCTCGCGCCGCGCGCCGCGCGCCGTTCAGTCTGGCATCAAGATAAACAACAAATAGCCGTCTAATTAACTTCCAATTCAACGACGGTTTGCTTCGATTTCCCGCGCATTTCCGCCACGTCGGTGGCGGGCGCGGGGGAGCGGGTGGGAGTCTCCCGGCAGGTTGTGAATTCGCCAACCCTGCAGCGCCCTGCACCCCGGGCGAGCGGTAGAGGCTTCCGGCTCCGCCATGGACCTCCCGCAAGCCCGCGGGAGGCGATGCTCACGAATTTTTGTTTGTCGGCGAATCTGCCGCAGGCGCCCGTCAGTGCCCTCGCACCGGGGTAATCGCGCCGCCCGCAGTGCCGAAAGCGAGCGGCGGGGCGGATCGCCGCTACCATTATATCCCCCGGAACGCCAAACAAGCTTTGTTAACTCACCGAAGTACCGTTTGCCGGCATCGCCATTGCATATCCGGCCGCATCGGCCGGGATGAGGCCCGGCATTGCGCCGTCATACTTTCGGCCGCGCAATTACACCTTTGTCGCAGCCTTCTGCACCACTGACGCCGTTACCTTTTTAGCTCGTGCCTTGCGTTCTGAGCTTAATGTGCTGGGAACTGCCCGCGCAGCACAGGCCGCGCAGCAGGCCATCCGTACCGCCCCACCCCCGACTGGAGAAACACGATGACCATGGTCCGTATCAACAATGAAGCCGCCGTCCGCACCAAGCTCACCGCCGACGCCGCCAGCCTCCTGCAGACGCAGGCGGCCAAGACGATCGGCGATGCCGCCTATGACAATCTGCGCATCGATGTCGACACGCTGAACGCCACCTGCTGGTGCTTCATGGATCCGGTCGGCAAGCCGTCCTACACGCACGAGCTGATGAGCGACATTAGCCGGATGCAGTTCTCGATCCGGGACACCTTCGCCGCCCTGCCCAGCACGGCCGCCGCGCCCTTCTCGTGGTTCGTCATGGCCTCGGCGGTGCCGGGCATCTACAATCTCGGCGGCGACCTCGGGCATTTCGCGCAGCGCATCCGCGGCGGCGACCTCGACGCCATGCGCCATTACGGCCATGTCGCCGTGGAAGCGATCCACCGCAACGCGGTCGCCTTCGATTCGCCTGTTGTGACCATGGCGCTGGTGCAGGGTGACGCGCTGGGCGGGGGTTTCGAGCACGCCCTGTCCTTCGACCTCATCGTGGCCGAGCGCAGCGCCAAGATGGGCCTGCCGGAAATCCTGTTCAACATGTTCCCCGGCATGGGCGCCTACAGCTTCCTGTCGCGGCGCATGGACCGCGCCAAGGCGGAGGCGCTCATCCTTTCGGGCCGTATCCACACGGCCGAGGAACTGCACGAGATGGGCGTGGTCGACGTGCTGGCGGAGGATGGCGAGGGCCAGCAGGCCGTGGTGGGGTACATCGCCCGCCACAACCGCAAGCAGAACGCCCACCAGGCGGTCTATCGCGCGCGGCGGCGCGTCAACCCAGTGACGCTGCAGGAACTGATCGATGTCGTCGACATCTGGGCCGAGGCGGCGCTGAACCTGACCGAGGCGGACCTTCGCAAGATGGACCGGCTCTGCGCGGCGCAGAACAAGCGGCTCGCCGGCCTTCAGGCCTCGCCCGTCCTCGTGGCCGCTGAATGAACACGCGTGGCGATGCGCCCAGGCGGGCGCATCGCCTGCCACCCGACGTGGTCAACCCAAGCCGGCCTCGCGCGCCGAATAGGCGCGCATGGCCTTCTGCGTGCGCTTCAGTTCCGCCTTGGCGACCCGCGCGAATTCGCGCGCGCCCTCCCGCAATTCCTCCCCCCGCAGATCCCGCCACGGTGCGCAGATCCGACCGAGGGCGAGAGCGCCGATATTGGCCGAACTGCTCTGCAGCGCATGGGCATCGGTGCGGAAGGCCGTCAGGTCGCCCTTGGTCGCGCTTCGAGTCAGCCGATCGAGCATGATTTCGGCATCGGCGAGATAGTCCTCCATCAACTCGGTGACGAATTCCGCGCCACCGAGCCGGCTGAGGCTCTCCACCGCCTTCTCGTCCAGGCTGGGCGGCGTGTCCGAATGAACCAGCGTCGGCCGTGGAAGCAGACGGGCCGGACGGCCGGGATCGTCGCGCGCGATGCGGTCCACCGCGGCCAGCAGCGCGGCCGGCTCGACCGGCTTGATCAGGCACTCGTCCATGCCGGCATCGCGCCAGCGATTATCCATGAGCGCCGTCGCATCCGCCGTCAGTCCGACGATCGGCAGCCGCCGCCCCCCGGTCGCCATCATGCGGTAGAGCTTGGTGGCCTCCAGCCCGTCCGTGTCGGGCATGTTGAAATCCATCAGCACGATGTCGATCTGGTCCGCCTTGTCCTCCAGCAGGTCGAGCGCCTGATCGCCGGTTTCGGCCACCAGCACCGCGTGACCGGCCGCTTCGAGGATGCGGGAGAACACCTTCTGGTTGATGCGATTATCGTCCGCCAGCAGCACGCGGCGCGCCCGGCTCGGCCGCGCCGGACGCACGGGGGCGACCGGACCCGCAGCCGGCGCCGCGAGCCGGGCGGCGAGGCTGAGCGCGCGGCGCATCTCCTCCAGGCTCGGACGTGCCGAGAGCAGGCTGGCGCAGCGCTGGCGCACGGCCAGCGGCGGCAGCGTCGGCGCGGCGCCCGGCTGGATCATCAGCACTTTCGGTGTCGGCCCGCCCGTGATCGCCGACAGAAGCGGCAGGTTGCGGGTGTCGGGCTCGAACAGCACCCGGATGGCGCCGGCGGCCTGCGGCGGAAACATCCGCGCTGGGCCCTGCCGCGGGTCGGCGATCATCGGCCGGATGCCCAGCGCGGACAGCGTGCTCATCAGTTCCGCCAGCGGCGCGGGATCGCGGCAGACCAGCACCACACCCCGCTCGCGCCACACCGTCTCATCGGCCCGCTGGTCGTCGGCGAGCGCCGCGAGGGTCATGTCGAAGCGGAAGGTGCTGCCCTCCCCGAGCGCACTCTCCACCGCGATGGAGCCGCCCAGCAGTTCCACCAGCCGCCGCGCGATGGCGAGGCCGAGACCCGTGCCGCCGAAGCGGTTCAGGATGCTGGCATCGGCCTGGGTGAAATCCTCGAAGATGCGCTCCTGATCCTGCGGCGCGATGCCGATGCCGGTGTCGGTAACTTCGATGGTGAGCCGCACACGGCCATCCTCGGCCGGCTCGCCATCCACCGCGATCGTCACGCCGCCCTCGCGGGTGAACTTGACCGCATTGCCGACGAGATTGACCAGGATCTCGTGCAGATGCTGGCGACTACCGGAGAGGCGCAGCGGCGTGCGGGGGGTCACGTGAATGTCGAAGCTCAATCCCCGCTCGCGCACCTGGGCTTCCACCAGCCGGCGCGAATCCACCAGCAGCAGGACGAGGTCGAACGCCTCGTCCGACACCGGCATGCGCCCCGCCTCGATGCGCGAGAGGTCCAGCAGGCTGTTGATCAGCGATTGCAGCGAGCGGCTGGCCACATCCACCGTCTCGACCATCTCGCGCTGCTCGGCAATCAGCGGGCTGGCGCGCAGCAGGCCGGTCATGCCGACAATGGCGGTGAGCGGCGTGCGCAATTCGTGGCTCACGCTGGCGAGGAACAGGCTCTTCGCCTGGCTGGCCTCCTCCGCCGCCTGCGTCGCCTGCGAGAGCTTGCGGATCAACGTACCGGCATAGGCGGGCAGAATGATGAGGCCGACCAGAAGCCCCAGCGAGAGGTGCCAGCGCTCGTACCAGAACGGCGTGGTCAGCACGACGATGCCAAAACAGCCGGTCGCCACCGGAATAGCGATGGCTAGCGAGGTAAGGCCGAAGCGGAAACCGTTGCCGAAGATCACCCAGAGGTAAATCGGAAAGAACAGCGATGCCACCTCCCCGCCCAGATGCAACTGCCAGGACAGGAAACCGCAATCGAGCAGGAGCGCGAAGATCCGTCGCGCGCGCGACACCCCGGGAAACAGCAGGATATGGCCGAGCACGCCCAGCGCGAGCGGGATGTACAGCGCCATCACGTTCAGGGCATAGCCGAGATCGCTGCTGCTGCGGTTCACCAGCAGCACGAGGACGATGATGAGCGAGAAGACGAGCCGGTTGAAGCTCATCTCGTGTTCGCTGTCGGGCCGGCCGCGCAGCCGTGTCGCCATCCAGCGGAAGGGCACGCCGAGAGCCTGAAGCGGCCTAGCCCGGACCCGCATGTTCGCTCTCCGTCGGGCTTTCCGCGACGTCGGAATTCGCCCTCTCGTGCGCCCTCACCCAGGTGGCGAAGGCGTCGGCCGGGATGGGGCGGCTGAAATAATAGCCCTGCACCTCGTCGCACCCTTCCGAGCGCAGCAGCGCGAGCTGCGACTCCTCCTCCACCCCTTCCGCCAGCACCTGCAGATGCAGGATGTGGCCAAGATCGATGATGGTGCGCACGATGGCGAGAGCGCTGGGATCGTTGCCGAGATCCTGCACGAAGGAGCGGTCGATCTTGAGCCGATGCAGGGGAAAGCGGCGGATATAGCTGAGCGACGAATAGCCGGTGCCGAAATCGTCGACCGAGAGGGTCACGCCCAGCGAGCGCAGCACATGCATCTGCGTGACGATCTGCTCGTCATGGCCCAGCAGGATGCCTTCCGTCACTTCCAGTTCCAGCGATGTCGGGCGGAAGCCGGTCGTGCGCAGCGCGTCCTTGACGAGGCTTTCCACGCCCTGCCGGCGGAACTGGATGGGCGAGAGGTTCACCGCGATGCGCAGTTCGCCAAGCCCCTCCGCCTCCCATACCGCGCCCTGCCGGCAGGCTTCGTTCAACGCCCATTCGTTGATGGGCACGATCAACCCGCTTTCTTCCGCCAGGCCGAGGAAGGAGGCCGGCATCAAGAGGCCGTGCTGCGGGTGCTGCCAGCGCAGCAGCGCCTCGCCCCCCACCACCTTGTTGCTGCGCAGGTCGATCTGCGGCTGGTAGAACATGACGAATTCGCGCCGCGTCAGCGCGCCGCGCATCTCCGCCTGCAACTGCGCGGTCTGGCTCGCGCGCGGGCGCATGTCGGCGGCGAAGAAGCGCCAGGTGCCTCCGCCGAGCGACTTGGCCAGATACATCGCCTGGTCCGAGTTCTTCAGCAGTTCGTCCGGGTCGGTTCCGTCCAGCGGCGCGAGGGTGACGCCGATGCTGGCGCCGATCTTGAGCGCCTCCAGGCTGTCCTCGTCGCTGTTGAGCAGATGAAGGATCGCCTGCGCCAATCGCTCGGCATCCTCGGGGCCGTCAATATCGGGCTGCAGGATGGCGAACTCGTCGCCGCCCAGCCGCGCGACGATATGCGTGCTGCCCACCAGCCCGGTGAGCGCGCGCGCCACGCGCTGGAGCAACTCGTCGCCGCGGTGATGGCCATGGGCGTCGTTAATGGCCTTGAAGCGGTCGAGGTCGATGAAATGCAGCGCGAAATGCTGGTCGCCACGACGCCCGCGCGCCAGTTCGCGCCGCAGGTGGTCGCGCAGCATCATGCGGTTCGGCAGGCCGGTGAGCGAATCGTGGCTGGCAATGTGTTGCAGGCGCTTTTCGGCATGACGACGCTCGGTAATGTCGATGGAGGTCGTCAGGACGCTGGCGATATCGCCGGTCCCGTCATAGAGCGGCGCCTTGCTGGTGAGGTAGATGCGGAAATCGCCATTGGGTGCCTGCACCTCCTCCTCGCGGGAGGGGATGGCGCGGCCGGTCATCACGACCAGCTGGTCGAGCCGGCGACTGATATGCGCCCGCTCCTCGCCGAGCAGCACCTCGATGGGCTGGCCGACCAGATCGCCCGGCAGCTTGCCGATGAACGCGGCCTGATGGGCGTTCACGAACACGCAGCGCCCGTCGCGGTCCGTCGCGCTGATCATGGCCGGCACGGTATCGATGACCTGCGCCAGCGCCTCCCGGCTCTCGCGGAGCAGTTGCTCCTTGGCGTTGAGCGTGATCTCCAGAAAGTCCGCGCGCTTCATGAGCTGAAGCTGCTGCGTGCGCAACTTCAGGAGGTTGCGCGCGCGGGCCAGGAACTCGACGTGATCCACCGGGCTGAGCAGGAAATCCGTGGCTCCCGCCTCCAGCGAGGTAAGCCGATACTGCTGGTCGCTATAGGCCGTCACCACGATGATCGGCACGTCCTGGTTGAGCGAATTGGCGCGGATGGCGGTAATCAACGCCGCGCCGGACATCATCGGCATCTTGTAGTCGGTAATGATCAGATCGGCGGTGTGCTCTGTCAGCCAATCGAGCGCCTTGGCCGGGTTTTCAAACGAGCGGACGTTGACATTTGATTCAAGCTGCCGGGCAAGCCTTGAATAGATGCGCCTATTGGTCGAGCTATCATCGATGATCAGTATTGTGGGCATCAGTTCTTGCGCCATCAGACACTCGAAACACGTTTCACAATAGCATTAGCACGGTGAACCGCGAACACCGGATAACGCTGGACGCTGTTTTTAAAATGGTCGGTCATGAAACCGGCTCCCGATAGGGAGCCCGCCTTATCCGGCTGCACTCTGCGCAGATCGCTGGCGTGGACCGCTGTCCCGGCCCGCCTGACAAAGCGAGGCCGGCCGGGGCCTCTTCAAGGCTTGGCCTCGTTCAAGGCTTGGCCTCGTTCAAGGCTTGGCCTCGTTCAAGGCTTGGCCTCGTTCAAGGCTTGGTCTCGCCCGACATGCGCCATCCCGGCGCATCGCTGGTGTCCGTGGAGAGACGAGGCTTCGGCACCCGTCGCGGCGACCGATCTGAAGCCCCGGGAACGAAGACCGGCCGCGCAATCTTCATCCGCGAGCCGCCCGCACGCATTCCCATCACCCACTCCAACCGGCCCGCGGAACGCCCCGCCCCGCCTATCGACACATGGTAGCCGCGAAGTGCCGCTTCACGGCGGTATCTTGATGACACCACCGCCAAAGCGGCATCGCGGCCGCAGGTCGCTCCCGCCGACCGTTGGGCGTGGCGCCGATCAGACCTTGCCGAGATCCTCGAAGCTCGCATGCAGCGCCCAGTCGCCGGCGCGGAAACGGTCGCGGGCGAAATTATGCTGGTGCCAGTAGGGATAGAGGTAGGGCGGGCGGCTCACCTGGTTCAGCCGCTCCCGCTCCTCGGCCGTCAGTTCGAGATCGAGGGCGGCGATATTGTCGCGGAAATGGCTCTCCTGCGTGCCCCCCACCACCAGCGAGGCGATGCCCGGGCGCGACAGGGTCCAGGCGATCGACACCTGCGCCGCGCTCACGCCGCGCGCATGCGCGATGTCGTTCAGCACATCGACAATGTTCCACAGCCGCTCGCGGTCGCGGATCGGCGGCTCGGTCCAGCCGGCGGCCTGGCGGGAATCCGCCGGGAAAAGGTCCCGCCCGAACGCGCCGGAGAGCAGGCCGGCGGCCAGCGGGCTCCACACCATCACCCCGACGCCCTGGTCGACGGCAATGGGCAGCAGCTCATATTCCGCCTCGCGCGCTTCCAGCGTGTAATGGATCTGCTGGGTGACGAAGCGCGGCAGGTTCTTCGCCTCGGCAATGCCGAGCGCCTTCATCACGTGCCAGCCGGAATAATTGGAGCAGCCGATATAGCGGATCTTGCCCTGGCGCATCAGCGCGTCGAGCGCGGAAAGCGTTTCCTCGATCGGGGTGAGCCCATCCCATTCGTGCAGGAAATAGATGTCGATATGGTCGGTGCGCAGGCGCTTCAGGCTTCTCTCGCACTCGCGGATCAGATGGTAGCGCGAGGTGCCCTCGTCATTGGGCCCCTCGCCGATGCGCATGCGCGCCTTGGATGAGATCAGCACGCGCTCGCGCCGCCCCTCCAGCACCTCGCCGACGATCTCCTCGGAGCGGCCGAGCGAATACATGTTGGCGGTGTCGATGACGTTGATGCCGCCGTCGAGGCAGACATCCACCAGCCGGCGCGCCTCGCTCACACCGTGATTGGCGACCTTGGCGAAATCGCCGACGCCGCCGAACGAAAACGTGCCCATGCTGAGCGCCGAAACCTTGAGGCCGGAGCGGCCGAGCGTGCGGTATTTCATCGAAGGCGTCTCCCTGACGTGGCGGATTTGTCGCGCGGCCGTTCAGGCCTCGTCTCGTGCCCCGAGCGCGACGGCAATTGCGGCGATGCCGAGTTCGGGGCTGGTGAGCACGCGCACCGGCCCGTCCGTCGCGGCATCGAGCGCGCTGGCCATGGAGGCCTGCGCCAGCACCACGACATCGACCTGCGGCGCCACCTCATCGAACGCCGCACGGATCATCGCGTCATGCGCATCGCGGCGGCCCTGCGCGAGTTCGGCGAAAGCGCCCTCGCATAGCCGCTCCAGCAGCGTGATCTCGCGCCCCTGCGCCAGCGCGGTCTCAAAGATCAGCCGCAGCGTGGGGCCCAGCGTGGTGGGAAGCGTCGCCAGCACGCCGATGCGGGAGCCCTGCCGCACCGCCGCCTCGGCCATGCCGCGATCGATGCGGAACAGCGGCACGGGCAGGTGCGGCCGCAGCCGGTCCACCGCCTCGCCGAGCGTCGAACAGGTGACGAGCACGGCATCGGCCGCGCCGGCCGCATCGCGCACATGCGCCGCGAGCCGGGCCTCGGTCGCCTCGGTCAGCCGCCCCTCGCGGATCGTATCCGCCAGCAGGCTTTCATCGACCCGATGGACGCGCTCCCAGCCGGGCAGCGCCGCCTCGACCAGCGGACGGAAGCGCTGCACCAGCGCGGGCACGGTATGGATGAGCGCGAGCCGGGGCATGACGTCTCCTCAGGCGGTTTCGGCGATGCCGCGCCGGCGGACCGAGCGCGGCGCCGGGCGCGGCTCGGCCGGCCCGCGGTCGCTCATGCGGGTGACAAGACGGGCGCCGACCAGAATCTTCACCGGCGGCGGCGGCTCGGCGGCGTTGATCAGGTCGTCCAGCACGGTGACGGCGAGATTGCCGATCTTGCGCTTGGAGACGTCGATCGTGGTCAGCGCCGGCTCCATGGTGGAACTGAGCGGCAGATTGTCGAAGCCGACCACGCCGACATCCTCGGGAATGGCGATGTTGAACTCGCGCAGGGCCTTGATGAAGCCGTAAGCGATGACATCGTTGGTGCAGAAATAGCAGTCGGCCAGATCGATGCCGTCGGCCAGCGCCTTCACCGTGTCGGCATGGGCCCCGTCATGGGTCGATTCCACGGAGAGGATATGCGCGGGATCGACGTCGAGGCCGAGCCGCGCCATGTTGCGGTGGAACGCCTCCTGCCGCAGGCGGAAATTCGTGGTCTCGACATGGCTCGCCACGAAGCCGATGCGCGCGAATCCCTGCTGGCGCAGCCGCGCCAGCACTTGGTGCACCGCGTCCTCGTTGTTCATGTTGACGAAATTCGCCTCGACCACGTCATAGAACGTGTCGATGAACACGATTGGCAGGCCGACGCCCTGCAACACCCTGATATCCACCTCGGACAGTTCGGTGCCGAGCGCGATGACCCCGCTCACCGGCGCCACCGCCAGCGTGTCGGCCACCGCG
Organism: Ancylobacter amanitiformis; assembly: GCF_030814815.1. Lineage (GTDB taxonomy): Bacteria > Pseudomonadota > Alphaproteobacteria > Rhizobiales > Xanthobacteraceae > Ancylobacter > Ancylobacter amanitiformis. Next base: position 61,511 of record NZ_JAUSVR010000010.1, on the reverse strand, counting down.
ATGATGTTCTGCCACTCGTGGCTGACCACCTCCAGCGTGAAGCCGCGCCGCGTCGCCTCGGCCGACATGCCATCGATATAATCCGAGACGAACACGCTGTGGTCGCGGTTCACCGTATGGCCGTGCTTGGCGATCTTGAGGAAGCGGATGGTGCTGGCGGCCTCGGCGCGGGTACGGGCGATGCGGGGGGCATAGTTCAGCCGGGCGGCAGCCTCCAGCACGCGGGCGCGGGTGAGGCCGGAAATCTCTCCCTTTCCGTTCAGCACCAAGGACACCGTTGCCGGCGACACCCCCGCCGCCCCGGCTATGTCCCTGATGGTGAAAGACTTCCTTGCTTTCATGACGCGAAGCGCTTCCCGGAGCCGTAATATCCGCCCAAGGGCGATTTTTGTTTAGTAAACATTCAGGCTCTCTTTCCGACGGTTAAGGCAAAAAACGTGACGTTGCAACTGCCTTGCCACCGAGCCACGCAGGCGTAGGGAGACCACCGGGACGGCGCCCAATAATTGGGCCGCCAGCGACGGTATCTTGGGCGGCCAGCGCGCGCGGCGCGCGCCTCGGCACGACCCGGAGCGATTGACGGCAACGGACAGCTTTGCTGCAATGCATATAAAATAAGGGTTTTTGGTATACCAGAAACCCACCGGCACCCGTTTCCGACGTTAGCGCGGGGCATGGCGTGCATTTGGTCATGCACGCGCCCTCGCCATCCGGCTCCCCCGCCGAAACACGCGCGAAACCGACCACGCTGCCGCTTGCACCCCGCCAAAGGCTTTGCTACGCATTTAGTAAAGCTGGTCAGAATTTACTAAAAAACGAACCACGCTCGGGAGGAGACCATGCGGAATACCGGCGGACAGCTGGTCATGCTCATCGTCATCAACGTGGCGGTGCTGGCCGTTGGCGCGGCCATTTCCGGCGGCTCGTTCCTCGCCCCGTTCAATCTCCAGTCCATGGCCGGGCAATTGCCGGAAATCGGCTTTCTCGCCATCGGCGTGATGCTGGCCATGTGCGCCGGCAATGGCGGCATCGACCTCTCCGGCATCGCGCTGGCCAATCTGTCGGGCGTCGTCGCGGCGGTCGTGGTCGGCAAGTTCCTGTCGAGCACCGATCCGTCCAGCGCGTATTCGCTGGCCTTCATCGCCGGCGCGCTGCTGGTCGGCCTCATCGGCGGCACCTTCAACGGGTTGCTGATCAGCCGCCTCAACATCACGCCCATCCTGTGCACGCTGGGCACGCAGATGCTGTTCACCGGCCTTGCCGTGGTGGCCTCCGACGGGCGCGCGGTGGCGGTGGGCAGCCCGGACCTGCTGTCCGAGATCGGCAACGGGCTGTTTCTCGGCGTGCCGATCAGCTTCCTGATCTTCATCGGCGTCGCCGCGCTGGTCGCCGCGCTGCTGAAATTCACCCCGTTCGGCCTGTGGCTCATGCTGATGGGCACCAACCCGAAGGCCGCCACCTATGCCGGCTTTCCCCGGACGGGCGTGCTGATCGCCACCTATGCGACGAGCGGCCTGCTCTCGGGCCTCGCCGGCATCATCATCGCCGCCCGAAACGTCAACGTGAAATGGGATTACGGCACGTCCTACCTCTTGATCGCCATCCTCATCGCCGTCATGGCGGGGGTGCGCCCCGAGGGTGGCTATGGCCGGGTGGTCTGCGTGGTGCTGGCGGCGATCGCGCTGCAGCTCATGTCCAGCATGCTGAATTTCGGCGGGCTCTCCAATTTCGTGCGCGATTTCGCTTGGGGTGCGCTGCTCCTGACCTTCCTGGCGGTCGGCCGCTACAACGTGGTCGGCTTCCTCATTCCCGACAAGAGCACCAAGCTCGTGTGATGCGCGCCCCTCACGCATCGAAACTGGTTCTGAGGGTGAAAACAACAATGGAGGAAACGATGGGAACCCTTTCCAAGAAGGCCCTGCTCGGCTCGGCCCTGGCGGCCACCATCCTTGCCGGCTCGGCCGGCGCGCTGATGGCCCAGAACAAGCCGGTCATCGCCACCGTGGTGAAGATCAGCGGCATTCCGTGGTTCGACCGCATGGAAACCGGCGTCAAGCAGTTCCAGAAGGACAATCCGGACGTCGTCGCCACCCAGTATGGCCCGGCCACCGCCGACGCCGCGCAGCAGCTGCAGATCGTCACCGATCTCATCGCCAAGGGCGTGAACGGCCTTGCCGTGGTGCCGATGGACCCGTCCGTGTTGGAGGGCACGCTGAAGCGCGCCATGGATCGCGGCATCATCGTCGTGACCCACGAGGCGGACAACCAGAAGAACACCAACGCCGACGTCGAGGCGTTCGACAACGCCGATTACGGCCGCGCCCTCAACGAGCGCCTCGCCAAGTGCATGGACGGCAAGGGCAAGTGGACCACCTTCGTCGGCTCGCTCGGCAGCCGCACGCACATGCAGTGGGTCGGCGCGGGCGAGGAAAACGCGAAGAAATATGCCGGCATGCAGCTGGTCGACGCGAACAACGAGTCGTTCGACGACGCCAACGGCACCTATGAGAAGGCCAAGGAAATCCTGCGCAAGCACCCCGACATCAAGGGCTTCCAGACCTCGGCCGGCAATGACGTGCTGGGCGTCGGCCGCGCCATCGACGAGGCCGGCCTCTCGGGCAAGGTGTGCCTGGTCGGCACCGGCCTGCCCAACCCCTCGCAGGACCTGCTCGAATCCGGCGCCATCACCGCCATCGGCTTCTGGGATCCGCAGAAGGCCGGCATGGCGATGAACTCGGTCGCCAAGAGCCTGATCGCCGGCAAGAAGATCGAGGACGGCGCCAATCTCGGCGTGCCCGGCTATGAGAAGGTGAAGGTTATCAAGGGCCCGGGCGAGGGTGTCCTCATCATCGGCAACGGCATGGTGATCGCCGACAAGGCCAACTACAAGGAATACCTCTTCTGATCGCCCGATAGCCGCAAAAGCCGGGGGACGCCTGCGCGTTCCCCGGCGCTCCTGCCCGCGCCCCCCTGCCGGCGCGCGCCGCCTCCGGTGTCAGGAAATTTCCGTGTCCCACGCCATCGACCCGGCCACGTCTTCCGCCAGTGTCGCGTCTTCCGCCAGCGTGACGCCCGCGCGTCCGTTTCTGGAACTGCGCGGCATTCACAAGCGCTTCGGCGGCGTCCACGCGCTGCGCGGGGTGGGCTTCACCATTCGGCCGGGCGAGGCCTATCACCTGCTGGGCGAGAATGGCTGCGGCAAGAGCACCGTCATCAAGATCATGTCCGGCGCGCACGCCCCGGACGAAGGCGAGATCATTCTGGAGGGCACCAGCCACCGCTCGCTCACCGCGATCCAGTCGCTCAGCGCGGGCATCGAGACGGTCTATCAGGACCTCTCGCTGCTGCCCAACCTCAACGTCGCCGAGAATGTCGCGCTCAGCGAGCAGCTGGTCGCCCATGGCGGCCGGCTGGCGCGCCTGTTCGATCGCGCCCGCCTGCGCGAGACGGCGGCCACCGCGCTCAAGGCCGTCGGGCTGCCGGCCGACCGCGCCTTCCTCTCCACCGTGGTCTCCGACCTGCCGCTGGCGCAGCGCCAGCTCATCGCCATCGCCCGCGCCATCGCCACGCGGGCGAAGATGGTGATCATGGACGAACCGACCACCTCGCTCACCCGCCGCGAGGTCGACAACCTCATCGCGGTCGTCGAGCGCCTGCGCTCGGAAGGCGTGGCGGTGCTGTTCGTCACCCACAAGCTCGACGAGTGCTACCGCATCGGCGGCCACGCCATCGTCTTCCGCGATGGCCAGTGCGTGGCGCAGGGCCCGCTCGCGGACTACTCCAAGCACCAGCTGGCCGAACTCATGACCGGCCGCCGGATCGACGCCGAACGCTACCGCACCGGCACGGCGGGGCCGGAGGAGCTGATCACGATCCGCGGCCTTTCCCGCCCTCCTTACCTGCGCGACGTCAGCTTCACCGTGCACCGGGGCGAGATCGTCGGCATTACCGGCCTCGCCGATTCCGGGCGCAACGAACTCGCCATGGCCATTGCCGGGGTAATGCCGGCGACCGACGGCAGCATCGCCGTCGAGGGACGCGTGGAGCGGATCCGCCATCCCGCGCAGGCGATCCGGCTCGGCATCGGCTATGTGCCGGAAGACCGGCTGGCGGAAGGCCTGTTCCTCGACAAGTCGATCCTGGAGAACGAGATCGCCCTTGTCGTGCGCCAGCTCGCCAACGCCTTCGGCATCGTCGATCAGGCGAAGGGCCGCGCGCTCGCCGACAAGCTGTCGCAGGACATGCGGCTCAACACCCGCAACCTCGATCTGCCGGTCGGCGCATTGTCGGGCGGCAACCAGCAGCGCGTGCTCATCGGCCGCTGGCTGTCCATCCTGCCCAAGCTGCTCGTACTGCACGGCCCCACCGTCGGCGTCGATGTCGGCTCCAAGGATACGATCTACCGCGTCATCCAGCTTCTCGCCGAACAGGGCATGGGCCTCGTCATCGTCAGCGACGACCTGCCGGAACTCTTGCAGAACTGCGACCGCATCCTGGTGATGAAGGACGGGCGCATCGTCGCCGAATATGACGCGCGCGCGGCGGACGAGGACCTTCTCTACAAGGCCATGCTCGCCGCCAAGCCGGACATTCCCGCCAGAACGCCGCCTGCCGTTGAGACGGAGCCCCGCCCATGAGCGCCACCCATCTTCACGACAGCGCCGCCACGGGGAAGCCGAACGCCTTCATGGCGCTGGTGCGCCGGCGGCCGGAGATCATCACCTTCGCGCTGCTTCTGGCGATCTGCACCGCCGTCGCCATCGTCAACCCGGCCTTCCTGCATCCCTCCTCGCTGGTCGATATCGGCCGCGCCAGTGTGGTGATGGGGCTGTTCGCGCTCGGTGTGTTCATCATCCTGGCGGCGGGCGGCATCGACGTGTCGTTCACCGCCATTGCCGCCTTCACCATGTATACGCTGACGCTGCTGGTGAAGAACCACTGGCCCGACGCGCCGATCGCGCTGCTGCTGGTGGCGGCGGTGGTCGGCGGGGCGCTGCTCGGCGTCGTCAACGGCCTTCTGGTGCATCACCTGAAGGTGCCCTCGCTGATCGTCACCATCGGCACGCAATATCTGTTTCGCGGTATCCTCCTCGCCTTCATCGGCACGGTGTGGATCATGTCGCTGCCGCCGAACATGGGCGCGTTCGGGCGCCTGCCGCTGGTGCAGTTCGACGCGGCGGACGGGCGCACCATCACCCTGCCCTTCTATTTCCTGGTGCTGCCGGCGGCCGCGCTGGTGACGTGGTGGATGCTGAACCGCACGCTGATGGGCCGCGCCATCTTCGCGGTGGGCGGCAATGCCAACGTGGCCGAGCGCCTCGGCTACAGCCTGCGCACCATCCACATCTTCCTGTTCGCCTATGCCGGCGGCCTCGCCGGGCTGGCGGGCATCATCCATACCTGCGCCAACCGGCAGTCGAACCCGTTCGACCTCGTCGGCAGCGAAATCAACGTCATCGCCGCCGTCGTGCTGGGCGGGGCGCGCATTACCGGCGGCACCGGCTCCGTGCTCGGCACGCTGCTGGGCGTGCTGCTGGTGGTGGTGGTCAACAGCGTGCTGGTCATGGTCGGCATTCCATCCACCTGGCAGCGCGTCGTGGTCGGCAGCTTCATCCTGCTCGCCGCCGCCTTCTTCGTGACCGCGCAGAAGAAAAGCTGAGCCGTCGGATTACCAAGCTTTGGGAGCCAAGAGGACAATGAAGAAGTTTCTCAACGATCCGGCGAACTTCGTCGACGAGATGCTGGACGGCATCTACCGCGCTCATCCCCAGGTCACCTATGTGAACGACGACCGGCGCTGCCTCGTCGTTGCCAGCCGCAAGGCCGGCAAGGTCGGCATCGCCACGGGCGGCGGCTCGGGCCATCTGCCGCTGTTCCTCGGCTATGTCGGCGACAACATGCTGGATGGCTGCGCCGTCGGCGGCGTGTTCCAGTCGCCCAGCGCCGAGCAGATGTACGAAGTGACCAAGGCCATCGATCAGGGCGCCGGCGTGCTCTACATCTATGGCAACTATACCGGCGACATCATCAATTTCGACATGGCCGCCGAACTGGCCGACCTTGACGGAATCGCGGTGAAACAGGTCGTCGGCAATGACGACGTCGCTTCCTCCGTGGTCGGCGAGGAGCACAAAAGGCGCGGCGTCGCCGGCATCTTCTTCGTCTACAAGGCGGCCGGCGCGGCGGCCGCGAACGGGCTTTCGCTCGACGAGGTGACGCGCCTTGCCGACAAGGCCCGGCTGAACGTGCGGACCATCGGCGTCGCGCTGTCGAGCTGCGTGGTACCGGAAATCGGCCATGCGACCTTCGACGTCGGCGCCGACGAGATGGAAATCGGCATGGGCATTCATGGCGAGCCCGGCATCGGCCGCACCAAGCTCGCCCCCGCCGACGCGGTGGTCGACCAGATGATGGCGCGCGTCTTCGCCGAGCTGCCGGCGGGCCGCGGCGACGAGTTCGCCGTGCTGGTCAACGGCCTCGGCGGCACGCCGAAGGAAGAACTCTACATCCTGTTCCGCCGCGTCTCGCAGCTGTTCGAGGAAAAGGGCGCCAAGGTGAAATACGTGTGGATCGGCGAGTTCGCCACCGCCATGGAAATGGCCGGCGCCTCGATCTCGGTGCTCAAGCTCGATGCCGAGCTGGATCCGCTCATCGCCGCCCCGGCGAACACGCCGTTCTTCGCCCATTACAAGGCCTGAGGAGACACACCATGGACGCGATCCGCGCCGAGGATCTCATCAGCCTCATCCGCGCCTGGCGCGACATGTTCGCCGTCCAGCGCGACTTCCTGATCGCGCTGGACGGCAAGGTGGGCGACAGCGATCTCGGCATCACCATGGCGAAGGCCTTCGCCGCCGCCTATGACACGGTGGCGGCGGAAGGTCCGGAGGCGGGGCTATCGAAGCTGCTGCGCGGCGCCGGCGCCACCATGGCGAAGACCGCGCCCTCCACCATGGGCACGCTCACCGCCACCGGCTTCCTGCGCGGCGCCAAGGCGCTGGAGGGCAAGGACACCATCGGCACGCCGGAACTGGCCGCCTTCTGGCGCGCCTACGCCACCGGCATCGCCGAGCGCGGCAAGGCGAGGCTCGGCGACAAGACCATTCTCGACGTTCTGGATCCCGTCGCCGGCGTGCTGGAAGCGCAGGCCGCTTCCGGCGCCGCGCTGGCCCCGGCCTTGAAGGCGGCGGCGGATGAGGCCGAGGCGGCGCTGGAGCGCACCAGGACCATGGTGGCCCAGCACGGCAAGGCGGCCGCCTTCCAGGAGAAGACCGTGGGCCTGCAGGATGCCGGCGCCACGGTCGGCGTGCTGCTGGTCAAGACCATGAGCGAGGTCGTCGCCGGCTGACGGCGCGCGCTCACCGGGCCGCGCGAAACCCGCTGGGGCAGGCCGGCCCTTCGCCTTTCCCCGGCGGGGATGCCTGGACGATGGGCATCCTTCCGCCGCCGTCGCCGTCGCCCGCCCTGCCGACGTCGGCCAACCCGCTGGAGCGCCACAACCGCGCCGGCGATCCCGTCCTCGCCGAGATCGAGGCCCGGCTGCGCGTGCTCGCGGAAGCCAAAGGGGACCTCGCCCGCTTCGATGCAGAGGTGCGCGCCAGCCAGGCGCGCCGGCACGCGGTCTACCCCGCGCTGCGCAACGGCGCCTGTTACCCCCCGGGGATTTCCAGCCGCGGCAGAGGGCCTCCGAGCACTACATGCGCAATCACCTCGACCTCAACAATCTGGAAGACGACCGCCGCTATCCCCGTGGTGAGTGAAGGGCGGCGCCCGGCCAAGGTGCGCGGCAGGGCTGCTCCAGCGGTTGGTCGAGCGATGAAAGGCATCGCCCGCCTGTTACGTTACGTAATAAATTCTCACACCTATGTTCCTCGCCTGCGACGAAAACATACAAAAGAAGTATAAATCCTATTGAAACCGCCGCGGCTTCGGTGTCTCATCTTGGTTCATACGACATCTGACCAGGGGACGGATCGTCGGCGTATCTCCCATGAGCGACCGGGTCCGAGCACGTCATGGCTGTTTTGACCGTTTCACGCCGCCTCCTTCTGCAAGGTACCGCCGCGCTGGCGGGGCTGGCCACGCTCGGCCTGCGGGCGCACGCGGCGGGGGGCGGACGGCTGGTCGTCGCCGCCGATTCCGAGCCGAAAAACCTCAATCCGGCCATCGTCGCCTCCAATGGCGTGTTCTTCGTGGCCAGCAAGGTGATCGAGCCGCTGGCCGAGGCCTCCTATACCGGCGAGAACGGGCTGGCGCCGCGTCTGGCGCTCGCGTGGGAAGGATCGAGCGACGGACTTTCCGTCACCTTCCGGCTGCGCCCCGACGTGACATGGCATGACGGCAAGCCCTTCACCTCGGCCGACGTCGCCTTCTCCGCGCTTCAGGTGTGGAAGCCGCTGCAGAATCTCGGCCGCACCATCTTCGCCGATCTGACGGCGGTCGACACGCCCGACCCGCTCACCGCCGTGTTCCGCTTCAGCCAGCCGACCCCGATCCAGCTGATCCGCAACGCGCTGCCGGCGGTGACGGCCGTGCTGCCCAGGCACCTCTATGAGGGAACCGACATCGCCACCAACCCGGCCAATGTGCAATTGGTCGGCACCGGCCCCTACAGATTCGCGGAATACAAGCCGGGGCAATATTACCGGCTCACCCGCAACGACGCCTATTGGGACAAGGGCAAGCCGGCATTGGAGGAGATCATCTTCCGCGTGCTGCCGGACCGCGCCGGCGCCGGTGCCGCGCTGGAGGCGGACGAGATCCAGCTCGCCGCCTTCTCGGCGGTGCCGCTGGCCGATCTCGCCCGCATCGCCAAGGTGCCGGGCATCAAGGTGGTTCCCGAGGGCTATGAGGGGCTCACCTACCAGCTCGTGGTCGAAATCAACCATCGCCGCAAGGAACTGGCCGACCTCAAGGTGCGCCAGGCCATCGCCCACGCGATCGATCGCAAATTTGTCGTCGACACCATCTTCCTCGGCTATGCCACCGCCTCGACCGGGCCGGTGCCGAAGAATGCGGGCGAGTTCTACACACCCGATGTCGAGACCTATCCGTTTGACGTCGCACGCGCCAACGCCCTGCTGGATGAAGCCGGCTACACGCGGGGCGCGGACGGCGTGCGCTTTACCCTGAGGCTGCTGCCGGCGCCCTATTTCAACGAGACGCGGCAGTTCGGCGATTACCTCAAGCAGGCGCTCAAGGCCGTCGGCATCGACGCGCAGCTCGTGAACAATGATGCCGCCGCCCATATCAAGGCGGTCTATGCCGACCACGCCTTCGACCTTGCCGTGGCGCCGCCGGTGTTTCGCGGCGATCCGGCCATCTCCACCACCATTCTGGTGAAGTCGGGCCTGCCGGCCGGAGTGCCCTTCTCCAACCAGGGCGGCTTCGTGAGCGCGGAGATAGACGCCGTCATCGCGCAGGCGGCAAGGACGGTCGACACCAGCGCCCGGACCCAGCTCTACAAGACGTTCCAGAAGCTGGTGGCGGCCGACCTGCCCTTGATCAACGTCGCCGAGTGGGGATTCATCACGGTGGCGCGCGACACGGTGGAGAATGTCGCCAGCAACCCGCGCTGGGCCGTTTCCAACTGGTCGGACACGGCGCTGCAGGGCTGAAGCACAGGCGGGCAGACAGACGGGCAGACGGGGCGTCGAGGTGACAGGCAATTGGGTTCTCGCGCGCCGGCGCGCGCTGGCCGCCGTGCCGGTGCTGCTCATTCTCGTGCTCGCCACCTTCCTGTTGCTGGAACTGGCGTCGGGCGACGCGGTCGATGCCTATCTCGTCACCAGCGGCGGCGGCGACGCGACGCTGGTCGCCCAGTTGCGCCAGCACTACGGGCTCGACCAGTCCGTCCTCGCCCGGCTATGGATCTATCTCGCCGCGCTGGCCCATCTCGATCTCGGCTGGTCGGTGGCCTTCGACCGGCCCGTGAGCGCGCTGATCACGGAGCGCCTGCCGAACACGCTGCTATTGATGGGCTCGGCGCTGGCGCTGTCCTTCGGGCTCGGCTCGCTGCTCGGCGTCGTGGCCGGGGCGCGACCCGGCAGCCTCACCGACCGGCTGCTGTCTGTGGGCTCGCTCGCGCTTTACGCCGTGCCGGGCTTCTGGCTCGGGCTGGTTCTGGTGCTGTTCTTCACGGTGGATCTGCGCTGGTTGCCCGGCTCCGGCATCGAGACCATCGCCTCCGGCAAGACCGGGCTGGCGCGGGCGGCCGACATCGCCCGTCATCTCGTGCTGCCGGTGGCGGCGCTGGGCTTCATCTATCTCGCGCTTTTCCTGCGCGTCATGCGCTCGGCCATGGCCGAGGTGTGGCAGCTGGATTTCGTGACCTTCGCGCAGGCCAAGGGGCTGTCGCGAGCGCGCATCGTGTGGCGGCACGTGGCGCGCAACGCGCTGCTGCCGCTCGTCACCATGCTCGGCCTGCAGGCCGCCGCCATGCTGGGAGGCTCCGTCGTCATCGAGAGCGTCTTCGCCATTCCCGGCTTCGGGCGGCTGGCCAGCGAAGCGGTGGCCGGGCGCGACGGGCCGCTGCTGGCCGGCATCATCCTGGTGAGCGCGGTGATGGTGATCGCCATCAACCTCGCCATCGATCTCCTCTATGCGTGGCTGGACCCGCGCATCGGCGCAAGGCAGGCGGGCTGATGGCCTTTCTGCGCCGCTACCTGCGCTCGGGCGCCGGCATGGCCGGCCTCCTCATCCTCGCGGCGATCGCCCTCGCGGCGCTGGCCGCGCCGTGGCTCGCCCCGCGCGATCCGCTCGCCATTGCCGGCCCGGCGCTGCTACCGCCCTTCAGCGACGCCGGTCTGCCGCTCGGCACCGACCGGCTGGGGCGCGATGTGCTGGCCGGGCTCATCCATGGCGCCCGCGCCTCGCTGGCCGTCGGCCTTGCCGCCATGGCGGCGGCGCTGCTCATCGGCTCGGTGGTCGGAACGGTGGCGGGCTTTGCCGGCGGGCTGGTCGACGAGGCGCTGATGCGCATCACCGATGCTTTCCAGGTGGTGCCGCGCTTCCTGCTGGCGCTCGCCTTCGTTTCCACGCTCGGCCCCTCCATCGGCACGGTGGTGCTCGCCATCGCGCTCGGCGCGTGGACCGAGCCGGCGCGGCTGGTGCGGGCACAGGTGCTGTCGCTGCGCGAACGCGACTTCGTGGCGGCGGCGCGGGTGATCGGCATGCACCCGGCCGAAATCGCCTTCCGCGAGATCCTGCCCAATGCGCTGACGCCCGCGCTCGCCATTGCCGCGCTGATCGTGGCGGCGGCGGTGCTGATCGAGGCGGCGCTCTCCTTCCTCGGCCTCGGCGATCCCAACATCGTCACCTGGGGCACGATGATCGCCGAGGGACGCAACCTGCTGCGCACCGCGCCCTCGCTCTCGCTGTTGCCGGGGCTGGCGCTGGTCGTCACCGTGCTCGGCATCTATCTCGTCAGCGAGGGCATCGGCGAGGCGCTGGACAGGCGCGGAAGGGCGGCGCCATGACCCCTCCCCGCACCGGCGCCTCCCTCTGCCGCCTGCGCGCCCTTGGCGTGCGCTATGCCGGCGCCGCGCATCCCGCGCTCGGCCCGATCGATTTCGACATCGCCGCCGGCGAGCGGCTCGCCATTATCGGCGAGAGCGGCTCGGGCAAATCGACGCTGGCGCGTGCCATTGCCGGGCTGCTGCCGGCCGGCGCCGAACTCACCGGCACGCTGGACTGGCCGGCAGCGGGCCGGCGCCCCACCCCCGGCCGCGACCTCGGCTATGTCTTCCAGGATCCGGGCCAGAGCCTCAACCCGGTGCTTACCATCGGCGAGCAGGTGGCCGAGGGCGCCCGCCACCATCTGGGCCTGAGCGGACGCGCGGCTCGCGCCCATGCGGCGGACCTGCTGACGCAGGTACACCTGCCGGACCCCGGCCGGCTGCTCGCCGCCTATCCGCACCAGATCTCGGGCGGCCAGCGCCAGCGCGTCGCCATCGCCGCCGCCATCGCCGCCGGGCCCGCCATCCTCATCGCCGACGAGGTGACGTCCGCGCTCGACACCACGGTGCAGGCGGCCATCGTCGCGCTGCTCGATGCGCTGACGCGCGACCGGGGCATGACGCTGATCTTCGTCACCCACGACATGGCGCTGGCCGCCCAACTGGCCGGCCGCATCGCGGTGATGGGGGCGGGACGGCTGGTCGAGGCCGGCCGGGCCGGCGACATCCTGCAACGGCCGATCAGCACCGAGGCGAGACGGCTGCTGAACGCCCATATCGATCTCGACACCCCGCCGCTCATCGGCGAGGCCGCGCCATGAACGCCGCCCTGCTGGAGGTCGCCGGCCTCACCAAGACGTTCCACAGCGGAGGCCGCCGCGTCGCCGCGCTGGACGATGTTTCGCTCACCCTCGCGCCCGGCGAGACGCTCGGCCTGGTCGGCGCCTCCGGCTGCGGCAAGTCCACGCTCGCCCGCGTGCTGGTGCGCCTCGTCGCGCCCGATGGCGGCAGCATCCGCTTTCGCGGGGCGAACTGGCTGTCGCTGGAGGGGGCGCCGCTGCGCCGGGCACGCCGGCACCTGCAGATGGTGTTCCAGGATCCCCTCGCCGCCTTCAACCCGCGCGCCACGGTGGCCGGCGTGCTGACCGACCCGCTGCGCATCCACGCCCTCGCCCCCCGCGCCGGCTGGCCGGACGAGGTCGCCCAGCTGCTCACGCGCGTCGGCCTTCCGCCCGACCATGCGGGCCGCTCGATCCTCGATCTGTCCGGCGGCCAGCGCCAGCGTGTCGCGATCGCGCGGGCGCTGGCGCTGAAGCCGGACCTCATCGTGCTGGACGAAGCGGTGTCGGCGCTGGACGTCGCGGTGCGCGCGCGCATCCTCGAACTGCTGGTCGACCTGCAACGCGCGAGCGGCCTCGCCTATATCTTCATCTCGCACGACCTCGCCGCCGTCCGCGCGGTGTCCCACCGCATCGCGGTGATGGAGGGCGGGCGGATCGTGGAGAACGGCCCGGCGGCGCAGGTCGTGCGCGCGCCGGAGAGCGCGGCGGCGCGTGCGCTGGTTGCCGCCGTGCCCCATCTCGCGAGGGAGAGAACCGGATGACCCCGCCCGACTGGACGCTGCTGCTCGATCCGCCCCCCTTCCCCGCCCTCGGCTACCGACAGATCGCCGATCGGCTGGCTGGGCTCTTCGGCACCAAGGCCGATATCGTGTTCGTGCAGGCCGAGGCCGTGGTGGCGCTGGAAGCGGTGGCGGCGAGCCTCGCCCGGCCGGGCCTGCCGGTGCTCAACATCGTCACCAGCCCCTATGGCGTCATGGTCGGCGGCTGGTTGCGCCGGGCCGGCGCCGAGGTGATCGAACTCACCGCCGCCCCGGCCGCGCCGATCGAGGTGGAGGCCGTCGCCGCCGCGCTCGACCGGCATCCGCGAACCGCCCTGCTCGCGCTGGTCCACGCGGAATCGGCCAGCGGCATCCTCAACCCGCTCCCCGAGATCCTCGCCCTCGCCCGCCCGCGCGGCATCGTCACGGTGGTGGACGCGGTGGCCTCCGCCGGCGGCCATGCGCTCGACATCGATGCGCTCGGCATCGACGTCGCCGTCATCGGCCCGCAAAAGGCGCTCGGCGGGCCGGCCGGCCTCTCCGCGATATCGGTTTCGGAGCGCGCCTGGGCGCTGGCGGAACGGCCGGATGCGCCGACCGGCTCCATTCTCTCGCTGCGCGATCTCAAGCAGGGCTGGCTGGACACCGGGCGCGGTCCGCTGCCCGGCATGCCCGCCCCGCTCGAATGGCATGCGCTCGCCGCCGCGCTGGACCGGATCGAGCGCGGGGGACTGACGTCCGTCATCGCGCGCCACGCCCTTGCGGCGGTGGCGACCCGCCGCGCCGTGCAGCGGCTCGGCCTCAAGCTCTGGCCCGAGAGGGGCGCGCCGTCGAACCTCGTCACCGCGGCGGTGCTGCCGGCGGGCATGGATCGGGCAGCGCTGCTCGCCGCCCTCCCCGTCGAGGTCGAGATCACCGCGTGCATCGGCCCCGGCACCGAGCGTCTGATCCGCCTCAACCATACCGGCCCGCGCGCCGCGCCGGCAGCGGTCGCGCGAGGTATCGAGGCACTGGGCGTGGAACTGCGCGGGGCCGGCCTGCCGGCCGATATCGAAGCCGCACTCGCCGGCCTTGCGCCCCACGCCTGAACCCGCGCTCCCCGGCGCGGCGCACGCTCAGAAGCGGTCGACGACCGTGACGCCCGTGCCGTCGAAACGATCCATCGTGGTCAGCGCGACAATCGATTCCTCCAGCGTGATCCGCCGGCCGATGAGGCGCTGCGGCGTCAAGCTGCCGGCGCGGATCATCGCCAGCATGTCGCCATAGCGATGCGCCTGCATGCCGTGGCTGCCGAGGATCTCCAGCTCCCTGGCGATCACCAGCGCCATGGGAATGGGCGGCGCGGCCTGGTCGGCGAGAAGAAGGCCGACCTGAATGTGCCGCCCGCGCTTGCGCAGGTTCGCCACCGAGTTGAAACAGGTCTGCGGGTGTCCCAGCGCGTCGAGCGAGACATGGGCGCCGCCCTGGGTGGCATCCATCACGGCCGCGGCCACATCGCCGACCCGTGCGGCATTGATGACGACCTGCGCGCCCATCTCGCGGGCGAAGGCCAGCTTGTCGTCGGAAATATCCACCGCCACGACATTGGCGCCGAGCGACGCGGCGATCATGATCGCCGACAGGCCGACGCCGCCGCAGCCATGCACCGCCACCCACTGGCCGGCACTGGTGCGGCCCTGGTCCACCACCGCGCGGAACGAGGTGACGAACCGGCACCCCAGCGTGGCCGCGGTGACGAAATCAATCTCCTCCGGCAGCCGCACCAGATTGAGGTCGGCCTGGTCGAGCCGGACATATTCGGCGAACGAGCCCCAATGGGTGAAGCCGGGCTGAAACTGGTGATCGCACACCTGCTGATGGCCGGCATGACATTGCGGGCACGCGCCGCAGCCGGCCACGAAAGGCACCGTCACCCGGTCGCCGACGCGAAAGCGGATCACCCGGCGTCCCACCGCGACGATGGTGCCGGCCAGTTCATGACCCGGCACATGCGGCAGGCGGATATCGGGATCATGCCCGACCCAGCCGTGCCAGTCGCTGCGGCAGACGCCCGTTGCCTCGACCTTGACCACCACGCCATGAGGCTCCGGCGTCGGATCGGCAACGTTTCGCAATTCAGGCGCCTGCCCGAAGGCTTCATAGACGACGGCTTTCATGATGCACGCACCCTCAGGATCCGGACGCCCCGGCACGCCGGCCTCTCGCGGACAATGCCGGGGCGAATGTGATCACACCGGAGCACGCCGCCCGCGCGCCGGCAAGAGCCCGCCACCTTCAACTGCCAGCGGCGCAGCGCCCGCCCCTCGCTCGGCCGGCACTGGGACGCCTTGGCCGTACGAGCGAAGGCGGGCCAGAAGGCAACCGCCCGGGCCGCACGGGCCGCTCGCGTTCCGCAATGACGCCCTCCCGGGAGAGAACAGGTGGCCGCGTCGTTCAGGCGCGCCGGTCTCGATGTCCGGCGATGGGCGGCACGGATCGCGGCGGGACGATCCGCACGGTTCACAGCGCCGTCCACCCTCCATCCAGCATCAGCGCGCTGCCCGTCATGAGCGACGCGCCATCGCTGGCGAGGAACACCGCCGCCGCCGCCACATCCTCCACCTGCCCTATGCGGCCCAGCGGGATCTTCGCCAACACCTCGGCGCGAAACGCCGGATCACGGAAATAGGGCTCGGTCATCGGCGTCTCGACAAAGGTCGGGCAGATGGTGTTGACGCGAATGCGATGCGGCGCCAGTTCCACCGCCAGCGCCTTGGTGAAGCCCTCCAGCCCCCATTTCGAGGCGCAGTACAGCGTGCGGTTGGCCGCTCCCACATGGCCCATCTGCGAGGACATGTTGATCACCGAGCCGCCGCGCGCCGCCTCGATCATCCGGGCGGTGACGGCCTTGGCTGCGAACACGGCGCTGCGCAGGTTCAGCCCCAGCACGGCGTCGTAATCCTCGACCGTCACCTGCGCGAGGGGCTTCGGCCGGTTCGTGCCGGCATTGTTGACGAACACGTCGAAGGCCGGGCGCGCCGCGACGAGCGCGGCGAACCCCTCCACATCGGTGACGTCGGCCGGCAGCGCCTCGGCCTTGAGACCCAGCCCGCGCAACGCGGCCGCGGCCTCGCCGATCTCGCCCGCCGAACGGGCGCACAGGGTCACGTCCGCACCCGAGGCGGCGCAGGCCCGCGCGATGGCGAGGCCGATGCCCCGCCCCGCGCCCGTCACCAGTACCCGTTTCCCATCAAGCCGGAACGAGGGCGCGGCGACGTTCATTCCGCCGCCTCGCCATAGGGCACGTTCTTGTGGCCGTAGCGGCGCACGCGCACATTGCACTGCTCGGCATGGCCGACGAAGCCTTCCAGCAGGCACAGGCGCGAGCCATAGGCGCCGATCATCGCCGCCGCCTCGTCGGTGGTGATCCTCTGGTAGCTGTGCGTCTTGAGGAATTTGCCCACCCACAGGCCGCCGGTGTAGCGCCCCGCCTTGTGGGTCGGCAGCGTGTGGTTGGTGCCGATCACCTTGTCGCCATTGGCGACATTGGTGCGGGCCCCGAGGAACAGCGCGCCATAGGAATGCATGTTGGCGAGATACCAGTCGTCCCGGTCGGTCATCACCTGCACATGCTCGGAGGCGATGTCGTTGGCGACGTCGAGCATCTCCTCATGGCTGTCGCACAGGATTACCTCGCCGTAATCGGCCCAGGATTTCGTCGCCGTGTCGGCGGTCGGCAGCAGCGCCAGCAGACGGTCGATCTCGGCGAGCGTGTCCTCGGCGAGGCGGCGGCTGTTGGTGACGAGAACGGCCGGCGAATTGTAGCCATGCTCGGCCTGCCCAAGCAGGTCGGTGGCGCAGATCTCGCCATCCACGGTGTCGTCGGCGATCACCATCGTCTCGGTCGGGCCGGCGAACAGATCGATGCCGACGCGGCCATAGAGCTGGCGCTTGGCTTCGGCGACATAGGCATTGCCCGGCCCGACCAGCATGTCGACGGGGGCGATGGTCTGCGTGCCGATCGCCAGCGCGCCGATGGCCTGGATACCGCCCATCACATAGATCTCATGCGCGCCGCCCAGATGCATGGCGGCGATCACCGCCGGGTTCGGTTCGCCCTTGAAGGGCGGGGTCGCGGCGGCGATGCGCGGCACGCCGGCCACCGCGGCGGTCAGCACCGACATATGCGCCGAGGCGACCATCGGGAACTTGCCGCCCGGCACATAGCAGCCGACCGACTGCACCGGGATGTTCTTGTGGCCGAGAATGACGCCGGGCAGCGTCTCGATCTCGATATCCGTCATCGAATTGCGCTGGGCCTGCGCGAAATTGCGCACCTGCGTCTGCGCGAAGCGGATGTCTTCCATGTCCCGCGTCGAAACCCGCGCCATCAGCGCCTCGATCTCGCCGGAGGTCAGACGGAAGGCCGGCGGCGAATAACGATCGAATTTCTCCGACAGTTCGCGCACCGCCGCGTCGCCGCGCGCCTCGATGTCGGCGAGGATGGTCTCGACCGTCTCACGAACCTTGCGGTCGTCCTGCGAGCGCTCTTCGGAGGGCTTGCCGCGCTTCAGATGGGTTACGGCCATGGTGCTGGTCCTTACGTTTACAGGTGTCTCGAAGGCGAGAAGAGCGGGATGGGCTAGAGCATTTTCGAGCGAAGTGGATTCCGGTTCGCGTGAAGAAAATGCGTCAGAACAATAACCTAGAGCTTTTCCGGTGAACCGGAATTCACCGGAAAAGCTCTAGGGAGCGAGTCCGCTGGCCTTCTTGAAGGCGGCGATGCCGGTGAGCGCGCGGTCGCGCCAGGCGCGGCGGGCCGCGAGTTCCGCTTCCGGAAGCGCCTCGCGGCGCTCCTCGCCGGCCCGGCGGATGGTCTCTTCCGGCCAGGCGCGCGGCGCGCGGCTCTGGGCCATGGCGTGGTACATGCCCCCGAGCCGGGCGGCATAGTCGACGATGCCGCCGGGCGCGTTCAGGTCGATGGTCTCGAATGGGCCCATGAACGCCCAGCGCAGCCCGAGCCCGTGGGCGATGGTCGCGTCAATGTCGGCGAGGCCGGCATAGCCCTCGTCATAGAGCGCCCAGGCCTCGTTCAGCAGCGCGCCCTGGAGACGGTTGAGGATGAAGCCGTCAATCTCGCGGGAGAGCGTCACCGGCACCTGCCCGACCGCGTGCATCAGCGCCCGCGCGCCTTCCAGCGCCTCGGCCTCGGTCCACGGTGCCGGCACCAGTTCGACCACCGGGACGAGATGCGGCGGGTTGACCGGATGGGCGATCAGGAAACGCCCGCGATGGGTGCAGTCCTCGGTAAAGCGCGAGGCGGGAATGCCGGAGGAGGAGGAACCGACAATGGCATTCGGTGCCATGACGGCGTCGATGGCGCGGCAGATCGCGCTCTTCACATCCACCCGCTCGAATACCGACTCCTGGATATAGGCGGCGCCGTCCAGCGCCGCCTCCAGCGTGTCGCACACATGCAGCCGCGCCAGGACCGCCTCGACATCCTCGATCAGGCCGACCCCCGCCAGCGCGGCCGCGCTCTCCCGCGCCCAGGGCAGGATACCGGCGCGCACCTCGGCTACGGGATCGTAGACCTGCACCCGCAAGCCGGCGCGGGCAAAGACCAGCGCCCAGCCGGAGCCGACGAGGCCGGCGCCGACGATGGCGACAGGATGGGCCGCGTCAGGTGCCGGGCGCGTCATGCCGACACCTTCGAGGTCTCGCCGTCGGCAAGGCAGATCTCGGTGATGCGCAGGCCCTCCCGGGTGATGCGCGAGGGGAAGGTGTCGCGCAGCCGCTCCTCATGGACCGGGATGACGCGGTGGGAATCGTAGCCCACCTGCTTCATCATGGCCTCGGTGGCGAGCACCAGATTGGTCTGGCTGCCGACCGCGAGGCCGACCGGGGTATAGACTTCCTTCTCGTCGACGGCCGCCCCGGGCCCGTGGATATTGTCGAACACATAGACGAGGTCGCCCGCGAGCACCCAGCTGTCCTGCGACTGCGCCTGTCCGTCATTGCGCACCGTCACCCACATCGAGCCCCAGGTGTGGCTGTCATCGGCGGCATGCAGGTCGATGCCGGGCAGCACGTCGCTCACGGCGCCGTTGACCGTGACCAGACGCTTCTGCCGGGCGAGATCGGCCCCGCGCACGATGTCGCCGGGATCGACCGCCACCATCATCCAGCGCAGCCGGTCCGGCAGCGACATCGCCCACACCCATTTCGCGATCTCGCGCTCCTGGATGTAGAATTTGGCGTTCGGGAAGTCCTCGACATTGCCGAAATGATCGAAATGCGCGTGGGTGATGAAGCAGGTGTCGACCTCTTCCGGCTTCACGCCGATCTCGGCCAGAACCGTCGTCGGATTGCGCCAGTTCTCCACCCCGAAGCGATCGCCCAGAACCTTGCCGTAGTCCTTGTCGTTGTAGCCGACATCGACCATCGCGACGTGATCGCGGCCCTTGATGACGACGTAGCAGTAGGGAAGCTTCACGAAGCCCTGGTTATGCGCACCATAGAGCACGCCGCTCTTGTGATAGTTCTTGACGTAGGAATATTCGCAAACCCAGATCGAATAGTCGGACATGGCTCGTTTCCTTCCTTTTCTGATTTGTTCTTAGATCCGGCGGCTCACCGCCCGCAGGAGCAACAGGCATGGGAGAGATCCACCATGGCGAGCCCCGCCTTTTCGGCGGTGGCCGCGCTCAGATGGGCGTAGGCACGTCGTACATGGCGGGAGATGACGTCGAAGGCGGCTTCGTTGTCGCCGCGCGGGCGAAGTTCAGAGAACGTTCCCAGCGCAAGGCCGGAAAAAGCGTGCGCGGCGGCGATCTGCTCCCGATGCGGGATAAGGGCATCGGGAGCGGCAAGCAGCCCGATCCGCTCGCCCGCCTCGGCCCAGCGCCGCCGGCAGCTCTCCAGTTCGGCGAGACAGGCGACCTCCGACGATTCGGTGAGTTGCGCCAGGATCATCAGCCCGGCCAGCTGGCCGACGACGCGGCGCAGATCCTCGAACACCGGACGGCACGCGGCGGCGTAGCGGCCGCTCGTTTCCGAACCGAGCCGCAGGGCGAGATCGTCCGGGCCCATGACCTGCGCCGGCAGCGGACCATCGGCGAACAGCGCGCAGTCCGGGCGGTGCACGGTGGTCAGGCGATCGAAAAGAGTGTGTCGCTGCAGCGTCATGCCGTTTCTCCATCGCGCCGGCGCGTCGTGTGGCGCTCGATCAGCCGTCCCGGCGGCAGCCGCAGGATGTGCGGATCCTTCTGGCGATCGACGGCCAGATCGCGGGCGAGACGGACGGTCGCCGCCATCATCCCGTCCAGCGGCTGTGCCACCGTCGTCAGTTGGTGAGAGGGCCAGCCCGCCATGGTGATGTCGTCGAAGCCGACCACCGAGAGGTCGTCCGGCACGCGGAGCCGGCCGCTTTCCTGCACCCCGGCGATGAAGCCGATGGCGACGATGTCATTGGCGCAGAACACGCCATCAATCGGGCGCCCGGCCCTCTCCGCCTCAAGTCCGGCGGCATAGCCGGCCTCGTAGCTGAAGCGGCCGGCCTCGATCACGATCGGGCGCTCGAAGCCGCGCTCCTCCGCCCGCCGGCAGAAGCCCCGGTGCCGCTCCACATTGGTCGAGGCGCCGGGAAAGGCCGAGATATAGGCGAGGTGCCTGTGGCCGCTATCGATGAGGTGATCGGCGACCAGCCGGCCGCCGGCCTCATTATCGCAGGTCACGCCGAAACCGAGGCCGTCGGCGGACAGGCGGTTGAAGAAGATGCACGGCGCCCCGGCTCGCTCGCATTTCTCGCGGGCATGCGAGGCCATGTTGGCGGCCAGCACGATGACGAGGTCCGGCTGATAGGTCAGCAGAAGGTCGACCGCATCGTCGATCTTCTCCGGCTGGTTGGCGGCGGAGAGCATGACATTCATGCCGGCCTCCTGCAGCATCGCCGTCATCTCGGTCATGACTTCGGGGTAGAACGGGTTGGTCAGGTCGGAAACGACCATGCCCACGATCTGGGTCTTCTTGGTGATGAGGCTCTGGGCGAAGGGATTGGGGCGATAGCCGAGCGCGGCGGCGCGTTCCAGCACCAGCCGGCGCGTCTCCGAGGCGACGACCGCGTCGGGGTAGAAGGCCCGCGAGACCGTCGAGACCGACATGCCGAGATCGCGGGCGAGATCCTTCACGGTCACCCGGCGTCCCTTGTCTCGTTGCGCGTCGCTCAAGGCCTGTCTCCTGTCTCGCCACCGCCGGCGGTGCTGTCGGGTCCGTTGCGGGAGGAAAGCAGATTCGTTCGCAGCCGGGATATCGCGATGCCCCGACCGGGCATCGGGCCGCCCGGCACCGAGAAGCGCCGGGCGGCAGGTCGCGTCGGCTCGCGCCGCCTCACTTCACCGTCGATTGCACCTTGGTCAGCTTGTACTGGTCCTTGGCCGCCTCGCAGCGCGCGCAGTTGATGCCCGGCTCATTGGCCGCCTTGGTCACTTCCGCCGGCAGCGGCTGAATGGTCGCGCCCTTCACCGGCGTGCCGTTCAGCGCCGAATCGATGTTCAGCTCGGGCAGCAGCACCGGGTTCAGCACTTCGGTGACGAAGGAGGACGGCACGCGGTCCTTCGGGAAGACGTTGCAGCCATTCTCGAACGTGTCGCCCGCGCACAGCTTCACCTTGTCGGCCGGCACCCAGGGCAGCGGGTATTCGATATTGGTGGGCTTCAGTTCACGCTTGCCGGTGAGGATTTCCATCATCAGCTTGAAGGCATAGCCCGACTGCGCCGGCGGCGAGCCGGCCGAGACGCCGGTCAGCCCCTTGGCCTGCATCGCCGGATCGGCGAGGGCGAGGCGGAAGCCGTTGGAATTCTCGCCGGTGAGCGGCACGAGATTTCCGCCCTTGTCGAGCAGCGCCTGGATGGCGCCGTATTCGCCCGCCTGCGCCCAGATGCCCTGGACGTCGGGATGCGCGGCCAGCGCCTTGGCGGTCTCCTGCTGCGTCGTGCGGTCGTCCCAGAACGAGTAATATTCGGACACCACCTCGATGCCGGGATATTTGGCGAAGATGTGCTTGGCGCCGTCGGTGTGGCGCTGGTCGACCGAGTTGCCGGGCACGCCGCGCGACAGGAAGATCTTGCCCTTGCCATTGAGCGCGTTGACCAGCGCCTGCGCCGAGTTCTCGCCGAAGCCGGAAGAGAGATAGCTGACATTGTAGGCACAGCTCTCGGTGACGGTGGCGTCGTACATGAAGAACAGCACGCCCTGCTCGCAGCCGCGCTTGATGGTGCGGTTGAGCGCGGTGGCGGAGATCGGGAAGCTGACAATGCCGTCGGCGCCGGCGTCGATCATGCTCTCATAGGCGGAAATCTGCGCCTGCGGGTCGGCGCCGGAGATCACCTCCTTCAACTCGACCAGGTCGTTGTAAGGCGGGGTGGCCGCAAGCGCCTTGACGATGTTGGCCGCCTCGGACTGCCACGCATTGCCGGAATAGCTCAGGCTCAGATAGATCTTGTACTTCTTGCCGTCCTTGGGGGCCCCGGCCTCGGCGGGCTGGATCGCCCCGAGACACGCCGCGCCGAGCAGCAGGGCAGCGGTCGCGGTCTTGAGCAGCGTCGATATCATCGTCGTTTCCTCCTGAGATTTAGCGTTGTTCTTGTGGTTCGTCTCGCTCGCCCGGACTCAACGCCAGAGCGAGCCGAGTTTCTGGAAAAGCTCCTCGCGCAGCAGCAGCAGTGCCACGAGCACGATGGCGCCCTCGATGATGGTGCGCAGGCCGAATTCGAGGCCGATGGCGGAGATGATGGTGCCGAGCGTGGTCAGCAGGATCGCCCCGCCCACCGTGCCGAGAAACGTGCCGCGCCCGCCGAGGATCGAGGAGCCGCCGATCACCACCGCGGCGATGGAAGGCAGGAGGTAGCTGTCGCCCATGCGCAGCGTGGCGCCGCTGGAATAGCCGACCAGCATCAGGCCGGCGAAACCGGCGCTCACCGCGCTGATCACATAGGGCAGGATGCGCATCGCCGTGACGGGGGCGCCGGCGATGCGCGCGGCCTCCACATTGGTGCCGATGGCATAGAGATAGCGCCCGAAGATCGAGCGGCTCTGGAACAGCCAGCCCAGCACGACGAAGGCGACAAGAAACACCACCGGCGCCGGCAGGCCGAGCAGATGGCCCTTCATCAGCGCCACCGCCGCGTCGGGAGCGGCGCCGCGCGGCGTGCCCTTGGTGTAGCCCAGAAGCAGCGAGGAAACGATGATCGACATGGCCAGCGTCATGATGAAGGGCGGCACCTTCAGCCAGACGATGCCGGCGGCGGAGAGGAAGCCGACGCAGCCGCAGGCCAGCAGCACCAGCGGCAGCAGATACCAGGCGCCGGGATCGCTCGCCCCGACCCAGTTGGTGGCGAGGATGCCGCCCAGCGTCGCCACCGCCGGCAGCGACAGGTCGAGCCCGCCGGTGAGGATCACAAGTCCCTGCCCGAAGGACAGCACCACCAGGAACGAGCCCAGCACCAGCACCGTCTCGACCTGCGACCAGGAGCCGAGCGAAGGGCTGATGAAGCGCGCGCCGACCAGCAGCGCCACGCACAGGATGGCCACCGCGAGGGTGCTGACGGTCTCGGCGCTGATGCGGGCGCTGCGCCGCGTGTCGCCGCTCTGCTGGAAACGGGCCTGCGAGGTGGGATTTTCGTTCATGGCCGTCATTTCCGCTCTCCGATGCGGGTCAGCAGGCCGCTGAAGACCACGGCCACGATCAGCACCACGCCCTGGAACAGGCCGGTGTAGAAGGAGGAGACGCCGCTGGAGAACAGCACCTTCTGCAAAAGCGTGAGGGTCGCCGCCCCCACCACCGAGGCGAACAATCCGCCGCGCCCGCCGCTCAGCGACGTGCCGCCCAGCGCCACCGCCGCGAAGGAGAGCAGCAGCAGCGGCGTGCCGGAATTGGGATTGCCGGTCGCCGTCTGCGCGCTCAGCATCAGCCCGGCAAGGCCGTAGAGCATGCCGGCGCCGACGAAGGTGATGAACCGGGTGCGCCGCACATTGACGCCGGAGAGCGCGGCGGCCGGCTCGTCGGCGCCGATGGCATAGAGCGCGACACCGTAATCGGTGCGCCGCACCAGCAGCCACAGCCCGACCACCGCCGCGACGGCGAGCCCCGAGACCGGCACGGCGCCCCACAGCCGCCCCGTCAGTTCGTCGGCGATCCATTCCGAGACATAGCCGCCCGGCGCGTTGAGGATCACCAGCGCGATGCCCTGGCAGATGATCATGGTCGCCAGCGTGGCGGCGATGGACTGGAGCCGGAGATAGGCCACCAGCCAGCCATTCACCGCCCCCACGGCGCCGCCAATGGCGAGGCAGAGCAGCATCGAGAGCAGCGCCCCGCCCGGCCCCTCCAGGGGATAGACGGCGAGCACGACATTGCAGAGCGAGATCACGCCGGCGATCGAAAGATCGAAGCCCCGGCTCAGCACCACCAGCGTCTGGCCGGCGGCGGCCAGCGCCAGCGGCGCCGTGTTGTTCATCAGCGCCGCGATGGCATAGGCGTCCAGCGCGCGCGGCTGCTGGTAGGCGTAGAGCGCGTAGAGCAGCACATAAAGCCCGAGGATCAGGCCGGCGCCCTGCGTCAGCCGCCAGAGCCGGTGACGTGGGGCCGGGCCCGAGCGGGCGGCGGAAGGGGCGGCGGAAGGGGCGGCGCCGCCGGATGTGGTTGCGATATCGCTCATCGGGCGCTCTCCGCGACGGCGTGAACGGGACCGGCGGAGGAGACGGACGCGTGGCCGGCCGGCGGGCGCGTGCCATGGCCGATCATCGCCGCCACCAGTTTCTGTTCGGCGATGTCGGCGCCTTCCAGTTCGCCGAATACCTGGCCGCCATAGAGAACCAGGCAGCGATCGGCGAGTTGGACGATCTCCGGCAGTTCCGAGGAATAGAACAGCACCGAGCCGCCACCCTCGGCGAAGGCGCGGATGGCGGCATAGATGGATTCCTTGGTGCCGACATCGACGCCGCGCGTGGGGTCGAACAGCAACAGGGTGCGCGCGCCGGTGGCCAGCGTGCGCGCCATCAACGCTTTCTGCTGATTGCCGCCGGACAGGTCGCCAATGGCGAAGCCGAGATAGCGCGGGCTCAGCGCCACGTTCTGCGCCGCCGGCAACGCCGCCTTCTCCTCGTCGCGCCGGCCGATCAGGCCCGCCCGGCCGACACGCGGCAGGAAGGGCAACACCACATTGGTAGCGGCCGACAGGCCGGCAAGGATGCCCTCGGTCTTGCGCTCCTCGGGGAGATAGCTGATGCCGGAGCCACAGCGCAGCGCCGCGCGCGGGGTGCGATAGGCGGTCGCCTTGCCGTCGACGCGGATCACCCCGCCGGTGGGCGTCTCCAGCCCGGCCAGCACACGGAATAGCCCGCGCTGCCCCTGCCCTTCCAGCGCGGCGACGCCGAGAATCTCGCCTTCCCCGAGTTGGAAGCTCACACCGCGCAGCCCGTGGCCGGCGAGATCGGCGGCGGCGAGGCGCGGCGCGCTGGCCATGCCCGCCACCCGCGCCGGCCGGCGCGTATGCTCGACCCGGTGGCCGACCATCATCTCGAAAATATCGCCATCGCTGGCGTCGCCGAGACCAACCGTGCCGATGGAGCGGCCATTGCGAAGCACGGTTGCCGCAGTGCAGATTTCCCGCACCTCGGCAAGACGGTGCGAGATATAGAGAATGGCGACGCCGCGCGCGCGCGCCTTGCCGATCTGCTCGAACAGCCAGTCGGTCTCGGCGAGCGAGGCCGTCGGCTCGTCAAGGATGAGCACGCGGCCGGCATTCTCGATGGCGCGGGCGATCTCGATGCGCTGGCGCTCGGCGAGCGGCAGGTCGCCGACACGCGCGGCGGGGTCGATGCGGCGGAGCCCGTGACGCTCCAGGATTTCCGCGCCGCGAGCGATCACCTGCCGGGCGGAAATCAGCGGGCGCCCCGGCCGGGCCAGCGACGGCAGCAGGAAATTCTGCGCCACGGTGAGATTGGGAACGAGGCTCAGTTCCTGAAAGGCGGTGGCGACCTCGCGCTGGCGCGCCTCGAGGATGGAGCGCGGCGCATAGGTCTCGCCATGCAGTTGCATCGCGCCGCGATCGGGGATCACGGCGCCGGTGAAGATGCGCACGAGAGTGGATTTGCCAGCCCCGTTCTCGCCGAGGAGCGCGTGAACCTCGCCGGCCCGGAGCGCGATGTCGGCATGTTCGAGAGCGACGGTCGCGCCATAGGACTTGCTGACGCCCGAGGCACGCATTTCACGAAACGAGGGTTGCCGCTCCCCGGTATCGGGGCGGCCTGTGGCGTCCGTCATTCTTTCTTCCTCCCACGTGCCCGGAGCCGCTCCACTTGCGGGAACGTTCTCTGAGAACGTTCCCATTGTTGCCAATCTTTCTGAATTCGGTCAAGCGTACGCATTCGGTTTTGTAGCCCGGGCCGACGCGAGCGGGCCGGACATCCGTTCAAGCCATTGATAATAATGGATGAAAAATCACAGAACATTTGATGCCGGCACCCGGCCCTCGCCAGCATGGGGCCCGTGCGGCAGTTTCCTTCCCGCGGCAGGGGCCGCCGGTCGCACGCCCGGAAGGGCGGCGTGATTGCGCGAGGTGGACGCGCGCGAATGGCAGATGACCCTGGCACTGCCGGTTTTCAGGATGGCCGAGAGCGTTGATCCTTCCGCAATAATTGTGGAAGAAAATTCCATCTTGCGTCAAAATGTTTCATAATCGATCATTCAGTACCGTGGAGCGGCAACCCCACCCATGGTCGCACCGAGGGATCCCATGACCACGAGCGAACGGCAGGGCGACAGCGGCGAGGAGATGGCGCGCGGGCGTGTCGACATGATTCCCGCCAAGCGCCGGGCGCTCATCCTCGAACGCCTGAGGCGCGAGGGCGCGGCGGGTATCCAGGAACTGGCCGATGCCATCGGCGCGTCGGCGTCGACCATCCGGCGCGACCTTGAGCATCTGGTGAAGCAGGGCGCGCTGGAGCGCACCCATGGCGGCGCCCTGCTCCAGAGCACCGAGCGGGCCACGTTCGAACCGGATGCCGCCATCGCCGCACAATTGCTGTGCCAGGAAAAAAACGCGATCGCCGCCGCCGTCGCCGATGAATTGCAGCCCGGGCAAAGCGTCATTTTCGACGCCAGCACGACGGTGCTCGCCGTGGCGCGCGCCGTCGTCGCCCGTCACCTCCCCCTCACCGCCGTCACCAACAGCCTCGCCATCGCCCAGGTACTGGCCGGCGCGCCGAATGTTCACCTCGTCGTGCCCGGCGGCACGGTGCGGCAGGGTTCGCTGACGCTGGTCGGCCGCCCCGGTGAGGATTTCCTGCGGAACCTCCATGCCGACATCGCCCTGCTCGGAACCCATGCCATTACCGGCCGAACGCTGACGGAGACCTCTCTGGAGGTGGCCACGATGAAGCAGGCAATGATCGCGGCGGCCCGGCGCGTCATCGTGCTTGCCGACAGCTCGAAATTCACCAGCCCGAGTTTCTGCACCATTTGCGATGTTTCGAACGTCCAGGAGATCGTCACGGATGACGGCGTCGATCTGGCCGTGCTGGCGGAACTGGCCGGGCTGAATGTCGCCGTGCGTGTCGTTCCCGTTCCCCGGCAGCCGCAGGGCGGCAGCTGTGGCTGAGATGACGGGCGTGCGTATCCTTGCCGACGACCTGACCGGCGCGCTGGACAGCGCCGCGGCCTTCGCCACGCCTTTCTCTCCCCTTCCGGTGCTGTGGCGTGCCGAGCACGGCCTGCCGGCCATGGCGGCCATCGATGCCGCCACGCGCGAGGTCGATGGCGACAGGGCCGTTGCCCGTCAGGGCAGGTTCACGGATTGGCTTCTCGCGGGCGAACCGGCCTTCAAGAAGATCGATAGCCTGATGCGCGGCAACTGGGCGGCGGAACTTGGCGCGCTCGCGGTGATGGCGGAAGGGCGGCGGCTCGTCGTCGCCCCGGCATTTCCCTTCCAGGGCCGCGTCACCCGGGCCGGCCGCCAGTGGAAGACGGATACGAACGAGCCGCTCGGTGACCATATTCACGCGGCGCTGCGCCAGGCGGGGCTCATCCATGCCGACATCCGTGTGCATGATGCCGAGAGCGATATGGATCTCGACGCGATCGTCGCACGCGAGATGTCCGCTCACCGCCCCCGGCTCTGGGTCGGCACCGGCGGCCTCGCGGCCGCGCTCGCCCGGGCCCGGCCCGCGCCGGTGGCCCCGGCCGGCGCCCCCCCGGAAAGCCCGCGCCGGCAGGCCCCCTTGCTCGCGCTCTTCGGCTCGAACCACCCGGTGACACGAACGCAGATCGAGCATGCCATCGCGCCGGACCCGCGCCGGCATGTCCGGCTCTCGGCCAGCCCGTCCGACATCGACAGGGTTCTCGAACGTCTCGCCGGCGGCCAGTCCTGCATCGTCACCGTAGCCTTCGAGGGCACCCGCGCCGATGCCGCCCTCGTCATTGCCGAGCGGTTTTCCCGGCTGCTCGCCCGTTGCCCGCCGCCGGGCACCCTGTTCGTGGCCGGCGGCGAGACACTGCGCGACGTCGCCGATGCCATCGGCGCCGAGAGCCTCGCGGTGGAGGGCGCGCCGGAGCCGGGACTGGCCATGTCGCGGCTGCGCGGCGGACGCTTCGACGGTGTCCGCGTCCTCTCGAAATCCGGCGCGTTCGGGCGTCCGGATCTGCTGCGCGAGCTACTCGACACGGCGTCGAACGGCCGATGAAGATATCTATTGCGCGATTATGATCTGTTTTGATATCGAATGGCGTATTCTGGAAAGAGGATGACTTTCATGGCTGTTCCGCGCCTTGCCATCACCATGGGAGACCCGGCCGGCATCGGTCCGGAAATCATCGTCAAGGCCGGCACCCGCCTCGCCTCCCGCCTGCAAGCGGGCGAAATATCGCTGGTCGTCATTGGCAGCGTGGCCGCTCTGCGGTCGGCCGAGGCCATGCTGGCGGCAGCGCCGATCCCCGAAATCACCGACCCCGCGCAACCCTTCTCCCTGGCGGTCCTCGAGGCCGGCCCTGAGCGGGAGCCGATCCGTGTGGGGCACATGAGCGCGGAAGGCGGCCGGCTGGCCTTTCTCGCCATAGAGAAGGCGGTCCGCCTCGCCCAGGCCGGCATCATCGCCGGCATCGTCACCGCGCCGCTGAACAAGGAAGCGCTGAATCTCGCCGGCTACGCCTATTCGGGCCACACCGACATGCTCGCCGATCTCACGGGGGCACGGGATTCCGTGATGATGCTGGCCCATGGCGACTTTCGCGTCAGCCACCTCTCGACCCATGTCGCGCTGGCGGATGTCCCGTCAAAGCTCACGCCGGCGCGCCTGCGCCGCGTCATCGACCTGACGGCGGGCATGCTGCGCGCGCTCGGCATCCGCCATCCGCGCATCGGCATCGCCGCGCTGAATCCGCATGCCGGCGAAGGCGGCATTTTCGGCCGCGAGGATATCGACGTGACGGCCCCGCTCGTCGCCACCTATGAGGGCTCGGATATCACGGTGATCGGCCCGGTGCCCGGCGACACCATCTTCGTCAAGCTGCGCGGCCGCAGCTATGATGCCGTGGTCGCGATGTATCACGATCAGGGCCATGTACCGGTGAAGCTTCTGGGCTTCGACGTCGACCCGGAAACCGGCGAGTGGAAAGCGCTTTCCGGCGTGAACATCACCCTCGGACTGCCCATCATCCGCACCTCCGTCGATCATGGCACCGCCTTCGATATTGCGGGGAAAGGCATTGCCAAGGAGGAAAGCCTGATCGAGGCCATCGACTTCGCGCTGCAACTCGCACGCAATCCAGCAGATCAAGGCCCTCTGGCGGCTCAAGCCGCCCATCCGGCACGAGAAGGCTGAAGCCGTCGGCCGGCAACCGAGAGTTCGCCGGCCTTTCACGGCTGCCGACGGCGCCGCAACCATGCGCGCGAAGATACGGCGCGAGGCATGCGCGCAGATCGCGATCCCTGGAAACGACAAGATCCCTGGAAACGACAAGATCCCTGGAAACGACAAGCAGGTTCAGCACATGAGTGGGCGGGCCTGACGGCGTTGCCGCCGTCCGCTCTGTGGACACGTCGCGGGATACACGGGCGATCTCCCAATGGGGCGCCAGGAACATCGCATCATGGACATTCCTGGCGCGAGACCTTCAGAGGTCGTAGGTCCGGCGGATCATCCCGGCAGCCCGCTCGCCGATGACGGCACAGGGCGCCTGCGTGTTGCCGGTGGTGACGCGCGGCATGATGGAGGCGTCGGCGATACGCAGACCCTCGACGCCGTAGACGTTGAGAGAGGCATCCACGACCGACATCTCGTCGCGACCCATCTTCGCCGTGCAGCTCTGATGCCAGTAGGTGACCGCGGAATCGCGAACGAACTGCTTCATCGCCTCGCCCTTGAGCGGGCCCGGTAGCGATTCACCGGTCACCAGCGGCTGAAACGCCCGGGCGTTTCCAAGCTCGCGGCACAGTTCGATACATGCTAGCGCCGAATCCATGTCGGCCGGGTCCGACATCATGTTCGCGTCGATTTCGATCGCGGACATAGGGTCGGCACCGGTGAGGCGAAGCCGGCCACGGCTGGACGGACGCGCCAGCCCGGCGAACATCGTCCAGCCCTGCGCGGGCACCCCCCTCGCCGCCGTTCGTTCGCTGGGCACCGGGAATTCAGCCTGGCAGAACAGCACGTCGGGCGAATCGAGCTCGGGACGTGTCTTCCAGTAAAGCTTCGCCTCGCTCCCATTATTGCGCGGCGCGATGGCGTCGCGGTACTCCCAGATGCAGCAAAATGCCGTGTGATCCTGCAGGTTCGCGCCGACACCGGGCAAATGCTGGCGGACGGGGATGCCATGTCGCCCGAGCTCCGACGCATCGCCGATCCCCGAATACATCAGCACTTTCGGCGTATGGATCGCGCCGAGCGAAAGAACCACTTCCTGAGTTGCGTCGATTCGCGAGATCTTACCGTCGCGTATCACCTCGATTCCGACGGCGCGCCGTCCGTCGAAGAGCACCCTGCGCACCGTCGCACCAGTCAGCACCGTGAGGTTCGGCCGGTCCATCCAGGGATGAACATAGGCGCGGAAGAGTGAGTGACGTCGCCCCTCCCGCACCAGCATGTCGGAAATTGCGGCGCCCCCGGCGCCCTCCATCATCGCCCCATTGGGATGATCAAAGCGCGGAATGCCGATTTCGGTGGCGGCATCGAGCATGGCGAGGGCGACCGGGCTGGGGTCGCGCGCCGGCTGGACCCACACCGGACCTGATGTACCGCGGTAGTGCGGATCAGGCGTGCCCTGCCAATTCTCGATCTGACGATAGATATCGAGCACTGACGGGTAGCCCCAGGCGGGATCGCCGCTCTCCTTGGCAAAGAAGTCCCAGTCGCTGCGGTGACCGCGCGCCCACACCATTACATTGATGCTGGACCCGCCACCCAGACCCTTGCCCATCGACATCGACAAGCTTCGGCCGTCCAAATGCGGATTGGGCGTCGCCTGAAAGCCCCAGTCGCGCTCGCTGCCGAGATTGAGAGGCCACCGCGACGGGTCGAGCACCTTTTCGGCTTCATCGTCCCCCCCGGCTTCGACGAGGAGCACGTCCATGTCCGGGTTCTCAGCCAGCCGTCTCGCGACGACCGAGCCGGCTGAGCCGGCGCCGCAGACGATGAAATTGTATTGCGCCGGAGGTCGCGCCCTCAGCCGGCTCTGATTTTCGGCCGCCCGTCTGGCGAAGCCCAGCGCGTCGTCATTATCCGTCTCGTTCATGGTGAAAACTCCGTTGAACGGGAGGTCATTATCAAATTTATCAAATTTAGCAAATATGCCTTTCTGCTATATCGTCGCGATCCACCGCGGCTGGAGCGATGGAGGCATCTCTGCCTCGATTTCGGGGGGCACTCTTGAACGCGATTCGCCATGCGCAGCCACCGCCGGACCTGCAGCCTCGTGCGGATCATGCCGGCATTGGCGTCGCATTGCCGGCCGGCCGGGCCTGCGCCGCGCCGGCTGGCCCCATCAGCGGGGGTGACGTGAACGGCCGTCGATGCAGCCGAGATGGATCATCGGGTGTGCGGCGCCGTTGATCGCGGCGACCTTCGGATCGAGACGGAAGGACTCGTCGGCCATCGCCCTGATGCTCGTTATCGCAGGAAGCGTCCTGCCGGCGCGGTCAGAAGGCTGCGCTTCGCGGCGGTCACGTCCGCCTCGAAAGCCGTCATCGCAGCCTCTATAATGGTGACGTGGATGCCCTGGGCGAAAAGCAAGTCGTGCACCTTGCGCCAGCCTGATGAATGGATAATAGGACATTACTTGGGAAATATTCTATATAAGCTAAATAGTTCTGTCATAACGGCATCGTCTGTATGCATTTCAACAGCCGCCTTGCATCATATGATTTAAAAAGCGGAAGAATTTTTCACGGACCTTTTTGGACCGAACTGACGCCAGGATATGGCGATCCCCACAGGTTGAACGAAGGCTCAAAACGCCGAATTGGCTGTGTGGGTTGACGTCAGCGACGCCGTGACGGGCAGAAACATCGTCTTCCCGGGCGTGCGGCAGACGAGGACATTTTTGTCATGGTGGAAGGCATGGGCAATGCGAGCCTGCCGTTCCAGCCTCACACCCGATCCTGGGAACGCGCGCCCCCGGTTGGCTCGAGCGCCAATGTGTGGTCCCGGCCAGGTGCCTGCCGCTCCGCTTTGCGAAGGGTGTTCCGCAACTGACGCTCGATGGCGCGTAGCCGCACCTCGTCGGAAGCCATCGCCGCAAGTGCCAGGAGGGTCTGCGTCTCGCCGCCGTCCAACGTGCGGCGCCGGCGATCAATGATGCACAGCGACCCCACGACGAACCCCTCATCGTCATGCACGGGGGCTCCGGCATAGAAGCGGAAACCCAAAGCGCCCGCCACAGCCGGATTATCGGCAAAACGCGGATCGCTTGGAAGATCCTCCACCGAGAACACCCCCTTCTGCAGGATCGTATGATTGCAGAATGCCCAGCTTCGCGAGGTTTCCGGCGTGTCGAGGCCGACGCGCGACTTGAACCATTGCCGCGTGGGCGTGAGCAGGGTCAGCAACGCGATCGGCGCGTCGAGATTGCGAGCCGCCAGCCAGGTCAGGCGGTCGAACGCTTCCTCGGGGAGCGTATCCAGCAGCCCGGAGCGCTCGAGCGCCACCAGCCTCTGGCTCTCATTGAGAGCGATCGGAAACAGCGTGTCGGAGACCGGCGGAGTCGGCGCCCCCGCATCGACCAGAGATATACGTATCGCCGCGGCGGCCTGTTCGGCGGCCTCGACAGGTGCAACGCGACGGGGCAGATCCACACCGGCCATCGTGCCCGCGGCCGCAACCACCACAATCCGGCTGTGGCCCAATGACGGGTTGGCGGCAAGGCTGTGCAGCAGCGTCTCCCGCTCGGCATCGCCCGGTTCAAGATCGACGATGATGGCGTGCGGCCGCATGGAGCCGATGGCAAAAAGCGCCCGGTGGACATCGTCGAAGATCTCGGCCGTGCACTCGGGCACGGCGGCGAACAGGCGATCATAGTGCGCGAGCCGTTCGGACGGAGCGACAATGACAACGGTAGCGGACGAGAAGGGGGAGCCCGGCGCGGGCCGCTCGATCAGCCCCATAATGTCCGCTCGGTAGACCCGGCGATGCCCGCCCGGCGTCTTCCATGACGGTACGGAGCCACCCTCGATGAGCAGTTGCGCCGTGCGAACCGACACACCGAGCAGTTTGGCGGTCTCGGCCGTGGTCAGAATATCCTTATGCGCTTTTTCCATCGCCGTCCCATCGCTTGGGAGCCGGCGCCCCGTCCCCGCGAAGTCGACAGGATGGCGCGCGTATCTCCTCCCCAGCAATATAGGATGTGCGGTGCAAAAATAGGAGAGTTGCTAGAATTGATTGAACCGATATCGGGCGCGGCCTGCGCCGCTGCGTGTCCAGGGAGCGGTCCGGCAGTGCCGGCGCAGCGACCGCGGATCTCGCCGAGCCGGCTTGACGGCGTGAGGCGCGGCTCTCAGGACGTGGGAACCGTTCCACCGTCAATGACGTATTCGGCTCCGGTTATCGCCGCCGCGCGGTCGGAGGCCAGAAAGGCGATGAGGCTGGCGACTTCCTCCGGCTTGGCCGGGCGGCCGAGCGGAATGCCCCCCAGAGCTTGCATGATGATCTTCTTGCCGCCCTCATAGTCCGTGCCGGCCTGATCGGCCAGACGCTGGGCGTAGCGCACAGCCGCTTCCGTCTCGATCCAGCCCGGCGCAACCCGAACCACGCGCACGCCTCTGGGAGACACTTCTTTCGACAATGCCTTGCTGTAGGTCGAAAGCGCGGCCTTTGCGGCGGCGTAGGCCGTCGTCGATTCCGGAAGCGGCAGCACCCGCTGGATCGACGAGACATGGACGACGACGCCGCCCCCCTGCTCGACCATGCCCGGGACGAGTTGCCGATCCAGCCGAACAGCGGGCAGCAGATTGAGATCGAGTTCCGTCTGCCACTGGTCATCGGTCAGGGCCGCAAAGCCCCCTGCCGGCGCCGAGGACCCTCCCAGCATGTGGACGATGATGTCGACGCCGCCGAGCCGTTGATGGGCCGCCTCGGCCACTTTCGCGCAGCCCTCCCCGGTGGTCAGGTCGGCCGCAATGAAGAACGCCTCGGGCAGACCTTCGGGGCGAGAGCGGGCCGTCGTCAGCACCTTGGCCCCAAGCTCGCGGAACAGTTCGACGGTCGCGGCGCCGGCACCCTTGGTTCCCGCTGTAACCAGGGCGCGTTTGCCGTTCAGCGTGAGGAAATTGGCCATCACCCGATTTCCAGTTCGACGATCTTGCCCTGTTCGATCGTGAACGCGAATTCGAGCGTTACCGGGCTGTTGGGGAAGTCCCCGGACACCCGTGCGCGGACGGAGACCTTGTCGTCACTTCCCGCCAGTTCGATGGGAGCGGTGACATGGTGGGTCCTTTCCTTCGCAGCAACCCACCAATCGCGGATCGCGCGGGGTCCCCGATGGACCGCGCCCTCGTCCTTGACGATCGCCTCAGTGGAAAACACCCCGGCCAGGGCATCGGGGTCGTTGCGATGCTCGGCGTCGAAATAGGCCTTCACGATCTTCGGCATGTCCACCGTTCGGCTCCTCGTCGGAAACGTGTTGATGTCAAAATAAGGCTCGACGATTGCTGGGAGAAGTAGGACAATCCAGGATGTCGTATCTGGATTTTCGGGACAATGGATCGCGCGAGCCTGACGGATCTGGGAGCGGTCCTCGCGATAGCGCGGCGGGGGACCTTCCGCGCGGCGGCGATCGATCTCGGCATGTCGACAACGGCGCTCAGCCACACGATCGGCAAACTTGAGGCCAGCCTCGGCGTCCGCCTGTTCAATCGCACAACGCGCAGTGTGTCATTGACCGAGGCCGGCAAAATGTTCGTGGAGCAGGTAGGGCCGGCACTTCAGGATGTTCACGGCGCATTGGACGCGGTGCGTTCACAACGTGAGACGCCATCCGGAACGATACGTATCAACGCGGCTCCGTTTGCGGCTCGCGCGATCATCTCGCCGCTCATAACGGAATTTATTCGTCGATTTCCGGACATGAACGTCGATCTGGTTACCGAAGGACGCCTGATCGACGTCGTCGCTGAGGGTTTCGACCTCGGCGTGCGGGTCGCCGGCTTGATTCCCAGTGACATGATTGCAGTTCAACTCGGTCGTCCGCAACGACATGCGATTGTCGGATCCGTCGAATATTTCAAACATCATGAAAAGCCGCGCGTACCTCCAGATCTGTTCGATCACAGATGTATCCGCATCCGCTTGCCGGACGGCGCGCTTTTCCGTTGGCGCCTGGAGAAAGACGGAGAAACCGTTCAGATTGACGTGCGGGGACCCCTTGTGCTCGACGAGTCAAACCTCGCGCGAGCCGCCGTCCTGGAGAATATCGGCATTGGTTACTTCATGGAAGAAAGCGTTCTTCCCGACATAGAGGCGGGTCATCTGTTGCGGGTATTGGAGGATTGGACTCCCCCCTATCCCGGACTTTGTCTCTATTATCCCGGCCGCCGGAATTTATCGGCGGGAGTCAAGGCGTTCCTTGCCTTGGCTCGTGAGATTGCGGGCCGCCAAGGCACCTACTCTGCCAATTGACGATGTCGGCATGCATCCTTGGGCCCCACCGCAACCTCTGTTTCCGTAACGTCCCCCTGCCTTCTGCCACTTTCAGAACGGCGAACGGCTCTGTACCGCCCGGGCGATAGTCCGTGATGGCGAAGGAACAGCTTCGAAAACGCGGCCGCTGTCTCGTAGCCGACACGGGTCGCAATCCGTGCAATCCCCTCGTCGCTAGTTTCGAGCAGAAACGCAGCCTCCGACATCCGGCGTGCGATCAGATAGCGGTACATGGGCTCGCCGACGAGCTTGGTGAAGCGAGCCGAAAACGCCGAGCGACCGAGCCCCACGCGGCTCCCGAGCTCGCCAAGGGCCCAGGGCCGATCCGGCCGTTCGTGGATCAACTGAAGCGCCGGCCCTATGTGCGGGTCCGCCATCGCCCCCAGCCATCCGCCCTCTCCGGAATCGAGAGACGTGATCCAGCTCCGCAACACCTCGACGAAGAGTATGTCGGTCAGTCGCGAAAGGGCGACGTCCTGGCCGGGTCGCGCGAAGGCCGACTCGCTCACCATGCGTTCCAGAATCGTCTCGAGCCCGCCGCCGCCGTCTGTCGACTTCAGGAGAAGCAGGGGCGGAAGCAATTCCAGGACGCTGCCGCGCGAGGGCCGCTCCACAGTGAAATTGCCGCAGATCATCGCCGAGAGCGGCTGGTCGTTGCCTCCATGACGAACGACGCCAAGGCGTCCGGACGGCCGATCGAGGTCCAGGATCGCCAAAGGCTTCGCCCGGCGGTCCGAATAAATCAGGTGAGGCTCGCCGCGCGTGACGACAACGAAGTCTCCCTCGACCATGTGGAGTTCTGGCCCCTGTTCAAGCACCAGGGTAGCTGATCCGCGACTGAGATAATGGAACAGGGCGTAGGGACGCGCCGGCAATGCCAGATTCCATGGATGCCCGAGCTCGAAGTTGAAGAGCAGCGTCCCACCGAGGCGGATGCGATCGAGAACTTGGGCAAGGATGTCCATCTTCCGGATCGTAATGCGGCGGACGGTCAGACGCAATATTCGGACGATCAACGCCTAACGTCCGAAGCCTCCCCGTCTTACGTCATCTCACGTCGAGCCAACAGCTCGCGCGGCAAACCATTTTGCAAAACGACGGACGCAAAGAAGCGCGGCTTTGCCCGCACGCCGGCCCTCTCCAGGACCCGCGTCGTCCGTCATCTCAACAGGAGTACTCCATGCGAAATCTTCTCCTCTCGGTCGCCACCATCTTCATGGCCGGAGCAACCGTTGCCTCCCCCGCCCAGTCTGCCGAACTGCCCAAGGGGGCGGCCAACAATATCGTCCTCGTCCACGGGGCTTTCGTCGACCAGACGAGCTGGAAGCCGGTTGCCGATATCCTCACGAAGAAGGGCTACAACGTCACGCTCGTCGAAAATCCGCTCACCTCGCTGGCCGCTGACGTCGATGCAACCAAACAGGCGCTGGCGCAGCAGAAGGGCAGGACCGTTCTCGTCGGCCACTCTTGGGGCGGCGTCGTCATCACGGAAGCCGGCAACGACCCCAAGGTCTCGGCGCTGGTCTACGTCTCCGCATTCGCGCCCGACGTGGGGCAATCTCTGGCGGCGCTCGCCAAGAGCGGCCCGGCAACCGAAGGCACCGCGGCGATTCATCCTGACGACAAGGGCAACCTTTACATCGACCCCAAGGTGTTCCCATCGGCAGTTGCAGCTGACCTTCCCCCGCAGATCGCCGAATCCCTGGCAAATCATCAGCTTCCGTTGAATCACACCGCGTTCGAGGCGCCGGTCGATACGGCCGCGTGGCGCGACAAGCCGACATTCTACGTGATCAGCACCAAGGACAAGGTGATCGCACCCGAGGCCCAGAAGTTTTTTGCCACCCGAATGAAAGCCCAGACGACGGAAGTCGCCGGCAGTCATGCCTCGCTCGTCGTCCATGCGAAGGAAGTCGCCGCGGTGATCGAAAAGGCATCGCTCGTGAAGTGACGGCCCCGCTCCCGGTACTTTCGTGCCGGGAGCCCAAGGCGTGTTCTCTGCGGATGCGGAAGTCACCGACCGCCGATCGCGGCAGCCCTCGGCCCATAACCACAGAAACTCCAGCCACATCTGGAACAGGTCGCGGCGGCTGCGCCGCACCAATCCCGACACCGATCCTTCAATGCCATCCATCCGGAGCATGACGTGACCGAGTTCGACATAGCGAGCCGGGACAACGACACGCTTGAAGCGGCCCCCCGTTACATTGAAGGCGGCGGAATCAGCTTTGCCTATCGCCGCCTCGGCCCGCCGACCGGAACGCCGCTCGTTCTCCTGCAGCACGTCTCGGGTAACATCGACGCGCGGGATCCTGCCGTCGTCAACGCGCTTGCCGCCGATCGTCCTGTCATCGCCTTCGACAAGGCCGGGGTCAGGCGCTCGACCGGTCAAACGCCGACAAGGTCGCGGCGATGGCAGGAGATGCGGTCGACTTCATCCACCGGCTCGGCCTCACCTGGGTTGATCTGCCGGGCTTTTCCCTTGGGGCGACTTCATGGCCCAGCAGATCGCCACCGAGCACGGACCGCTGGTCCGCAAGCTCATCCTCGTCGGCACCGCGCCTAGAGCATTTTCGAGCGAAGTGGATTCCGGTTCGTGTGAAGAAAATGCGTCAGAACAATAACCTAGAGCTTTTTCGGTGAACCGGAATTCACCGGAAAAGCTCTAGCGGCGGAGAGCAACACCTGCTGGCGGCTCTCAAGGAGGCGTTTTCTCATACCGAGGCGCCGACCCCTCGCCTGCCGCTGTGCTTCACGAACTCCTCCGCCAGCCCATCGCCCAGCCTGGCATTCCTGAAGCGGACGAAGAAGCGCAAGGACGATCGGGACACCGATAATGGCAGCGCGGCAACCGATCCGCAGGCCAAGGCGCGGATCACGTGGTGCGCTACACCCGATCCCGAGTACACCATTCCGCGCGCCATCCGCCAGCTATCGGGCGATGCCCATGCGTATCGACGGTTGTTGCGGTCGGTAGCGCCGCATCTGCGTGCCATGGCCCGCCGCAATTGCGCGCAATACGGGGCACCCGTCAGTGATGCCGAAGGCGTCGTTCAGGCTGTCAGCATTGAAGGCTGCACGACCCGGAAACTCAACGTCGTGCGGAAAGTCACGCTGGCGGCGTAATGGTAGCCATGTCCAGCATGGCCCTCTGCCGAATGAGCTTCTTCAACTCCGGTACGCAGGAGCCACAATTCGTCCCCGCTCGCAACAACTGGCCGAGGCGCGCGACATCGGCGCCCGACTCACTGGCAAGCGCCTGCTCGATCTGCGGGGCGGAGACCGCGAAGCACGCGCAGACCAGGGGCCCGCGCGGCGTGATCTGTCCCTCGCCGCGGCCGGAGAGCAGGTTGCGGCGGCCCACTGAACTCAGCGTCCGGGCGGCCAGCAGCGCCTTCAGCCCGTCCCACGACGCCGGGGCGCCACTGGGCGACAGGAAAACGGCGCCTGTAAGCGCGCCAGCCTCATCGAAGGCGGCGGCGCGATACACGCCGCCCGGTGCATCGACATATTCGGCATAGTCGCTGGTGAGCAGAATTTTCGCCGTATGACGCTTCCATTCCTCCGGTCCAAGATCGGTCGCCGTGAGGTAGCCCGCGCCACCTTCCAGCGCGACCTTCGCCCACCAGGTGGCGGGAAGCTCCGTGACGGGCCTACGGCTCAGCACGAAACCACGGTAGCGCACCGGCAGAGCCATCGCGGCAACCGGCGTCGCCTTGGATTCCGGCTGGCCCGAGACCGGGTCCGTGATCCGCGCGACCAGATCGTTGATCCGCGCATTTGACGACGTGGCATCGGACCAGTGGATGGGCGCGAACAGCGCGCCGCGCTTCTGGCCGACGCTCAACCGCGCCT
This sequence comes from Ancylobacter amanitiformis, assembly GCF_030814815.1. Classification (GTDB taxonomy): domain Bacteria; phylum Pseudomonadota; class Alphaproteobacteria; order Rhizobiales; family Xanthobacteraceae; genus Ancylobacter; species Ancylobacter amanitiformis. The sequence goes on along the minus strand of NZ_JAUSVR010000010.1, from coordinate 21,437 downwards.
CGACCACGGCGCTGCCGTGAGCGGATCGCAGTGAAACCAACCCGCCATGCTCAATGCCGAGTTTTGTGGCATCCGACGGGTGGATCTCGACGAATGGCACGGGCAGATGCGCGCCAAGCCGGGGGCTGAGGCCGGTTCGCGTCATGGTGTGCCACTGGTCGCGAATGCGGCCGGTGTTGAGAATAAAAGGAAAATCGGTGCTGGTCTCGCGCGCCAGCCGGGCGGGCTTCGGCGTCACGAAGCGCGCCCGGTGATCGGGCGTGAAGAAATGACCGTCGGCGAAGAAGCGCTTGTCGGCGCTATCGCCTGCCGATCGGACGGGCCACTGCACCGGCGCCATGATGTTGAAGGCGGCATCATCGAGCATGGCGAGGCCACTGAGGTCGAAATCCCGGCTGCCGTCATTCTCGAAGGCGGACAGGGCGGCATGTTCGCGAAACACATCGGCGGCGCTGCGCCAGGCGAAGGCCTCGTCGAAGCCCAGCCGCCGGCCGACCTGCGCGATTGCCCACCAGTCCGGTCGCGCCTCGCCGGGCGGCGGCAGAAACGCCCGCTGACGGGAAATCCGGCGCTCGGAATTGGTGACAGTGCCGTCCTTCTCGCCCCAGGCAAGCGCGGGCAGCACCAGATGCGGCCGGCACGACAGCGTGTCGTTGCTCGCGACATTCTCGGAAACGACGAGAAAATCCAGCGATTCCAAAGCCTCGCGCATGGCCCCGGCGCGCGGCAGGCTCACCGCCGGGTTGGTGCCCATGATCCACAGCGCCTTGATGCGGCCGGCGGCGATGGCCTCGAACATGGCAACCGCCTTCAGCCCCTCGCGCTCGGCCAAGCGCGGCGCCTGCCAGAACCGCCGCACCCGGTCGATCTCGACCGGCGTGAAATTCATGTGCGCGGCGAGTTGGTTGGCAAGTCCGCCAACCTCGCGCCCGCCCATCGCGTTGGGCTGGCCGGTGAGGGAGAACGGGCCCATGCCGGGACGGCCGATGCGGCCGGTGGCAAGATGGACGTTGATGATGGCGTTCACCTTGTCGGTGCCTTGCGCCGACTGGTTCACGCCCTGCGAATAGCAGGTGACCGCGCGCTCATGGGTGGCGAACAGGGTGTAGAATTGCACGAGGTCTGCGGCGGAAACCCCGGTCTCGCGCGCCACGGCCGCGATATCAGGCGCCATCGCGCGGGCGCCGGCCAGCGTGTCGGCGAGGCCCGTGGTGTGGGCGTCGATATAGGCATGGTCCAACGCGTCATGGTCCGCCAGCCAGGCCAGCAACCCCGCGAACAGAACCGTGTCCTTTCCGGGATTTACCGGCAGGAACAGGTCGGCCTCGTCGCCGGTCGCGGTGCGCCTCGGGTCGATGACGACGAGCTTGGTGCCGCGCATGGCGCGGGCGGCTTCCAGGCGGCGAAACAGGATGGGGTGGCACCACGCCGCATTGGAGCCGATCAGCACGACGAGATCGGCCTCGTCGAGATCGGCATAGACGCCCGGCACGGTGTCCGAGCCAAAGGCGCGGCGATGGCCGGCGACGGAGGAGGCCATGCAGAGCCGCGAATTGGTGTCGACATTCGCGGTGCCGAGGAAGCCCTTGGCGAGCTTGTTGGCGGCGTAATAATCCTCGGTCAGCAATTGTCCCGAGAGATAGATCGCGACGGCATCGGGACCGTGAGTTTCTATTGTTTTCCCAAAGGCTTGTGCGATCGAGCCGATCGCCGTATCCCAATCGGCACGAGCCATTCGGCCATCCCTGCCGCGCGCCATCGGGTGGAGAAGGCGCGTTTCCAGCCCCAGCGTCTCGCCCAGCGCCGAACCCTTCGAGCAAAGCCGGCCGAAATTGGCGGGATGGTCGGGGTCGCCGGCGATCGAGGCGCCGCCCGCCCCGTCCGGGCTTGCGAGAACGCCGCAGCCGACGCCGCAATAGGGACAGGTCGTGCGCATGACGGGCTGGACCGTGGGAGCGACAGGCGGAATCTGCGCGTTCATCAATAAACGTCCGCCTGGTAGCGACCCGCTCTTTTCAGTGCGATCACATAGGCTTGCGCATCAGCGGACGAGCGCGTGCCATGGGCCGCGACGATATCGACCAGCGCGTGCTCGACGTCGCGCGCCATGCGCTTGGCGTCGCCGCAAATGTAGAAATGCGCGCCGTCCTCCAGCCAGCCGAACAGGTCGGCACCGACCTCGCGCATGCGGTCCTGCACATAGACCTTCTCGGACGCATCGCGCGACCAGGCCAGCGTCAGGCGCGGCAAATGGCCGGAGGCGCGCATGCCGACCAGTTCATCCTCATAGAAGAAATCGCAGTCGCTGCGCTGGTGGCCGAAGAACAACCAGTTGCGGCCCGGAGCCTTCATGGCCATGCGCTCCCACAGGAAGGCGCGGAACGGGGCGATGCCGGTGCCGGGGCCGACCATGATGACGGGGGTCGCGGGGTCGGTCGGCAGGGCGAAGCCGTGGGCTTTCTGGACATAGGCGCGCATCGGGGTGGCCTGATCCAGCCGGCCCGCCAGAAAGGTCGAACCGACGCCAAGGCGGGTACGGTCGCCGACGCGGTAGCGCACCGTATCGACGGTCAGAGACAGCCGGCCGGGCGTCGCCTTCGGGCTCGACGAGATCGAGTAGAGGCGCGGCTGCAGCGGCTCCAGCGCCTCGATAAGCACTTCCGGCGCGATGCGCGGGCGACCGAATTTCTCAATAGCGGCAAGCACATCGAGGGTTGCCGCGTCACCGTCCGGGTCCTCACCGGCGGCCAAGGCGCGGGCTTTGCGGCGCATCTCGCCGCCGGTGTGGTAGGTCAATAACTGGAACAGGCTGTCCGGCGCGGCGCCGAGGCAGATGTCGCGCGCCAGCACGTCGGCGGCGTGGCGCTCGCCGACCATATCCTGCGACGTGGCGCCGAGCGCTTCCAGCAAGGCAGCCACAAGGCCTGGATCGTTCTCTGGAAATACCCCGAAACTGTCGCCGACGGCGTAGTCGAGGCCGGATTGATCGATGTCGAACTCGACATGCCAGGTCTCCTTCTCCGAGCCGTCCTTGTTCAGGCGATGCCGGGCGGTCAGCGTCACCAGCGCCGGGTTGTCGCGGCTGCAAGGCGCTGCGGGGAGCGCGGTTCCGTGCGTATCCGGCGCGACATTTCCGGCACGTGCGGGCACCGCGTCCGGGGGCTGGGCCCCGAGTTCGGCGGCGAGCGCCTTCAGCGCCCGGGTCGTCTCTTTGCCACCCGGCGCGCACAGGTTGAGTTTCGTTTCCTTGGCCGACGCGATGGCGGCGGCATAGGTCTCGCAGAGATAGCCGCATTGGCCGCAATCCTGCTGCGCCATCGCCGCCATCATCCGGCGCGGCAGCGGCTTGCCCTCGGCCAGCCTCAATCGCTCGTCGAGCGGCATGGAGGCGTCGTGCCAGGGCGCGCCATCGTCAGCGCCATCGTCGACGGTGGCCGGCATCTGCGCGGCATTTTCGGTGGCGGACAAAGCGGTGGGCGCACCCTGCGGCGCGAGCATGCCGGCGAAGAAGCCGTTCAGCCAGGCGCGTTGCTCCTCGTTGAACGGCGCCGTCTCGGGGAAGAACGAGATGATCGGGGGAACGGGCGTTGGGGCGTTCATTCCGCAGCCTCCTCGACAAGCGCGCGCAAAGCCTCCGGCTCATGGCGACGGGTGAACTGGGCGAGCGTCTCGGTGGGGGTGGCGCGGCGGGCGATCCAGGTCTTGAGCAGCCCTTCGACCACCCTTGGCGCGTCGTCCGCCCTCACGTCGCGATAGAGTTCGCGCCCGATGGCGGCGTCGGCGCCGAACCCGCCACCGACCACGAGGTGATAGCCCTCCACCGTATCGCCATCCTCGCTCACCGGCACGCGGGCGCCGACCAGCCCGATATCGCCGATGTAATGCTGCGCACAGGAATTGTGGCAGCCGGTGACGTGGATGTTCACCGGCTGGTCGATCTCCACCCTCTCCTCGCAATGGCGGGCGATGGCCTCGGCGGTTGCCTTGGTGTCGGCATTGCCGAACTTGCAGCCGGCCGCTCCGGTGCAGGCCACCAGCCCGGCGCGAATGGCCGTGGCGCGCGAGGTAAGGCCCAGCGCTTCCAGCGCGGCCTCGACGAGGGCGACATTGGCGTCGGACACGCCCGAGAGAATGAGGTTCTGCCAGACGGTGAGCCGCAGGTCGCCATCGCCGAGATCGCGGGCGATGCGGGCGAGGCCGTGCATCTGCTCCGCGGTCATCTTGCCGACCGGCAGCACCACGCCGACCCAATTCAGCCCCGGCTGTTTCTGGGCATGGACGCCGACATGACCGAGCCGGTCCGGCTCCGGCCGCTTGGCGACGGCCTGCGCCGCCACGCGGATGAGCGGGGTGCCCAGCTTCTCCTCGGTCGCCGCCAAGAACTTCTCGAAGCCCCAGGCGTCGAGAAGGTATTTCAGCCGCGCCTTCTTGCGGTCGGTGCGGTCGCCATGGTCGATGAACACCCGCACGATGGCGTCGGCCAGCCTGGTCGCGTCCTGCGGGCGCACGATCACCCCGGTGTCGCGGGCGAGGTCGAGATGGCCGGTAATGCCGCCCAGCACGAGGCGGAACCACACGCCGGGCTCGACGCCGAAACCGTCCGCTACCTCGACGGCCTGGAAGCCGATGTCGTTGGTGTCCTCCAGCGCGCCGATCCGCCCGCCGCCATCAAAGGCGACATTGAACTTGCGCGGCAGGCCGTAGAGCGAGCGGTCGGCGAGGATGTGGTGATGCCAGTCGAGCGCATAGGGGCGGGTATCGAGCAGTTCCTGCGGGTCGATGCCGGCGGTCGGCCCGCCGGTGACGTTGCGGATATTGTCGGCGCCGGCGCCGCGCGAGGTGAGGCCGAGGCCGATCAGCTTCTCCAGCAGGATCGGCCCATCGGTGGCGGGGATCTCGCGCACCTGCAGATTGGCGCGGGTGGTGACGTTGCTGTAGCCGCCGGCATGGGTGGCCGCGATGTCGGCTACGCCAGCGAACTGCCAGTATTTCAGGATGCCATTGGGAATGCGTAGCCGGCACATGAAACTGTCCTGCGTCGGCGCGACATAGAACAGGCCGTGGAATTTCCAGCGAAAAATATCCGGGCCCTTGGGAAACACGCCGTCGCGGGCGTGCTGCTTCATCCGCGCATAGGAATCGAGGCCGAGTTCCTCGCGCTTGCCCTTTTCCTCGGGCACCAGCTTGCGGCCTGAAGCCTCGGTGCGGGCCATCGCGCGGTGGGCGCTCGCATCCGGGCCGGTCGGCTCAGCCGCAACTGCGGGGGCGGGAGCGGCGCTGCCGGTCAGCCCGCCGGCGGCGCGGGTGGCGGCGAGGCCGGAGACGAAGCCTTCCAGATAGCGCTTCTGCTCGGCGGAGAATTCGGTGCCCATCACGCGGCCTCCGTGGTTTTGAGATCGGTCATGAGATTGGGACCGAAGGCGAGGTCGGCGCGCTCGCCGCCTATGTCGCGACCGGTTCGGATAAGGTCGAGGTAGAACAGGCCGTCGGCAGTGTCGCCGAACAGCACCGCGCCGATCAGCCTTGTGCCAGAGGCGTCCTGGCGCAGGATGAGGCGGCGATAGAGGCCGATGCCGGGATCGGACAGCACGATATCCTGCGTGCCCTCCCCGCCGGTAAAATCGCCGGCCGAGAACACATGGACACCGGAAACCTTGAGGTTGGTCGCGGTGACGCTCCCGGCATAGGCGGCGGACTTGCCGGAAAGGCGGCGCGCCAGCACGCGGGCATGCTCATAGGCCGGTTCGACGAGACCATAGACCTGGCCGCGATGCTCGGCGCATTCGCCAATGGCGTGGATGGCGGGATGGCTGGTGGCCAACCCATCGTCGACGATGACGCCGCGATTGCAGTCCAGCCCGGCGGCGCGGGCGAGATCGGCATTGGGCCGCACGCCGCAGGCCACGATGACGAGATCGGCCAGCAGCAAGCGCCCATCGCTGAGGCGTAGGCCCTCGACCCTCCCCTCGCCCGCGATGGCGGCGGTGGAAGCGCCCAGCAACACCTCGATGCCGCGTGCCTCGACGGCTTGTCTGAGCAGGGCACCGGCGCGGGCGTCGAGCTGGCGCTCCATCAGCCGGTCCATCAGGTGGATGACGGTGGTCTGCACGCCGGCCCCGGCTATGCCGGTGGCAGCCTCCAGCCCGAGCAGGCCGCCGCCGATGACGATGGCACGCGTGCCGGGCTTGGCGGCCGCGAGCAGCGCGTCGACATCCGCCATGTCGCGGAAGGTCATGACGCCGGGAAGCTCCATGCCGGGGATCGGCAGGCGGATCGGGTGCGAGCCGGTCGCCAGCACCAGCTTCGAGAAGCCCAGCGACGAGCCGTCCGCGAGGTTCACGCGATTCTGGTCGGTATCGACGGAAATCGCCGGCCGCCCATAGATCAGCGTGACGCCGCGTGCGCGCCACCAGTCGCGGCTGCGCAATTCGATGTCGCCGGCCGTGACCTCGCCAGCGAGCAGCGAGGACAGCAGCACGCGATTATAGGCAAGGTGCGGCTCGGCACCGATCACGGCCACGGAGTAGCGGCCGAGGCCCTGGTTCGCCAGTTCCTCGCAGAACTTGGCGGCCGCCATGCCGTTGCCGATGACGATGAGGGGCTCGCTCATGTCGCCCTCACGCCGCTTCGACGAAGCGGTGGCGCTCATAGAGGAACTTCAGCACCGCCTCGCGGCATTTGAGATAGGCCGGGTCGGTGACCAGTTCGAGCCGGCGGCGCGGGCGCGCCATCGGCACGTCGAGCACGTCGCCAATGCCGGCGGCGGGACCGTTGGTCATCATCACGATGCGGTCGGACAGCAGCACCGCCTCGTCGACATCATGGGTGATCATGATCACGGTGTTGCCGAGGCTGGCATGGATCTGCATGACGGAATCCTGCAGATGCGCGCGGGTCAGCGCGTCCAGCGCGCCGAACGGCTCGTCCAGCAGCAGCACCTTGGGCTGCATGGCGAGCGCGCGGGCGATGCCGACGCGCTGCTTCATGCCGCCGGAGATTTCCGAGGGGCGCCTGTCCCTGGCATGGCCCATCTGCACGAGATCGAGATTGTGCACGCACCACTCATGGCGCTCGGCGCGCGATTTGACGCCGGAGAACACCTTGTCGACGGCCAGCTTCACATTGTCATAGACGCTGAGCCACGGCAGCAGCGAGTGGTTCTGGAACACCACGGCGCGGTCGGGGCCGGGGCTGTTGACCTCGACCCCCTCGAGGATCACGCCGCCATTGGTCACCGGCGTCAGCCCGGCGACGATGTTGAGCAGCGTGGACTTGCCGCAGCCGGAATGGCCGATCACCGAGATGTACTCGCCCTTGGCGATGTCCAGCGAGACCTCGCGCAGAACTTCGGTGGTGCTGCCGCCGCGCGCGAAGGATTTGTCGATGTGGTCGAGCTTGAGATAAGCGGTCATGGGAGCCTCCTCAGGCGGCAAGGTCACGCGGCTTGGGTGCCACGGGTGACGAAGGCGCCGATGCCGGCAACGACGCGGTCGAGGATGAACCCGACCACGCCGATATAGACGAGCGCCACGATGATGTCGGACAGGCGCGAGGAGTTCCACGCGTCCCAGATGAAGAAGCCGATGCCGACCCCGCCGGTGAGCATTTCCGCCGCGACGATGGCGAGCCAGGACAGGCCGATGCCGATGCGCAGGCCGGTGAAGATGTAGGGCGCCGCCGCCGGCAGCATGATCTTGCCGAAGAATTCCAGCGCGTTGAGCCGCAGCACCAGCGCCACGTTGCGGTAGTCCTGCGGGATGTTGCGCACGCCGACCGCCGTGTTGATGATCACCGGCCAGATCGCGGTGATGAAGATGACGAAGATCGCCGAGGGGCTGGAATCGCGGAACGCGGCGAGCGCGATCGGCAGCCAGGCCAGCGGCGGCACGGTGCGCAGCACCTGGAACACCGGGTCGAGCCCGCGCATCGCCCACACCGATTGCCCGATCACCACGCCCATGAGAATGCCGACCACCGCCGCCAGCCCGAAGCCGATCGCCACCCGCTGCAGCGAGATCAGCACCCGCCAGCCGAGGCCGATATCCTGCGAGCCGTTGACGAAGAACGGGTTGACGATGAGGTCGTAGGATTCCTGCCAGATGGTGGAAGGCGGCGGCAGCGTCGCGCCGGGTCCGCCGCACAGCAGTTCCCAGAAGCCGAGCAGCAGCAGGATGACGATCGTCGGCGGCACCACCGAGACGGCGAGGCTATGCGCCATCGCCTGCAGGCGGCTGGGCTTCACCGCCTTGCGCGGCAAGGCGAGCGTCACGACCTCGGCGCTTTGACGAGGAGGCTGGGCCGGTTTGGTTTTCAGTACGGAGACGGACATGGATCAGCTCCCAAGCAACGGGGATCAAATGAAACGCGGCCCTGAGCCCTCTCCCTGAGGGAGAGGGCGCGCTGGACGGTTCGCCGCCATCACGCGCCTCACGCCACGCGCTTGATGTCGAGGCTGGCGAGATAGGCGGCCGGGTTTTCGGGATCGAACACCTTGCCGTCGAAGAAGGTCTCCTTGCCGCGCGACGACGTCGCCGGCACGTCGGATACGCCCAACTCTTTGGCGGCGGCGCGCCAGACGTCCTCGCGGTTGACCTTGTCGACCAGGCCCTTCACGTCGATCGCCGGGTCGAACTTGCCCCAGCGGATGTCCTCGGTAACGAACCAGGTGTCATGGCTCTTGAAGGGGTAGGAGGCGTGGTCGGCCCAGAATCGCATATACTGGTCGGACCCCTTCACCACCCGGCCATTGCCGTAATTGATGTCGCCGCGCGCCCGGCCGATGATGTCGGCGACCGGGACATTGAACCATTGCCTCTTGCCGACGATGGTGGCCATTTCTTCCTTGTTGCCCATCTGGTCGCACCATTGCTGGGCTTCCATGACAGCCATCACGATGGCCTTTGCGGTGTTGGGGTTGGCGTCGACGAAGTCGGCGCGCATGCCGAGCGCCTTTTCCGGGTGGAGCTTCCAGATTTCGCCGGTCGTGCAGGCGGTGAAGCCGATGCCCTGGTTGACCAGTTGCTCGTTCCACGGCTCGCCGACGCAGAACGCGTCCATGTTGCCGACCTTCATGTTCGCCACCATTTGCGGCGGCGGCACCACGATGGTGGAGACATCCTTGTCAGGGTCGATGCCGGCGCTCGCCAGCCAGTAGCGCAGCCAGAGATCGTGGGTGCCACCGGGGAAGGTCATCGCGACCTTGACCTCCTTGCCGGCCGCCTTCTTGGCGGCAAAGGCGGCTTTCAGCGCCGAGGCGTCGGCGGTGACGTTGAGGTCCTTGTAGTCATTGGAGACCGAGATCGCCTGCGCGTCGAGATTGAGCCGCGCGAGGATGTACATCGGCGTCGGCACGCTGTTCTGCGTTACCTTGCCGGTCGAGATGAGGTAGGGCATCGGCGAGAGGATATGGGCGCCGTCAATGCCGTTGGCCGCCCCCCCGAGCACCAGATTGTCGCGCGTGGCGCCCCAGGAGGCCTGCTTGTTCACCTCGACATCGGGCACGCCATATTTGGCGAACAGGCCCTTTTCCTTGGCGATGACCAGCGGCGCCGCATCCATCAGGGCGATGTAGCCGAGCACCGCCTTGGTGGTTTCCGGCGTCGCGGCATGAGCGTCCGGCACGCCGCCGGGGAACGCCATGTGGATGGCATCGAACAGCGCGGCGGTCGCCAGCGTGGCGGCGGAGGATTTCAGCAGCGAGCGCCGGGAAATACCCGTGGCCGGGGATGTGGCCTTGGCGGAATGACGGCGGATGATTGGCATGCGAAATGTCATGGCTGAGCCCTCGGATGTCTTCGAGAAGCCGCGCGTGCCATGGAAGCCAACGCGGCGACGAAACGCATAGAAGTGCCGATCCCGACGGGCTGAACCGTCGCGGAATCAGCATCTTTGCTGGGGACCCACCGCTGGGCTTCGAAATGAAAATGCCGGGGTCATCGTTGGCCGACCGGCAGAACTATCTAATACAAGACCCGTGCCAGTTTCTGGCGCCGTTCCAAATCCGGTTCGGAAATCATTTGATGCCAGAGACTTGCGCGACCTCGGCGGTGACCGCTTGCCGGCGGTGAGTGCCGTCTCGTCTTGGCGAGAGCGGCGCAAAGTCAGGCATCACGTGGCGCGCAATTGCGCAGATGGTTGAGGTGGCGACGACTGACGGATCGGGACCCAACAACGATCAGACCGTCACGGCCGGGCTTGTCCCGGCCATGACGGCACGATTGGCGGCGCTATTCCGGCAAGTCTCTTTCGGGACTTTCCACCCGCCTCAAGCCGGCTTCACCCGCGCCAGATAATCCGCCAGATCTTCCGGCCGGAACGCCTCGCCGAAGCAGGTCTTCACCGGGTCGCCGACCGACGATCCGGCTGGCGCGATGCCGAGAGCATCGTCATAGACATCGGCGCGATAGACTGCGCCGGCCTCCCGCGCATCGTCGGGAGAATAGGTCGTCTGCCCCGCCCGCACCATCTGCGCGTAGATCCATGCGGCGTGACGGGCATCCGGCCGGTTGGCGCCGTCGCGATGCAGCACGAGGAAGTCGGGATTTTCGCGCGGCAGCCCGGCCTGCGTGGTGTTCAGCCGGCCTTCCAGCATGCGCGCCAGCACCTCGGCGGGCAGCCCGAGAAACGCCGGGGCCGACAATAGGTGCGCCAGTTCGGCACGGTTGGCCGCCGCCTCGCTCCAGAGCGCGGCGGCATGCAGCGCGCGCACCAGCCGGCGCAGCACGTCCGGCTCCGCCTCGGCGAAGCGGGCATGCACACCCAGCACCTTCTCCGGCGCCCAGCCGAAGATTTCCGGCCCGAGCAGCGCGATGCGCCCGACGCCGGCTTCCACCGCCACCGCATTCCAGGGCGAGCCGACGCAAAATCCGTGAATTAGCCCGCTGCGCAGGCTCTCCACCGTGAAAGGCGGCGGCACCACCACGAGGCGCACATCGCGATCGGGGTCGAGCCCGCCCGCCGCCAGCACATGCCGCAGCATGTAGGTGTGGGTGGAGAAGGTGTAGACGGTGGAGAAGGTCAGCGGGTCATGCCCCTGCGCGGCGCGCGCGCGCACCACCTCGCCCAGCGCCTGCGCCACGCCGAGACCGGAGGACAGATCATGCCCGGTCGCCTCCATCGCCTCGTAGATCGGGTGCGCAAGAGTGATCGCGCTGCCGTTCAGGTTCAGCGCGAAGGGCGCCACCAGCGGCACGCGGACATGGCCGAGCCCGAGGCTGGAGGCGATGGCGAGCGGCGCCAGTATGTGGGCGCCGTCGAGCAGGCCGACATTCACCTTGTCGCGAATATTGGCCCAGGACACCTCGCGATGCAGGTCGATCTCCAGCCCTTCGGTCGTGGCAAAGCCCAGTTCGGCGGCGGCGATCAGCACGGCCGCGTCGGTCAGCGGGATGAAGCCGATGGCAAGTCGTCTCATGACGCGCACCTTCTCATTTGAACAGGTCCGCGGCCGTGATCACCGATTGGGCAATGTCGACCATGCGCTTCTTCTCGTTCATCGCGGTCCGGCGCAGCAAGGCGTAAGCGGCCTCCTCGTCGAACCCCTTCATCTTCATGAGAATGCCCTTGGCCCGGTCGAGCGTCTTGCGCTCCTCAAGGGCGGTGCGGGTCTGCTCCAGCTCGTCGCGCAGCCGCGAAAACGCCCGGAACCGGCTGATCGTCATGTCGACGATCGGTCGCACCCGCTCCTTCTTCAGTCCGTCGACGATATAGGCGGAAACGCCGGCCTCGATCGCCGCCTCGATGGTGGAGGAATCCGACTGGTCGACGAACATGGCGACCGGCCGCTTCACTTCGCGTGACACCTGAAACATCTGCTCGACGACGTCGCGGCTGGGGTCTTCGAGATCGATCAGGATCACGTCGGGGTCGATGGCATGGAGCCGGGCGAGCAGATTGCTGTGCTCCGCCAGCCGCATGACGTTGAGATAGCCGGCCTCGCGCAGCCCGGCTTCGAGGATCGCGGCCCGCAACGGGCTTGCATCGACGATGACGATCTTCAGGCCGGGATCGTTCGTCATGTCCTGGCGCAAGTTTGATTCCACGGTCCACGTTCGAGGGAATGGTTCGCGGCGAAGCAAGCAATCTTCACGCCAGGCGACCTGTCGCGACGCACACTTGGCGCGCGGCGCATTCACGCCTCCCGACGATCTGCCGTTACCGCCTTTTGGCTTGAAACCGCCAAGGCGCCGACAAAACCGAGGCTCATCAGCAGCACGATGGTAGGGGCCGGGGCGCTGTCGATGAAGAAGCTGAGATAGACGCCCGCCAGCGATGACGTGGTGGCGATGGCCACGGCCGCCACCAGCATCGCGCCGAAGGTGCGGGTCAGCAGGAAGGCAATGGCGCCCGGCGCGATCAGCATGGCGATCACCAGAATGATGCCGACCGCCTTCAACGCGCCGACGATGGTGAGCGAGAGCAGGCACAGCAGGCCGTAATGCAGCACCCGCACCGGCAGGCCGATGGCCTTGGCCTGCGCCGGATCGAAGGCGTGCAGCAGCAGGTCGCGCCATTTCAGCGCGATGACGCCGGCGGTGATGGCGGCGATGATGCCGGTCTCCAGAATGTCCTCCCAGCCCACGCCCAGCATGTCGCCGAACAATATGTGGTCGAGATGCATGTCGGTCTCGATCTTGGTGTAGAGCACGATGCCGAGCCCGAACATGCCGGAGAACACCACCCCCATCACGGTGTCCTGCTTGATCCGGCTGTTCTCCTTCAGGAAGCCGGTGGCGAGCGCGCAGACCATGCCGGCCGAGAACGCGCCCACCGCCAGGGGAATGCCGGCGATATAGGCGAGCACCACGCCGGGCAGCACGGCGTGCGAGATCGCGTCGCCCATCAGCGACCAGCCCTTGAGCACGAGGAAGCACGACAGCAGCGCGGTCGGCACCGCCACCAGCACCGAGATCAGCAGCGCGTTGCGCATGAACTCGAACTGGAAGGGCTGCGCCAGCGTCTCGAATATCGCGCTCATGGCGCTTCCTCCAGCGCATCCGCCGCGCGCCGGCGTGCCGCGAGCATACCGTGCTGGGGCGCGAGAAAGAACGCGGTGAGGAAGATCAGGGTTTGCAGCACCACGATAATCCCGCCGGTGGCGCCGTCGACGTAATAGCTGAGATAGGCGCCGCTGAAACTGGTGAGCGCACCGATCGCCACGCTGATCACCAGCAGCTTGGGAAAACGGTCGGTCAGCAGATAGGCGGTGGCGCCCGGCGTCACCACCATGGCGATGACCAGAAAGGCGCCGACGGTCTGCAAGGCCGCCACCGTGCAGGCCGATAGCAGGGTGAAGAACACGATCTTCAGCACTGTCGTATTGATGCCGATCGAGCGCGCATGGCTCTCGTCGAAGAAGGTCACCATCAAGTCCTTCCATTTGGCGAGCAGCACGGCGAGCGAGACGAACCCGATGAGGGCGAGTTGCAGCGTGTCTTCCGGCGTGATGGCGAGGATGTTGCCGAGCACGATGGTCTGGATGTTCACCGAGGTCGGCGACAGCGACACCATGAACAGGCCGAGGCCGAAGAACGAGGTGAAGATGATGCCGATAATGGCGTCTTCCTTCAGCTTGGTGCGCTGGTTGAGCAGCAGCATGGCGCCAGCGGCAAGCCCGCCCGAGAAGAACGCGCCCAGCGAGAACGGCAGGCCGAGCATGTAGGCGCCGGCGACGCCGGGCACGATGGCGTGCGACAGCGCGTCGCCGATCAGAGACCAGCCCTTCAGCATGAGATAGGCGGAGAGGAACGCGCACACCGCGCCGACCAGGGCGCTGACCCACATCGCGTTGACCATGTAGCCATAGCCGAACGGCTCCAGCAGCAGCGCCATCATCGCGGGCCCGCCGCCGGCTTGGTGCCGTCATCCGTGCCGTAGACCACGAAGGGCCGCTCGTCGTCGGAGATCAGGCTCACCGCCTGCGGCTGGCCGGGCGGCGCGTCCTCCAGCACGAAGTGGCGCAGCACGCCGCCGAAGGTCTTTTCCAGATTGGCCTGGGTGAAGGTCTCGCGCGTCGGGCCATAGGCCAGCACCGTGCCCTTGACCAGCACCGTGCGGTCGCAGAATTCCGGCACGCTGCCCAGATTATGCGTCGAGACCAGCATCACGCGGCCCTCGTCGCGCAGCGCGCGCAGCAGCTGGATGATGGCGTCCTCGGTCTTCACATCGACCCCGGTGAAGGGCTCGTCGAGCAGAATGATGCGGGCATCCTGCGCCAGCGCGCGGGCGAGGAACACCCGCTTGCGCTGCCCGCCCGAGAGCTCGCCAATCTGCCGTTTGCGGAACTCGCTCATGCCCACGCGGGCCAGCGCCGCCTCCACGGCCGCATGATCGCGCGCCCGCGCCAGGCGCAGCATGTTCATATGGCCGTAGCGGCCCATCATCACGACATCCTCGACCAGGACGGGGAAGTTCCAGTCGACATCCTCGCTCTGCGGCACATAGGCGACGATGTTGCGCTTCAGCGCCTGATGCACCGCCATGCCGAGCAGCGAGATCGAGCCTTTGGAGGCCGGCACGAAGCCCATGATCGCCTTGAACAGGGTGGACTTGCCGCTGCCATTGACGCCGACCAGCGCCGTGATGGTGCCGGTGGGCACGGTGAAGCTGGCATCGCGCAGCGCGGTGTGGCCGTTGCGATAGGTGACGGTGACGTCGGTGACGGCGATTCCCAGTGGCAGTGGCGAGGCGTTCATGGCGCCCCGCTCTTGTCGGCCAAACCCTCGGCAATGGTCTGCGACGTCACCCGCAGCAGATCGATATAGGTCGGCACCTTGCCGTCCGCCTCGCTGAGGGAATCGACATAGAGTACCCCGCCATAGCGGGCGCCGGTCTCGCGGGCCACCTGCTTGGCCGGATCGGGCGAGATGGTGCTTTCGCTGAAGACGACGGGGATGTTGTCGGCCCGCACCTTGTCGATCACCTTGCGCACCTGCTGCGGCGTGCCCTGCTGGTCGGCATTGATCGGCCAGAGATAGAGCTCCTTCAGGCCGAAATCGCGCGCGAGATAGCTGAACGCGCCCTCGCTCGACACCAGCCAGCGCTTGTTTTCCGGGATCGCGGCAAGCTCGGCGCGGATCGGGGCGACGGCATCGGTGATCTTTTGGCTGTAGGCGGCGGCGTTCGCCTTGTAGGTCTCGGCATTGGCCGGATCGTATTTCACGAAGGCATCGCGGATGTTGTCGACATAGATCAGCGCGGCACTGGGCGACATCCAGGCATGCGGGTTCGGCTTGCCGCTATAGGGGCCCTCCGCGATGCCCATGGGCTCGACGCCCTGCGAGACGATCACGCCCGGCACGTTCTTGAGGTTGCGGAAAAATTTCTCGAACCAGAGTTCGAGATTGAGCCCGTTCCACAGCACGAGCTTGGCGCCCTGCGCCTTGATGATGTCACCCGGCGTCGGGGCGTAATTGTGGATCTCCGCACCCGGCTTGGTGATGGATTCCACGATGGCCGCATCGCCCGCGACATTGCGCGCCATGTCGGCGATGACCGTGAAGGTGGTGACGGCCTTGAATTTTTCTTGCGCGCGCGCAGGGGCCGCCATCAACGCGAGAGCCATCACGCTCACGATCCCGGCGACGAGACGGCGGGGAATACGAACAAACATGAGCGCCCCTTCTGCAATTGCGAACTATTTGCAACATGGCATGCCCGACCATCAGTTGCAACTCATTCTCAATATTAGGTTTGGCTCAATATTAGGTTTGGCCCAGCCGGCATGCGCTCCCGCGCCTGAAACGTCGTGTCGCGGCGACCGAAACGTCATCGCGCGCGTGATTGAGGCCATTGCAGATTTGCAGGAGAGTGGACGCCTCGAGACCGTCAAGCGACCGCTCGATTGAATCGCCCCGAGATTCCTGGACGCCTTCTTCCCTAAATTTTGAGGCAAGGAGGCCCCGATGGGCAAAGCGAACTTCACCGAGGACTTCAAGCGGGACGCGGTCCTTCAGATCAGCGAGCGGGGCTAGACGAGCGAGATCGCGCTCGCCTCATCAAGCCGGGCGATCTGTTCTGCCGAAAGCGTAACATTCGCCGCTTTGAGATTCGCACGATGTGGTCGCGTCAGCGGCATTTTGCCCTGTCATGTGGCGGCGCCCGTGGCTCGGCGTTAGAACCCGAGCGCCAGAGTTCCTCGCCGCTCTTCGCTGAAGACCGGCCCTCAGTCTGAATTGCCGACTGCAGCAATCACAGTTGGAGTGGTGTCTTCGCAATATGTTCGGTCACGACGGTTATGAAGGCCCGCAGCCGCTGAAGGCGCCTTATGTCCCGGTGATAGCCCATCCAGATATCCCGTGAGGGTGGCTCCACCGGCAGATCGAGCTTGCGAAGACCCTCTATCTGACTTCCGACCACCTGCGGCAGGACGGCGATGCCGATGCCCTGGCGGCACATCCGCCCCTGCACGTTCCGATTGTTCGACCGCAGCAGCGGCTTCGCGTTCGGAAAGCTCTCGGTGAGCCAGGCAATATCCGGGAACTGGCCGGTCGACGTGTCGTGGGTGATGAGCCGGAAGCCGGCGCCATCACCATATACCGGCTCGGGTGAGCCTGCCGCGACGTAGACGCCATAGGGCAGACGGACCAGCCGTCGCTGCACGATATCGGGGTTGTCGAACGGGACGATCCGGAAAGCGATGTCGGCCTCCCGCTGCGCGAGGCTGAACAGGCGGGTGCCGGTGAGAATTTCCAGATCAACGCACGGATAGACCTTCGCATAATCGTCGATGATGGGCGGCAGGACATAGGCGCCAAACCAGTCGGCGGACGAGATGCGCAAGGTGCCCTGAAGGGCTTGCTCCTGCCCCGCCAATCGCCGCTCGATGGCCAGAGCGCCGTCCTCCATCTGCTCGGCCAGAGCGATGACGGCGGTTCCCTCTTCGGTCGGAATGAAGCCGTCGGCCGTTCTCTGGAACAGCGTGTGGCCGGTGGCCTCTTCGAGAGCCCGAAGGCGGCGCCCGACCGTGGGATGGCTCAGCTGAAGCGCGCGGGCGGCTGCGCCCAGCGTGCCGGTGCGGGCGATGGCCAGAAAGATCCGGACGTCACTCCACTCCATCGCCACCCCTCACAAATATGAACGGAGAACGTACGATACTGTCAGTTATCGAACAAATCCAATCACCTACATTCACCTCATCCGCCGGGAGTGGCGCGGACACCGGAGCGCATGCCTCGGGTCACGCCGGGCTCGGCTCACATGCAGGAGGAGAACATGGTGAAAACCTGGCTGATCACAGGATGCTCGTCGGGCCTGGGCAGGGAACTTGCCGAGGCGGTGGCCGCGCGAGGCGATCGCCTCGTCGCCACCGCGCGTTCGACGGATAGCCTGCAATCGCTATGCGAACGCTATCCCGAGACGGTGCGCAGCGTTGCGCTGGACGTCACCCGCGCCGGCGACGCCGCAAAGGCCGTGGCTCTGGCCGAAGGCGCGTTCGGTGGCCTGGACGTGCTGGTCAACAATGCCGGCTTCGGCTTCATCGGCGCGATCGAAGAAGGACAGCCGGACGAATATCGGCCGATGTTCGAGGTGAACGTCTTCGGCCTGATCGAGACGACCCGCGCCGCCCTGCCGGCGCTGCGCAAACGTGCCGGGGCCCGCATCGTCAATCTCTCCTCCGGCGCCGGTATAGCCGGCTCCGCGGGTTTCGGCTTCTACAATGCGAGCAAGTTCGCGGTGGAAGGCCTGTCCGAGGCGCTTGCCGAAGAGCTTCGTCCGCTTGGCGTGAGCGTCATCATCGTCGAGCCCGGCCCCTTCCGTACCGCGTTTCTCGGTCGCTCGATGATCGCCGCGGGGCGGGAGATCGCCGCCTATGCCGAGACGGTGCCGGCGAGACGCCATTACCGTGAGACCAATAACGGCCGGCAGGCCGGCGACCCGGCCAAAGCCGTCGCCGTGATGCTGCAGGCCGTCGATGCCGAGCATCCGCCGCTGCACCTCCCGATCGGGCCGCGCGCCCACGCGATAGCGGAGCAGAAGCTGGACTGCTTCCGCGCCGACATCGCCGCCTGGCGCGACATCTCCATCGCGACCGATTTCGACACGCACAACTAGGATTCGGCACTCGCTACCGGAGAGAGCGGCCCGAATTGAGCGGCGGCAGCGACGTTCAGGTTCGAGAACGGAAAGACACTCATGCGCGCGACAACATGTGAAGCCACGGCCTTTACGGCCGCTATGGTCCGGGACGGTGACGCCCTGCTCGAGCCGCGGCGCTGGACGATGTTCGTGATCCTGCTGGTCGGCGCGTTCCTGCCGCCGCTCGACTTCTTCATCGTCAATGTAGCGCTCCCCTCGATCCGGGGGGAATTGGGCGCCTCCTCCTCCGCCGAGCAACTCGTCATTGCTTCCTATGCCGCGCTCTATGCCGTGACGCTGACAACGGGTGGGCGGCTCGGCGATCTGTTCGGTCGCGGCCGTGTGTTCTTTCTCGGCCTGATCGGCTTTGCCGCCGCCTCGACGCTGTGCGGCTTCGCCGGGTCGCCCTGGGTGCTGGTCACCGGGCGCGCCTTGCAGGGGGTAACGGCCGCCGTGATGGCGCCCCAGGCGCTCGCCTCGGTGCAGGCGATTTTCCCCGAGAGGGAGAAGCCGCTGGCGCTTGGCATCTATGGTGCGGTCTTCGGTTTGGCCGCCGTGGTCGGGCAGGTATTGGGCGGCGTCCTGATCTCGCTGGATGTGATGGGGCTGGGGTGGCGGGCGATCTTCCTCATCAACCTGCCGGTGGTGATGCTCGTCCTGCTGTTCGGCACACCTCTGCTGAAAGAGACGCGCGCGCGGGGCGCAGGCCGGCTGGACCTCGGCGGCGTGGCGCTGTCGATGCTGGCGCTCGGTGCGCTGCTCGTGCCGCTGATCGAGGGGCGCGAAGCTGGGTGGCCGCTCTGGTCCTGGCTGTCGCTCGCCGCGGTGCCGCTGCTGGCATGGCTGTTCTGGCGTTATGAGACCCGGCTGGCACGAGCGGGCGGTGCCCCCCTGCTCGACCCGGGCGCCTTGCGGGCACCGGGGCTGCGCCACGCGCTGCTGATCGCGCTGTTGCTCTATTCGATCGGCAGCTTTTTCCAGCTGTTCTCCGTCTATCTGCAGGACGCGCTGCATGTGACGGCGCTGCAGGCGGGCCTCGTCTTCCTGCCGTTTGGTGCCGGATTCCTGCTCGGGCCGCTGTCGACGCCCTTTCTCCGACGGTTATTCGGCGCCTATGTCAATGCGATCGGCATGGGGCTGGAGGTTGTCGGGCTCCTGGGTCTCGCCGGGCTCATTGCGGCGACACTGACCGGCGCGCATCCCGCATCGATGCCGCTTGCCGCCCTCCTGTTCATCATCGGTTTTGGGCAGGGGCTCGCGCTGCCGACCCTGATGGCGATGGTGACAGGCCGGGTCGCGTCGGCCTTTTCCGGCATGATCGCCGGCATCGCCAGCTCGACCCTCCAGGTCAGCACCGCGCTCAGCGTCGCCGTGATCGGCGGGATCTTCTACCAGGTGCTGGGCGCGCGAACCGATCCGGCCGCCATCACCCAGGCGCTCATCGTCTCCGTCCTTTGCATCGCCTTCTGTCTCACGGGCGGCGTGGCTCTGAGCATCGGCCTCGTCCGGCGGGCGCCTCCTCCGCATGGCGAGGCAGAGGAGGCGGTTTGAGATCCCCTCCACGACGCATGCCCAGAGGCGCCTATCCCCAATAACGCGGCTCTATCGGAGCCGAGAACCCGCACGCCTGCACAAACCGTGACGCCCGTCGACCGGGATCATCGATCGCACCAGATCAGAAAACAGGACAACCCCATGTTCGGAATTTCACCGCTCGGCTGGGTGCATACGCTTGGCAGCCTGCCCGCCATTCCGCTCGCCATCTACATGCTCGCCCGCCACGGCAGGATCGTGCCGCGCTCGGTGCCCGGCGCCCTTTATTTCGTTTCGATGCTGATCGGCGCGACAACCGTGTTTCTGGTTGCCCGTGAGCCAGTAAGCTACGGCATCGGCGCGGCGACGCTCCTGCTGCTGCTGGCCGGATATGGCATCGGCCACGTCCCGCAATTCGGCCGCGCGGGCACCTATTTCGAGACGATTTTCCTCACCCTGACGGTGTTTCTTTTGATGGTGCCGAGCGTCAGCGAAACGCTTCGCCGCGTCCCGGATGGCCATCCCCTGGTTACCGATCCGAAGTCGCCGCTCCTCCTGGGCGCCCTGGCCGGCCTTTTCGCCATGCTCGTCGTCGGACTGACCGCTCAGATCATCCATCTGCGCAAGCAGGGCTGGCGCGCGGCTGGGTAAGCCCCGAACAGGAGAGCCGCCGACTGAAGGGGCAAACGGGCGCCGCTTCGACGCGTAGGCTTGTTGCTTGCCGGTCGGCTTTGACGGCCGCACGGCGGCCTATGGGGCGGAATCGCTGATGTGCGGCCGTCCAGCGAATCCGAGAAGCAATGTCTTCGCCATTTCTCTTGCCTGCGAGGTAAGTTCCTCATCCCGCAGTTCGCCGGCGGTCCAGAACGACAGAACCCCGCGAAAGGCGAAGGCGAGCTGTTCCGGCAGACAACACAGCGCGCGCTCCCTGTCCGCCACGGCCAAGCCTTCCCCGGCTCCCAGCGCCAGCGACCATAAGGTCGTGGAGTGCGCCAGGACCTTTCCGGGGGACGGACCGGCTGTGCCGATCCAGCCCATCACAACCCGGTTTATCTCCGGCTCCTCCAGCATCACCTGGACCGCCGTGTCGATCGCCAGCAGGACCCTGCCGGCAGCATCGGCCGGCGGCGACATCTCGGCAAAGCGCCTGGCCATCATATCGATCCGCCGGCCCGACAGGGCGTGCATGATCGCCGCCTTGCTGCCGAACTGATTGAACGGCGTCGCAAAGCTGACCCCGGCTTCGGCTGCGAGGTCGCGCATCGAGAAATCGGCCTTGCCGTCGCGAAGCAGCCGTTCGGCGGCGTCCAACACACGCTGGCGAACCGGCTCGCCGCGCGCGGCGGTCGGCGCTGCCTGGGTCTTGTTTCCTGTCATGGCTTATCTATATCATGATATAGATCTGATCATCACCGGAGTTGTACCATGGCTTCCGCCCCCAAGACATTTCTCATCACAGGCGTCAGTTCCGGCCTCGGGCGAGCCTTCGCCCTCGGCGCGCTTGAAGCGGGCCGCCATGTGATCGGCACCGTGCGGCGGACCAGAGACGCCGAGGTGTTCGCCGCACTCGCGCCTGGTCGCGCCCACCCACTGGTGCTCGACGTGACCGATTTCGACGCCATCCCGGCCGCTGTGGCGGATGCCGAGCGGCAAGTAGGCTTGGTCGACGTGCTGGTAAACAATGCCGGCTATGGCCATGAGGGCGTATTGGAGGAATCGTCCATGGATGATCTTCAGCGTCAGTTCGCGGCCAACGTCTTCGGGCCCGTCGCGATGATCAAGGCGGTGCTGCCTGGCATGCGCACGCGGCGTCGCGGCCACATCATCAA
>NZ_JAUSVR010000009.1 GCF_030814815.1 Ancylobacter amanitiformis | reverse complement strand
GTCAGCGGCTCACCCGGCTTGCTCTGGAAATAGGAGCGGATGGTCTCCGCATCGACGCGACGGTTGCCCTCGACCACGATCGAGCTGGCGCTCTGTGACGCCAATTCCTGAGCGTTCAGACGATCGAATTCCGCAATTCCGAGTGTGCCAAATAATAAAAAAATGATAAATACGAAATCGCGAATGTATGGATAAAGTGCTTTCCAATTATCTCTTGACGTCATGTTGCACCACTGAGCACTTAATTATCCAAAACTGTAGTATTGTGTATTTGGGCGAAAACGACATGCCCGCGTTCGCGCCACATATGAAGCAATAGGCCGAGTTTCAGGCTATTTTTCTGCAGTCAAATGTCTCAATATTTCGAATAAATTTTTATTGAGATATTATGGAGTAATGTATTTCTCCATATATATAAATGTGTCGGGGTTTTTGCACTCACGTCTAGAATTGATGGCAATCGCTTCATGGTGTGAGCGGAGCTCTGGATGTCGACCCCCCGAACCGCGCAGAGGTTTTCGGAGGGGGCAAAGCCGCCTGGAACTCGACGCAAGCGGAAGCCACGGTGCCCTGCGGGGGGCAAAACGGAATGAAAACGGCAATGCGGAGAATGGCGCGCTTTGCGCCCCCGGCTAAGGTCGGCCTCCCCACCGCTCCTGCCGTAATCGATCCCGCGCATGATCTGATAGGAAACACCTGACGCGACGACGCATAGGGACACCGCGCGGCCACTCATCTGCGCCGAGGCTCCGTGGGTCTCCCCGACTTCAAGGTCAGCGCTCGGCCTCATCGGCGGGAATGCCTCGTCGCCGGCGGTTGGAGTGCGTCGACATTTTGCGAGGTGAAGGCGATTCTGTGGTTGAGCTTCGTCACGTCGCCACCCCCACTGATCGTATCGGCAACCAATGCGTCCTTGGTGACTGGGGCGCTGCCGACGGGTGAAGTCGTGAGTCAGCGCCCCAGTCAGACCCGATGCAGTTGCGCTTGCATCAGGTATCTATTGTCTACAGCAGAATGATTGATCGTGGCGCAACAAGTTAAGTCTATCGTATTTCTAAATATATACATTTTCTAATGATGTAATATTGCCGAATACGTTGCTGTGTGTATATCCATCCTCGGCAATGCACAGCCCAAGCTCTGTCCATCCCGTGCAGCTTCAAGCCGCCGCGGGAGGCGTTCCTGTCGCATCCCTCGCCTGCTTCGTGTGAAACAGCCGCTTCAGAAGCGTCAGGAAGTCGTCGACGAAGGTGAATATGACGGGAATGACGAGGAGGCTAAGGAAGGTCGAGGTTAGCAGCCCGCCGATAACGACGATGGCCATGGGTTGGCGGAAGCTGGAGTCGCCACCGCTCAGGCTCAAGGCCACCGGCAGCATGCCGCACCCCATCGCGATGGTGGTCATGATGATGGGCCGCGCCCGCTTGTGGCAGGCGTCGACGAGAGCATCGAACCGGGGCATGCCGCCTCGACGCGCCATGATGGCGTATTCGACCAGGAGAATGGAGTTCTTCGTCACTACGCCCATCAGCATGAGCAGCCCGATGACCGCGGGCATGGAGAAGCTGGTGCCGGTGAGAACCAGCGGTAGAAGCGCGCCGCCGAGCGACAGCGGCAGCGCCATCAGGATCGTCACCGGCTGCAGGAAGTCGTGGAACAGCAGCACCAGCACCGCATAAATGCAGAAAACACCGATCGCCATGGCGATGCCGAAGCTCGCGAACAGTTCGGAACTGCGCTGTAATTCACCTTGTTCGACCAGCCGGACGCCCTGCGGCAGGTTCTTGAGCGCCGGCTGGGCCTGGGCTTCGCTATTGACCTCCCCGAGAGTGCGGCCGTTGAGCTCGATCGACAGGGTGATGTTGCGCGACCGGTCGATGCGGTTGATCTCGGATGGGCTGCCGCCAATGCGGATGTCGGCGATCGAGCCGAGATCGACGCTGCCATTGCTGCCGGCCACCCGCAGATTGGCGATATCGTCCAGCGTCGCGCGGTTTCGCGGATCCAGCCGCACCCGGATCGCCACTTGCCGCTGTGTCAGGTTGAGCTTGGCCATTGCGGCTGAATAGTCGCCATTCGTTGCGACCCTGACCGCCTCGGAAATCGCTTCCGATGTCACGCCCAGAGCCGCGGCGCGCGTGAAATCCGGTGTGATCTGGACCTCGGGGGCCTGAAGGGATGCACTGGACGTCACCGCGCCGATGCCGGTGATGCCGCGTAGTTGCTCTTCGAGACTGGCGCCGACCTTGTCGAGTGTGTCGGCATCGTCGCTGGCGAGCGTGATTTCCAGCTTGGTGCCATTGCCTCCCGATCCGACTTCGACGCGCGTGCCCGGCAGCACGGTCAGTGCCTGGCGTATGCTGCCCTCAATCTCGGCCTGTTTGCGGTCGCGGTCGCCGATGGCCGTCAGATCGACGACGAGCGTTGCCGAGGTAACATCGCTGGTCGTGGTGGAATTCAGTCCACCGCCCGACGATACACTCCCGACAGCGACGTAAACGCTGGTGACGTCCGCCAGCCTTGCGATGACATCGGCGGCTCGGCGCGCCGTCGCGTCGGTCTGCTCGATCGTGCTGCCGGGCTGCAAGGTCAGCGTGACTTTCGTCTGCGCGTCGTCGGAAGCCGGCAGGAAGCCCGACTTGAGAAAGGGGATCGTCGACAATGAGAGGCCGAGGAAGACGCAGACGCCGAGAACCGTCAGCATCCTGTTCTGCAAGCACGCTTTCATGAACGCCATGTAGGCGTGCAGGATCCGGCCATCCTTCTGCTCGACCGGATGCGCCTTCATCATGTAGGCAGCCATCATCGGCGTCAGAAAACGGGCTACGAGCAGCGAGGCGAGAACGGCCACGGCCGCGGTGACGCCGAACTGTCGGAAAATCAGGCCGGGAATGCCGCTCATGAAAGCGGTCGGCAGAAACACGGCGACAAGCGTGAAGGTCGTGGCAATGACCGCGAGCCCGATCTCGTCGGCGGCCTCAAGCGCGGCATCTATGGGTGATTTTCCCATTTGCAGGTGACGCGCGATGTTCTCGACTTCGACGATGGCATCATCGACCAGGATGCCGACCACCAGCGACAACGCGAGGAGGGTTACGGTATTGAGGCTGAAATCGGCGAAATACATGACAAGAAAGGTCGGGATGACCGACAGCGGCAAAGCCACCGCCGACAGGAACGTCGCCCGCCAGTCGCGCAGGAAAAGCCAGACCACGACGACCGCGAGGATCGCGCCCTCGTACAGCATATGCATCGAGCCGTCGTAGTTTTCGATGATCGGCCCGACCGTGCTGTAGGCCTCGATGATCTCCACATCCGGATTGTCGGCCGCAAATGTCAGCATCGCGGCTCGGAGGTCGGCCGCGACGCCGGTGTCGGAAAAGCCGTTCGATCGCTTGATCTCGACGCCGACGACCGGCTGCCCCTTGAGATAGGCGAGCGACGAGCGGTCCGAAAAGCTGTCCGTGACGTTGCCGATCTCGTCAAGCCGCACCAGCGTGCCATTGGTGAGCGGTATCGCGAGCGCCTTGAGATCGTCCACCGAGGCGACGGCGCCGAGCGTCCGGATGGTCTGCCTGCCGCCCCCGATCTCGCCGCGCCCGCCGGAACTGTCGGCCTGCACCGCTTTCAGGCGCGAGGAGACGGTGGCAGCCGTGACCCCCAGCGACCCCATGATGTCGGGATCGAGGTCGACATGAATTTCGCGATCGATCCCGCCGACGCGGCTGGCTTCGCCGACACCCGAAACGGACAGTAGCGCCTTGGTCATGTCGTTGTCGACGAACCAGGACAGTTCGGTCTCATTGAGGCGCGTGGAGCGAACGGCATAGGTGATGAGCGGAGAACTCTGCACCGTCACCTTGGTCACGCTGGGCGCTTCCATCTCGGACGGCAGATCCGTCGTGCTGTCCACCTTGTTGCGGACTTCGTTGAGCGCCTCTTCACTGTTCTTCTCAAGCGTGAAGGAGACACTGATCGACACCTGGCCGTCCGTGATCGTCGTGGTGATGTGGTCCAGCAGGCTGAGCGAGGCGAGGTTGTCTTCGATCTTCCGGGCGACTTCGGTCTCCAGCTGCGAGGGAGACGCGCCCTCCAGCGTGGCGGTGATCTTGACGGTCGGCAGGTCCATGTCGGGAAAATTCTGGACCGGCAGCCAGTGGAAGACGAGCAGGCCGCCCACAGTGAGCAGGATGAACAGTAGGATGACGGGAACAGGATTGCGGATCGCGAGAGCGGAGAAGTTCATTCGGCTTCTCCCTCGATCCGGACGAGGGCCTTGTCGGCGAGAAAGGCCCCGCCGGACTTCACTACCCTGGCGGATGGATCGAGGCCCGACACGATCTCGACCTCGCCCGCCATGCGGCGGCCGGTTTCGACCCGTATGCGTGTGACGCGCCTGTCGTTGCTGACGGTGAAGAGGTAGTTGATGCCGTCGCGGAAAACCAGCGCGGATTGCGGCACAGAGAGGGCCTGTGTCGTTTCAAGTTCAATATGGCCGGTCACGTAAAGTCCCACCGGGGGACGCGCCTCCACTGGAAGCGCGACATAGACGATGGCCCGCCCCGTATCGGTGCTAACCGTCGGCGCAACCAGCCGGACATGCCCCGTGATGCGGTTATCGCCGGGTCCCGCGATGACGGCATCCAGGCCTTCCCTGATGCGCGGCAGATAGCGGGCCGACACCTCCGCCTGCCACTCGACGCGCCGCTGACGCACCAGCCGGAACAGCTCGGTGCCGGACGACACCACAGCGCCGAGCTGCGCCGAGCGGGAGGTGATCATCCCGTCATCCGGCGCCAGGATCGTCGTCTGCTCGATCTTGATCCTCTGGCCCTCGACCGTCGCCTCCGCCGATTTCACGTCGGCAATCGCCGTCTCCTCCGCGTTGAGGTATTCGACGGCCTTTTCGTCCGAGAGCGCGCCGCTGCCCTGCAGCTTGCGCACGCGCTCGGCGTTCGCTTTGGCCTTGGTGAGGTTCGCTTTCGCCGTCTCGCGTGCCGCTTCTTCCTTGAGCAGGTCCGACCGCACGGTCTCCTGGGCGAGCCGCACAAGCACCTGGCCCTTTGCGACCACCGAGCCGACTTCAACGAGAACATCCGTGATGCGCAGACCGCTGATCTCCGATGCAACCATTGCCTCATGCCAGGGCTTCAGCCAGCCGCTCGCGGGCACGGTCTCGGGCCATTGGCGCTCCACGGGCTTCACGACGGCTACGGTGAGGGCGGGGGTCTCGTTCTGCTCCTGCGCGCCAGAGGACTGGACGCCCAGCGCAACGCCCGCCACGGCAAGCAGGGCAACGAGTGAATTCACAGTGCGCCGGCTGACCGCGATCGATGCCCGCGAGGCAGATTTCGTCTTGAACACGGAACTCATACGCCGCCCGGACTATCAACGGATACTCCGCCTTCGATAGCGGCTGGGGCGTTAAGTGCGATCAAGCCAGCGTTAAGAAGGGTAAAATCTCCCGTCAGCCGGGTATTTTTATGTATGGATTTGTCATCCACGATGAAAGACGGGCTCTCGGGATGACAAAGGTTCTTCTGATCGACGATGACGTCGATCTCACCACGCTCCTGCAAGAGTACCTCACCGAAGAGGGTTTCGAGGTCACCGCCACAGAAGACGGGCGTGCGGCGATCGCGTTGGCAGTCGCCAATACCGTCGACATCATCGTCCTCGACATCATGATGCCGCACATGAACGGTATCGACGTCCTGCAGCGGATCCGGCGGCTGAGCGCGATTCCTATCCTTATGCTGACCGCGAAGGGCGACGACGTCGATCGCATTGCCGGACTTAATCTTGGTGCTGACGATTATGTATCAAAGCCCTGCTCGCCCGGCGAACTGGCAGCAAGGCTCAAGGCGATACTGCGTCGTTCTGGCTCCGCGGTTGCCGGTGCGGTGCCAGACCTGCTCCGTGCGGGGAATCTCGTCATGCACCCTGGGACACGGGCGGCGGAATGGCGCGGCAAGCCGCTTGATCTGACCGGCACCGAATTCAGCCTGCTCGAAGTCCTGGCCCGACAGGCCGGCCAGCTCGTCTCCAAACAGGACATATCGAAGCATGCGTTCGGCCGCCCGCTGATGCCGTTCGATCGGCGTATCGACGTTCACTTGAGCAGCATTCGACAGAAACTCGGCATGCGGGAGGACGGCCAATCCTGGATTCAGTCGGTACGAGGACACGGTTACCAGTTATTACAGGATCGTTGATGCGTGGTCTGTTCTGGAAGTTCTTCATCATCATATGGCTTACGATGACGGCATCGATCGCTGGCCTGTTCGTTGTGGGCAAACTTCTCGATGCAGCTCCCTTCTCGCAAGAAATATTACGTCAAAAACGTGTCATGGCGCTTGATGTCGCGGCCAGATTATTGGAACAAAAGGGTATAGAGGCTGCAAAAGCGTATGCACACGCTGCGGCGACTGTTCCGCAGCCGGTTCATCTTTCTATCTCCGAAGTCGACACGGCAGCCAATTGCACCAATGGCGATGTCGAGAATGTACGTAACGTCATTTCCGACAACATCTGCACTCGCGTAGTGCTTGTTACGCCCAAACCCGGCGCCATGGCAGGCACGTGGCCGAAGCTGCTTCCCTGGGCGTCGGCATTGATCGCCAGCGCGGTCGCTGCCTTTGCGCTCGCCCGTTACCTCATCGGTCCCGTCGCCCACCTCCGGCACGGGCTGAGTGCGCTCGCCCATGGCCGGTTCGACGTGCGCATCGGCGACAGGATGCATGGCCGCAAGGACGAAGTGGCGGCTCTCGCCCACGACTTCGATACCAGCGCAGCCCGCCTGCAGGATCTCCAGGAGATCCAGCAGAGACTGTTCCATGATGTCTCCCACGAACTCCGGTCGCCCCTGTCCCGGCTCCAGGCGGCGCTCGGTGTGCTCAGGCAGAATCCGTCGAGGCTCGACAAGATGATCGACCGCATGGATCGCGAGATCGAGCGCATCGACGGACTGGTCGGGGAGATCCTCACGCTCGCGAGATTGACGAGCCGATCCGACGAGAGCGTGGTTCAGACTGTCGACCTCATGGACCTCGTCAACGGGATCGTGGATGACGCCGCCTTCGAGGGGCAGGCGCGCGGGATGTCGGTCTCCAATGAAGGCGCTGCGACATTCGTCGCCGACGTGGACGGCGAACTGATCTATCGCGCGTTTGAGAACGTCATTCGCAATGCCCTGAAGTATTCCCCCGACAGATCCCACGTTTCCGTTCGCTCCGAGATTGTCGGAGAGACGCTCCGTGTGACGGTTGCGGATGAAGGCCCCGGCGTGCAGGCCCCCGATCTTGAGCGGATCTTCCAACCCTTCTTGCGTGGCAGCGATGCTGGCGCTCCAGAGGGCTACGGTCTCGGGCTTGCGATCACGAAGCGAGCGATAGAGAAGCATGGTGGCCGCGTCACCGCGGCCCTGGGTGCACGCGGCGGATTGCGCGTGACACTGGAGATTCCCCGGCGCGCGCCCCCGGACGCCGGATGGCATGCCTCAGAGCGCTCCTGAATTGCCGAAACGCTGACACCGGCATGGGAATGGCGGTGCCGGTGGAAAAGCAGGACGATCGCGTCGCCAGTCCTCGTCAAGAGCGTCCGCTTCAGCCCGAACGATTGGAAGCCATCCTCGCCATGGTGCTCGACCGGCGGCAGGAGCGATCCGAGCGGCGGCTCCAGACACTGGTATCGGGTGATGGCGTAAACGCCGTGCCCGGCTTGGGACTGAAATAGCGGAGGGAGCGATCAAGGAAAGAACCATGTATTCGCCATAGCGCCATGACCTGAGTGGGCCCGTCTGTATGAGCCGAGCGGCCATGGTCAGTGCCCCACCTGTTTGAGAGGTGCGGTCGGGCGTTTCGCCAGCCACACGGCGGCGGCGAAGACGAGGATGAGCCCGCTCGCCATGGCATAGAAATTGTTGGTCGCCAGCATCACTGACTGGGCGTCGACCATTTTTGAGAACAATGCGAGCCGAGACTCCGCCAAAACGCCGGGCGGGGCGGGAAGCGCAACGGCGGAGTCGATGATCGCCACGAGATTGGCGCGGCTTTGCTTGGTCGCGTTCTCCCAATAGGTCGAGGTCAGCGAGGCGCCGACCGCCATCGCCATCACGCGGATGAAGTTCTGCAGGCCGGCCCCGCCGGCAATCTTCTCCGGGGGAAGATCGGAAACCGCGAGCGATGTCAGCGTGACAAGGCAGGCCGGCACGCCGGCGCCGAGCACGAACATGGCGAGCGCGATCGACATGTAATCCGCCTGCGCCGTCAGTTGCGCCCGCATGTAGAACGACACGGCGAGCATGGTCATGCCATAGGTCACGATGAGACGCGGGTCGATCCGCGCCATCAGCCGGCCAACGAGCGGCGCCGTCAGCACGGCCAGAATGCCCATGGGTGCGGTGGCAAAGCCCGCCCAGGTCGCGGTGTAGCCCATCATCTGCTGCAGCCAGAGCGGCGTCAGCACGATGTTTCCGAAGAACAGGCCGAACATCAGGCCGAGCGTGAGGGTCGATACCAGCCAGTTGCGGGAGCGGAAGACCGAGAGGTCGAGCACCGGGTTGTCGTCGGTCAGTTCCCAGATAACCAGGGTGACGAGGGCGACAAAGGCGGTGATCGCCATCCAGACGATGAAGGACGAGGAAAACCAGTCCAGTTCGCGCCCCTTGTCGATCATCGTCTGGAACGCGCTGACGAACACGACGAGCAGGATCAGGCCGACGACGTCGATGGGCGCGCGCTCGGTCGGCGTGTCGCGCCTGCGCAGCAACGCCAGACAATCGCGCCGACAGCGGCCCCGAACAGGAGGTTGATGTAGAAGATCCAGCCCCAGTGATAATTGTCCGAGATGTAGCCGCCAAGGATCGGCCCGAAGATGGGCGCGACCACCGTCGTCATGCCCCAGATGGCGAGGCCGACATTGGCCCTCTCCCGGGGGAAGATCGCCATCAGCAGCGTGGAGGACAAGGGGATGAGCGGTCCGCCGGCAAATCCCTGCAGGATCCGGAACAGCACCAGCATGGCCAGGCTGCCGGACAGACCGCACAGGATGGAACAGACCATGAAGGCGACGACGCAGCACAGGAACACCCGCACCTCGCCAACGCGCCGGGAGAGCCAGCCGGTCAGCGGAACGGTGATCGCCTCGGCCACGGCATAGGCGGTGATGATCCACGTGCCTTCGGTGGTCGACACGCCGAGATCGCCGGCGATGGTGGGCATGGCGACATTGGCGATCGTGGTGTCGAGCACGACCATGAAATTGGCAAAGGCCAGCGCTCCCACCGCAAGCGCCAGCGCGCTCCCGCTCAGCGGCGGGTGAGCCCGCCCCGCCCGGTCGGCACCTTCCGCGGACATGTCAATGAGACCCCGAGAGATCGATGGTCGCGTGCATGGAAAGGCCGACCCGCAGAGGATGCGTACGCAATTCGGCCGGGTCGAGATCGATCCGCACCGGCAGGCGCTGGACCACCTTGATCCAGTTGCCGGTGGCGTTCTGCGCCGGGATGGCGGCGAAGGCCGCGCCGGTGCCGCCGGCGAAGCCGCCGACGCGACCGCGATACACGATGTCCGACCCGTAGAGATCGGAGGTCAGCCGGACCGGCTGGCCCGGCCGGACGCGGGCCAGCTGCACTTCCTTGAAATTGGCTTCGACATGCATGTCCTGTAGCGGCACCACCACCATGATGGGGGCGCCGGCCTGCACGCGCTGGCCGACCGCGATGCGGCGCGGGTCGACGATGCCGTCCACCGGCGCGCGGATGATGGCGCGGTCGAGGTCGAGCCGGGCCTGATCCAGTTGCGCCCTGGCGGCGGCCACCTCGGGGTTGGTCTCCACCGTGGCGTTTTCCAGCAGCGCCTGGTTGGCGCGGCGCGCGCCGGTGGCGGCATGTTGCGCCGCCTGGGCAACGGCGATGCTGGCCTCGGCCTGTGCGACCGCAGCGCGTGCCTGCCGGACGCTGGTGTGGGCATCGTCGAGCCGCTGCGTCGGCGCCCAGCCGTGGCTGGAGAGCTTCTGCGTCCGGTCCTCATCGAGCAGCGCCTTGTCGAGATCGGCCTGCGCGCGGGCGAGGTCGGCACGGGCTGTCGCTTCCTCCGCCGAGCGCACCTTCTCCTGGCCTTCGAGGCTGGCGTCGTTGGCCTCCAGCTGCCAGACCCGGCGCCGGGCCTTTCCCAGCGCCGCCTCGGCCTGGCTCACGGCGAGGCGAAGGTCGGCGTCGTCGAGTTCGACGAGCACGTCGCCCGCGGCGACCTTCTGGCTTTCCACCACCCGCACGCGCTTGACCGGCGCACTGACCAGCGGTGTCACCTGCGCCAGCTCGACATTGGTGTAGGCGTTTTCCGTGCTCTCGACGTCGCCGGCGAAAACGTTGGCCCACAGCCACCACGCCGCCGCCGCAAACAGCAGAAAGCCGCCAAAGAGAAGCAGCAGCCGCAGGCGACGCTGGCGATTGTCTTGGCCTTCGGCGCCGGCGGGCGGTTCGACCTTTCCGGCGGACGTCGTTCCCGCGGCCGGCTTTCCGCCCATTGTCGGCGCCCGGCCCGGCGCGCAGAAGCCGGAGGTGTTCTCACGCTCCGGGCTTTCGTGCGCGTCGCGGGCCGGTATCGGTTCAAGCTCAGTGTCCATTTCCGCATCCAGTACGGGCAAGCGCCCGGGGACCCGATCAGGACCCGCAAGGGGCAATCCGCTTGGGTTCCCTGGGCTCTGATCGGGGCAATCGGCGCGTCAGTAATCCCAGAAGGCCGGCACCCAGCGAAAGGCATCGCCATCCACCGCCACCCGGCCAACGGATGGGAACGGCAGATGGGTTGCCACCAGCTGCTCGCCGGTCGCCGCCAGCTCGGTCAGAAGGCGCACCCGGACGCGGGCGGCTTCCTTGGGGTCGTGCTCGAAGCCATTGTGCCAATCGGGGTGCTCGAACCCGACCGTGAACACGGCGTCGCCGGCGAAGGTCAGCCGGTCGCCTCCGGAGGCCATGCGGACGATGCTGTGTCCCGGCGTATGACCGCCGGTACGACGGACGATGACGCCCGGCGCCACCTCGTGCTCCTGGTCGAACAGGTAAAGCTGACTGCGGTAGGCGTCCGCGAAACGCTTGGCGGTCGCCCGCAGCGCATCCGGAAAGCCCGGCGGCATGTCGACGTAGGTGAAGTCGGGCGCTTCCCAGAACGTGACCTCGGCCGCCGCCACATGGATCCGCAGGTCCGGCCGCAGGCGCTCCTTCACGCCGTCGACGAGGAGTCCGCCAACATGGTCCATGTGCATGTGGGTCAGCACCACGTCGGTCACCGCGCCGAGGTCGATGCCCGCCGCCTCCAGTCGCATGATCAGCTGGCCGGCGCGGGGCAGGTTGAGATTCGGGTCCAGCCCGAGGCCGGCGTCGATGAGTATGGTCTGCCCGCCGCTCTTCACCAGCACCACGTTGAGCGACCAGTCGAAGGCGTCCGGCGGCAGGAACATGTCGTTCAGCCAAGCGGCCCGCACGTCCGGATCGGCATTGTGCCCGAGCATCTTGGTCGGAAGCGGCAGCACACCGTCGCTGATCACCAGCACGTCGATGTCGCCGACCTGAACCGCGTAGCGCGACGGCACCAGCTCGCTGGGGGCTCTCTCGGGATGTGAAGTAATATTGAGGCTCATGTCCATCTCCTTGTGACCGCCCTACACGCGGCATCGATGACGCTACGTCGAGGTGAAGTGGTCATCGACTATTCGCGGGAATAGGATGAGCGGCCGAATCGTACAGGCCCTGTTATTCCAGTCGCGAGGCGTCCGAAATCTACGTTTCTCTGGTCAGGCATCGGCGCTCTTGCAGGGCCGGACATGACCCGATGCAGCGAGATGTCATTGCCAGGGTATGTCGCGGAATCGGTCGACGACGAAGTCGATGAAAAGCCGCGCTCGTCGGGCGAGGTGCCGACGGTGGGCATAGACGATGCGCACGTCCATCGGTTCCGCCCGGAGCGCCGGCAGCACTTCCACGATCTGCCCCGACCGCAGTTCCCCATGGACGAGGAACTCGGGCAAAAGAGCGATGGCCTCGGCGCGCAGCACGGTCGCCTTCAAGCCCAGCCCGTTGGCGCACATCGTCGTGCATGGCGTCTCGATCGCGTGGCGCGTGCCGTCGACGGCGTCCAGCGTCCACGCATTGGCGCTGTCGGAGAACAGGTAGCCGGCACGGGGCAAGCCGCGAAGCCCCTCGACGCTGACAATCTCTCCCTTGCCGGCGAGCAGGCCAGGCGACGCGCACACCAGCATCCGGGTCGTTGCCACACGTCGCGACACCAGGCTTTCAGCGCCGGCACGGGAGATGCGCAGCGCCAGATCGAAGCTCTCATCCGCCATTTCGATGACCCGATCACTGTAGTGGAGATCAAGCTCGATCGCGGGATGGTTCTCCGCGAACGCCGTGATGAGCGGGTTCAGCCAGGTGAGACCGAAGGTCAGCGGCGCATTCACCCTCAGCCGTCCGCGCGCCGTTCGGCCATCGGCCGTCAGGCCGCTCTCCAGATCGGCAACCTCGTCGAGGATCGTGCGAACACGCGCGTACAGCTCTCGGCCGCTGTCCGTGAGTTCCATGCGGCGGGAGGTGCGCTCCAGTAGCCGGGTGCCGAGCGCCTGTTCCAGTTGCTGGATGTGGCGACTGACATTGGCCGGCGAGATGGCGAGCTCTGCCGCCGCCCGGTTGAAGCCACCACAGGCGACGATGGTGGCGAAGACCTCATAGGAGCGCAGCCTGTCCATGCCTCGATCATTGCAGAAAGCGAAACAGACGGCCAGGATTTCGGCCATTGAGTAAACAGTGCCGCCGCCGCACATGCCGATGACCAGAATGGAGGTCGTCATGGCAATGTTTGAAGGAAGGGTCGCCCTCGTCACCGGTGGCGGGGCGGGAATAGGTCACGCGGTGGCGCGGCGCCTGGCGGAGATGGGCGCCCACGTCCTCATCACCGGGCGGCGGCCCGAGCCGCTGGCGGCGGCAGCCGGCGCACATCCGTCGATCGAAGGATTCGTCGCCGATGCCGGCAGTCCGCAGGCCGCCGAAGCCACGGTAGCGGAAGCGCTGCGGCGGTGGGGGCGTCTCGATGTTCTCGTGAACAATGCCGGTGCCGGGCAGCCCGCCCCGCTCGATCAAATGACGGCGGAGCATCTCGAAGCGGCGTTCCGAACCAATGTGTTCGGCCCGGCGCTTCTCGCCCGAGCGTGCCTGCCGGCCTTGCACCATGCGCGGGGCGCCATCGTCAATCTGTCGAGCACGCTGGGCCGCAAGCCGGTGCCGGGGTTCTCCGCCTATGGCGCGAGCAAGGCCGCGCTGGAACAGATGACCCGCGCCTGGGCGCTCGAACTCGCGCCGGCGGGCGTGCGCGTCAACGCGGTGGCGTCGGGTCCGGTGGAGTCGGACTTCCTGCGCGAGCGCATGGGCTTTTCCGACGCGGAGATAACGGCGATCAAGGCCAGCGAGGCGGCCATGATCCCGCTCGGCCGCCGGGGCGTGCCGGAGGATGTCGCACGCTGGGTCGTGGCGCTCGCCGATCCCGAAGCGGACTGGGTGACCGGTCAGGTTCTGGGCGTCGATGGAGGCTTCAGCCTCTAGGAACATTCTCGACAGGCCCATGGCCCGGCCATGCCATGGCACAGGTTCGCGGCATGGCGAGCCATGGGCCCGCCGAAGACAGCGGGCAACCAATGGGTTTCGATAGGATGCGCGGGCGGCCGCGCACGATTAGGGTGCAACCACGCCGCCCGAGCCACGGCCGGGATCGAGCGGCGCTGAACACTCGACGCGCGGCGATCTCGCTGGAGAAGACGTCATGGCCATTTCGCGACCCGTCTGTCTTGCGCTGGCGGTCCTTGCCTGCGCCGCCGGGATGGTCGCGGGCTGGCGTCTTTATCTCCCTCTGGGATTGGCGCCGGTCGTCGCCGTGCTCTTCCTGCGGGTCGCCAGCCAATGGCTTCTTCCGCTCCTCGGGGTAGCGACGGCGGGTCTTGCCGTGTCGCTGCTGGCGACCAACGAAGGCGAGGGCTCGCTGCCGGACGAGGGCATGAATTATGGGGGGTGCTTCGCACTGGTGCTCTCGCTGGGCGGCGTTCTCGCTGCCCACAGGATGCTGGGCATGGCGAGGGCCGCTCCCGATAGGGCGAGCCGCACGCTCACAGAAGAGGCCGCGCCCGGTGAGCCCGCCGGCGCACCCCTTCTTCACCCCGACGATCGGCTGGCGTCGACGCTCGCCTCGGCGCGGGCATTCTGGACCGGCGTTCCACAGGTCATGCGCTATCGGCAGCGCCAGCCGGACGGCAGCTATCGCTGGTTCCGCACCCGCTCCGTGCCGTCCTATGAGGCCGTGGTTGAGATCAGCGATCTGGAGACCGTGCGGGAGGAGCCGATGACGCACTCTCCCACCTTCGCCTCGCCCACGGCCGATACCGTGCAGGCCGCCAGGACGGTCGAGGACCTGTTCGGCAATGGGTGGGCCTTCGATGCGGCTGGAGCCTGGATCTACCTGCCGCTCTTCGCGCAGACGACGCTCGGCCTGACGCCGGACGACCTCAACGCTTCGCTCCGGGATGGCGATATCAGCTGGAAGCTTCTGCTTCATCCCGATGAATATGAGGCGGTCGCTATCCGTTGGCGCCACAGCCTGGAGACCGGCGCGCCCTTCCGCGCCGAGTTCCGCATCCGGCGCGCCAATGGCGTCTATGCGTGGGCCAAGACGGCCGCCAAGCCCTTCCTTGACACCGAGGGACATATCGCAGGCTGGTTTGGCACATCGATCGACATCGACCTGCCCAAGAAAACCGAAGCGGCCCTGCGCGCCAAAGAATTCCAGCTGCGCCAGTTGATCGAAGCCGTTCCAACGATGATCTGGAGCACCACGGCCTCGGGGACGCCGACCTATGCCAACCAGCGATTCATCGACACGACAGGGGCATCCCTCGCCGACATCACCGCGCCGGACGGCTCCGCCTCGCTGAGCGTCATTCACCCGGAGGACCGCCAGGCGGCGCGCGACGCGTTCGGCAGGTCGATGCTCCAAGGTATCCCCTACGCCGCGACCTATCGCCAGCTTCGGGCCGATGGCTCCTATCGCTGGACCGCGACCCGGGCGGAGCCGCTGCGGGATGAGGCCGGCGTCATTCACCAGTGGTATGGCGTGAGCGTCGACATTCACGAACGGGTCGTCGCCGAGATGAGCCTGCGCGAAAGCGAGCACGCGCACCGCCAACTGGTCGAAACACTGCCGGCGCTCATCTACTGCGCCACGCCCGAGGGCAAGCCGACCTACCGCAGCGAAAAGCTGCGCGACTATCTGGGATTCGGCCTCACCGACAAGGACGATGCCGAGCGGACACGGCTGGAAAACACGCTCGACGCCATCATCCACCCCGATGATCTCGCCGCGGTCAAGGAGCGCTACGCGCACGCGCTCTCGACCGGCGAGCCCTACCAGATGAAGCATCGGCTGCGCCGCTTCGACGGGGTCTATCGCTGGGTGGAGACCCGCGCGGCAGCGATGCGCAACGCCGAAGGAACGATCGTGCAGTGGAACGGGATCTGTCTGGAAATCGAGGATCAGGTGCGGGCGCAGGAAGATCTGCGGCTGGCGCAGGATAATCTCGCGAGGGCGAGCCAGGCGGCAAGCCTCGCGGAGCTTTCCGCCTCGATCGCGCATGAGGTGAACCAGCCGCTCGCCGCCATCGTCGCCAATTCCCACACCTGCCTGCGCTGGCTGCGCGCCGAGCCGCCCAATCATCCGCGAGCGATGATCACGGCCGAGCGCATCATCCGCGATTCCAACGCCGCGGCGGATGTCGTCAGCCGCATTCGCGCCCTGTTCAAACAGTCCGTTCAGCCGAGGACGTCAACCGCGCTTCCCAGCGTCATCGGCGAAGCGCGCCGCCTGCTGACGGAAGAGGCGACACGACGGCGCATCCGCCTGCACGTCGACATCGAGGACGGCCTTCCGCGCGTCGTCTTCGACCGCGTGCAGCTGCAGCAGGTTCTCATAAACCTCCTCCGCAACGCGATGGAGGCGATGGAAGCGGCCGAGGGCGACAAGGTCGTCGGGATTCGCGTCCACCGCGCCGAGGGTGATGTCCAGGTCCGGGTGAGCGATCTCGGCGCCGGCGTCGCCTTCCCGGACCGGATCTTCGAGCCGTTCTTCACCACCAAGGAAAGCGGCATGGGCATGGGATTGGCCATTTGCCGCTCGATCGTCGAGAGCCATGGCGGGCGCCTGTGGATCGAAAGCAACGAGCCGCGGGGAGCGATCTTCGTCTTCACCCTGCCGGTTGAAACGGACGTGGCGGCATGACGGCGGAGGATCATGTCGTCTTTGTCGTCGATGACGACGCACGCATTCGCGAGGCACTCGTCGACATGCTGGAATCCTACGGCATCCGGGCGATCACCTTCGGCTCGGCCGGCGAATATGCCCGTGCGGCAAAGCCGGAGATGACCGCCTGCCTCGTGCTCGACGTGGAACTGCCGGACATTAACGGGCTCGATTTTCAGACCCAGATCGCCAATGCCGGGCATCCGCCCATCGTCTTCATCACCGGCCATGGCAGCATCCCCGCCTCCGTCCGCGCGATCCGGCATGGCGCGGTCGATTTCCTGACCAAGCCGTTCAGCGACGCGGACCTGATGGCCGCGATCCGCACCGCGCTTGCGCGGGACCGGGAAGAACGTGCCGCCCGCGACGAGCTCGGCGCGCTCAGACGCCGACATGCCGACCTCACGCCGCGCGAGCGCGAGGTGCTGCCACTGGTGATTAGCGGACTTCTGAACAAGCAGGCGGCGGCGGAGCTCGGGATCAGCGAGGTCACGCTGCAAATGCACCGGCGCAATGTGATGCAAAAGATGGACGCGGCATCGCTGGCGGACCTCGTGCGGATGGCGGAGAAGCTGGAGATCCCTCTCTCTGGCTCACGCCGCGCGGGAGGGCCGTGACAATGGGCGAGATGCGACCCCTGGCGGCCATCGTCGATGACGATCCGCGGTTGATCGAATCCCTGCAGGACCTTCTGGAATCGGCCGGCTATCGCACGATCAATTTCCGCTCCGCGGAGGCGCTCCTCGGAAGCGGGCTGGCAGCCGTCGACGTGCTGATTACCGATATCGGCCTGCCGGGCGCGGATGGTCTCGCGCTACGCGAGGCAGTGAAAAAGCTGCACCCCGAGATCCCCGTGTTTCTCATCAGTGGCCGCTATGAGTTCGCCGACCAGAGCCGCGCGCAGGACATAAGCGGCTTCTTTCGCAAGCCGTTCGACGCGCCGGAACTGCTCCTGGCCATTGCCGACGCCTTGCACAGCCGAAAAATCG
The DNA here is from genome assembly GCF_030814815.1 of Ancylobacter amanitiformis. GTDB lineage: Bacteria > Pseudomonadota > Alphaproteobacteria > Rhizobiales > Xanthobacteraceae > Ancylobacter > Ancylobacter amanitiformis. The sequence goes on along the minus strand of NZ_JAUSVR010000009.1, from coordinate 200,331 downwards.
GAGGGTGAGCATGATCGTCAACCGGCCGCTCATGCGGCAGTCCACGCCGTCGCCTCTCCCGCGCGAGAGCGACGCATCGCGCCCGATCGTCATCATCGTCGATGACGACGCCGCCATCCGGGAAGCGCTCTCCGAACTCGTTTTCTCGGCCAGCCTGGAGCCGGTCGCCTTCGCCTCGACCAAGGCGTTCCTGGATGCCACTCTCCCGGATCGTCCCGGATGCCTGATACTGGACGTGCGGATGCCGGGAGCTAGCGGTCTCGACCTTCAGCACCACCTGTCGCAGAGCGGAACGTCCAAGCCGGTCGTCTTCCTCACCGGCCATGGGGACATTCCAATGACGGTTCAGGCAATGAAGGCCGGTGCCGTCGATTTTCTGACCAAGCCGGTGCGGGACCAGACCCTGCTCGATGCCGTGACTGCCGGCATCGCCCTCGACCGTGCCCGGCGCGCCGAGGCCGTCCTGGCGAGGCGCAGCATGGAGCGCTATGAAACGCTGACGCCGCGCGAGCGGGAGGTCCTGCAGAAGGTGATGCGCGGAAGCCTCAACAAGCAGATTGCCTTTGATCTCGGCATCAGCGAAGTCACCGTGAAGCTGCATCGCGGCAACGGCATGCGCAAGATGGAGGCGAGTTCGCTCGGCCAGCTGGTGCGTGCCTGGCAATCGCTGCCCGAGGCGATGCGCGGGCCGGAAACCTCCTGACCCGCGCATCGATAGAGCATTTTCGAGCGAAGTGGGTTCCGGTTCGCGCGAAGAAAATGCGTAAGGACAAAACCTGGAGACCGTCCGGTGAACCCGCTTTCACCGGACGGGCTTTCGTGTCCGCCTTCAGAGGTCGGTGACGCGCGCCGGATCGGCGGAGGCCAGCGCTGCCGCGCGCTCGGCCTTGGGCGGATAGATCCAGATCGTATTGATGTCCTGCTTCATCTTCTTCGCCTCGGCGCCGACGAACGCGACCTTTCGGTCCCAGCCGCGGGTGAACAGCGCGCCGGCCGAACCGAGATCGAGGCAGGTCACATAGGCCTTCTGGTGATAGGTCATGGTCGGCAGGCCGAGCAGATCGGCGGCGGCGTTGTTGCCGGCGAACGCCCCCATCCGCGTGGCGTGCTGGCAGGACATGAGGGCAATGGTACCCGCGTCATCGCACGCTGCTTTCGCCGCGTCGCCGGTCGCGAACACGTTGGATACGCCCGGCACGCGCAGGTCGCGCCCGACGACCAGCCGGCCGAAATTGTCGCGCTCGGCCGGAATCTGCGCCGTCAGCGGCGCGGCGCGCATGCCCGCCGCCCAGAACACCGTCTCCGCCTCGATGCGCTCGCCATTGGAAAGCATGACGCCGGCGGCATCCAGGGCGGTGACGCCGGTGGTCAGGCGCGCCTCGACGCCGGTCTTGTCGAGTGCCTCCTCGATGATGGGCCGCGGGCCGGGGCCCAGATCGTGCCCGATGGCATCGCTGCGTTCCACAATGATGACGCGGATGTCGGCCGTGGCGCCGAGGATCGCCCGCAGCCGGGCCGGCATTTCGGTGGCGACCTCGATGCCGGTGAACCCTCCGCCGGCGACGACCACCGTGTTGCGCGCCCGTGTCGCGGGACGGGCGCCAAGCCCGTGGAGATGGCGGTCCAGGGCGATGGCATCGTCGACGGTATCGACGCTGAAGCCGTGCGCGGCGAGGCCGGGAATGTCGGGGCGGAACAGCCGGCTGCCGGTGGCAAGCACGAGGCGATCATAGGCGAGCGTCCTGCGCCGGCCATCGCGCGTCATGATCTCCACCTCGTTCGCGGTGGTGTCGACGCGTTCCGCATGCCCCTGCACATAGTCCACATCGACAGCGTCCAGGACATCGAGAAGGGGGGCCGTCAGGGTTTCGGGACGGGGCTCGTAGAGACGGGGGCGCACCGTCAGCGTGGGCACAGGCGCCACCAGCGCGATCTGGAACCTGTCGGGCGAGACGCCTTCGATGTCGCGCAGGCGGGCGGCGGAAAGGGCGGCATACATGCCGGCGAAACCGGCGCCGATGATGAGAAGTCGCATGGGATATACTCCGTTCGGTTGGGGATGAAAGAGCGTGCGTCGTCGGGCCCGCGCCATGCAGCGCGGGCGGTCGTTGGTCCGTGGCGGGAAAGTTGGCGGGCCCTCAGCTGGTCATGACGGCCAGCAGTTCGGCCGGGACGAGGTCCGCCTGGGTCGTGCACATGCCGTGCGGAAGGCTCGGATAGGCCTTGAGCGTGCCGCTGGTAAAATGCGCTTCGACCATGGCCGCCTCACGGTTTGGGTTTCCTCGGGCCTGAGTAGAAAGCCGGGCGGCATGTCGTGCCCGTGAGCGATTGCCGTCCTTGCCGCGCGATTGCTGTTAACGTGCGCGCCGGCGCCAACGGCTTGGCGTTTCGCCTGTCAGCCGCCGGAACGCGGTGGCGAAGGCGGACTGCGAGCCGTAGCCAAGCGCAACGGCAATCGAGATGACGGCCTCGTTGGTGTCGCGCAGCAGGATCATCGCCTGGGCAAGCCGGTGCTGCCTGAGCCAGGCATGCGGCGACAGGCCGGTGCTCTCCTTGAACGCGCGGCAGAAATGAAACCGGGAAAGATGCGCGTCCGTCGCGAGCGCCACCAGCGACACGTCGGCGTCGCAATCCGAGGAAAGGCGCTCGATGGCGCGCCGCAGGACCGCGGGCGAGAGCCCTCCCGTCGCCGGCCGCCGTGCGGTGCGGGCGCTCGTGTGGGCCGACAGGATCCGGGTGGCGACGAGCTCGGTGATTTGCTGGCGAAACAGCGCGTCGAGGGCGTCGCTGCCTACGAGAACGTCCGCCGCGCTGGCCAGCAGGCGCGAGGTGGTGGGATCGCGGAACCCGGTCCGTTCCACGACGGACGTCGAGAGGGGGCGCTCGGCCTCGGCGGCGATACGTTCGAGCGTCGCGTGTGGGAGATAGAGCTGAAGGACATTCATGCGGCCGGGAATGTCCCAGCGGGCGCTTGATCCCGCAGGGATGATCGTCACCGTATCCGGACCGGCCGTTCCGACCTGCGTCGATCCACCGGTACGCCGCTCCAGCCGCTGCATCGTGCCGACATAGGTCATCACGACATGGTCGGCCATCGGCTCGACGGTATCGTGCAGAGCGCTGTGCGCCCAATGGGCGATGAAGCCTTCCGACGCTGAGGCCAGTTGCCGGGGGCTGGTATGCAGAACCCGGGCCATTTCATCAACGGGACGTCGATGACGCGCGACTTCAGCGCCGAAAGCGATCGGGTCCAGTAAAGTTTCGTCTTCGGCCGGCCTTTCAAATATACCTTGTGTGTCCATTGTGCCATACCTAGGCAGTTTTAAGAACTGCTCCGAGACGACGAATACACGTCGCGCTCATCCGGTCGCGATGCTGGATCGCTCTGACCAGATACTAGGGATGACTGTCGAGGTATCCTACTATACGCACGTCCAGTAACGTAGGGGGAATGGATAGGTTATCGCGATGTGGGGCGCCGCTGCGTCGTCGCCTTCTCGGCTCCTCCTGCCGCCGTATCGCGAGGAGCAACGTTTCCGACAGCGACGTTCGGACCTCCGCCGGACGATGAGCCGTTGTCAGGCTGGGCAGGCGCGCGATGCACGGGCGGAGGCGGCCCGGCATCGTCCGCACGGCATCAACCCGCCATACGCGACGAGCGGGCGTCGACCTCGATCTGCCGCGCGATATCGGGCTCCACGCTCAGGGTCTCGACGCGATGGGTCATCGTCACGTTCCCGCCCTCATGGACCAAGCCATCCGGCACGTGTTCGCTCGCCACCATGCCCCCCCAGGCCTGACGCTCAGAGCGATTCTGTTTCGCCTCCGAGGTGCCCACATAGGAAAAAGACGCGGTAGCGGCCAGAATATAGGCGAATTTGTTCATTTCAATCTCGATCGTTGTTTATCCGCACGCACCCTGCGTGCTTCCGATGGAGGAAATGTAGAGGTTTGTATTCATTGTTATTTATAGATGTTGCGGTTATTTTGGTTGTATTGCTGGCTTATTGGTCCCATTTGACTGCATGGACCCTCAGCGTTTCAGCTGAACGATAGGGTCTGTCGCTGCCCCGGCCCGTCGTTCGGGCATGCATGACGGCCTTTTGCAGCTTCCGACGGGTCTGTCGGCACAATGGATCCGCCGTTGCTCGCGCCGGTTGCAAAATGGTGCGTGCCCGCCAAGAGGCGCGACGGCTCACCATACCGACGGATGGTGTGCGGTTGTCGGCGGCAATATCGCGCCATGGAGGGAATCGGCGGGTCTGGCGGAGGGAGCGACCAAGACGAGAACTATATGTGCGCTATAGCCCCATGACGCCGCACTGTGCGACTCCCAGGCAAACTGGCACAGTCGATCAGCAGTTCCGGACATTTCCCGCCGGCGGGATCTGGTGGATTGTAGTCTGACTGCCCTGAATGTGAACAACGTGAGACGCGGACCATTGGTTGGAGACGCGAGTTGGGTTCGCTGCTGCTTCAAATACGTGTGGGATCGGTCGGGGGCGCCATCAACGATTGAATACGCTTGGTCGTTTCCGGAGAGGCCGGGTTGTAGACGATCATCCCAAGATCTGGTCGGCCATCGACCGCGAAGACCGAGAATTCGAGCTCGATCGGGCCGTGCTCGGGATGATGAAGGCGCTTCAGTCCGGCCGCATGTCCGGCAACGTCGTTATCGCGCCAGAGCGCCTCGAATTCCGGACTTAGCCTCGACAGTTCCTCAACCAACCGCGCGATTTCCCCGCCTGCGCCGGCCCGAGCAGCATCCGCGCGGAAGGCGCCGACGACATGGCGGGCGACGCTGAGCCAATCCTCCTGCGCCGCCTTCATGCGGGAATCCGTAAACATGAGACGCAGGATATTGCGCTGCTCGCGAGGAAGCGTTCCATAGTCGGTCAGAAGCGTTGCCGCTGCTGCATTCCATGCCGCGACGTCCCAGGTCGCCGTCTTGATGATCGCCGGGCTGAACGGAAATGCATCCAGGACGCGCTGCAGCCGTGGCGTTACCTCATCGGAGCCTTTGTAATTCGCTTCCGGCGGGCGTCCGAGCCCGAGGATGAAAAGATGCTCGCGCTCGGGCTCGGTCAGCATCAGCCCGGCTGCGATGCGGTTGAGAACGTCAGCGGATGGTGCGCCGCCTCTGCCCTGCTCAAGCCAAGTATACCATGTGGGGGAAATGTTCGCGCGCTGGGCAACTTCCTCCCGGCGCAATCCCGGTGTGCGCCGACGCCCGCCGCCAAATCCGAATGCCGCCGGGTCCATCTTCGACCGACGATCCCGGAGGAAGCTGCCGAGCGTGGAATCCGTCCCAGGGGGCATGGCGAGCCTGTTGAAATTTATACCATGATAAAGTCACTACTTTTACAGGAAAACATTTAGAGTGAAGTGCCCGTCAGAACAACGGCGGAGACTTCCATGCGCGTATTTTTGACAGGTGCGACCGGTTTCATCGGCTCGCGGATCATACCCGAGCTTCTGGCCGCCGGGCATCAGGTCTTGGGATTGGCTCGCTCGAACGCCAGCGCACGGTCGCTGGCGGCCGCTGGCGCCGAGGCCCATCGCGGTGCTCTCGAGGATCTCGCCAGCCTGCGCGCCGGCGCGGAGCAGGCCGATGCCGTGATCCATACCGCTTTCGATCACGAGTTCACCAATTTCCTGGCAAATTGCGAGAAGGACCGGCGGGCGATCACGGCGCTTGGCGCGGCGCTCCAGGGATCCGCCCGGCCGCTGCTCATTACCTCGGGCACCGGGATCGGCGATGCCGGCCCCGGGCAACCCGCTGTGGAAACCATATTCAACCCCGACCACCCCAATCCGCGGATCGCGTCCGAACAGGCCGGCAACGCGCTTTTGGAAGCGGGTGTCGATGTCCGTGTGGTGCGGCTCCCGCAGGTCCATGACACGCGCAGGCAGGGACTGATCACGCCGTTGATCGAGATGTCGCGCGAGAAAGGCATCGTGGGGTATGTCGGCGATGGTGCCAATCGCTGGCCAGCCGCACATGTCCTCGACGTGGCGAAGCTCTACACCCTCGTTCTCGACCACGGCCACAAGGGCGACCGCTATCACGCCGTCGCCGAGGGAGGCATCACGGCGCGCGCCATCGCCGAAGTCGTCGCCACGGGTCTCGGTCTGCCGGCGGTGTCGCTATCCGCGGCGGAGGCGCCGAAATATTTGGGATGGCTCGCGATGTTCGCAGGGCTGGACATGCCGGCGTCCAGCGACCGGACACGGGCTCAGCTTGGCTGGACGCCGACAGGGCCAGACCTGATCGCCGATCTCAAAGCGATGGATTATTCGCCGACGGTCGGCGCCGCGTAACGGCCGACGCTCGCTGACGGCAGCTTACAGGCTGTCGTCAGCGGAGCCTCAATGTCCGCGACTCGGCGAATCCTGCGGTGCGGGGCGTCCTGAACACCGTGTCCGAACTCGCGTTGGATGGCCTACGCAGCAATCGGCGATGAATGATAGCCATCGCGTAGAATATCGCGCGGTGGCGTGTGATCGGCGGGACTGGCGGAGGGAGCGGGATTCGAACCCGCGATACGGTTTCCCGTATACACACTTTCCAGGCGTGCGCCTTCAACCACTCGGCCACCCCTCCAGCCGCAGGCGCGGAGCCTGTCGGTTCCTGCCGGCTGCGGACTGCAACGCAGTCGGCTGTCTCCCGGCGAGGAGGCGCGGAATATAGCGAAGCATGCCACGCTGGCAAGCGCTCTCAGCCGCATTGATTGCGGGTTCCGGTGGGCATCGCGAATTTTCTGTTCGCCACGGCACGGCGGATCGCTCCGGGGGCTCCGCTCGGGTGCCGTGCCGCCGGGAAGAAGCGTGCACGCCGCGCGGGTGGCTGCGTGGCGGGTTCGTCAGTTTGCCGCGGGCGGGGTGGTGCCGGTGATGCTGCACGTGGCGGCGTCGGCCGTGGCGCCGATCAGGTGCACCTGGTCCTCCCCCTTGCTGCCCGGGACGATGTTGTAGATCGCCGTGCTGGCGGAGCCGATCGGCTTGCCCTTGGCGGTGAAGGCACAGGTCACCACGGCCGAGCCGAGCGTGGCGGCGGAGTTGTTGGTGACGGCCACGCCGATCACCGAGCCGACCGCGTCGGTGAAGATGTCGCCCTGCCGCAGCACGAGAGCCGAATCAGCCGCGCCCGCGGGCGTGGCAAGCGCGAGAGCGGGCAAGGCGAGGAGAGCGAAAACGAAAGCCGGCTTCATGCGATGTCCCCTGACGGGTCCCATGGAGCACGCGGAGCGACGTGCCGCCTATCACTACCTTCGCCCGCGCCTGTCGCCTAGCGCGTTTTCGAGGCGAGCGCCGGCCTGCCGGTTCCGGCGCGCGGGCGCGCCGGAACCGGCAGGCCGTCCTCCATGCGGCGCTGCGACGCGGGCCCCCTGCGCGCGTCGTTCCCCCGTGCGCGCCCGTGCCCCCCGTGCCCCGGCATCGGGTTCGCGGGAGCCGCGTTGCGCGTGTCCGGTGGATGGGGCGGATGACGGCGGAGGGGCCAGCCGGTGCGGACGGCGCTCGCGGTGGGCAGTGCCCGCGAGCATGGTGCAATGCGGTCTCCGTTATGGGACGCGGCCGGCCTTTCCTGTCATGCGCATGTTTCGCCACCGGCGTGTGCCGCCTTGTGGCCGCGCGGCTGCGATCGAGAGGCTGCACCCGAGAGTGTCCTCAAGATCGGCCATCGTATTGGCATGCTCTAGACGCGGCGGTGCGGCCGGGGGCGGGCGGGGAGCGTGGGATAGACTGTCTCATGTCGATTGTATGTCGAAAGTGTACTTTAAATTAACCCATATAATTGACGCATGTGCGCTGGGTCGGTGCAATAGATGTTCAAGTAGACAATCACGAAGCGGTAGGTATATTTTGCGCCGGTTCTGGGCGTGGAGGGGTCGAATGGTTGCGGGCGGGCGTCTGTCGGGTGCATGGCGCGGATGGGCCGGCATGGCCGGCATTTCGGCGCTGGCGGCGCTGCTGGGTGCGTGCAGCGAGGAGAACAAGTATGTTCCCCCGCCGCCGCCCAAGGTGGTCGTCGCCAATCCGGTGCAGCAATCGGTGACCCGCTATCTGGAATTCACCGGCAACACTGCCTCGATCAACCAGGTCGATCTGGTCGCCCGTGTCGAGGGTTTCCTCGATGCCATCGACTACAAGGACGGCGCTGTGATGAAGAAGGGCGACCGGCTCTTCCTCATCCAGCAGGACACCTATCAGGCCAATCTCGATCAGGCGAAGGCGGACCTTGCCTCCGCCAATGCGCAGCTGGTCAACACCTCGGCGGAATATCAGCGCCAGCTGACCCTCGGCCAGCAGGACTTCGCCTCGCAGGCCACCGTCGACAAGGCGCGGGCGTCGCGCGACCAGGCGCAGGCCTCGGTGGATTCGGCGAAGGCCAATATCGAGATCGCCACCATCAATCTGGGCTACACCACGGTGACCGCCCCGTTCGACGGCATCGTCACCCGCCATCTCGCCGATGTCGGCCAGCTGGTCGGCCAAAGCACGCCGACCAAGCTCGCCTCGATCGTGCAGATGAACCCGATCTACACCTATTTCAATGTGGGTGAGGACAAGGTGCTGCGCATCAAGAGCGAGCTGGCTAAGCGCGGGCGCACCATCGAGCAGATTCACGAGGTGCCGATCGAGATCGGTCTGCAGGACGAGGGTGTCGACTACCCCCATACCGGCCATCTCGACTATGTCTCGCCCGAGATCGACCCCTCGACCGGCACGCTGCTGGCGCGCGGCGTGTTCGACAATCCCAAGCTCACGCTGCTGCCCGGCCTGTTCGTGCGCGTGCGCATTCCGGTCGAGAAGATCGCCGACGCCTTCCTGGTCGACGACACCGCCATCGGTGCGGCGCAGCAGGGCAAGTATGTGCTGGTGGTCAATGCCGACGACGTGGTCGAGCAGAAGCAGGTGACGACCGGCCAACTCGTGGGTCAGTACCGGGTCATCGAATCCGGCCTGGCGGCCGGGGACCGGGTGGTCATTGGCGGCATCCAGCGGGCCGCGCCCGGCGCCAAGGTGGATCCGCAACCGGCGCCCGCCGCTCCGGCTGCGGATGCCGCGCCCGCCGCGCCCGCGAGCGGTGCGGCGCCGGCTGATGCCACGGCACCGGCCACGGCACCGGCACCGGCGAAACCCGCCGCGCCTGCCAACTGACGTCGATCGTCTGAGCCGGACCGCTCGAATCCAGCCCGCTCGAACCCAGGGCCTGCGCCATGATTTCACGCTTCTTCATCGAACGGCCGGTTCTCGCCAACGTCCTGGCGCTGGTATTCGTCCTCATCGGCACCGTGGCGCTGCTGAAGCTGCCCGTCTCCCAGTATCCCAACGTCGTGCCGCCCACGGTGCAGGTGACGACGCTGTATCCGGGCGCGAGCGCGCGCACGCTGGTCGACACGGTGGCCCTGCCGATCGAGCAGCAGGTGAACGGCGTCGAAGGCATGCTCTACATGCAGTCGACCAGCGCCAGCGACGGCACCTATACGCTGACCGTCACCTTCGCCATCGGCACCGACCCCGACTTCGCGCAGGTGCTGGTGCAGAACCGGGTGGCGATCGCCATGTCCTCGCTGCCGCAGGCGGTGCAGGTGCAGGGCGTGACGACGCAAAAGAAATCCACCGCCATCCTGCAATTCGTCACGCTCTACTCGCCGGAGGGCAAGTATGACAGCCTGTTCCTGGCCAATTACGGCGTCATCAATCTGCAGGACGAAATCGCCCGCCTGCCCGGCGTGGGCAATGTCAGCGTGTTCGGCGCCGGCCAGTACGCCATGCGCATCTGGCTCAATCCGGACGAGTTGCAGGCGCGCCAGCTCACGCCGGAGGACGTGATCGACGCCATCCAGCAGCAGAGCCAGGAAGTCGCCTCGGGCGTCGTCGGCATGCCGCCGGTGCCGAAGGGGCAGAATTTCCAGTACACGCTGACCATTGACGGGCGGCTGAACGACGCGGTCGACTACGAGAACATCATCGTCAAGGTGTCGAATGCCGATGGCGGGCGCATCACCCGCCTGCGCGACGTGGCGCGCGTCGAGCTTGGCGCCCAGACCTACAGCCAGACCTTCACCTTCAACGGCCAGGCTGCCGCGGCGCTCGGCATCTACCAGTTGCCGGAGGCGAACTCGCTGCAGGTGGCGACCGAAGTCCGCAACAAGATGGCGATCCTCGCCAAGGACTTCCCGCCCGGCTTCGCCTACCAGATACCGTTCGACACCACGGTGTTCGTCAACGCCTCCGTGACCGAGGTGTACAAGACGCTGTTCGAGGCGGGCATCCTCGTGCTCATCGTCATCCTGGTCTTCCTGCAGGACTGGCGGGCGACGCTGGTGCCGGCCACTACCGTGCCGGTGACGATCATCGGCACCTTCGCGGCCATGGCGGCGATGGGGTTCACGGTGAACCTGTCGACGCTGTTCGCCATCGTGCTGGCCATCGGCATCGTGGTCGACGACGCCATCGTCATCGTCGAGGGGGTGGCGCGCCACATCGAGAAGGGCCTGCCGGGACGGCTCGCCGCCGAAAAGGCGATGGACGAACTGCTCGGCCCGATCATCGGCATCACCCTTGTTCTGATGTCGGTGTTCATTCCCGCCGCCTTCATGCCCGGCCTCACCGGGCAGCTCTACCAGCAGTTCGCGCTGGTCATCGCCGCGACGGCCTTCATCTCGGCCATCAACGCCATGACGCTGAAGCCGACCCAGTGCGCGCTCTGGCTGCGCCCGCCGGTGCCGCCGGAGAAGCGCAACTTCTTCTATCGCGGCTTCAACGCGGTGTATGACAAGGCCGAGCATTGGTATGCCGGCGTCATCCGCCACATGGTGCATGCCAGCCATATCACCGTGACGGTGGGGCTTATCCTGATCTGCGGCGCCATCTGGGGCCTCACCCGCGTGCCGACCGGCTTCCTGCCGACCGAGGACCAGGGTTATGTTCTGATCGGCGCGCAGCTTCCCGACGCCGCCTCGCTGCAGCGGACCGATGCGGTGATGAAGCAGATCTCCGATATCGCCAAGAAGACCCCGGGCGTGGAGAACGTGATCGCCATTTCCGGCGTGTCGGTGCTCGACAACAACGCCACGCTGCCCAATGCCGGCGTCGCCTATGTGATGCTCAAGGGCTGGGATGAGCGTGACAAGGCCGGGCAGGGCCTGCTCTGGCTCTACAAGACACTGAACGCGGAGCTGCAGAAGGTCGACGGCGCGGCCACCTTCGTACTGGTGCCCCCGCCCATCCAGGGCATCGGCAACGCCTCGGGCTTCACCATGATGGTGGAATCGAAGAATGGCAGCTTCGATTTCGTCGAACTGCAGAGCCTGACCGATTCCATCGTGAAGAACGCCTCCAGCCAATCGGCGCTGCAGCGGCTTTCCACCTCGTTCCGCGCCAACGTGCCCCAGCTCTTCCTGAAGATCGACCGGGTCAAGGCCGAGACACTCGGCGTCACGATCGGGCAGGTCTTCTCGGCGGTGCAGGGCTATGTCGGCTCAAGCTACGTCACCCAGTTCAACCAGTTCGGCCAGACCTTCCAGGCCTATATCCAGGCCGATTCCGAGTTCCGCCGCACGCCGGAGGAAATCCTCAACCTCAAGATCCGCACGCCCAAGGGTGAGATGGTGCCGCTGGGCACCCTCGCGGAGGTGACGCCGATATTCGGCCCGCCGCTGATCACGCTCTACAACCTCTATCCCGCCGCGACGATCGTGGGCGCGCAGGCGGTCGGTTTCTCGTCCGGCCAGGCGCTCGACATCATGGGGCAGGTGGCGTCGAACACGCTGCCGCCCGGCACGGGCTATGAGTGGAGCGCCATGTCCTACCAGGAAGAGGTGGTCGGCAACGAGGTCTACTACGTGTTCGGCCTCGCCATCCTGCTGGTCTATTTCGTGCTGGCCGGCCAGTATGAGAGCTGGATCCTGCCGCTCTCCGTGCTGCTCGCCGTGCCGCTCGCCCTGCTCGGCACGGTGGGCGCGCTCACCGGGCTCGGCGTGGCGAACAACCTCTACACGCAGATCGGCCTCATCCTGCTGATCGCGCTGTCGGCGAAGAACGCGATCCTCATCGTGGAGTTCGCCCGCGAGAAACGGGCGGAGGGGCTGGACATCATGGATGCGGCGGTGGAGGCGGCCAGGCTGCGTTTCCGCCCGATCCTGATGACCTCCTTCGCCTTCATCCTCGGCGTGCTGCCGCTGGTGCTGGCGACCGGCGCCGGCGCGGCCTCGCGCAAGTCGATCGGCATCGCGGTGTTCAGCGGCATGCTGGCCTCGACCTGCCTCGCCGTGCTGTTCGTGCCCTCGTTCTACACCGTGCTGCAGCGTTTCGAAGAGTGGCGGAGCCGGGGCAAGAAGCCCGCGACCGCCGCCGTGCCGCCTTCGGGCGAACCGCCCGCCAGCGCGCAGCCGGCGCCGTGATGCCGGCACATGCCCGCCTCAATAAGCAGCACCCCATTGCCGCATATTGAGGCGGGGCGTCATTTTGCCGGCAGCCTGGCTCCCTCGCGCAACGTCGTGGGCCGGGCCTGCCGGTGGAGTGTCGCGCGGCACGATTCGTGCGTTCCCTTCCGTCCACAATCTGCCATCGTACGGGCGGGCGACCGTCCGTCCGCTCGGGGTTCCTTGTCCAGTTGGTGCCTATGACAATCTTTGCCAGCCTGCATCACGTCACGGCCTACAAGTATGATCGGCCGGTCACGCTGGGGCCCCAGATCATCCGTCTGCGTCCCGCGCCCCATTGCCGGACCCCGGTGAAGAGCTATTCGCTCAAGGTCACGCCGTCGAACCACTTCGTGAACTGGCAGCAGGACCCGTTCGGCAACTGGATGGCGCGCTTCGTCTTCCCCGAGCCGACCACCGAGTTCCGCGTCGAGGTCGACCTCATCGCGGACATGACGGTCTATAATCCGTTCGATTTCTTCATCGAGGAATTCGCCGAGGGCTTCCCCTTCGCCTATCCCCCGGATCTGGCAAAGGAACTCATTCCCTATCTCGAACTGGAGGAAGGCGGTCCGCTGCTCGATGCCTATGTCGAGCAGGTGCGGCCGAGCGGCCCGATCACCACGATCGACTTCCTGGTCGAACTGAACCGCACGCTGCAACAGAAGGTCGGCTACCTCATCCGCCTGGAGCCGGGCGTGCAGAAGCCCGACGAGACGCTGGCGCTGGCCTCGGGCTCCTGCCGCGATTCCGGCTGGCTGCTGGTGCAGGTCCTGCGCCGGCTCGGCCTTGCCGCGCGCTTCGTCTCCGGCTACCTCGTCCAGCTCAAGCCCGACGTGAAGGCGCTGGACGGGCCGACCGGCACGGAGGTCGACTTCACCGACCTGCACGCCTGGTGCGAGGTCTACCTGCCCGGCGCCGGCTGGATCGGCCTCGACCCCACTTCGGGCCTTCTGTGCGGCGAGAGCCACCTGCCGCTCTGCGCCACCCCGAACTACACCTCCGCCGCCGCCATCACCGGCGGCTACACGGCCACCGAGGACACCACGACCGAGTTCGACTTCATCATGCGCGTGACGCGCGTGGCGGAGAAGCCGAGGGTCACGCTGCCCTTCTCGGATGACGCCTGGGCGGCGCTGGACGCGCTCGGCGACAAGGTCGACGCCGACCTCGCCGCGCAGGATGTGCGCCTCACCATGGGCGGCGAGCCGACTTTCATCTCGATCGACGACTACCAGGGTGCGGAGTGGAACACCTCCGCCGTCGGCCCCACCAAGCGCATGCGCGCCGACGACCTGATCCGCCGCCTGCGCCGGCGCTTCGCTCCCGGCGGCATGATGCATTACGGCCAGGGCAAGTGGTATCCCGGCGAGAGCCTGCCGCGCTGGACCTTCTCGCTCTACTGGCGCAAGGACGGCCGGCCGATCTGGCGCGATCCCAACCTGATCGCCACCGAGAATCTCGCCGGCGCGGGGCCGGAAGAGGCGCGCGTCTTCACCGAGGGCCTCGCCGAGCGCCTCGGCCTCGCGCCCGGCTATGTCGAACCCGCCTATGAGGATCCCGCCCACTGGATCCTCAAGGAGGGCGACCTGCCGGTGAACGTGGATCCGCTGGATTCCAAGCTGGAGAGCCCGGAGGACCGCGCGCGGATCGCGCGCGTGTTCGAGCGCGGCCTTGGCCGGCCGACCGGCTATGTGCTGCCGGTGCAGCGCTGGCAGGCGCGGGCGCAGCGCGGCTGGGTCAGCGAGAAATGGCGTTTCCGGCGCGGCAAGCTGTTCCTCATGCCGGGCGATTCGCCGGTCGGCTTCCGCCTGCCGCTGGCCGCGCTGCCCTGGGTGCCGCCCGCGGCGTACCCTTACGTCAATCCCGCCGACCCCATGACGATCACCGGCGAGTTGCCGGATGTCGAGACGCTGCACCAGCTCTATCGCCGCACCTCGACCGAGGACGGCCATACCGAGCAGGTCGACCAGGTGCTGACCGGCACCGGCGCGGTGCGCACGGCGCTGACGATCGAGCCGCGCGATGGCCGGCTCTGCGTCTTCATGCCGCCGACCGAGCGACTGGAGGACTATCTCGAACTGCTCGCCGCCATCGAGGTGACGGCGGGCGATCTCGGCATGCCGGTACATATCGAGGGCTACACGCCCCCGGTCGATCCGCGGCTCAACGTCATCCGCGTCGCGCCCGATCCCGGCGTGATCGAGGTGAACGTTCACCCGGCCGCGAACTGGAAGACCTGCGTCGAGATCACCCGCGACCTCTATGAGGAAGCGCGGCTGTCGCGGCTCGGCACCGAGAAGTTCATGGTGGATGGGCGCCACACCGGCACCGGCGGCGGCAATCATGTGGTGGTGGGCGGCGCCACGCCGGCGGACAGCCCGTTCCTGCGCCGGCCGGACCTGCTCAAGAGCCTGGTGACCTACTGGCAGCGGCACCCCTCGCTGTCCTTCCTGTTCTCGGGCCTGTTCATCGGCCCGACCAGCCAGGCGCCGCGCATCGACGAGGCGCGGCACGATTCGCTCTACGAACTCGAAATCGCCATGGCCAACGTGCCGGCGCCGGGCAAGGGGCAGACGCCCCCGCCCTGGCTGGTCGACCGGCTGTTCCGCAATCTGCTGACCGACGTCACCGGCAACACGCACCGCTCGGAAATCTGCATCGACAAGCTGTTCTCGCCGGACGGGCCGACCGGCCGGCTGGGGCTTGTCGAATTCCGCTCGTTCGAGATGCCGCCGGACTGGCGCATGAGCCTCGCCCAGCAATTGCTGCTGCGCGCGCTCATCGCCTGGTTCTGGCGCGAACCGCAGGAGGGCCCGCTGGCCCGCTGGGGCACGGCGCTGCATGACCGCTTCATGCTGCCGCATTTCGTGTGGGCCGATTTCCTCGATGTGCTGCACGATCTCGGCCGTGCCGGCTACCGGGTCGATCCGAGCTGGTTCGAGGCGCAGCGCGAGTTCCGCTTCCCCTATTTCGGCCAGGTCGAGCATGGCGGCGTGACGCTGGAACTGCGCCAGGCGCTGGAACCGTGGCATGTGCTGGGCGAGGAAGGGGCGGTCGGCGGCACGGTGCGCTTCGTCGATTCCTCGGTCGAGCGCCTGCAGGTGAAGGTGGAGGGGCTGAACCCGATCCGCCATATCATCACCTGCAACGGCCGGCGCCTGCCGCTGGGGCCCACCGGGCGGTTCAGCGAGTTCGTCGCCGGCGTGCGCTTCAAGGCGTGGCAGCCGGCCTCGGGCCTGCACCCCACCATTCCGGTGCACGCGCCGCTGACCTTCGATATCGTCGACCTGTGGTCCAACCGCTCGCTGGGCGGCTGCGTCTACCATGTGGCGCATCCGGGCGGGCGGAACTACGACACGTTCCCGGTGAATTCCTACGAGGCGCAGGCGCGCCGTCTGGCGCGCTTCCAGGATTATGGCCACACGCCGGGCTATCTGTTCGTGCCGCCCGAGGAGCCGTCGTCGGAGTTCCCGGCCACGCTCGACCTCCGACGACCGGCCCGGGTCTGACCCGGGCGATGGAGGGAGCCCGCGCGCATCGAGCGGTGGACCGCGACGCCGGCGCGGTCACGGGCGGGTTGCCTCGCAGGGTCTCGGGCGCGCATAGAGGTTGGCATGCCCAGACGCAGTGAGCCACAGGCGCGCACACGCCGCTTCGAGGAAGAGGCGGTCGAGGCGCTGTTGGCGGGGTACAAGACGCTGCCCGGCGTGCACGACGAACTCGTGGATGCCGAGGGGTACCCGCGCGCGCACTGGCATTCCATGCTCGCCGCGCTCGCCGAGATGGGGGTGGAGGAGGTCAATCGCCGCTTCCAGGCGGCCGACCGACACCTTTACCGCTCCGGTGTGTTCTACCGCGTCTATGACGATCCCAATGGCGGCGAGCGCCCCTGGCCGCTGTCGCATCTGCCGCTCGTCATCGACGAGCGCGAATGGCAGGCGCTGGAGCGCGGGCTGATCCAGCGCGCCCAGCTGGTCGAGGCGGTGCTGGCGGATATCTATGGCGATGGCCAGCTGGTGCGCTCGGGCGCGCTGCCGGCGGCGGCCATCGCCGGCTCGCCGGATTTCCTGCGTCCGATGGTCGGCGTCGACCCGAATGGCGGCACCTTTCTGCGTATCTATGCCGCCGATGTCGGGCGCGGCCCGGACGGGAGCTGGTGGGTGGTGTCGGATCGCACCCAGTCGCCATCCGGGGCGGGATATGCGCTGGAGAACCGCATCGCCATCGGCCGGGCGCTGCCCGATCTTGCCCGCTCGCTCAACGTGGTGCGGCTGGCGAGCTACTTCCAGGCGATGCGGGCGGGGCTGACTCGGCTGGACCGCTCGGGCGAGGGGCGGGTGGGGCTGCTCACGCCCGGCCCGCTGAACGAGACCTATTTCGAGCACGCCTATCTCGCGCGCTATCTCGGCTTCGTGCTGCTGGAGGGCGAGGACCTCACGGTGCGCGACAATGTGGTGTTCGTGCGCACGGTGGCCGGGCTCAAGCGGGTGGACGTACTGCTGCGCCGCCTCGATTCCGATTATGCCGATCCGCTGGAGCTCAATCCGCGGTCGCGGCTCGGCATTCCCGGGCTGGTGCAGGCCATCCGCTCGGGCGGGGTGGCGGTGGTGAACGCCGTCGGCGTCGGCGTGGTGGAGGCGCCCGCGCTGATGGGCTTCCTGCCCAAGCTCGGCCAGCGCGTGCTGGGCGAGGCGCCTATCCTGCCCAATGTCGCCACCTGGTGGTGCGGCCAGAAAGCCGAGCGCGAACGCGTGCTCGACAGTTTCGAGGACCTCGTCATCTCGCCGGCCTTCCAGCGCACGCTGCCCGGCCTGCTCGACAAGGGCTCGGTGATCGGCGCCGATCTCGACCGTGCCCACCGTGCCCGCATCAAGGCGGCGATCCGCGCGCGCGGGGTCGACTTCGTCGGCCAGGAGGCGGCGCGCCTGTCGACCATGCCGGTGTGGCGCAATGGCAAGCTGGAGCCGCGCCCGTTCATCCTGCGCATCTTCCTCACCGCGACCGAGACCGGCTGGAAGGTGATGCCCGGCGGCTTCTGCCGGGTGTCCGACAGCCTGGACGCGCGCGCCGTCACCATGCAGAGCGGCGGCCGCTCGGCGGATGTGTGGGTGCTCGACGCCGGCCCGACCGAGCAGACCTCGCTGCTGCCGGCGGTGGACCGGGTGGAGATCAAGCGCCAGACCGGGCCGCTGCCGAGCCGGGCGGCGGATAATTTCTTCTGGCTCGGGCGCTATATCGAGCGGGCCGAGACGACGCTGCGGCTGCTGCGCACGCTGATGGGCCGGCTGTCCTCCTCGCTGGAGGGCGGGGGTTCCTCGCTCGGCGGGCTGGTGAGCCTGCTCCAGCTCTGGGGCGCGATGCCGGCGGACCTCGCCACCACCAAGCCGGCGCGGCATGCGCTGGCCGCGCTGTCCCGCCGCGACCTCCACGGCTCGCTGCCCAACATCATCGAGGCGGCACGCCATACCGCCTCGGTCATTCGCGACCGCCTGTCGCCGGATGCCTGGCGCACCCTGGCCGACCTGTCGCTGATGATGGCCGAGCCGGTGCCCGCCGCCAGCGCGGAGCCGGACGCCTATGAGCGCTCCGACCGGGCGCTGCGCGCGCTCGCCGCCTTTTCCGGCCTTGCCTCGGAAAACATGAACCGCCTCGCCGGCTGGCGCTTTCTCGATCTCGGCCGGCGCATCGAGCGTGCCATCGCCACCTGCCGCTTCGCCCGCACGCTGGCCGGCGAAGCGCCCACCGCCGGCGCGCTCGATGTGCTGCTGGAACTGTGCGACAGCCAGATCACCTACCGCTCGCGCTATGTGATGGTGGAGAGCCGCGCGCCGGTGCTCGACCTTGTGCTGCTGGAATCGGTCAATCCGCGCTCGCTGGCCTACCAGATCGACGCCATCATGGCGCATCTCGACCAGTTGCCGGGTCATCTGGGGGATGAGCCGCCCCCGCCCGAGGAGCGGCTCGCCGCCCGCCTCGTCGCCTCGATGCGGGCGTTCGACGCGCTCGACTTCGACGACGCGCGCCTGCGCGAGATCGAGGGCCAGCTGATGGAACTGTCGAACGACGTCGCCGAGCGCTATTTCATCCATCGCCAGCCGGTGGAAACGCCGTGGGATCTGGTGTCGTGAGGCGGGCGCCATGATCTACGACATTCACCAGACCACGGCCTATTCCTATGCCCATGCCGTGCCGGTCGCCCGCCATGTGGTGCGCATGGTGCCGGTCGCCCGTCCGGGCCAGCGGGTGGTGGCGAGCCATTTCGCCGTCGAGCCCGAGCCGGTGGAGTGGATCGAAACGCGCGATTTCTTCGGCAATACGGTGGTGCATATCCGCATCGAGACGCCGCATACCCAATTCCGGGTGCGCACGCGGGCGCGGGTGGAGGTGACGGCCGGCCCGGCGCTCGATCCCGCCGCCTCGCCCGCCTGGGAGGCGGTGCGCGAGGCGTCGTCGTCCTGCCTCGATCCCGGCCCCCATTCGCCGGCGCACCACATGTTTCCCAGCCCCGCCGTGCCGCTGAGCCCGGCCATCACCGAATGGACCGCGAAGAGCTTCCCGCCCGGCCGGCCGATGCTGGCCGGCGCCATCGACCTGATGCGCCGGATCTACGAGGAATTCACCTATGATCCGCGCGCGACGGACGTCACCACGCCGGCGCTGGAGGCGTTCAACCTGCGGGCCGGCGTGTGCCAGGACTTCGCCCATATCATGATCGCCGGGCTGCGCGGGCTCGGCCTGCCGGCCGCCTATGTCTCGGGCTTCCTGCGCACCGAGCCGCCGCCCGGCAAGGAGCGGCTGCAGGGCGCGGATGCGACCCACGCCTGGGTGTCGGTGTGGTGCGGGGAAGAGGATGGCTGGCAGGGGCTCGATCCGACCAATGCGCTGATCGTCGCCACCGACCATGTCGTGCTGGCCAATGGCCGCGATTATAGCGACGTGGCGCCGATCGGCGGCGTGCTGATCGGCTCGGGCAAGCAGAAGCTCTCGGTCGAGGTCGACGTCATCCCGATGCCCGAGGCCCCGCCCGCCCGCGAGCTCGAGCCGGACTGACGCGCCGGACGGACGCGCCGTCGCGACAGGACCGGCCGGCCGGGTTAGGAACAACGCTCGCGTCGCCACGCGATTCGGCGCGGGGATCAACGGGGGCACGACCGACCCATGACCGAGGCCGCCAAGGATGCCGCCCCACCGCGGGCCCCGGATGCCGAGGATGGCTTGCTCGCCAGCCTCGCGGTTTATCTGCGCCCGCGCGTGCTCATCGTCATCCTGCTCGGCTTTTCCTCCGGCCTGCCGCTGGCGCTCTCCGGCGCGACGCTGACTATCTGGATGGCGGAAGCCAAGGTGAACCTCACCACGATCGGGCTGTTCGCGCTGGTCGGCGTTCCCTACAATTTCAAGTTCATCTGGGCGCCGCTGGTCGATGCGCTGGACGTGCCGCTGCTCGGGCGCTGGCTGGGGCGCCGGCGGGGCTGGCTGGTGTTCACGCAGGGGCTGCTGGCGCTCGCCGTCGTGTGGCTGGGCTTCCAGGACCCGGTATTGTCGCCCTGGCATGTCGCGCTCGGGGCGTTCCTCGTGGCCTGCGCCTCGGCGACGCAGGACATCGTGGTGGACGCTTTCCGCGTCGAGAGCCTGGAGACGCGCGAGCAGGCGGCCGGCATGGCCGGCTATGTCGCGGCCTATCGCGTGGGTATGCTGGCCTCGGGCGCCGGCGTCGTGCTGCTGGTGGCGTGGTTCGAGGCGATCGGCGTCGCGCGCGCGGATGTGTGGGCCTATGGCTACATCGCCGCCGCGCTGATGGTGAGCGTCGGCTTCTTCGCCACGCTGCTGGCGCGGGAGCCGGCCGGCGGGCCGGTGATTTCCCATGACGTGGGCGTGTTCGCGCGCATCGGCGAGACGGCGGTCGGCGCCTTCGGCGAGTTCTTCTCGCGCCGCAGCGCGGTCGCCGTGCTCGGCTTCGTGGTGTTCTTCAAGTTCTGCGATGCCTTTGCCGGGGTGCTGACCGGCGCCTTCGTCATCGATATCGGCTTCGACAAGGCGGCCTATGCCGGCATCGTCAAGGGCGTGGGCTTCGCCGCCGCGCTGCTGGGCGGCTTTGCCGGCGGGCTGATCGCCCGGGCGCTGCCGCTGGTGACCAGCCTGTGGATCGCCGGTATCCTGCAGATGGCGTCGAACCTGGTGTTTTCCTGGCAGGCCTGGATGGGCGTCGATCTCGGCGCGCTGACGCTGACCATCATCGTCGAGAATTTCACCGGCGCCATCGGCACGGTGATCTTCGTCGCCTATATCTCGGCGCTGTGCGGCGACCGGGCGCACACCGCCACGCAATATGCGCTGCTCACCGCGCTGGCGGCGGTGGGGCGCACCTTCCTGGCCTCCACCGCCGGTTTCGTGGCGGCGCAGACAGGGTGGATGGTGTTTTTCGCGGTGACCGCGCTGGCGGCCGTGCCGGGGCTCGGCATCCTCGCCTATCTGCAGGCGCGCGGGCATTTCCGCGAGCTGGCGGCGCGCAAGCCCTGAACGCCCTCAGAGGCTGGTGCGCGACTTGATGGCCGCCGACAGCGTGCCCTCGTCGAGATATTCCAGCTCGCCGCCCACCGGTACGCCATGGGCGAGGCGGGTGACGCGCACGCCGCAATCGCGCAGCAGCTCGGTGATGTAATGGGCAGTGGTCTGCCCGTCGACGGTGGCGCCCAGCGCCAGCAGCACTTCCTGCACCGTGCCGTCATGGGCGCGGGCGATCAGCGAGGCGAGGTTGAGATCATCCGGCCCGATGCCATCGAGCGGGGAGAGCGTGCCGCCGAGCACATGATAGCGGGCGTTGAGCGCGCCGGCCCGTTCCAGCGCCCAGAGATCGGACACGTCGGCGACGACGATGAGGAGGTTGGGGTCGCGCGTCACATCGGTGCAGATCGAGCACGGGTCGCGCACATCGATGTTGCCGCAGACCCGACAGGTCGCGATCTTGCCGAGCACGTCCTCGAAGGCGCTGGCCAGCGGGCCCATCAGCTGCTCGCGCTTCTTGATGAGGTGCAGCGCCGCTCGCCGCGCCGAGCGGGGGCCGAGCCCCGGCACGCGGGCGAGAAGCTGGATCAGGCGTTCGATCTCGGGGCCGGCAACGGCACGGGGCATGGCGTCCTCACGGCCGGCAGGCGCGCCGGCGGAATATGCCGGTCTAGCGCAGCCTGCGGCGCCGCGCCACGGGCGGGCCCGTGCGCTCCATCACATCAGCGCTTGTCGGGCCGATGGCGATCCCGGCAGGGCCCCTTCGGGTCGGGGCCGCCCGGTTTTTCTCGACACCCGGGAGGGGGGTTGCTAACCGGGGGAGGGCCACTTGATGCCGCCACGGGAGATGTCATGCCGACGACGAAAGCCGCCGCCCTTTCCTCTCTCCCGATCGCCGCGCTCGGCCTGGCGCTGGCGGCAACGCCCGCCGCTGCCGCCGACGGCATGGGGCTGGACGGGGCCAGCCTGTCGCTGCTGTGGGCTATTCCCTTCGTCGGCATGCTGCTGTCGATCGCGGTGATTCCGCTGGTGGCCGGGCATTTCTGGCACCACCATTATGGCAAGGTCGCGCTGTTCTGGGCGCTCACCCTCCTCGCGCCGTTCATCGCCGTCCAGGGCGCGGGGCTCGCGGTCTATGAGGTCGCGCATGCGGGGCTGCTGGAATACATCCCCTTCATCATCCTGCTATTCTCGCTGTTCACCATTTCCGGCGGCATCCTGCTGACCGGCAATCTGAAGGGCAGCCCGGCGGTGAATACCGGCCTGCTCGCCATCGGCACGGTATTGGCGAGCGTCATCGGCACCACCGGGGCCTCGATGGTGCTGATCCGCCCGCTGCTGCGCGCCAATGACGAGCGGCGCCACAATGTGCATACGGTGGTGTTCTTCATCTTCCTGGTGTCGAATATCGGGGGCTCGCTCACCCCGCTCGGCGATCCGCCGCTATTCCTCGGCTTCCTGAAGGGCGTCGATTTCTTCTGGACCACGCAGCACCTGTTCCACGACACGGCGGTGGTGGCGGTGATCCTGCTCGTGGCCTTCTACCTGCTGGATCGGCATTTCTACGGGCGGGAGGACAACCTGCCGGCCAAGCGCGACCCGACGCCGGGCGACGAGCGGCTGGGGCTGCGGGGCTTGCGCAACCTGCCGCTGCTGGGCGGCGTGATCGCCGCCATCCTGATGAGCGCGCTGTGGAAGCCGGGCATCGAGTTCAACGTGCTCGGCACCCATGTGCCGTTGCCCTCGGTGGCGCGCGATGTCGCGCTCGTGCTGCTCGCCCTGGTCTCGCTCAAGATCACGCCGGCCTTCATCCGCGAGCGCAACGGCTTCGACTGGGAGCCGATCCGCGAGGTGGCCAAGCTGTTCGCGGCGATCTTCCTCACCATCATCCCGGTCATCGCCATCCTGAAGGCGGGGGCGGACGGGGCGCTGTCGCCGCTGGTCGCCCTCGTCACCCAGGAGGGAGGCGAGCCGTTCAATGCCGGCTATTTCTGGATGACCGGCCTGCTCTCCGGCTTCCTCGACAATGCGCCGACCTATCTGGTGTTCTTCAATCTGGCGGGAGGCGATCCGGCCGCGCTGATGACCACCCATGCGGTGACGCTGGAAGCGATTTCGGCCGGCGCGGTGTTCATGGGCGCGCTCACCTATATCGGCAACGCGCCGAACTTCATGGTGCTGGCCATCGCCAAGAGCCGCGGCGTCGCGATGCCGAGCTTCTTCGGCTACATGGCGTGGTCGGGCATCTTCCTGCTGCCGTGTTTCGCGCTGCTGACCTGGCTCTATTTCCTCTGAGGCGACCGCGCGCGGCGCGGGCGGCTCTTCGGGCCAACGGGTCCGGGTGCCTCTCCCCGAGGGGCGGGGCACCCGGCGCTACTCGTCAGCGGCGACTCGTCAGCGACGACTTGGTGGCGACTACTCGGCGGCGATCGCCATGCCGGGCTGGGCGTGGCGGATCTCATCGTCGACCGCGTTCTCGAAGCGGGCGAAATTGTCGCTGAACAGGCTGACCAGCCGGCGAGCGGTCATGGCGTAGTCCATGCGACTGGCCCAGCCGCGCGCCGGATCGAGCAGACGGCTGTCGACGCCTTCGACCGCCATCGGCACGGCGAAGCCGAAATGCGGGTCGGTGCGCCATTCAGCTTCCATCAGGCGATCTTCCAGCACGGCGGCGACGAGGTGGCGCGTCACCTCGATGGGCATGCGCCGGCCGGTGCCGGCCTTGCCGCCGGTCCAACCGGTATTGACGATCCAGCACTCCACATCCCGCGCGCCGATCAGTTCGCGCAGCTGCCGACCATAGGTGGAGGGATGGCGCAGCAGCAGGGAGCCGGAGAAGCCGGCGGAGAACCGCACCTCGGGCTCGGCGGCATCGGTCGGCCCGGCGGTATAGCCGGAGAGGAAATGATAGAGCGCCTGCGCCGGGGTCAGCCGGGCGAGCGGGGGCAGCACGCCATGGGGATCCTGCACCAGCAGGAAGAGATGACGCGGCGCGGCGCCGCGCGCCTCGGGCGCGGCATGGGCGAGGGCGGCGAGGGGGAACACCGCCCGCGCGCCTTCCGCCCGCGCGGGGGCATCGAACATGGGCAGCCGGGTGTCGCCATCCAGCGCCACATTCTCCAGCACCGCGCCGAACTGCTGGGCGGCGGCGGCAAGCGCGGGCTCCGCCGCGGCGAGGCCCTGGGTGCGGACGCAACAGCCGTTTTCCACGTTGAAGACGCCGGTGCGGCTCCAGCCGGTTTCGTCATCGCCGATCAGCAGGCGCGTGGCGTCGGCGGCGAGGGCGGTCTTGCCCGCGCCGCTCTCGCCGATGAACAAGGCGACGTCGCCCGCCTCGCCCATGTTGGCGGCGGCATGCAGCGGCAGCACGCCGCGCGCGGGCAGGGTGTAGGTCAGCACGCTGAAGATTGCCTTGGCCATCTCGCCGGCGTGCTGCGTTCCCCCGATCAGCACAAGGCCGCCTGTGAGGTCGCAGGCGATCACCGTGCGCGAGCGCACACCGTGGCGATCCGGCTCGGCCCTGAAGCTCGGCAGGCACAGCACGGTGAGTTCGGGCACGAATGTGGCGAGTTCGGCGCTGTCGGGCCGATGCAGCAGGTCGCGGATGAACAGCGCCTGCCAGGCGTGCTCGGTGAAGACGCGCACGGGGGTGCGGAAGGCGGGATCGGCGCCGGCTTCGAGGTCCTGCGCGAAAAGGGTGCGCCCGCCGGCATGGGCGAGGGCATCCGCCTTCAGCTGCTCGAAGGTCTCGCGTGAGAGAGCGTTGACATTGTCCCACCACACATCGGCTTCGCTGGCCTCGTCGCGCACGATGAAGCGATCCTCCGGGCTTCGCCCGGCCGGCGCGCCGCTATCGGCGACCAGCGCGCCGAAGGCGGACATGTGGCTTTCGCCACGGGCGATGGAGCGTTCGCACAGCGCGGCCTCCGCCAGATTCCAGAAGACTTTGCCGGTGCCGGCGAGGCCGATGGCCTCAATGCCGTGCTGCTCGTTGCGTGTGCCGGTCTGGTGCAAGGTCGGCTCCTCCTGACGCGTGACAAACGGGGGGCAGGATCGGTGCCCATGCCGACGTTGTGCCCGCCCATCCCGGTCAAATCTGTGACAAAACCGGGCCGAACCCATGACGGCGGATTCCAGTGGACGGCGTCCCGTGATAAACTATTGAGCCGAATCAATCGTTACGCCGCGCGCCGCACCGGCCAGTTCCACCAAAATTTCTCTCATGCCCCGCGCCGTGGTGACGCGGCGAGGGAAGGTGAGGCGCCTGAGTTCGGTTCCCGCCATCAGATCGCAGCCTTCCGGGTCGATGCCGACGATCCGCCAGTCGCCCGGCCCGGCTCCCGCGAGGTGCAGCGCATAGAGGCCGATCGCATCCCGGTGGTCGGCGTTCATGTGGGCGATGGCGCCCTCTTCCGCGGCGAGGAGTTCGCCGGCATCCGACACATCGGTCATGAGCCCCTCGCGCTCCACATCGGCAATGCGCCCGAAGCCGGCCACCAGATGCGCGCTCTCGGGTTCCATGCGGTAGAAGGCGAAATCGGCGAAGCCCGCGAAACCGGCGGCCTCCGCGTGGCGGGCGAGGAAGCGGCGGCGCGCCGTGGCGATCGCCGTCTCATCGTCGAGGCGGGCGATGGCGCCCTTCAGGCTCGCCCGTGCCCCCTGCAATTCGTCACCCAGCCGGCGCTCGTCCACCAGCAGGCAGGCCCGCGCGTCGCGGGTGAGATTGTGCGTGTGGCGCGCGAGGCTGGAGAGCAGCAGCAGCGGCGCGCCATCGGGCCGGGTGGAGAGCTGGACCAGCGACACATAGGGCGTGCCGTCCGCGTCGAGCGTGGCCAGCGCGGCGACGCGCGCCTCGCGGATCAGCCGCCGCGTGGCCCCGGCGGGGTCGAATGCTTCGGTTGCGGAAGGGGGCGTGTTCATGCTTTCTGCCCTCGCCAAGATCTGGCCGTCAAACCTTGGCTGAGGTGACTCCGCAAGGCCCCTGGCGTCAAGGCGCGCAGGCGGTATTGGCTATGTCTCTCGAAACGCGCTAATTTCTGTTGAATCGATTTGCGTGTCACATTATGGCCACGCCCGCACGGTTCACCGCATACTGCGCAAGAAGCTGCCGAACAGGAAAGAGTGCAGATGCCGACCATCGCCCTCGTCGACGACGACCGCAACATCCTGACGTCCGTGTCGATAGCACTGGAATCCGAGGGCTACCGGATCCAGACCTACACGGATGGCGCGACGGCGCTGGACGGTTTCAAGACGAACCCGCCCGACCTCGCCATCTTCGATATCAAGATGCCGCGCATGGACGGGATGGAACTGCTGCGCCGGCTGCGCCAGAAGAGCGACATGCCGGTCATCTTCCTCACGTCGAAGGATGACGAGATCGACGAATTGTTCGGCCTCAAGATGGGCGCCGACGATTTCATCAAGAAGCCGTTCTCCCAGCGCCTGCTGGTCGAGCGGGTCAAGGCGGTGCTGCGCCGCGTGGCGCCCAAGGACGGGGCGCTGCCGCGCGAGACCGACAGCGCCAAGGTGCTGGAGCGCGGGCTGCTGCGCATGGACCCGGAGCGCCACACCTGCACCTGGAAGGGCGAGAACGTGACGCTGACCGTCACCGAGTTCCTCATCCTGCAGGCGCTGGCCACCCGGCCCGGCGTGGTGAAGAGCCGCAACGCGCTGATGGACGCGGCCTATGACGACCAGGTCTATGTCGACGACCGCACCATCGACAGCCACATCAAGCGGCTGCGCAAGAAGTTCAAGGTGACGGACGACAATTTCGAGATGATCGAGACGCTGTACGGCGTCGGCTATCGTTTCAAGGAGTAGCGGCTCCTTGCTCGATACCCCATCCTCCCGGACCCCGGCCGATGGCGAGGATTTTCTCGACGAGGCCGAATCCGTGGAAGAGGCCGCGCCGAAGGGCGCGCGCGGGCGCTTTGCCGGGATTCTCGGGGCGTTCCGGCGGCTGCGCAACTTCGTCGCCTTCCAGAGCTTTTCCAGCCTGACCCGGCGCATCGTGCTGCTGAATCTGGCGGGCATGGTGGCGCTGGTCTCCGGTATTCTCTACCTCTCCGAATTCCGCGCCGGCCTGATCGATGCCCGCGTGCAGAGCCTTCTGGTGCAGGGCGAGATCATCGCCGCCGCCATTGCCGGGTCGGCGCAGGTCGAGACCAACGCCATCACCATCGACCCCGAGCGGCTCCTGGAGCTTCAGGCCGGCGAGAGCTACGGGCCGGGGGAGGAGGGCTTCGCGCCGCTGGAATTTCCCATCAATCCCGAGCGCGTCGCCCAGGTGCTCAAGCGCCTCGTCGAGCCGACCGGCACCAATGCCCGCATCTATGACCGCGACGGCGGGCTGCTGCTGGATTCCCGCTCGCTCTATTCCAAGGGCGAAATCCTCCGCTTCGAGATGGCCCCGCCGACCGAGCGCCGGCCGAACTGGTTCGAGAAGACCTGGAACCGGCTGAGGCTCTGGTTCGAGCGTGGCGACCTGCCGCTCTACAAGGATCTCGGCCCCAATAACGGCAAGGGCTATGCCGAGGTCGCGGACGCGCTGAAGGGGCGCAACGCCTATTCGGTGCAGGTGAACGAGCGCGGGCAGGTCATCGTCTCGGTGGCGGTGCCGGTCCAGCGCTTCCGCGCCATTCTCGGCGCATTGCTGCTCTCCACCCATAGCGGGGAGATCGAGGAGGCGGTGACGGCCGAGCGCCTCGTCATCGTGCGCGTCTTCCTTGTCGCCATGGCGGTGATGGTGATGCTCTCGCTGCTGCTCGCCGGCACCATTGCCGGTCCGGTGCGCCGTCTGGCGGATGCCGCCGAGCGGGTCCGCCGGCGAACCCGCTCGCGCGTCGAGATCCCCGATTTCACCGGTCGCTCCGACGAGATCGGCCATCTCTCCGGCGCGCTGCGCGACATGACGGACACGCTCTACTCGCGCATCGAGGCGATCGAGAGCTTCGCGGCGGACGTCTCGCACGAACTCAAGAACCCGCTCACCTCCCTGCGCTCGGCGGTGGAAACGCTGCCGCTGGCCCGCAACGACGTTTCGCGCGGGCGGCTGATGGAAGTCATCCAGCACGATGTGAAGCGGCTGGACCGGCTGATCACCGACATTTCCGATGCTTCGCGACTCGATGCGGAGCTGCAGCGGCAGGAGGCCGCGCCGGTCGATCTGACGCGGCTGCTCGGCACCGTCACCAGCGTGCACAATGATGTGGTGCGCGGCGACGGCGTGAGCGTGACGCTCGCCTTCGAGCACGCGCCGGGCACGAGCGGGCCCTTCATCGTGCCGGGACACGATTCCCGGCTCGGGCAGGTCATCAACAACCTGATCGACAATGCCCGCTCCTTCTCCCCGAAGGGGGGCGAGGTGCGCGTGACCTGCCGCCGGCTCAAGGACGCGGTTGAGATCATCGTCGATGATGACGGGCCGGGCATCCCTCCGCACGCGCTCTCGCGCATCTTCGAGCGCTTCTATACCGACCGGCCGGAAGAGCAGGGCTTCGGCCAGAATTCCGGGCTCGGGCTGTCCATCTCCCGGCAGATCGTCGAGGCCCATGGCGGGCGGATCTGGGCGGAAAACCGGCTTGCGGACCTGGCCAAGGCGAAGCCGCGCACGCGCAAGGCCCGGCCGAAGGCGGAGGACGGGGAGGAGCGGCGCGAGGCTCCCGCCGCACCGCGCGTCGCCGGTGCCCGCTTCATCGTGCGGCTGCCGGCGGTGTGAGCATGAACGCGCCGACCGTGCACGGCTCGATCCACGCCTCCTGCGTCAGCATCGGCGGGCGGGGCGTGTTGCTTCGCGGGGCCTCCGGCGCGGGCAAGTCGCATCTTGCCTTCGCTCTCATCCTCGCGGGCGGCGTGGGGCGGGTGCCGCCGGTGAGGCTGGTAGCCGACGATCGGGTGCGGCTTGAGACCCGCGCCGGCAGGCTGGTCGCATCGGCGCCGCATGGCCTCGCCGGCCTCATCGAAGTGCGCGGCGCCGGGCTGCGCCGGCTGCCGTTCGATGTCGAGACGGTGCTCGATCTGGTGGTCGATCTCGATGCGCCCGATGCCGCCCGCCTGCCGGAAGAAGCCGCCTGCCGCGCGCGGATCGACGGTGTCGAACTGAGGCGGCTGCCGGTTCTCAAGAGTGGCGATCCGCTCCAGCAGGTGCTTGCCGTGCTGCTGACCGCGCCGTTTTCGGACATGCCGATCCCGTGAATATGCCGGCTATCCCCGCCGGCGGGTCTTGCTATTCGTGTGCGGTGCAACGATGATGTGCGCCCCGTGAAGGGGCTGCCGGAACTGCCTCCCCCGGACGCCCCGCACAGCATGGATGCGTGCCGACGAACTGGTGCGGCGGAGCCGAATGATAGGTCTCGTACTCGTAACGCACGGACATCTTGCCAGCGAGTTCCGTGCTGCGCTGGAACACGTGATGGGACCGCAGTCCCAGATCGAATCGATCACCATTGGCCCGGACGACGATATCGAGCAGCGCCGCAAGGACATCGTCGAGGCGGTCGGCGTGGTCAATGGCGGCGGCGGCGTGGTCATTCTCACCGACATGTTCGGCGGCACGCCCTCCAATCTCGCCATCTCGGTGATGACGGAGCCGGATATCGAGGTGCTCGCCGGCATCAACCTGCCCATGCTGGTCAAGCTGGCCACCGTGCGCGCGGAAGTGCCGCTGGCCGAGGCGGTGATGCAGGCACAGGAGGCCGGGCGCAAATATATCAACGTCGCCAGCCGGGTCCTGGCCGGGAAATAGCCGCGTGACGACCGATCAGGCCATCCAGCGCGAGCTTTCCATCGTCAACAAGCGGGGGCTGCATGCGCGCGCATCCGCCAAGTTCGTGCAGACCGTCGAGCGCTTCGACGCGGATGTGCGCGTGACGCGCTGCGGCGAGACGGTGAGCGGAACCTCCATCATGGGCCTCATGATGCTCGCCGCGGCGCCCGGCACCACCATTTTCGTGGAGGCCTCCGGCCGTCAGGCAGGCGCGGTGGTCGACGCGCTGGACGCGCTGGTGTCCGACCGATTCGGCGAGGGCGAGTAGCGTTCATTGCGCGTGCAGCGCGGCGAGGATCTCCCGCCGCAGGAGGGCGTTCGCCTCGTCCGACAGATGCACCTCGTCCGTGGCGAAGCGCGCGGGCAGAACCGCCGCGCCACCCGATAGTATCCCGTCCGCATCGATCACCGTGACGCCGGGGCCGGCCAGTGCGCGCAGGCGCACATTGGCGGCGGCGACGAGTTCCGCGACGCCCGCCGGCCAGATCGGCCAGCGGATGAGGCGAACCGCCGCCGGGCGGACGATGGTGAGCAGAACCACCTCGATGCCGGCGGCGCGCGCCTGCCGGACGAAGTCGGTCAGGTTGGCGACCGTGGCGTCCAGCCCGGCATGCGTCTGCCCGGGCAGGGCGGCGGCGGCGACGAGATCGTTGATGCCGGCAAACAGCACCACCGCACGCGGCGCGAGGCCCACCACGTCCTGTGCGATGCGGTAGCGCATCTGCGCCGTGGTCTCGCCGCTGATGGCCCGCTCGACCCGCTGCCATCCCTCGGGCGCGGCGAGGCGCAACTGCACGGCGCGGGAATCGCCGAAGATCACCAGCCGGGGCGCGCCGGTGTGCGGCAGCGCCGCGTTGGCCTCCCGGAACACCCGGTCGAATACCGGCTCCAGCCGCAGGCGCGCCCGCTCCAGAAAAAAATAGTCGAGCCCGCGCCCCGCCAGCAGCGCCGCCAGCGCCAGCCCGACGGCCATGAAAGCCAGTGCGCCAATGGCTGCGCCGCTCGCCCGCATCGTCCGTCTTCTCATGCCTGACATAAAGACATCTTTATATCGTTATTGTATTCACCGATCCGGGCTGCTAAACCCGGCGCAATCCAACCGCCCGCAAGTTCCGCCTCAAGGCAGAAGGGACGCCATTATGGCTATCGCCAGCGAATATATCGTCAAGGACATCAGCCTCGCCGCTTTCGGCCGCAAGGAAATCGAGCTCGCGGAAACCGAGATGCCGGGGCTGATGGCCATCCGCGCGGAGTATGGCCCCTCGCAGCCGCTCAAGGGCGCGCGTATCGCCGGCTCGCTGCACATGACCATCCAGACCGCGGTGCTGATCGAGACGCTGAAGGCGCTGGGCGCGGATGTGCGCTGGGTCTCCTGCAACATCTTCTCGACCCAGGACCACGCCGCCGCCGCCATCGCCGCCGCCGGCACGCCGGTCTTCGCCTTCAAGGGCGAGACGCTTGTCGAGTACTGGGACTACACCGCCAAGCTGTTCGACTGGCACGGTGCCAAGGAGGGCGAACTCCTGGTGCCGAACCTGATCCTCGACGATGGCGGCGATGCCACCATGCTGGTGCATTACGGCCTGCGCGCCGAGAATGGCGACACCGCTTTCCTCGACACGCCCGGCTCCGAGGAGGAGGAGATCTTCTTCGCCCTCATCAAGAAGCTGCTGGCGGAGAAGCCGAAGGGCTGGTTCGCCCATGTCGCGACCTCGATCAAGGGCGTGTCGGAAGAGACCACCACGGGGGTGCACCGCCTCTACAAGCTCGCCGAGCAGAACAAGCTGCTGTTCCCGGCGATCAACGTGAACGATTCGGTGACCAAGTCGAAGTTCGACAATCTCTATGGCTGCCGCGAGTCGCTGGTGGACGCCATCCGTCGCGGCACCGACGTGATGCTGGCCGGCAAGGTGGCCTTCGTCGCCGGCTTCGGTGATGTCGGCAAGGGTTCCGCCGCCTCGCTGCGCCAGGCCGGCGCGCGCGTCATCGTCTCGGAAGTCGATCCGATCTGCGCCCTGCAGGCGTCGATGGAGGGCTATGAGGTCGCGACCATCGAGGACGCGTTCTCCCGCGCCGACATCTATGTGACCGCCACCGGCAACAAGGACATCATCACCGTCGACCACGTGCGGCAGATGAAGGACCGCGCCATCGTCTGCAACATCGGCCATTTCGACAACGAGATCCAGGTCGCGGGTCTCAAGAACTTCAAGTGGACCAACATCAAGCCGCAGGTGGACGAGATCGAGCTGCCCTCGGGCAATCGCATCATCCTGCTGTCGGAAGGCCGGCTGGTGAACCTTGGCAACGCCATGGGCCACCCCTCCTTCGTGATGTCGTCCTCCTTCTCCAACCAGACGCTCGCGCAGATCGAGCTGTGGGCGAACCCGGACAAGTATGACCGCAAGGTGTACACGCTGCCGAAGTTCCTCGACGAGAAGGTGGCCGCGCTGCATCTCGACAAGCTGGGCGTGAAGCTCACCAAGCTGCGCCCCGAGCAGGCCGACTATATCGGCGTGCCGGTCGAGGGCCCGTTCAAGCCCGATCACTACCGTTATTGAGCGAGGGCCGGCTTGTCTGCCGGCTTTTCCTGCCGATGATGCGCAAAGGCCGGGCATGTGCCCGGCCTTTGTCATTCCCGCGCCGTCGCGCCGCGGCGAAGCCTGTCGCGTCAGTTGCTGGGCGGGTCGACCTTGATGCCGCTCGGGCCGAGCTTGATTTCCAGCGAGTTCTTGTCTTCTTCGTGCTGCTGATAGGCATAGACGCCCACCGCGCCAAGCGCGACGAGCAGCACGGCGACGAGCGCATAGAGCGCATTCCGGTTCATGTCCCACATCCCTCCGAGGTCGTGGGTTAGGAACGTCGGGCGGCGCTCTTTGTTCCGAGCGCGCGCGGGCGCGACGTGCGCGGGCGCCTTACAGGTCCTTCTGCATGAAGACGAGATCGAGCCGCTGGCCGAACTTGGTGCCGATGCCGGGCATGAAGGCGGTCTGCACGAAGCCGAGCCGCGCGTGCAGGGCGATGGAGGCGGCATTGCCCGCCGTGATGCCGCCGATCATCACCTTCTTGCCGAGCGCGCGGGCCGGCTCGAACAGGGCGCCGACCAGCTGGCGGCCGATGCCCCGGCCGCGCGCGGCCTGCGCGACATAGACCGAATGCTCGACGCAGACGCGAAAGCCGTCGAACGGGCGGAAATCGCCGAAGCTCGCATAGCCCAGCACCTGCTCGCCCTCCGTCGCCACCACGATCGGATAGGATTTGGCGCGGCGATCCGTGAGCCAGGCGCGCCGGTTGGCGAGGTCGGTCGGCGTGTCGTTCCAGATCGCCGTCGAATTCAGCACCGCGTCATTGTAGATGGCGAGCACGCCGGGAAGGTCGTCTTCGTTTGCGGGGCGCAGGTCCATGATCATCTCCGTCGTCGCCGTGCGGCGCCTTGTTCGGTCGCGGTTCGGCGCCAGCGCCGTGGCCACGCCGCATTTGGCCTTATAGTCGGATTTGGCGGTGCCGACGCTGGAATGCGGGCGGCGCCTGCCCATATCACATGAAGCGGGATATCCGCCGAGGAGGAAAGACCCAAGAGATGAGTTCGACCGATCCGTTCGATCGCATGCGATTCACCGTTCGCCGGGTGAGCTGGTGGCAGGTGGCGATTGTCGTCGCCGTGGCGCTTGCCGTCGGCACCGCGCTGGCGCTGGTCGCGGCCAGCGTGTTCCTGGTGGTCTTCCCCGTCGTGGCGATCGCGGGGCTGGCCTACCGGCTGTTCGGCCGCCGCCCCGCCGCCCGTCGCGAAGACGGCCCCAACGTCATCGAGGCGGAATACCGTGTGCTCTCCCCCGAGGAGGCCGCGCGCGAGGCCGATCCGCGCTGGAGCCCGGACCGGCGCCTGCGCTGACGCTCACTTCTCGACGAAGGCCTTTTCGATCACGAAGTCGCCCGGCTCCGTGGTCGAGCCCTCCTCGAAGCCGCGCTCCTTGAGAATCACGCGCATGTCGTCGAGCAGCTGCGGTGAGCCGCACAGCATGACGCGGTCATCCTCGCGGGCGAGCGGGGGCAGGCCGAGATCGGCGAACAGCTTGCCCGAGGTGATGAGGTCGGTGATGCGGCCCTGGTTGTGGAAGGGCTCGCGCGTCACGGTCGGGTAATAGACCAACTTTTCCAGCACCAGTTCGCCGAAGAACTCGTTATCGGGCAGTTCCTCCTCGATCAGCTCGCGATAGGCCAGCTCGGCAACCGTGCGCACGCCGTGGACCAGGACGACCTTGTCGTAATTCTCGTAGGTCTCGGGATCCTTGATGAGGCTGAGGAAGGGCGCCAGCCCCGTGCCGGTGGCGAGCAGGTAGAGCCGGCGGCCGGGCACCAGATAATCGACCAGCAGCGTGCCGGTCGGCTTGCGCCCGACAATCACCTCGTCGCCCACCTTCAGGTGCTGCAGCCGCGAGGTCAGCGGGCCGTTGGGCACCTTGATGGAGAAGAATTCCAGCGTTTCCTCGTAATTGGCGCTGGCGATGGAATAGGCGCGCAGCAGCGGCTTTCCCTCCACCTCGAGGCCGATCATCACGAACTGGCCGTTCTTGAAGCGCAAGGCCGGATCGCGCGTGGTCGTGAAGGTGAACAGGTTGTCGGTCCAGTGATGGACGGATAGAACGCGCTCGCGGTGAAGATTGCTCATTTACAATCCATCTAAGTGAAAACTTCCAACATCCCGGAAGTCCATGTAATTCTCGGGCCCCGGTTTACTGCGCATTCACGCCGCTGTCGACCCTTGCTTGCGGGTGCCGGGGGGCGACGCAACATGAACCCTGCGTACCGCTTCGGCCATGAGGCGGGTCAAGTGGGCGGGTCAAGCAGGGGGTCGGGCGGGCGGGTCGGGCTGGCCAGCCCGAGCGGGCGGATCGGTCGAGGGGACGGGACAATGTTCAGCCATATCATGGTCGGCGCGCGCGACATGGCGCGGATGACGGCGTTTTACGAGGCGGTGCTGGCGCCGCTGGGGCTGGTGCGCGACTTCACCTATGAGGATACCGGGCCGGCGGGCGCCACGTGGATCGTGCCCGGCCGGCCGTGGCAGCAATTCTTCGTGCAGTTCCCGTTCAATGGTCTGCCGGCCACCTGGGGCAATGGAGCGCAGGTGAGCTTCGCCGCCCCCACGCCGCAGGCCGCCGCGGCGGCCTGGCGGGCGGCCATGGAGAATGGCGGCTTCGACGAGGGCGCTCCGGGTCTGCGCCCGCATTACGGCGCGGATTATTACGCCGCCTATTGCCGCGACCCCGAAGGCAACAAGCTGTGTTTCGCGCACACGGCGGAGCTGGCGCGTTCGGGGATTGCCGCGGGAACGTGACAGGGCCGCGTGAGCGCTGCTTGAGGGCGCGTGGCGTCAGGTTCAGCTGCCGGAGGCGGCCGCCAAATCCTGCTCGCGCTTGTGGCGGTACATGGCGAAATCCGCGCGCTTGACCACCTGTTCCAGCCGCTCGCCGGCGACGCTGGTCGCCATGCCCATGGAGAGCGAGAGCGTGGTGGCGGAATAGAACTGGTTGTTCACCCCGAGCAGCTGGTCGATATTCTCCATCACCGCGAGGCCGCCGGCCGCGTCGGTGCCCGGCAGCAGCAGGGCGAATTCGTCGCCGCCGATTCGCGCGGCGCAATTGGGCCGGTCGATCGCCTTGGCAAGCACTTCGCCGGCGCGCCGCAGCAGCGTGTCGCCGGCGGCGTGGCCGAGCTGGTCGTTCACCACCTTCAGATCGTTGAGATCGACCATGATGACGGTGACGGGGAAGGGGCCCTTGCGCTCCAGCCGGTTCAGTTCGTCGGCATAGAAAGAGCGGTTGTAGAGTTTGGTGAGCACGTCGTGCTTGCCGAGATATTCGAGATAGGCCTCGGCCTTCTTGCGCGCGGTGATGTCGGTCAGCGACACCTGCACCAGCGACCAGTCCTGTTCGTGGCCAGGCAGAACCGAAAACTGCAGGTGGACGAAAAGTTCGTCCCCCGCCAGCGTGAAATTCACCACTTCGCGCTGGTGGAACAGCTTTCCGTTCCACAGGTCGATCAACTGCTCGCGGAAATGGCGGTGCATGTCCTCGCGGAACACCAGCCCGATATTGGCGATGAGTTCGCCCTTGCTGGTCGCCCCGAACAGTTCCAGCGTGTGGCGGTTCACATCCACCACGCGCACCTCGCTGATGCAGCGCTCGACGAATTCGGGGTGGACATCGGTGAACACCCGGAGGTCGGCGATGCCGCGCTGGCGCAGGTCATCGATGAGATGCTTGACGCTGGAGAAATCCTCCACCCACAGCGATACGGGGGAATGCTCGAACAGGCCGCGGGCATAGATTTCCGCCTGTGCCGCCTGGCGCCGGGCGGTCTCGCGCTCGGTCACGTCCTCGATCGACAGCAAGATCCGACCGAACGTGTTCTCATGGCCGGGCAGTACCGTGCCCTTGAGCTGGATATCGAGGCGCTGGCCGGACAGCGTGTAGTTGACCGTGTTGCTGACGAAGGTCGAGGAGCCGCTCCACAGCTGGCAAAGTTCGTCGACGAAGGTCTTGAGCATGTCGGCGCGGAACACCTGGGGCAGATTGGCGACCAGGTGTTCGAGGCTGTCGGCCTCGTAAAGGGCGAGCGTGCGCTGGTTGACCCTGAGGACGCGGATGCACTCGGCGCATTGCTGCACCTTGTGCGGATGCGCGCGCAGGAAATCGCGCAGCGAGGTCACGCCCTGTTCGCGCCAGGAATCGAACAGCGCCTTCAGCTCCGTGTAGTCCTCCAGCCACAGCGAGATCGGCGCCAGTTCGAACATCAGCGCGTAGTCGCGGCGATCCGTCTCGGTGGGCGTCATGGCCTCGTGGGGAAGATGAAGCATGCTGCAACAAGCCGTTTCTGTCGCGGTTCCCGGCAGGGAGGGGCCGTGAGGTCGGGTGGTTATATGTACAGGTATAACCGATCGCGCTCCGCTTGTGACCGCCTACTCTCGAGGGGCGCCCCCCGAGATTCGGCCCGAGAACGGCAACATGGCACCTTCGATGCCCGGCGCCGTTGCGTGAGCGCTCTCAGGCGGCGGAGACGCGGCCCTCGCTGTGGCGCGGCGCGCCATAGCGCCGGGCGGCCTCGATCGCCAGCCCGGTGCCGACCGAGCCAAACGTGTCGCCATCCACCACGCGCGCGCCCGGCAGCGCGGCGACGATGGCGGTCCGCACATGATTGAGCCGGGTGGAGCCGCCGGTGAGGAACAGCGCGTCGATCGCCTCCGGCTTCAGCCCCGCCTGAGCGAGGCAGATGGTGACCCGCCGGGCGATGCGCGCGGCAAGTTCCGAGGTGTGGCCGACCAGTTCGTCCGGCGTGAGCCCCACCGAGAGGCCCGCTTCCAGCCAGGCGAGGTCGACCTGCGCGCGCGGTGTCTCCGCGAGGGCGATCTTGGCCTCTTCCGATTGCATGGCCAGCGTATGGCCGCGCTGCTCCTCGATGACGCGAATCAGCCGTTCCACCAGCGCCGGCTGGCCCGCCTCGCGCCGCACCTCGTTGAGTTCGCGCACGGTGCGGGAGGTGTAGAGCCGGTTGATGCTCGACCAGGTGGCCAATTCGTGGAAATAGCCGCTGGGCACGTCGCGACCCGGCCGCTTCATCGGGCTGCGGTAGCCCAGCAGCGGCATCAGAGCGCCGAGGCTGAGATGGCGGTCGAAATCCGTGCCGCCGATGCGCACGCCGTCATTGGCGAGGATGTCATCCGCGCGCTCGGTGCGGGCGTGGCGGGCGGGGCCGAGGCGCACGATGGAAAAGTCCGAGGTGCCGCCGCCAATGTCGGCGATGAGCGCGATCTCCTCGCCCGCGACCTGCTGTTCATAATCGAGCGCGGCGGCGATCGGCTCGAACTGGGTCGAGACCTCGCGGAAGCCGATGCTGGCGGCGATGGAGATCAGGGCCTCTTCCGCCCGGGCGTTGGCGGCCACGTCGTCGTCGACGAAGAAGACCGGCCGGCCCATCACCACCTTGTCGAGCGCCGCGCCGGTATCCTGCTCGGCCCGGCGCTTCACCGTGGCGATGAAGTCGCCGATCACCTCGCGGAAGGCCACGGCGCGGCGGCCGATCTGGGTTTTTTCCTCGATCAGCGCGCTGCCCAGCACCGCCTTGAGCGAGCGCATGAGCCGGCCATCCTCGCCGGCGACATAGCGCGCCATGGCGGCCCGGCCGATGGTGAGCTGGCCGCGCGGATCATAGAACACCGCGCTCGGCACCGTGGTCTTGCCGTCTTCCAGCGGGGCGAGCATGGGGGCTCCGCCGCGCCAGATGCCCAGCGTGGTATTGGACGTGCCGAAATCGAGGCCGCAAAACCCCATGGGGACGCTCTCCTGCAAAAGGGGGCCTCGTTAAAGCTTCCCGCGTGATTGTTCAATTGACGTCCGGTTGAGGAGCCGGCACACGGAATGAAACAAGCGGAGGACGCGCCATGACGTTGCACAACTGGACGATGAAGCACTCGATCGCCGTCATCGTGATCACCCTGCTGGCGGTGGGCGCGTTCCTGTTCAGCTGGACCTGAGGCCCCACCGGCCGCCGCGCCTTCTGGCCCGCGCCTTCTGGCCCGCGCCTTCTGGCCAATGTCACATCCACACTCTATCTAGGGCGGATGAAACTGACGTAACGGATGCCGGGCACGTGTGCCGGCGGGCCGTGGGGGAGCAGCGTTCGCCGTGCAGCGCGATCTTTCGTCCGACGAGGACGCACCGGGTGCCGAAGAGGCGCCGCCGGACGATACGACCCGGCTGTCGCAGATCCTGAACCGGATCGCCAGCGACAGCACGCAGGAGCGCATCGCCATCGGCGATTTCCTGCGTGTCATGCAGGAGCGCGCATTTGGACCGCTGCTGCTGATCTTCGCCCTGCCCAATGTCATTCCCACGCCGCCGGGCACTTCCACGGTGCTGGGGGCGCCGCTGGTCTTCCTCACCATCCAGCTGGCTCTCGGCCGCTCGCCCTGGCTGCCGCCGCTGATCTCGCGCCGTTCCATCGCGCGCAAGGATTTCGCCGCCTTTGTCGCCAAGGCGACGCCGTGGCTCGCCCGAGCGGAGCGGCTGCTGCGCCCGCGGCTCGGCCTGTTCGCCCATCCCCCGGCG
Source organism: Ancylobacter amanitiformis (assembly GCF_030814815.1). GTDB lineage: Bacteria > Pseudomonadota > Alphaproteobacteria > Rhizobiales > Xanthobacteraceae > Ancylobacter > Ancylobacter amanitiformis. The sequence goes on along the minus strand of NZ_JAUSVR010000009.1, from coordinate 161,518 downwards.
GAATATGTGGTCGGCTTCATCTGCTTCGTGCTGGCGGTGGTGCTGATTCTGCCGATCCCGCTCGGCAACATGCTGCCGGCGCTGGCCATCTGCATCCTGGCGCTCGGCATATTGGAGCGTGACGGGATCTGGATCCTGATCGGCGCGGTGGTGGCGATCGCCTCGCTCGGGCTGGTGTCCGGCGTGGTCTGGGCCTTCGTGAAGGCCGGGCTGTACCTTCTGCACAGCTTCATCGGTTGAGCGCCGGGCATGGCGCCGTCCCGTGGCGGCCGCTCAGGCGACGGCGCGCGCGGTCGTGCGGCCGCGCCGGGCATGGCGGGCCGATCGACGATCGGGAGTGCGCCGGGGGAGCTGCCGCCCGCCCGAGGAGCGTCTAGCCCCAGGCGCTGGAATTCTCCAGCGCGCGGCACAGCATGGTGAGGCATTCCTGGGCCTGCGCCTTGCCGGCGTCGTCGGCGTGCAGCCGCTCGGCGAGATCGCGCAGATCGCGAATCGCGACATCGACGGCGGTGAAGATGTCGAGATCGCCATAGGCGTCGGCCTCCGTATCGGAAGGCTCGGGCCGGGCGGGAAAGGGAATGACGTTACTCATTACCGGGAACTCGTGGTCGGAACTGCGGCGGGGGGCGAGGTGGGCGCCGGCACGCGCACGCGGGAATCGCCTGGCTGCCGGTCTGACGACCTTGCGCGGAATAGGTTAACGCCGTCCTCCCGACGGGCAATACCGGATCTGCATTCAATTTTCTAAGTGAATGCATATTGACTGCATATTTATATGCATTGATTTCTTGACATTGTATGCATTCCTGACCATTTTCCGGGGTGGCGGAGCCTCCGCCAGTGCCGGGCCGCACAAGGCTCAGATGCGGGAGACCCAGATGGCGACGTCGGATTGGCCGAAGCTTTCGCCCTTTGAATGCGGCGTGCGCGGCTGCTGCCCGCGCTGCGGACAGGGCAAGCTGTTTCGCGGCTTCCTGACGCTGGCGCCGAGCTGCGAGGTGTGCGGGCTCGATTATTCCTTCGCCGATCCGGCGGATGGCCCGGCCTTCTTCGTCATCTGTTTCGGCTGCGTGCCGTCGGTCGTGTTCGGCCTGTGGATCGAGATGGCCTATCAGGCGCCCTATTGGGTGCATCTGGTGACGACGGTGCCGTTCATGCTGCTGACCTGCATACCCCCGCTGCGGCCGCTGAAGGGCTGGCTGGTGGCAAGCCAGTATTATTACAAGGCGGAGGAGGGGCGTCTGGTCGCCCCCGAGGCGCCTCCGCCCTCAGTCCTGCGCGGCTGAGATTGCCGGAGCGCCGGTGGCGGCGAATCGGGACGGGCGCATGCTCGCGGCCCGCAGATCCTCGCCGCAGGCCTCCGAGGCGAGATAGGCGAGTTCGCGCTCGCGCGGCTCCAGCAGCGGATCGAGGCGGCGCAGTTCCTCGTCGACCGTGCCGGGGTGGCAATGCACCAGGATGCGTGCGCCCGGCCCCGCGAGGCTGGCGCGAAACACCTCGCGATAGGCCGGCACGGGCCCGAAATCATACAGGCCGCGAAAACTGTCATTGACGGCGAAGCCCGCCCGCGTGGCCGCGCGCGCGCTGCCCAGGCCGAGCGTGCCGATGATCATCGCCTTGCGCCAACCGAGGCGGCGCCGGCGCGCCCAGGTGGCCGGCTCGGTGCAGTTGCGCAGCCAGAGGGCATGGCCGGGATAGCGCGTGGCCAGTTCCGCGATCACGATATCCCTTATGCCCGGCAAGACGTGGGCATGCTGATGGCCGTCGAGAAAGTCCGGCGGGGCGTTCCAGGCATCCTCGAACGCGTCGAGCTGGGCGCGCAATTCGTCGCGGATCGCGGCGCGGGGCAGCGCTCCCGCCAGCGCGCGCGCAATCAGCCCGCCGATTTCCGGGAGACGCCCGTCGCGGGCGAGGCCGCGCGCCGGTGACAGCGCGCGCTGGCCGGTCAGGGTGAAGTGAAGGCCGACATCGGCGGGGTGGGCGCGCACCAGCGCCTTGAAGTCGCCAGCCCGCCGGCGCCAGCTGGGCAGTCCGCTCATCGCGCCGGTTGCCGAAAGCCGTCCGCGCTCGATCAGGGCTTCGATTGCATCGCAAATACCCATGCTCAAGCCGTAATCATCGGCGCAAACTACTATCGCCTTCAGGTCGTCATCCATGCGTATTAGGAAGCCAAACAAATATCACAATCGGACTATACGTGATCATGGGCTTCGATAAAGCAAAAATTGCCCTAGAAATTTCGACGGTCGCCTGTCGCCTCGGCAGGTATCAAGTAAAGATGGCCTTGCCATTATGTCGAGCGCTGCCCAAAGGTCGCCCCATCTTATTTCGGTGGTTGTGCCTGTATATAATGAGGCTGCCTGCCTGGAATCTTTGCATGCGCGCCTCTCGGCAGTGCTGGATTGTTATCCCGGGATGCAGCGTGAGTTCGTCTTTATTGACGACGGCAGCCGGGATGGCAGTTTCGATGCGTTGACCGATCTGGGTCGGCGCGATCCTGCCGTTAAGGCACTGCGTTTTGCCCGCAACTTCGGCAAGGAATCGGCCATGGCGGCTGGCCTCAGGGCCGCGGCCGGCGATATCGTCGTGCTGATGGATGCCGACCTGCAGCATCCGCCCGAGGTCATTCCCGAGATGATCGAGCGCTGGAAGGCCGGCGCCCAGATGGTCATCGCGGTACGCCGGTCGCGCAGTACCGATCCCTTGCCGCGCCGGCTGTTCTCGCGTGGCTTCTACCATTTCTTCCACGCCCTCAGCGAAGTGAACATCCCCGAGGGCGCCGGTGATTTCCGCCTGTTCGACCGTCGCGTGGTCGACGCCATCAATGCCCTGCCGGAGCGTAACCGCTTCATGAAGGGCATCACCAGCTGGGTCGGCTTCCGTCAGGAGGAGATCGAGTTCGAGGTGGCCGAGCGCGTCGGCGGGGTCAGCTCGTTCAACATGATCGGGCTGCTGCGCTACGCGATCGACGGCCTGTCGTCCTTCTCGATGGTGCCGCTGCGCGTGTGGTCCTTCGTGGGCGTCGTCCTCGCCCTTCTGTCCGGCCTTTACGGCGTTTACCTCATCGGCGAGGCGCTGTTCTTCGGCGTGCGCACGCCGGGCTTTCCGACGATCATGGTCAGCATGCTGTTCGTCTCCGGCGTGCAACTCATCAGCCTCGGCGTGATCGGCGAATATGTCGGCCGCATCTTCACCGAGGTGAAGCGGCGCCCGCTCTATCTTGTCGCGGACGAGATCGGCTTCGCGGCGCCCGCTGCGGTTTCTTCTGCGTTCGTCTCCTCCTCCGCCGTCTCTTCCGCCGCCGTCTCCCCGGTTGCCGCCCCTGCCGCCGATCGGCGCGTCCCCTCGCTCGTGCCGGATGGACTTGTCTCGTGAGCCTTCACAGTTCGCAATTTCCCGCCGTGGCGGCAGCCCGGCCCGCTCCGCTCGCGGCGCGTGCCGTGGCGCGGGCCTGGCGGTCGGTCACGCTCACGCGCGCCGTGAGCCTTGCCGTGTTCGCGGCGGTGGCGGCGTTCATTCTCCTCACCTTCCGCGATTACGGCATCAGCAATGACGAACTGGTGCAGCATACCTATGGCGAACTGCTGATCGCCTGGTACGCCAGCGGCTTCACCGACGACCGGGCGTTCCACTACATCAACCTGTTCCTCTATGGCGGCCTGTTCGACATGATCGCGGCCGGCCTGCAGCACCATGTGCCGCTGCCGGTCTATGAATGGCGTCATCTGCTCTCGGCCGGGTTCGGCTTCATGGGGCTGATCGGCGTGTGGCGGCTCGGCAAGCTGCTCGGCGGCGAGAAGGCGGGCATCGTTGCCCTGCTGCTGCTGGCCTTTACCGGCATGTATGGCGGGGCGATGTTCACCCACACCAAGGACGTGCCCTTCGCGGCGGCGATGGTGTGGAGCCTGTATTTCATCACCGTGCTGGTGGCGCGGCTGCCGGATCTGCCGAGCTGGCGCGTCATCGTCGGGCTGGGCGCGGCGGTGGGCTGCGCGCTCGGCCTCCGGGTCGGCGGCGTGTTCGCGGTGTTCTACCTGCTGGTGACGGTCGGCGCGGGCGCGCTGGTGTTCCGCAGCGTGTGGCTGCCATTCCGGCTGCTGCCGCGGCTCATCGTCTCGGGCCTCGTCGCCCTCGCCATCATGGCGGTCACCTGGCCGTGGTCGGTGCTGCCGCCCAGCAACCTGTTCAAGGCCATGGGCGCCTTCAACAATTTCTCCTTCGACCTGTCGACGCTGATCAATGGCAAGCTGGTGCCGATCGACCAGATCCCGTCGACCTACATGACGGAATATCTCCTTATCAAGCTGCCGGAGCTGACGCTGTTCGGCATCGTCGTGGCGCTGGTCGCGGCGGCGTTCGCGCTGGTGCGGCTGCTGCGCCAGGGGGCGGTCGCGGAGGCGGTGGTGGAGGCGACCGCCCTGCATCCGCGCCGGCTCGTCGCCTTCCTGCCGCTGCTGCTGGCGATCGGCACGCCGGTCGTCTTCACCCTGCTCGACGGGCCTCCGCTCTATAACGGCATCCGGCATTTCCTCTTCGTGATCCCGCCGGTGACGGTGCTGGCGGCGCTCGGCCTCACCGCCGGCTGGCGCCTCCTGTGGCCGCGCTCGCGGGCGCTGGGCGTGGGCTTCGCGGCGGTGGCGGCGGCGCTGTTCGCGCTCAATGCGGCGAGCCTTGTCCGGCTGCACCCTTACGAATATGTCGCCTATAACCAGCTGGTCGGCGGCACACCCGGTGCCTGGGGCCGTTTCGAGGGCGACTACTGGTCGTCGAGCCTGCGCGAAGCGGCGCTGGACCTGCGCAAGGGGCTGGACCACGAGGAAGCCATCGCCGCCGTGCACATGCCCCACCGCTACAAGGTGGCGGTATGCGCGGAGGACCTGCAGGTCTCCTCCTATCTCGGCCCCAATGTCGACATGGTGGATGACTGGGACGAGGCGGACTTCCTGCTGACCGCCACCAATATCGGCTGCGACGACGCCAAGGGCATGCCCTATGCGACGGTGAGCCGGATGGGCATTCCCTTCGCGACGGTGACGGACATGCGGGCGGGGCACAAGCCGGTGGGGCAGGAACTGCCGGCGGACGAGGATGGCGATGACGACATCTTCGCGCCTTCTCCCAACGCGCCTCTGGTTTCCTCGCTTGGGGAAGCCGGCCCGCAGGTGGCGAAGGCCAAGCCCTGACAGGGCGGTGTGCCGGAGATGTGACCCAGATGGAGCACGCTGTGGATAGCCGGGCCCACGGGATGCCGGAGACGAAGCCGCCGAAGCCTTCGGGCCTCGACCGGGCCGCTCTTCTGGCACGGCTGCGCCATATCCTGCTGTTCGCGGCGCTCGGGGGTGTCGGCACGGCGGCGCATTACGCGGTGCTGATCACGCTGGTACAGGGCGGCCTGGCCGGCCCGGTCGCCGGCTCGACAGCGGGCTTTCTCGTCGGTGCCCTCGTGAACTATCAGTTCAGCCGCCATGTCGTGTTCCGCTCCGCGAAGCCGCATCGCGAAGCGATGACCAAGTTCTTCCTGGTCGCCGGCGTCGGTCTCCTGCTGAATGCCGGGCTGATGGCGCTCATCGCCGGCCGGCTGGGCGTGCCCTATCTCCTCGCGCAGGTCGGCGTCACCGGGCTGCTGGTGCTCTGGCATTACGGCGCCAATGCCGTCTGGACCTTCCGCGAGAAGGGCGTGCCGGCCGCGCCGACCAATGGTGGACGCTGATACCGCGGCCCCGCGCGGGCGACTGGCGGCTTGACTCTTGGGCTGGAACGAGTCGTTTTAGCAGGAACAAAACATGAACAATCAGGAGCGCGCAGCATGGACACCGTCCGCGATATCGCCGCGCTGAGGCAGATGCTCGCCGGATTGGAGGCGGCGCGCCTGCCCGGCATGGCCGATGGTTTTTCCCTCGGTGCCGGCGGGCCGGAGCGGGCGGGCGTGACGCTGGCGCGCGGGGCGCTGCATGAAGTGCAGGCGGCACGCGGGGCCGACCTGCCGGCGGCGGCCGGCTTCACCCTGGCGCTGGCGCTGCGGGCGAGCTTTGCCGGCACGGATATGGGTACGCGGCCGCTTCTGTGGATAAGGCAGGACGCGGCCGAGGCCGAATTCGGCCGTCCCGAGGCGCGGGGCCTCCAGGCGCTCGGCCTCGATCCGGCGCGGCTCGTGCTGGTGCGCGCGCCCGATGCCACCGAGGTGCTGCGCGCGGCCGGCGACAGCGTGCGCTGCGCCGGGCTCGGCGCCCTCATCATCGAACCTTTCGGCGAGCCTCGGGCGCTCGACCTCACCGCCACGCGGCGCCTGTCGCTGCGGGCGGCCGCGTCGGGGGTGACGAGCTTCCTCCTGCGCATGAGCGCGCGCGCCCTGCCCACGGCGGTGGCGACGCGCTGGCAGGTGGCGCCGGCCGCTTCCACGCCCGGGGAGGCCAATGCGCCGGGCGCGCCGGCCTTCACCGCCACGCTGCTGCGCCATCGCGGCGGGGAGGGCGCGCGGCCGGTGGAGGGCGGCACCTGGAATCTGGAGTGGGACCATGAGACATGTTCCTTCCGCGACCTCGCCGCGCTATCTCGCGCTGTGGTTCCCGTTCCTGCCGGCCGACCGGCTGGAGCGGGTGCAGCGGATGCGGAGCGGGGGACGCGGCGCGGGGTCGGGGATGGCCTTATCGCCGCGTTCCGCCGCACCGGCTGAAGGCGCACGGGCGCCGGATCCCCTTGCCCCGCCGCCGCGCGTCTTCGTCGAGAAGGCGAAGAATGCGCTGCGTCTCGCCGCTGTCGACCGTGCGGCGGCGCGGCGCGGGCTCGCCCCCGGCCTGACGCTGGCGGATGCCCGCGCGCGCCTTCCCGATCTGGCGGTGGTCGATCACGATCCGGTGGCCGATGCCGCCTTTCTCGAGACGGTGGCCGATGATTGCGACCGCTGGACCCCGCTGGTGGCGCTCGACGCGCCGGACGGGCTGGTGCTCGACATTACCGGCTGCGCGCATCTGTTCGGTGGCGAGGCGGCGATGCGCGTGCGGCTGCTGGCGCATCTGCACCGGCACGGGCTCGGCGCCGGCGCCGTGGTCGCCGGCACGCCCGATGCCGCGCGGGCGCTGGTGCGGGCGGGGCGGGGCGGCATCGTCGCGCCGGGCGGGGAGGCGCGCGCGGTGGCGCCGCTGCCCGTCCTGCGGCTCGGCGTCGACGAAGCCGTGGTGACGGGGCTGTCGCGCGCGGGGCTGAAGACCATCGGCGACCTTGCCGAGCGCCCGGCCACGCCGCTCGCGGCGCGCTTCGGCGCGGAATTGCTGACCCGGCTCAACCGCACGCTGGGCCATGAGGATATCCGCATCGTGCCGCGCCGGCCGCTGCCGGCGGCCATTGCCGAGCGGCGCTTTGCCGAGCCGATCGCCCGGGCGGAGGATATCGAGGCGACGCTGGCGCTGCTGGTCGACGACCTCGCCTTGATGCTGGAAGCGCGCGGGGAGGGCGGGCGGGCCTTCGAGGCCGCGTTCTTCCGCGCCGACGGGGCGGTGCGCCGGCTGACCATCGAGACGGCGCGACCCTCGCGCGATGGTGCCGCGCTGGCCCGGCTGTGGCACGAGAAGATCGAGGCGCTGGCCGATCCCATCGATCCAGGCTTCGGCTTCGATCTGGTGCGCCTCGCGGTGCTGCGCGCCGAGCCGCTCACCCCCGCCCAGGTGAGCCTGGACGGGCGCGCGGTCGAGGAGGAGGAGGTGGCCGCGCTCATCGACCGGCTCGCCGTGCGGCTCGGACGCGAACGGGTGCTGCGCGTGCTGATGCGCGACACGCATGATCCCGGCCGGGCGAGCGCGCTGATCCCCGCCGCGCAGGCATCGGCCACGTCACCCACCCTCTCGCTCGCCCTCCCGGCGGATCTGCCGCCGCGCCCGCTCAGCCTGTTCGACCCGCCCCAGCCGATCGAGGCGCTGGCCGAGGTGCCGGATGGCCCGCCCTTGCGCTTCCGCTGGCGGCGCGTGGTGCACGAGGTGGCCCGCGCGGAGGGGCCCGAGCGCATCGCCCCGGAATGGTGGCGCCTGCCGGAGGGCACCGCGCTGCCCGCGACGCGCGACTATTACCGTGTCGAGAACCGCGAGGGCCGTCGCTTCTGGCTGTTCCGCGCCGGGCTCTACGGGCGTGAGAGCGGGGAGCCGCGCTGGTTCCTGCACGGTCTGTTCCCATGAAGGCACGTCCCAGGATGCCGGTCCCATGAAGGCAGGTCCCATGAAGGAACGTCCCAGGATGCCGGTCCGCGCGCGCCAGGCCTTGGCCATGTCCGCCCTCGCGCATCGTCGCCGGCCGGCCCGCGATGGCGCGCGCGGACGATCCCGGCCGCACGGCGGGGGCGGGGAGGACGCGAACCTCCCGGCAAGGAGCCGGCCGTGAGCGCCGCCTTCTTCGCGGAGATGGTTTGCGCCTCCAATTTCTCCTTCCTGCGCGGGGCGTCGAAGGCGTCGGATCTGGTCGCGCAGGCGCTGCTGCTCGGCCATGGCGGCCTCGGCATTGCCGACCGCAACACGGTGGCGGGCGTGGTGCGCGCCCATGCGGCGCTGAAGGAGGCGCGGGGGCTCTATGCCGGCTTCTGGAAAGCCCGGCGGGAGGCGCCTGAGGCAGAACGGGAGCGCGGCGAGAGCGCCCTGCGCGAGACGCCGCCCGCCGCCGGTCCGAAAAGACCCCGGGTGCCGCCCTCTCCCGGGCGGGCCGGCAGCGACCGGAAGGCGGCTGGGCAGGAGGCTGGGCAGGAGGCTGGGCAGGAGGCCGGGGAAGAGGCCGGGGAAGAGGCCGGGGAAGAGGCTTTCCCGCGCTGCCTGCGGCTCTCGGCGGAAGCGGCGGCCGATGCCGGCCTTCACCCCGCGCTGCCCTTCACCCTGGCGGTCGGGGCGCGGCTCGCCTTTGCCGATGGCACGCCCGACATCCTCGCCCATGCGCAGACGCGCGCCGGCTGGGCCCGGCTCTGCCGCCTGCTCACGACGGGAAACCTGCGCGGCGCCAAGGGCGAATGCATCCTGCGTCTCGAGGACCTGCTCGGCGATGCCGGCGGCCTCTCGCTCATCCTCCTGCCGCCCCATGACATGCCGGCCGGCGGGGTCTCGGGCCTGCGCCCCGTGCTCGGCGCTCTCGCGCAGGCCGCGCCCGGCGCGCTCTGGCTCGGCGCGACGATGGCGCGACGAGGCGACGACCGCCGGCGTCTCGCCCGGCTGAAGGCACTGGCGGCGGAGGAGGGCGTGCCGCTGCTCGCCACCAATGACGTGCTCTACCACCACCCGAATGAGCGCGACCTGCAGGACGTGCTCACCTGCATTCGCGAGGGGGTGAGCCTGGAGGCGGCCGGGCGCCGGCTGCACGCCAATGCCGAGCGCCATCTGAAGCCGCCGGCCGAGATGGCCCGCCTGTTCCGCGACGCGCCGGAGGCGGTGGCGGAGACGCAGAACTTCCTCGCGCGCATCGATTTCTCGCTGGACGAACTGAAATACGAATATCCGGAAGAGCCCGTGCCGCCCGGCCACACGCCGCAGCAATGGCTGGAGACGATGACCTGGCAGCGCGCCGGGTTGCGCTATCCCGAGGGCGTGCCGGCAAAGGTGGAGCGCCAGCTCGCCACCGAACTCGCCCTCATCGATGAACTCGGCTATGCGCCCTATTTCCTCACCATTCGCGACATCGTGGATTTTGCCGAGCGCCGGCGCATCCTCTGCCAGGGGCGGGGTTCCGCCGCCAATTCCGCCGTCTGCTATGTGCTGGACATCACGGCGGTCGATCCATTCGACAATGAGCTTCTCTTCTCCCGCTTCATCTCCAAGGAGCGCGAGGAACCGCCGGATATCGACGTCGATTTCGAACATGAGCGGCGCGAGGAGGTGATCCAGTACATCTACCAGCGCTATGGCCGCGACCGTGCCGGCATTGTCGCCACGGTCATCTCCTATCGCCCGCGCAGCGCCATCCGCGATGTCGGCAAGGCGCTGGGCCTCACCGAGGACGTCACCGCGCGTCTGGCCGGCACGGTGTGGGGCAGCTGGGGCGCGGACATCCAGGACAGCCAGGCGCGCGAGGCGGGGCTCGACCCCGGCAACCCGATGGTGGCGCGCGCGGTCCGCTTCGCCACCCGCCTCATCGGCTTTCCGCGCCATCTCTCCCAGCATGTCGGCGGCTTCGTGCTGACGCAGCACCGGCTCGACGAGACGGTGCCGATCGGCAATGCCGCCATGAAGGATCGAACCTTCATCGAATGGGACAAGGACGACATCGACACGCTCGGCCTGCTCAAGGTCGACGTGCTGGCGCTCGGCATGCTCACCTGTATCCGCAAGGCGCTGGACCTCCTGCAGGCGCATGAAGCCACCGACTGGGGGCTCGCCGAGGTGCCGAAGGAGCAGGCGGATGTCTACGCCATGCTGCAGAGGGGCGATTCCATCGGCGTGTTCCAGGTGGAGAGCCGGGCGCAGATCAACATGCTGCCGCGCATGAAGCCGCGATCGCTGTACGACCTCGTCATCCAGGTGGCGATCGTGCGGCCCGGCCCGATCCAGGGCAACATGGTGCACCCCTATCTGCGGCGGCGGGACGGCACGGACCCCGTCGCCTATCCCTCGCCCGGCCCGGCTCATCCCCGCGATGAGCTGAAGGACGTGCTCAAGCGCACGCTGGGGGTGCCGCTGTTCCAGGAACAGGCGATGAAGCTCGCCATGGTGGCCGCCGAGTTCACGCCGGAGGAGGCGAACCGGCTGCGCCGGGCGATGGCGACCTTCCGGCATCACGGCACCATCGGCAAATTCCAGCACATGCTGGTCGAGCGCATGGTGGCGCGCGGCTATGAGCGTGCCTTCGCCGCGCGCTGCTTCGAGCAGATCCGGGGCTTTGGCGAATATGGCTTTCCCGAGAGCCATGCCGCCTCGTTCGCCAAGCTGGTCTATATCTCCGCCTTTCTCAAGTGCCGCTACCCCGCCATCTTCGCGGCGGCGCTGCTCAATTCGCAGCCCATGGGCTTCTATGCGCCGGCGCAGATCGTGCGGGATGCCGGCGAGCATGGCGTCGAGCTGCGCGCCGTCGACGTCAATTACAGCGTGCACGACAATACGCTGGAACGCGACGCGCCCGGCGTGCCGCTGGCGCTCAGGCTCGGTTTCCGCCAGATCGACGGGTTCAGCGCGGCGTGGTCGGAGCAGCTCGCGCAGGCGCGGGCGGGGGGCTTCTTTGCCGATGTCGAGACGTTGGCCCACCGCACCCGCCTGCCGAACGCGGCGCTGCGCAAATTGGCCGATGCCGATGCTTTCCGCTCGATGGATATTGACCGGCGGGAGGCTGCCTGGGCGGTGCGCCGCCTGCCGGACGACGCGCCGCTGCCGCTCTTCGCCGCCGCCGATGCGCGCGAGCTTGGCGCGGATCTCGATGCGCGGCTGCCGCTCATGCCGCTGCCCGAGCAGATCGCGGTCGACTACCAGACGACGCGGCTCTCCCTCAAGGGCCATCCGATGGGCATGCTGCGCGACCTCTTCGCCGCCGAGGGCGTGTTGTCGAGCACGGGTGTGGCGGGCGCGCGCGACGGGGCGCTGGTGCGCGCCGCCGGCGTGGTGCTGGTGCGCCAGCGGCCGGGCAAGGGCAATGCCATCTTCATGACGCTGGAGGACGAGACTGGTATCGTCAACGTGCTGCTCTGGGCGCGCCAGTTCGAGCGCTACCGCGCGCAGGTGATGGGCGCGCGCCTCGTCGTGGTGGAAGGGCGGGTGCAGAAGAGCAAGGAGGGCGTCGTCCATGTCATGGGCGAGCGGGTGATCGACCGCTCGGTGGAACTCGCCCGGCTGTTCGAGGATGTGCGCGATCTGCCGCGCCCGCAGGTCGATCCGGGCCGGGATGAGCGGGTGGATGAGCGGGAGCGGGGAAGGTCGGGGGAGGGCCATCTTCTGGCCGGCCGGCGCTCCGGCCATGGCCATCCGCGCCAGGTGCGCATCCTGCCGAAATCGCGCGACTTCCATTGATGGCGCCGGGAGTGTGGACCCGACGTCCTCGCCGTCGATCTGTCGCGCGCGGTGCAATCGATGCTAGAGCATGTCCGGTGAATGCGGGTTCGCCAAAATGCTCCAGCCATCTCGGCGCGTTTCGTCCCGCGGGTTCACGATGGTGGATGATCGGGCGCGGTGGCGCCCCACGGGATTGATGAGGAGACTTCCATGGCCGGCCGTTTCGACGATTGGGAAAAGGACGACAATGGCCATCTGAAAGTGTGGCCGATGCTGGCCTTCACCACCGCGCTGTTCGGCACGGAAAAGGTGGGGCTGCGCCTTGAGATCGGCACGCAGGCCCCCAAGCCCGGCGAGCCGGTGCCCGCGCTCCAGCTGGTGCTCGATCCCGCGCAGGTGCGCCAGCTCGCCGATGCGCTGGCCGAGGCCGAGGCGCGCCTCGCCAATGCGCATTTCGCTGGGCTCGGCACGCCGGGCCACGGCTGAAGGCCGCCCGCTCGCGAATGTCCAGCGATCCCGGATCGGCGTCATGGCCGTCCGGGAGGCGCTATGGGAGAAATCAGGGTTCCGAGAGAGGTCCGCTCACGCCGCCAGATATTGCGCGTCGGCCTGGTCGAGCCGCCGGCGGATCTGGGTGACGATCAGCTGCTCGTCCGGCACGCAATTGTCATAGGTCAGCCGCTCGCCCTTGGCGACCGGCTTCACCACGCGCGCCCGCTCGGCGAGGCCCAGCGGCAGGGCGAAGCTGTCGCGGGCATCGCGCCAGCTCATCGTGTAGCCGCGATAATCATATTCGCCGATGCGGCCCAGCGTCTGGCCCGGCGCGAGGTCGCGCTTGGCGACGGCCGTGCACTCCGCCACCGGATGGTCCAGCACCTCCATGTCGGGTGTGCCGTGCAGCACCGCGCGCGCCGCCGAGAGCGGCACTTCGAGGCTGGTGAGGTGATAGGGGCGGATCAGCGCGAAACAGGGGCCCGGCCCGACCTTGAGGTCCGCCATGCGCTCGATCACGCGCGGATGGCGCGGCTTGACGATGCAGAACACGCCGGGCGCCACGCCCTTGCCGAGGGTGAAGTCGACCACGCCGGAGCGCGAGAGGATGCCGCCATCCTCCTTGGTGCACAGAACCTGCGCCAGCACGTCGCGGTCGGCATGGGGGCCGTGCATGCCCGGCACGTCCGGCACCAGCCCGGTGGCGTTGGCGAGCGCGGTCATCTCCACCATGGTCTTGGAGCCGTCGACGAACTCGACCAGCATGCGCGGGTTCATGTTGCGCGCCCGCGCCTCCTCCTCGAACTCGTCGGGAATGGCGTCCGGCTTGAAGGCGTTGTTCTTGGCCTTGCCGGCGCAGACGATCTCGAAGCCGAGCGCCTGGGCGAAGCCGATCAGTTCCACCGTGGCGGCCGGCTCGTCGCCGGCGGCTCCGGTCAGCACCACGCCGGCGGCGCGGGCTTCCTGCTTGAGGTAGCGACCGATGGTGATGTCGGCCTCCACGCTCAGCAGCACGACATGCTTGCCGTTGCGGATCGCCTCCAGCGACACCAGCGTGCCGATATTCGGGCTGCCGGTGGCGTCGATCACCACATCGATATGCCCGGCCGCGCACATGGCGCGGTAATCGTCGGTGATGGCGAAGCGGCCGCTCTCGATGGCGCGGTCGATCGCGCTGGCCGAGCCGACGGATATGATGTCCTCGCGGGCGTGGCCGGCCATCAGCGCGGCGTCGACGGCGAGTTGCGCGTTAAGCTCGACCACGGCGCCGATCCGCACGCCGGGCATCAGCGCGGCCTGCACGATGAGATCGGTGCCCATCTGGCCGGCCCCGGCGAGGCCGATGGTGATGGGCCCGTGCGTCTCGACGTGCCTGGCCAGCTCGGCGGCGATGCCGGTGCGCACAATCCCGTTCTGGACGAACATCGCTGAAATCCTTCCCCCGGCCGTCGGCACGGGCCCGTCGCCCCGCGTCCTGTCTCTCGGTACTCAACAATCCGGCCGCGCACAAATGTTCCTTGCGGAACCTCGTCTTCCCTAATGCATTTCCCGGGCGGATGGAAAGGCCGGTCGGGCGCCGCGCCGGTGCCCGAATGCGCGCGCCGTTCAGGCGCCGGCCGCCACCTGCTGCAGCACCGCCGCGGCGGTGATCTCGTCGGTGATGAACAAGGTGGGGCGCAGGAGCCGCAGCGCGCCGATCACCGCCTGCGTCTTGCCCGGTCCGCCGGACGTGAGGATGCGCTCCGGGGTGGCCTGCAGGGTCTCGACCGGGATCGACATGACGCGGCGGTTGATCGGGTGGTCGACCGGCCGGCCCTCGATGTCGATGAAATTGTAGATCACGTCGCCCACCGCGCCGGCGGCGATCAGCGAGGCCCAGTCGGCGTCGGAAAAGAAGCCGAAGCGCAGCGAGGTGCTCTCCGCGTCCATCTCGCCGACGCTGAGCACCACGGCGTCCATTTCGCGCGCGAGGCTGTAGACCGTGCCGAGGCCGCAGCGCTCGATCAGCGCCTGCTTGGTCTCGACGCTGTCGACGATGGCGGGGGCGGCGATGAGGTGGCAATCGGCCTGGAAGATGCGCGAGAGCTGCCAGGCGAATTCGGCCGGGTTGTACTGGCGGGCCTTGGTGATGCCGCCGAGCAGCGAGATGACCGAGACATTCGCCACCGCCTTCTCGTCGATGAAGCCGAGCGCGCGCATCAGCGTGCGCCCCCAGCCGAAGCCGATCTTCATGTCCGCGCGGATGAGGTCGGAAATGACCTGGCCGGTGGCCGCGCCGATGGCGCTGGTGGGGTCGGCCAGCGGGCCGGAGACCGGCGCCACCACCGCCTCGCGCAGGCCGAAGGCCTTCTGCAGCTCCATTTCCAACCGGGGCAGTTCGGCAATCTCGCGCGAGAGCGAGATCTTCACTTCATTGAGCGCCCGTGCATCGGCGAGCAGGCGCACCACGGTGACGCGGCCGATGTCCAGCGCCTCGGCGATGGCGCTCTGCGTCATGCCCTCGACATAGTACATCCAGGCGGCCCTGAGGCGCAGCCGCGCCGAGCGGCGGCCGGTCGCGCTCAGCTCGGCGAGGGGCGCGGGCTCGGCAAAGCTGTCCGGCTTCGTCGTGGCGACCTTGCCCGACATTGGCGCTGTTCCTCGAAATGGCGGTTTTCACGATCCTATAGAGGAGTGCGGCGGCTTCATCAAATCGTCATCGCCGCCCGGCGCGGCGCCGCTTACGCAAAATCCCGCTTGTGGTGGCGATGGGCACAAGGCAGGCTGCGGGGAACAAGCCAGCTGCGGTCGCCATGTCTGAAGACGAACTACTGAAGCTCGACACGTTCCTGTGCTTTGCCGTCTATTCGGCCAATCACGCTTTCAATCGCGTCTACAAGCCCCTGCTGGACCGGCTTGGACTCACCTATCCGCAATATCTCGCGATGGTGACGCTGTGGACGCAGGACGGCGTGACCGTGGGCCAGATCGGCGAGCGGCTCATGCTTGAGACCAACACGCTCACTCCCCTGCTCAAGCGCATGGAAGCGGCGGGGCTGGTGCGGCGCGTGCGCGACGCCGTCGACGAGCGGCAGGTGCGCATCCATCTCACCGACAAGGGCCGCGCGCTGCGTGGCGAGGCGGAAGGCATCCCGGCCCGGATCGGGGCCTGTATCGAGCGGGACGGTCCGGCCATTCACGCCCTGACCGACGATCTGACACGCGTCCGCGACACGCTGATCGCCCGGGTCAAGTCATAGTCTCGCGCGCGGATGATGCCTCGTGCGGCGGATCGATGAGCGGCACATCGCGCTGATGGCCGGCTTCTCCCTCGATGAAGCGGCGGTGCCGGGCGATCTCCACCGCGAGAAAATCCAGAAAGGCGCGCACGCGCGGCGAATGCCGCAGGTCCGGGTGGGTCAGCAGCCACAGATCGGCGGCATAATCGTCGTCGGGCGGCGCCAGCCGCACCAGCGAGGGGCGTGAATCACCGATGAGGCAGGGAATGTGGCCGATGCCCAGGCCCGCCTCCACCGCCTCGGCAAGGCCCAGCACGCTGTTGATCTTGTAGGCGACGCGTTCGGGCGCGACATTCTCCTGCACGAATTTCACGGCTTTGAGCGCGCCGAGCGTGTCGCCGAGCGAGACCCAGTTGCGGGCATCCAGCTGGTCCTTGGTCACATCGCCCGGCGTGGGGAAGTCCTGCGCCCGCCCGTACAGCGCCCAGGCGATGCGCGCGACCCGGCGGCCGACCAGATTTTCCGGGGGATGATCGGTGGCGCGCACCGCCACGTCGGCATCGCGCTTGGAGAGGTTCAGCGCCTGGTTGCTCAGAACGATATCGAGCCGCACCTCGGGGTAGCGCTCGCGGAAGGTGGCGAGCATTGGCATCAGCAAATGGATGAGCAGCGAATCCGGCGTTGTCACGCGCAGTTCGCCTGATGGAGCGGGCTCGCGTCCGGCCAGCTTGCGCGCCGCCGCGGTGATCTCCTCGTCCAGCCGGTTGGCCAGCGCCACCATTTCCTCGCCGGCGGGGGTGAGCGCATAGCCGGTGCGGTGGCGCTCGAACAGCGCGGACCCCAGCGATTCCTCGATCTGCTTGAGGCGGCGGAACACGGTGGAATGATTGACGCCGATGGCGGCGGCGGCGGCAGGCAGCCCGCGCGCATCCGCGACCGCCTTGATCAGGCGGAAATCGTCCCAGCCGAGATTCTTGAAGGGCTCCGCCACGCTCGTTCTCCCAAGATGTCGATAAGCTTTTGCGGTGTCTCGTGAATTCCAGGATTTTGGACGTTCCTCACCATAGCAGCAGGAGTGAGATTGCGTCAACGCAATTGATAGGCCATGGCATTGCGTGTGTGCCGGGTTATCTTCTGCCCATGACGAGCGCGGCGACGTGCTCACCACCAAATCAGGGCGCAGACCGCGCTCAACCGCACCAACCGAGCGCGGATCGCGCTCCACCCGAGGGCCGCATCATGAACCGCAATGGCATCCATCACGTGACGGCGATCGCCGGCAACGCCCGCCGCAATGTCGAGTTCTACACCCGCGCGCTGGGTCTGCGTCTGGTCAAGAAGACCGTCAATTTCGACGATCCGGGCACCTATCACTTCTATTACGGTGATGAGGCCGGAGCGCCCGGCACCATTCTCACCTTCTTCCCGTGGGACCATGTGGCGCCCGGCCGCCTCGGCATCGGCGAGACGCAGGAGACCGCCTTCCGCGTGCCGGCGGGCTCCATCGGCTACTGGACGCAGCGCTTCATCGAGAAGGGCATCGTCCACCAGCCGATCGTGCACCGCTTCGGCGAGACGGTCCTTGCCTTCAAGGACCCGCACGGCATGCGCCTCTCGCTGATCGGCGTTCCCGGCATCGAGAACGAGGCGGCCTGGATCGGCACCGACGTGCCGGCCGAGCATGCGATTCGCGGCTTCCACAGCGTGAATCTGCTGCTCGCCGAGGCCGCGCCCACCGGCGCCATCCTCACCGACATATTCGGCTTCAAGGAAATCGGCCGCGAGGGCTCGCTGGTGCGCTTCAAGGCCGAGGGCACGGATATTGGCGGTATTGTCGACATCCATGAGGCCGGCGGCTTCCTGCCGGCCCGCATGGGCGGCGGCTCGGTGCACCACATCGCCTTCCGCGCGGCCGACGACGCGGCGCAGGAGGAGATGGTGCGCAAGCTGGTCGAGAATCACGGCATCCACACCACGGAGCAGAAGGACCGCAACTATTTCCGCTCGGTCTATTTCCGCGAACCCGGCCACGTCCTGTTCGAGATCGCCACCGACGTTCCCGGCTTCGATGCCGACGAGCCGCGCACCACGCTCGGCGAAGCGCTGAAGCTGCCGGATTTCCTGGAAGGCCGCCGCCGCCAGATCGAGGCGGTGCTCCCCGAGATCGCCTGAGCCTGATTGCTCCAGCGCCCCGCCGCGCCTTCGTGCGGCGGGGCGCATGCCGCCACCATCATCCGACAGGAGGGTGCCATGAGTGTTCCCGATTCGATGAGTGTTACCGATTCGACTGCGACCGGCCGCGCGTCGGCGGTCGCCAGCTTCATCCATCGCTATGTGCCGGCCTCCGCCCCGGGGCGCCCGCCGCTCCTGCTGCTGCACGGCACCGGCGGCAGCGAGGACGACCTCATCGGCCTCGGCCAGCGTGTGGCGCCGGGCGCGGCGCTGCTCTCGCCGCGCGGCAAGGTGAGCGAGGGTGGCGCGAACCGCTTCTTCCGCCGTTTCGCGGAAGGGGTGTTCGATGAGGAGGACCTTGCGCGGCGCACGCATGAACTCGCCGATTTCGTCGAGGCCGCGCGGGCCGAGCATGGTCTGGCGGCACCGGTGGCGCTCGGCTTCTCCAACGGCGCCAACATCGCCGCCGCCCTGCTCATGCTGCGGCCGGGGGTGCTCTCGGGCGCGGTGCTGCTGCGCGCCATGTCGCCCTTCCGCCAGCCGCCTGCGGCGGTGATCGACGCCGTGCCGGTGCTCATGCTGTCCGGCGACAGCGATCCGATCGTGCCGGCGGAGAATGCCGCCCGCCTCGCCGCAGCCCTTGAGGCGGCCGGCGCGCGGGTGACGCACCGGATTCTGCCGGCCGGTCACGGGCTCTCCTCGCCCGATCTCAGCCTGACGCACCAGTTCATCGAAGGGCTTTCCGCCCCGACCCGGTGAGGCCAATGTCCCTCGGGCGCCGCCGCACCATGGAACCGGCGGCGCCCGAGCGCATTGCCGCTGTGGTGCGGCTGGATCACGGCCGCGCTGGCCAGTATGGTCGGTGGGGATCGTGATGGCGGGCGTCCGTGCCGGCCGAGGAGGCGACGATGCGGTGGGAAGACTTCCGGCGCAGCGACAATGTCGAGGATCGGCGCGGTGACGGCGGCTCGGGCGGCGGCTTCGGCGGGCGCATGCCGGGCGGGCGCGGCGGTCTCGGCATTGGCGGGCTCATCGTCGTCGGGCTGATCGCCTGGGCGACCGGCATCAATCCGGCCGTGCTGATCGGTGGTGCCGAGATTCTCATGGGCGGCGGCGATCAAGCCAGCACCAGCCAGCCGCAGCGTCAGGCGCCCGCGCCTTCCTCGCGCGCCGCGCCGCAGGACCAGCTCGGCCAGTTCGCGGCCGCCGTGCTGGCGCAGACCGAGGATGTGTGGACGCCTATCTTCAAGGCGCAGGGCGCCACCTACAAGGATCCCGGCCTCGTGCTGTTCACCGGTGGCACGCGCTCGGCCTGCGGCGCCGCCCAGTCGGCCATGGGGCCGTTCTATTGCCCGCTTGACGAGAAGATCTATCTCGACACGTCTTTCTTCAACGAGATGAAACAGCGCTTCAACGCGCCGGGCGATTTCGCCGCCGCCTATGTCATTGCCCATGAGGTCGGCCATCACGTCGAGAACCAGATCGGCCTGCTCGCCAAGGTGCAGGCGCGCCAGCGCGAGGTCTCCCGCACGGAGGCCAACGCGCTGTCCGTGCGGGTTGAACTGATGGCCGATTGCCTCGCCGGCGTCTGGGCGCACCATGCCGATGCCAAGTGGAAGGTTCTCGAGGAAGGCGACATCGAGGAGGCGCTCAACGCCGCCTCCGCCATCGGCGACGATCGGCTGCAGAAGCAGCAGCAGGGCCAGGTGGTGCCGGACAGCTTCACCCATGGCACGTCGGCCCAGCGCGTGCGATGGTTCCGCACGGGGCTGGAAAGCGGGTCCATGAAGCAGTGCAACACCTTCCAGGGGCGGAGCTGACGCGCGTTTTTCGTGCGACGCGCTTCGCCGCGCGAGGTGTCCGCGACGTCTTCCATCCGCGAGGTCTTCCATGAGTGCCGGTTCGACGCGTGCCGATTCGACCGACAAGCCCTTCGTCCCGCTGGCCATCGCGGTGCTGACCATTTCCGACACCCGCACATCTGCCGATGATCGCTCGGGCAACACGCTGGTGGAGCGGCTGGAGGCGGCGGGTCATCGGCTGGCGGAGCGCGCCATCGTGCCGGACGAGGTGGATGACATCCGCGCCCGCGTCGCCGGCTGGATCGCCGATACCTCGGTTGATGTCGTCATCACCACCGGCGGCACCGGCTTCACCGGCCGCGATGTCACGCCGGAAGCGGTGGAGCCTTTGTTCGAGAAGCGCATGGAAGGCTTCTCGACTATTTTCCACCTGATCTCCTTCCAGAAGATCGGCACGTCCACGCTGCAGAGCCGCGCGACGGCGGGGGTGGCCAATTCCACCTACATCTTCTGCCTGCCGGGCTCGCCCGGCGCCTGTCGCGACGGCTGGGACGGCATTCTGGCCCAGCAACTCGACATCCGTCACGGGCCCTGCAATTTCGTGGAAATCCTGCCGCGGCTCGACGAGCACCTGAAGCGCGGCAAGCTGCGCGCGCCGGCCTGACGCCGCGCTATTGTGGCAGCAGGATCTGCGAGCGCAGCAGCACGAGGCGCCCCCGGCCGGTCTTCGCCATCAGGCGCCGCATGGATTGCGGGCCGGGCCGGTGGCCGCCCAACTCGTCATAGAAGCGGCGGTGGATCAGCAGGCCCTGCTCGGGGCGCGGCCGCCCGGTGAGCGCGTGGCGGCCCACCGCCAGCGCTTCACGAAGGCGGGGCGTGACGCCGAACCCGTCGAGAGCGAGGCGGAACGTGGCGGCGCGGCGCCCGCTGGCATCCATCCGTTCGCTCTGCTCGGCGAAGGTGTGCACCTCGCGCGTCCAGCCATCCTGCAGCAGCGCGGCGGGCGAGAGGAACATCAGCCAGGGCGAGGACGCGGCTTCGGCGCCCTGCCGCAGCCGCGCGCCCATGTCGGCGGTGCCACGCAGATATTCGCAGCCCGCCGCGTCGGCAATCTCCTCGACATCGGCGGAGGCGCTGGCGTCAACGAGCAGCACCTCGCGCACCACGCCGGCGGCGGCGCCGGGGACCAGCGCGGCGAGGGTGGGCACCAGCAGTCTGTGGCTCTCGCCCGTGGGAATGACCACCGAGATCACGCGTTGAGCCACTCCTTGGACGTAACGGTTCGGAATCATGCAGGAAACCGGCGGACGAAAACCGGTGGGCGAAACCGGCGGCGCGTCTCAACCTGCCTATCGCACCCGACTGCTGGCGTATAGCGCCATGTGACATAGATCGATATGTGTTCTTGATATGTTCCTGTGTCCGGTTTAAAACCGTGGGCATGGAACGTCGCACCCTCGATATCCCTTCTGCCGCCGGCGCGCGCGTGCCGCCAAAGCATCTCGGCCGGCTGGCGCAGGAGCGCCGGGCGCGCCGCGAGGAAGAGAGCCGCGCGGCGGCGCGCGACCTTTCCACCGTGTCGGAAATGGACGTGCTGCCCGAGGCGATGGCGCCGGCGGTCATCGATGGCGAGCGCCGGCGCGGGCGCGGCGCGGTCTCCAACGCGGCGGGCCGGTTCGAGCCGCACGCGCGCGAGGCGTTCGACGATGGCTGGCAGAGCCTCGACGAGCTGCCGCCCTTCCGCACCAGCGTGACGGTGGAGAAGCCGCGCACCATCATCAACCGCAACGATTCCCCCGATGTCGGCTTCGACCGTTCGATCAACCCCTATCGCGGCTGCGAGCATGGCTGCGTCTACTGTTTCGCGCGGCCGACCCATGCCTATCAGGGCCTGTCCGCCGGGCTCGATTTCGAGACCAAGCTGTTCGCCAAGCCGGACGCGCCGGAACTGCTCGCCAAGGAACTGGCCAAGCCCGGCTATGAGCCGCGCACCATCGCGCTCGGCATCAACACGGACGGCTACCAGCCGATCGAGCGCGAGTGGCGGCTGACGCGGCGCATTCTGGAAGTGCTGAGCGATTTCGGCCATCCGGTCGGCATCGTCACCAAGTCCGCGCTGGTGCTGCGCGACCTCGACATCCTCGCCCCCATGGCCGCGCGCGGCCTCGCCAAGGTGGCGCTTTCCGTCACCTCGCTCGACCCCAAGCTCGCCCGCATCATGGAGCCGCGCGCCGCGACGCCCGCGCGGCGGATCGACACGATCCGCCGGCTCAGCGAGGCGGGCGTGCCGACCGCCGTGCTGGTGGCGCCGGTGATTCCGGCGGTGACCGACGCGGAAATGGAGCGCATCCTGGACGCCGCCGTCGCGGCCGGGGCGAGCGAGGCCGGCTATGTCATGCTGCGCGTGCCGCTGGAGATCCGCGACCTGTTCAAGGAATG
Organism: Ancylobacter amanitiformis; assembly: GCF_030814815.1. Taxonomy (GTDB): domain Bacteria; phylum Pseudomonadota; class Alphaproteobacteria; order Rhizobiales; family Xanthobacteraceae; genus Ancylobacter; species Ancylobacter amanitiformis. The sequence goes on along the minus strand of NZ_JAUSVR010000009.1, from coordinate 139,456 downwards.
GCTGCTCGCGCATTTCCCGGACCGCTACCGCCATGTGCTCTCGCTGCTGAAGGATCTGCATGGCGGCAAGGAATATGATTCGACCTTCGGCCAGCGCATGACCGGCACGGGTCCCTATGCCTGGACCATGGCCCGCCGTTTCGAGATCGCGACGGAGCGGCTCGGGCTCAACAAGCGCCATCTGCGGCTGACGACACGCCATTTCCGCCGCCCGCCGCAGAAGGGTGAGCAATTGTCGCTGTTCGGGGAGGCTACATGAGCACGGCAGCCATCATGAATGACGGGCTGAATGAGGGGAGCGTACCGGTGCCGGCACGGCGTGCCATCGCGCCGCTGCACGTTTCCCTGGTCACGCTGGGCGTGGTCGATCTGGCGCGCTCGATCGCCTTCTACGAGGCGCTCGGCCTCGCGCGCCGGCTGCGCGAGGCCGATGGCGTGGCCTTCTTCGCGGCCGGGGCGGTGGTGCTCTCGCTTTACCCGCGCCACGAACTGGCCGCCGAGGCCGGGGTGGTGCCGGGACGGCCGGGCGCGTTCGGCGGGATGGCGCTGGCCTGCAACCGGATGAGCCCGGCGGAGGTCGACGCCACGCTCATTCGCGCCGTGGCCGCCGGCGGGCGGGCGCTGCGACCGGCCCAGCCGACCTTCTGGGGCGGCTATAGCGGCTATGTCGCCGATCCCGACGGTTATCCCTGGGAGATCGCCCATAATCCCGGCTTCGCGCTCGGGCCGGACGGCCGGCTCACCCTGCCGGACTGAGCCGGCGCATAGGGCGGATATGACAATGCCCGGCCGGGGCCGGGCATTGCGATGGGACGCTTCGGCTGGCGGCGCGCATATCCCGGCGCGTATCCGGGAACTGGCCGCCGCCGACGTATGGGCACCCGCCGGCCGACGAGCCGCGCGTGCCGGGAAGGGCACGGCCGGCGCGGCCTATCCCCGTGCGACGCGACGGTGCGCCGCCGGTTCAGTTCGCGCCGAGCAGCGGGGCCAGTTCCTTGTCCAGCTCTTCCGGGGTCATGGCGCCGGAAATCTTCTTGCCGTTGACGAAGAAGGTCGGCGTCGAATCGATGCCGAATTCCTTGGCGCCGCGCTGGGCAACCTCGTCGATCTGGCCGGCGAGCTTGGCATCGTTCAGACAGGCGTTGAACTGCTGTTCGGTCATGCCGCTCTGCTTGGCGATGGCGAGCAGGGCCTGGGCGGGGTTGTTGTTGAAGGCCCAGGCCTTCTGGTTGTCGAACAGCGTGTCGGTCAGGGGATAGTATTTCCCCTCGCCAGCGCAGCGGGCCAGCATGAAGGCGGCCTTGGCGACGATATCGAGCGGGAATTCGCGCAGGATGAAGCGCACCTTGCCGGTGTCGATGTATTTTTCCTTCAGCACCGGAAAGGTGGTGGCATGGAAATGCGCGCAGTGGCCGCAGGTCATCGAGGCATATTCGATGATGGTGACGGGCGCATCGGCCTTGCCCAGCACCTGGTCGGGCAGCGGGCCCGGTTCCAGCAGCTTGGCGGCATCGACCGTCTGCGCCTCGGCGGCGCCGATGAACGACATCTTGCCGAAATTCAGCGCGTCCGGCCCGGAAAGCGCGACGAGCGCGGCGGTGGTAAGGGCCGCGGTGCCGAGCCCTTCGATAAAGCGACGGCGGTCGATCATGGTCGGTCTCCAGGGGAAGGCCGGACGGACGCCGGCGTCAGACTATCAAAGCGCGTACAGGCAGCGCGCGAACATGGCAACGGTACGGCAGCTGCCGTCCACGTCACCGCTGCGTGAACGAATCGGGGCGCTTTGTCACGCCGGACGGTGCCGTGTCGCCGCGCGCGCGCGGCGACGGCGCCCCCAGGTCGCCGCGTTCGCGCGCGACTGACGCCCCGAGGTCGCCGCGTTCGCGCGCGACCAGCGCCCCGAGCCGGGCCAGCGCCCCTGCGAGCGCATCATCCTCGAAGGCGCCGAGCCGGCGGGCGACCGCGCCGCATTCGGCGGCATCGGGCTCGATGAAACGGCGCCGAACGGGGCGCAGCGCGGCCACCGGACCCTGGCGCAGCGCCAGCCGCCCGATGCAGCGCCAGCCGAAATAGCGGTTCACCCGCTCGATCACCACAGGCGCGTCGTGCTGCAATTCGATGGCGTAACCGCCCTCCACCCGCACATGCAGCACGCCCGGTTCCACATTCTCCGCGCGCGTCGGCCAGGCGAGCTTGATCGGCAGCGCGCGCGCGGCCAGCGTCTCGCCGACAATGTCCGCCCAGCGCGTGACGATCTCGACCGAGGCGATGCCGCGCTGGCGGCAGCTCTCGGCGATGGTCGCGTCGATCAGGTCGGCGAGAGGGGCCGGCCCCCGGCGCCCGCGGGCGTATGGCTTCGCGTGCGGCTTGCGAATGGGAGCGTCTCGGGACGGAATGGTCGGAAGGCGGGACATGCGGGCGGGGATATTCCGGTTGGTGAGGCCCGGCCGGGTAAGGTTCGGGCGGCATGCGCGGCGCGGGCAGGCCGGTAAGGACCAAGTCTGTTGCGGATAAGCCTTGCCGGCGCAAGGCAGGCGAACCACTTTAGGCGGATCCCAAGCTAGAAGATGGCATGCCGCGCCCCGCCGATCCAGCCATTCCCCCGCGACCCGATCCCTCCCGCCCGGCCGCGATGTCGGCACCGGATCCCGGCGCGCTGCTCGCCTGGTATGACCGGCACCAGCGGCGGCTGCCCTGGCGCGCCGAGCCGGGCACGCGGCAGGATCCCTACCGCGTCTTCCTCTCCGAGATCATGTTGCAGCAGACCACGGTCGTGACGGTCGCGCCCTATTACGCGGCCTTCCTCGCGCGCTGGCCGAGCGTCAAGGCGCTGGCCGCCGCGCCCCTGGAAGAAGTGCTCTCGGCCTGGGCGGGGCTCGGCTATTACGCCCGCGCCCGCAACCTGCACGCCTGCGCCCGCGCCGTGGTGGAGCGCCATGGCGGGGCATTCCCTGACACCGAGGCGGCGCTGCTCGAACTACCGGGCATCGGCCCCTATACCGCGGCAGCCATCGCCTCCATCGCCTTCGAGCGCCGGGCGGCGGCGGTCGATGGCAATTGGGAGCGTGTTCTCGCGCGGTTGTTCGCGGTGGAGGAGGCGCTTCCCAGGGCGAAGGCACGGCTGCGCGCGCTGGCGCTCACCTTGCTGCCGGAGACCCGCCACGGCGATTTCGCGCAGGCGATGATGGATCTCGGCGCTACCCTGTGCACGCCGCGCAAGCCGGCCTGCGCGCTCTGCCCGTGGCAGGGGAGTTGCGCTGCCCATGCGGCCGGCGCGCCCGAGCGCTACCCGGTGAAGGCGGCGAAGTCCGTGCGCCCGACCCGGCAAGGCGTCGCCTTCCTCGCGGTGCGGGCCGATGGGGCGGTGCTGGTGCGCTCGCGCCCGCCGCGCGGGCTGCTCGGCGGCATGAGCGAGGTGCCCTCCACGGACTGGGTCGAAGGCGGCCCGGCCGATCCCGCCCTCGCGGCGCCGATGGCGCTGGAATGGCAGCCGCTCAATGCCGCGGTCGGTCACGTGTTCAGCCATTTCGCGCTGGAACTCGCCATCTGGCGGGCGCGTGCGCCGGCCCTCACGCCCGCGCCCAAGGGGCATCGATGGGTGCGGCCGGAGGGCTTCGATGCCGAGGCCTTTCCCTCGGTCATGCGTAAGGTATTGGAGTATATCGGTTAAGTTGCCGCCGTTCGATTGAACTTCGCTGGGGGTCGCGCGTTATTCCGGCAGGCCGCTGATGAAGGCGGCAGACATGGAGAATGCAACGATGGGTAGCGCCGCGGATAAGGCCAAGGGTCTCGCCAACGAGGCCATCGGCAATGTGAAGCAGGGCGTCGGCAAGATGACCGGCTCCGAGAAGCTGGAAGCCGAAGGCAAGGTCCAGGAGCTGAAGGGCGAGGGCCAGCAGGCCGTCGGCAAGGCCAAGGATGCGGTCAAGAAGGCCGCCAATCTCTGACCTCCCTGCAGGTTCGGGCCGCTTGACGGCGAAGGTCCGACCCACCGGACAAAGGCCGCCGCGAGGCGGCCTTTTTCATGTGAGCCGGTTCGCCCGGCACCTCATCCCCCACTCACTCGGCGGCGAGCGCCATTTCCGAGCGGACCCGCGCGCGCAGCGAATCGATCGGTCTCAGCCCTTCGCGCGTGTCCATGTGCCAGTAGGTCCAGCCATTGCAGGCATCCAGCCCCTGGGCGATGGCACCGGCGCGATGGATGGAACCGATCTGGCCAAGGCCCGGCGCGGTCTCCAGCGACAGCATGCCGTCGGCCCGCACCAGCGCGCGCACCCGCGACTTGGCATCGGTCAGCAGCGTGCCGGGCATGAGCAGGCCACGCTCGATCAGCGCGTTGAAGGCAATGCGTGGCGCCTCGCGCGCGGTCGGGGCGGTGGCGAGGGCGAGGTCGGGCAGCGTCTCGACCGCATCGATGCGGGCCTGCGCGGCATCGGCATAGGTCGCGTCGCGCTCGATGCCGATGAAACGGCGGCCGAGCCGCTTGGCCACCGCCGCCGTGGTGCCGGAGCCGAGGAAGGGATCGAGCACCACATCACCCGCCTTGGAGGCGGAGAGGATGACACGGGCCAGCAGGGCCTCGGGCTTCTGCGTCGGGTGCACCTTGTGGCCGGTCTCGTCCTTCAGGCGCTCATGGCCCGAGCAGATGGGGAACAGCCAGTCGGAGCGCATCTGCACATCCTCATTGGCCGCCTTCAGCGCCTCGTAATTGAAGGTGTAGCCCTTGGCGCCCGGTTCGCGCGCGGCCCAGATCATCGTCTCATGCGCATTGGTGAAGCGCCGGCCGCGGAAATTCGGCATCGGGTTGGTCTTGCGCCAGACGATGTCGTTGAGGATCCAGAAATCGAGATCCTGCAGCATCGCGCCGACGCGGAAGATGTTGTGATAGGAGCCGATCACCCACAGCGTGCCGGTGGGCTTGAGCACGCGGCGCACGGCCAGCAGCCAGGCGCGGGTGAACGCGTCATAGGCCTCGAAGCTCTCGAATTTGTCCCACGCGTCGTCCACCGCGTCGACCCGGCTGTCGTCGGGCCGCTTCAGCTCGCCCTGCAGCTGGAGATTATAGGGGGGGTCGGCGAAGACGAGGTCGACCGAGCGCGCCGGCAGGCGCGACAGTTGGGCGACACAATCCCCACGCAGGATGGTGTCGAGCGGCAGGCCGTCCGGCGACGTGGACGCATCGATTCCGGCATTACGGGACCCGGTCCGGGATGCCCGACGGGCTCCCCCGCTATGAACCACCTTCATGGACGGCTACCTGACTCTGGTGACGCAACAGAACTCGAACGCAACGGAACGCGCATCCACAATCTCCGCCGGTCAGGGTAAAGACCGGGTAAACCGCCATCACCAAACTCAGGGAAATCCCCGCCGGCGCAATGTCATGCCGCGTCTCGCGGGCGGATCACGTTTGCGTCCGTGCCGTCCGAGGCGGGAGCGTTCACGCGTGGGCGGCGTGACAGGTGGAGCGGAGAGGGCGATCCGCCTCATGCGGGGGGGGGGGATCGCCGGCCGGCATTGCCGGCGGATCGATTTGCGGCGGATCAACGCCGTGTTCATCGCCATTCCCGGTTTCCCGCGGCGGATGGCCGTTCGGGCGTCGTCGCCGAAGGGGCGCGCGCGTCAGCCGCGGGCGGGCTGGGGCAGGCGGCGGTCGCACAAAGCGAGGCCGGCGAGCACGAGAGCGAAGCCGAGCGCATGGTGCAGGCTCAGCGCCTCGCCCAGAACGCCCACGGCCAGCGCGGTGCCGAAGACCGGCACGAGTTGCAGGAACTGGCCGGCGCGGGTCGGGCCGAGCACGGCGACGCCGCGTCCCCACAGCACGAAGCCGAGCGTGGGCAGGCTCGCGACATAGACCACGATCAGCGCGGCGTGGCCGAGATCGGCCGGGCTCAGCCCGCCGGTGGCGAGGCCGCCGGCGGCGATCTCCCACGCCGCGATGGGGGCGAGCGCGATGAGCCCGAAGGGAATGGAGACGGTGAGCGCGGCGGCGGCCGAGAGGCGGGTGGGAAAGCGCTTCAGCAGCACCGCATAAAGTGCGAAGGCGGCGATGCCGAGGAACAGCATCAGGTCGCCGAAATGCAGGTCGAGGCGGGCGAGATTGCCGATATCGCCGCGCAGCACGATCAGCGCGACGCCGGCGGTGGAAATGGCGAGCGCGAGGCGGGTGCGCAGGCCCGTGCGCTCGGCGAGGATGAGCCAGCCGAACAGCCCCACCACGATGGGCGCCGCCGAGCCGATAATGGAGCCGTTGACCAGGCTGGTATGGGCGAGGCCCATATAGATGAGCACCGTGAACACGGCGATGTTGAGCACGCCCGCGGCGATCCAGAGCGGCCAGCGGCGGGCGATTTCCGCCCGCTGGGCACGGATTTCGCGCCAGGTGAAGGGCAGGAGCAGAAGGAGCGCCAGCAGCCAGCGGGCGGCGGAGAGCGTCGCCGGCGGGATGAGGCCGGAGGCGAGATGGCCGGCCAGGAAATTGCCGGACCAGAGCAGCGCCGCCCCCGACAGCGCCAGCACGGCCAGCGCGGCCGGCGAGCGCGCGAGGCCTTCGCGTGCCGTGCCGGCGGTGCGCGACACGAACGGCGTCAACATGTCTGCGACGAATGCCATGACGCGCCTCCCGGGATGTCCCGTGTCCGTGAAGGATGATGTCGATATAGGTCAGTGTAGTTGACCTAACTCGGCATGTCCTTGCGTTCTCGGGAGGCGAAAAAGGCCGGCAAGGCAGATTCTGCCGTCAGGGCCGCCTTTTTGGGCTCGGGCTGTCGTTGCCCAGCTTTTCAGCAGCGGATTCGGGGGCGGCGGGCCCGGCACGCAGGTGGTCGAGCGGCAGGCGCTGGCTCTCCTTTACCCGCTTCAGCGCCAGCGAGGAGCGCACCCCGCGCACGCCCGGCAGGCCCATCAAGATGTCATGGGCGAAATGCGCGAAGCCCTCCAGATCCTCGCAGACCACATGCAGGAGGTAATCGCTGTCGCCGGTCACGCTATGGCAGGCAATGACCTGCGGCAGCGCCAGCACCGCCGCCTCGAAGTCGCGCGCGGCCGCGTCGACCTGCCGCTCCAGATGCACATGGATGAAGGCGAGCACGCCAAGCCCGAGCCGCGGGGCGCCCAGCCGCGCCTGGTAGCCGGCGATCAGCCCTTCCTCCTCCAGCCGGCGGGTGCGCCGCAGGCAGGGCGAGGGCGAGAGGCCGATGCGCTCGGAGAGTTCCGCGTTGGTGAGGCGGCCATCCTCCTGCAATTCGCGCAGGATGCGCAGATCGAACATGTCGAGCACGGGTGGGCGCATGTTCTGCCTCCATGTCGGGATTCAAGGGCAGGATGGTTCGTCGACGCCCAATCTGCCGGCAGAAGCCGCCTTCCGGCAATTCGTCTTTGGTCAGCCTTTCTGACCGGCCGCGCGATCCGCCATCACAGGAGGCGCGGAGCCGTGCGCCACGCAACATGTCGTGGATCGTCCCCTCGATGCCACTTGAACTTGTGGTCGCGGAGCGGCACCCTCGGGACATGAAATTCACCCGCCTGCGTCTCACCGGCTTCAAGACCTTCGTCGAGCCGACCGACATGCTGATCGAGCCCGGCCTCACCGGCGTGGTGGGCCCGAATGGCTGCGGCAAGTCGAATCTGGTCGAGGCGCTGCGCTGGGTGATGGGCGAGAATTCCTACAAGGCGATGCGCGCCGAGGGGATGGACGACGTCATTTTCGGCGGCACCACCACGCGCCCCTCGCGCAATACCGCGGAAGTGGTGCTCGTCGTCGACAATGGCGATCGCTCGGCGCCGGCGGTGTTCAACGATGCCGACCTGCTGGAAATCTCCCGGCGCATCGAGCGCGAGCAGGGCTCCGCCTATCGCATCAATGGGCGCGAGGCGCGCGCGCGCGACGTGCAGATGCTGTTCGCCGATGCCTCCTCGGGCTCGCGCTCGCCGTCCATGGTGCGACAGGGGCAGATCGGCGAGATCGTCGGGGCCAAGCCCACGGCTCGCCGGCGGCTGCTGGAAGAGGCGGCGGGCGTTGCCGGCCTGCATGCCCGCCGGCACGAGGCGGAAATGCGCCTGCGCGCCGCCGAAGCCAATCTCACCCGGCTCGACGACGTGATCGGCCAGATCACCAGCCAGCTCGACGCGCTGCGCCGCCAGGCGCGCCAGGCGGCGCGCTACCGCGCGGTCTCCACCGATATTCGCACGGCGGAGGCGACGCTGTTCTGGCTGCGCTGGCTGGAGGCCTCCGGGGCACTGAACGAGGCGAGCCGCGCGCTCGACCTCGCGGTGCGGTCCGTCGCGGAGTGCACCGTGCAACAGGGCGACAGCGCCCGGCTTGCCGCCATCGCCGCCCATGGGTTGCCGGCGCTGCGCGAGGCCGATGCCGCGAGCGCGGCCGCCCTGCAGCGTCTGACGCTGGCGCAGGGCGAGCTTGACCGGGAGGAGGCGCGCGCCGGCGCCCGCCGCGCCGAGCTGGATCGCCGCCTGTCCCAGCTTGCCGGCGACATGGAGCGCGAGCGCGCGCTCGCCGCCGATGCCGGCAGCGTGCTGGGCCGGCTGGCCGAGGAAGCCGAGGAACTCGCCGCCCATCAGGAAGAAGCGGCGGAAGCCGAGGGAGAGGCGGGCGAGGCGCGCGAGGACGCCGCGCAGGCGCTGGCCGAATCGGAGCGCGCCTTCACCGAGGCCACCGCCACCCATGCCGAACGCACCGCCCGGCGCGGGGCGCTGGAGCGCTCGGTGCGCGAGGCGGGCGAGCGCCATGCCCGGCTGGAGCGCGATGTCGCCCAGCTCGCCGAGGAGCGGCGCCGGCTGGAGGCGGGCGTCGACGGCGTGCGCCTTGAGGAGCGCCGCGCCAGCGCCGAAATCACCCGCGAGGCGTTCGAGGCCGCCGAGGCGGCGGCGCAGGAGGCGGAAGCCGCCCATGTGGAAGCCCGCGCCGCGCTCGATCACGCCCGCCGTCCGCTCGCCGAGGCCGAGCGCGTGGCCCAGCGGCTCGACACCGAGGCCCGCACCCTCGCCAAGCTGCTCGATGTCGGCGCGCCGCGCCGCTGGGCGCCGGTGATCGACCAGATCCGCGTGGCGCGCGGCTTCGAGACCGCGCTCGGCGCGGCGCTGGGCGATGATCTCGACGCCCCGGCCGAGGTCGAGGCGCCCGTGCACTGGGCGCTGACCTGCGATGACGGCGATGCGCCGCTGCCTGCGGGCGCCGAGACGCTCGCCCGTCATGTCGAGGCGCCGGCCGAACTGGCGCGCCGCCTCGCGCAGATCGGAGTGGTCGAACGGAGCGAGGGCGCGCGCCTTGCGGCCCAGTTGCGCCCGGGCCAGCGGCTGGTCTCGCGCGAGGGCGACCTGTGGCGCTGGGACGGGCTGACCGCCGCGGCCGATGCGCCGACCGCCGCCGCGCGCCGCCTCGCCGAGCGCAACCGGCTGGCCGATATCGAGGCGGAGCGAATCGCGGCGCGCGCCGAGGTGGGAAATCACCGCCGCGTGCTGGAAAGTGCCGAGGCGGCCCTGCGCGCGGCCGGCTCGCGCGAGAATGCTGCCCGCGAGGCGAGGCGCGCGGCGCTGCGCGCCATGGAGGCGGCGCGTGACGATCTCGCCCGCGCCGAGCGCCAGGCGGCCGAGCAGGAGGCCAAGCTTTCCGCGCTGGCGGCGAGCCTCGATCGGCTGGAGACGGAGCGCACCGCCAGCGCCGCCGGTCTCGCGGCTGCGCAGGCGCAGCTGGCCGAACTGCCGGCTGGAATGGAGAGCGAGGCGCATCTGGTCGAGGCGCGCAGCCGCGTGGCACAGGATCGTGCGGCGCTGGCGGAAGCGAGAGCCCGCGCCGAGGGGCTCACCCGCGAGCGCGAGCAGCGCGTGCGCCGCCTGCAGGCGATCGCCGGCGAGCGGGCCTCGTGGCAGGCCCGCGCCAGCGGCACCGGCGAGCGGGTGGCTGCGCTGGAGGCGCGCGTCGAGGAAGCCGCCGAGGAGCGTGCGGCGTTCGACGAGGCCCCGGCGGCCTTTGCCGCCCGCCGCCGCGCCCTGCTCGACGAGATCGCCCGGGCCGAGGCCGCGCGACGCGAATCAGCTGATCGCCTCGCCAGCAGTGAGGGCGCGCAGGTCGAGGCCGAGCGGGCGGCCCGCGCCGCGCTCGACGCGCTCGCGGTGGCGCGCGAGGAGCGCGCGCGGGGCGAGGCGCGGCTGGATGCCGCACGCGAGCGCCGCGAGCAGCTGCTGCGTGAGATTTCCGACAGTCTCGACGGCCCGCCGGACAGCGCGCGCGCCATTGCCGGGCTGGAGGCCGACGCGCCGCTGCCCGACGCCGCGACGGTCGAGACCGATCTCGACCGGCTGAAGCGCGAGCGCGAGCGGCTGGGCGCGGTCAATCTGCGCGCCGAGGAGGAACTGGCCGAGGTCGAGGGCCAGCAGCAGGGCCTCTCGGCCGAGCGCGAGGACCTGACGGAAGCGATCAAGCGGCTGCGCCAGGGCATTTACAGCCTCAATCGTGAGGCACGCGAACGGCTGCAGGCCAGTTTCACCGTGGTCGACGGGCATTTCCAGCAATTGTTCGGTACGCTGTTCGGGGGTGGCGAGGCACGGCTCGTGCTGACCGATTCGGACGACCCGCTGGAGGCGGGGCTCGACATCATCGCCAAGCCGCCGGGCAAGAAGCCGCAATCGCTCTCGCTGCTTTCAGGGGGCGAGCAGGCGCTCACCGCCATGGCACTCATCTTCGCGGTATTCCTCACCAATCCGGCGCCGATCTGCGTGCTCGACGAGGTGGATGCGCCGCTCGACGACTCGAATGTCGAGCGATTTTGCAACCTTCTGGACGAGATGCGCCGCCTCACCGAGACGCGTTTCATCACGATTACGCATAACCCCATCACCATGAGCCGCATGAACCGGTTGTTCGGCGTGACCATGGCCGAGCGCGGCGTGTCCAAGCTCGTCTCGGTCGATCTCGCCACAGCCGAGACCTATCGTGAGGCGAGCTGAACGCGCCATGCCGGCGGCGGCAGGCCGGGGACGAGGCGCAGGGGGGTGTTCGGCGTATTCCTCAGGCGCCGCTGGCATGCCAAAAACACGGCGATCCTCCGCCCTCTGCCTTCCCTTGGTGCGAGGCGGTGTGGCGCAATGCCTGCGACAGAGCGTCCCCTGTTGCTTTTCTCCATATTTTTCAAATGCTTAAAACATGAGTTCACGTTCTTGACACCCCTTGGGCCGATCACTATGGTGCGCCCGGTTTCGGGGATGGGAAATCCTTCTCCGGCAAGGACTGAGCATAGATCATGGGCGACCGGGACAGAACGGACGGCCAAAAGGACTCAGGCCGGCCGGAGGTTTCCGACACCGAGCTCTCGGGCCGGCTAAGCGGGCTGGGCAGCGCGCTGGACAAGGTGCGTGCCGAGCGGCAAGCGGAAGAGAAGGCGTCAAAGGTCCCGGACCGGACGTCCTCTTCGGCCGGCATGGCGCTCGCTTTCCGTTTGGGAAGCGAGTTTGTCGCGGGGGTCCTGGTGGGCGCCGGCCTCGGCTGGGCGATCGACCGGCTCCTTGGCATCACGCCGTGGGGGATGATCGGGTTCATGCTTCTGGGCTTCGGCGCGGGAATCATGAATATGCTGCGCGCTGCCGGGGAAACCGGGCCGAAGACGCCGCCGAAGGGCGGGGCGTGACGCGAGCGTGACGTGGGGATGCGACGGCCGGCCTTGCGGCGGGTCCGTCAACGAAATTTCGAGCGATGCCGGCCTCGGGGCGGGTGTCTGAGACAGGGGCGGGCGCCCTGCGGCGCCACGTTTGAGGGCAACGACCGGCGATGGCCAGCGGAACCGTGATCGATCCGATCCACCAGTTCCAGATCCACAAGATCGTGGACCTGGGAGCTCCGGGGGGCGTCGAGCTCGCCTTCACCAATTCCGCCGCCTTCATGTTCGGCATCGTGGCGCTGGTGTTCTTCTTCCTCACCTTCGCGACGCGCGGCCGCACGCTGGTGCCCAACCGCCTGCAGTCGCTTGCCGAGCTGTCCTACGAGTTCGTCGCCTCGACCGTGCGCAGCACGGCCGGCAATGAGGGGATGAAGTTCTTCCCCCTCGTGTTCTCGCTCTTCATCTTCGTGCTGACGGCGAATTTCGTCGGCATGATCCCGTATTCGTTCACCGTCACCAGCCATCTCATCGTCACCGCCGCGCTGGCGCTGCTGGTGATCCTGACGGTCATCATTTACGGCTTCGTCCGCCACGGCACCCATTTCCTGCACCTGTTCGTGCCCTCGGGCGTGCCGGCCTTCCTGTTGCCCTTCATGGTCGTGATCGAGCTGATCTCGTTCCTCTCGCGGCCCATCAGCCTGTCGCTGCGCCTGTTCGCCAACATGCTCGCCGGCCACATCGCCATGAAGGTGTTCGCGGGCTTCATCGTGATGATGACCAGCGCGGGCATTGCCGGCTGGCTCGGCGCCGTGCTGCCGCTTGCCATGGTCGTGGCGCTCACCGCGCTCGAATTCCTTGTCGCTTTCCTGCAGGCCTACGTCTTCGCGGTGCTGACCTGCATCTATCTCAACGACGCTCTGCATCCGGGCCACTGATCGGCGCGTCGCGGGACCTCATCCAGCCTTCAACTCACTCAGCGAATTCAAATAGGAGAAGACCATGGATCCGATTGCCGCCAAGTTCCTCGGCGCCGGTCTCGCTTGTCTCGGCATGGGCCTTGCCGCTATCGGCGTGGGTAACATCTTCGGCAGCTTCCTCTCGGGCGCGCTGCGCAACCCGTCGGCGGCCGATGGCCAGTTCGCCCGCGCCTTCATCGGTGCGGCGCTCGCGGAAGGTCTCGGCATCTTCGCGCTGGTCGTCGCGCTGGTTCTGCTGTTCGTGGTCTGACGCCCTGCCGCGAGGGCATGGCGCTCGCGACATGCCCTCGTGCCGCACGACGTCCCCATTGACTGAGGAAGCCTGAACCATGTCCGAGGCCCAAGGTCCGGCCGGTACATTCGTCATAGCCCAGGCGGGAACGCCTGCGCCGGGCACGTTGCCGGCGGAGAGCGGCGTGGAGATTGCAGTGCCTCCAGCGGAAGCGCATGGCGGCGGGTTTCCGCCCTTTGACGTCCATACCTTTCCCTCGCAGCTTGTCTGGCTGGCGATCGCGTTCGGCGCGCTCTACCTGCTGATGAGCCGCATCGCCCTGCCGCGCATCGCCAATATTCTCGAGGAACGGCATGATCGCATCGCCGACGACCTCGAGGAGGCCGGCAAGCTGAAGGCCGAGAGCGAGGCGGCGGCGGTGGCCTATGAGAAGGCGCTCGCCGGTGCCCGCAACAAGGCACATGGCATCGCCACCGAGACGCGCGACAAGCTCACGGCGGATGCCGAGGCGAGCCGCAAGTCGCTGGAGGCCGAGCTGTCGGCCAAACTGGCGGCCGCCGAGCAGCAGATCGCGGCGACCAAGACGGCGGCCATGTCCAATGTGCGCGGCATCGCCGTGGACGCGGCCGGCGCCATCGTGGGTGAGCTGATCGGCACCGTGCCCGCCCCGGGCGCGGTCGAGGCGGCGGTCGACACCGCCATCAAGAGCTGAGGACGCGCCATGGGTAGCGATACTTTCTGGGTCGCCGTGGCCTTCATCGTCTTCATGGCGATCGTCGTCCGGGCCGGCGGCTTTTCGAGCATGGCGGCCAAGCTTGACTCGCGTGGCGACCGTATCCGGCAGGAGCTGGAAGAGGCCCGCCGGCTGAAGGACGAGGCGCACAAGCTGGTGGCTGAATACAAGCGCCGCCAGCGTGAGGCCGAGGCCGAAGCCGAGGCCATCATCACCACCGCGAAGGCCGAGGCGGAGCGGCTGGCGTCGGAAGCGAAGCAGAAGCTCGACGATCTCATCGTCCGCCGCACCAAGATGGCCGAGCAGAAGATCGCTCAGGCCGAGCAGCAGGCGGTGGCCGATGTCAAGGCCGCGGCCGCCGAGGCCGCCGTCAAGGCGGCCGAGACGCTGCTGACCGCCAATGTGGTGGGCGCGACGGCGGACCGGATCCTGACCTCCGCGGTTTCCGAGGTGAAGTCGAAGCTCAACTGAGCCAGGCGCGCACCTTCGCCTTTCTCGATCGGATCCCGAAAGGCCCGGCTCACGCCGGGCCTTTTCGTTTGGCGATCCGGCGTCTTGCGTGCCTTGATCGGAAGGGCGCCGGGCTGCGCCATGGGGAGGATCGCCATCGGCGACCGGATCCGTCGCCAGCGGCGATCGAGCAAGGCATGCGGCGACTGTGGGGATCGCGGGTGATCGGATCTCGCGCGGCCCTATCCGGCCAGCGGAGGCGAGGCGGTTGGCCGGAGAGCCTCGCCGAGGCGGTCCGCGCGGGACCGGACGACGCTCGGGCTCAAGACCTGCGCCCACTCAAGACCTGCGCCCACTCAAGACCTGCGCCCACTCAAGACCTGCGCGCCGCGGGCGCGCCGGACCAACGGACCGGCAACGGTGGGTCACGGCTGTCCTGTGCCTGCCGATGTTCAACACAGCGCCGCAGGCATTTTCGCCAGAGTGTATGCAACCGATGCCTCGCGCGCGGCGATGCCTCGCGCGCGGCCGGAGCCGAGGGCCGTTGGAAGGGCATTGGCCGGCTCCAGATGCGCCGCGCCGAACGCGTGACAAGCCCTCCCGGGAACCGGCCGCCCACTTTGGAGGGGTGGCTGACCCGCCATTCGGCTTTTCACCCGTGCAGCCCCATAGGCTTCGGGCCGGCTCTGGGCCTCCCGCCGGGATCGGGCGCCGGCAGAAGCGTCGGAATGTCCCGGAATTCAGCCGGCGTTCAGCCGGCAGTCGGCGCGGCCGCGGACCGCGAATGGACGGCGGCGTCCGCCCGCGCCTCATCCTGTCCAGCGGCGGGGACGGTAGAAGGTGTGCTCGCCGATCTGGTCGAGCTGGCGCATCTCGCGGATCCATCTCGGGTGCACCGACTGTGCATGATAATGCGTCGCGCGCCCCACCTTCTCGTCCCAGATCAGGCCGTCGAGCATGTCCGCGGCGATCTGCCGGGCCTGTTTCCACAGGCGCGGCTCCGTGACGAGGTCGCGCACATTGTCGCAGGCAAAGGTGAACTGGCAGGCGAACTTGCGGTTGGCGTTCTGGTACACGGCGCGGCAGATATCGGCGGGGTAATAGCCGGAGAATACCCGGTTCATCACCACCTGCGCGACGGCGACCTGCCCGCGCACGGGTTCGCCGCGGCTCTCGAAATAGACGGCCTCGGCCAGGCATTTCTCCGAGCGCTCGCGGCGCTTGCCGTCAAGGCCGAGGCGTTCGGCCGGGCTCGGGCCGCTGGACACGCGGGCGGTGGCATCCGCCTCGCCCCGCGCCAGCGTGCCGGAGCCGCCCTCCTCGCCCTCGCCACCATCGAGATGGAGAAAGGGCTGCGGCGGCAGGGCAGAACTGTCATAGCCGAAGATGAAGGCTGACTGGCGATAGAGGGGGAGATGGTCGTCGGCCGCCGCAGCGGTTCCGGTCTCGGCGCCCTCGCTGCGCCCCGTCGTGCCGATCGTGGCATCCTCGGCATCCGTGTCCCCGCCCAGCGCCACGGCGGGGCCGTCGGCTTCCAACTGGGTGGGGTCGCCGGTCGGGTCGCCGGCGGACAACGAATAGATGCCCTCGTTATGTCGGGCGGCAATATCCGGCGTGTCCTCCTCGCCGCCCTCCGATTCCTCGATTTCCGTACCGATGCCGGCCATGTCCGGCTGATCGGTGGTGCCCGCGCCCGCGGTGCCGAGCCCGGCCTTTCCGGTGCCGGCGGTCCCGGTTCCACCGGTGCTGCTGCCCGAGCCGACAAGGCTTACACCGCCGGTGCCGGCACCGGTCGAGCGGCCGGCGAGCCCGAGCGGGCCGGCGCCCGATCGCGTGCCCTCGTCGAGGGGCAAGAGGTTGGTCTTGTCGCGGTGGTTGGCGTCGGCGCGCTGCAGCGACGCGGCGGGCGGTTCGCCGATGACGGATCCGGAAATCAGGGAAGGGCCGGCCGGCCAGGCGAAGCTAGCCAATTTCAGGGTGTGCAGCGAATTGGACAGAATGGTGAGGCGGGCACGCTCGGCGATGCCGGGATGGCGAGCCATGCGGCCGGTGATGTCCTGCGGTCCGATGGCGCTGCTGCCGCCCACGAGAAGGGCAATCAGCACGGCCGCCCTTGCGCTCTGGCTATCCATCGGTGCCCCAGCCCACATTCAAAACGCCTGTACAACATCGCCGCCCCGCTGCGTGGCCTGCCGGTGACGGGCAAGCCTCAGCAGGTGACGCCTTATGGTTATCGCGCATTAACCTTGCCCGCCGGTTAATGGCCGGCGCGGGCGGCGGGAGCATGTCGGGGGCGGGGAGGGGCTGTGGCGTCAGCGTGGCGCGGCGGCGCGGGACAGCCGGTCGGCGATCGCCTCGCCGAGACCCTCATGGGGCAGGGCAATGACGGCGATGGCCTGCGCGCCGCTGCGGTCCAGCCGGCGCAGATGGTCGAACAGATTCGCCGCCGCCTCGACGAGATCACCGGTGGGACTTAGGTCGAGAATGGCCAGGGCCCGCTCTGCTCCCGGCGGGCGGGCATCGGCAAAGGTGAGTAGCGCTTCGCCCGGGCGCACCTCGCGCGCATCGAGCCGCACCGGTATGGCGGGCGCATAGTGCGAGGCCAGCATGCCGGGCGCGAGCGGGGCCGCGTCCTCCCCCCCATTGCCGGTCGCCCGTGGCGTGGGACTGGCGGGGGCAAAGCCCAGCGCGGCTGCGATCGCCTCGCGTGGCAGGCCACCCGGCCGCAACAGCACCGGCACGTCGCCGGTGCAGTCGAGAATGGTGGATTCGACGCCCACACGCGAGGGACCGGCATCGAGCACGAGGTCGATCCGCCCGTCGAGATCGGCCAGAACATGCTCGGCCCGCGTCGGCGAGACATGGCCGGAGCGGTTGGCGCTGGGCGCGGCGATGGGCCGGCCGGCCGCCGCCAGCACAGCCTGCGCGACCGGATGGGCCGGCACACGGATGGCGATACTCAGGAGCCCCGCGCGCGCAAGGTCGCTTGTCGCAGCCTCGATCGCCGGCACCACCAGCGTCAGCGGGCCGGGCCAGAAGCGGGTGGCAAGCGCCTCGGCCGCCGCAGTCAGCCGGCCGACCCGGCGGGCGGCGGCGATATCGGGCACATGGGCGATCAGCGGGTTGAAGTGCGGTCGACCCTTGGCGGCATAGAGGCTGGCCACGGCGCGCGGGTTTGTGGCGTCGCAGGCGAGGCCATAGACCGTCTCCGTCGGAAGGGCGACCAGACCGCCGGCCACCAGCGCGCGCGCGGCCTCATCGATGCCGGCCGCATCCGCCGCCATCCGCCGTGTCGCGCGTTCGGACGCCTGGCCGCCTGCGCTCATCATTCCTCCGGGGTCCCGCGCTCGGATAGGGTGTCCGCTCGCGTCGGTCAACCGGCGGGCTGACGATGGAGCGACGGCGAAATTCGTGGGCCACAGGCTTGCCGCGCTGGCTCGCCGTTCCCACGTGGCATATCGTCTACAATCAATCGTCGTTGGAACAATGAAAAGCCTGTTCCGACCAAGAACCCCACCGACAGATCGGTCAAATCCCAAGGAACGCCATGACGACGCTGCTTGTTGCGCACGACGCCTGCCTGGAACATCTCACGCCGGCCGGCCATCCCGAGCGGCCGGATCGGGTGCGCGTGCTCAATCGCGTGTTCGAGGCCGAGGCGTTCGCCACGCTGGCCCGCGAGCAGGCCCCGATCGCCAGCCGCGAGGATATCGTGCGCGTGCACCCGGAGGATTTCGTCGCCGCGCTCGACGCCGCCATGCCAGAGGAGGGGCTGGTGCGGATCGACGGCGACACGGTGATGTCGCCGGGCACCGGCGAGGCGATCTGGCGCGGGGTCGGTGGCGCGGTGATGGCGGTCGACGAGGTGCTCTTGGGCAAGGTGAGCAACGCTTTCGTTTCCATGCGCCCGCCCGGCCACCATGCCGAGACGCGCACGCCCATGGGCTTCTGCCTGTTCAACAATGTGGCCATCGCCGCCCGGCATGCGCAGGCGGTCCATGGTCTCGATCGCGTCGCCATCGTCGATTTCGACGTGCATCACGGCAATGGCACGCAGGAGATCTTCTGGTCCGACCCGAGCGTGCTCTATGCCTCGACCCACCAGATGCCGCTCTTCCCTGGCACCGGTGCGGTGGGCGAGCGGGGCACCACGGACAATGTGGTCAATGCACCGCTGCGCTCGGGCGACGGGGGCGAGGCGTTCCGCGAGGCGTTCGAGAGCCGCATCCTGCCGCGGCTGGAGGCGTTCGGGGCCGAACTCATCATCATCTCGGCCGGCTTCGATGCGCATACGCGCGACCCGCTCGCCAACATCAATCTGTTGGAAGATGATTTCAGCTGGGTCACCAAGAAACTGATGGACGTGGCCGACCGCCGCTGCGGCGGCCGGCTCGTCTCGGTGCTGGAAGGCGGTTACGACCTGGAGGGGCTCGCCCGCTCCGCCTCGGCCCATGTCATGGCGCTGATGCGCGGGTGACGGCAGGGGGATGAGCGCGCGCCCGCGAGCCTGTATAAGGGGCGCGACTCACGGCGAGGAGAACGCGATGACCGATGCGGCGACTGTGGACACGCTGAGCTTCGAGACGGCGCTCGTCGAGCTTGAGGCGATCGTCGGCAAGCTTGAGGGCGGCAATGTTCCGCTGGAGGAATCCATCACCCTCTATGCGCGCGGCGAGGCCTTGAAGGCCCGCTGCGACGCGCTCCTGAAGGATGCCGAGGCGCGGGTCGAGCGGATCACGCTCGGGCTCGACGGCAAGCCGTCGGGAACCGTGCCGCTGGATGGCGAATAGAGCGCGCGCGGGCGGGCGGGGATGACGATCCGGCTGCGCGCCCATCATCTCCTGTGCCTGCTCACCTATGTCGGGCGGGGCTACACGCCCGCCTTCGTCGCGCATTACGAGCGCGTCGTCTACCGGCTGAATGCCGGCGAGGAGGCGGTTCTCGTGGAGGGGCCGGACGAGATCTGCGCGCCGATGCTGGAAGGCGGGCACCATTGCCTGAAACCGCGCATCGCTGCCCGCGATGCGCAGGCGCTCGCCGCGCTGTCGGTGTTGATCGGGAGCGAACTCGTGCCGGGCGCGCCCATCCCCCTCACCACGGCAAGCGTGGCGCGGCTGCGCGCGGCCTTCGCCGCCGGCACGATCCGCCGCGCCTGCGAGGCCTGCCAGTGGTCGCCGCTCTGCAGCGATGTCGCCGCGTCGGGTTTCACCGCGGCCCGCTTCACCGGCGGATAAGGCGGCTCAACCGGCGGCGCGGCGGCAGTCGGGGTTGAACACCCGTTCCGTCGAGGCCGGATTGCGGGCCAGGGCCGTGGCCGGGCGGATGGGGCGGCGAACCAGTTCGCCGCCGCAATTGGGGCAGATGCCGCCGAGCACGTCCCGCGCGCAATCCGCGCAGAAGGTGCATTCGAAGGTGCAGATCACCGCCTCCCGCGTCGCCGGCGGGAGGTCGCGGTCGCAGCATTCGCAGTTCGGCCTCAGTTCCAGCATGGCCCGCTCCGCAGGTTCAGTAGATGCCGGGCAGCAGCCGCGCCGTGCGGGCGCTGTAGACGCGGTACTCTTCCCCGAACGTGTCGAGCATCATCCGCTCTTCCTTGCCGATGCGGAAGGCATAGAGAATGCCGAAGCCGATGATGCCGGCCGGCCCGGCGATCCAGTTGGGAACCAGGATCAGCTGGGCCACCGCCCACAGGAAGAAGGCCGAGTACATCGGGTGGCGCACGTAGCGATAGACGCCGCCGGTGATCAGCTTGTGCTCGTCCTTGATCTCCAGCGTGACCGACCAGTTGCGCCCGAGATCCTCGTGCGTGCGGCGGAACAGCCACAGGGCGAAGGCGAACAGCGCCGTGCCGAGGCCGAACTGCACCACCGAATAGGGATAATCGGCAAAGCTGAACAGCGGCGAGGTGGCCCAGAACATCGGGATGATGCCGAGGCCGAGCGTGGAGCAGGACAGGAGGATCAATTCACGGAGCCGGTGGCGGGCGTCGATCACGCGCTCGCGCTTCACCTTCTGTTCGAAGGGGATGCGGATGACGTACCAACCTACCACGCCGACGGCCCAGACGATTTTTGCAGCGATAATGAGGTCCATGAAGCGTCCGTTCAGGCGATGGGGAAAATATCCAGGCGGGAAATGACGTGGAATAATACGTCTGGAGCGGTCTCCGCGACAGTTGATCGTCTCTCGCGGAGACCGCTCCAGTCTATCGAATCCAGAGCGCTTTCTTGCCGATCCGGCGATTTCACCGGATCGGAATCGGCACTAGGTGATGAGGGACCCGTCCGGCGCGAAGCGGCCGATCGGCCCCTCAGGCCGCGACGTGATGTCGGCAAAGGCCAGCGGCCCCAGCGCGAACATGAAATAGTCGTAAGGAGCTTTGCGTTCGTTCGCCAGCAGGAACTGGTAATGCAGGCGAAGCGCGTTGAGGCGGATGCGCGCGTATTTCTCCTCGGAGAGCATCAGCTTGATATTGGCATCGCGCAGCATCGGCGCGCCGTCGGTGTCGACGTCGAAGGCGACGTCGCGCAGCGTGACCGGGTGGTACTCGAAGAAATTGATCACGTCGTGCCGCGACTGGAACTCGACCCAGGTCAGGCCGGGCGTGTCCGCCACGCGCCGGGCCTGCCGGCGCACCTTGTCGCCCTTGGCATGGAGGGCGAATTTGGGAATCGTCGCGCCGCAGGTCAGCAGGGCCAGGCGCGCCGGCCCCTCGGCGAGGGCCGGCTCGCGGTCCAGCGCGCGGTCGAGCACGCCCAGCATCAGCGTCGCGCCGAGGCTGTGGCCGACCAGCAGCACCTCGTCATAGCGCTTCGACCGCACGGCTTCGACGAGTTCGTCGGCGAACTGGTCGAGGCGCGCATTCAGCTCCGGCGTCCTGTCGTGCAGGTAATTGCGCGCCAGGTCCCAGTCGTCGAGCGCCTGGTGCAGGCGCCAGTAGCGCCCGGGTTGCCGGAACAGGCCGAAGAAGACGGCGATGGCGGCCATGATGCCGATGAGCCAGGCGACCGGCGAGGGCACGATCTCCGCGAGAAGATGATCGGCGAACCAGCCCGCCAGCAGCCCGCCGGCCGCGAACAGGCCAACCAGCACGAAGGGAAACAGGAAGAAGCCGACATACTGGATGCTGGCCTCGACATAGCGGCTGGTCGCCCCGCCGGCCCAGAAATCGAACAGGCCGCCGAAACCGCCCCACAGACGCACCGGGTCCGGGCGTTCGTCGAGCGCGACGACGATGTCATCCCAGCGCAGGATCCAGTAATCGACCTCCTCGCGCCAGTTCGGCCCGCCGCATTCCACGTTCCAGCGGGCGAGATGCTGCTGCTCGTCATCATGCCGCGCGGACACGGCAACGTGAAAGGACCAGAGTTTGCTGAAACGCGCCGCCTGATTAGCGAACCGGCCGTGATGGTACTCCATGTCGGTCGGGTCGTGGCCGGGGAGAAAAAGCACCAACCGGCGCCCGGCAGCCGGGATTTCCGGCTCCAGCGTTACGTCCACCAATGGCCAGCTCCCGAAACGACTCTGCATGGATACGCCGTGGTTCTAGCGGAACGCCGCCGCGCGATCCAACCTTTGTCTTCGTGCGCATTGAAGTCTTCGTGGAGTGTTGCTGAATTCCTTCTAGCGCGCGCGCGCGGCGGGCGCGGGCGCGCGGCGAGCCCGCGTTGCGCGTCCCGATGCCATTGTGTATGCCGTTGTGTTCCGCTGGCGGCACGGCCATTGCCTCGGCGGCCGCGTAACCGGAGAAGTCCTTGACCCGCCCCTCCACGCCGCTTCTGGACAGGATTCGACAGCCCGCCGATCTGCGGCTGCTGCCGGAGGACCAGCTTCCGCAGCTTGCGGCGGAGCTGCGCGAGGAAACCATCGATGCCGTCTCCGTCACCGGCGGGCATCTGGGCGCGGGCCTCGGCGTGGTCGAACTGACCGTCGCCCTGCACCATGTTTTCAATACGCCCGATGACAGGCTGATCTGGGACGTCGGCCATCAATGCTACCCTCACAAGATCCTGACCGGCCGCCGCGAGCGCATCCGCACGCTGCGCCAGGGGGGCGGGCTGTCCGGCTTCACCAACCGCACCGAAAGCGTCTACGACCCGTTCGGCGCCGGCCATTCCTCGACCTCGATCTCCGCCGGCCTCGGCATGGCCGTGGCGCGCGATTTCGAGGCGGCGAAGGACCCGACGATCGCCCGCCGCAATGTCATATGCGTGATCGGCGACGGGGCGATGTCGGCCGGCATGGCCTATGAGGCGATGAACAATGCGGGGGCGATGGATTCCCGCCTCATCGTCATCCTCAACGACAATGACATGTCGATCGCCCCGCCGGTGGGTGCCATGTCGGCCTATCTGGCGCGGCTGATCTCGGGGCGGACCTACCGCTCCCTGCGCGAGACCGCCAAGCAGCTGGCCGGCAGCCTGCCGAAATTCTTCGGCCGCCAGGCGGCGCGGGCGGAGGAATTCGCGCGCGGCTTCTGGACCGGCGGCACGCTGTTCGAGGAACTGGGCTTCTACTATGTCGGCCCGATCGACGGTCACAATCTCGACCATCTGCTGCCGGTGCTGCGCAATGTGCGCGACACCGACACCGGGCCGATCCTGGTCCATGTCGTCACCCAGAAGGGCAAGGGCTACGCGCCGGCCGAAGCCTCGGCCGACAAGTATCACGGCGTGCAGCGCTTCGATGTCGCCACCGGCGCGCAGACCAAGGCGGTCTCCAATGCCCCTTCCTATACGCGCGTTTTCGCCGACAGCCTGATCGACGAGGCCCGCCGCGACGACCGGATCGTCGCCATCAACGCCGCCATGCCGGCCGGTACGGGGCTCGACCTGTTCGGCCGCGAATTCCCCGCGCGCAGCTTCGATGTCGGGATTGCCGAGCAGCATGCGGTGACCTTCGCGGCCGGGCTGGCGACCGAGGGCTACAAGCCGTTCTGCGCGCTCTATTCCACCTTCCTGCAGCGCGCCTATGATCAGATCGTGCATGATGTCGCGATCCAGAAGCTGCCGGTGCGCTTCGCCATTGATCGCGCCGGGCTGGTCGGCGCGGATGGGGCGACGCATGTCGGCGCCTTCGATGTGCCCATGCTGGCCTGCCTGCCGGGTATGGTGGTGATGGCGCCCGCCGACGAGGCTGAACTGGTGCACATGGTGGCGACCGCCGCCGCCTATGACGAAGGGCCGATCGCCTTCCGCTATCCGCGCGGGGAGGGCGTCGGCGTGGAACGCCCGGTTCGCGGCATCCCGCTGGAAATCGGACGTGGGCGGGTGGTGCGCGAAGGCTCCAAGATCGCCCTGCTGTCCTTCGGCACGCGGCTCGCGCCCGCTCTCGCGGCGGCGGACCAACTGGCCGGCTTCGGCCTGTCCACCACGGTGGCGGATGCGCGCTTCGCCAAGCCGATCGACCGCGATCTGGTTCTGCGCCTCGCCCGCGAGCACGAGGTATTGGTCATTGTCGAGGAGGGCGCCACAGGCGGCTTCGGCAGCCATGTGCTGACCCTGCTGGCGGAAGCCGGCGCGCTCGACCGCGGTTTGAAGGTGCGCAGCCTCGCGCTGCCGGACCGTTTCATCGACCATGACGCCCCCGCCGTGCAGCTTGGCGAGGCGGGGCTGGACACGGATGGCATCGTGCGGGGCGTGTTCGCCGCGCTCGGGCGGGCGGAAGACGATGCGCGCGCCCTGTTGCGCGGCTAGCGCTTTTTCGATCCGTGTGGATGCGGGCCCCGTTCGCGGTGGGCCGGCATGTGCCGCGCCGCTGCGGCGTCTTGCCGGGTGGCTGCCATGAACGGGGATGACGAGCACGCCGCGGCCGGTGTGCGGCGTGCGCGGGCCGATCGCGTGCTGGTGGAGCGCGGCCTGTTCGACAGCCGTGCCCGCGCGCAGGCGGCCATCCAGGCGGGGCTGGTGAGCGTTGGCGGACGGGTGGTGGCCAGGCCGTCCGAAACCATCACCCTCAATGCCGAGATCGAGGCGCGCGAGGCCTATGAATGGGTGTCGCGGGCTGGCCTCAAGCTGGAAGCCGCGCTCGATGCGGCCGCGCTGGACGTGTCCGGCGCCGAGGCGCTCGATGTCGGTGCGTCCACCGGCGGGTTCAGCGAGGTGCTGCTGGCGCGCGGCGCACGGCGCGTTCACGCCATCGATGTCGGGCGCGACCAGCTGCATGCCCGGCTGCGCGCCGATCCGCGCGTGGTCTCGCGCGAGGCGACCGACATTCGCGACCTGGCTCCCGGCGCGCTGCCGCCGGTCGACATCATCACCATCGATGTCAGCTTCA
The DNA here is from genome assembly GCF_030814815.1 of Ancylobacter amanitiformis. Taxonomy (GTDB): domain Bacteria; phylum Pseudomonadota; class Alphaproteobacteria; order Rhizobiales; family Xanthobacteraceae; genus Ancylobacter; species Ancylobacter amanitiformis. The sequence goes on along the minus strand of NZ_JAUSVR010000009.1, from coordinate 115,180 downwards.
TCTCGCTGGAGCCGGTTTTGCCCGCGGCGCTGGCGCATGCCGGGGCGAGGGCGCATCTGGTGGCGCTGGTGAAGCCGCAATTCGAGGTCGGGCGCGACAAGCTCGCCAAGGGCGGCATCGTCAAGGATGCGCCGGCGCGGGCCGCCGCGGCGGACAGGATCGCGGCGCGGATCGCGGCGCTCGGCTGGCGGGTGACGCATCGCCTCGCGTCGCCCATTCTGGGCGGCGACGGCAATGAGGAGTTCCTGCTGGTGGCGGCGCGGGCGGAATAGGAGCCGTCCGCGCCGATGTTGTCCCGCTTCCCGTCAGGCGGCGCGGCGCGCCGGGCCGCTGCTGGCGACGAGCGCCCCGGCGACCTTTTCCGAGACATAGCCGAAGATGGCGCCGACGATCATCGAGACGATGATGGTCGGCAGCGGGTTGGCGAGGCTCGCCGCCGTCAGGTTGGCCAGCCCGTCCGTCACCAGCAGCGCGAAGCCGGCGGTGGCGGCGAAGCCGTAGACCAGGGCCGGAATCGCGGCGAAGGCCGGCAGGTTGGCGAGCAGGATCATCACCAGCACGCCGACGCCGACGCAGATGCCCGCCCATACCGGCAGGCCGAGGCTCTCACCCATCCCGCCACGGGTGACGGCGAGCAGTGTGAGCCACGCCATGACGGCACCGGCGATGTTGGCGAGGATGGTGGCCTTCAGTCCGGCCTCCTTGCCTCCGCAGTGGAAGAAGCAGGCCCAGGCGATGAAGGCGGCCCATATCTGCAGGCCGCCGGCGAGTGGTCCGAGGAAAAGCCAGGTGGCGACGCCCCCCAATACCCCGATCGTGATTGCAAGTGCGGAGATTATCGACATATTTCCCCCTTTGCGTGCGCTTCGAGGCTTATTATTATGTGCGCTTGCTAAGTAAAGTGGGCTGTCCTTTTGAAAAATGGGAATCAGCCTCGGTTAGAATACAGACATTATATGCCGGTGCCATGTTGTTGTGCAGAAGGTGATGGTTTGAAATCAATGATCATTTCGTCAATACATAATATCGCATGGTTCATATCAGGAGCCCTCCCGCGATGAGTGCCGTACGGCTCCAGATCGACCATATCGGCCATCGCGGCGACGGTGTCGCCCAGACACCCGACGGTGCGGTCTATGTGCCCCTCACCTTGCCGGGCGAGACGGTGGAGGTGGAGCGCGCGCATGACCGCGCCCGGCTGATCGAGGTGGCGACGCCGAGCGTTGACCGCATCGCGCCGATCTGCCGCCATGTCGGCGCCTGCGGCGGCTGCTCGCTGCAGCACTGGCGGGCCGCGCCCTATGAGGCGTGGAAGCGGGAGATGGTGGTGGATGCGCTGGCCCGCGCCGGGCTGCACGCGCCGGTTGCGCCGCTGGTGCCCGCTCACGGCAAGGGCCGGCGCCGCGCGGTGTTCCATGCCCGCTCGACCGGGGGCAATCCGCGCCGGGGCGAGGATGTGCTGACGGTGGGGTTCGCCGGCCGGCGCAGCCATGCGATCGTCGCCATCGACACCTGCCCCATCCTCGCGCCCGAACTCGACGGCGCGCTGGCCGCCGCCTGGGCGGTGGCGCAGGCGCTGGTGCCGCTGATGAAGCCGCTCGACCTGCAGGTGACGGCGACGTCGACCGGGCTCGACATGGATGTGCGCGGCTCGGGGCCGCTTCAGCCCCGGATGGTCGCGACGCTGGCGGAGATTGCCGGACGCCATCGCCTCGCCCGCCTCACCCGCCATGGCGAACTGGTGCTGCAGCGCGAGCCGCCGGTGGTGACGATGGGCCGCGCCCGTGTCCCGCTGCCGCCGGGTTCCTTCCTGCAGGCGACGGAACTGGGCGAGGAGACGCTGGCGCGGCTGGTCGACGAGGCCAGCGCGGGGGCGACGCGCATCGCCGATCTGTTTTCGGGTGTGGGCACCTTCGCGCTGCGGCTCGCCGAGCGCGCGCGCGTGGCGGCCTTTGAATCGTCGGCTCCGGCGGTTGAGGCGCTGCTCAAGGCCACGCGCGGCATCGCCGGGCTCAAGCCGGTGACGGCCGAGATGCGCGACCTGTTCCGCCGGCCGCTGCTGCCGCTGGAACTGAAGGCGTTCGATGCCGTGGTGTTCGATCCGCCACGGCAGGGCGCGGAGGCGCAGGCGCAGCAACTGGCGGCCAGCAAGGTGCCGCTTGTGGTCGGCGTGTCCTGCGATCCCGTGACTTTCGCACGCGATGCGGCGATCCTCTGCCAGGGCGGTTATCGGCTGGAGCGCGTCACACCGGTCGACCAGTTCCTCTATTCAGCCCATGTGGAACTGGTCGGCGTCTTCCGGCGGTGAGGGAAGGGTCGGTTTGGGGCGTGGTCAATTGCCCCAGCGCTCCATCCACATGCGCTCGCCGACGGTGCAGGAAATGCGCGGCGCATCCGCGGCGCGGTGCACGAGGTGGCGCTGCGGCGGCACCACGCCGGCAATCTCCAGCACCAGCTTGGTCTTGATGGCGTCGGCGAATTCATGCTTGCCCTGCACGGGAATGACAAAGGCGCCCGGGCCGCCGATCACGCAGTCCTCGTAATAGATGTCGAGCTGACCGATATCGAGCATCGAGCCGGCGGGCTCCTTCAGCATCAGCGGCAGACCGTTAATGGTGATGCCGCGTGCCACCACCTCGTCGCGGGCGGCTTCCACCAGCGGGCCCTGGTTGTTGGTGCCGTCACCGGAAATGTCGATCACGCGGCGCAGCCCCTTGATCGCGTTGTGCTCGATCAGGTCGGCGCCATACTCGATCGCGCCGGAAATGGAGGTGCGGTAGACGCGGCGCAGCGGTGCATCGTGGATCGCCGCGGCGAAACGCTGCGCGTCGGCCGGGCCGGCGATGAAGGTCCAGTCCACCACCAGCTTCTGCTCCTCGATCCCGGCCCATTCCACATAGGCGATGGCCACGCGGCCATGGGGGCCGAGCTTGAGCGCGTTGAGGAATTCGGGGGAGGTGACGGCGGCGACATAACCCTCGCGCTGCAGCGCCAGTTCGTCGAGGTCCATCGAATAGGAGACGTCGACCGCCAGCACGAGTTCGACATCCACCGGCTCGTCGGCCCGCGCCGGGGAGACGGTGGCCACGACGAAGCATAGCAGGGCCAGCAGGCGCGCGGCGCGCATCGCCGCGGTGGCGCAAACGGAAGGCACGGCACGGCACACACGCATGCACGACATCGCGACCTCCGTCGGTGACGGGACCTCGACGTGTCAAAGACGCGTCCCATGAATGGTGACACGCCCTATCGGTGGCCAGAAGTTGAAATTGCGGGCAGCGGGCGCCGCGCGATGCCGTTCGCGTGAGCGCCCGTTACCCCGGTACGGCGTCAGACGTCCAGCGTCTCGGTGCCGAGGATCTCGATTCCAAAGCCGGCAACGCCGACATAGGTGCGGGCGCGCGAGGCGAGGAGGCGAATCGAGGAAATGCCGAGATCGCGCAGAATCTGGGCGCCGAGGCCAATCTCCCGCCAGTTCTCGTCGCGCAGCCGCGAGCTTTCCTGCTTCTCGTCGCTGCCGATTGTGTTGACCGGCACGCCGGTCGTGCCGTCGCGCAGATAGACCAGCACGCCGCGCCCCTCGGCCTTGATGCGCTCCAGCGAGGCGCGGATCGCCTTGCCGCCGGTGAACACGTCGCCGATCGGGTCGGCGCGGTGCAGGCGCACCAGCACGTCGCGCCCGTCGCCGATCTTGCCGTGCACCAGCGCGATATGGTTCACCGGCTCGAACGGGGTGACATAGGAAATCGCGTGCATGTCGCCGACCGCGGTGGGGGCGGTGAACTCGGCGGTGCGCGTCACCAGTTTCTCGCGCAACTGGCGATAGGCGATGAGGTCCGCCACCGAAATGCGGGTGAGCTTGTGCTGGGCGGCGAAGTCGGCGACCTTCGGGCCGCGCATCACCGTGCCGTCATCGTTCACCAGTTCGCAGATGACGCCGACCGGCTCCAGATCCGCCAGCCGGCACAGGTCGACCGCCGCCTCGGTATGGCCCGAGCGCATCAGCACGCCACCTTCGCGCGCGATCAGCGGGAAGATGTGGCCGGGGCGCACGAAATCGACCGCGCCGGCATTGGGGTTGGCAAGGCCGCGCACCGTGGCGGTGCGATCCTCGGCGGAAATGCCGGTCGTGGTGCCATGCTTGTAGTCGACCGAGATGGTGAAGGCGGTCGAATGCGGCGCGTCATTGTCCGTCACCATCGGGCTCAGGCGCAGCCGCTTGGCGTATTCCGCCGGCAGCGGCGTGCAGACGATGCCGGATGTGTGGCGGACGATGAAGGCGAGCTTCTCCGCCGTGGCGAACTGGGCGGCGACGATGATATCGCCCTCGTTCTCGCGGTCGTCGTCATCGGTGACGACCAGCATTTCGCCCCGCGCGAAGGCCTCGATCGCCGCTTCCACGCGGGCTTGCAGATTGTCGCTCATCAATGCCACCTCGACGCTATCAATTCCGAGAAAGTCGTTCGGCGTCACCGCCCCGCTTGTCGCGGCGGCGATGCGCGCGCCCGCTTCCCGGGAGACCCAGGCCTGCTGGTCGTTGCACAATGCGGTGATGCTGGCCGGCGACAGGCCGGCGGCGCGCGCGAAGGCACTGCGCGTTGTGCCGGTAAGGGTCAACCAATCCGCAAGTTTCATGCGCAGGAGTATAGGATCGGCACTTTTCAGCTGCAATAAAAGATTATTGTATTTTCAGCGATACTGAAATGGCGTTTTCGCCCGAGGGGAGCCCGCCGCTGGGCTGCACCGGCGGCGGGCCAGAGGCGTGTCAGGCCGAGCGCTGCGGCGACTGGTGGTCGGCATGGAAGGCGGCGCGCGCCAGCGCGACCAACTCGTTGTCGGTGGGATGGTCCACCGTTTTGACGGCGGCGATCAGCGCCTTCAGCTTCGGGTCGTGATGCTCGACATGCTTGACGAACAGGTCCTTTTCGTTCCCCGGGCCGGTCACGAGAACAGCCTTCGCATCGGCAATGGCGGTGGCGACGTGATGGAAGAAGGCCTGGTCTTCCGCCGAGCGGCCATCGCCCACGGCGTTCGCCTTGTGGTGAACGTGCTTCACCGGGTGCTCGGGATGGATCACCACACGCTCGGCGCTGGTGCTGTCGAAATGGAAGATCCGGGCCTCGTGATGGTCGATCCAGATAACGGCATGATACGGGCTGGTCATGGCAAAGCCTCATGGTCGAATGCTAAGGGGCGGCCGCTCGGGCCGAGCCGCCAGTCTCCCCCTGCGCGCACCCTATATGGGGTGGCGCATGCCGATCTTGCCGCTGCGCACGCCTTCAGCGCGGAAATGTCGTCAGCGCGGAAACGGCCAGACGGGCGGCGTGCCGACCTGCCCGCGATGGCGCAGCACATGGTCGGCGAGCACGCAGGCGACCATCGCCTCGCCCACCGGCACGGCCCGGATGCCCACGCACGGGTCGTGGCGGCCCTTGGTGACGATGTCGGCATCCTCGCCATGGCGCGTCACGGTGTGGCGGGGGGTGAGGATGGAGGAAGTCGGCTTCACCGCGAAGCGCACCACCACCGGCTGGCCGGTGGAGATGCCGCCGAGAATGCCGCCGGCATGGTTGGCGAGGAAGACCGGCCGGCCGTCATTGCCCATGCGCATCTCGTCGGCATTGGCCTCGCCGGTAAGGGCGGCGCTGGCGAAGCCCTCGCCGATCTCGACGCCCTTCACCGCGTTGATGCTCATCAGCGCGCTTGCCAGATCCGCGTCGAGCTTGCCATAGAGCGGCGCGCCGAGGCCCGGCGGGACGCCTTCGGCCACTACCTCGATGACGGCGCCGACCGAGGAGCCGGCCTTGCGGATGCCGTCGAGATAGGCCTCCATGCGCGCCGCGGCCGCCGCATCCGGGCAGAAGAACGGGTTGCGGCCGATCTCGGCGCTGTCCCAGTTGGCGCGGTCGATGACGATGTCGCCCATCTGCACCAGCGCGCCGGTCAGGGTGACGCCGGTCAGCACCTTGGCGGCGATGGCGCCCGCGGCGACGCGCACCGCCGTCTCGCGCGCCGAGGAGCGCCCGCCGCCGCGATGGTCGCGCAGGCCGTATTTCGCGTCATAGGCATAGTCGGCATGGCCGGGGCGGTAGCTCTCGGAAATCGCCGCATAGTCCTTGGAGCGCTGGTCGACATTCTCGATGAGCAGGGCGATGGGCGTGCCGGTCGTGGTCAGCATGCCGTCCGCCTCCGCGAGCACGCCGGAGAGGATCTTCACCTCGTCGGGCTCGCGACGCTGGGTGGTGAACCGCGATTGGCCCGGGCGCCGCTTGTCGAGCGCGGCCTGGACCTCTTCCAGCCGAAAGCGGATGCCGGGCGGGCAGCCGTCGACGACGCCGCCGATCGCCGGACCATGGCTCTCGCCGAACGTGGTCACGCGGAACAGATGACCGAAGGTATTGAAGGACATGGAGCGATCCGGGGATGGAGCCGTCGGCCGCGCGGTGATCCGGCGGAGTGTGGCACATGTTCCCGGCGCTTCTAGGCGTCCGCGCGGCAGGCGTCAAACCCGCGGCGGGCCTGCTGCCGCCACGGAAAATGGCGGCAGCGCATGGCGATTGGCGGTATCCGTGGTACATAATGCCGACACGAGGTTGCCAACCCAAACCCTATGCCCCTGTTTGAAATCGCCATCGTCATCCTGCTCGTCCTGATCAACGGCGTTCTCGCCATGGCCGAGCTTTCCGTGGTCTCCGCCCGCCCGGCGCGCCTGCGCGCCATGGCCGATAACGGCTCGGCGGGCGCGCGCATCGCGCTGTCGCTGGCGGGCGACCCCGGCCGCTTCCTCTCCACGGTTCAGATCGGCATCACGCTGATCGGCATTCTGGCCGGCGCCTTTTCCGGTGCCACGCTCGGCGACATGCTGGGCGAGTGGCTGCGCGAGCAGGGCATGGCGCCGGGCCTTGCCGGTGGACTGGGCTATTCGCTGGTCGTCGCGGCCATCACCTATGTCTCGCTCATCATCGGCGAACTCATTCCCAAGCGGCTGGCGCTGCAGAGCCCGGAAAAGCTGGCGAGCTTCATTGCGCCGGCCATGATGCTGCTCTCGCGCATCTCGCTGCCGGCGGTGTGGCTGCTCGATATTTCCTCGCGCGTGGTGCTGCGCCTGCTGGGTGAAAGCGGCAAGCGCGACGAGAGCCATGTCACCGACGAGGAAATCCGCGCCATCGTCGCCGAGGCCGAGACCGCCGGCGTGATCGACCCCGACGAGCGGCGCATGATCGCGGGCGTCATGCGCCTCGCCGACCGTCCGGTGCGGGCGGTGATGACGCCGCGCACCGATATCGACTGGATCGACCTTTCCGAGGATCCCGAGGCGGTGCGCCAGACGATCCGCGAGACCCGCCACACCCGCATGCCGGCCTGCGAGGGCACGGTGGAGGAGGCGGTGGGCGTCATCGACATTCGCGACCTGCTCGAAGCCTATCTCAACGGCAAGACGCCGGACCCGCGCCAGTTCGTCAAGCCGGCCGCCGTGCTGGTGGAGACCGCCGGCGCGCTGATCGCCATGAAGGTGCTGCGCCACGCGGAATCGCCGCTGGCGCTGGTGGTGGACGAATATGGCTCGATGGTCGGCATCCTCACCCCCGCCGACCTGCTGGACGCCATTGCCGGTTCGGTGGTGCTGGACGAGGCCGGCCAGGTGAAGCCGGATGTGGTGGAGCGCGCCGATGGCAGCTTCCTCATCGCCGGCTCGACGCCGATCGACGAACTGGCCGACGTGCTCGGCATCCGCATTCCGCAGGATGCCGGCTTCCATACGGCGGCCGGCTATGTGCTGCACGAGCTGAAGGCGCTGCCGCAGGAAGGCGTCTCGTTCGAGGCGACGGGCTGGCGTTTCGAGGTCGTCGACATGGACGGGCGGCGCGTCGACAAGATCCTGGTCAGCCGCGCCGTAGTGCCGCGCCGGCGGGCGCCGGTCATGGGGTAGGACGTCGGGCGCCCTGGGCTGCGGCCACGCGCCCGGTGCCGTCGTGAAACGACAAACGGGGCCGCCGGGGTAAAAACGTTCACCCCGGCGGCCCCGTTTCGATTCGGGCGCGGCTCCTCGGCAGGCGCGCGCGCGGCAGGTCAGCGCAGGTTGCGCTCCAGTCCGCTCGCCATCGAACTTGTCGGGCTGATCGGCGCGCCGCCATAGCGCGTGCCAAGGCCCGCGACGACGGTGACGATGGCCACCGCCAGCGCGGCGGCGATGAGGCCGTATTCGAGGCCGGTGCCGTGCGGGCGGCGGGCGACTGCCCCGCGCCGCCGGTGCACGACATCGCCTCCCGCCAGTTCCCTGTCCGCCAACTCTCTCATGGGCGTACTCTTCTTGCGTTTGACTGCATCCACATCTGTCTCGGGACAGCTTTTATTGTGGAGGCACCTTGAGCCCGAGAGATTGATCGGGCGTTAAAACGCTTCCGCCGCGCCAGCGCGCGGCGGCAAGACTTGGTCCGTGGTTAATGTTTTGCAGCCGGAGGTGGTGCCCGGGCACTCCGAGGAAGGTGCGGGCCCGGCAGCTGGCCGGCGGCTTTTCAGCTGCCGCGCGGCTTGGTGTCAGCTGCCGCGCGGCTTGGCGCGCCGGGTCGGCTCGGCGGCCGCGGGATCTTCCGGCCAGGGGTGCCGGGGGTAGCGCCCGCGCATGTCGGCGCGCACGTCGCGCCAGGAGCCGCTCCAGAAGGCCGGCAGGTTGCGCGTCAGCTGGATCGGCCGGTGGGCCGGCGACAGCAGGGCGAGAGTGAGGGGCACGCGCCCGCCGGCAATGGCCGGATGCGTGGTGAGGCCGAACAGTTCCTGCACCCGCACCGCCAGTGTCGGGCCGCCCTCGCCGGCATAGTCAATGGGCAGGCGCGAGCCGGTCGGCACCTCGAAATGGGTCGGTGCGTCCTCCTCCAGCCGGCGGGCAAGCTCCCAGGGCAGCAGCCCGGCCAGCGCGCGGCCGAGCCGGTCGGCATCGATCTGGCCGAGCGCGGTGAGCCCTTCCAGCGCCGGCGCCAGCCAGGCCTCGACCGTGGCCGCGAGCGTGTCCGCCGACAGGTCCGGCCAGATGCCGGGCGCGCTGGCGTGCAGGAAGCGGACGCGGTCCAGCAACTGGCGCTGGTGATCCGACCAGGGCAGGCGCTCCAGCCCGCGCGCCGCCGCCGCGTCCGCCAGCGCGCGCGCCGCCTCCGGCCCGGCTGAGACCGGGGCGGTGCGCTCGGCCAGCACCAGCGAGCCGAGCCGGCGCACCCGCCGGGCGCGCAGGGCACCGGAAGCGGCATCGAAACCGGTCTCCGTGCGCTCGGTGATGGCTGCGCCGAATTCCGCTTCGAGCTGGGCCTCGTCCAGTTCCGCCGCCAGCAGGATGCGCGCTTCGTCCGCCGTTCCGGTCAGTTCGGCGATGCTGAGAAAGCGGGCGCGGGCGAGCGGGGACGCGGGGTCGAGCCGGGCGCCGCGCCCGTTTGCCAGCACGAAGCGGCTACCATCGCCACGGCTGCGGCCGAGCCGATCGGGAAAGGCGAGGGCGAGCAGCACGGCGGGGGAGGGCATGTCCGCCTTGTTCCGGCTCGGCAGGCGCCCGGCGGCTCGCTCGCCCTCCTCCGCCCAGCGCCCGGCGAGGCGGCGGGCCTCGTCGGCGCGGCGCGAGCGATCGCGGCGCAGATCGTCGAGGCGGTGGAGCAGGTCCGGCGCATCGCCCCCCAGCCCGCGCTCGGAGACGATGGCGGCGATGAGCGCGGCGACATCGCCCGCGCCGCGCCGCGCGCCGTCGATCACCATGCGGGCGAGGCGCGGCTCCAGCGGCAGCCGGGCCATGGCGCGGCCGCGCTCGCTCACCTGCCCGTCCGTATCCAGCGCGCCGAGCGCGACCAGCAGGGCGCGCGCCTCGGTGATCGCCGCCGCCGGCGGGGGATCGAGGAAGGCCAGCGTGGCGGGGTCTCGCACGCCCCACATGGCTAGGTCGAGCATGAGGCGTGAGAGATCGGCGGCGAGGATTTCCGGCGTCGCGAAGGCGGGCAGGCTCGCCGTTTCCGGCTCGCTCCACAACCGCCAGCAGAGGCCGGGTTCCGTGCGGCCGGCGCGGCCGCGCCGCTGGTCGGCTCCGGCCCGCGAGACGCGCACCGTCTCCAGCCGGGTCAGTCCCACATCCGGCTCAAAGCGCGGCACGCGGGCGAGCCCGCTATCGACCACCAGCCGCACCCCCTCGATGGTGAGGCTGGTTTCGGCGATGGAGGTGGCGAGCACCACCTTGCGCCGGCCGGGAAGAGCGGGGGCAATGGCGCGGTCCTGCTCGGCGGGGGGGAGCGCGCCATAGAGCGGATCGATATCGACGGTGGGATCGCGCACGGCTTCGCGCAGCGCCCTCTCGGTGCGGCGGATCTCGGCGGCGCCGGGCAGGAAGGCGAGAATGGAGCCCGGCGCGGCGGCGAGCGCGCGCTGGATCGCTCCCGCCATCTGCCGCTCGATCGGCTCGCGCGGATCGCGGCCGAGATAGCGCGTCTCGACCGGGAAGGCGCGTCCGAGGCTCTCGATCACCGGCGCGCCCTTCAGCAGCGCGGCGACGCGCGCGCCGTCCAGCGTGGCCGACATCACGAGGATGCGCAGATCCTCGCGCAGCGCCGACTGGCAATCGAGAGCGAGGGCAAGGCCGAGATCGGCGTCCAGGCTGCGCTCGTGAAACTCGTCGAACAGCACGCCCGCCACATCGGACAATTCGGGATCGTCGAGCATCATGCGGGTGAAGATGCCCTCGGTGATCACCTCGATGCGGGTCTGGCGCCCGACTTTGGAGCCGAAGCGGGCACGATAGCCGACGCGCTCGCCCGCCTTTTCGCCCAGGCTCAAGGCCATGCGCTCGGCCGCCGCGCGCGCGGCGATGCGGCGCGGCTCCAGCACGAGGATCTTGCCGCCCGCCACCCACGGCTCGTCGAGCAGGGCCAGCGGCACCCGCGTCGTCTTGCCCGCTCCCGGCGGCGCGACGAGGACAGCGGACGAGCCCGCGCGCAGCGCGGCGGTGAGCGCGGGCAGGGTGTCGTCAATGGGCAGGTGGGAGGGGAAGGAGGGGGTCATGCCGCCAGACTTAAAGCGCCGAGCCCCGAAGCGCCACTAATTGACGGGAACAGGCAGAAAACGAAAATGCTACTTTTAGTTGTTAAAATTTGAGCTAAACTTCCCTTATAAGTTGCATAATGGGGGGGTGGGCATGAAGCGGCACAATCGTGACAATTTTTTCGTTGTCGGCGAGGGCATTCTCGGATTTGACGATCAGCATCAGCCCAGAACGCTGCCGGCCTCGACGGAGGCGGAGACGCGAAAATTCCGCTTTTCGCGGCTGGGGTCCAAAGGTGGCGTGCTGCCACGGAGCCTATTGGAGACGTTGGCGGAGGCGATGATCGCGGGGCCCCAGCAGGATTCGGCTCCTGCGATACCGGCCGGCTTCACCTATCTCGGCCAGTTCGTCGACCATGACCTGACCTTCGACCGCACCTCCGCCAAGCTGGGCAGCGCCGTTTCGGTGGAAGATCTGCTGCAGGGGCGCTCGCCGGCGCTGGATCTGGACTGTCTCTACGGCAATGGTCCCAACGATATCGAAAGCGCAGGGCTGTATGCCGATGGCATCCGGTTCAAAATGGGCACAACCCAGGGGACCACGTTCGGCAACGCCAATTTTGACCTCGATGGGTTCGATTTGCCGCGGGTCGGCTTCGGCTCCAAGAAGTCGGAGCGCCGCAAGGCCGCTATTGCCGACAAGCGAAACGACGAAAACCTGATCGTCGCGCAGTTTCATCTCGCGATGATGCGATTCCATAATGAAATGGTGACGTCGCTCGCCGATGCCGGAACGCCGAGCGCGGTGCTTTTCGAACGCGCCCGCGAGGAAGTGGTGCGCCATTACCAGTGGGTTCTCTGGCACGAATTCCTGCCGCTGATCGTGGATGGCGACATTCTCTCCGACGTTCTTTCCTTCGGTCGGCGCTTCTTCGAGCACGCGCCGCTGCCGGGCGATCGGGCAACGATGCCGATCGAATTCTCCGTCGGGGCCTACCGGCTGGGACACAGCATGATCCGGGAACGCTACGAGTGGAACCGCGTGTTCAACTCCGGTGCTGTCCCCGCGACGCTGGGTCTGATGTTCCAGTTCTCCGGCACCAGCGGCACCCTCTCGCCCGACAGCGTAGAGGGCGATCCCGAGAGCGGAAGTTTCGAGCGCCTGCCGACCAACTGGATCGTCGACATGCGGCGGCTGTTCGATTTCGGCGTGACCGGTCGGCCCGAGCTGACGGTGACGGGCGACCAGTTCAATGTGATCCGCCGTATCGACACCTCGATCGTCGATCCGCTTCGCACGCTTCCGCCGGGCTCGTTCGGTGATGAGAAGGTCGACGCGCCCATCGAACGGAACCTCGCCTTCCGCAATCTCATGCGCGCCAACATGGTCGAACTCGCGAGCGGCCAGCAGATGGCAAGCCTGTTCAACCTTCCCCCGCTGGATAACGAGCAGTTGCTGGTCGGCGCGGGAGGTGCGGATTTCTCGAACCTGCCGACGCAGGAAAGGGACGCATTCCTGGCGGCAACGCCGCTTTGGATCTATGTGCTGCGCGAAGCCGAGTGCAATCAGGGCGTGTTAACCGGCGTCGGTGGCCGTATCGTCGCGGAAGTGTTTCATCGCGCCACGCAAGGTAGCGAAATTTCCATCCAGCGCACGCCGGAGTGGCGCCCAACGCTGGTGCCCGAGGGGCAGCCCTTCCGCATGGCCGATCTGCTGTCATTTGCCTTCAAGGGCCGTGCAGACCTGCTCAACCCTCTGGGTTAGGGCGCGCCCAGGCGTTCCGCAGATAACAAGGGCCGGCGGCGAGCGCCGGCCCTTCCGCTCACATCACCGCGTCGATGGTCCGGCCGATCTTCTCGACGAGTTCGCCGACCTGCGCCTCGCTGATGACGAGCGGGGGGCTCACCGCGATGGTGTCGCCGGTGACGCGGAACATCAGCCCTTCCTCATGGAAGGCGTGCTCCATCGCCTCATAGCCGCGCTTGCCGGGGCCCTCGGCCTTGGGGGCCATGTCGAAGGCGGCGACCAGGCCGACGGTGCGGATGTCAAGCACGCCGGGCTTGCCCTTCAGGCTCATCGCCGCGTCGGCGAAGGTCGGCTCCAGCGCCTTGGCGCGCTCGAACAGGCCCTCGTCGCGATAGACGTCCAGCGTGGCGATCGCGGCGGCGCAGGCCAGCGGGTGCCCGGAATAGGTGTAGCCGTGGAACAGCTCGATCACGTGGTCCGGGCCGTTCATGAACGTGTCGTAGAGCCCCTTGCGCGCGATCACGCCACCCATCGGCACGGCGCCCGAGGTGACGCCCTTGGCGAAGGTGATCATGTCCGGGATGACGCCGTAGCGCTCGGCGGCGAAGGGGGTGCCGAGGCGCCCGAAGCCGGTGATGACCTCGTCGAAGATCAGCAGGATGCCGTATTTGTCGCAGATCTCGCGCAACCGCTTGAGATAGCCCTTGGGCGCGGGCAGGCCGCCGGTGGAGCCGGCCATCGGCTCGACGATGACGGCGGCGATGGTCTGGGCATCGTGCAGCGCGACCAGGTTCTCCAGCGCGTCGGCGCGCTCGGCGCCCCATTCCGGCTCGCCCTTGGAGAAGGCCTGCTTCTCACGGTCATAGGTATGGGGCAGGTGGTCGACGCCGGGCAGCAGGCTGCCGAAGAAGCGGCGGTTCGGCGAGATGCCGCCGACCGAGATGCCGCCGAAACCGACGCCGTGATAGCCGCGCTCGCGACCGATGAGGCGGGTACGGGTGCCCTGGCCGCGCACCGCATGATAGGCGAGCGCGATCTTCAGCGCGGTGTCGCCGGCCTCCGAGCCCGAATTGCAGAAGAACACGTGGTCGAGGTCGCCCGGCGCCAGCTCGGCAATGCGCGAGGCGGCGCGGAAGGCGAGGGGATGGCCGAACTGGAAGGTCGGCGCGAAGTCCATTTCGGCCGCCTGGCGCTGGATCGCCTCGACGATGGGCTGGCGGTTATGGCCGGCATTGGCGCACCACAGGCCCGCCGAACCGTCGAGGATCGGGCGCCCTTCGGGCGTGAAATAGTGCATGTCCTTGGCGCGCGAGACCATGCGCGGGCGGCGCTTGAACGCCCGGTTGGCGGTGAAGCCCATCCAGAACGCCTCGAGGTCGTTCGGGCTGGCGGAGACGCTGGCATCGATATCATAGGCGACAGACATGGGTGAGCTCCGGTGCAGGTGGCCCCTCGGCGGGGCCACTCGTCGTCATGCTTGCTTTCGGTCATGTATAATGCGTGGGCAGTGGTGGCCTCACGAGAAATAATGATGATGTGATCACTTTCGCTTCTGCCATCGTCGGCGCCAACCCCCGGTGCCTTGACCCTGTCGGCGCTCGCGGCCATCAACTCGCCGCAAGCCGTGCTAAAGTCACCTAACGTCACTGCTTTGCCTAGAAGTGTCCTCATCCTCGGGCCAAGGCAGGATCATGGGATTTCGCGAGTGTCCGACAGCGCATCAGCCGATCTGACGGAAGCCGGGCTGGTGCCGCCGGAGGGAACGCCGGAGGATGTCCGCGCCGATTCCGCGCGCCGGGCGCTGGCGCGCGTGCTGGAATCGGAAGAGCTTCGTTCATCCCCGCAGCTGTCCAATATCCTGCGCTTCATCGTCGAGGCGACGCTGGAGGGGCGCCGCGAGGCGATCAAGGGCTATACCATCGCCGTCGAGGCGCTGGGGCGTGACGCCTCGTTCGATCCGCAGGCCGATCCCATCGTGCGCGTGGAAGCGACGCGGCTGCGACGGGCGCTGGAGCGCTATTATGCCGGTGCCGGCGCGGCCGACGAAATCGAGATCGCCGTGCCGCGCGGCTCCTATGTGCCGCAATTCGTTCCCCGCCGGCTGGGCGAGCCCGCCGGCGAGGCGCCGGTGGCCGAGCCCACGAGACCGGAGGCCGCTGCAACACTCGTGGTGCCGGAAATGCCGGTCCGCCGGCGGCTGCGCCTCGGCCGGGTGACGATGATTGCCGGGCTCGCCCTCCTCCTGCTCATGGTTGTGGCCACCGTGACGGTCGAGGTGGTGGACCCCGGCGGCTGGCGGGCGCTGGTGGCGGGGGCGATGCTGAAGCCGCTGGAGCGCTCCAACCGCCTCGGCGTGCCCATGGTGGAGGTGCGCACCTTCGATTCGACCGGCGGCACGCCGCTGCCGCCCAGCGAGGTGACGGGGGCGGCGCAGGCGGTGACGGCGGGCGATTTCGCGGCGCGGGCGATCGAGGTGCGCATCCGCGACGCGCTGGCCCGCTTCGACCTGCTGGACGTGTTGGCGAGCCCCGATGCGCGGCCGGCGCTGCATTGCGGCGCGGAAGGCGTCTCGCCCGATTCGGCCTTCGCCCTTGCCGGGCTGGTGGAGAACCATGACGATGGCAGCCTCTCGCTGCTGCTGCGCCTCTCCGACCTGTGCGACGGCACCATCGTCTGGTCGCACGAGTTCGACGATATCCGCCGCGGCGGCGATACCGGCATCGCCGAGGCCTCGCTGGTGCGCGACATCATGGCCGCGATCGCGGAACCCTACGGCATCATCCAGGCCCGCGCCCGCGCCCGCGTCATCGCGGCGGGCGGGCCGACCAAGGCCGGGCCCTATGGCTGCGCGCTGATGGCCTATTCCTACTGGCGGTCCTACCTGCCGGCCGATCATGAGCGGGCGCATCACTGCCTGGAGCAGGCGGTGGCGGCGGACGGCTCCTTCGCGCTCGGCTACGCGCTGCTGGCCGAGCTGAGCCTCGACGAGGTGCGCAACGGCGTCAGTCCGCAGGCCGCGACGCCGGCCCTGAACCGGGCGCTGGCCGCCGCCGAGCAGGCGGTCGATCTGGCGCCGACCAGCGCCTATGCGCGGCGGGCGCTGATGGATGTGCGTTTCTTCCGGGGCGAGCGCGGGGCAGCGATTGCCGCCGGTGAGACCGCGCTGTCGCTCAACCCCTATGATATCGATGTGCTGGCCGACGTCGGCGGGCGCCTCATCGTGCTGGGCGAGCTGGAGCGCGGCGAGGCGATGCTGGCCAGCGCCGCGCAGGCCGTGCCGGGCATGCCGCCTTCGGTCGATTATCATCGCGTCATCGCCGCCTATCTGCGCGGCGATGCGCGGGCCGCTTCGGCAGCGGCCGACCAACTGATGGGCGATGGCTACGCGCCGGGCCTTCTCGCGCGCGCGCTCGCCGATCAACTGGCCGGCGAAACCGAGGCCGCGCGTGCCGATCTGCGCAAGCTCATCGAGACGGCACCAGCCTGGGGCAGCGAGCCGGACATGATGATCGCCCGTTTCTTCCCCAATCCGGACGTCGCCCGCCGAGTGCGCGCCGATCTCGCCCAGCTCGGCCTGCCGGTGTCGAAATCCTCCGCCTCGGCCAACTGAGTGGCGGGGCTCGGCGCTCCCCAGATTGTCCTTGCCGAAAGGTCGCGTGGCGCCGTGGGGTCGAAGCGGCTGGAGCCTTTTCCCATCGGATGGAACCATCTGATCGACAAGAAAATGCTCTAGATTCAATGGGCTGGAGCATGTTCTGATCGCAAAAGTCATTCAACTTTTGCGGAACATGCTCTAAGAGCGTTCCGATCGGAAGCGTTCCATGTTCGGGCGCCTCATCTGCCGTTTCCAACCGGGACAGTCTCATGTCGGACAGCTACGATCTCGCCATTGTCGGTGCGGGCGTCGTCGGGCTCGGCCACGCCATCGCCGCGCGTCGCCGTGGCCTCAAGGTGGTGGTGATCGACCGTGATGCTCAGGCGAACGGCGCGTCCGTGCGCAATTTCGGCTTTGTCACCGTCACCGGCCAGCAGCGCGGCGAATGCTGGCGGCGAGCGGTGCGCTCGCGCGACATCTGGGCGGAGATCGCCCCGCAGGCGGGGATCGAGGTCATTCATCGCGGCCTGCTCGTGGCCGTGCGCCGGCCCGAGGCGATGCCCGTGCTGGAAGCCTTCCGGGCGACCGAGATGGGCGAGGGCTGCGAACTGCTGACCGCGGACGCGGCGCGCGACCGGCTGCCGGCGCTGAATGGCGCGCTTTCCGGCGCGCTGTGGAGCCCGCACGACATGCGCGTGGAATCGCGTCAGGCTATCCCCCGGCTCGCCGCGTGGCTGGCCTCGAACGGCGTCGCCTTCCGGCGGGAGAGCGCGGTGACGGCGGTGGAGCCGGGCCGGGTCGTCACCTCGGGCGGCACGGTGAGCGCCGCCCGCATCGTGGTGGCGCCGGGCGATGATTTCCACACGCTGTTCGAGGAGCGCTTCAAGCTCTACGGCGTCACCCGCTGCAAGCTGCACATGCTGCGCGTCCGCGATCCCGCGGCGGGGCGGCTGCCCGGCTCGGTCATGACCGACCTCTCGCTCGCGCGCTATCTCGGCTATGCCGAACTGCCCGAGGCCGAGCCGCTCCGGCGCCGGCTCGAAACCGAGCAGGCCGAGCATCTCGCCCATGGCGTTCATCTCATCGTCGTGCAGTCGGCCGATGGTTCGCTGGTCGTCGGCGACAGCCATCATTACGGGGCGACGCCCGATCCGTTCGCGCCGGAATTCGTCGATGAACTGATCCTCGACGAATATGCCGCGCTGTTCGGCCGCCGGCCGCCGGTCGTCGAGCGCTGGCTCGGCACCTACGCCTCCGCCGCCGACCGGCTGGCCTTCATCGACCGGCCGCATGAGGCGATCCGGCTGGTGGTGGTGACCAGCGGCACCGGCGCCTCCACCGGCTTCGCCATCGCCGAAGAGGCGATCGCGGAACTGTTCGACTGAAGCACACAGGGGAGACGGACATGGCTGAGGCTTCGACGCTCAAGGCGCTCATTCTCGACTGGGCCGGCACGGCCGTCGATTTCGGCTCGCGCGCGCCCATGGGCGCCTTCGTGGAGGCCTTCGGGCAGGTCGGCGTCACGATCTCGATCCCCGAGGCGCGCGGGCCCATGGGGCTGCCCAAGCGCGACCATGTGGCGGCGCTGCTCCACAGCCCGGACATCGCCGCGCGCTGGCAGGCCGCGCACGGCGCCGCGCCGACCGAGGCCGATATCGACCGTGTGCTCGCCATTTTCGAGCCGCTGAATGTCGAGGTCATCCCGCGCCATGCCGATCTCATCCCCGGCCTGCTCGACGTGGTGGCGGAGGCACGCCGGCGCGGCATGAAGATCGGTTCCACGACCGGCTATACCCGCCCGATCATGGAGGTGCTGGCACCGCTGGCGGCAGCCGCCGGCTATGCGCCGGACAATGTGGTGTGCGCGGGCGACCTCGCCGCCGGGCGGCCGAGCCCTCTCATGATGTACCGCACCTTCGCCGATATCGGCGTGTGGCCGCCCGCCGCCTGCGTGAAGCTGGACGACACCGAGCCCGGCATCGCCGAGGGGCTGGGGGCCGGCACCTGGACGGTGGGCCTCGCGCTTTCCGGCAATGCGGCGGGCCTGTCCAAGGCCGAACTCGACCAGCTGGCGCCCGATGACCGCGCGGCGCTGCGGGCCCGCGCGTCCGCGGCACTGTTCGCGGCGGGCGCGCATTTCGTCATCGATACGGTGGCGGACCTGCTCCCGGTGCTGGACGCGATCGAAGCCCGCCTTGCGGCGGGGGTGCGGCCCTGAGGGATTTCCATCCTATCTGACGCCCGCCATCTCCCTTGACGTCGGGCCTGCGCGTTCGGATGCGAACGCTTCCTGCCGCGGAAGAGGGGGCGATCGTGCAGGACTTGTGCCGATAAAAAATACAACTTAAAGTAACATAAGGTGTTGATCTGCATCCTTGGATCGTTCGGGGGCATGCGATGGTGGTACCTCCTCAACTGCCTTGGAGCAGACCCCCGAGCGAGACGCGCCAGGTGATCATCGCCGGCGTGGCGGCCTTTATCAGCATCGGCCTCGTGCTCATCGTGACGATGCTGATGGCCTTCATCGAATATCAGGGGCGGCTGGCGAGCTTTCAGCCCACCATCCAGTCGCGCGATATTACCGAGCAGGCCGAAACGCTCGACCAGCTCGACGCGACGGTGCTGCGGTACAAGGAGTTGCGCGCGCAGTTCGATGCGGCGTGGCGCAGCTTGCTCGACGCGCAGACGCAGAGGTTCGGCCGCACAGATCGCGTGTGCTCGCGCTATGAGGGTGCCCTGCAGGAGGAGTGCTGGATCTTCCTGCGCAGCGTGCCGTTCGATGGGGCCCTCGACATCGCGTCGGCGTCGGTGAACGATGGATTGTCCAGGACGTCGCACTCGCGCCCGCCCGCCAGCGGATCGCCCAATTCCCCCGGCTTTGCCGCCACCGTTCTCCGGAATTTCGTCAACCACATGGAGCATGCGGCCAATCGCGCGGCCGCTGACGGGCCGGCCAGCGCCGGGTTCGGCCGGCCCGGCGGCGATCAGGCCTATATCGGGCTTTTCTCCGACGATATCGTCCAGATCGCCCGGCTCAATCATCGTCTCATTACCGAGCTGATGCAGAAGCAAGACGCCGCGCGGGTGCAGGCAACGTCCCTCTGCGCGCAAGCCGCGATACTTGCCTCGCTTATCAAGGACAGCCGGGCCAGCGATCTCGACTGCGGGGCTCTGAGTGAGACGGCGATCCCGTCATCGGTATCGCAAGCGCCGCCCATGGTGGGCGCGGGGGCTCCCCCGACCGACACGCCGCCCCCGGCGACACCGGTCAACGCCGCGCTTCCACCGGCGACACCGCCTCAAGGAACACCACCTCAAGGAGCACCACCTCCGGGAATGCCGGTTGATGCGCAGCCGCCGAGCCAGGGCGCTGTGGGGGTGCCTCCATTCTCGGCGCGCCGGGCCAATCCGGACGCGATGACCGATCAGCACCGCTTCGATCTGGTCAATCAATTGCGCAACTACAACTACATCAGCGGCGGCGTGGCCCGCTTTCTCCTGCTGAGCCCGCCCGATTACCTCGCGGCGTGGCTGCTGCTGTTCGGCGGCGCCATGGGGGCGATGCTGAAGATCCTGTTCTGGCACATCATGCCGGCCCGCACGATCAAATGGTCCGATCTGTTCATCGAGCCCGCGCAGGGCATGGTCTGCGCGGTGCTCCTGTTCATCCTGTTCCGCTCGGGCCTGATGGTGATTTCCGGCGGCGGGTCCTCGTCCGAGACATCGACGCTCAGCCCTTTCTTCGTGGCCTTTGTCGCGATCGGGGCGGGACTGATGTCGGATCAGGTCATCTTCGCCGCCAGCCGTGCCGCCGGCAGCCTGATCGGCGGCGCCTCCATCCGGCAGACGCCGCGCTGGGCCGTGGGCCTTGCCGCGCGGCTGAAGCCGAATGCCGAGGGAATGGCGGTGCATGACCTCGCCCGCCGTCTCGTGGTGAGCGACGATCGCGTGGCCGCGTGGAGCGCGCTCAGGAGCCCGGTCGAGGGCGAGTACCAGGACAAGATCGCGCTGGTGCTCGGCGTGCCGCCGCATCTGCTGTTCACCGATCTCAGCCCGCGAGTGGAGGAGCGCGAGGCTCCGCCCGCGCCGCCGTCCGCCGCCGCGCCGCAGGCGGCAAGCTGACGGGGCACGGCGCCGCAACGCGGCGGGGCAGCCGCCGGATCGGCCCATGCCCTTCAGGGCACGATCTGGCCGGGCACCGGTCCGAAGGACATCTGGCAGTAACAGGGCATGCCGACCGGTGCCGCGCCCGGGATGAAGCACAGGCCCGCCTGGCTGGCGCAGCGGCTTCCCATCATCGGCGGGCGCGGGGCGCCATAGCCGGCATTCGGCCCGCCATAGCCGGGCGGGGCCATCTGCGGCGCGACCATCTGCGGCGCATGGGGCCAGGGCTGCGGCGGCGGGTAAAACTGGGCGGAGGACGGGGGCGTGCCGAGAAGGAGGGCGATTGCGGCGGCGAGCGCCAGGCCCGCCCGCGAGCGGAGCCGGCGAGCGGTCGATCGATGGCCCTGTGGCGGCATGAGATATCTCCAACCAATGGTTGAATATATCATCAAATGCAATCATTGAGGAGTGGTTGCGGCGGGAAACTTGCCCCCGTCCCCTCCCTCCTCTAAACCCGCGCCGTATCTCGTGAAGGACGGCGCGACATGGCCAAGGACAAGCCCTCGAAACTCAAGGCCCGCAAGCCGCAGGCGCAGCTGCCACGCGGCTTCGCCGATCGCGGGCCGGCGGAGCTCGCGGGAACGCGCGCGATGCTGGAGACCATCCGCAAGGTCTATGAGCTCTACGGCTTCGAGGCGCTGGAGACGCCGTTCATCGAATATACCGACGCGCTGGGGAAATTCCTGCCCGATCAGGACCGGCCGAACGAGGGCGTGTTCTCCTTCCAGGACGATGACGAGCAGTGGCTCTCGCTGCGCTACGACCTGACCGCCCCGCTCGCCCGCCATGTCGCGGAGAATTTCGACAAGCTGCCCAAGCCCTTCCGCTCCTACCGCGCGGGCTGGGTATTCCGCAACGAGAAGCCCGGCCCCGGCCGCTTCCGCCAGTTCATGCAGTTCGACGCCGACACGGTGGGCGCCCCCAGCGTCGCGGCCGATGCCGAGATCTGCATGATGGCGGCGGATACGCTGGAAGAGCTGGGCATCCAGCGCGGCGACTATGTGATCAAGGTCAACAACCGCAAGGTGCTCGACGGCGTGCTGGAGGCCATCGGCCTCGGGGGCGAGGAGAATGCCGGGCGGCGCCTGACGGTTCTGCGAGCCATCGACAAGTTCGACAAGGTGGGTCCGAGTGGCGTCGAGGATTTGCTGGGCGCCGGCCGCTGGGAGAATCCGGCTACCGAGAGCGGCGACTTCACCAAAGGGGCAAATCTAAGCAATTGGCAGGTTGACGGAATTATGCGCTTCCTCAATGTCGAGCCGAGCGCCGGCATTCGGGCCGACAGTCGTAGATTTTCTAAGGCCGAATTCGAAGAGAAGTGGGGTTCTGATCCGGTTGAGTGGTTTCGTCATAGGGATCAGCCGGCCCTCGCCACCGAGCTGCATAACTTCTTCAATGATTGGCTTGGAATTTTCGGTGCTGCGCCGCCAATCTTTGATGATGGGATCGCGGAGTTGCGAGAGATCGCCAAGATCGTGGGTGTCCTTGATTATGGGGCCGACCGCATCCGCATCGATCCCTCCGTCGTCCGTGGCCTCGAATATTACACCGGCCCGGTCTTCGAGGCCGAGCTCACCTTCGAGGTGAAGGACGAAAAAGGCCGTCCCGTCCGCTTCGGCTCGGTGGGTGGCGGCGGGCGGTATGATGGCTTGGTCGGGCGTTTCCGCTCGGAGCCGGTGCCGGCAACCGGTTTCTCCATCGGCGTCTCGCGCCTCGCCTCGGCGCTGTCCTATCTCAACAAGGCCGAGGCCAAGCCCGATTTCGGGCCGGTGGTGGTCGTGGTGATGGATCGCGACCAGAGCGCGCATTACATGGGGCTGGTCGCGAAGCTTCGCAAAGAAGGCATCCGCGCCGAGATGTATCTCGGCAACCCGAAGAATCTCGGCAATCAGTTCAAATATGCCGACCGGCGCAACAGCCCTTGCGTGGTCATTCAGGGCTCGGACGAACGGGCGGCAACAGACGAAGTCGGCAACCCCCGACCAATGGTGCAGATCAAGGACCTGATCGAGGGCGCCAAGGCCGCCGCCGCGATTGCCGACAATGCCGAATGGCGCGAGAGCCGGCCGGCGCAGTTCGCCTGCGCGGAAGCGGAACTGGTGGCGAAGGTGCGCGAGGTGCTCGACCATCACGGCGTGCCGCATGGCGAGGCGCTGGGCTGACGCGGAAGGTCTCTGGATCCCGGACCAGCGGCACGACGTGCGGCGCCGATCCGGGATCCAGCGCAAGACGTCGCGACGCGGCGTATCGCTTTGAAGCGCCTGCGCCGGTGTCCCGCGGCGGGGTCCTGCGCCGGGGGGGGCCTGCGCCGGGTTTCGGCTCGGCGCTCCCGCTTCGCCTCCGCCGGTCCAGGACACAGGGCTCCGCGCCGGGACACGGCGGCGGAAACCATGTCATCGTCGTCGCATGGACCGCGCCGGCCCGCTTTGCTAGAAGCGCGCAGCCTGACCGCGACCTTATGCACGCACACCGGACCCGAGATATCATGATCGCCGACATCAGCCACGCCGAGGAATTGCTGGCGCTCTATGCGCGCGCCGGCTTCTCCCGCGTCGAGCCGCCGGTGCTGCAGCCCGCCGACGCGTTTCTCGACCTCTCGGGCGAGGAAATGCGGCGCACCATGTTCATCACCACCAGCCCGCAAGGCCATGAACTGTGCTTGCGCCCGGACCTGACCCTGCCTGTCTGCCGGCAATATCTGAGCGAGGGCGCCGCCCAGCCGCGCGATTTCGCCTATCTCGGCCCGGTGTTCCGCTCCGACGTGCCGGCGGGCGAATTGCTGCAGGCCGGCGTGGAATCGATCGGCCGCACGGATCGCGAGGCGGCCGATGCCGAATTGCTCGCGCTCGGCCTTGAGACGGCGACGCTGTGGGGCGTGATCGACCCGACCATCCGGCTGGGCGATGCCGGGCTGTTCGCCGCGCTGCTCGCCGCGCTGGACCTGCCGCCCGGCTGGCGGCGGCGGCTGATCAAGGATTTCGCCCGCTCCGGCCATCTGGGGGCGGACCTTGCCGCGCTGAAGCGGCCCGATGGCGGCGGAGTCGCCTCGCATGCCGGCGTGCTCTCGGCGCTGGCGGGCTCCGACCCCGCGGCGGCGCGGGCGCTGGTGACGGACCTGCTCTCCATTGCCGGCATCTCGACGGTGGGCGGGCGCACCGTGTCCGAGATTGCCGAGCGCTTTCTCGAACAGGCGGCACCCGGCGATGCCGAAGGGCTGGCGCCGGAAAAGATCGCCGTGCTGGAGCGCTATCTCGCGGTGCAGGGCCACCCGGACGCGGCGGCGACGGCGCTGCGCGCGTTGGCGCAGGATGCGGGAATCGATCTGTCGGCGGCGCTCGATGCCTTTGACAGCCGCACCAATTTCATCGTCGCGCAGGGCATCGAGGCGGAACGGCTGAGCTTCGCGACCGCGTTCGGCCGCCCGCTCGACTATTACAGCGGCATGGTGTTCGAACTGCACGAAAATGGATCGGGCGCGCCGCTGGTCGCCGGCGGGCGCTATGACGGGCTGCTGGCCCGGCTCGGCGCGGCCGAACCGATCCCGGCCGTGGGGTTCGCCGTCTGGCTCGACCGGCTCGACGCGGTGGAGGCCCGCCTATGAACACGCCGCTCATCGTTGCCGTGCCCTCCAAGGGCCGGCTGCAGGAAAATGCCGGCGCCTTCTTCGGCCGCGCCGGCATGAACCTCACCCAGTCGCGCGGCGCGCGTGACTATCGCGGCACGCTGACCGGGGTCGAGGGGGTGGAGATCGCCTATCTCTCGGCGTCCGAGATCGCCAGCCAGCTCGCCGCCGGCGCCGTGCATCTGGGCGTCACCGGCGAGGATCTGGTGCGCGAGAGCATTCCGGATGCCGATGCCAAGGTGCTGCTGGTGGAGGGGCTGGGCTTTGGCCATGCCAATGTGGTGGTCGCGGTGCCGCAGGCCTGGATCGACGTGCGCACGATGCGCGACCTCGACGACGTGGCGACGCATTTCCACGCCACGCGCGGGCGGCGGGTGCGGGTGGCGACCAAATATCTCAACCTGACGCGCAGCTTCTTCGCCCGGCACGGCATTGTCGACTACCGCATCGTCGAGAGCCTGGGCGCCACCGAGGGCACGCCGGCGGCCGGCACGGCGGAACTGATCGTCGACATCACCACGACCGGCTCCACGCTGGCGGCCAACGCGCTGAAGGTGATCGACGACGGGGTGATCCTGCGCTCGGAAGCCAATCTCGTCGCCTCGCTCAATGCCGACTGGAACGCGGATGCGCGGGCGGCGGCGCGGGCGCTGCTCGACCGCGTGACCTCGGCCAAGCTCGCCGCCACCATGCGCGAGGTGAAGACGCGGTTCGTGGCCTGCGACGGCGCCGTGGTGGAGGAGGCGGTGCGCCGCTTCCGGGCACGGGCGCCGTTCGGGGCACCGACCTCGTCGGGCATGGTCACGCTGCATTGCCCGCCGGACACGCTGCACGCGCTGGCCGTGTTCCTGCGGGAGAAGGGGGCGGCGACCGTGTCGGTCGGCCCGCTCGACTATGTGTTCGCGGCGTCGAACCCGCTCTACGAGAAGCTGGAATCCAAGATCGGGTAGGGCTTCGCCCTGCAATCCTGTCGTCATCCCGGAACGGCGACCGGCTCGACCAAGCCCGTGTGTTGAGCTTCGCCTTGCAATTCAGTCGTCATCCCGGACGGCCGCAGGCCGATCCGGGATCGTTTGCCAACCTTGATGACGATCCCGGCTCTGCGCTTCGCTGGGCCGGGATGACGGCTGGCGGTTTCCCGGCCCAGCGGAGGCGAAGCCGAAGCGCCGAGCCGGGATCCAGCGCACGATTCGGCCGAAGGCACTTTCGAATCTGCTGACGTTATTCAGCCGCTTCGCGCAGTTCTGCGCTGGGTCCCGGATCGGCGCCGTGCTGCGCACGGCTTGTCCGGGAAACGGCGTCAGCCCCGCGCGGACTGCGTCTCGGCGCCGATCTGCGCGTCAGCGGCGTCGGCGGCGGCGGGCAGGGGCGCGGCGAAGGCGGCGGCCTCGCCCATGGCATGGCCGAACAGGATGAGGCAGGGGCCCGTGGCGCCATCCGCCACCGCCTGCTCCAGCGCGAGCGCCAGCGTGGCCACCGTGGCCGGCACCTGCCGCTCGTCCGGGCGGGTGGCGGAGAAGATCGCGATGGCGGGCGTCGCGGGGTCGAGCCCGGCCGCCATCGCCTTGGCCGCGAGTTCGGCCCAGGTGCGCTGGGGCATGTAGACCACGGTCGTGGCCGCCGGGTCCGCCAGCGCGCTCCAGTCGAGATCGCGCGGCAGCTTGCCGTCGCGCGCATGGGCGGTGATGAATTGCAGCCGGCGGGCGTGATCGCGGTGGGTCAGCGAGACCGCGAGCCGGCTCGATGCGCCCTGCGCGGCGCTGATGCCGGGCACCACCTCGACCGGAATGCCCGCCTCGCGGGCGGCGGAAATCTCCTCCCCCGCGCGGCCGAACATCATGGGATCGCCGCCCTTGAGGCGCACCACGCGCTTGCCCTGCCGGGCCAGCGCGACCATCAGCGCGTTGATGTCGTCCTGCTTGCAGGAGGGGCGATAGCCGGTCTTGCCGACCAGCATCTTCTTCGCCTCGCGGCGGGCCACATCCAGCACGGCGGGGGCGACGAGGTCGTCATAGAGCACGACGTCGGCCGATTGCAGCACCCGCACGGCCTTCAGCGTGAGCAGTTCCGGATCGCCCGGCCCGGCGCCGACCAGCGCCACCGAGCCGCGCGGGGCGTCCGCGCGCTCGCTCTGCGCCCGCGCCAGCAATTCCTCGCGCAGGGTGGGGGAGGGCTCGGCCTCGGGCGTCTCCAGCGCGCACGCGGTGAAGCGCTCCCAGAAGCGGCGGCGGCCCTGATAGGACAGCGCCAGCGCGGAAACGGACGGGCGCCAGCTGCGCGCGGCCTCGGCCCAGCGCTTGAAGCCCTGCGGCAGCACCGCCTCGATCTTGGCGCGCACCGCCTGCCCGAAGACCGGGGCGGCGCCGTCGGTGGAAATGCCGACCACGAGCGGCGATCGGTTGACAATGGCGCCGAAGGCGAAGTCGCAGAAAGCCGGCTTGTCCACCACGTTGACCGGCACGCCGGCGGCGCGTGCCGCGCGCGCGAAAGCGTCGCCCGCCGCATCGTCCTCGATGGCGCCGATGGCCAGCGCGGCGCCGGCAAGGTCTTCCTTCTGCCAGTCGCGGGCGATCAGCCGCACCGGCCCGCCCGGCGGGTGCTGGGCGAGAGCGGCGAGGTCCTCGCAGGGGGCGGGGGAATAGACATCGACCACGGCCCCGGCGGCCGAGAGCAGTTCCGCCTTCCAGCTCGCCGCTTCCGATCCACCGGCCAGCACCACGCGGCGCCCGTCGAGCGCGAAGAACACCGGCAGGCGGGCCAGCGGCGCCATGCGCGAGCCGGCCGGGCTCGCCTTGCGCGGCGGAGGGGGGAGGGAGGCGGCGTCGCTCATGGGGCGGGGCGGATCCGGGTGCGTGGGCCAAGTGAACCGGCACATCTTATCACACGAAATCCGCGTCCATTGAAGTCAATAAACGGAGATTGTGCGGAATTGGGCCTTGCGCGCGCCGCATGGCGCGCCGCCGTCCGCTTCAGTGCGATTTTTCCGACAGGCGGTCGGTCCAGGCCAGCACCACGCCGGACAGCACGAACACGACGTGGATGATGACCAGCCACATGAGCTGCTTCTCGTCGACGCCGCGATCGAGATTCATGAAGGCCTTCAGCAGGGCGATGGCGGAGATGGCGACGATGGACGCCAGCAGCTTCTGCTTGAGACCGGCAAAGTCGACCTTTGTCATCCATTCCGGCCAGTCGGAATGGCCCGACGCGTCGATCTTCGAGACGAAATTCTCGTAGCCGGAGAAGATGACGATGATGACCAGGCTGCCGGTGAAGGTGAGATCGATCAGCGACAGGATGCCGAGGATCGTATCGCTCTCGTCGAATTGCGGGGCGTGGGTGACGAAGTGGAACAACTCGGCGCCGAATTTGAACAGCAGCACCATCAGGGCGATGACCAGCCCGATATAGAACGGCGCCATGATCCAGCGGCTGATGAAGATGAAGCGTTCGATGAGCCTTTCCATGCGCCGTGACCCCGTCCTTCCCTTCGCATTTCGCGAGTGCGAGATGGGTGCCACGCCCGCGCGGCCGCTTCAATAGGCAAGACAACACGGCGCAACCGCGGGACGGGACGGCGCCGCCCGGGGGACAGCTGGCCCGGGTGAAGCCGGAGGCTGGCGCGAGGCCGGTGGCGAGCCGCTAGAGCTTTTCCGGTGAATTCCGGTTCACCGGAAAAGCTCCAGATTCTTGGTTTGACGCATTTTCTTCACGCGAACCGGAATCCACTTCGCTGGAAAATGCTCTAGTTCGGCACGACCTTCTGGTAGGTATTCTTGAGATTGTCCTGAATCACGATCGCCTTGCCGTGGGCGACCAGCATCAGGTCCGCGTCCGGCGTGCGCGTCGCGTAGCTCCAGCCGGCGGGCAGCTTCAGGCGCGGGCCGAGCGTGGCCAGATCGTCATAGGTCAGCGCCGGATCGACGATCTGCGCATAGGACTGCATCACATAGACCGCGCCATCGGGCGCCGTCAGCTGGAACACCGGCTTGCCAGCGTCGAACTGGTAGCTGGTGTCGCGGTCGATCGTCTGCTCGGTGAAGGCGGGTTCGGTGGCCTGACGCACGGAGAGCGAGACCTCCGCCCGCTTGGCCATGGTGATGCCGCCGACGCTGATCACCTCGCCGGCCTTGGTGGCATCGAAGGCGGCGATCTTGTCCATGAGGAAGAAGCGCGGGCCGTTCATGACGATCTTGAGCACGTCGAACCGCCGGCGCAGATCGCCTTCGGTGATCGCCTTCCACTTGTCGGCCGGACAATCGTCGAAGCCGAGCGTGTTGTAGACCGCGGCCTTGAGCCCCTCCGTGGTGAGGCTGATCGGCAGGATCTCGCAATAGCGCGCATTGCGGATGACGGCCGGAGCTTTCGCCGCCGGCGCCGGGCTTGTCTCCTGCGCGCCGGCCGGCGCGGACAGGAACAGGCCGGCGCCGCCGAGAAGGGTGACGGCGCGGATCGCGAGGCGAGAAATGTTCACGGAAGACCCCCAGGGCAGGTGGATGCGGGGGCACACTACGATCGAGTTCATCCACGGCGTAAGACGCAAAGCGGATGCGGTCAAAATTCGTCGCGTGGCCGCCCCGCCCGCCGGAGGCGCACGCCCGGCGTGGACACGGCGGGTGGCCCCCGCCGCGCCCGCGCCCGCCATCATCAGGCCGCGACGCCGGTACCGATCGGGCAGGAGACCCCGGTGCCGCCCAGCCCGCAATAGCCGCTCGGATTCTTGGCGAGATATTGCTGGTGATAGTCCTCGGCGAAGTAGAAGATCGGAGCGTCGACGATCTCGGTGGTGATCGGCGGGAAACCCCTCGCCTTCAGCGCTGTCTCGAAGGCCGCCCTGGTCCGCTCCGCCGGCGCGCGCTGCTCGGGCGCGGTGAGGTAGATGCCGGAACGGTAGGTGGTGCCCACGTCATTGCCCTGGCGCATGCCCTGCGTCGGGTCATGGCTTTCCCAGAACAGCTTCAGCAGTTCCTCGTAGGAGACCTTGGCGGGGTCGTAGACCACCAGCACCGCCTCGGCGTGGCCGGTCAGGCCGGTGCAGGTCTCTTCATAGGTCGGGTTCGGCGTGATGCCGTTGATGTAGCCGACCGCGGTCGCCCAGACGCCGGGTGTCTGCCAGAACTTGCGTTCGGCGCCCCAGAAGCAGCCCAGGGCGAAGATCGCGGTCTCGAAGCCTTCGGGGTAGGGGCCCTGCAGCGCATGGCCATTGACGAAATGGCGCACGGCGGTGGGGATCGACTGGGCGCGGCCGGGCAGCGCCGTGGCGGCGGTGGGCAGGTCGAGGCCCTTCTTCAGGAAGAACATGGCAAGCCCTCTTTCTCATCGCCTCGCCGGCAAATGGCTCGTGCGGGACGAGCCCAATGTAATCGCTGTCGGCCCTCACCGCGAGGGTGAGGCAAGCTGGCGGGCGATCACGCCTTCGCGCTCCAGCTCCGGCGCTCCAGCCCCGGCGCTCCAGCCCTTGCTTTCGAACTCCGGCGATCACCGCGCCGGCCGGCGCCAGCCCAGCACCAGCAGCCCCGCGCCGATCACGCCCAGCACGAGGAAAAGCGGGGCCTGCAGCAGCGGCGGGGCGATAACGTCCCACACGCGCGGCGACAGCTTCTCGGAAATGAAGGCCTGCACGTGGCCCAGGCTCTCCTCGCTGGTGACGAGCCAGGCGACGCCGAGCGGGGTCATGACGACCTGCGACGCGGCGATGGAGCGCACACCGTCCAGCACAAGCGCGACGAACCCGCCCGCCAGCACCCACATGCCGATGAAACGCAACAGGAAACGGATCATGCGCCGGCCTTGTCCCCGCGAAAGGTCCTCCGTCGCCGGAAGGTGCCGGCGCCGCTTCTCCTCTTAGACGCCATCGCCGAACCCCCGCAAGGGTTGGCGGGGGACATCCTGTCGAACGGGCGGGGCACTGCCGCGCCGTTTTGTGCGGCGCGGCATTCGGTCGCCCACCTCGCGGGTCCGTGAAGACCCTTAGCCTTGATGTGCATCAACGCCTCACCGCTTCCGCAAGGCGAATGGTCGATCCGGAGAAATGGAGTCGTTCCAGATCCAAGGCGATCGGCTGGATCGCGCATGATCGGGACGTGGAGGGTCGAATGACTGAGCTAAACAGCTCCGCCGGGCAGGGGATCAGCGGTTCGGGCGCCACCGAGCCGGGCGTCGATCAGTCCGGCCGGAAAAGGATGACGTTCGGCGAGGGCGGTCTCGCCTTCATCTTTGGCGTCCTGGCGCTTGCCTGCATCACGGTAGCCGCCAAGGCGCAGGACAGCGCCTATGCCTTCCACGCCTATCTCTCGGCTTTCGCGAGCCTGGCGACGGTGTTCGTCATCCTCAACCGCTATATCGACCGGCCGGCGCAATTGCCCGCGCTCGAGATCGACGGCAAGCCGAACTACAATTTCGGCCCGGTGAAGTTCGCCACCCTCGCGGCGGTGTTCTGGGGCATTGCCGGCTTCCTGATCGGCGTCATCATCGCCTTCCAGCTCGCCTTCCCGGTGCTGAACTTCGACCTGCCCTGGATCGCCTTCGGCCGGCTGAGGCCACTCCACACCTCGGCGGTGGTCTTCGCCTTCGGCGGCAACGTGCTGCTGGGCACGTCATTCTACGTGGTGCAGCGCACCTCGCGGGCGCGGCTGGCGGGCTATCTGGCGCCGTGGTTCGTGGTGCTGGGCTACAATTTCTTCATACTTCTCGCCGGCACGGGCTATCTGCTCGGCATTACCCAGAGCAAGGAATATGCCGAACCCGAATGGTACGCCGACCTGTGGCTGACCGTGGTGTGGGTGACCTATCTGCTGGTCTTCCTCGGCACGCTGTGGCGCCGCAAGGAACCCCACATCTACGTGGCGAACTGGTTCTACCTCGCCTTCATCGTCACTATCGCCATGCTGCATCTGGGCAACAATGCCAGCGTGCCGATCTCGGTGTTCTCGCCGAAATCCTACATCGTCTGGTCGGGCGTGCAGGATGCGATGGTGCAGTGGTGGTATGGCCATAACGCGGTCGGCTTCTTCCTGACCGCCGGCTTCCTCGCCATCATGTATTACTTCATTCCCAAGCGCGCCGAGCGGCCGGTCTATTCCTACCGGCTGTCCATCGTGCACTTCTGGGCGATCATCTTCCTCTACATATGGGCCGGTCCGCATCACCTGCACTACACCGCGCTGCCGGACTGGGCGCAGACGCTGGGCATGACCTTCTCGATCATGCTGTGGATGCCCTCCTGGGGCGGCATGATCAACGGCCTGATGACGCTCTCGGGCGCCTGGGACAAGCTGCGGACCGACCCGGTCATCCGCATGATGGTGGTCTCGGTCGCCTTCTACGGCATGTCCACCTTCGAAGGCCCGCTGATGTCGGTGAAGGCGGTGAACTCGCTGTCCCACTATACCGACTGGACCATTGGCCATGTGCATTCCGGCGCGCTCGGCTGGGTCGCCTACATCTCCTTCGGCGCCATCTACTGCCTGGTGCCCTGGCTCTGGCAGAAGCGTGAACTCTACTCGCTGCGCCTGGTGAACTGGCACTTCTGGATCTCGACCATCGGCATCGTCTTCTACATCTCGTCGATGTGGGTGGCGGGCATCCTGCAGGGCCTGATGTGGCGCGCCTATACCTCGCTCGGCTTCCTCGAATACTCGTTCATCGAGACTGTCGAGGCGATGCACCCCTTCTACATCATCCGGGCTCTGGGCGGCGTGCTGTTCCTGATCGGCGGGCTGATCATGGCTTTCAACGTCTACATGACCATCCGCCAGCCGGGCACGGTCGCCGCCGATACCGGCGCGCGCACCCCGTCCCTCGTGCCGGCTGAGTGAGGACACGACAATGGCGGATTCAACCGCGACCAATCCCCCGCCCCACAAGCCCTCGCTCTGGGCCCGGCACGCCTTCTTCGAGAAGAACTCGATCTGGCTGCTGATCGGCATCCTGATCGTGGTCGCCATTGGCGGGCTCGTGGAGATCGTGCCGCTCTTCTATCTCAAGAGCACCATCGAGCAGGTTTCCGGCGTGCGCCCCTGGACGCCGCTGGAACTGGCCGGCCGCAACATCTATGTCCGCGAGGGCTGCTATAACTGTCACTCGCAGATGGTCCGCCCGCTGCGCGATGAGGTCGAGCGCTACGGTCACTACTCGCTGGCGGCCGAGAGCATGTATGACCGGCCGTTCCAGTGGGGCTCCAAGCGCACCGGGCCGGACCTCGCCCGCGTCGGCAACAAGTATTCCGACGAGTGGCAGCGCCAGCATCTCGCCGATCCGCGCTCGGTCGTGCCGGGCTCGATCATGCCGGGCTACCCGTTCCTCGCCCACGCGCCGCTGCGCTACGAGAACATCGGCGAGGACCTCGCGACCAACGCGCTGCTGGGCGTGCCTTATTCGCCGGAAATGGTGGCCGGCGCCATCGCGGATCTGCGCCTGCAGGCGACGCCCGATGGCGACGCGAGCGAGTTGCAGAAGCGCTATCCCGGCGCGCAGGTGCGCGACTTCGATGGCAATCCCAAGGTCGTTTCGGAAGCGGACGCGCTGATCGCCTATCTCCAGACGCTCGGCACCATGGTCGACTTCAAGCTCTACGACGACAAGGCGAACATTCGCTGAGGGACATGAGATGAACGAGACCTATCGCGCCGTCGCCGAGTTCGCCCAGACCTGGGGGCTCATCTACTTCGTCGGGCTCTTCGTCTGCGTGCTGATCTATGCGCTGTCCCCCAGCCGCAAGCGCCAGTTCGAAGATGCCGCCCGTATGCCTCTGAGCGAGGACTGAACATCATGGCCGAGATTCCCGCGCCCGATGCGCACAAGCACGAGGTCGACGCCGTCACCGGCGTCGTGACGACCGGCCACGAGTGGGACGGCATCCGCGAGCTGAACAATCCGCTGCCGCGCTGGTGGTTGTGGACCTTCTATGCCTGCATCCTCTGGTCGGTGCTCTACTGGATCGCCTACCCGGCCTGGCCGCTGGTCTCCGGCTACACGGCGGGCGCGCTCGGCTGGAAGTCGCGCGACGCGGTGCAGGTGCAACTGGCGGACCTGCGCGCCCAGCGCGCCGTGTTCGCCGACAAGCTGGCGGCCGCCTCGCTCGAACAGATCGAGAGTTCGCCGGAACTGCTCTCCTTCGCCCGGGCGCAGGGCCGAGCCGCCTTCGGCGATAATTGCGCGCCCTGCCACGGCGCCGGCGCCGCCGGTTCCAAGGGTTATCCGAACCTGAACGATGACGACTGGATGTGGGGCGGCTCGCTGGAGCAGATCCAGCAGACCATCCTGCACGGCATCCGCTCGACCGACCCGGATGCGCATGTCGGCGACATGCTGGCTTTCGGCCGCGACGGCATGCTGCAACGGCCCGACATTGTCGCCGTGGCCGATTATGTGCGCTCGCTGTCGAACCTGCCGGCGCCGGTCGAGGCCAGGACCGATCTCGCCAAGGGACAGGGGGTGTTCGAGGCCAATTGCGCCGCCTGCCACGGAGCGGACGCCAAGGGCAACCAGGAACTCGGCGCGCCGAACCTGACCGATGGCATCTGGCTCTACGGCTCGGACCGCGCCAGCGTGATCGCCACCATCACCAATGGCCGCGGCGGCATCATGCCGGCCTGGGCCGGGCGCCTCGATGCGGGCACCGTCAAGGCGCTGACCGTCTATGTCCACGCGCTGGGCGGGGGGAAATAGTGAGGCTACTCCCTCTCCCCGAGGGGGAGAGGGGTGGGGTGAGGGGGGCACACCGCTCCGCGATCACGTTTCCCCTCACCGACCCGCTTCGCGGGCCACCTCTCCCCGACGGGGAGAGGGAAGGAAAGTGGATGGCGGCTCCCCGTCCGACACGCCCCGCCTCCCTGCGGCGCGGCGCCTCAGCGGCGGCACGCCCCAGCGACGTGCCGCCGCATAAGCATTTTTCCGCCCGGCAAGGCCCGGATCGATGCCCTAGCTTCGATTCATTAAAACAAGCGCACTCCCGGGACCGGGTGACGGGGACCGACATGAACATAGCGACCAAGGTGGCGCCCGCGGCGGGCGGAGACGATGACGGCCCGCTCTACGAGGCGCGTCGGAAGATCTATCCGATCGCGGTGCAGGGCACGTTTCGCCGCATCAAATGGACGCTGCTGGTCATCACGCTCGGCATTTATTACCTGCTGCCCTTCCTGCGCTGGGATCGCGGGCCGAATGCGCCTTCGCAGGCGGTGCTGGTCGATCTCGCCAATGGCCGGTTCTATTTCTTCTTCATCGAGATCTGGCCGCAGGAGATTTATTACCTGACCGGCCTGCTCATTCTCGCCGCGCTGACGCTGTTCCTCATGAACGCGGTCGCCGGGCGGCTGTGGTGCGGCTATCTCTGCCCGCAGACGGTGTGGACCGACCTGTACCAGGCGATCGAGCGCATGGTCGAGGGCGATCCGCGCGAGCGCCGCGAGAAGCTGAAACACGCCTCGAAGGCCCAGCGCGCCTTCGAGGCGATCGCCAAGCACACGCTCTGGCTGATGATCGCGTGGTGGACCGGTGGCGCCTGGGTGCTCTATTTCGCCGATGCGCCCACGCTGGCGATGGATCTGCTCAAGGGGACTGCCCCGCCCGTCGCCTATCTCTGGATCGGCATCCTCACCTTCACCACCTATGTTCTCGCCGGCCACATGCGCGAGCAGGTCTGCACCTATATGTGCCCGTGGCCGCGCATCCAGGCGGCGCTCACGGATGAGTACGCCTATAACGTCACCTATCGCTACGATCGCGGCGAGCCGCGCGGCTCTTTCAAGAAGAGCGAAGCGCTGAAGCTCAAGGGCCTGCCGGCGGGCGATTGCGTGGATTGCCGCCAATGCGTGGCCGTCTGCCCGACCGGCGTCGATATCCGTCTCGGCAGCCAGCTCGCCTGCGTGCAGTGCGGCCTATGCATCGATGCCTGCGACAACGTGATGAACAAGGTGGGCCGGCCCACCGGGCTGATCGCCTACGACACCGAGATGAATGTCGAGCGCCGGGTCAAGGGCCTGCCGCCGGTGCACCGCTTCGTGCGCGCCCGCACGGTGCTCTATGTCGCGCTGATCGTCATCGTTGGCGGCGTCATGCTGGGGACACTGGCGACGCGGGGCTCGGAAGGCGTCGCCGTCATCCATGACCGCAACCCGCTTTTCGTGCAGCTGTCGGATGGCTCCATCCGCAATGCCTATACCGTGCGCATCGTCAACAAGCAGACAATCCCGCGCCGCTTCGCCATCGCCGTCGAGGGCGTGCCGGAAGCGCGGGTCGAGGTTGCCGGTGCCGTGGGCACGGTGGAGGACGGTCGTCCCGTGGTCGAGGTCGGCCCGGACCAGACCTATGAACTGCGCCTGCTGGTCTCCACCCATGCCAGGCTGCCGGCGAACGCCTCCCTGCCCGTGACCTTCCGCATCACCGACGTCGCCGGCGGCGAGACGAGCGCGGCGCCCGACCATTTCAAAGGCCCCTGACCGAAGGGACACCGATGCCCGCCCCCTTTTCCCCCGCCCCGCTTTCCGCCCCGCGCGTGAAACAGCGTCCCGGCCGGCCGCTGACCGGTCGTGCCGTGCTGTTATACCTCGTCGCCTTTTTCGGCGTCGTCTTCGCCGTGAATTTTTTCATGGCCCGCGTGGCGATGTCGACCTTTGGCGGGGTGGAGACCGACAGTTCCTATCAGGCCGGCCTCACCTATACGAAGGAGCGCATGGCGGCGGCGGCGCAGGATTCGCTCCGCTGGAAGGTCGACGCGCATATCGAGCCGGGCCGGCTCGATATCGCCGCGCGCGATGCCGAGGGGCGCCCGCTGACCGGCGTCACGCTGAGCGCGGTGCTGCATCACCCGACCGACCGCCGATTCGATGTGACGCTCGATCCCGTTTCGCTGGCGGCGGGCCAGTGGCGGGCGACCGACCAGGTCCAGTCCGGCCAGTGGGAACTGGTGCTGGAGTTCAGCCGCGACGGCGAGCGCCTGTTCCGCTCGACCAACCGCGTCGTCCTGCGCTAGGCGCCGGCCATGGGCGTTGAGGCTCTCTCCTTCCCCACCTCACCGCGCCGCGCGCCGGTCGTCTCCGCCGCCGGCGGCGATGGGGTGCAGGACTATTCGCTGTTCCTGCGCGAGGATGCCAGCGGCGCAAGGGAGATGGCCTTCGCGGTCGAGGGCGTCGACTGCGCCGCCTGCATCGACGAGATCGAGGACCTGTGCGAGGCGCTGCCCGGCATCGCGCGGGCGCGGCTGAACTACACCACGCACCGGCTCACCGTCGGCTGGGCGGCGAGCGCCGAGGCGCGGCCCG
Source organism: Ancylobacter amanitiformis (assembly GCF_030814815.1). Classification (GTDB taxonomy): domain Bacteria; phylum Pseudomonadota; class Alphaproteobacteria; order Rhizobiales; family Xanthobacteraceae; genus Ancylobacter; species Ancylobacter amanitiformis. The sequence goes on along the minus strand of NZ_JAUSVR010000009.1, from coordinate 78,782 downwards.
GCGAACTCATCAACGCGCTGGCGCGCATCGGCTACCGCGCCTATCCGTTCGAGGCGGACCGGCTGGAGGAGATCGACAACGCGACCTCGCGCCATCTGCTGCGCTGCCTCGCCGTGGCCGGCTTCGCGGCGATGAACATCATGCTGCTGTCGGTCTCGGTGTGGTCGGGCAACGTGTCCGACATCACGCCGGAGACGCGCGACCTGTTTCACTGGCTGTCCGCGCTCATCGCCCTGCCGGCCGCCGCCTATGCCGGCCAGCCCTTCTTCCGGAGCGCGTACCGGGCCGTGCGGGCCCGCGCGCTCAACATGGACGTGCCGATCACGCTCGGCGTCGGGCTGGCTCTCGCCGTGTCGTTCTACGAGACGCTGCATCATGCCGAGCATGCCTATTTCGATTCGGCCGTGATGCTGCTCTTCTTCCTCCTCACCGGCCGCTATCTCGACCATGCGATGCGCCGGCGCACCCGTTCTGAAGCCGGCAACCTTGCCGCGCTGAAGGCTTTGAGCGCCAATCGCGTCGCGCCCGACGGCACGCTGATCACCGTTCCCGCCGCGGCGATCGTGCCGGGCGACGAGGTGCTCGTGCGCGCGGGCGAGCGGGCCCCGGTCGACGGGCGGGTGCTGGCCGGCATGGCGGCGGTGGACGAGAGCCTGATCACCGGCGAGACCCTGCCGCGCCGGCTGGGCGTGGGCGAGACCGTGCATGCCGGCGCGCTGGTCCATGACGGCACGCTGCGCCTGCGCACCACGGCGGTGGGCGAAGACACGTTCCTTACCGAGATCGAACGGCTGCTCGACAAGGCCTCCACCGCGCGCGGGCGTTATATCCGCCTCGCCGACCGGGTGGCGAGGCTCTACGCGCCCATGGTGCACCTCACCGCGCTGCTCTCGCTGGCCGGCTGGTTGATCGCCGGGGCGTCGCTGCATCAGGCGGTGCTGATCGCGGTGGCGGTGCTGATCATCACCTGCCCCTGCGCGCTGGCGCTCGCCGTGCCGGCGGTGCAGGTGGTGGCGGCCGGCACGCTGATGCGCCACGGCATCATGCTCAATGCCGGCGACACGTTCGAGCGGCTGGCCGAGGTCGACACCGTCGCCTTCGACAAGACCGGCACGCTGACCCTGCCCGACCCCGCCGTCGCCAATGCCGACAGGGTGCCGGCGGTGCTCCTGGAAATCGCGGCGCGTCTCGCCTTGGCCAGCACCCACCCGCTGGCGCGGGCGGTGGCGGCGGGGCGGCCCGGTTCGGTGCCGGTGGCGGCCGCGCGCGAGACCCCCGGCGCGGGCGTTGAGGCGATGATCGAGGGCGCGCCGGCCCGGCTCGGCAGCACCGCCTTCTGCGGCTGCGAGGACCTCGTGCCCGCCGCCAGTGCGGAGGCCTCGCTGGTCGCCGTGCGCTGGGGGGAGGCGCGCGCGCTGATCGAACTGCGCCAGGTGCTGCGCCCGGATGCGCGGGCGGTGATCGACGCGCTGCGCGCTCGCGGCAAGCATATCCTCATTCTCTCCGGCGACCGGGCGGCGGCGGTGGCGCCGGTGGCGGCCGAACTGGGGGTGGAGGACTGGTGGGCGCAGGCCCGCCCGGCCGACAAGATCGGCGTGCTGGAGAGCCTCGCCGGGCAGGGGCGCCGCGTGCTGATGGTTGGCGACGGGCTCAATGACGCACCCTCGCTCGCCAGCGCGCATGTCTCGCTCTCGCCCATCACGGCAGCCGACGTCACCCGCGCCCATGCCGACGCGGTGTTTCTCGGCGAGCGGCTGGCCCCCGTGCGCATCGCGCTCGATGTCGCGGCGAATGCGCGGCGGTTGATGCGCGAGAACCTGATGATCGCGGTGGTGTATAATCTCATCGCCGTGCCGCTGGCGATTGCCGGCCAGGTCACGCCGCTGGTGGCGGCGGTGGCGATGTCGGGTTCGTCGGTCATCGTCACGCTCAATGCGCTGCGTGCCCGCTCGGGCGGCCTCGCGCGGGCGAAGGAGGCGTCATGAACGTGCTGCTCTATCTCGTGCCGGCAGCGCTCTGCCTCGGCCTTGTCGGTCTCGCCGCCTTCATGTGGTCGCTGCGCTCGGGCCAGTATGACGATCTCGACGGCGCCGCCGTGCGGGTGCTCAGCGACGATGATCTGGCGGACGCGCCGGGCGCGGCAGGGCGCGGATGAGCGCGGCCGATTTTCCCCGTGCGCGGCTGGAGGCCGAAACCGAGGCGGCCCGGCTCGGCCGCCTGGGCTGCGCCTGCCCGGAGGACGCGCCGCGCGCGCTGCGCCGTCAGGTGAGCGAGGGGCGGCTCGCGGCCGGCTTCGCGCTGGTCGTGCTGGCGCAGGCGCTGACGCTGGGCGTGCTGCCGCTGGCCGGAACCATGCTGGCGCCGCGCCCCGAACTGGGCGTGCTGCCGCTGGCCGCCCTGCTGGCCGGGGCGGCGATGGCCAGCCTGCCGGCGAGCGTGCTGCTCGATGCGTTCGGCCGGCGGGCCGGTTTCGCGCTCGGCGCCAGCCTCGGCGTCGCGGGGGGGCTGATCGCCGCCTATGCGATGATGATCGCCGCCTTTCCGCTGCTGGTGCTGGGCGCGGGCTGGCTGGGCGCGGCGCAGGGCTTCGGCATGTTCTACCGCCATGCCGCCGCCTTCGGCGCCGGCACGGATGGCCGGGCCGCGGCGGTGGCGCGCGTGCTCGGTGCCGGCGCTCTCGCCGGTCTCGCCGGTCCCGTGCTGGCGGGGGAGGCGGAGGCGCTTGCGGTACCCTACACGTTCGCGGGCATGCTCATCCTCGCCGCGCTGGCCCAATTGGGCACGCTGGTCTTCGCGGTGAGCCTGCCGGAGGCGCGGTTCTCGCATGCCGAATGGACGGTCGAGGCGATGGCGCAGGCCGCGGCACGGGCGGAGCTTCCACGACCGCTGGCCTGGCGCGCCATGGCCGGGCCGTTGCTGGTCGGTGCGCTGGCCTGGGGGGCGATGACGTCCGCCATGGCCGGGGCGCCGCTGGCGCTGGCCGGCTGCGGGCTCGGCGTGCCGCTGATTTCCGGCGTGGTCGCCTGGCATGTGGTGGCGATGTATGCGCCGGCGCTGGCCGGGGGCGTGCTGGCCCGCCGCCTCGGCACCACGCCGCTCGCTGTTCTCGCGCTCGCCGTCTGCCTCAGCGCGGCCGTGGCGGTGCGCCTGCTGCCGGACGCGACGACCATCGGCGCGGCCTTTCTGGCGGTCGGCGCCGGCTGGTCGCTCGCCACGCTGGCCGCGACGCTGCGCCTGCACGAGCAGGGCACGCCCTCGCGCCTGCAACTGGCGGTCAATGACGGGGCGCTGCTGGTCGCCGCGCTGGCCGGCGTGTTCGTGTGAGCCGCGCGGCACGATCCTGACAGCGGGTGCCCGGTTGCCCAGATGGCCGGCACCGCGCGCGACGATTTCAGGTGCCCCGTCCATCGCACCGGCGACCTCTGCCGCCATTCCCACCCGGCTACCTGAATTCGTCGCCTCGCGGCGGGCGTGGAGCGCTTGACCGGCGTTGCGAGTTTATGTAAGTGATCGCTTACTAACATAATATGGGAGGGTCGTCCGGTGTTCACGCGGTTGATGTCGGCTCGGCGCTTCGCCCCGCTGTTCTGGTGCCAGTTCTTTTCGGCGTTCAACGACAATTTCGTCAAGAATGCCATGGCGCTGCTGATCCTTTACGGCCTCGGGGAGACGCATGGCGGCGCGCTGGTCACGCTGGCGGGCGGCGTGTTCATCCTGCCCTTCTTCCTGTTCTCCAGCCTCGGCGGCCAGCTTGCCGACCGTTACGACAAGGCGCTGATCGCCCGGCGGCTGAAATTCGCCGAGATCTGGATCGTGCTGCTGGCCTGTTCCGGCTTCGTGCTGCAATCGCTGCCCATGCTGTTCGTCGGCCTATTCTTCATGGGCACGCTCAGCGCGCTGTTCGGGCCGGTGAAATATGGCATCCTTCCCGACCATCTCGCCAAGGATGAACTCGTCTCCGGCAATGCGCTGGTGGAGACCGCGACCTTCGCCGCCATCCTCGGCGGCACGGTGGCGGGCGGCATCGCCGTCACCCATACCGGCCAATGGTCGGTGGCGGGCTTTACCTTCGTGCTGGCGGTCATCTCCTGGCTGTCCGCCCGCGCCATTCCCCACACCCATGAGGGTGCGCCCGACCTCAAGATCGACCGCAACATCTGGCGCGGTACGAACGAGCTGATCGCCGAGCTGCGCGCCACGCCCAATATCTGGAAGGGCGCGCTCATCGTCTCGTGGTTCTGGCTGGTGGGCGCGGTGGTGCTGTCGCTGCTGCCGACGCTGGTGAAGGAGAATATCGGTGGCGAGGAAAGCGTGGTGACGCTGTTCCTGGTGATGTTCACCGTCGGCGTCGCGCTGGGCTCGACCCTGGCGGCGAAGGCGTCGGAGGGGCGCATCCTGCTGGCGCTGGTGCCTGTTGCCGGGGTGCTGATGAGCGGCTTCGCCATCTATTTCGGCCTGTATCTGGAGAGCGCGACGCCGGTCGCGGCGGGCATCGGCTGGCGCGACTTCCTGTTTTCCGCCGGGGGCTTCCATGCGGGCATGGGCCTGATGGGCATGGCGGCCGCGGGCGGCGCCTTCGTGGTGCCGACCTTCGCCTATATCCAGGCCGAGGCGGGCGAGGACCGGCGGGCGCGGGTGATCGCCGGCAACAACGTGCTGAACGCCGCCTTCATGGTGGTGGGCGCGGTGGTGGTGGCCGGCCTGCAACTCGCCGGGGCGGGCGCCCCCACGCTGCTCTTCATCATCGGCGGGACGACGCTGCTGGTCGCGCTCCTGGTGGCGCGCGCCTTTCGCGGCCATGTGCTGCGCGATCTCATCCGCATCGTGTTCCGTGTCGCCTTCCGCGTGGAGGTGAAGGGCGCCGAGCATCTCAAGGCGGCCGGTCCCGGCTCGGTGATCGCCATCAACCATGTGAGTTTCCTCGACGCCCCGCTGATCATGGCGCTGCTGGACAATGATCCGGTCTTCGCGGTGGATGCCAGCATCGCCGAGCGCTGGTGGATCAAGCCCTTCCTCAAGCTGGTGCGGGCCTTTCCGCTCGACCCCACGCGGCCGCTGGCGACGCGCGACCTGATCAAGCTGGTCAGCCAAGGCGAGCAACTGGTGATCTTCCCCGAGGGGCGGATCACCGTCACCGGCTCGATCATGAAGATCTATGACGGCTCGGCGCTGGTCGCCGACCGCGCGCAGGCCGCCGTGGTGCCGGTGCGCATCGAGGGGCTGGAGCAGACCCCCTTCTCCCGCCTGACGCCGGACCAGACGCGCAAGCGGCTGTTTCCCAAGGTGCGCGTGACCATCCTGCCGCCGGAGCGCATCACCATCGATCCCGAATTGTTCGGCCGCAAGCGCCGGCGCGCGGCGGGCACGGCGCTCTACAACATCATGTCCGACCTGATGTTCGAGACCTCCCACACCAACATCACCGTCTACCAGGCGGTGGAGGAGGCGGCGGTGCGGCTCGGCATGGGGCGGACCGTGGTGGAGGATCCGCTCGGCACCTCGCTCAACTACCGCAAGCTGCTGATGGGGGCGAGGATCCTCGGCGGCAAGCTGGCCGCGCTCACCCGGCCGGGCGAGAATGTGGGCGTGCTGCTGCCCAATGCCGCCGGTGTCGCGGTCGTGCTCATGGGCCTGTCGCGCTTTGGCCGGGTGCCGGTCATGCTCAACTACACCGCCGGCGCGGTGAACCTGGTGGCGGCCTGCGTGGCGGCGGAGGTGAAGATCGTCGTCTGCTCGCGCGCCTTCGTCGAGAAAGCCAAGCTGGAATCGGAAGTGGCCGAGCTGTCCAAGCATGTCCGCGTGCTGATGAGCGAGGACATCCGCGCCGGCGTCACCACGGGCGACAAGGTGAAGGCGCTGCTGCCGCAGATGCTGGTTCCCGGCGGGCCGCCCCGGCCCGCCAGCCCGGACGAGCCGGCCTTCATCCTGTTCACCTCCGGCTCGGAGGGAAGCCCCAAGGGCGTCGTGCTGTCCCACCGCAACATTCTCACCAATGTGGCGCAGGTGGCGGCGCGGATCGATTTCTCGCCCGCCGACATCATGTTCAACGTGCTCCCCGTTTTCCATTCCTTCGGGCTCACCGGCGGGCTGATGCTGCCGCTGGTCTCGGGGCTGAAATGCTTCCTCTACCCCTCGCCGCTGCACTACCGGATCATCCCGGAACTGGTCTACGCCACCAACGCCACCGCCATTGTCGGCACCGACACCTTCCTCATGGGCTATGCCCGCACCGCCAACCCCTATGATTTCCGCTCGCTGCGCTTCGTGGTGGCGGGAGCCGAGCCGGTGAAGACCGAGACGCGGCGCGTGTGGATGGAGAAGTTCGGCCACCGTATCCTGGAGGGCTACGGCGTTACCGAATGCGCGCCGGTACTGGCGGTGAACACCCCGATGTTCAACCGCGCCGGCACGGTCGGCCGGCTGCTGCCGGGCATCGAGCACCGGCTCGATCCGGTGCCGGGCATCGACGAGGGCGGGCGGCTCAACGTGAGGGGGCCGAACATCATGCTGGGCTATCTGCGCGCCGAGGCGCCGGGTGTGATCGAGCCGCCGGAAAATGGCTGGTACGACACCGGCGATATCGTGGCGCTGGACGAGGAGGGCTTCGTCGCCATTCGCGGTCGCGCCAAGCGCTTTGCCAAGATAGCCGGCGAAATGATTTCACTGGCGGCGATCGATGCCATGGTGGCCGGGCTGCGGCCGGATGCCGAGCATGTCGCGGTGACGATTCCCGATGCCAAGCGCGGCGAGCGCATCCTGTTGCTGACCACCGCTTCCGATCTCACCCGCGCGGCGCTGCAGGCGCGGGGGCGCGAACTGGGCGTGACCGAGCTGATGATACCGGCGGAGATCCTGCCGATGGAGGAATTGCCGCTGCTCGGTTCCGGAAAGGTGGACTTCACCCGCGCGCGGGTCCTCGCGCTGGAGGCGATCGCCGCGCGTGGGCCGGCGGCAGCGGCGGGCGGGACATGAGCGCGCGCGGCCAGCCCGCGCCCACGCGCCGCGTTTCCCGCGCCGCCGTGCCGCGCCGTGGCCGGGATGGCACCGCGACCCGCGCGCGGATCGAGGCGGAAGCGCTGACGCTGTTCGCCGAGAAGGGCATAGACGGCACCAGCGTGCGCGACATCGCCCTGCGCGCGGGGCTGAGCGAGGGCGCGCTCTACCGGCATTTTCCCTCCAAGGAGGAACTGGCGCGCGAGCTGTTCCTCTCGCATTACGCCACGTTGGCGCGCGCGATCTGCGCGGTCGATGCGCGCGATGTCGGCCTTGCCGAGAAGCTGCGGGACGTGGTGGCGCTTGCCTGCCGGCTGTTCGACGAGGAGCCCGCGCTGTTCGCCTATCTGCTGATCCACCAGCACGACCATCTGCGCCATGTGCCGGCGACGCCCGATGCCAATGTGGTGGAGGCGGTGGCGTTGCTGCTGCGCGGCGGCGGCCTCGCGCCCGAGCGTGCGGCCCTGGCCAGCGCCATGGCGCTGGGCTGCGTGGTGCAGCCGGCGGTATTCGCGCTCTATGGACGGCTCGAAGGTCCGCTTGCCGCGCATGCCGACGCGATCGCGCGGGCGGTGACGGGGGTTGTCGAGGGCGCGCGGGGGGCGTGACCCGCGCTCGGGGGCTCAGGCAGTCCAGCCCCGCTCGCCGCTGCGTCCGCCGATGACAGGCCGGGCGGGGCAGGCCGGGCGACCGGCGTCGCGCTGCCCGGCGTGCCGGCAGGAGCGAGAGGGGGGGCGATCCCGATGATCGTGAGGAGGGCAGGGCAACCCGCCCATTCCCCACCGCCACGGCATCGAACGTAACGGGCGGCCCCGCCGGAACCGGCGAGGCCGTGGCCGCGAATAGAGTGCCGGCAAAGGAAGCTGGCGTGACGTTCCGAGGATCAGAACAGCTTCAGGCCCGGGGGAATGGGCAGGCCGGCGGTCAGCGCCTGCGTCTTTTCCTGGATCAGCCGTTCGCCCTTGGCGCGGGCCTCGGCATGGGCGGCGACGATCAGATCCTCGAGGATTTCCGCCTCTTCCGGCACCAAGAGGCTCGGATCGATGCGGAGCGCCTTCAGCGTGCCCTTGGCGGAGAGCCGCACGGTGACGAGCCCGCCGCCCGACGCGCCGTCGACCTCGGTGCTCTCCAGCTCGGCCTGCAGTTGCTCCATGCGCCCCTGCATCTCCTTCACCTTGGACATCATCCCGAGAAGGTCTTTCATGCACGGCTCCTGTTTCTAGAATTCGAAATCATCGTCGGACGAATCCTCGCCCGGGTTCTGCGCGTCGCGCGCGGCCATCATCTCGTAATCGTCGAGCGAGCCGGGCGGGGGGCCTTCGTCGGTGGTCTGCGTGCGCACGTCGACGATGGAGGCGCCGGGAAAACGCCCCAGCACGGCGGCGACCAGCGGGTCGGCGCGCACGTCGGTCAACAGGCTCTCGCGGGCCGAGCGGGTCTGCTCGGCCAGGGTCGCCTCGCCCTCCTCGCGGGAGAGCGCGACCAGCCAGCGCTTGCCGGTCCAGTCGGAAAGCTTGGTCTGCAACTCCTGCAGCAGGCTGGACGAGCCGCCGGGCGCCAGCGCCAGTTCCAGCTTGCCATCCTCGAAGGCGACCGGCCGGACATGGTTTTCCAGCGCGAATTTCAGCTTGAGATCGCGTTTGGTGACCGCCAGCGCCACCAGTTCGGTGAGATTGCCGACGCTGACCGTCGGCTTCTCCTGCGTCGCCGGCTGCGGGGCGCTTGCCGGGCGCGGCGTGCCGCGGGCGGCGAGCGACAGGTGGCTCGGAGCGACCACGGGGGCGGTGTTTGCCACGGGTGCGCTGAAGCTGCGCGGCGCCATGGCCGCCATGGCCGACCCGCCACTCCCGGAGCCGCCACTCCCGGAGCCGGCGCCAGCCCCGCCACCCGACCCGCCGCCGGACGGGGCAGGGGCGGGGCGCCCGGCGGGCTCCTCGGCCGCCCCGTCGCGCAGGCGTTTGAGCGCTTCGTCCGGGGTCGGCAGGTCGCTGGCATAGGCGAGACGCACCAGCACCATCTCCGCCGCCTGCATCGGCTTGGCGGCCTGTTGCACCTCGGCGAGGCCCTTTGTGAGCATCTGCCAGGCCCGCGCCAGCACGCGCATGGACAGGGTTTCGGCGAAGCCGCGCCCGCGCGTGCGCTCGGCCTCGACGAGGGCCGGATCGTCCGCCGTCTCGGGCAGGATCTTCAGCTTGGTGACGAGATGGGTGAACTCGGCGAGATCGGTGATGAGCACGGCCGGGTCGGCGCCGGAATCATACTGCTCGCGCAATTCGGTGAGGGCCTGCCCGATATCGCCGCGCATCAGCGCCTCGAACAGGTCGATGACGCGGCCGCGATCGGCGAGGCCGAGCAGCGAGCGCACCTGCTCGCCATGCACGATGTGGCCGGTGGCCTGCCCGCCGGCCGATTGCGCGCCCGAATGGGCGATGGCCTGGTCGAGCAGCGAGAGCGCATCGCGTACCGAGCCTTCCGCCGCGCGGGCCACCAGGCTCAGCGCCTCCTGGTCGATGCCGACGCCTTCCGCCTCGCAGATGCCGCGCAGGTGCCGCGCCAGCGTGCCGGCATCCACCCGGCGCAGGTCGAAGCGCTGCGTGCGCGACAGCACGGTGACGGGAACCTTGCGGATTTCGGTCGTGGCGAAGATGAACTTCACATGCTCGGGCGGCTCCTCCAGCGTCTTCAACAGCCCGTTGAAGGCGGCGGTGGAGAGCATGTGCACTTCGTCGATGATGAACACCTTGTAGCGCGCCAGCACCGGCTTGTAGCGCGCCGCCTCGATGATCTCGCGGATATCGCTGATGCCGGTATTGGAGGCGGCGTCCATCTCCTGCACGTCGACATGGCGGCTCTCGATGATGTCGCGGCAATGGCGGCCCAGCACCGGCATGTCGAGCGTGGGCGCGCCGCCGGAAGCCAAGCCCGCATTCGCAGGGCCGTCCATCGGCTCGTAGTTCAGCGCGCGGGCGAGGATGCGGGCCGTGGTGGTCTTGCCCACCCCGCGCACGCCGGTGAGGATATAGGCCTGCGCGATGCGGCCGGAGGTGAAGGCGTTCTTCAGCGTGCGCACCATCGCTTCCTGACCGATCAGGTCGGCGAAGGTCTGCGGCCGGTATTTTCGCGCGAGCACGCGATAGGGCGCGGCCGTGGCCGGGGCCATGGCCGGCACCGTCGGCGCGGGGCCGAGATCGAAGCCCGGCCCGTCATCGCCGGGATGCGTCAGGTCGGACATGTCGGGGGTGTCGGCGCTCATATCCCTTCATAGCATCGCCGGCGCCACCGGGCACAACGCCGCAATGACGCGCGCGGGAAATTTCCGGGGATGGCGTGGCCGGTGCAAGGCCGCCCCCGGCTGGGTCGGCAAGGCCGCAAGGAAGGCCGGGGAGCGCCCCGCCTCCGATCAGCCTCCGATCCGCCTCAACGCGGCTGCCGGCGCGCCAGACGCCACAGCGCCCAGGCGCCGCCGAGCGAAAGGACTGCGATGGCGGTCACGATCACACCGTCGACCAGGCTGTCATGCGGCAGGCGCGAGACCGCCGCCATGCCCGTCAACAGAACGACGGCGGCGCCACCGCGCGCCGCGCTCGACCCTGCGGCTCGCGTCTTCTCCGCCATCATTGTCGCCCGGCAAATGTCGAGAAGGGTGGGAGGCTGACATGCGACCCGAGACGGGCTCGTTGGGGCTGCTTCCTTCCGGACCTGACCCGGTTGGCGAGTGGCTCGTCCACCGCCAACCTCCCGCCGCCTATATCGGACAGATGGGGATGGGATGCAAGGGGGGGAGGATATTGAACCGCCCAATACCATGATAAGGAAAGTGCACTGGCGACTGTCACGAGGGGGGGGCTATGACACAGCTGCGCGTTAAGCAAATAAGTACTCGGTTGCGTGCTCTATACGAGCCCTTCTTGGATTTATCCGACGTAGGGGAAAGGGATGCGGAGCGTGATAAGAAAATACTCTCACGCTGTCTCGCCGCTCATGCCGTCTTCATCGAAGCTGAATGCACTCCAGAGGAAGCGGCGCTATCGGTTTGGGACGGATCTGATGATAATGGAATCGATGCTGTATTCTTGGATGGTACCAGCGAAAGAGTTATTGTCGTACAATCGAAATGGATAAGCGCAGGCGCCGGAGAGCCGTCAGCTGCTGATATTGGATCCTTCGTCGACGGAATTAATGATTTAATTGAACAAAATATCGGAAATTTTCATGCGAGACTTCAGTCTAAATTGAACGATGCTGGGCAAGCTATTCTTACGCCAGGATGCACCGTGGAGGTCGTTCTTGTTTCGACGGGTAGCAGCACAATTGCGCGGCACGGGACGGCGAAACTTGATGGTATTCTGACGTCCTTAAACGGATATTCGGATCAAGCGCCCATAGCGACTAAGAAAGTTTTCGGTATAGAAGATATTTATTCGAGTTTAGCGTCGGCGTCGCCTGGAAAAATTATCATCGATGCGACTATAACAGATTGGTCATATGTGGCTCATCCCTACCCTGCGTATTTTGGTATAATTGATGGATATCAACTAAAGCATTGGTGGGGTAAATATGGAAAGAGGTTAGTTGCTAAAAATATACGTCACTCGTTGGGTGCGACGGATGTAAACGACGGAATTAGATCCACTGCTGAAAATATACCGGGAAATTTTTGGTATTTTAATAATGGAATTACGCTAATTGCTGATGATTCGTCGAGGGCTCCGGCGGCCGCTGCTTCGCGATCTGCAGGGAATTTCGAGTTCCGAGGGGCGTCCATTGTCAACGGCGCTCAAACGGTCAGCACGCTCGCGCGTGTCAATTCTGATGAAGCTTTGGGAAAAGTTCGCGTCCCTATCCGGATCATTCTTTTAAAAGACGCGCCTGATGGTTTTGGTGTAGAGGTAACTCGTACCAATAACCTGCAGAATCGCGTAGAAGGACGTGATTTTGTTGCACAAGATCCCGAGCAAAGAAGAATACAGCAAGAAATGTCTCTGGAGGATATAGATTATCAGTTATTGCGAAGTGAGGATGTTGTTAAATCGTCTCATTCGTGTGAATTGATAGAGGTAACGACAGCACTAGCATGTGCTTCGGGTGACGCTGCATTAGCGGTGCAGGTTAAGACTGGTATTGGTCGATTTTTCAGCGATCTAAAGAAGGCGCCATATAAATTAATATTTAATCCGTCGTTAAATGGGGCTAAAGCATTCAATGCCACTCTGATCCACAGAGAAATTGATAGTTGGATTGATCACAAGAAAAGCTCTCTCGAAAAGCGCAGCGGTTATGCTTGGGGTGTATTGGTGCACGGGAATAGAGTGATTGAAGCTGGAATTTTTCGAATCATTGGTGCATCATGCTTAGATTGTCCGGTAGAAGAATTTAGAAATAAAATATCGACACTAAATATTTCAATTATAGGAGAAAGATTTCATGAATCTATGGTTGGTGTATTAGAAAAAGAATTTCCAGGTAAATTTTTGGCGGTATTATTTAAGAGTCCATCTTCAAGTTCAAATGTATTCAACAAAGCAATTAATGAATATACGAAGAGTATATAATATGTTCCGAGTGCGGGAGAGAAAGTTCACTCCCCACCCGTCTCCCGATCATAATACCCCACCGTCTCCTCCGCTCGAAACATCTTGTGCAGGCCGCCTTCGCCTTGGCCGGTGGCGAGCATGACCTTGTCGGAATCGGGGTATTCGCACACATCCACCTCGGACAGGGTCGACAAAGCGAGGTAGCGCAGCGTCGTGGTGCCGGTGTTGATGATCTGGTGCGCCACCTCGCGCCCGCCGGGCGGGCAGGCGATGACGTCGTGGCGGCGGATCCTGTAGCGCGCCGGCCCGAAGCGCAGCTCGCCTTCGCCCTCGATGATGAGGAACATCTCCTCCTCGCCATGATGGTTGTGGAACGGGCACTGCACCTTGCCGGGCGGCACCTCGGTGAGGTTGTAGCCGAGTTTTTTCGCGCCGATGTGGCGGCCAATGCTGGCGCGGCGCGAGGTGTAGAGGCCGTTCGCCTCGATGTCGTCAAACGCGGCATCATTGAGATTCATGAGAGGCTTCACGGCGCGGTCCTCCGGTGGCGGATGGCGGGCGCGGGAAGCTTCGCCCACGCCCTTCCATCCGGCAACCGGCATCGGTGCCGCGCGACAAATGTCAGCCGCCGAACTGGTCCGTCGCCCTTATCAGCCGGTCGAGGATGCCCGGTTCGAGATAGGCGTGGCCGGCGCCCTCGATGATGTGGAATTCCGCCTCGGGCCAGGCCTTGTGCAGTTCCCACGCATAGCGCGCCGGGCAGGGCATGTCGTAGCGGCCATGCACGATGACGCCGGGAATGCCCTTCAGCAGATGGGCGTTGTCCAGCAGCTGCCGGTCCTTCAGCCACCCGTCGTGGAAGAAATAGTGATTCTCGATCCGCGCGAAGGCCAGCGCAAAGTGGCCGTCATGCCAGGGCGCGGTGAAATCCGGGTTGGGCAGCAGGGTGATGGTCTCGCCCTCCCAGATCGACCAGGCCTTGGCCGCCTCGATCTTGCGGGCCTCATCAATGCCGGTGAGCAGGGCGCGATAGGCGCGCACCGGGTCGGCGCGCTCCTCGGGCGTCGTCAGCGGCGCCAGGAAGCGCTCGAACTTGTCGGGGAACATTTCGGAGACGCCGAAACGGTAATACCAGTCCAGTTCGGCGCGGGTGACGGTGTAGATGCCGCGCAGGATGAGTTCGCTGACGCGCGCGGGATGCGCCTGCGCATAGGCCAGCGCCAGTGTCGAGCCCCAGGAGCCGCCGAATACCTGCCATGTGTCGAAGCCGAACTTCTCCCGCAGCCGCTCGATATCGGCCACGAGATGCCAGGTGGTGTTGGCGGTGAGGTCGGCATAGGGCGTGGAGCGGCCGCAGCCGCGCTGCTCGAACAGCACGATCTCATAGCGGGCGGGATCGAACAGCCGGCGATAATCCGGCGAGAGGCCGGCGCCCGGCCCGCCATGCAGGAACACCGCCGGCTTGCCGCCCTTCCTGCCCACGCGCTCGTAATAGATCGAATGCCCGTCGCCGACATCCAGCATGCCGGTCTCGAAGGGTTCGATGGCGGGATAGTAGCTGCGCAACTCGGTCATGGGTGAACCTTCGGGGAGAGGCCGGCGCCAGCGGCGCCGAGGAAGAGGAGAGGCGCCCGGCCGGCGGAATCAGGACACCCGCGCCTCGCGCAGGCTCGGCAGGAACCAGGCGAGCAGGCCGAAGGCCGGCAGGAAGGCGCAGACCTCATAGACCGCGTCGATGCCGTGATGGTCGGCGAACACGCCGAGCGCCGCCGCCGCCAGCCCGCCGAGGCCGAATACCAGGCCATAGAAGAACCCGCCGATCAGCCCAATGCGGTTCGGCAGCAATTCCATGGCGTAGACGAGGATGGCCGCGAAGGCGCTGGACATGATGAGGTTGATCACCACGGTCAGCACGCCGGTCCAGAACAGGCCGACATGCGGCAGGATCACCGTGAAGGGCAGGGCGCCGAGAATGGAGAACCAGATGATCTTGTTGCGCCCGATCCGGTCGCCCAGCATGCCGCCGAACAGCACGCCCGTCGCCGAGGCGACGAGATACAGGAACAGCATCAGCTGCGAGGCCTGCACCGACACGTCGAAGCGTTCGATCAGGTAGAACGTGTAGAACGAGGTGAAGCTCGCGATATAGGCGGTCTTCGAGGTTAGCAGCAGGATCAGGATGAACAGCGCCGGCGCCGCCTGCCGCAGCGAGGGGCCGGGCGTGTCGGCCGCGAGGTGCGGGCCGCCGCGCGCCACCATGCGCCCCATGGCTCGCGCATGATGGTGAGCGGTCCACGCCAGCAGCGGCATGGCCAGAAGCGCCACGGTGGAAAACCAGGAGAGGCTCGTCTGGCCGTTCGGCACGATGATGAAGGCGGCGAGCAGCGGGCCGATCGCCGCGCCGCTCTGCCCGCCGACCTGGAACAGGCCCTGCGCGAAGCCGTGCCGCCCGCCGGACGCGTTGCGCGCCATGCGCGTCGCCTCGGGGTGGAAGATGGAGGAACCGATGCCGACGCAGGCGCTGGCCACCAGCAGGAGCGGATAGCTGCCGGCATAGGCGAGCCCGATCAGCCCCACCAGCGTGAAGCCCATGCCCGCCACCATGGAATAGGGCAGCGGGCGGCGGTCGGTATAGAAGCCGATCACCGGCTGCAGCAGCGAGGCGGAAATCTGGAAGGTCAGCGTGATGATGCCGATCTGGCTGAAATCGAGCGCGTAGGCTTCCTTGATGATCGGGTAGGCCGCCGGAATCAGCGACTGGATCATGTCGTTCAGGAAATGGGCGACGCTCAGGGCGACCAGCACCGGCATGACCGCGCTGCGCGCGGTGCCGGCCGAAGCATTCAGGGACATGACCGTCTCGTGACCTTTTCGCGCGCGTGCGGCACGCACTTTCGCGGATCAACTTTCGCGGATCAACTAGTGCAATTGCGGGCCGACGGCAAACGGCAGATGCGTCCTGATCCCGGCTCCACCGTCGCGGTGGCGCGCGCGCCACCGCGCGGCTATAGCTGTCACCGCCCGCATCGAGGCCGGGCCATGCGCAGACGACACGCCACGATGAACGAGCTTTCCAGCGACACGACTTTCCAGCTCGACCCGCGGATCGAGGCCGATACGTTTCCGGTCGCCGATCTCGCGCTGTCGACGCTGCGCCTGATGAACGATTCCCGCTTTCCCTGGGTCATCCTCGTGCCGCGCCGTGCCGGCCTTGCCGAACTGATCGATCTTGAGGGCGAAGCGCGCGCCACGCTCACCGCGGAGATCGACGCGGTGAGCCGGGCGCTGCGCGCGCTGACGCAGTGCGACAAGCTGAATGTCGGCGCGCTCGGCAATCAGGTGCGGCAGCTGCATGTGCACGTGATCGCCCGCTTCGCCACCGATGCGGCGTGGCCGCGCCCGGTCTGGGGCGTGGGCGAGCGGCGGACCTACGCGGCGCCGCAGGCCGTGCTGCTGGTGTCGCGGCTGCGCGCGGCGCTGGGTGGGCAATGAGGGAGAGGCGCAATGGCGACGAGTGAACGGATCGCGGGTGAACTCGGCTGCTGGCCGCATCTGGGCTATGTCGGCTCCCGGCTCGATCGGGCCAGCGAGCGGCGGGCGGAGACGCCGGACATGCTGCGCGACACGCGGGCGCTGGCCTGCCTGGTCGCCGGCGAGAGCGTGGTGCTGCGGCGGCTGCCCGGGACGACGGGCGATGATGAGGCCGGCGGCTTCGAGGCGCTGATCGATCTCGGCCGCGCGGTCGCGCTGGGCGGGCGGGTCAGCGAGGCCTGCCTGCTGGGCCTTGCCGACGGGGTTCCTCATTTCGTGCTGCCGCTGCATGCGGCCTCGCTTGCCGCACTCGCCGAGGCGCCGGACCTTCGGGTGACGGACCTGCGCAGCGTGGCGGTCGGCGAATGGGTCTCGGCCGAGGAACTCGGCGAACTGGCTACCGCCAAGGCGATGATCGCCTGGCATGCGCGGCGCACCTTCTGCTCGAACTGCGCGCACCGGCTCCATGTGGCCGAGGGGGGCTGGCGGCGCGAATGCCCGGAATGCGGCGCGCAGCATTTTCCGCGCACCGACCCGGTGGTGATCATGCTGACCCATGACGGCGACAATTGCCTGCTGGGCCGCTCGCCGCGCTTCGCGCCCGGCATGTGGTCGTGCCTGGCCGGCTTCGTCGAGCCGGGCGAGACCTTCGAGGAGGCGGTGCGGCGCGAAACCATGGAGGAGGCGGGCATCCGCACCGGCGCGGTGCGTTATGTCGCCTCCCAGCCCTGGCCCTTCCCCATGTCGGTCATGATCGGCACGCATGCGCAGGCGCTCTCACGCGAGATCACCATCGATGCCAACGAGCTTGAGGCCGCGCGCTGGTTCTCGCGCAAGGAGGCGAAGCTGCTGCTGACACGCACCCATCCCGACGGGCTGATCGCCCCGCCGCGCATGGCGATCGCCCACCACCTCATCCGCGCCTTTGTCGAGGGACGCGATCCACCGGCGGGGTGAGGGCGCTCAGTCCCGTATCCAGGGCTTGAAGTGCTTGGAAAGCTTCAGCCCCTGCGCCTGATAGTTGGAGCCGATGCCCTCGCCATAGAGTCGGCGCGGGTGCTCCAGCATCTTCTCATAGACGAGGCGGCCGACGATCTGGCCGTCCTCCAGGATGAACGGCACCTCGCGCGAGCGCACCTCCAGCACGGCGCGGGCGCCATGGTGCGGGCCGGCGCGCCCGCCGGCGGCGGCATCGCCGAAGCCGGGGTCGAAGAAGCCGGCATAATGCACGCGGAATTCGCCGACCAGCGGGTCGAACGGCACCATTTCCGCCGCATGGCTGGCGGGCACGCGCACGGCTTCCTTCGAGGCGAGGATGTAGAAGGCGTCGGGATCGAGCACCAGTTCGCGCCGGCCTCGCGTCAGCAGCGGCTCCCAATAGTCCTCCACCTCGCAGGCGGCGCGCTTGTCGACATCGATCAGCCCGGTATGGCGCTTGGCGCGAAAGCCGAGCAGCCCGCCAAAGCCCTCGCCCGAGAGATCGACGCTGACCGCGATGCCGGCGCCGGCAATATCGGGAGCGGCGGTGTCGACCAGCCGCTCACGGGCGTTCAGTGCGGTAAGCTCGGCTTCATCGAGCAGCGCATGGCCGCGCCGGAAGCGGATCTGCGACAGGCGCGAGCCCTGCCGCACGAGGATCGGGAAGGTGCGCGGGCTGATTTCCAGATAGAGTTTGCCCGCATAGCCCACGGGGACGATGTCGAAGGCGCGGGCGCGGTCGGCGATGACGCGGGTAAACACGTCGAGCCGGCCGGTCGAACTCTTCGGGTTGGTCGAGGCGGCGATGTCGGCGGGCAGCGCCAGCGCTTCCTCCAGCTCGACCAGATAGACGCAGCCGGTTTCCAGTACTTCGCCGCCGGTCAGGTCGAGCTGGTGCAGGGCGAGCCGGCGGAGCCGGTCGGCCACCGTCTCCTGCGGGCCGGGCAGGAAGCTGGCGCGGATGCGCCACGCGGTGGGGCCGAGCCGCAGGTCGAGGCTGGCCGGCTGCACCTGGTCGTCATCGAACGGGCGGGCGAGGCGGATGGCGCCACCCGCGGCCAGGGCGTCGATGGCGTGGCCGGGCAGGATGCCGTCCCCCGTTGCGGGAAAACCCAATTCCGACACGCTCAACTCTCCCTGCGCCGCTGGCGGGCGGACCCTCCCGGTGGGCGGCCCGTGCCCGATGTCATCAAAGCGGACATCCCGCCGTTCGCTTTACCGGACGCGCCCCTTGACGCCAAGTCCGGCGCGGGAGTAAGCGGAAGGGGTAACGTGGTCATTTGAGCCGGCCGGCTTGCCGCCACGCTAAACAAGGTTGCTAAACAGGCCGGGGCTACGCGACACGGCGCGTGAGCGACCCCGGTTATGCGCGAGACACCGGAGCCGCCAATGACCGACACCTCCAAGCTGACCCCCGCCGAGATCGCCCAGCTGCGGCCCGATACCCGCCTCGTGCAGGGCGGCATCCTGCGCTCGCCCTTCGGCGAGACGGCGGAAGCGCTCTATCTCACGCAGGGCTATGTCTATGACACGGCCGAGCAGGCCGAGGCGCGCTTCAAGGGCGAGGATCCGGGCTTCATCTATACCCGCTATTCCAACCCGACCGCGGCGATGTTCGAGACCCGGCTCGCTCTGCTGGAAGGCGCGGAAGCGGCGCGGGCCACGGCTTCCGGCATGGCGGCGGTGACCGCGGCGCTGCTGTGCCAGCTCAAGACCGGCGACCATGTGGTGGCGGCGCGGGCGCTGTTCGGCTCCTGCCGCTATGTGATTGAGGAATTGCTGCCGCGCTTCGGCATCACCTCGACGCTGGTCGACGGCACGGATATCGGCCAGTGGAAAGCGGCGGTACGGCCGGAAACCCGGGTGTTCTTCCTCGAAAGCCCGACCAATCCGACGCTGGAACTGGTCGACATCGCCGCGGTGGCGGAGGTCTCGAAGGCGGCGGGCGCGAATCTCGTGGTCGACAACGTGTTCGCGACGCCCATGTTGCAGAGCCCGCTCGCGCTCGGCGCCGATATCGTCGTCTATTCCGCCACCAAGCACATAGACGGGCAGGGCCGCTGCCTGGCTGGCGTGGTGCTGTGCTCGGAAAAGTTCCTCACCGACCATCTGCAGACCTTCCTGCGGCAGACCGGCCCGTCGGTGTCGCCCTTCAACGCGTGGGTGATGCTCAAGGGGCTGGAGACGCTGCCGCTGCGTGTCGAGCGCTCGCAGGCCAGCGCGGGCACGCTGGCCGATCGTCTTGCCGGCCGGGACAAGATCGCCAAGGTGATCTACCCCTACCGCGCCGACCATCCCCAGCATGAACTGGCCAGGCGCCAGATGCGCGGCGGCGGCACGCTCGTGACCTTCGAGGTCGAGGGCGGCAAGGCCGGAGCGTTCCGCTTCCTCAACGAATTGAAGGTGGTGCGCATCTCCAACAATCTCGGCGACGCCAAGAGCCTCGTCACCCATCCCGCGACCACGACCCACCAGCGTTTCAGCCCCGAGGCGCGCGCCGAGATGGGGATTTCCGACGGCATGGTGCGTCTCTCGGTCGGGCTGGAGCATGTCGACGACCTCACCGACGACATCGCGCGCGCCCTGCGGGCGGTGTGAGGGCGGCCGGCCTCTGATCGCAGGCGAGGTGAAGCGGTCGGGAGCCGGGCGTGCTCCCGATCGCTGCCGTCCGGCACAGGGATGTGAGGGGAAGCGCGGGCGCGGCGCTTGCCCTACCCGATCAAAAGCCGTTCACTGGCGTGGCAAGCGGCGGCTGGTTCGCAGTCGGAACGTGGGTGGAACCAGTCCGTGAGCGGGCGTCGCGCGAGGGGAACCACGCCGACGCCCGCGCGCGCCGACAAGTAGAGGGCCGTTCAGATGTATCGGGCGACGACCAGAGGCGTTCAGGTCACGGTGACGCCGCGCTTCTCCCCCGAACGGTCCAATCCCGAGCGCAGCCAGTATTTCTGGGCCTACACGGTGGAGATCGTGAATCTGGGCTCCGAGACGGTGCAGCTCACCTCGCGCCACTGGATCATCACCGACGCGCTTGGCCGGGTGCAGGAGGTGCGCGGCGCGGGCGTGGTCGGCGAGCAGCCGGTGCTGCCGCCGGGCGGGCAGTTCGACTATACCAGCGGGGTGCCGCTCACCACCGCCACCGGCATCATGGAAGGCAGCTATAGCATGGTGACACCGGGCGGCGAGGTCTTCGAGGCCGCCGTGCCGGCCTTCTCCCTCGACATGCCCGGCGCGAGCTACACGCTGAACTGATGCATGCCGATGCGAGCCGGAGACAGCCGCGCGGCGGCTCCAACGCGCCGCTTCCGGCCATCGGACGAAGCGGCTATGGTGGCGGCAGCTTTCACGTCCTCGGGCGCTCCACCGCCATAAACGGTCCCTCAATCCTGTGATCGATCTCCGCCCGATCGCCGCCATTCTGGGCGTGCTGCTTGCCATCCTCGGCACCACGATGATGATCCCCGCGATGGTCGACATCGTCGCGGGCAAGGGTGATTTCCTGGTTTATGTCGCGGCGGCGGTCATCACCGCCTTTGTCGGCTTCTCGCTCTGGCTTGCCGGACGCAACAGCGCGGTGGAGCGGCTGGACCTGCGCCAGGCTTTCGTGCTGACGACGGCAAGCTGGGTGCTGCTCTCGGCCTTCGCGGCGATTCCGTTCATGTGGTCGGAAACCGACCTGCCCTTCGTCGATGCCTATTTCGAGGCGATGTCCGGCCTGACGACGACGGGTGCGACGGTGGTTTCCCATCTCGATACCCGCCCGCCCGGCATCCTCATCTGGCGCGCCTTCCTGCACTGGTATGGCGGCATCGGCATCATCGTCATGGCGATGGCGCTGCTGCCCATGCTGCAGATCGGCGGCATGCAACTGTTCCGCGCGGAATCCTCGGACAAGTCGGAAAAGGTGCTGCCGCGCGCGGCGCAGATGGCCAAGAGCATCGTCGGCACCTATGTGCTGCTCTCGCTGGCCTGCGCCGTTACCTATATCGTCTGCGGCATGAGCGTGTTCGACGCGGTGGCGCATGCCATGGCGACCATCTCCACCGGCGGCTTCTCCACGCACGATGCCTCGATCGGCTATTTCCACAGCCCCGCCATCGAATATGCGGCGATCTTCTTCATGCTCGCGGGGTCGCTGCCCTTCGTGCTCTATGTGCGCGTGCTGGCGGGTGATTTCAGCCGGATGGTGGCGAATACCGAGGTGCGGCTGTTTCTGGGGCTGGTGGCTTTCTTCACCGTCATCACCACGTTCGAGCAGGTTCGCGGCGGCATCGCGGTGGGCGAGACGGCGCTGCGCCAGGGGCTGTTCAACGTCGTCTCGATCATGTCGACCACCGGTTTCGTGGCGACCGACTACACCCATTGGGGGCCTCCGACCGAGGCGCTCTATTTCATCCTGCTGTTCCTCGGCGCCTGCACGGGCTCCACCGCCGGCGGCATGAAGACCTTCCGCATCGCCATTCTCGGCTCGGCGCTGGCCCAGCATCTCAAGCGCATCATCTACCCGAACGGCGTGTTTCCCGTGCGCTATGGCGGGCAGCCGATCGGCGACGACGTGGTGGCCTCGGTGCTGTCCTTCGCCTTTCTCTACCTGTCCTCGTTCATGCTGATCGCCATTGCCATCAACGCGCTGGGCTTCGACCTCATCACTGCGTTCTCGGCCTCGATCACGGCGCTGGCGAATGTCGGGCCGGGGCTGGGCACGGTTGTGGGGCCGGCGCAGAACTTTGCCGGGCTGCCGGACCATGTCATCTGGCTGTTGTCTTTCGGCATGCTGATGGGCCGGCTCGAACTGTTCACGGTGCTTGTGCTGTTCCTGCCGAGTTTCTGGCGGCGCTAGAGCCGGATCCGGTCGGGTTGACCAACCGGATCGGTGCATCCGTCTCCAAGCCAATGATAGAGACCGCGTGATCCGATCGGATTGCGCCGCCATCAGATCCGCGCGTGCTCTGGTACGCATTCGGTTCTATGATGGGGCGACGCGTGCAACGAGGACGATCATGCTGGCCGGACGAACGACGACCGAAGAACTGCTCGCCCACCTGGTCGCCTTCGACACCACGAGCCGCAACTCCAATCTTGCCCTCATCGGCTTCGTGCGGGACTATCTGGAGGCCTATGGCGTCGCCAGCGTGATCGTGCCGAGCGAGGATGGCCGGAAGGCGAGCCTGTTCGCCACTATCGGCCCGGCTGAAATCGGCGGGGTGTGCCTGTCCGGTCATTCGGACGTGGTGCCGGTCGACGGCCAGCCCTGGAGCACCGATCCGTTCGAACTGACCCCTCGCGAAGACCGGCTCTATGGTCGCGGTTCCTGCGACATGAAGGGCTTCGTGGCGACCTGCCTGGCGCTGGTGCCGCAGATGACGGCGGCGAATCTTTCAACGCCGATCCACCTTCTGGTCTCCTATGACGAGGAAATCGGCTGCACCGGCGTCGTTCCGGCCGTGCGCCGGCTGGGGGTCGATCTGCCGCTGCCCCGCGCCTGCATCGTCGGCGAACCGACCTCGATGCGCGTGGTGGATGCCCATAAGTCCGGCATCGCCTATCTCACCACGGTGACGGGGCGGGAGGCGCATTCCTCCATGCCGCAACTGGGCGCCAACGCCATCTTCGCCGCCGCCGAACTGGTGGGCGAACTGGACCGCTACCGCGCGGAACTGATCGAGGCTGGCGACGCGAGCGGGCGCTTCGACCCGCCCAACACCACCGTGCAGGTGACGGTGATCGATGGCGGCACCGCCGGCAACATCGTGCCGCGCCAATGCGGCATCCGCTGGAACGTGCGCGGCCTGCCGGATTTCGACGAGCCGACGCTGCTCGCCCGGTTCGAGCGCTTCGCGCAGGGCGTGGTGCTGCCCAAGCTGCGGGCGAGCGCGCCGGAAGCCTCCATCGTCACCGATTTCATCTACCGGGTGCCTCCGCTCCGCCCGCAGACCGGCTCGGAGGCGGAGCTTCTGGCGCTGCGCCTCGCCGGGCAGAACCGCACCTACACCGTATCCTACGGCACCGAGGGCGGGCATTTCCAGGCGCAGGGCATTCCCACCGTGATCTGCGGCCCCGGCTCGATCGACCAGGCACACAAGCCCGACGAGTTCATCGAGGTGGCGCAGCTGCGCGCCTGCGAGCGGTTTCTCACCGGGCTGGTCGCGGAATGCGCGAAATAGGGCGCCGGGCGGGCTCGGGCTCCCGTCCGCGCGGCGCCCCTGACGGCGCGTGACGGCGTGACGCTCAGGCCGGCGTCGCCTCCGCGTCCGGCTCCTCCGGCCCCGCCACTTCCGTGGCCTCGAAGCCGTAGCTGCGGCCGCAGAATTCGCAGGTGACGGTGATCTTGCCGTCCTCGATGAGGCTTTCGCGCTCCTCGCGCGAGAAGCTGGCGAGCACGCCGGTCACCCGCTCGCGCGAGCAGGAGCATTTGGCGACAACGCTCTCGGCCTCGAACACCCGCACGCCGCGATCGTGGAACAGGCGGAACAGCAGGCGCTCGCTGGACAGGTCGTCGTCGACCAGCTCGATATCCTCCAGCGTGCCGACCAGCGAACGGGCCTCCAGCCAGGCGTCGTCTTCCTCGGGCTCAGGAAGCTCCGTGCCCTCGGGCGCGTCGCCCGGGTGCAGGTCGACCGGGCGGACCCGCCCGCCCTCGGTCGGCAGGAACTGCACCATCATTCCGCCGGCGCGCCAGGACGAGGCGGCGCCGCCCGAGTGCAGTTCCTCCGCCACGGCGAGGCGCACGCGGGTCGGGATCTGCTCGGACTGGGTGAAATACTGGTGCGCGGCATCCTCCAGCCCGCCGCCCTCCAGCGCCACCACGCCCTGATAGCGGTTGACCGAGAGACCCTGGTCGATGGTCATCGCGAGATGGCCGCGCCCGAGCAGGGCGCCGCTGTCGGGCCGCCCGCCCGGCGCGGATTCCACCAGCGCGGCGAGGCGCTCGGCGTCGAAGCGGGCATAGGCGCGCACGTCCCGCGGGGCGGTGAAATCCACCACCAGCAGGTCCACAGGCCCGTCCGTGCGGGTCTGCAGGATGAAACGGCCGGAGATCTTCAGCGTCGAGCCCAGCAGCACGGTCAGTGCCACGGCCTCGCCGAGCAGGCGCTTGACCGCCGGTGGGTAGGCATGATGGGCCAGCACCGCGTCGAGCGTGGTGCCCAGGCGCACGACGCGCCCGCGCACGTCGAGGCCGTCGACGTGGAAGGGGGTGACGAGGTCATCCACCGCGAGCGCGGCGGGTGAACGGGAATGGGTGTCGGGATGTGTTGTCATGTCGCCCGCCCATATGGGTGCGAGGAAGCCGTTGCGCGAGGGGGTCGCAGGCCCGGCGCGCGCCGTCAAGGGGAAGGGCGCGTCACGCCGCGGAGCCGGTCCCCCGGTCGTCCGTCATCCCGGCCGGCTGCCGGCCCGGTCCGGTATGATGTGGCGATCCCCGGCCCGGGCCGGAGATCCAAGAAGGCTGGCGGTGGGGACCCCACCCGGCGTCAGGCTCTCAGACCCCGGCGCCGTCGAGGCACCAGGCGAGAATGCCCTTCTGCGCGTGCAGGCGGTTCTCGGCCTCGTCGAACACCACCGATTGCGGGCCGTCCATCACCTCGTCGGTCACTTCCTCGCCGCGATGGGCCGGCAGGCAGTGCATGAAGATGGCGTCCGGCGCCGCGCGGCGCATGAGCGCGCCATTGACCTGATAGGGCTTGAGCAGGTTGTGGCGCCGCTCCGCCTCCACATCGCCCATCGACACCCAGGTGTCGGTGACGACGCAATCGGCCCCCTCCACCGCCGCCTCGGCCTCGTGGGTGAACTGGACCCGGGCGCCATTGGCACGCGCCCAGTCGACCAGCGCCGGGCGCGCGGCGAGCTCGGGCGGGGTGGCGACGTTGAGCGCGAAATCGAAGCGCTGGGCGGCGTGCACCCAGGAGGCCAGCACATTGTTGGCGTCGCCGGTCCAGGCCACGGTGCGGCCCTGGATCGAGCCCTTGTGCTCCTCGAAGGTCATGACGTCGGCCATGATCTGGCAGGGGTGAGACTCGCGCGTCAGCCCGTTGATGACCGGCACGCTGGCATGGGCCGCCAGTTCCTCGAGCGCGGCATGGTCGAGGATGCGGATCATGATGGCGTCGACATAGCGCGACAGCACCTTGGCGGTGTCGGCGATGGTCTCGCCGCGCCCGAGCTGCATTTCCGCGCCGGTCAGCATGATGGTCTCGCCACCCAGCTGGCGCATGGCGATGTCGAAGGAGATGCGCGTGCGGGTCGAGGGCTGGTCGAACACCATGGCCAGCACTTTGCCGGCGAAGGGTTTCTCCGCCGCGACAAGTTTCCGCCGCTTCTTGAGATCGTGCGAGAAGCGCATGAGTTCGCGCAGTTCGCCCGCCGGCAGCGCGTCGAGGTCGAGGAAATGCTTCACCGCCCCGCCCGTGGGCGAGCCTCCATTGCCGGCGCTCATGCGGCCGCTCCCTTCAGGGCTTCGTCCTTCAGGCCGTTCTCGATGCGGGTGAAGGCGGCGTCGAGCTTGGTGAAGGCGGCCTCGATTTCCTGTTCGCCGATATTCAGCGGCGGCAGCAGGCGGACCACATTGTCGCTCGCGGTCGGCGCGAGCATGTGCTCCTCGCGCATGGCGGCGACCACGTCGGTGTTCGGCACATGGGTGCGGATGCCGAGCAGGAGGCCCTCGCCGCGAATTTCGGCGACGACCGCGGGGTGGCGGTCCTTCAGCTCGGCGAGACGCTGGCGCAGCCGCGCGGAGGTCGCCTGCACGTGATCGAGGAAGCCGTCGGCCAGCACCACGTCGAGCACCGCATTGGCCACGCTCATGGCGAGCGGGTTGCCGCCATAGGTCGAGCCATGCGTGCCGGCGGTCATGCCCTTGGCGGCTTCTTCCTTGGCAAGGCAGGC
Source organism: Ancylobacter amanitiformis (assembly GCF_030814815.1). Taxonomy (GTDB): domain Bacteria; phylum Pseudomonadota; class Alphaproteobacteria; order Rhizobiales; family Xanthobacteraceae; genus Ancylobacter; species Ancylobacter amanitiformis. The sequence continues at coordinate 52,866 of NZ_JAUSVR010000009.1, read as the reverse complement.
CCCGACCGGGAAGCCGCCGCCGATGCCCTTGGCCACGGCCATGATATCCGGCGTGATGCCGGCCCATTCATGGGCGAAGAACTTGCCCGTGCGCCCGACGCCGCACTGCACCTCGTCGAGGATGAGCAGCAGGCCGTGCTCGTCGCACAGCGCGCGCAACTCGCGCAGGAACGGCCACGAGGCCGAGCGCACGCCGCCCTCGCCCTGCACGGGCTCGATGAGGATTCCGCCGGTCTCCGGGCCGATGGCGGCCTTCACCGCCTCGATGTCGCCGAACGGCACCTGGTCGAAGCCGGGCGTCTCCGGGCCGAAGCCGGCCAGGTATTTCGGATTGCCGCCGGCGGCGATGGTGGCGAGCGTGCGGCCGTGGAAGGCGCCCTCGAAGGTGACGATGCGGTAGCGCTCGGGGGCGCCGTTCGCCGCATGGTACTTGCGCGCCATCTTGATCGCGCATTCCAGCGCTTCCGCACCTGAATTGGTGAAGAACATGGTGTCGGCGAAGGTCGCCGCCTTGAGCCGCTCGGCGAGGCGCTCGCCGCCCTCGATGCGGAACACGTTGGACAGGTGCCAGAGCTTGCCCGCCTGCTCGGTCAATGCCGCCACGAGGTGGGGATGGGCATGACCCAGCACGTTCACGGCGATGCCCGCGGTGAAGTCGAGATATCGCTGCCCCTCGCGCGTGAACAGCCAGGCGCCTTCGCCCCGCTCGAAAACAAGGTTCACACGGTTATAAGTCGGCAGGATGGGGTCAATCATCGCTCCCCTCCCTCTCTCCACACGCAGGCGGCACTGGCGCCTTGCCAGCCCGGACCTGCCCCAAAACGAAACGTGCCGCCCTTGCGGGGGCGGCACCCGAAGCACGAATTTTATAGGATAGGGGGCGCGGGTCAACATGGCTTCGTCGCGCGAGGACGCGATCGCGCGTATCACGGGGCGACCCGCCAAGTGCCTGATCCGACTCAACTCCTTAACGGAGTGTTGCAGTGCGGACTCTGAGTTGGGGAAAACGATCGTTTCGGACGTGAACCTACTGGGCGTGAGTCTGCGCATATTGTAGCCTCCCACCCGTCAGATACGACATCTCGTGCGGCGGCATTCCCTGTGGCGTTGGCGGCGTTTGTTCCCGGCGGGCTCGCTTGACCGGAGGGCAGAGGGATTCCGTGTGCGGATGATTGATCGCGAAGGAGGCACCGCAATGAACTGGACCGACGAGCGCGTCGAGCTGCTCAAGAAACTCTGGTCCGAGGGACTTTCGGCCAGCCAGATCGCTGCGGAGCTGGGCGGTGTCACGCGCAACGCGGTCATCGGCAAGGTGCATCGTCTCGGCCTTTCCGGTCGCGCCAAGGCCATTGCGGCGCCGGCCGCGCGCCCGCGCAAGCCGCGCCCCGCGCCCACCGGCCCGGTGGCCCGCCCGATGGTGCAGGGCAATGTGGCGCTCGCGCCCGTCATGAGCCCGGTGGAAGAGCCGGAGCCGACGGAATTGCGCGATCCGGTTGCCAATGTCGTGCCGATGACCGAGCGCTGCACCATTTTCGATCTCACCGAGTTCACCTGCCGCTGGCCGGTGGGCGATCCCGGCAAGTCGGACTTCTTCTATTGCGGCAGCCGCACCAAGACCGGCCTGCCCTATTGCGCCTACCATGCCCGCATCGCCTACCAGCCGGTGCAGGACCGCAACCGCCGCCGCGCGGTGCGCTGAGCGCGGCTGCGAGCGACTGGCGTCGGCCGGAGGGTGCGTCATAATGGCGACCAGATTCTCCGGCCCGGTGGTCTGATGCTGTTTCTCCCTCCGCTGTTTTCGCGTCCCGGCGCGCCGAAGAAGGCGACGCCGACATCGCGCATTGCGCCGCCCGCCGAGCCGGCCGAATTCCGGCTCGATGTCGATGGCGAGCCGATCCTTATCGCATTGCGGCGAAATCCACGCGCGCGGCGCTACACGCTGCGCGTGCGGGCCGCCACGCGCGACGTGGTGCTGACGCTGCCGGCACGCGGCACGATCAACGAAGCCTATGACTTCGCCCGGCGTCATGTCGGCTGGATCCGTGTCCGGCTGGCCAAGCTGCCGCAGACCGTCGCCTTCGTCCCCGGCGCGGTGATCCCGCTGCGCGGCACGCCCCACCGGATCCTGCACCGGCCTGGCGCGCGCGGCACGGTGTGGACCGGCGTGGAGGATGGCGCGCCGGTGCTCTATGTCGCGGGGGAGGCGGCCCATGTCGGCCGGCGGATCGGCGATTTTCTCAAGCGCGAGGCGCGCGGGGCGCTCACCGAAGCGGCGCGGCGGCATGCGCTGGCGCTGGGTGTCAGCATTGCCCGCGTCACGCTGCGCGATACGGCGAGCCGCTGGGGCTCGTGCTCCTCGGCGGGTGCGCTCTCCTTCTCCTGGCGACTGATCCTGGCGCCGGGCTTCGTGCTCGACTATCTCGCCGCGCATGAAGTGGCGCACCGGCGGGAGATGAACCACGGGCCGCGTTTCTGGGCCCATGTGGATCGCCTGTTCCCCGAGCGCATGGCGGCCGAGGCGTGGCTGAAAAAGCACGGCGCCGAACTGCACCGCTACGGCGCGGACGAGGGCTGAGCCAATCGCCGCCTGCGGCGCGATGTGCGTTCCTCCCCACATGGGAAAGGTGAGGCCAGGCGGCCGTCAACTGCGACCGAAAAGACGATCCATCAGCCAGTTGTCGAGACCGGGGCGCGGGGCCGTGGGGGGCTGCGGGCCGCCGGTGACGACGGGTTCCTCCGGCACGTCGCCGGGAGCCGTGCCGGGGGGCATCTGGCCGGGAAGGTAGGTGCCCGCGCCGGGCAGGGCGACCGGGGGAATGTCCTTGTGCGTCGCCTTCATCACCTCGCTCCACACCCCGACCGGCAGGCCGGAGCCGCCGAGCTTTCGGGTGGGCGATGAATCGTCATTGCCCATCCATACGCCGGTGATGAAACGGCCCGTATAGCCGATGAACCACGCATCGCGGTAATCCTGGCTGGTGCCGGTCTTGCCTGCCGCCGGCCAGCCGGGCAGGTCGGCGCGGCGCGCGGTGCCGGTGAGCAGCGTCTCCTGCATCATGCGGTTCATCATCGCGACATGCGGGGGCGCCACGACAAGGTTGCTGACCGGCGCGGCATAGGCGAACAGGATCTTGCCGGACTTGTCGCGCACGCTGGCGATGACATGCGGCGTGACGGCGATGCCGCCATTGGCGAAGGGGGCGTAGGCGCTCGCCATCTCCATGAGCGACACTTCCGAGGTGCCGAGCGCGATGGAGGCGTTGGGCTCCAGTTTCGACATGATGCCCAGCCGGTGCGCGGTCTTGATCACCTCGTCCGGCCCCACTTCCAGCGCGAGCCGCACCGCCACGGTGTTCAGCGAGAGCGACAGCGCGGTTTTCAGGTCGACCGGGCCGCGATAGTCATGGCTGAAATTCTCCGGCTTCCAGCCCTTGATCTGGATCGGCGCGTCGTCGCGCACGGTCTCGGGGGTGAGCCCGCGCTCCATGGCGGTGAGATAGACGAAGGGCTTGAAGGAAGAGCCCGGCTGGCGCTTGGCGGTGATGGCGCGGTTGAACTGGCTTTCCTCATAGGAGCGCCCGCCCACCAGCGCCCGCACGCCGCCCTCGGTGTCCATCAGCACGATGGCGCCCTGCTCGACGTCGAATTTCTTGCCGTTCTTGGCCAGCGTGTCCTTCAGCGCGCGGTCGGCGACCGCCTGCAGCGCGGGATCGATGGTGGTCTGCACCGTGATATCGCGATCGATCGGGCCGACCAGCGTCTTCAATTGGTCCATCACCCAGTCCGCGACATAGCCGGTGGAGTCGGGGCCCTGCGCCTTGGCGACCGTCGCCGGGCGGGTGAGCGCGACCTGCTGCATCTGCGGCGTGATGAAGCCGGCATCGACCATGGCCGCCAGCACCACCTCGGCGCGGGCCTGCGCGCCCTCCAGGTTGCGGGTGGGGGCCAGCGCGGAGGGCGACTTGACGAGGCCGGCCAGCATGGCCGCTTCCGAGAGCGTCACCTGCCGGGCGGACTTGGCGAAATAGCGCTGCGCCGCCGCCTCGACGCCATAGGCGCCGGCGCCGAAATAGACGCGGTTCATGTAGAGTTCGAGCAATTCGTTCTTGGAATATTTCGTCTCCAGCCAGATCGACAGGATCAGTTCCTGAATCTTGCGCGAGAGCGTGCGCTCCTGCGTGAGGAACAGGTTCTTGGCGAGCTGCTGGGTCAGCGTGGAGCCGCCCTCGCGCACCCGGCCCCGCGTGAGGTTCACCACCACGGCGCGGGCGAGGCCGAGCGGGTCGACGCCGTGATGGGAATAGAAGCGCCGATCCTCGATGGCGACGAAAGCCTGCGGCAGATAGGGCGGCAGCGCGCGCAGCGGCACGCTGGCCCCGCCCATCTCGCCGCGCACGGCGATCGGCTTGCCGTCGGCGCCCTGTATGGTGATGGTCGGCGGGCGGTCGGGAATGGCGAGGTTCTGGATCGGCGGCAGCTGGGTCGCCTCGTAGCCGATCAGCACGCCGACCGCGATGACGCCCCAGATGCCGAGCACGATGCCCCAGTAGAACAGCCGCCGCAGCAGCCCGCGCCGCGGCGCGCGGCGCCGGCGTCCGCCGCCGGAAGTGGATGCCGCCCCGCTTCCCTTGGTGCTTCCCTTGGTGCTGCCTTTGCCGCTGCCTGTCTTGGCCCGCCCGCCGCCTCCGGATCGCTCGCGCGCCATGGCATGGGCGGGGAGGGTCGGCCGGTCGTCGGGCGACAGGCGAAGCTCGGCCGGGCCACCGGGTGCGCTCAGCACCGGCTCGCGCCGCTCCATCTCGCCCTGACGCCTGAACATGAACCGCGTGCAACCCTTTCGCCGGTCGGTAAACGAACTCTAAACCGCGGCGTTTAAAGGGGTGTTAAGGGGCGGGAATGGGGCGTGGGCCGGCTTATCCCGCGCTCGTGCCGGCCGCAGACCCCGCGTGCGGTGCCAGGCGCAGCAGGTTCAGCGCGTTGCCGCGGCACAGCCTGCCGCGCGTCGCCTCGCTGATGGCGGCGGCCTCGATGAAACGCGCGGCGATGTCGGAATCCTCATAGGGATAGTCGATGGCGAACAGCACATGCTCGTCGCCCAGCGCCGCGAGCGCGGCGAGCAGCGGCACGTCGGAACATTGACCGGAGGTGGTGACGAAGAAATTGCGCCGCAGATAATGCGAGGGCGGTGCCTTGAGCGGGCGGTTGCCGCTGGTCAGCGCGGCGCGGCTGTCGAGCCGCCAGAGAACATAGGGCAGCGTCTCGCCCATATGACCGAGGATCACCCGAACGCGCGGATAGCGGTCGAACACACCGGAAAAGACCAGCCGGAGCGCGTGCGAGGCCGTCTCGAAGGTCCATTCCCATGTGGGCTTGAGCAGTTCGTCGCACCCTTCCAGCACATGCGGCTTCACCCAGCTGTCATCGGGATGGAGATAGAGCGGCACGTCGAGATGCTGCAGCCGCTCCCAGAAAATGTCGAAGCGCGGGTCGTCGAGATAGATGCCGAGCGTGTGGCCATTGATCATGGCCCCGACGAAGCCCAATTCGCGCACGCAGCGCTCCAGTTCGTCGGCGGCGGCCGCGGGGTCCTGCATGGCGAGGTGGGCAAAGCCGGCATAGCGCGCGGGACGGCGGGCGACTTCAGTGGCGAGCAGGTCGTTCGCCATCCGTGCGCCGCGCGTCGCGCGCGCCGTGTCGCGCTCCACCTGCACGCCCGGTCCCGAGAGCGAGAGCACCGCCCGCTCGACCCCGGCGCCATCCATCGCCATGAGCCGTCGCTCGCCGAAATCCGACAGCCGGGAGATGAGCGCGCGGTGCACCTGCGGCGTCACACGCGGCATGGCCCGGGCAAGGTAGTCGAGGAATGGCGGGAAGATGACGTGTTCTTCGAGCGCGATCTTCATGGGCCTCTCCCCGATGCCGCCGGGCACCGGGGTAACATCTAGCGCACGCGCCGGCCGGATCGCAGCGCAAAACATGCCGAGCCGGCGCGGCGCCCGCCAGCCCCCCGCTCACGCCGCGTTGGCCTCGTCGTCGGCGTCGAGCACCGCCAGCAGCGCGCGGCGGATGGCGGAATGGCGGGCGGCGCCCATGATCTTGGCGCCCATCAGGTCGGTGACGTAGAACACGTCCACCGCCCGCTCGCCGAAGGTCGCCACATGCGCCGAGGCGATGTTGAGGTTGAGCCGCGAGAGGGTCTGCGTCAGCCCGTAGAGCAGGCCGTGCCGGTCGAGGCCGGAGACTTCCACCACGGTGTGCTTGTTCGACCAGGAATTGTTGAGCGTGACCTCGGGTTCCACCGTGAAGGCGCGTGGGCGCTTGGTGAACTTGCGGGCCACCACCTCGGGCAGCCGGATCTCGCCCGAAAGCGACTTCTCGATATTGGCGGCGATGCGCTCGGCGCGGCGCAACTCGTCCTCGTCGCGCTCGAAGGCGCGGGTGAGGGCGATGGTGTCGAGCGCGCGTCCGTCGGTGGTGGTCGAGATCTGCGCGTCGACGATATGGGCGTTGGCGCTGGCGCAGGCGCCGGCGATGACCGCCAGCAGCTTGGGATGGTCGGGCGCGAAGACGGTGAGTTCGGTCACGCCGCGCTGCGGGTCGGTCTGGGCGGTGGTGGCGAGCGCGTGCCCATCCGCCTCGGCGGCCAGGATGAAGCGCGCCTGCGTCACCTGCTGGTCGCGGTCGGTCTGCAGCCAGTAGCTGGGATAGTGGCGGCCGACATAGGCCTCCAGCGCGACGCCGTCCCATTCCGGCAGGGCGGCGCGGAATTCGGCCTGGGCGCGGGCCACGCGCTGGCTGCGATTGCTCTCGGAGAAGCCGCCGGTGATGACCGGCTCGGTCTCGTAGTAAAGCGTGCGCAGCAGCTGCGATTTCCAGTTGTTCCACACGCCGGGGCCGACGGCGGCGATGTCGGCGGTGGTGAGAATGTGCAGGAGCTTCATGCGCTCCAGGTTCTGCACCACGCTGGCGAAGTTCTCGATGGTCTTGCGGTCGGACAGGTCGCGCGATTGCGCGATGGTCGACATGGTGAGGTGCTGCTCGATCAGCCAGGCCACCGTGTCCGTGTCGCTCGCCGAGAGGCCGAAGCGCGGGCACAGCTTGCGGGCGACCCGCGCGCCGGCGATCGAATGGTCCTCGGGCCGGCCCTTGGCGACATCGTGCAGGAACACGGCGACATAGAGCAGCGTGCGGTGCTTGATCTGCTGCATCAGTTCATTGGCGAGCCCGAATTCCGGCCGCTCGCCGCGCTCGATCTTCGAGAGCACGCCGACCGAGCGGATGAGATGCTCGTCCACCGTGTAGGAATGATACATGTTGAACTGCATCATCGCCACGACGCGGCCGAATTCCGGCACGAAGCGCCCGAGCACGCCGGTCTCGTTCATGCGGCGCAGCACGATTTCCGGGCTGGCGCGCGAGCCGAGAATCTCCAGGAACAGCCGGTTCGCCTCCGGATTCTCCCGCACCCGCTGGTCGATCAGCTTGAGCGAGCGGGTGGCGAGGCGCATCGCGTCCGGGTGGAAGGCCAGCCCGTGCTTGCCGGCGAGGTGGAAGATGCGGACGAGATTGACCGGATCGCGGCCGAAGGCGCTGGAATCGGCGACATTGATGCGGTCATTGTCGACGATGAAGTCGGCGCTTTCCTTCAGCGTGCGGCGCGGCGAGCGGCGCAGCCGGGCGATCATGCGGTTGAGCCGCGGCACCGGCTTTTCGTGCCGCTCCTCCAGCGCGGCCGAGACGAGGGCGGTGAGGTCGCCGACATCCTTGGCCACGAGGAAATAGTGCTTCATGAAGCGCTCGACATCCTTCAGCCCGGGATGGGCCACATAGCCCAGGCGCTCGGCCATCTCGCGCTGGAGATCGAAGGACAGGCGTTCCTCGGCCTTGCCGCTGAGAAAATGCAGGTGGCAGCGCACCGACCAGAGGAAGTCCTCGCAGCGGCGGAAGATCTTCGCCTCATCGGCGGTGAACACGCCCTTGGCGACGAGTTCGCGTGTCTCGCGCACGCGGTAGACATATTTGGCGATCCAGAACAGCGTGTGCAGGTCGCGCAGGCCGCCCTTGCCGTCCTTCACGTTCGGCTCGACCACATAGCGCGACTGGCCGGTGCGCTTCAGCCGCTCCTCGCGTTCGGCAAGCTTGGCGGCGACGAACTCGGCACCCGTGCCCTGCACCACTTCGCGGTCGAACCGATCGATCAGTTCGTCGAACAGCGCGCGCTCGCCGAGCAGCATCCGCGCTTCCAGAAGGGTGGTGCGGATGGTCATGTCGGTGCGGGCCTGGCGGATGCACTCATCCACCGAGCGCGTGGCGTGGCCGACCTTCAGCCCCATGTCCCACAGCACATAGAGGATGGCCTCGGCGACGCTCTCGCCCCACGCGGTCTGCTTGTAGGGGAGCAGGAACAGGATATCGGTATCCGAGCCCGGCGCCATGAGGCCGCGCCCATAGCCGCCCACCGCGACGATCGCCATGCGCTCGGCGGTGGAGGGATTGTCGGAGCGGTAGAGATATTGCACCGCCAGCTCGTGCACGAGCTGGATGATCTCGTCCTGCAGGCGCGAGAGACGCTCGGCGCAGCGCCGGCCGGAGCCTTCCTCCATCAGCCAGCGCAGCGCCACCGCGTGGCCCTGCTGGTAGGCCTGCTTGAGGCGCCGGGCCATCTGGCCGCGCAGTTCGATCTCCGCGCCGGAGCGGCTTTCGCCGAGCACCCTTTCGGCCAGCGCGGAAAGCTCCACGCGCAGGGCGTCGAGGTCGAACAGGTCCTTGAAGGGATGCTCGGTGCGGCGGCGGCGGGGCATTTCGTTCATGGTCACGTCCGGCTGATCAGTCCACCGCTTTACCTGATCCTGCACGCCACGTCATCGTTCACCGCGCCCGTGCACGCGGATGCCAGCCTCTCGCGGACCGCACCCGCAACGCAACATGCCCGGCCAAAGGGCCGGGCATGTGCGTCTGACAAGCGAAAGCGGGGGGAACGTGCCGTCAGTTGGTCTTCGGGGTGGTGGCGTCCGACGTCTCGCTGCGGGCCTTCTCCAGGGTCTTGAACTCGGGCGCCGCGTTCAGCTCTTCCTTGGTGAGCGCCACCACGATCTTCGTGCCGCTGTCGGTCGGGGCCGGGGTCAGCGACGCGAAGGATACCGCGACCGGCTTGGCGCCGATGCCGAGGAAGCCGCCGACATCGATCACCGCCGCGGCGAGCGTTCCGTCGCGCTCGACCACGAGGTCGCTGATGGAACCGAGCTTCTCATCGGTCGAGGTGACGACATCGGTACCGATCAGGTCCGAGCCCAGCCACTGGCCGCTGGACTGGGCGCTGACGAATTTCGGCGTGGCGGGAACCGTGGTCGGCATCGCGGTCGCGTTGGCGCCGGGGGCGGGGGTGCCGGTCGCCGTGCCATTGGGCATTTCGGATGCGGGCGCCTGCGGCACGCCGGCATCCGGGGCGATCGGGCTGGCGGCGGGCGGCTGGGTGGTTTCCGGCGTCGTGGTCTGTGCAAGGGCCAGGGCGGGCGCAAGCGACAGGGCGGCGACGGCCGTGAGAGTGGCAAGCTTGTTGGGCATCGTCTTTCTCCTGTACTGATCTTCGTCCGTAACGGTGCGGTCTGTCGACCGTCTGCCCTGTCAACGTGCTGGATCAGATGAGGTTCCGCAGGCAAGAGAAAAACGGGCCGGAATCAGACTGACAGATCCACCAGGTGCCATCAGTATAGCTATGATACATGTCGCTATTACTGAATGCTGTTGATGATCGACGCATCGGCGACGCAGACAACCGTCTCGTCGGTCACAAGGTTCGAGCGGGTGACGCCGATCGACGACAGGCATCCGCGTGGGGCCTGCATGGCGCGCGGACGCGGCACCGGCTGTCCTGTGGCATCCGCCGTGGCGCCCGCCATCGGCGCCGGGCCGGAGGTCTGGACCACGCCCGCCGCCAGCTCGCTGCGGGCGACCATCGACGAGCCGCCGGGCGCGCTCGGAATGCGGATATCAAGACGGGGGCCCTTGGCCGCGCGGTTCACCATGGGTGCCTGCAGCACGGCGGCCGGGCCGTGAAGCCCCGCCACGATCGGGTTCGACCATGCCGAGGCGCCGGCACCGACCGCGGCCGCCGTCAGCGGAATGGCGACGGCGAAACCCGAGGCCGCGCCGAGAAGATAAAGAGAGCTTTTGCCGGCCATCCGACCGGCCATGGTGGCGAACGCGTGCATGTCGTCCTCCGCTCAGCTTGTGCCACGCGAAAGCTGGGCGCCGGGCACCGCGGAGCCAAACCCCGCTGCCCTCGCCGGAATGACTTCCGCGTGGAGTGATGTTGCTGGAAACGCCTGTTGGCCCATCGTGGAGAGCGGCTTCCACAGCCTTCGCCACATCGGTCCAACATAGGCATAAACGTGGTTAACGTCTTTCGGTTCCGCACCCATCCCGGCATTTGCGAAAGCCCTCGGACGAGATTCTGCGGCCTTGGGAGGGCGGGCCGGGCGGCGGGCCGTCAGCGTCCGGGCGTGAGATGCTGTTCGGGAACTTCCACGGAACAGTGGAGGCCGGCGGGATCGAATTCGAGATCGACCTTGCCGTCCAGCGCGCGGGCGAGATTGCGTTCGATCACCAGCGAGCCGAAGCCGCGCGCGCGCGGCGGCGTGACCGGCGGACCGCCCTTTTCGATCCAGGACAGTTCGAAGCCGCCGCCGGCTTCCGGCACGCGGCGCGCCCAGCGGATCGCCACCTGTCCGCCGGGCACCGAGAGGGCGCCGTATTTGGCGGCGTTGGTGGAAAGCTCGTGAAGCGCGAGGCCGATATTCTGGGCGGCTTCCGGCTTCAGGAAGATGTCGGGACCGCTCACCGTGACCTGGCTGCGCTCGTGATCGAAATGATGGCCGAGCTGCGAGCGCACCATGTCGTTGAGTGACGCGCCATGCCAGCCCTCCTGCACCAGGAGGTCATGCGAGCGGGCGAGCGCCTGCAGCCGGGCGCTGAAGATTTCCACGAACTCGTCGATCGAGCCGGCATGGCGGGCGGTCTGCCGCGCCATGGCCTGGATCACCGCGAGCAGGTTCTTGGAACGGTGCGTCAGTTCGCGCATCAACAGGCGCAGGTGCTGTTCATTCTCCTTGCGTTCGGTGACATCGACCGCCGCCCCGGTAAGGCCGATGGTGGCGCCGGAGAGGTCACGCAGCGGCTCGATGTGGAGGTCGTACCAGCGCTTGGTGCCGTATTCCTCGACCTCGGTCTCGCCTTTGCGCAATTCGCTCGTCATCAGGGCCTCACGCTTGAGGAGGTGGATCGGCCCGGATCGCGTATCGCCCAGGAGTTCCGCGTCGGTCGCGTTCAGCACCTGTTCGACGGGAAAGCCGAACAGCGGCTTGCTCACCGAGGTGTAGCGAAGATCGCGGTCCTGCGTGAAAATGGCGACGTTGGATCCGCGCAGTGCCATCTCGTAACGTTGCAGCACGGTGGCGAGTTCCAGCGTGAGACGCCTTTGCTCGCTTGCCACCTGGGCCGGCAGCGGAAGATTGACCAGCGCGCGGAGATTGGTCAGCAGCGCCACGGCGCCGACGGCGTTGACCACGGCGAGGCCGACGCGGACCAGGCTCTGCTGCCACTGCATGTTGGCGCTGTCGCTCAGTGCCAGCATCGATAGCAGCGCGAGGGTAAGGAGAAGCACGCTCAGCATATAGCCGAGAAACTTCATGCGCCCGGAAAGCTCCGGCCGCTTGTTGATCAGCAGCAGAACGCCACCCGCGATGGCGAGGCACGAAATGATCGTGATCCAGCGCGCGGCGTCGTCGATGAAGCTCATTTGAAAGGATGGCATCGGGGCCAATCAGGCGGTGGCGCGCTGCTCGCGCGGCCGCGCCTTGCGTTCGAAGAACAGGGCCTGGCTGATCACGGCCGCCACGGTGGAGGGCTGGAACGGCTTGGCGATGAGGAAGGCGGGCTCGGGCCGCACGCCGGTGAGGAAGCGCTCGGGATAGGCGGTGATGAAGATGACGGGTACTTCCACGCCGCTGATCAATTCGTTCACCGCATCGAGGCCCGACGAGCCGTCGGCCAGCTGGATGTCGGCGAGGATCAGCCCCGGCGTCTTGCGGCGGGCAAGGCTCACCGCCTCGCTATGGGTGCGGGCGATGCCGGTGACGCGGTGGCCGAGCCCCTCGACCAGCCCCTCAAGATCGAGCGCGATGAACGGCTCGTCCTCGATGATGAGCACATCGGTGGCGATCTCGGCGGCCAGCTCGCGCCCGGCATCGGCGACCAGGTGACGGAGCGTCGGCACGTCGATCTCGAGAACGGCGGCGGCGTCTTCCTCGCTGAAGCCTTCGAGCGAGACCAGCAGGAACGCCTGACGCACCACCGGCGTTATATGGCCGAGGCGGTTCTCGCCGTGAAACGTGGTGGCGGCCGGCTCGGACACCGCGTTGATGGACACCGAGTCCCAGAGCCGGGTGAGCAGCCGATAGAGCGCGACGCGCGTATCCACCCCGCGATCGAGCGTGGATGGATCGGCGATCAGCGTTTCAAGCATGGCCGTGACATAGGCGTCGCCAGCGGGCTGGCTTCCGCCGAGCGCACGAGCATAACGGCGCAGGAACGGAAGGTGCTGCGCGACCAGTTGCGAAGTGCTCACACGCGTCTCCCCAGATGCATAAAGGCAAGCGACCATTAACGTGTCTGATGGACCGTGGTTCCATAGTGCCAGAAAAAAATAGATCGAAAATCGCAACGGTGCCGGAACCGACCCGCCCTGGCGTCGTTATCGCTGGGCACGGAGCGACGGAGCCAACCTTGTCCCTCGGGGGCTCGATGTCGGGAAAAGAGAAGATGAATCAAGAGCAGTCCGGAGGGGCCTCCGCCAGCGCGGAATCTCTGACCGGTGAACACATGTCGGAAGCCAGCGGCTCGACGCTTGGAAGCGACATCCAGGCGAAGATCGGCCAGCACCTGCGGGCGATGTATGACGATGTCGTGCGCCAGGGCGTGCCGGATCGTTTTCTCGATCTGCTGGCCAAGCTCGATCAGCCCAAGGCTGGCGATGGGCCGGACGGGGAGGGGGGGCGATCGTGAGCAAGTTCGATCCCGGCCTGCGTGACGAGATCATTGCCGCCATTCCAAACCTCCGGGCCTTCGCCATCTCGCTCAGCGGCAGCGTGGATCGGGCGGATGACCTGGTGCAGGAGACGTTGCTGCGCGCCTTCGGCAACATTTCCAGCTTCCGGCCGGGCACCAACCTGCCGGCCTGGCTGTTTACCATCCTGCGCAACCTGTTCCGTTCGGAATACCGCAAGCGCCGGCGCGAGGTGCCCGATTCCGATGGAGCTTTCGCCGCCACGCTGACCACCAATCCCGACCAGAACACGCATCTGGATTTCGAGGATTTCCGCATGGCGCTGGACAAGCTGCCGCCCGACCAGCGCGAGGCGCTGGTGCTGGTGGGGGCTTCGGGCTTCTCCTATGAGGAGGCGGCGGATATCTGCCAATGCGCGGTCGGCACCATCAAGAGCCGGGTCAATCGCGCGCGCCGCCGGCTGGGCGAACTCCTCGCCATCGAGGATATCGGCGACTTCGGTCCCGACAAGACGACGCGGGCGGTCGTGGTCGCCGGCGAGCGGGTCTGAGCCCCGCCTCATCTTCTGAACCTCTCTTTTCGGTATCGATACGTGGCGCCGGCCGGCAGGCTGCAGGGCGGGTGACGTGATGCGCGCCGGAGGCAGGAGCCGGGGGGGGGGCAGGACAGGCTCCGCGCGCGCCGCCACGCCCGCCTCCGCTCCCGCCTCGACGAAAACGGCCGCCCCTTGGCGAGGGGCGGCCGATTGCGTCGCGATCCGTCGTGGCGCGGTTCGGGCGATCAGGGCATCCGGCTCGATCGGCCGCGCAGCAGGCCGACCACGGCCGAGACCAGGAACAGGATGATCGCCACGAAGAAAATGATCTTGGCGATTTCGATCGCCGTGCCGGCGATGCCGCCGAAGCCGAGCACCGCGGCGATCAGCGCGACCACGAGGAAGGTGAGTGCCCAACCAAGCATGGGAAGCCTCCGCTGTTGCGGCGGCGCGTGCCGCCCGTGAACCGGCGGCACCTGTGCCGCATGCCGGGACAACGGGCGGGAGCGGCCTGCGGTTCCGTTGCCGGCAAAGGCGTTTGCCCCCAGCACCGAAAACCGCGGCGACGCCCGTTCAGATACACCCGTTCAGATGCGCTCGGCGAGGCCGGGCGCCACCAGCCGCGCCTCCTGCATCAGCGCGGTGACGATCGGCGTCATCGGCTCGCGGTCGAGCACGACAAGGCCCATCTGGTGGAGAACCTCCGGCGCCTCGATGGGGATGGAGCGGATATTGGGCGGGAAGGCGAACACGTCGGCCAGCGGCTTGGCGACGACGCTCGCCCATTTGCCGGTGCGTACATGCGAGAGCAGGGCGATGGTCGAATTGGCTTCCAGCATCGGCAGGGCGGGATGGCCCGCCTCCTGAAGCTGCTTGTCGACGATGCGCCGGTTCTGCATGTCGGGGGTGAGCAGGCACAGCGGCACCCGGCCGATCTCCTCCCACGTCACCGAGGCGCGATCGCCGAGCGGGGCGCTGGCGGAGGTGATGAAGCGGTAGCCCTCCTTGTAGAGCGGCAGCGTCTTCAGCCGGCCGACGGGGTCGTTGTCGAGATAGGTGACGCCGGCATCGGCCTCCAGATTCTCGATCAGCCGCAGCACCTCGTTGGAACTGGCGGAAATCAGCGTGAAGCGCACATCGGCATGCTTCTCGTGGAACGGCGTGGTCAGCTCCGAGAGCATGGGCATGGCGGTGGGGATGGCGGCAATGCGCAGATGGCCGGACAGGCCCTTGCGCATGCCGGCGATCTCCTGCCGCATGGCGCGCACGTCGCCGATCACCCGCCGCGCCCATTGCAGGGCACGCTCGCCCTCGGGCGTGAAGCCGATGAAGCGTGAACCGCGCTCGACGAGGCGCACGCCCAGCTGTTCCTCCAGCTGTTTCAGTCCGGCCGAAAGGGTGGGCTGCGTCACGCCGCAGGATTCCGCGGCGCGGCCGAAATGGCGCTCCTTGGCGAGGGCCATGAGAAGTTCAAACCGATCGATCACGCAACGCTTTCCCGACGCCAGACGATAGAAGGATCCTATCAATCTATCAGAGAACGCGGCTTTCGCGAATTGGAAGGATGAAAAACCGGCGGGCGGGTCCGGTCCCGACGGGCGGCCCGGCGTGAGCCGGGAGTCCCGCCGCGTTGCGGTGCGGGCGCGTTATTGCGCCGCGCCGCGCCGGCCGAGCGGCAGCGAGAGTGGGTCGGGCAGCGGTTCGGCGCGTTCCGCAGCGGCGCTCTCCGCGCCGGTGTCGGCGTCGAATTCCAACTGCTCGATGCGGGCGCCGCGCCGGGCGATCTTGTCGGCGGAGGTCAGCGCCTGCGCCACGTCCTCGCTGGCCTGGCCGAAATGGCGGGCGATATTGCCGACCCGATCGCGCAGCCGCACCACGTCGGCGACCAGCTTGCCGCATTCGGCGCGGATCAGGTCGGCCTGCTCGCGCATGCGCGCATCCTTGCAGATGGCCTGCACCACCTGCACCGCGAGCATGAGCAGCGAGGGCGAGACCAGGATCACCCGGGCGCGGAAGGCGCGCTGGATCACCTCGTCGAAATGTTCGTGCAACTCGCCGAAGACCGATTCGGAGGGCACGAACATCAGCGCGATGTCCTGCGTCTCGCCGCTGACGAGATAGCGCTCGGCAATGTCGCCGATATGCTTGCCGACATCCCCCTTCAGCCGCGTCTCGGCCTGTCGGCGCGCCTCGGGTGTCGGGGCCTCGCGGAAGGCGGTGATGGCTTCCAGCGGGAACTTGGAATCGATCAGCAGCGGCCGGCTGTCGCCCGGCAGGAAGATGGCGCAGTCGGCGCGTCGCCCGCTGGCGAGCGTGTGCTGGAAGGCATAGCTGTCGCGCGGCAATCCGTCGGCGACGATCGCCTGCAGCCGGCCTTCGCCGAAGGCGCCGCGCGCCTGCTTGTTGGCCAGCGTCTCGCGCAGGCTCATCACCTGGCCGGAAAGTTCGCCCAGGCTCACGCGGGCCTGCTCCACCACGGCGAGCCGCTCGTTCAGCCGGCTGAGATTCTCGTGCGTCGCCTCGGCCGAGCGGGCGAGGCTCTCGCCGACGCGATGCGAGGAGGCGTCCAGCCGGTCGGCGACGGCGCGGGCGAGGTCGCCCTGGCGCTGCGCCAGCACCTCGGCCATCGACTGCACCCGGCCGATCGTCTCGGCCTGGGTGCGGGCGAGCGCGGCGAGCTGCTCCTCCAGGTCCTCGGCGCGCTGGGCCTGCTCGTCGGCTTCCTGCGCGTTGCGGCGCGCGCTCACGGCCACCGCCCTCAGCAGCGCGAGCAGCATGAGCAGGCCGAGCGCCGCGGCACAGGAGGCCGCTTCGAGGAGGGTGACGGGATAGCCGGCAAGAACGAACAGGACCTGATCCATGCGGGCCTTCTAGCAGATTTCATTTCTCGCGCGAACGAAAAGTGAACATTGCCATCTCGCGCGTTACCGTTCCGTTGACCGCGGCGAGGGCAGCGCTTATTTCAGCACCATGTCCATTCGTCCTCTCGTGATCATTCCCGATAACCGTCTGCGGCTGATCTCCGATCCCGTCACGCGCGTCGACGCGCGCGTGCGCGCCATCGTCGAAGACATGTTCGAGACCATGTATGACGCGCCCGGCGTCGGCCTTGCCGCCATCCAGGTCGGCATTCCCGAGCGCATCATCACCATCGATGTCGGCTCGCGCGACAGCGAGGGCGACGGTGATGAGGAGGAGAAGAAGCGCCCGGTGGCCCTGATCAATCCGGAGATCATCGGCGTCTCCGAGGAAATGTCGGTCTATCAGGAAGGCTGCCTGTCGATTCCCGATTATTACGCTGATGTCGAACGCCCGAAGCGGGTGCGGGTGCGCTTTCTCGATCTGAACGGCGAGACCCAGGAGGTCGAGGCCGACGGGCTGTTCGCCACCTGCGTGCAGCACGAGGTCGACCATCTCGACGGCGTGCTGTTCATCGACCACATCTCCAAGCTCAAGCGCGACCGGGTGATGAAGAAATTCACCAAACTCGCCAAGGAGAAGGAGCGCGACGGGGCCTGATCCCGCCCGCTCCGCACGTCTTGGCTCTCGCGAGTCTCGAATCCCGCGAGTCTTGGCTCTCGTGAGCCTCGCGTCCCATCCCCCGCATTCCGTGCCCGCTGGAGCTTCCATGCGCATCGTCTTCATGGGCACACCCGATTTCGCGGTGCCGACGCTGGTCGAGATTGTCGGCAGCGGGCACGAGGTGGTGGCCGTCTATTCCCGCGCGCCGGCGGCGGGCGGGCGGCGCGGGCTGGATTTGCTGCCCTCGCCGGTGCACCGCGCTGCCGAGCGGCTGGGCATCCCCGTTCTCACCCCCTCGACGCTGCGCGGCGAAGAGGCCGTCGCCACCTTCGCCGGCCATGAGGCGGATGCGGCCGTGGTGGTGGCCTATGGGCGACTGCTGCCGCAGGCGATCCTCGACCTGCCGCGACTGGGCTGCCTCAACCTGCATGCCTCGCTGCTGCCGCGCTGGCGCGGGGCCGCGCCGATCCAGCGCGCCATCCTGGCGGGGGATATGGAAACCGGCATCGCTGTCATGAAGATGGAAGCGGGGCTCGACACCGGGCCGGTCGGCCTCGTCGAGCGCGTCGCCATCGGGCCGGACATGACGGCGGGGGAACTGCACGACCGGCTCATGATCACCGGCGGCGACCTGATCGGGCGGGCGCTGGCGGCGCTGGAGCGTGGCGCGCTCGGCTTCACGCCGCAGTCGGACACCGGCGTTACCTATGCCGCCAAGATCGACAAGGGCGAGACCCGCATCGACTGGGGGAGGCCGGCGCAGGACGTGCACAACCATATTCGCGGGTTCGCACCCTTTCCCGGCGCGTGGTTCGACCTGGACGGGGCGCGGGTGAAGGTGCTGCGCTCCACGCTGGCGGGCGAGGCGGGCCGCGACGGAGCGATGACCGGCGAGGTGCTGGACGACGGGCTGGCCATCGCCTGCGGCGCGGGGGCGGTGCGGCTCGTCGAGGTGCAGAAGGCCGGCGGGCGAGCCATGGCGGCGGCCGAGTTCCTGCGCGGCACGGGATCGATGAAGGGAAGGGTACTGGCATGAGCTCGACGAACGGCACGATCCGGCCACTCGGCATGGATGACGAGGCGATCTGGCGCCCGCTCTGGCAGGCCTATCTCACCTTCTACGAGGCCGAACTGCCGGAAGCGGTGACGCAGACGACCTGGCGGCGCCTGATGGACCCCGCCGAGCCGGTGCGCGGCGCGCTGGCCTTCGACGAGGCCGGCCGCGCGGTCGGCCTGGTGCACTGGCTGTTCCACCGCTCGACCTGGGCGGAGGGCGATTATTGCTATCTCAACGACCTGTTCGTCGACGGCGACCAGCGCGGCAAGGGCGTGGGGCGCGCGCTGATCGACCATGTCCATGCCGATGCGGCGGCGCAGGGGGCGGTGAAGGTCTACTGGCTGACCCACGAGACCAACACCACGGCGCAACGCCTCTACAACGCCGTCGCCGAACGCACCGGCTTCATCCAGTACCGCAAGCTGATCGCGCGCTGACGAAAGGGCAGGCAAGTCCGGGTGGCGATCGGCCCGCCCGGGAATGGCGGCGCGCCCGGCACCTGCCCGAACGTGGCGCCTGCCTGAACGCGGAATGGCGCCGGCGGCGTGGGGATGCCCCCATGGCGAGGCGATCCCCGGCGCGTCGCTGCGCTACGGCCGGGATGACGCTGTGAACGCGGCCCGGCCCGGCGGCTCGACCCGCGGACCGGACGTCCACGCGTTGCTAGCCCGTGATTGCGGCCAGATAGAGCACAGATAACTTATGTAATTAATGATCGCCCGCCGTGCTGTCCTGTGAAAATGCGGGGCGCTTGGGTGAGGCGATGGCGGGGCTTTCCCGACCGGAACCATCCGCGCCCTTCCACGTTACCGCGTTGGTGATGCGGCGCCCAGCCGCATGGTGCCGTCCATGTGGGGACGGCCGGTGTCCCGGGGAGAAAAGACATGCTGAAGATCATCGCCATATCCGCTGTCGCGCTGAGCATGGCCGCCTGCACGACCACCGAGCGCCGCGCGACCGGCGGTGCGCTGATCGGCGGCGGCACCGGAGCGATCATTGGTGGCATCGCCGGCGGCGGTACCGGTGCTGCGGTGGGTGCGGCGGTGGGTGCCGGCACCGGCGCCGTCATCGGCGCCGCGACCACCCCGCGCGAATGCTGGACGCGCGATCGCTACGGCAATGCCATCGCCGTGCGCTGCTGAACGTGTCCATCCACCGGGCGCATCTCGCCCGTTGCCCCCGGCGTGGGCCAGCCTTTCATTGGCTGGCCCACAGCACGCGCGCGACCCAGGCGATGTCCTTCTCCTGCAAGATCCGGTCGGCGTGATCGGGATTGAGCGAGCGCAGTTCCACGGTGCGCGCGGTGCGGCGCTTGAGTTCCTTCGCCAGCACCTCGCCCTCGCGCGTCTTGACGATGACGCGGTCGCCGCGACGCACCGGCGCGGTGGGTGACACCACTACGATGTCGCCGTCGCGATAGAGCGGCAGCATGGAATCGCCGGCTATTTCCAGCGCATAGGCGTGCTCGTCGCCGATATTGGGAAACTCGATCTCTTCCCAGGCCCCGCCCGCGGGAAAGCCGGCATCGTCGAAATAGCCGCCCGCCCCGGCCTGCGCGAAGCCGATGAGCGGAATGGCGCGCCGGCCGGCCGCGCCGCCCGTCACCAGCGTCATGAAATCGTCAATGCCCGTGCCGGTGGAGGCCAGAACCTTGGCGATGCTCTCGGTGGAGGGCCAGCGCGGCCGTCCGTCGGGAGCCTCGCGCTTGGAGCGGTTGAAGGCGGTCGGATCGAGCCCCGCGCGACGGGCGAGCGCCGAGGTGCTCAAGCCGTGCTGTTGCGCCAGACGGTCGACGGCACGCCAAATCTGGGCATGGGTCAGCATGGCGCCACCTGAGATTCGGGGATTTTGTCCGAGTCTGGGAATTAGAACCTATTTTCCGGCAAGTCCAGCCAAATTGCTACTTTAACGTGCATTCGAATGCACGCTCGCGCATCTGGACGCGCCGCGCCGGCACCCGCTATAACGCTGCGTCATGGGTCCATGCGTGGCATCGCTTTCGAGCATGGCCACCGACCGTCACGATGCCGGCAAAGGGCGGAGCGGCACGGCGCGGCATGTCGTTTCCCCGCGCCATCGGCGCCCGATCCTTGAGGAAACGTCGTGGCCCTCCTGTGAAGGCCCGTGCTCATCCATTGCCAGCGTGGCCGGGTGAAGCTAGAGGCCTGTCTCGGGCGCGGGCGGGCCGCGCCGACTGGCGAGCCGCGAGGCGCCGAACATGACGACGACTGACACGCTCATCTACAAGATTGCCCCGCGCGGGCTCTGGCAGGAAGCCGAGGCGGCGGGAAGCTTTGTGGGCGCGCCGGTGGATATCGCCGACGGCTTCATCCACTTTTCCACGCGCGCGCAGGTGGCGGAGACCGCGGCCCGGCACTTTGCCGGTCACGAGGACCTGCTGCTGATCGCGGTGCGCACGCCCGCGCTGGATCCCGCCGCGCTGCGCTGGGAGCCCTCGCGCGGCGGCGCGCTTTTCCCCCATCTCTATGCCGCGCTCCCGCTCGACACGCTCGCATGGGTGCGCCCGCTGCCGCTCGGCGCCGACGGGCGGCACGTTTTCCCTGAACTGGCAGGCTGACCCTCGAGGGCCGACATCCGGAGCATGGTTTGATGAGCACGCTCGCCGACTTCGCCTTGCCCTTCGCGCGGCTGCTCGATCCCGAGATCGCGCACGGCCTCGCCATCCGCGCGCTCGCCGTGCTGCCGCCCCGGCCGGCGCCGGCGGACGATCCGCGTCTCGCCGTCGAGGCGTTCGGCCTGCGGTTTCCCAATCCGGTGGGATTGGCGGCCGGCTTCGACAAGGAGGCCGAGGTGCCCGACGCCATGCTCGGCAGCGGCTTCGGCTTTGTCGAGGTCGGCACCATCACCCCGCGCCCGCAGCCGGGCAATCCGCGCCCGCGCAATTTCCGCCTCACGCAGGACCGCGCGGTGATCAACCGCTACGGCTTCAACAGCGGCGGCCATGGTCCCGCCCGGGGGCGGCTGGTGGCGCGGGCGGGCCGGCCGGGCATTGTCGGCGTCAATGTCGGGGCCAACAAGGACAGCACCGACCGCGCGGCCGATTATGTCGCGGGAATCGAGGCCTTCGCCGGCCTCGCCACGTATTTCACCGCCAATGTCTCCTCGCCCAACACGCCGGGCCTGCGCGACCTGCAGGAAGAGCGCGCGCTCGACGACCTGCTGGCCCGTCTTATCGAGGCGCGCGATCGCCTCGCCCCGCGCGTGCCGCTCCTGCTCAAGATCGCGCCCGATCTCGCGCTCGCCCATCTCGACGGGGTGGTGCAGGTGGCGCGGCGGCGGCGGATCGACGGGCTGATCGTTTCCAACACCACCATCGCGCGCCCGGCCAGCCTGGTCTCGAAGCACCGGGGGGAGACCGGCGGCCTGTCCGGCCGGCCGCTCTTCGCGCTGTCGACGCGCATGCTGGCGGAGACCTATGTGCGCACCGATGGCGCCTTCCCGCTGATCGGGGTGGGCGGGATCGACAGCGTGGAGGCGGCGCTCGCCAAGATCGAGGCGGGGGCGAACCTCATTCAGATCTATTCGGCGCTGGTCTATGAGGGGCTCGCCCTGGTGCCGCGCCTCAAGCAGGGCATCGCCGCGCGCCTCGCCAAGGAAAAGACGACGCTCGCCGCGCTGACCGGCCGGCGCGCGCGCGACATCGTGGTCACGCCGTTTCCGGGCTGAGCCCCGAACACCGTTCGGCCCCGGCGGACCCCGCCCACGCTTGCCCGCCCGAGGGGAGGGGCTAGCTGAGACCAAACAGCTAGCCCATGCAGGCATCCTCGGTGGCGGCGTAGCCGGCCGGCTTCGCCGCGCTCTTCTGCGGATTGCCACGGCCCAGCGCCCCGTCCGATCGGGCCCGGAGATAGACGAACATCGCGTCGACATAGCACATGACGTTCGGATTGGTGCCGAAGGCGGGCATCACCAGGTCCTGGCTCGCGCTGACGTTCTTCTTGCCGTTCGTGACCGTGTCGAGGAACTGGTCGTAGCTAAGGTTCTGCAGGGCATCGACCAGCGAGGGGGCGAAGCTCGAGCCGAGACCGTCCGGGCCGTGACACTGCATGCAGTTGGCGGTGTAGCGGATGTAGCCGACCGACGTGTACCAGTCGACCGTGCCATCCTTGTCGATCTTGAAGGTCGGGTTGCCGGCCTTGTCGCTGTACTCGCCGTCGCTCGAACTTGCGGCAGCGGGGTCGCCGGATCCGTCGGCGGCGACCGGCGTCACGAAGGCAAGCAAGAGAGCGGCGATGGTGGCGCCGGTGCGCAGGGACATGATTTCCTCACCCATTAGCGGCTTCTTGTTGTCCGGCCCCGGCAAGGGCCGTGGCGGTGATCCTCCCGCCGCGCCCGTCAATGGTCAAGCCGGGGCCGATTTGGCAAAGGTGCGCCGCTCCAGCGCCGGCATGCGCAGCGCCTGGAACAGGCCGCGCCCGCCCATGAAGGCGAGATAGGCGAGCCACAGCCCGGTATTGCCGAGCGGCAGGGTGAGCCACCAGACGAGGAAATACAGCGCCACCGCCGGAAGCATCATGTTGCGCATGTCGCGCGACCATGTGGAGCCGGCATAGATGCCGTCATAGGCGAAGGCGGCGACACCGGCGAGCGGCGTCAGCGCGGCCAGCGGCAGGAATTCGCGGCCCAGCGCGCGAACCTCCGGATTGGCGGTGAGCAGGTCGATGAACGCACCGCCCCACAGGACCAGCGCCAGCGTCGCCGGCAGCGCGAAGCCGAAGCCCCAGCCGAGCGCCATCCGCACGGCGCGGCGGAAGCCGGGATGATCCTTTGCCCCCACGCTCTGGCCGCAGATCTGCTCGGCGGCGGTGGCAAAGCCATCCAGGAAGAAGGCGGCGACCATGACGATGTTGAACAGCACGGCATTGGCGGCCAGCGTCACGTCGTCCGCCCGCGCGCCCTGGCTGGTGAAGAACACCAGCACCGCCATCAGCAGGCCGGTGCGGATCATGATGTCGCTGTTGACGGCGAGGGTCTCGACCAGCCGGGCGCGGTCGAGCACCGCGCTCCACGGCGCGCGCCAGCCCGATCCCATCAGCCGAGCGGCGGCGCCCAGGCCGAACAGCGTGCCGGTGATCTCGGCCAGCACGTTGGCGGCCGCCGCGCCGGCAATGCCGAAATCCCAGTAGAGCACGAGCAGCACGGTCGCCGCCGCGTTCACGCCGGCGATCAGGATTTGCAGCCCGAGGCCGATATCGGTGCGGGCAATGCCGACCAGCCAGCCCAGCAGGGCGAAATTGCCGATGGCGAACGGCGCCGAGAGAATACGCACCGAGAAATACAGCGCGGCGGCGGCATGCACGCCCTCGCTCGCCCCCATCAGGGTGAAGGCGGCGGTGCCGATCGGCCCGTTGAGCGCGATCAGCGCAAGGCCGATGGCGGCGGAAATGACCAGCGCGCGGTACAGCACGGCGCGCAGTTCCACGCTCTCGCCGCGCCCGAGCGCCTGCGCCGTCAGCCCCGCCGTGCCCATGCGCAGCGAGCCGAAGATCCAGAAGGCGAAGTCGAACAGCAGCGCCCCGACCGCCACCGCGCCGAGCAGCACCGCATCGCCCAGCCGGCCGATGGCGCCGGTGGCCACCAGGCCGAGCAGCGGCGTCGTCATCTGCGCCAGCGTGGCGGGCAGCGCGAGGGTGAGGAAGCGCCGGGAGGTGACCTCCACCCGGCCGGCGGGCGCGAAATTCACCGGCCTACTTGCCCCGGTTGGCGAGGCGGGTGATGAGCCAGAGCGGAATGACGATCACCGCGCCGAGCACCACGTAGCGCCACAGCCGCTCGATCGTGTCGAAGCCGAAGCTGAACAGGTTGCGCACCAGCCGCTCCAGGCTGGTGAAGATGTTCATCGGGTCCAGCCCGAGCGCGGAGAGAATGACGCCGACCACCAGCGAGAGCAGCAGCAGCCGCATGAGCACCCATAGGGGTGAACCGCCCATCCAGCGGGCGAACGGGTTCTCGGCCATCGACTCACGCTCCCTCGGATGCTGCCGGCCGCTTCCCTACCACGCGGGAGGGGCGGCGGGGAGCGCGCGCGCGCTCGCCATCCCCCGTGCCGATCATCGCCTCCAGCGTCGCCAGCCGGTCGGCCTCGCCGGGCGGCTTGTCCCAGCGCAGGCGGGCGACGCGGGGGAAGCGCATGGCCAGGCCCGAGCGGTGGCGGGGGGAGCGCGCGAGCCCCTCGAACGCGACTTCCAGCACCAGCCCCTCGCTCGCCGTGTGCACCACTTCGCGTACCGGCCCGAAGCGATTGACGGTGTTGCGCCGCACGAAACGGTCGATCTCGGCGAGTTCGGCATCCGTGAAGCCGAAATAGGCCTTGCCGACCGGCACCAGTTCCCCCGTCCCCGAGGTTTCCCCCGTCCACACCCCGAACGTGTAGTCGGAATAGAAGGAGGAGCGCTTGCCGTGGCCGCGCTGGGCATACATCAGCACGGCATCCACGCTGTGCGGATCGCGCTTCCATTTCCACCATGGCCCCCTGGGGCGGCCGGGCAGATAGGGGCTGTCGGCGCGCTTCAGCATCACGCCCTCCACCGCCTCGGCATCCGCGCCCGCGCCATGGGCTCCCGGGTCGGCGCGGGCGGCGGCAAGGTCCTCCCAACGGGTGAAGGGCACGAGGGGAGAGAGGTCGAGCCGGCCCTCGGCGGGATGGGCGGCAAGCAGCGCCTCCAGCCGGGCGCGGCGGGTCTCGAAGGGCAGTCCGCGCAGATCCTCGCCCCCTGCGAACAGCAGATCATAGGCGCGGATATGGGCGGGGAACTCGGCGACGAGCTTGGGCGAGACGGACTTCCGGTTGAGCCTCTGCTGCAGCACGTTGAAGGATTGTACGCGCCCCTCGCGCAGGATCAGCAATTCGCCATCCACCGCGCCATCGAAGCCGAGCGCGCCGGCAAGGTCGGGGAAGGCCGGCGAGATATCCTCGCCGGTGCGGCTGTAGAGCCGCGTGACATGCCGCCCGTCCGCCCCGCGCACCGCCTGCACGCGGATGCCGTCCCATTTCCATTCGGCGCGGAAAGCGGCGGGGTCGAGCGCGGCGAAATCCGCATCCTCGATCGGATGGGACAGCATGACGGGGCGGAACGGGGCGGGGTCGTCGGTCTCAGGGCGCGGGCCGGTTCCCTCCGCCCAGGCGAACAGGCTCTCATAGGGAGGGGCCATCCCCGGCCAGACCAGTTCGATATCGTCCGGCGCGAGGCTTCCCAGCGTCGCCACCGCCGTCTTGGCGAGGCGGGCCGAGACACCGATG
This sequence comes from Ancylobacter amanitiformis, assembly GCF_030814815.1. GTDB lineage: Bacteria > Pseudomonadota > Alphaproteobacteria > Rhizobiales > Xanthobacteraceae > Ancylobacter > Ancylobacter amanitiformis. Next base: position 27,428 of record NZ_JAUSVR010000009.1, on the reverse strand, counting down.
CGCAGGCCGCCGGTAATGAGCTTGAGCAGCGCCCAGCGCCCCGTCTCGTCCAGCCGGTCCAGCAGGGCGGCGAGCACGGCGGGCAGTTCGGCGCGGCCCATATGGGTGAAGGCGTGGACGATCGCCGAGAGCGGCACGTCCTCCTCCTCACGTCCCGATTCACCTGCCGAGTGCGCTTCCCCCTCACCCCAGCCCTCTCCCCGTGGGGGCGAGGGGGCCGGTCGCGCGGCGGGGAAAGCCCTCTCCCCCATGGGGAGAGGGTTGGGTGAGGGGGGCGCTTCCAAAGCCCTCTCCTTCTGGGGGAGAGGGTTGGGTGAGGGGGGCGCTGCCAAAGCCCTCTCCCCCTGGGGGAGAGGGTTGGGTGAGGGGGCTTCCCCGCCCCGCCGCGGCGGGGCCGGCCACATCAGCGCGACGGTCTCGGAGAGGTCGCCGACATAGTCGTAGGAGAGCGCGAACAGCACCGGGTCGGTGCGCTCACTGATGAGCTGGCGGATCAGCCCCGCCTTGGCATTGCGGAAGGTGAGCGCGCCGGTCAGCGCGGCGAGCGCCCATCCGCGCTCGGGATCGGGCGTGTGGCGGAAATAATCGGCGATCAGCGCGATCTTGCCGTTGCGGCGCGGCTCATAGGCGAGGCGGTCGAGCAGGGCGGCGAATCGGTTCATCATTCAGTTCAGGTGTTGGGAGGGGCAGTATGGGCAAGGAAGTTAAATCGGCGATTTTAGCCGGAATTTTGTTGTCATTTTTGACATTTTCTCTCGGTTTATTGGCTGACCTGTACATAAAAAATGGAGAAATAAAAATATTGCCATTGAACAATGAAGAAAAACAGAAACTTATATTCATAGTAGAAAACTGGAGTAGAAAATTTGAAAACGAATTCGAAATAAGAATTTCTAGTTCAAAAAATATATCTGTAATAGATAAAAATAATATCTATAGAATAGATGTAAAAAATGACGGATATGATGGATTTATTTTGTCATTCAAGTCGACTGACTCATCTAGTAGTGGTGTGTTAATTGTTGAGTCATCAGGAGAAATTACAGAAAGAAATATTAAAATAATATCTGCTCCATTTGGATATGATTTGAATTTTGGTGGAGGTTTTTCATATTACAATGTAATAATAGACAACATTCTGAGGGTGTTGTTTACTGGTTTAGTTTTCTCTATCATTACGTATTATATAGAAAGAAAACTTTCAGCATCAATTGAAAAAACTGAAGAACTTTCAAATAGACTTGAAGTTATCTCTGGTAAAAATGATGCTGAAAAAAAGAAATATGAAAACAGAATAAATATACTTAAACTACTTCTAGTTAAGAGACTTAAAGAAGCAGATGTAGAAATTAGCATGTGGCGACGTGTCATTTCGAGGGTTTTGGCAACTACATTCAATGACAGATCTCACGGAAAGGAGATAGTTCGCTCGTTTGTCACGATAAGCGGAGGTTCTGTTAATTGGGGTAAAGAAGTGGAGAATATTGAATATGAGGAAATATTCGATCTTCTCGATCAAATGAGGCGTGATAGATCAAATAAGGCCTAATCTGAAAATGTGATTGAGGTGTCTCGTTCCTCCTCGCCATAGCCCACCATGTGCAGCGGGCGGGCGCGCAGGCCGGCCAGCCCCGCCCAGTGCACCAGCGCGTCCTCCTGCCCGTGCGTGACCCACAGTTCCTCGCAGCCGGTGGCAAGGATGGAGGCCTGGAGGTCGTCCCAGTCCGCATGGTCGGAAAGGATCAGCGGCAGTTCCACGCCGTTCTGCCGGGCGCGGGCGCGGATGCGCATCCAGCCCGAGGCGAAGGCGGTGACGGGATCGCCGAACCGGCGCGACCATACATCGCTCAACGCGCTGGGCGGGCAGATCACCACCGCGCCGGCCCGCTCCGTCGGGGTCGCGTCGCGGGCGGGGCGAACCTCACCCAGATCGATGCCTCTCGATGCGTAATAGGCCGTCAGCCGCTCCATCGCGCCATGCAGGAGAATGGGTCGGGTGTAGCCGGCGGCGCGCAGCAGCGCCATCACCCGCTGCGCCTTGCCGAGCGCATAGGCGCCGACCAGATGCGCCCGATCCGGAAAGAGGGCGAGCGAGGCGGTGAGCTTTCCCGTCTCTTTGAGCGGATCGGGATGGCGGAACACCGGCAGGCCGAACGTCGCTTCCGAGATGAACACATGGCAGCGCACCGGCTCGAACGGCGCGGCGGTGGGGTCGGCGCCCGGCTTGTAGTCGCCCGAGGCGACGATGGTGCAGCCCTTCCATTCCAGCGCGATCTGCGCGCTGCCCAGAATATGCCCGGCCGGGTGGAAAGTGACGCCGACGCCGTTCACCACCAGCTGCTCGCCAAAGCGCGCGGCCTGCGTCGCGCCGGCGAAGGCGTCGCCATAGCGGATCGCCATGATGTCGAGCGTCTCGCGCGTCGCCATCACGGCGCCATGGCCGGCGCGGGCATGGTCGGAATGGCCATGGGTGATCAGCGCGCGGGGAACCGGGCGCGTGGGATCGATGTAGAAGCCGCCGGCGGGCGAGTAGAGGCCCTGCGGGGTCGAATGGAGAAGCTCTTCCGGGCGCATCGCGGAACCTATATAGGGCGCCCCACCGCCTTTTCGCGAGAGCCCCCCATCATGAGCGCCGGCCGGCTGTTTCTTTCCTCCGGGGACCCCTTGGTCGACCGCCGGCTCGACTGGGCGCGCGCGCTGCTGGCGGAGGGCAACCCGGCCGACGCCGCGCAATTGCTGGATGAGGCGATGGCGCGCGCGCCGCATTACGCGCCGGGCTGGTTCCTGCTCGGCGAGGCGCGCGAGGCGGGTGATGATGCTTCTCGCGCGCTGGAAGCCTACCGGCAGGCGCTGATCCTCGATCCCGGCGACACGCTCGGCGCCGGGCTGCGCGTCGCCCGGCTCGGCGGCACTGCCGAGCCGGGCATGAGCGAAGCCTATGTGCGCACGCTGTTCGATCAATATGCCGAGCGCTTCGACGCCGCGCTGGCGCGGCTGTCCTATCGCGGGCCGGAATTGATCGATGAAGCGCTGGCGGCGGCCTGCGCGGCGCTCGGGCGGCCCTACGCCTTCGCGCGCGGGCTGGATCTGGGCTGCGGCACCGGGCTGGTGGCATTGCTGCTGGCCGACCATGTCGGGGCGATGGAGGGCGTCGACCTCTCGCCCAACATGATCGCGCTGGCCGCGAGGCGCGGCCTTTATGAGCGGGCGGTGGCGGGGGAGATGGTCGCCTTCCTCAAGGAGCGTCCGGGCGAGGATGTCGACCTGATCTTCGCCGGCGATGCCTTCTGCTATCTGGGTGATCTCGGCCCCATCCTGGCCGAGACCCGGCGCGTGCTGGAACCGGGCGGGCTCTCCGCCTTCACCGTGGAGACGCATGCGGGCGAGGGCATCCTGCTGCGCGACACGCTGCGTTTCGCCCATGGGGAAGCTTATGTGCGCGCCACGCTGGCGGGTGCCGGGCTGGTGCTGGTATCCTGTGACGCGGCCTCGACCCGCACCGAGAAGGAAAAGCCGGTGCCGGGACTGGTGGTGGTGGCGCGGCGCGCTTAGAGCACCGCCGATCGCATGGTCGTGCCATCGGATCGGGTCACGCGTTCTCTTTCCGTCTCCAGAGCCCCTCGCAATTGCGCGCCGACGCATTAGCTTCTCGCGGTGCCGATCATGGATTTCGACCGCGCCGACGAGATCGCCCTGCTGCCCGACCCGTTCGCGGGCTGGTTCGCCAGCCGCGGCTGGGCCCCTCGCGCGCATCAGCTGGACCTGATCGCCAAGGCGCGGCTCGGCCGCTCCACGCTGCTGATCGCGCCCACCGGCGCCGGCAAGACGCTGGCCGGCTTCCTGCCGAGCCTGATCGAGCTGGCGGCGCGCGCGCAGCGGCGCAGCAACAGCCCGCGCCCGCCCGGCCTTCACACGCTCTATATTTCCCCGCTCAAGGCGCTGGCCGTGGATGTCGCGCGCAATCTGGAGCGGCCGGCGGCGGAGATGGGCCTGCCCATCCGCATCGAGACGCGCACCGGCGACACGCCCGCCTCGCGCCGCCAGCGCCAGCGGCGCGATCCGCCGGACATCCTGCTCACCACGCCCGAGCAGATCGCGCTGCTCATCGCCTCGGGCGATGCGGCCCATCTGTTCGGCGACCTGAAGCGCATCGTGCTCGACGAACTGCACGCGCTGGCCGGCTCGAAGCGCGGCGACCTGCTCGCGCTCGGCCTCGCGCGGCTGCGGCGGCTGGCGCCCGGCGTGCAGACCGTCGGTCTCTCCGCCACCGTGGCGGATCCGCAGACGCTGCGCCGCTGGCTGGTGCCGCAAAGGCGCGCGGAGGGGGCGGGCGCGCAAGAGATGGGCGCGCGGGAGATGGGCGATCTGGTCATCGCCGAGGCGGGCGCCGCGCCTGAGCTCTCCATGCTGGAGAGCGTCGCCCATGTGCCCTGGGCCGGGCACACGGCGCGCCATTCGCTGAAAGAGATCTACGCGCTGATCGTCGCCAATACGACGACGCTGGTCTTCGTCAACACGCGCATGCAGGCGGAACTTCTGTTCCAGGAGCTGTGGCGCATCAACGACGCCAATCTGCCGATCGCGCTGCATCACGGCTCGCTCGATGTCTCGCAGCGCCGGCGCGTGGAGGCGGCGATGGGCGAGGGGAAGCTGAAGGCGGTGGTGTGCACCTCCTCGCTGGATCTGGGTATCGACTGGGGCGCGGTCGATCTGGTGGTGAATGTCGGCGCGCCCAAGGGCTCCTCGCGGCTGATGCAGCGCATCGGTCGGGCCAATCACCGGCTGGACGAGCCCTCGCGCGCCGTGCTGGTGCCGGCGAACCGCTTCGAGGTGCTGGAATGCCGCGCCGCGCTGGAGGCGGTGCGCGCGGGCGCGCAGGATGGCGCGGTGGAGCGCCGCGGGGCGCTGGACGTGCTGGCCCAGCATGTGCTCGGCATGGCCTGCGCCGAGCCTTTCGCCGTGGACGAGCTCTATGCCGAGGTGACGTCCGCCGAGCCCTATGCCGGGCTGGCGCGGGCGGATTTCGACGACGTGGTCGATTTCGTCGCCACCGGCGGCTATGCGCTGCGCGCCTATGAGCGCTTCGCCCGCATCCGCCCGCGCAAGGATGGGCGCTGGCGCGTCGCCAACCCCGGGGTGGCGCAGCAATACCGGCTGAATGTCGGCACCATCGTGGAATCCTCCATGCTCAAGGTGCGCCTCACCAGCGCGAAATCGCGGTTCGGCGGGCGGGTGCTGGGCGAGGTGGAGGAATATTTCGTCGAGATGCTGAGCCCGGGCGACACGTTCGTCTTCGCCGGCGAGGTGCTGCAATATCTGGCCATCGTGGAGGACGAGGTGCGCGTTGCCCGCACCAGCGCCACCGACCCGAAAGTGCCCTCCTATGCCGGCGGCAAGTTTCCGCTCTCCACCTTCCTCGCCTCGGGCGTGCGAGCCCTGCTGGCCGACCCGGCGCGCTGGTCGAGCCTGCCGGCGCAGGTGCATGAATGGCTGGACCTGCAGAAGCTGCGCTCGCGGCTGCCGGGACGCGACGACCTGCTGATCGAGACCTTTCCGCGTGGCGGGCGGCATTATCTGGTCGCCTATCCGTTCGAGGGACGGCTCGCGCACCAGACGCTCGGCATGCTGCTGACGCGCCGGCTCGACCGGTTGCGGCTGAACCCGCTCGGCTTCATGGCGAACGACTATGCGCTGGCGATCTATGGCGTTTCCGACCTGTCGCTTGCCATCGCGCAGGGCCGGCTCGACCTCGACGCGCTGTTCGATGCCGACATGCTGGGCGACGACCTGGAAGAATGGCTGGACGAATCCGCGCTGATGAAGCGCACCTTCCGCCAATGCGCGGTCATTGCCGGGCTGATCGAGCGGCGCTTTCCCGGAAAGGAGAAGAACGCGCGGCAGGTGACCATGTCGACCGACCTGGTCTACGACGTGCTGCGCCGACATGAGCCGGGCCATGTGCTGCTGCGCGCCGCCCGTGCGGATGCGGCAACAGGGCTTCTGGATATTCGCCGTCTGTCCGACATGTTGGTTCGAATTTCGGGGCGAATCGATCATATTGCACTGCCGCGCGTTTCGCCCCTTGCCGTGCCCGTGATGCTGGAAATCGGCCGCGAGAGGGTGGCGGGCGACGCGAGCGAGGCTTTGCTGGCCGAAGCCGAGGAAGAACTGATCAGGGAGGCGACGCGTGACGTCGACGACGGTTCGTGCCGTGCGTTATGACATCGAACGGCAGGCGGAGGGGGGGCTTCCGCTTGCCGGTGCGCGTCTCGTGCTGGATCCCGCCGGGGCCATCTATTGGGCGGCCGAGCGTCTCGTCATCGTTGCCGACCTGCATCTGGAAAAAGGCTCGGCGCTGGCGGCGCGGGGCGCATTGCTGCCGCCCTATGACAGCCGCGCCACGCTGGCCGTGCTGGCGCAGATCGTCGATCGCTGGCGCCCGCGCGCGGTGGTTTCGCTCGGCGACAGCTTCCATGACCGACGCGGCGCCGAACGCCTCGGCAGCGAGGAGCGCGGGGCGCTCGCCCGCCTGCTGCGCGGGCGCGAAATGATCTGGGTCGCCGGCAATCACGACCCCGACCCGATGCCGGGGCTCGGCGGCAGCCATGTGAACGAACTGACGATCGGCCCGATCTCCCTGCGTCACGAACCCCGGGCCGGCGACAGCGAGGGCGAGATCGCCGGGCACCTGCACCCGGTCGCCCGCCTTCTGGTGCGCGGCCAGAGCCTGCGCCGGCGCTGCTTCGCCACGGACGGCACGCGCCTGGTCATGCCGGCGCTGGGGGCCTATGCCGGCGGCCTCAACGTGCGCGACCCCGCGATCGAGGGGCTGTTTGCCGGCGCCTTTGCCGCGCATCTGGCCGGCGGCGCGCGCATCTACCGCTTCGCGCACGACGCCTGCCTGCCCGATCACTGAACCCGGGCACCCGCCTTCGCGCTTCCGGCTCCGGGCGGTCCATCTTCCGCCTATTTCCGTGCCGCGCGATTTCCAACGCCGTGCGATGTTCAGCGCAACGCGGTCTTGCGCGGCACGGTGGCTGCGGGGTCCGCGGCCTTGCCCGCCTCCGGCCCGGTGCCTTCATTGGCGCGGGCATCCGCCATCACGGGCGTCCAGCCCTGCACCGCGAGGCGGGCGGCGGCGAGCGATCTGGGATCGAGCATCACGCCGATGGCGTCGCGCTTGGCCGCGGCCTGTGCGTCGCCGGCCGCCGCCGCCAGCGCGAACCAGCGCCACGCCTGCACCGGATCCGCCACGACGCCGAAGCCGCGCGCATAAAGAATGGCGAGGTTGAACTGGCTGTCGCGCAGGCCGTGCTCGGCCGCGCTGGTGAACCAGGTCGCCGCCTGGGCGTAGTCCGGCGGGCCATTCGTGCCCGAGGCCAGCAGCACACCCAGATTGTGCATGGCGTGCAGGTTGCCCGCTCGCGCCGCCTGCTCATAGAGGGTGCGGGCGCGCGCGAGGTCGCGCGGCACGCCGGCGGCACCCTTCTCATAGAGCGCGCCAAGACGATAGGCGGCGGGTATGGAGCCGCAATCGGCGGCGAAGGCGAACCATTGCGCGGCACGCGCGGCGCTGGGCGGCACGCCGATTCCCTGCTGGAAACGGTTGGCGACCTCGAACGCGGCGCCGGCATCGCCCGAGAGCGCGGCCGATCGCAGCCCCTGGCTGCCGATGGCGAGGGGGAGATCCTCCGGCCCGGCCATGCTGGAGGGGCCGGGCGCAAGGTTCGGGGCTGCCTGAGTTGGAGCGACCTGAGTTGGAGCAGCCTGGGATGGAGCGATCTGGGACGGGGCCGCCGGCGGCACGGCCGGCATTGGCAGGGCGGAGGGCGGGCCGGCCGGCGCGCCGCGCGGGCCATTGCCGATCGAGCCGGTAATATCGTCGGGCAGCGGCGCTGCGCCCGGCGGCAGGCTTGATGCGCCCGGGCGCGCCAGTGTGGGCTGGCTACCGGCGGGGGTGGGCGCTCCGGCACGCAGTTGCCCCTCGCGCATCGTGCCGAGGACGTGCCACGAGCCATAGGCAAGGGCCGAACCGCACGCCCCGATGAGCAGCATGGCGCGGATGCGGGCCGCCCAGCGGGCCGGGTTGCGCGCCGCCGGTGATCCGCGCTCGCCGTGGCGGCCGGCCGGGTCGGCCCGGTCGCGCGTGCCGGGCTGGGTCGCGCGGCGGGCCTGGGCGATGAAATGCGCGCGGCTCGGCGCGCCAGCGGCGCCGGGAGAGCCGGCCGGGCCGTGCGGCGCCCGAACCTCGGGCGCGCCGGGAAGATCGAACGCGTCGCCGAGCGCCCCGGGCACACGGCGCGATGTCTCGGAGGCATGCTTGGGAGCATGCTTGGGGGCGTGCTCGGGGGCGTCCTCGGGCCCGTCTTGCGGCGTCTCTTGGAACGCCTCTTGGAGCCTCTCTTGGAGCCCCTCCTCGGGAGCGTAGGTCGCGGTCTCGTCGTCAGCCGGCTCGTAAGCGAGCGGTCCCGCATAGGCGGTCGCCACCTGCGGCGAGCGGGCGAGCTCCTCCAGCGCCGCGCGCATCAGCTGCGGCTCGAACGGCTTCGGAATCGAGGCCGGCGGCGGGGTGAAACTGGGCTGCGGGCCGGCCTGTCGCGCGGGCGCCGCCGGGATGGCTGCGTGAGCCGGTGCGTCGGGATTCCGCAATGCCGGCGAGGACGGAGCGGTGTTGGCGTGGGGCGGGCGCGCGGAAGCGCGTGCAGCCTCGATGGCGGCGATCTCGCGCTTGAGCAGCGCATGGGCGTCGCCCAAACCCGCACCAGCACCAGCGCTACCACTGCCACCCCCGCCGCCGGTCGGGTGCGGGCGACCGCCGGACGCCGCGAGGAGGGTGGCGCGCGTCTCCTCCATGTGGATGAAAAGGTCGTTCACCGCCCGCTCGATGGTCGAGAGCTGTCCGGTGATCTGCGCGGCGGGCGTCGCGGCGTGGTCGAGCTTCTGCGCGATTTCCGCAACCTGCCGGCTCAGAGCATCGAAGCGCGGGCCGTGATCGGGCAGCTGGATGGGCCGCTCGATGCGCTCCAGCCGCTCGGCCATGCCGCGGAACAGCTGCTCCATGCCGGCGGGTGGCTCGCGGCGGGCGCTGGCCAGTTCCTTCTGCAGCGTGTCGAGGCGCCCGAGAATGTCATCCACCGGCACGACCGGCTCCGGCCGGCGGTCGATCCGCTCGACCAGCGCGTCGATCCGGCGCTCCAGCGGCGCGACGGCCGCCTGCAGGGTGGTTTCGTCGACGCGCGGAATCTGGCCGATGCGGCCGGCCAGCAGCGCGACCTGCTCCGCCAGCCGCTGCAGAGCATCGGTCGACAGCGCGCGCGCCAGCAATTCGCGGATCTCGCCCGCCTGCGCCTGAAGACGGGCAATGGCGGCGCCATCGACCGTCTTGGCATTGACGATGTCGATCTTGCGCTCGAGCTGCTCGACCCGGGTGATGAGCACGCCCGGGTGCTCGGGGCGCTTGAGATTGCCGATCATGTCGCGCAGCGCGAGAAGGGTGGCGCGCATGTCGTCGTCGCCCGCCCGCGTGCGCTCGGCGCGATCGGCAAGGCGCATCATGGCGCGCTGCAACTCGTCGATCGCCTGGCGGGGGGCGAGGTCGGCGATGGTCTGGCGCATCTCGCCGAGTTCGTTCTGGATCGCGTCCAGCGGATCGGCCTTCACCGGGTGACGCGTGGGCGGGCGCTCCGGCGATGGCGCGAAGAGGGGAGACGGGTCGGGCACAGGCTCGCCGTGCGCCAGCGGGGAGGAGGGCCGTGGTGGCCGCGTGCCGGCCGCGTGGTCGAGTTCCTGCTGGCGGGCGGCGATCTCGGCAATGGCGGCCTCGATCGCCTGCGGACTATGAGCCGCCGGCCCGGACGTCTCGCGCCGGCGCAGAGTGGCCTCGGAACTTGCGGGCGGTGACGCTGGCGTCTGGCGCGCCCGCGACGCCTCCTCATGGCGAGCGCCGACCTTGTCCGGGCGCGAAATCGCGTCGCCCGGGGGCGTGGCTGCGCGCTGGCGGGCGCTGGCGCGCGGCGTGTTCAGCGCATCGAGCCGTTCATTGATCTGCCGGATGGCGGCGTCGATCCGCCCATCGGTGGCGGCGAGCGCGGCGGATCGCGAGGGTGACGGCGCGCGACGGGTCGTTGGTGCGGCGGGCTCTGCCTGCCGGATCGCCGAGGGTGCGGAATCGACCAGCCGGTCGATGGCGCCCGAAAGTTCCTCGACCCGGCGCTGCAGATCCTCGACCGAGCCGCCGGCGGCGGCGGCCGTCTGCGCGACGCCGGCATTGGAGGCGATGAGCTGTGCCTTCAGCCATTCGTCGAGCGGCAGCCCCGCGCGGCGAGCGGCATCGCTCATCGCCCGCCAGGCCTCGGGGGCGATCTGTCCGCTCAGGGAAGGGACCCGTTGCCTCACCACTGTCTCCGTCGCGTCGAGCGCCGACATGGCGAGAATCGCCCGTCCTCGGCGCCGGAGGCTCATCCGCGCGACTGTTCATTTTCTTGGTAAATGTGGCGTTAAGAACGAGGCTCGGGCGGACCCTGATTTGCGTCGCTCACGGCGCCTTCACCGGCCCCCGACCGACCCGAGGGCTCATTACCCCCGGGAGAAGGGCCTTTCGCGTCACGCCGGAGGCCATGTATTCCGTTCAATGAAATCAATGATTTAGGTCGCCGTTTAACAGTAAGTTTCCCTAACGTCGGGTGCGACTTTCTCCCCTAGCGGAACCCCATCTGCAACACTCCGGTCAACGTTCCTGACGTGTCCCCCGGAACCAACGGAGTTCGGCAATGGATTTCTCCTCTTACGACGCGGATCGTGCAGTGAATCAGGTGACCCCGTCGGGGTCCGAGGCGGCGTTCTTCACCATCGGTGATCTCGCCCGCGAATTCGACGTGACGCTGCGGGCCCTGCGCTTCTATGAGGACAAGGGCCTCCTCGCTCCCCGCCGCGAAGGGCTGACCCGCCTCTACAGCGCCGCCGAGCGGGCGCGCCTCGAAATCATCCTCAAGGGCAAGAAGCTCGGCTTCACCCTCGCCGAGATCAAGGCGATGGTCGCCCTGCGCGAAGGCGGCCCGATGCCGGCCGGCGGTCTGGCGCTGACCCGCGAGAAGTGCGTCGAGCAGCTTGGTCTTCTCGAACACCAGAAGGCGGAAATCGAGGACGCCATCGGCGAGCTTCGCCAGATGGTCGCGGCTTTCCCGACGCGCAACGCGGCCTGATCGGGCGCGGTTCGATCGGACCACGCCTCTCGTTCCTGCATACGGCGGCGCTCCCTCGGGGGCGCTGCTGGCGTTTTGGGCGGGGGTCATCGGGTTGATGCCGCGGCAGGGCGTTTCCGGCTGTCACCTTGTTGAGCTAGCGTATGCGCTCCGCGCGAGTCGCAAGCCGAGAGCCGCATGTCCCGTTCCATCGACTATTATTTCTCGATTTCCAGCCCCTGGGCCTTTCTTGGCTATGCCGCCTTTCTCGACGTGGCGCACCGGCACGGGCTTCGCATCAATTTCCGTCCCGTCCTGCTGGGCGAGCTGTTTGCCGAGACCGGCGGACTGCCGCTGCCCCGCCGCCACCCCGTGCGCCAGCGCTACCGGCTGGTGGAGCTGAAGCGCTGGCGGGACATGCGCGGCGTCGCGCTGCACCTCGCCCCGGCGCATTGGCCGTTCGATGCCGGCCTCGCCGATCGGCTGATCATCGCCGCCCAGATCGCCGGCCATGATGTCGCGTCGCTGGTCGGGCGGCTGGGTTCCGGCGTCTGGCAGCGGCAGGAGAACCTGGCCGACCCGGCGACGCTGGCGCTCATCCTGGCGGAGCTTGGCCTGCCGGCCGGGCTGGTCGAGGCCGCGGACAGCGACAAGGCCCGCACCATCTACCAGACCAACCACGCGGATGCGGTGGAGGCCGACGTGTTCGGTTCTCCCTCCTATGTGCTCGACGGCGAGATCTTCTGGGGGCAGGATCGGATCGAACTGCTGGACGCCGCGTTGTCCAGCGGGCGGGCGCCGTTGACGCCCTGATCCGCCCCTTGCCGGGCGATAAGGGAGGTTTTCAGATGGTTCGCGTGTTGCGCCAAACTGTTGTGGCAGCCTTTGTTGCCGCCTTGGCCGTGATGGCTCTCCTCGCCTTTTCTTACGTCATGCCCGCGGCTGTCGCGCAGACGGCGGATCCGGTGGCAGCGGATCCGCGCTTCACGCTGCAGCCGGTCAATGGCGGGATGCTCAAGCTCGACACCCGCAGCGGCGCGCTGTCCTTCTGTTCCATGAAGTCGGGCGCGTGGGTCTGCGAGGCGGTGCCGGAGGACCGGGCGGCGCTGGAGGGCGAGATCGCGCGCCTCAACGCGCGCATCGCCGAGCTGGAAAAGGGCCGCGCCGGCGGCGTGCCCGATATCATGGGCGCGCCGGTGCCGCCGCAAATGTCACCACCTGCTGTATCTCCACCTGCTGCATCACCGCCCGCCGCCGCTCCCCCGGCGGATGGCGAGGGGAGTGGCACGGCTGAGGCGCAGAAGCGGCTCGATCAGGCGATGGACATGGCCGAACACGCCTTCCGCCGCTTCTTCGACATGGTCGAGCGGCTGCGCGGCCGCGAGCCGGCGCCGCAGGAACAGAGCCTGTGAGCGACGCGGTGCCCGGCGCGAGCCGCCGGACACCGTGTCGCCGATGTCGTCTCAGATACCGCTGATGAAGGCGCAGATGCGGGCGAGGGCCTGATCGGCGAGGCTGCCGGGGAAGCCGATGAACACATGGCAGCCGCCGGGATAGACGGCGAGCTGCGCCGGATTGCCCGCCGCCAGCCAGCGCGGCGCCATGAACAGCGTATCGTCGAGCAGGGCGTCGCTGGTGCCGATGGTGAACAGCGCCGGTGGCAGGCCCTTGAGGTCGCCGAATAGCGGCGAGATGTCCGGCGTTTCGACGTCGCCGCCCTCGCGCAGATAATGGCCGACGAACACCCTTATGTCGCGTGTGTTGAGCACCAGCGGTGCCTCGCCCCAGTGCCGCGCGCTGGGCGTGAGGGCGAGGTCGTAGCAGCCGGCATTGAGATTGGCGCCGCGAAAGGGTGTGAGCCCGTGCTTGTCGCGCAGCCGCAGCAGCGTGGCGACGGCGAGGTTGGCGCCGGCCGATTCCCCGCCAATGGCGAAACGGTCGGTGCCGAAGCGCGCCATTCCCTCGCGCACCAGCCAGAGCGCCGCGGCCTCGCAATCGTCCGGCGCGCGGGGATAGGGCTGCTCGGGCGCAAGCCGGTAGTCGACGGAAACGACGGCAAAGCCGGTGCGCTCGACGAAGCGGTGGTTCAGCCCATCATTCTCGCGCGCCGAGCCGAGCGACCAGCCGCCGCCATGAATGTGCAGGTAAACGCCCTTCGGCGCCGTCGGCGGGGTGAGGATGCGCAGCGGCACCGGTCCGTGCGGGCCGTCAATCGCGATGACCTGCGCATAGGGGCTTGCCGGCGCCAGCGGGAAGGGGCCCTTGCCCTCCAGCCGCAGCGAGCGCAGCACGGCCATGGGGAACACCCAACGATCGGCTATGGCGCCGAGCGCCTTGAGGATGCCGGCATTCACCGCCCGCGTATCCGCGGTGATGGCGGACGGGTCGAACAGCGCGGGATCGAGGGTGATGTCGGAAATGAGGGGCGAGGCGGGGAGGTTGTGGAGACGAGGGCTGGCCATGAACGGGCACGCTCCGATGATGGAGGGATGTGTGATGTCTGTCATCGGTGGCTGATGTCCTCTATCCAACCCCAGCCGGGCGCGTTCGTCCAGCTTCGAGACCGGGAAAGATCACCACGATGAGCAGGATCCGGCAGGGCGAACTGCGTGAAACCCCCGTGGCGCGGCGCTTCTCGATGCTGATGAGCGTCGACACGCCAGGTCGCGGATTCACCGACCTCACCGAGGCGGTGAGCCGGTTTCTGGCGTCGGCCGGCGCGCGCGACGGCGAGGTGAGCCTGTTCTGCCGGCACACCTCCGCCTCCCTCACCATCCAGGAGAATGCCGACCCGGATGTACGGGTCGATCTCCTCGCCGCGCTCGACCGGCTGGCGCCCGAGGATGCGGGCTGGGTGCATGACATGGAGGGCCCCGACGACATGCCCGCCCATGTGAAGAGCGTGCTCACCGGCATCCATCTGGCGGTGCCGGTCATCGGCGGGCGGATGGCGCTGGGAACCTGGCAAGGCATTTATCTGGTGGAGCACCGGGCCCGTGCGCACCGGCGCGAATTGGTGGTGGCGTTTGTCGGCGATGCCCACTAAACGTCGATACGGAAGGTTCCGGTAAGCACGCCTTCGGCTCATTGCGGCCGCCGGCTTGCCCGCCAGGTTCCGCGAGACCATGATCGCGGCGCGGCGTGCGGCGAGCGCATGTCCGCGCGGGTTGAGAGGACCGCTGCGAGTGGACACGACGACGAGTTTCCGGCTGGTGATCGCCGATGACCACCCGCTGTTCCGGGGTGCGCTGCGCGAGGCGGTGTCCCGCCAGTTTCCCGCGGTCGAACTGTTCGAGGCCGGCGGCTTCGAGGATCTCCAGGCGCTGCTCGAACGCGAGGGCGATGTCGATCTCGTGCTGCTCGATCTGACCATGCCCGGCGTGCGCGGCTTCTCCGGCCTCATGTATCTCAGGGCGCAATATCCCGGCGTGCCGGTCGTGGTGGTCTCCGCCAACGAGGAAGCCGGCGTCATCCGCCGCTGCATGGAATTCGGCGCCTCCGGCTTCATTCCCAAGACCAGCGCGGTCGACACGATGCGCGAGGCGATCGCCGCCGTGCTGGAAGGGCGCACCTGGACGCCGCCCGATGTCGACCTGTCGAGCGGCGCGGACAAGGAAACGCAGGCGCTGGTCGCCCGGCTCGCCACGCTCACCCCGCAGCAGGTGCGGGTGCTGATGATGCTATCGGAAGGCCTGCTCAACAAGCAGATCGCCTATGAACTCGGCGTCTCCGAGGCGACGGTGAAGGCGCATGTCTCCGCCATCCTGCAGAAGCTGGGCGTGGAAAGCCGCACCCAGGCGGTGATCGCCGCCTCCAAGATCGAAGGCGGCAACTGGGCGCAGGCGACGGGCTGAAGGCGGTTCCGCCGCGCGCTTGCCCCTTGCCATCACGTCCCCGGTCCGCACTGAATCGGAGGCCGCTGATGCTTAAAATGGTAGCTACCAATACCGAGAGCAGACGTGCTGTAGTCTAAGGAGGCTGTAATGCAGTCTCAGTTCGCCCGCCGCGATGCAGACGCATAAACTACACGTTCGTGATAATCCGCGAGGGTTGAAGTTGTTGTACTACTAACCGTATCAGAAGTAAGTCTCAGAGCGCCGTCAATATCCGTTCTGCCTTCGCGCTGCGATATCCGTTTCCGACGCATCGCGAACATTTACCAATTCTGCGAGCTTGGCCGCGACCTCTGCCATGGTGTCTTCTTCCGTGCTGAGGCCGCTACGAGAGCCGAGCAAAGGACTTTCATCGCGGAGAGCTTCAAAGGTCGTGCCGTGAACGATGGGGACGAGCTGTTCACGCGCCAGAAGCGCCGAAAGCTCCTTGTCTGCAATACTTTCGCCTTTGATGCGGCGCAGGAAGTTAGGCGTCACCAGCACGATCCCAACTCGCGACTTGGCCAGACCCTTGTCGATCTCGCGAAGCAACGACATGCCGAGCGGGACATCTTTCTCGCTGAACCAGACCGAGACGCCGCGCGTCTCAAGCTGATCATGCAGCTCCTTGGCGGCACTTTCCCGATCATCCCAGGCGTGGCAGAGGAATATGTCGCGAAGGTCAGGTACTGTTGCTCTAATCTCGACGTTGCGGCGGACAGGTTCGAGTGATCGAACTTCTGCAGGCGTGTACCACACACCCGAGCTGGCTCTCGCCCATCTTGGCCGTGAAGTGCGACTTGACCCGCCGCCGCTGATCCTGCTGCTTCCACTATTTCCTGATGGGAAAGGAGAGGACGATCCGTAGCCGTAGCTTCCGTGACTACTGCGGCCCCATCGACTACCACACGCAGGGCACTCCGCCGCCGCGGCCGGCGATCGGTGACCTCTTACTGGTGCTGTGCATGTAGCCATGCTGACGATATCCTCCCTAGGTTGTAGGCCGATATGGTGACGCTTATTCAAATACCAAGGGGATGTTTGGCAAGTTCAACGGCGCTCCTTACTCCGCCGCCGCCCGCGTGGCCCGCCATTGCGCCAGCAGCGCGCGCAGCGCGGCCGGGCGCAGGGGCTTGTTCAGCACTTCCATTTCGGTGGCCCGGGCGGCGTCGCGCACGCGCTTGGAGCGGTCGGCGGTGATGAGCACCGCCAGCAGGCTCTGGTCGAGCTTCCAGCGCAGATGCTTGGCGGCTTCGATGCCGTCGCTGTCGTCGAGATGGAAGTCGACCAGCAGCGCGTCCGGCATGAGGCGGGCCTCGCGCACCAGCGTGAGCGCGCCGGCCACGTCCGCCGCCTTGATCACCCGGCAGCCCCAGCCGGTCAGCAGCGTCTCCATGCCGTCGAGAATGGCGGGGTCGTTGTCGATGCACAGCACGGTGAGGTCGTCGAGCGAGGCCGCCGCCGCCGTCCGCGGCAGGAGGCGCGGCACCTCGGCGGGAATGGGCGGTGCGGTCGGCACCTCGACGGTGAACACGCTGCCGCGGCCGGACGCCGAGTTCACGTTGATCGGATGATCCAGCACGCGCGAGATGCGCTCGACGATGGACAGGCCGAGCCCGAGCCCGCGCGCCGCCTTGGCGCCCTGGTCGAGCCGGTGGAATTCCTTGAAGATCAGCTTCTGCTTGGCCTGCGGGATGCCGAGCCCGGTATCCAGCACCTGGACGCGCAGCTTGCCGCGCCCGTGGCGCACGCCGATCAGCACCCGGCCTCGCGGGGTGTACTTGATGGCGTTGGAGACGAGGTTCTGCAGCAGCCGGCGCAGCAGCCGCCGGTCCGAACGCACCGCCGCCGAACTGGTGACGAAGGTGAGCGCGAGCCCCTTTTCCTTGGCGAGCGGGGCGAATTCCAGTTCCAGCTGACGAAAGATGTCGTCGAGCCGGAAGGCGGCGATGTCGGGCTTCAGCGCGCCGGCATCGAGCCGGGAAATGTCGAGCAGCGCGCCGAGGATTTCCTCCACCGCCTCCAGCGAAGCGTCGACATTGCGGGCGAGGCGGGCCTCCTCGCCCTCCGGCGCGCGGTCGACCAGGCTGGTGGCGTAGAGCCGGGCGGCGTTGAGCGGCTGGAGAATGTCGTGGCTGGCGGCGGCGAGGAAGCGGGTCTTGGAAATGTTGGCCTCGTCCGCCTCCGCCTTGGCCTGAGCCAGCTGGGTATTGAGCTTCTCCAGCGCCTTGGTGCGCTCCTTCACGCGGCGCTCCAGCGTCTCGTTGGCGCGCTCCAGCGCCTCGGCGGCCTCCACGGTGGGGGTGATGTCGGTGAAGGTCACCACCACGCCGCCATCGGGCATGGTATTGACGCGAACCTCCATCACCACGCCGCGCGGTGACAGCCGCTCCTGGAAGGTGACGTTGCGCCGCGCGTAGCGGCCGAGCTTCTCGCGGACGATCTCCTCCACCGGGCCCGGGCCGAACACGCCGTTGCCGGCGTTGAAGCGGATGATCTGGTCGATGCCGACGCCGATGCGCACGATTTCCGGCGGCAGGTCCAGCATGTCGCCGAACTGCCGGTTCCAGCAGATGAGGCGCAGGTCGCGGTCGAACACCGCGATGCCCTGACGCACATGGTCCAGCGCGGTCTGCAGGATCTCGCGATTATACTGGATCGCCGCCGATGCGTCGTCGAGCAGCTTCAGCGCCGCCTTGGTGGAGACGGTGCGCTTTCTCAGCATCAGCGACAGCACGAGGCGGGAGGAGGCCGCGCCGATCGCCGAGGCGAGCAGGTGCTCGGCATAGCGGATGAGCTGGAAATCGGCCTCGCGCCCCGGCTCCAGCGTCACCCCGCGCATGGCCGAGACGCTCTCGAAGGAGGCGCGCGTGCGATCCTCGCCGAGATAGCGCGACACGGTGGCGAGAAGCTCGCCGACCGTCACCGGGGAGCGCCACAGCCGGAAGCTGGGCGCGGAGGGGGTGCGGTCGCTCTCCACGAACACGCTCGCCTGCAGCCGCTCGATGGGCGTGGGCTGGCGCATCAGCGAGACCGTGAAGAAGCACAGCACGTTCACCGTGAGGCTCCAGATCACGCCATGCACCAGCGGGCTGGCCTCGACGCCGAGCAGCGCCTGCGGGCGCAGCATGGCGAGGCCGAACGGGCCTTCCACCAGGAATTGCGGCGTGAACAGGCCGGAATCGACAAGGCTCGGCAGCAGCAGCGTATAGGCCCAGATGGCGATGCCCGCGGCGATGCCGGCAATGGCGCCCGCCGCCGTGCCGCGCCGCCAGACCAGGCCGAGCAGCAGCGCCGGGCCGAACTGCGCCACCGCGGCGAAGGACAGGAGGCCGATCTGCGCCAGCTGCGCCTCGCCGGTGAGGCGATAGTAGAGATAGGCCAGCAGCAGGATGGCGAAGATGGCGATGCGGCGCACCGTGAGCAGGCGGTGGCCCATGTCGAGATGCGGCTTCACCCGGCCGGAGGCGTCGTCCGCCTCGCGGAGCCGCCGGCCGCGCACCATGAGCGGCATGAAAATGTCGTTCGACACCATCACCGCCAGCGCCACGGTTTCCACGATCACCATCGCGGTCGCCGCCGACAGGCCGCCGACAAAGGCGATGAGCGCGATCGCCCGCGCGCCCACCGACAGCGGCAGGGTGAGGACATACATGTCGCCATCGATGAAGCCGGGCGGAAACGAGACGAGGCCGGCCACCGCGATGGGGATGACGAACAGGTTGATGAGCACGAGATAGAGCGGGAACAGCCAGGAGGCGGTGCGGATCTCCCGCTCCGAGGTGTTCTCCACCACGGCGACGTGGAACTGGCGCGGCAGCAGGATGATGGCGAGCGCCGAGAGCAGCGTCATCACCGCCCAGTTATCGGCGGAGAGCCCCTCCGTCAGCATGGGCAGCACGGCCTTTTCCGCCGCCTTGGCGAACAGGTCGGCCGGGCCGGAAAACATGACGAAGGTGACGAACAGGCCGACGATCAGGAAGCTCACCAGCTTGACGATCGACTCGGTCGCCACCGCCAGCATCAGCCCTTCCTGGTGCTCGGTGGCATCGATATGCCGCGTGCCGAACAGCACGGCGAACACCGCCATGGCGACGGCGATCATCAGCGCGAGGTCGCCGACGATGGGGTAGTGCAGGCCGAGGCCCTCGAAGTCGCCCAGCATCGCCACCAGCGAGGCCGAGACCGCCTTCAGCTGCAGCGCGATATAGGGCAGCGAGCCGACGATGGCGACGACCGCGACGAGCGCCGCCACGCCCTGGCTCTTGCCGTAGCGCGCGGCGATGAAGTCGGCGATCGAGGTGATGTTCTGCGCCTTCGCGAGCCGCACCAGCCGCAGCAGGAACGGCACGGCGAAGGCGAAGACCAGCATCGGCCCGACATAGATGGTCAGGAAATTCACGCCCTGCGTGGTGGCAAGGCCGACCGAGCCGAAGAAGGTCCAGGAGGTGCAGTAGACCGCCAGCGACAGCGCGTAGATATAGGGTCGCCCGTCCCGGCCGCGCCGCTCGCGCGCCGCCCGCCGGTCGCCATAGCTGGCGACCGCGAACAGGAAGCCGACATAGACGAGGGCGACCGCGATGATGACCCAGGCCTGAAGCATGGGGAGTCCCGATGGTTCCGCGCGAAAGGCGGCGTCGCGCTTTTATGCGCCCTTGCGGCAGGGCACGGCAAGCGCGCCAGGGCCGGCGCCTGTTGACGGCCGCCGGCGGGGCGCGGCCGCCTTTGGAAGGAGCGGAGCGTCAATCGCCCGCCCCGGCGCATGTCGGCGCTTGCGATCACCGGGCGGGCGGTGAAGAGTGGGGGCGAAGCAGCGTTGCAGCAGGGGGCGTCATGAGCAAGGTACTCAAGGAGTTTCGTGAATTCGCCGTGAAGGGCAATGTCGTGGATCTGGCGATCGGTGTGATCATCGGCGCCGCCTTCGGCCAGATCGTCACGTCGATCGTCTCGGATCTGTTCATGCCGGTTGTCGGCGCCGTGTTCGGCGGGCTGGACTTCTCGAACTACTTCGTCGGCCTGTCGGCAAACGTCACCGCCAACTCGCTGGCCGCCGCCCGTGATCAGGGCGCGGTCCTTGCCTATGGCCACTTCCTGACCGTGGTGATCAACTTTCTCATCATCGCGTGGATCCTGTTCCTCGTGGTCAAGGGCATCAACCGCCTGCGCCGCAATGCCGCCGCCGAGCCCCCGGCGCCCGCTGCTCCCGGCAAGGAAGAAATACTTCTGACCGAAATTCGCGATATTCTCGCCAAGAAGTCCTGAAATGTCGGCCGCTGCGGCGCAAAGGTTCGGGAGGCCGGGCGTTCGCGGGCGCGCGGCTCCCCGCGGACAACGTATGCTGGCATTGTTTTCGCAGTTGCAGCATGAAGTCTATTGGAAGCGGCGACGGGATTGGCTAGAAGCTCCCCTCTGTTCATACAGGACCATCGCTTCGCCTCATGACGACCTTTACCCGTCTCGCCATCCCCGACGTCATCCTCATCCAGCCCGCGCGGTTCGGTGACGAGCGTGGGTATTTCTGCGAGACCTATGCAAAACGCGCCTTTGACGAGGCCGGAATCGATCTCGTCTTCGTGCAGGACAATGAATCGCTGTCGCGTCAGGTCGGTGTCGTGCGCGGGCTGCACTTCCAGACACCCGTCGTCTCGCAGGCCAAGCTCGTGCGCGTCGCGCGCGGGGCGATCTTCGACGTGGCGGTGGACCTGCGCAAGGGTTCGCCGAGCTTCGGCAGGTGGGTCGCGGCGACGCTGACGGCGGCGAATGGCGAGCAATTGCTGGTGCCGCACGGCTTCGCGCATGGCTTCTGCACGCTCGAAGCCGAGACGCTGGTCGCCTACAAGGTGGACGCGCCCTATTCTCGCCCCAACGACGCCGGTATCCTGTGGAGCGATCCCGACCTCGCCATCGATTGGCCGGTCGCGGCCGCCGAGGCGGTGCTGTCGGACAAGGATCGGGCGCTGCCCCGGCTCCGGGATTTCGACACGCCCTTCGTCCTGTGACGCAAAGGCCCGGCGAGGTAAGAGCAGCACGCATGACCAGCATTGCCCAACGCGTCCTCGTCACCGGCGGAGCCGGATTCATCGGCTCGGCCGTGGTGCGCCGGCTGGTGCGGCAGGGGCGTACGGTGCTGACCTATGACAAGCTCACCTATGCCGGCAATCTCGCCTCGCTCGCCGAGGTGAACGATCATCCCGGCTATCAGTTCCTCAAGGCCGATATCTGCGACGGACAGGCCTTCCGCGCCGCGCTGCAGGAGTTCCGGCCCGATCTGGTGATGCATCTGGCCGCCGAGTCGCATGTCGATCGCTCGATCGACGGGCCGGGCGACTTCATCAATACCAATATCGTCGGCACCTACACGCTGCTGGACGAGGCGCTGCGCTACTGGCGGTCGCTCGATGCCAGCGCACAGAAGCGCTTCCGCTTCCACCATATTTCCACCGACGAGGTATTCGGCACGCTCGGGGAGGAAGGCCTGTTCCGCGAGGACACGCCCTACCAGCCGAATTCGCCCTATTCGGCGTCGAAGGCGGCATCCGACCATCTGGTGCGGGCCTGGTTCCACACCTATGGCCTGCCGGTGGTGATGTCGAACTGCTCGAATAATTACGGGCCCTACCATTTCCCGGAAAAGCTCATCCCGCTCACCATCCTCAATGCGCTCGAGGGCAAGCCGCTGCCGGTCTATGGCAAGGGCGAGAACGTGCGCGACTGGCTCTATGTCGACGACCACGCGGCCGCGCTGGAGCGGATCGCCACGCGCGGGCGGCTGGGCGAGAGCTACAATGTCGGCGGCAATAATGAGCGGCGCAATATCGACGTGGTGCGCACCATCTGCGCCATCATGGACCGGGTGATGCCGGATGCGGCGATCGGCGCGCGCGAGGGGCTCATCACCTTCGTCACCGACCGGCCGGGCCATGATGCGCGCTACGCCATCGACGCCACCAAGCTGAAGGACGAACTGGGCTGGGAGCCGTCCGAGACCTTCGAGAGCGGGATCGAGAAGACGGTGCGCTGGTATCTCGACAATGGCGCGTGGTGGGAGCCGCTCAAGGCGCGCTACGATCGCGCCCGCATCGGGCTCGCGACATGAGCCGGCTGCTTCTCCTCGGGGCCGGCGGCCAGGTCGGGCGCGAGACGCTCGCGCTGGCCGAGGCGCGCGGCGTGGACCTGGTCGCGCTCGATCATGCGCGCGTCGACATCACGGATGCCGGGGCTGTCGAGCGCGCGCTGGCCGTGCATGCGCCCGCCGTGGTGATCAACACCGCCGCCTATACCGCGGTGGACCGGGCCGAGAGCGAGCGCGAGGCGGCTTTCCGCGTCAATGCCGCCGCGCCGGCGCTGATCGCCGCCGCCTGCGCGCGGCATGGGGCGGCGCTGGTCCACATGTCCACCGATTATGTGTTCGACGGCACCAAGCCCACCGCCTATGTCGAGACCGATGCGGTCGCCCCGCTCGGCGTCTACGGCGCCTCCAAGGAGGCGGGCGAGCGCGCGGTGCGCGAGGGGTTGGAGCGCCATGTGATCCTGCGCACCTCCTGGGTGTTCGGCGCGCAGGGCACGAACTTTCTCAAGACCATGCTGCGTCTCGCCCGCGAACGCGAGCGGCTCACCGTGGTGGCCGACCAGCGCGGCTGCCCCACGGCCTCGCGCGACATTGCCGAGGCACTGCTGGCCGCAGCCGCGGGCTTCATCGCCGGCACGGCGGCGCCCGGCACCTATCATTTCGCCGGCAGCGGCATGACCACCTGGCACGGCTTCGCCACCGCCATCGTCGCGCGCGCCGCCCAGCATACCGGACGGCGGCCCGAGGTCGCCGCCATCACCACCGCCGAATATCCCACGCCGGCGCGCCGGCCGGTCAATTCCGAACTGTCGAGCGACCTGTTCGCCGCCCGCTTCGGCGTGCGGGCTGCCCCTTGGCAGCAGCGGGTGGTCGAGGTGGTGGACGAATTGATGGCGCCGGTCGCGACCGTGCGGGCCTCCTGACCGCTCTCCTGATCGCGCCTGCGTCGTCTCGCCGCTGACGAAAAGCCGGGCTGACGGCGCTGTCGACGCGTTCTAGTCTGCGCGATGTCCGGGCCGGCTGGCGGTCCGGCGAGACCCGCCTGTGCCACGCCATGAATGCCGCCGAGAAATTCGCCGACGCCGTCACCGACGACGCAATCCCCTTCGCCCACACGCCCTTCGACGGATCGCGCAAGGCTTTCGCGGTCGGCCTCGCCCCGCTCGATCCCGACGCGTGGATCGAGCCGGATCGGCAGATCGCGGCACGGCTGGCCGAGCGGGCGGCACTGCTGTGCGAGAAGCGGGACGTGGTGCTGCGCGAGGAGCCGGGCACGCGGACGTCGCAACGTGAGGCGCTGGACCTGGTGGTGGAGCATGTCACCCGGCGCTATCCCGAGCTTTACCGCCTGGAGGGGCGGCGGCTCACGGTGCTGCCCACCGGCCGCAGCTTCGATCTGGAGGATGCGAGCGAGGCGCCGCTCGCCCTTGCCGGCCAGATCGTCACCGACGACCTGCTGATCCTGACACCGAGCCCGGCGGGCTACCGGCTGGTGGCTGCCGTGCTGTGCTTTCCCTCCTCCTGGTCACTCGCCGAGCGCTTCGGCCAGACACTGGACGGGCTGCACGAATCCGTTCCCGGATACCAGTCCAAGCTCGCGCGGGTGATGAACCGCATCTTCGACAACCTCAAGGTCGACCAGCCGGTCTGGCGGGTGAACTGGTCGATCTACCCGGACGCGCAGCTGCATCATCCCGAATCCAAGGAGCGTCCGCGCCACTGGTTCGAGGATCCCGCCAATCTGGCGCCCGAGGCCTTCGTGCGTGTCGAGCGCCAGACGCTGCGGCGCATGCCGGAGAGCGGCGACATGCTGTTCACCGTGCGCATCCATGTCGATCCGTTCGATGCCTTCCGCCGCCATCCGGACGGGCGCATGCTGGCGGCCTCGTTGCGCGAGCAGATCCTTGGCCTCGACGCGGACCAGTTGGCCTACAAGGCGATGACGGAGCATCGCGACGCCATCGCTGCCGCGCTGGAGCGCATCGCCCGCGGCGATTAGGCGGCGATGGGACTGCCCCGGTTACGAGGGATAGGCGCGATGGTTTTCTGGGTTCCCATTCTGGCATGGCTCGCCGCTCTTGCGGCCGCCCTCTTCAGCCTGCTGCGCGGGCCGCGTCCCATCACGCCGGCCGCGATCCTCGACCGGCTGCTGCGCTATATTCTCGTTTTCCCCGTGGGGCTGATGGGATTGTGGGCCTTTATCGGCCACGTCTTCTTCGCCGAGCCGGCGGCAGCCTCGATCGGCTGGGCGCCGAGCCCGTTCCAGTACGAGGTCGGCATGGCCAATCTCGGCCTTGGCGTGGCGGGATTGATCGGCGGCTTTCTCGGCTCACCGGGCTTCCGCGCGGCGGTGGGCGTGGTGATGCTCGGCTTTCTCGGCGGCGCGGGGGTCGGCCATGTCGTGCAGATCGCGGAAACCGGCAATCAGGCGGCCGGCAATGCCGGGCCCATCCTCTATACCGATTTCCTCACCCCGCTCGCCGTGCTCGGCCTGCTGCTCGCGCAGCGCCGGGTGGGTCGTCCGATCACGAGGTGATCGCCGCCCGTTGCACGCGCGGGAATACGGCCTAGCTAGAGTGTAACCAGCGAGGCCGTCCGTGTCCGATTCCGACGAGACTGTTCCCCCGAACGCCGTTCCCCTGCCCATGGCTCCCCCCAGCGCCGCTTCGGCGACTGACGCCGCTCCCGACCGCGAGGCCAACCGCCTCTCCGCGCGCGCCGCGCGTTATGCCCGGGTCGGGGCGCGGGTGGGCGGCGTCGCCGCGCGCATCGCCGGCACCCGCCTGCTTGGGCTGGAGGGGCAGCGCGGCGGCAATGCCGCGGCGCTGGCGGCGGCGCTGGGCGGGTTGAAGGGGCCGATCATGAAGGTCGCCCAGTTGATGGCGACCATTCCCGACGCGCTGCCGCCCGAATATGCCGCCGAACTCGCCACCTTGCAGAATCAGGCCCCGCCCATGGGCTGGGCCTTCGTCAAGCGGCGCATGATGGCCGAACTCGGGCCAGACTGGATGGCGCGCTTTTCCAGCTTCGACCGGGAGCCGACCGCCGCCGCCTCGCTGGGCCAGGTGCATCGCGCCCGTGCGCTCGACGGCGCCGATCTGGCGGTGAAGCTGCAATATCCCGACATGCAATCCGCCGTGGAGGCCGATCTCAGGCAGCTCGACCTCGTCTTCGCCTTGCATCGGCGCATGGACCCGGCGATCGACACCACGGAGATCGCCGAGGAAATCGGCGCGCGGGTGCGCGAGGAACTCGATTACCGGCGCGAGGCGAGCCATGCCGGGCTCTATGCGCTCATGCTGGCGGACGAGCCGGGCGTGCGGGTGCCGGGCGTGCATGCCGCGCTCTCCACCGGCCGTCTGCTCACGCTGGACTGGCTGGAGGGCCGCCGGCTGCTGGATTTCGTCGACCACCCTCTGGACCAGCGCAACGCCATCGCCCGCGCCATGTTCGCCGCGTGGTGGCTGCCCTTCAGCCGCCACGGGGTGATCCATGGCGATCCGCATCTGGGCAATTACACGGTGTTTGAAGAGGAGGGCGCGCCGGCCGGCATCAACCTGCTGGATTATGGCTGCATCCGCATCTTCCCGCCCTCCTTCGTCGGCGGCGTGGTCGATCTCTATCGCGGCCTGGAGGCGAATGACGAAGCGCGCACCGTGCATGCCTATGAGACATGGGGCTTTCGCGGATTGAGCCGCGAACTGATCGAGGTGCTGAACATCTGGGCACGCTTCATCTATGGCCCGCTGCTCGACGATCGCGTGCGCACCATCGCGGACGGGGTGGCTCCGGGCGAATATGGCCGGCGCGAGGCCTTCCGCGTGCACAAGGCGCTGAAGGAGAGGGGGCCGGTCAAGGTGCCGCGCGAGTTCGTGTTCATGGACCGCGCCGCCATCGGCCTCGGCGGGGTGTTCCTGCATCTGAGGGCGGAACTGAACTTCCATGCCCTGTTCGAGGCGGCGATCGAGGGGTTCTCGGTCGAGGCCATCACGGCGCGGCAAGGCGCCGCGCTTGCGCAGGTCGGACTCACGTGAGCGCGGCGGTCGTCGCCGTTGCCGCAGCGGACGTCTTCGGCTAAAGCGAAGGAAGGGCTTTTAAAACTTTGGGAGGGGGTCGCGATGGCCGATCACGGAACGCCGGAGTACGCCACGGCTGCTGGCAATGACTACAGCGAGCACGAAGGCACCTATCACCTCTTCACCAAGCTGACCTTCGTCAGCACGCTCTCGCTGATCAATTTCATGGTGTCCTTCGCCATTGGCGGCGCGAACGGCCATTGGGGCCTGTTTACCCTCGGCACGCTGGCCTCGATCGCCGGCGCCGCGGTCGGCCTCGCCTCCGCGGATGGCAAGCCCAAGCTGCAATTCGGGCTGCTGGCCGTCCTCACGCTCGCCCTGATCATCACCTCCTGAGCTGAATCATGCGCATCGCGATTGTCAAAGAGAGCTCTGCTTCGGAGCCACGGGTGTCTGCGTCTGCGGACACGGTTAAGCGTTATGTGGGTCTTGGCGCGGAGGTTGTTGTCGCGTCGGGGGCCGGGGTTGCGTCGGGGATTGGCGACGGGGAGTATGAGGGGGCGGGGGCGGTTGTGGTCACCGATAACGCGGCCGCGGTGGCGGGGGCGGATATCGTGCTCGGCGTTCGCCGTCCGGAGGCGGGTCTTGTGGCGGGGGCCCGGCGCGGGGCTCTGGTGATCTCGATCGCCGACCCGTTC
The DNA here is from genome assembly GCF_030814815.1 of Ancylobacter amanitiformis. Taxonomy (GTDB): domain Bacteria; phylum Pseudomonadota; class Alphaproteobacteria; order Rhizobiales; family Xanthobacteraceae; genus Ancylobacter; species Ancylobacter amanitiformis. The sequence continues at coordinate 593 of NZ_JAUSVR010000009.1, read as the reverse complement.
GGCCACGAGGCGGAACTGGCGGAACTGGCGGCGACCGGCGTGTCGGCCTTCGCGATGGAACTGATGCCGCGCATCACGCGGGCGCAGGTGATGGACGTTCTGTCCAGCCAGGCGAACCTCGCGGGCTATCGCGCGGTGATCGATGCGTCTGCCGAGTTTGGCCGGGCGTTCCCGATGATGATGACGGCGGCGGGCACGGTTCCGGCGGCGCGGGTGTTCGTGATGGGGGCGGGGGTTGCCGGCCTGCAGGCGATCGCCACGGCGCGCCGGCTTGGGGCTGTGGTGTCGGCGACGGATGTTCGTCCGGCGGCGAAGGAGCAGGTGGAGTCTCTCGGCGCCAAGTTCATCGCGGTGGAGGACGAGGAGTTCAAGCAGGCGGAGACGGCGGGCGGCTACGCCAAGTCGATGTCGGCGGAGTACCAGGCCAAGCAGGCGGCGCTGACGGCGGCGCACATCACCAAGCAGGACATCATCATCACCACGGCGCTGATCCCCGGTCGGCCGGCGCCCAAGCTCGTCTCGGCGGAGATGGTGGCGTCGATGAAGGCGGGCTCGGTCATCATCGATCTCGCGGTGGAGCGGGGCGGCAATGT
>NZ_JAUSVR010000008.1 GCF_030814815.1 Ancylobacter amanitiformis | reverse complement strand
ATCTCGCTGGTCTTCGCCGTCGAGGAAGGGCCGCGCGTCTATATCGAGCGCATCGAGATCCGCGGCAACACCCGCACCCGCGACTGGGTCATCCGACGCGAGTTCGATCTCGCCGAGGGCGATGCCTATAACCGCGTGCTGATCGACCGCGCCGAGCGCCGTCTGCGCAATCTCGGCTACTTCAAGGACGTCAAGATCACCACCGAGCCCGGCACCGCGCCGGATCGCGTGATCCTGGTGGTTCAGGTCGACGACCAGCCGACGGGTGACTTCTCGATCTCGGGCGGCTACTCGACCTCGGACGGCTTCATCGGCGAAGTGGCGATCTCGGAGAAGAACTTCCTCGGTCGTGGCCAGTATGTGCGTCTGGCCGGCACGCTGGGTCAGAACACGCAGGGTGTCGACTTCAGCTTCACCGAGCCCTACTTCCTGGATTACCGCGTCGCCGCCGGCTTCGACCTTTACTACAAGGTGACGAGCGCGACGAGTTCGAGCCCCTATGACACGACCACGGGCGGCGGCACGCTACGGGTCGCGTTGCCGCTCACCGATGAACTGACGCTCGGTCTGCGCTACAGCCTGTACCAGAAGGAAATAACGATCGACGCAGATACGATTGCCGACTACGGAACGCCGTCCTGGGCCCTGCGCGAGGTAAGCGGCGTGGCATCCATCACCTCGTCCGTTGGATACACGCTCACCTACAACATGCTCGACAACAACATCGATCCGACCAACGGCTACCTGCTGGAACTTAAGCAGGACTTTGCCGGCCTCGGTGGTGACGTCGACTATATCAAGAGCACGTTCGACTCGCGGTTCTACTTCCCGGTCTATGGCGACGTGGTTCTCATGTTCCGCGGTCAGGCCGGCAACATCACCTCGTGGGGCGGCGACGACCTGCGCATCCTCGATAATTTCTTCAAGGGACCGGACATTGTCCGCGGCTTCGCGTCCAACGGCATCGGCCCGCGCGACCTGGCCTCCGGCCTTGATGGGTCCGATCCGGATGCGCTGGGTGGCACGCTCTATTGGGGCACTTCGGCCGAGTTGCAGTTTCCGCTCACCTTCCTGCCGAAGGATATCGGCATGAAGGCCGCCGTGTTCGCGGATGCCGGCTCGCTGTGGGGCTATGAGGGCGGGACGACCTTCCAGAATGTCTCGGGATGGCAGGATAATCTGGTGAACTGCGATGCCATCGCGGGTTCGAAGACCAAGGGCTATGCGAATGTCTGCGTCGCCGACAGCGACTCCATCCGCTCCTCGGTCGGTGTCAGCTTGATCTGGAAATCGCCTTTCGGCCCGCTGCGCTTTGACTATGCCTGGGCGCTCACCAAGGAAGACTACGACCAGACGCAGGCTTTCCGTTTCAGCGGGGGCACCAAGTTCTAGAGATTGGGCTGGTAGGCTTGGCTTGCTGCCGGCCCCGTGGACGCTCAGCCAAGCGGGAACGGGAGGCGCTCATGCCTATGTCGCTCCTCCTTGCAGAGGGTGCCGACGGTGCTCGGCATCTTCGCCCTTTTCGGCAAGCTCTGGAACGGCAGTGTCGCCGGCATCGCCTCGGGTGCCAGGCTCTTCATCCCCGTGGCGGGGCGATTGCGCTGGCAAACATGTGGGTGAGCGTCACCAAGGCCGGCTGCACGGTCACACAGGAGTTGCCGATCCGTCTGGTCGTCTTCATCGTGCTGCGCTCGCCGCGTTGGTGACGTGGCAGTTGACGAAAGGCTGACCCGTGAGCCCCGAAGCCGTCTCCCATGCCGCTGAGGCCGCCTCTCATGGCGGCTTCGATCTGGTTCCCGTCGTGGTGCTTCTCGGCGCGGCCATTATCGCTGTGCCATTGTTCAAGCGACTGGGGCTCGGCTCCGTGCTGGGCTATCTTGCCGCCGGCCTTGTCATCGGGCCGTTCGGCATCGGCCTGTTCACCGACCCGCAGTCGATCCTGCATGTCGCGGAACTCGGCGTCGTCATGTTCCTGTTCATCATCGGACTGGAAATGCAGCCCTCGCGGCTCTGGTCGATGCGCGGCGAGATTTTTGGTCTGGGTCTCGCGCAGGTCGGATTGTGCATCGGCCTCCTGACCTGTGTCGGTCTTGCCCTTGGCTATCCCGTCGCGCAGAGCTTCGTCGCCGGCACCGGCTTCGTGCTGACCTCCACCGCCATCGTCATGCAGATGCTGGAGGAGCGGCGGGCCATGGGCCTGGCCAAGGGGCGGCGGATCGTTGCCATCCTGCTGCTTGAAGATCTCGCCATCGTGCCGCTGCTGGCACTTGTCGCCTTTCTCGCGCCGGGCGGGGAAGACGCCACGCTCGCCGACCGGCTGACCGGCGTCGCGATCGGTCTGGCGTCGATCGCCGGACTGGTGCTTGCGGGTCGTTACCTGCTCGATCCGCTGTTCCGCCTTCTGGGCAAGGCGAGAGCGCGTGAGGTGATGACGGCGGCCGCGCTGTTCGTGGTGCTCGGCGCGGCGCTCGCGATGCAGCTTGGCGGCCTGTCAATGGCGATGGGGGCCTTCCTGGCGGGCGTGCTGCTGTCGGAATCCTCGTTCCGCCACCAGTTGGAGGCCGATGTGGAGCCGTTCCGCGGCATTCTGCTCGGCCTGTTCTTCCTGGGCGTGGGCATGTCGCTCGACCTTGCCGTGATCGCCGCCAACTGGCGTCTGATCGGGCTCGCCGTGGTCGCCTATATGGTGCTGAAGACGGTCGGCATCTACGCGGTCGCCCGGCTGTTCCGGGCCGATCATCGCGAGGCGATCGAACGTGCCGTGCTGATGGCGCAGGGTGGCGAGTTCGCCTTCGTGCTCTACGCCGCGGCGACCTCGGCCGGGATCATCGATGGCGAGGCCAACGCCATCCTGACCGCGACCATCATCGTCTCCATGGCGCTCACCCCGCTCATGATCATCCTGCACGATCGGTTGATGCCGAAGCGCGCGCCGTCGATGGAAGGCGTCGAGACCGCGCAAAACCTCTCCGCCAGCGCGCTGCTCATCGGCTTCGGCCGCTTCGGCCAGATCGCGAGCCAGCCCCTGCTGGCCAATGGCTGTTCGATCTCCATCATCGAGACCGACACGGACGCCATCCGCGACGCCCGCGATTTCGGCTTCAAGGTCCATTATGGCGATGGCGCGCGGCTCGACATCCTGCACGCCGCCGGCGCCCATGACGCCCGCCTGATCGTTATCGCCGTTCACGATCGCGAGGCGAGCCTGAAGATCGCGGAACTGCTCAAGGCCGAGTTTCCGCTGGTGCCCGTGCTCGCGCGCTCCCTCGACCGAGAACATGCCGTCGAACTGATCCACGCGGGTGTCGACTGGCAGATCCGCGAGACCCTCGAATCCGCCCTCATGCTCGGCGAGAAGGCGCTCGAAATGATGAATGTCGATGAGGAGGATCGCCGGCGCGTGATGGAGGATGTCCGCCGCCGCGACAGCGAGCGCTTCGCCATGGAGACGGTGGAAGGCATCTATGCCGGGCGGGATCTGATCCACGGCAATGCACGGCGAAAGGATGAGCCGGCAAGCCGGGACGGCTCGTCTTGAAGGTGACGCACAGGCCTCAGGCTGGGGAGACGGAGGCGGAGATCGCAGCCGTCGTGGCGTTCTGGAAGAAGGCGGGCGAGCGCGGGCAATGGTTCGACGCGGATGGCGGCTTCGACCTGGCTTTCCGCGAGCGGTGCCTCGGCCTGCACATGGAGGTGGCGGCACGCGGGCATGACGGCTGGCTGGCATCGCCCGAGGGCGCGCTGGCGCTCCTGATCCTGACGGACCAGTTCCCGCGCAATGCCTTCCGGGGCACCGGCCACATGTATGCGACCGACCCGCTCGCACGCTGCTTCGCGCGTCAGGCGCTGGCGATGGGGCATATGGCGCGCGTCGAGCCAGGCTTGCGGCTCTTCTTCTGCCTGCCGTTCGCCCATTCCGAAGACCTCGACGATCAGGATCTATCGGTGCGGCTGAACGCGGAACTGGGCGAGCCATGGCTGGGGCATGCCGAAGGGCACCGCGATATCATCCGCCGCTTCGGCCGCTTCCCGCATCGAAATCCCGTGCTCGGCCGCGCCATGACACGGCAAGAGGACGATTATCTCAAGAGCGGCGGCTTCCGGGGCTAGAGCTTTTCCGGTGAATTCCGGCTCCCCGGAAAAGCTCCAGGTTATTGTTCTGACGCATTTTCTTCACGCGAACCGAAATCCACTTCGCTCGAAAATGCTCTAGCGATGCGTTCAGATCAGGTTGCGTCCCGTGGGGTGGAGAGGGGCAAGGGCGGAGGCGGAGCGGTTGCGCCGGGGCCCAGCGAGCGCTGCACCATCACACTGTCGGCCCAGCGGCCATAACGGTAGGCAACCGAGGGGAGAACTCCCACCCGGATGAAGCCGAACCGCTCATGGATGGCGAGCGATGCGGTGTTGTCGCCATCGATATAGCCGATCATCTGCCGGAACCCAGCCGCCGCGCAGGCGTCGATCAGCCCGCGCAGGAGCCGGCTGCCGATGCCGCGGCCAATGTGCTGGTGGTGAACATAGATGGAATGCTTGACGGTGTAGCGGTAAGCCGGGCGCTTGCGGAACAGCACCACATAGGCATATCCGACCACCTCACCGCCGCGAACCGCGACGATGTGGGGAAACCGGCGGTTTTTCAGATTCTTGCGCCGCTCCCGCAGATCGTCGGGCTGCGGCGTGTCATTGTCGTCCACCCCGTCCTCGACGCCCCGGCGGATGTGATGGCGATAGATCGCCAGCATGGCATCAACGTCGCCATCCCGCGTCGGCCGGATGACGACCGCAATCTCCTGCTCCATGAACGAATCCGAATTCCTGATTATTCCGCAACCACATACGTATAGAGCCGGATGCGTCCGGCAGCATCGGTTTCGCGATAGACGCCCTGTATCTCGACGTCAAAGCCCGGGAATGTATTGAAGCAGGCTTCGAACATCCGGAGATAATCGATCATCGGCTGCGCGCGCTCGGTGAGCCTTTCGCCGGGGACGATCGTTGCTATGCCCGGCGGGTAAACCACGAACGGCGTGGTAGCGATACGCCCGGCAATGGCGTCGATGGGCAGGTACTCCACATCGTTGCGCACGAGGCAGCGCGCCGCATCGTGGGGAGACAGCGCGATATCGGGCAAGTGCTCAGCCGAGAACTGCATCGCCTGCAGCGCGCTGACATTGGCGGCGCGGAAAAAGCGGTGCATCTCGCCGCACAGGTCGCGCAGGCGCACGCCGGCATAGCGCGCGGGCCGGCGCCGGTAGAATTCGGGAATGGCGTCTTCCAGCAAAGCGTTGTCGTCGTGCAGCTTCTTGAAGGCGACCAGACCGCTGATCAGCGTCCCCGCCTTGCTCGATTCAACACCGGGCGTCAGCAGGAACAGCAGCGAATTGAGGTCGTTCTTCTCCGCGACGATTCGATTCTCGCGCAGATACTGCGCCACCACAGGGGCCGGGATGCCGTGCTCCACATAGGCGCCGGTAGTGCGATCGAAGCCGGGCGTCAGCAGGGTCAGCTTGTTGGGATCGGTCATGGCGAATCCAGCCGCCATGTCGGCATAGCCATGCCACGCCGCACCCGGCGTGAGATGCCAGAAGGCCGGATTGGTGGCGAGCTGGTCGGTGGAGACGCTCTCCCACGGCACGTCATGCACGGCGCCGGGGCTGGAGGCATCGGGTATAGCCACCCGGTCCGGCACGAAGGGCTCGAAGAACCAGCGGCGCTCGGGGCGCTGCTCCTTCTCCTCGAACTCCCGGCGCACGGCGCGGATCTTCTTGCGCAGCTCGATGCCGAGGCGGATCGTATCGTCCCACAGCACTTCGCCGGAACGGCCCTTCATCATCTGCGCGCCCACATCCAGCGAGGCGAATAGCGGGTAGAAGGGCGAGGTTGAGGCGTGCTGCATGAAGCTCTCATTGAAGCGCCGGTGCTCCACCCGCCGCTTCTGGCCCTTGATATGCCGGTCCTTCATGTGGATCTGCGAGGCCTGGCTGAAGCTCGCAAGCTGCTTGTGGGTGGACTGGGTGGCGATGATGCCCGGCGCATCCGGCCCCAGATCCTTCAGCCCCATGGCGAAACGCCCGGCATAGAGCGGGTGGAACTTCATGAAGCCGGCCCAGGCCTCGTCGAACAGGATGTAGTCGCACAGATGGCCGATGCGCTGCAGGATCATCTCGGCATTGTGGATCGTGCCGTCATAGGTGCACTGCTCGACCACGGCGACGCGGAACGGGCGCGGCTTCTGCCACGCCTCCGGGTCCTTTACCAGCGGATGGGTGCGGATGCGCTCGCGCAGCACGTCTTCGTCCAGCGCCGCGACATCCATCGGGCCGATCAGCCCCCAGGCATTGCGCACGGTCGGCACATAGACCGGGACGCCGCCGGAGATCATGAGGGCGCCATGATGGGCGGCCTTGTGGTTGTTGCGGTCGAACAGCACCAGATCGCCATCGGTCACGAGGGCGGAGAGCGCGACCTTGTTGGAGGTCGAGGTGCCGTTGAGCACGAAATAGGTCTTCTCGGCGCCGAAGATCTTGGCCGCTTCCTTCTGCGCCGCGAGAGCCGGGCCCTCATGGGTCAGCAGGTCGCCGAGATCGAGCACGGAATTGTCGAGATCGTCGCGGAACACCGCCTCGCCCAGATGCTCCATGAACACCCGGCCGATCGGGCTGCGCGAGTAGAACACGCCGCCATTATGCCCGGGACAAGTCCACAGCTGGTTGCCCTCCTCGGCATAATCCACCAGCGCGCCGAAGAACGGCGTCTTCAACGTCTCGGCATATTGCTTGAGCCGGCTGATGAGGTTCTTGGCGATGAAGGCGGGGGTTTCCTCGGAGAGGAAGACATAGCCGTCGATGAAGTCGAGCACCTCCACCGGTACATCTTCGAACCGCTTGCGGCGGATCAGCAGGATGATGGGAAAGTCGAGGCCGCGCCGGCGCATCAGGTTGATGAGCGAGGCGGTCTTGCCCTCCATGCCCTTCTTGCCCCAATCCACCATCATGCAGCCGATGGCGGCGTCGGTCTGCACCGCGATCTCGGCATCCTCGATTGTACGCGCACGCACAACCTCGAAGCCGGAACTCTCGATCTCCGCGACGATCTGGTGATAGCGGGCGCCCTCCAGATCGTCCGCATCGAAGGCGGGTGTCGCGAAGAGAAAGTTGAAGCGCTTGAAATAGTCCATCCGGGCACCCGCTCCTGTTCGGCTCGACGCGACGTTTCGACGTGCCTCATGACGAGAGCACGACAGCGCGGTGACGATCCCTAGAGGGGCCGGCATAGGGAAGGCAAGGAGCACGCGGCCTGGCTAGTCGAGCCAGAACGGCTCCACATCGATGAATTTCCGCCAGCTGCGCCTCAGCGCCTCGGCGGTCTCGAGGCGGTCGCGGCCTTGCCAGCCGGTGATCGCGCCGATGGCCTTGTGGGCCTGCGGGCTCGATGTGCTCTCCTCCACCTCACGCAGCAGCGACTGCGTGGTGGTGATATCGTTGTCGATGCCGAGAATGTCCTGGAGACGGGACATCCGCTTCAGATATTTCCGGGCGGCACCGTCGCGATCGTAGAGCGGCAGCAGGAATTCCGCGCCATAACGCAGCTTCTTCAGCGTCAGGCGCAGCTCATGACGGGCCGTCGGCCGCAGCTTGCGGAAATTGTGCCCCTGTTTCAGCGCTTTGCGGTGCAGCAGCGTCAGTCCGCGCCCGGCAAATTCGCGCGCCGGCTGGGTGAGCACGGCGAGAGCCTCGATGCCGATGTCGTTCCGCCAGCTTCGGCGCTCGATCACCCGGCCGAGCGACAACAGGAAGCGGGTGCATTCGAGATCGACCAGATCCGCGCGAACGGCCTGATGGCTGCGAGCCCGCGGCGGGACGATCGCGGATTTGAGCTCGGCAAAGTCGACGCCGGGCAGGTTCGCGCGCTCGATCTCGGCGATCGTCGTCGTGGCGAACACGTCCCAGTTGCGGGCCGGCCCGAGGGCGCTCGCCAGCCGTTTGGCGTCAAGGCCGAGGGCCTGGAGCGCCGAGGCGGGGACTTCCTTTTTGAACAGGGATATGGCGGTGCGCAGACGCCGCAGCGCGACCCGCAGCTGATGAACGCCCTCCGGATCCCGGCCATGATGCGCCGCCATCAGATTCGCCATCACATGGCGCTGGCAGGCGTTCAAGACCTTGGTAATCGCCTCGTCTGTGGTATCGGCCGGCCCGATGCCGGTCGCAAACGCCTTTTCGGCGGTGGGCAAGGTGCCGGAGGCGAGCGCATAGCCGCGCTCGGCCTTGCTCTGGACCCCGATGTGAAGGGTGCCCTGCTCCAGCAGCGACAGGGCCAGCTCATAGAGCGCACCCGCCTCGCCCGTTTTCAGTTCCAGCTCGATCTCGCAGACGGCTTCCGCCTTCTCGCCGGCGCTCAGCGTTCCCTCATCGAACGCGACCTCGATGACGGCGCCGCCAAATTCCACGACCTGTATATGGCGGCGGATCTTGGTGATGAACACCGGTGCGAGTTCCGAGCCCGGCAGCGTCGCGAAGGGCGCGCCCAGATCGCTCAGCGGCAGCGCATCGAGCTGAAGGGCGATATCCGGCACCCGCGCTTCCATCTCGCGCCGCTGGAGCACGCTCTCCAGGGGCGCCAGCTTCAGCGTCTGGACAAACTGCTTGCCGCTGCGCCGGACGCGCAGCGACGCGCCCTGCCGCGCGATCAGCGCATCGGGCGTATCGTAATAGGTGGCCTCCAGACGCCGGACGACCCCCTTTGACGTGGCGTGTCGCGTGACGACAGCCGCGGTGAGGAGGCGCTGCAATGTGGCTGGATCCGTGAGAAGTTTCAGCTCGACCTCGCGGCCGGCACCCGCGGGCTCCGGCGCGTCCATGTCGCCGGGCGGCTGAATCTCTGGTGTATGCTCCGACATATCGTCTCTCCGCTCGTCCGGGCATGAGCCCGTTTTGCCGCCACGAAGAGGCCACCTCCCGTCAGCTTGAAACGCCACCGATAGCGGCTCGCACTGTCACATAAAAGTAGCATTCGCGAACCGAGCCACGGGACCACGCCCGCGGAGTCGTGGATTTCTGGGGGAATCGCCGCGCCGGGCGACGCCGAGGGGTTCCAAGACCATCGACATTCGGTGCAACTTGCTCTGGAAAGAAGGTACCCTGTCACGGCGCGCAAGACGTGGTCGCGGCTCCTGCCCTGTCGCTTTCACCACCCCGGCACAGGCGGAGGGTCGCGGCGCATTCCCGCCCCGGGCCACTTCTGTGATATCGTTTCACGGCACGCTGGATCATTCCGCTGCCCCGGATTGGAGTCGGCAGATAATTTTCGGACTTTGGAAAACCCCACTTGTCACCCTTTCGGAGGCGCGCGGCCCCGAGGGGATCCGGATTTACGCCGTTGGCGACATCCACGGATGCCTGTCCCTTCTCAACAAGCTTCTGCAGAAGATCGGGGAGGATATCGCACGGTCAAAGCCGGATGACTGGCGGATCATTTTCCTTGGCGACTATGTGGACCGAGGCTCGGATTCCAAGGGCGTTATCGACCGTCTGATCGCGCTTCAGGCGGCGGATCCCCGCCACATCCTGCTCGCGGGAAACCATGACGCGGAATTTCTCGCCTTTCTCAAGCAGCCCAGCATGGATGGCGTCTTCGTCAATAGCGGCGGCAACGCCACATCGCGCTCCTATGGCGTGAAGCTCAATCCCTCCAAGCTGAAGACGGAGGCCGATCTCGAGCACGTGCACCAGAAGCTGGCGGATGCGGTCCCCTCCTCGCACATCCGCTTCCTGGAGGGGCTGCAGCACGCGGTCTCATACGGGGATTATTTCTTTTGCCACGCCGGAGTTCGCCCCGGAACGCCCCTGGACAGCCAGGACCCCGACGATCTCCTGCGGATGCGCGCACCTTTCCTGCAATCCTTGATGCCCCTGGAAAAAGTGGTGGTCCACGGACACACGATCAGCGCGAAGCCTGAGGAGCGGATCAACCGTATCGGGATCGATACGGGCGCCTATCGAACGGGCCGTCTCACCGCGCTGGTCGTGGATGGCAACGACAAGGCTTTTCTATCGAGCAAACCGTCGTAGCGGGCAGTTGCTCGCGCAGGATTGCGGTTAGCCGATAGATTTCACGTCTATCGGGACTTACATCGACACCCTTACATCATCCAGAAACTCCGATCCGGGCGCGAGACCCGAGAGCAACAGCCGATCGCGAGCCCGTGTCGCGGCGACATAGAGCAGATGCCGCTCGGCTTCCTGAATCGCCTCGAGGTCGGCCATGTCGCCGACATCCTTGAGCCGCTGCGGATCCGGCAATACGTCCTCATCCAGAGCCATGACGGCAACGGCCCGAAACTCCAGCCCCTTGGCATCGTGCATGGCAAGGATCGCCACCTCGGCGCCCGCGGCCCTCCGTGCCGCTTCGGCACGCGCCAGCTGGCCGGCGCCCCGCACGAGGATGGCCAGTTCCTCGGCCTTGATGCCGCCCGCGACGCCATCGCGGATCCACGTTCCGACGGCCGCGACCTCCCCGGCCACATCGTTGAAGAGCCGAACGATCGGCTCGGGCCCATCAAACACCGACACCGTGCCGCGTCGGCTCTCGCTCACCCCGTCCTGGTCGATGAGGGTCGACATGAGCAGTCTGTCCGCCAGCGACCGTATCTGATGCGAGGTTCGATAACAGACCTTGAGCACCTGTGACCGGCCACGGATGTCGAGCCCCAGCTTTGCCCAGGAAAAGGGAAGCTTGAAGATCCGCTGGCCGAGATCACCGGTCAGGAACAGCGCATCCGGTCGCGCCCGACCCGCCGCCGCGAGGAAACGAACCTGGGCCACGGAGAGATCCTGCGCCTCGTCGACGACAAGATGCGTGCAGGGGAACGCCCGCTCCCCAAACGCCCGCTCTCCAAACGCCCGCTCCTCCCGCGCTTCCCCCTCCAGCAACTGCCGTGTCAACCGCGCGTAGATGTCGGGCCAGGTGACAAGACCGGCCCGCGCCAGATGTTCGCGCACGAAGGCGAACGCCGTCCAGGCGGCCTCTCTCTGCTTCAGGCCGAGACGGGTCTTGCGGCCAGGACGCGGAACGAGCGCATAGCCGGCGGCATCGCCGATCTGCCAGGCATCGACCACGTCTTCCCACTCCTCGATGAGGAAGGCGGCGGAATGGCCATCGCCATGCCCCGCCTTGCGGGCGGCATCCACGGCCATTCGCACGTCATCGCGGCTGGCGATGCGAGCGGGACCCGACCAAGTCTCGAACAGCGCGAGCGCCACCGGATCGAGCGCCCGCACGGTCACGCGCCCGCGCAATTCCGGCGCGGCGTCGGCCAGCACATCGACCTTGCGCTGCAGCGCCTCGGCGAGCGACTGTGAGAAGCTGGTGAGCAGCACATGCGCACCCGGCTGACGGGCGAGATGCAGCGCGCGGTGCAGCGCGACGATGGTCTTTCCCGTGCCGGCCGAGCCGGAAATCCGCGCGGGGCCGTTCCAGGCCTTTCCAACCAGCGCGCGCTGCGTGGGGTGCAGGAAAACCGCCCATTGGGCGAACGGCGCGTCGAGCGCGGCCTTGAGTTCCTCCAGCCCCTCGACGATGCGGAAGCGGCGCTGCGCATCGGGATGAGCATAGGGGTCCGCCCCGACAGGCGCGCGAACGGCGATATGATCCTCCAGCCGCCCGCCCGTGGCGATGTCGAGCAGCGCCTCCGCCGCTTCGTCCGGCAGGCGGGCGAACAGGCCGTCCACGCTGGCCGTGTCCGCGGCGCGGACGGCGTCCAGCCAGTCCCGCGGCACGCCGATATCGAGCAGCTGATCGTCGGTCAGCACCGCGAAGGGCCGGCCCGGCGGCAGGGCCGCGGCGGCCTCCTGCGGGCGGTCCGTGCGAAGGGGGGCGAGAGGGCTTTCCTCGGTCCGCTCCACGATTTCCACGAACTGCATCGCGCCGGTGCGCTCATGGGGCACCAGCCGGCGGCGCGAGGCCCAGCGATAGGCCTCGTCATGGTGATCGACATAGGCGATGAGCGTGCGCCCGCCGTCCCGGTGCAGCACGAGGCGGATATCCTGCGAGACGCGGGCGGTCCAGAAGCCCGGCGCGGCCTCCACCCGATGCAGCTGGAGGCCATTGCCGGTCGGGTCGAGCGCGAGGTCGACCGTGGCAATCTTCACCTGCTTCTGCTCGGCGGCGGAGAGCCGGCCGAGCGCCTTGGTGAAGGTGGAGGCGTAAAGAAGCGTCATCGGCCATCCCGTTCCCGCGCCACGCCCACGCCCACGCCCACTTCCACGCCCACTTCCACGCCCCTCGCCTAGACCGCCACCACCTTCATCACCTCGTCGCCGAGGTGATTGATCACCTTCACCGCCACGCGCCCGCCGTGCGGGCGGGGGAAGGGGCGCGAGCGGGTGCGCTTCAGGCTCTCCCAGGCTTCCGGGTCGATCTCCGCCTTCAGCGTGGTCTTCAGCGCCTTGTAGGGATCGTTGGCGCCGGGGAAATAGGCGTGGCGCACGCGGAAATTCTCGTAGTCGTAATCGGTGTCGATGAACCAGACCGCGATGTCGTCGGCGTCCGAGCTTTCGATCTGCCCGGCCTTGTACATGTCGACGCCGGCCAGCTCGATCGAGACCATCCCCTCGCCCTCGTCATGCGCCTGAATGTCCGGCTCGCCGAACACGGTGAACAGGTTGCCGGCGCCGGTGGAGGCGAGATCGGGCATGTGCAGATCGGGGTTGATGCGCGCCTGCAGCACGGTGAGCGCGCCCATGCGGTCGAACTCGCTGGCATGGGCGTCGAAATTGAACGCGGCGACGATCAGGAGGTCGAAGCCGGCTTCCATCGCCTCGCGGGCGGCGGCGGTGATGTCGGGACGCGAGACGGTGCCGTATTCCGGGCCGACAAGAATGGCGGCGCGGCGCTCCGGGCTGTCGGCCAGCGTGTCGCCCTCCCCTTCCGAGGCCTGCCGCACCCGGCCCTCGGCGCAGATGAAGCGGCCGGGCCACGGCTTGATCGCGGTGAATACCAGCCGGTCCGCCCTGTGCGCCTGCTGCACGCCGGATTTCCTCAGATTTTCGAGGATCATTTCGGCAAAGTCCGCGCTCTCGACGCTCTCGCCCTTCTGGCGGCGGCCCTCGCTGGCTTCCAGCTCGTCGAACAGGCTGTCGTCATGGTCCACCGCCGGCACGCGGTGCGGGGAGAGGCTCTCCACCGTGAAGGGACCGGCGACGCGCACGCGGCCCTTGTCCTCATAGGGCTGGTCATAGAGATATTCGGTGTCGGCGCGGGCGGCGATGGAGGCGTCGATCTCGCCTTGCCGGGCGATGCGCGCCGCCCACCACGCCTCATGCGCCGCGCGCGCCGCCTCGGGCCAGTCCTTGGCGGCCTCGCGCGGAATCTCCCATTCCGGCCAGTCCTTGCCGAGGCTCGCGTTCAGCGCCGCGCGCGGCGGCTCCAGCTTCGACTGGAAGGCCTCCCAGATGGTGTCGATCTCGGCATTGTTGGCGATGGATTTCAGCGTGATATGCGGCACGCGCTTGTAGACGAAGCCGTGGCGCAGCCGGCCATAGGTCGGCGTCTCCGAGGGAAGCGAGCGGGTGATCTCGGCCTCCCTGCGCTGGCCCTCGGGGCTGTCGGCGAGGAGATACCAGTTGTAGCGCGCGCCCATCAGCCGGGCGCGGGCCAGCGCCAGCGCGACGCGGCTGGTATCCATGGTGATCCAGCGCCGGCCCCATTGCTCCGCGACAGTGGCCGTGGTGCCCGAGCCGCAGGTGGGATCGAGCACCAGATCACCGGGATCGGTGGTCATGAGGATGCAGCGTTGAACAATCGTCGAACTCGTTTGAACTACGTAGACTATACCGCTTGCACCGGCCACATCAGTCCAAACATTCGAAAGCGGATAGGCTGCAAAATCGTCAATATACCTCACATAGGCGATCGTACGTTTCCGTGCTTCAATCCGACCCGACCTTCCAAGGCGCTCAAGTCCCGTGAGTGACGTCTTCCAATTCGACGATTCTCCGGAATGATAAGACCGACCTCTAAACGTCCACGAGGCTGTTGTATTGGTTCTAACGCCACTAGAAATGAGGCTGGTCAGCTGAAAAGCCCGACTGGCGTCCGGTAACGGCGCCCCGTTCTTCTCCTCATCCGTGAGAGGACGAACATGTCCGTCAAGCGAGCGGACCTGATTGTAGCGCAGACCGCTACCCTCGCCCACGCCGAGTAACTTTCCTAGATATATCTGACGATACTTTGCTTTTTTTGCATCTCGCGAATACCAGACGATGTAATCAGATACATTTGGAATAAACGACGCTTCCTGACCGCCAGTCTTCTGGAGGCAAATGATCGATACACAGTTCTCATCCCCAAACACCTCATCCATCAGCGCCCGCACGCGGTGGACGTTCTCATCGCCGATCTGCACGAAGATGGAGCCGCTCTCGGTGAGCAGGTCGCGCGCCACGGTGAGCCGGTCTCTGAGATAGGTGAGATAGGAATGTATTCCGTCCCGCCACGTATCGCGAAACGCCTTCACCTGCTCGGGCTCGCGGGTGAGGTGGTCGGCCTTGCCGTCCTTCACGTCGCGGCTGGTGGTGGACCACTGGAAGTTCGAGTTGAACTTGATGCCATAGGGCGGGTCGATATAGATGCACTGCACCCGGCCCTTGAGCCCCTCGCGCTCCGCAAGGCTCGCCATCACCTTCAGGCTGTCGCCCAGGATCATGCGGTTCGACCAGTGCTGGTCATGGGCGTAGAACTCGGTGCGCTGCTCCCGATCCAGCCCGTTGAAATCGGCGAACAGGTCGGGCGTCGCGTCCGGCTCGCGGCGCCGCTCGCTGGCGCGCTTCAGGTCCTCGATCAGCGCCTTGGGGTGGATCTTCTCCTGAATATAGAGCGGCGGCGCCTCGACGATGAGGTCCGACCAGTCCAGCACATCCTTGCCGCGCCACACCAATTGCGGGTCGAGATCCGGGTTGCGCCGCTGGTACGCGGCGCGGATCGGCTCCTTCATGTCCGGCGGCACGAACGCCTCCAGCTCGGCGGTGGGCGCATTCTTGCGCGTCGCCTCGTCATGGGTGAGCGTGTCGACGCGCAGGGGGGATTTGGACATCAGGCTTTCCTCGAAGGCGCAGGCGGGGCGGCGAACGGGACGAAGGCTCAGGCGGCGGTGACGGAAGCGGCGGATATCGTGACACGATCCAGCCACGCTTCCACCTTGGCGGCGAATTCGGTCTGGATGGTCCACACATCGCGGAACTCGGCAAAGTCCCAGCGGCCGAGCCCGCCGAGATTGTTGACGCCCGGCACCCACAGCGTGCGCATGGTCTCCGCCTTGTCCTTGTCGTCCTCGTCGCGCGCGCCCTTGATTTCCACCACGAGATGGAGCGGATCGGCCTCGCCGCGCCCATCGTCGATGCGCAGGATGAAGTCGGGGCGATAGCGCCGCACGTCGCCGCTGGCGGAATAGGGCACCTCGAAACCGAGATTGTGGTTCTTCACCCAGGCCAGCACGCGCGGATGGCGATCCGCCACGCGGCAGAATTCCGCCTCCCAGTCGCTGTCGATCACGGCGTAGTTGATGTGGCAGCGTGGCCCGGTCTCGTAGCGGTCCTTCGAGGTCATGAAGCGCACATGGCGCGTCGAGCCCTCGCGATTATAGGGATCGAGCAGCGCCAGCACGCGCCCGCCACCCTCCTGCCCGCGGGTGATCGCCGCCATGATGCGGTCGGCCACGCGGTCGGCAATGCCGTAATAGAGCAGCTGCGCCGGCTGGGTGCCGCCGGTGCACACAAGATGCTCGGCCATCCAGCGGCGCACGATGGGCTTCAGCTGCATGATGAGCCCGATCTTGGGCTGCTCATTGGCATCGGTGAGCCGCCGCTTGACGATCCAGTCGGCCAGCCGCAGCTGGATCGTCGCCGGGCGGACATCGGCGAGATGGGCCAGCGTCAGGTCCGCCTGCTCGCCGATGATGCCGGCATTCACCGTCTCGGTGGCGCCGACGAGGTCCGGAGTCAGATCCAGCGTCGAATCCTCGCTGAACGCCGCGGCCAGCACCTCCTGCCCCAGTTCGGTACGGTAGCCCTCGACACGGGGAAAGCGGATCTCGCTCATGTCGCGGTCCGGGCTGATGGCGAAGACGCGCTCCATATTGTCCGGCGGGCTGGGCTTGGCCACCACGGGCTGGGCCGTGAAGTCGAAGGGAATGCCGAGCACATCGGCATATTCCACCTTGAACAGCCCATCCGCCTGCAGCTGGTAGGACTGGCGCCGCAGCGCCCGGCCGATCACCTGCTCGCACAGAAGCTGGGTGCCGAAAGCCCGCACGCCCAGCACATGGGTGACGGTGTTGGCATCCCACCCCTCGGTCAGCATCGACACCGAGACCACGCAGCGAATGCCCTCGCCGAGCGCGCCCTTGCGACCGACCGTGTTCATCACCTCGCGCAGGATGGTGGCGTCATCAATGGCGTCGGCGGCGGAGCGGTCGCCGGTGCGCTGGGTCAGCTCGTCCTTGAAGCGCTGGATTTCCGGGCCCGCGGCCTCGCGGAACTCGGGGCTGATGGCCTCCCCGCTCTCCAGCTGCCCGCTGTCGATCAGCAGGGTGCGCATGCGCGGCAGGGCGGTGCCATCGGGATCGAAATTGAGGAACAGCCCACACTTTCCGGCAACGAGCGAGCGGTTGCCGTGCTCGTCCTCCAGCTCGTAGCCGGCGATGTAGTCATGCACCAGCTTGGAGGTCGCGGTGTTGTTGCACACCACGATGAAGACGGGATCGACGCCGAGCCCCGATTCCCGCCACAGCGCGTGGGTCTTCTCATAATGGCCGTACAGCGCGTCGATGGCGCTCAGCAGGGGGTTCGGCAGTTTCTGCGGATCATAGCCCCTGGCGCTGGCCCGGCCCTTCTTGGGCATGATCTTTCCGATATGGTCCCACAGATTGCGGAACATCGGCGTGTCGCCGCCCGGCACATTGTCCATGATCGGCACGCGCGGCAGCTTGACGATGCCGCATTCGATCGCGTCCATCAGGCTGAAGTCGCTCATCACCCAGCCGAACAGCGATCCCTCGCGATAGCCCGAACCGCGCAGGAAGAACGGCGTCGCGGACAGGTCGTAGACCATCTGCGTGCCGAGCTCGCGCTTGATCGCCTCCAGTCCGGAAATCCACAGCCGGGCCGCCTCGTTATTCTCCTTGGCCTCGGCGAGGGCGTCGCCTTTCAGCTCGGCCAGTTCCTCGGGCGTCAGCGGCCGCTCGCGATAGCAGTGATGCGCCTCGTCGTTCAGCACGACGATGTTCTTCAGGCCCATCAGTTCGCCGGCCACCCGGCGGATCATCGCGCCGTCGCTCTCCTCGCGGGAGGTGGTCTTGAGCGCCGCCCGCTGCACCTTGTTGAGCGGGATCTCGTCCTTCTTCTTGAAGGCGTGGAAATTGGTGATGACGATCTTCGCCCGCCCCATGTCGGGGAGCATGTCCTCGGGCACGAGTTCACGCGTGCTGTAATAGCTCTCGGGATCGTTGGGCTGCAGGACGCGCAGCCGATCCTTGATGGTGATTCCGGGCGCCACCACGAGAAACCCGCGGGAGAACTTCCTGGCATTGGGATGCCGCACGGCATTGACCGTCTGCCAGGCGATGAGCATGGCCATGACGGTGGTCTTGCCCGCGCCCGTCGCCAGCTTCAGCGCCATGCGCATGAGTTCGGGATTGGACGCGGCGTTGGCGGCTTCCAGATGGGTCCAGAAGCGTCGACCCTGCGAGGAGGATTTCGGCGCCACCTCGGTCAGCCAGATGACCGTCTCCACCGCCTCGATCTGGCAGAAGAACGGCTTCTGATTCGCGAATTTATGGTTGCGCCAGTGCCGCAGCAGCCGCGCGGTCGACGGCGTCACCTGCCACTGGCTCTCCGGCAGCCGCCGCCAGCTCTCGACGGCCGAGCGAATGCCGTTGATCACTTCGGTCGGGTTGTATTCCTGCCCCTGCTCGTCCGCGAGCAAATCAGCCTGCACCGGCTTGCCACGCACCTTCCTCGCCTTGGGAATTGGCGAGACGAGTGCACTCGGCCGTCTGCGCGCCACCACGCTATTTGTCGGCTGGCCGTTGGCGTCGAGCTCCCAATGGCGGTTTGGTTCGGCATAGGGCGAGTTCAGTATGGGAGAGCGAAAAAACGCTTCATTCATCAGGCCTGCAACTCCCGCCAAACCCTACTGGCATTGTTGCACTTTTGCATGCCACACCCTGTGGTGGTCAAGGCAAGGGGCGGTCAGAGCAAGGCTGTTCACCTGACGATCCCCCGCGCTTCATCGGCCGCATTCCTCAAGCAACGTCCCCGACGCGCGAAAATTGCGATGGCTTCATGCCTGAGGCTCCCGGCCTCCCGCATTTCCGACGGGCGCGAAATCCCAACCACGTTCGGAACGACAGCCCGAGCTTCAGGCGCTTCAGGAGGATGACCCGCTATCGCCAATAGGCCACCGCGAGGCATTGTGCGGCGTCGATGCCGGACGCCTTCCAGTGCTCCTTCAGGCGCCGCGAGCAGTCGGCATGTGCCCCGGCCCAGGCAAAGACGGTGGCATCCTCGGGCGGCCGGATGGACGCGACTTCATCGAAGAGCCGTTCGCCGGCGGTCTCTCCTTCACGCGGATGCACCCATCGCACGACGATGCCCGGCGGGTGGGACAACGCGACCCGCTCCTCGAACCCTCCCACACATAGAATGACGACACCGGCCGCCGTGCCCGGCATGGCCTCGACAATCCGCGAAATCGCCGGCAGCGCGGTCTCGTCGCCGGCGAAGACATGCCAGTCGGCCGTCCCGACCGGACGCCCCACCGGCCCGGCAATCTCGCATGTGATGCCGGGCCGTGCCTGCGCCGCCCAGTCGCCGGCCGGTCCCGGTTCCTCATGGAGGAAGAAGTCGATGTCCATCTCGCCAGCGGCCGCATCGATCCGCCGGATCGTGTAGAGGCGCGTCGCCCGGCTCGCACCCTCGCCGACCGACAGCCGCACATGCAGTTGCCAGGAGACATCGAAGGGCGCGAGATCGTCGCCGCTCAGGGTGATGCGACGCATCCGCCGGGAGAGGCCCGCCACGCGCACCACCTTCATCGTTCGCCGCGCGAGGCCGGCATCGCCTGCGGGGATCGTATCGGGGGATGCGACCGTCATCGCCGGGCCAGCATGTAGAGAAGATAGGGCGTGCCGATGAGCGAGGCGAACAGCCCGATCGGCATCTGGTAGGGGTAGAAGGCGAGCCGCGAGGCGAGGTCGGCAACGCCCATCAGCAGCGCCCCGAGAGCCGCCGAGGTGGCCAGCAGGCTCCTTGCGTCGGCCGCGCCGACATGGCGGGCAATGTGCGGCGCCATCAGGCCCACGAAGCTCACCGGCCCGAGGGTCAGCGAGGCGGCGCCGGTCAGCAGCGCCGCGAGAGCAAGCAGAACCAGCCGCGCGCGCGTCATGGCGAGGCCGAGCGCCGCCGGCATCTCATTGCCGAGGGCCAAAAGGTCGAGCCAGCGCGACAG
Organism: Ancylobacter amanitiformis; assembly: GCF_030814815.1. GTDB lineage: Bacteria > Pseudomonadota > Alphaproteobacteria > Rhizobiales > Xanthobacteraceae > Ancylobacter > Ancylobacter amanitiformis. Next base: position 200,299 of record NZ_JAUSVR010000008.1, on the reverse strand, counting down.
CACCAGCGCGGGGAGGATGAGCAGGAGGGCGAGTATGGCCGTCACCCCGGCGATCACGGGGTCGACATGGGCCGTCGCGCCGGTGAGCCAGGCGAGGATCATGCCGGCCTCCATGCCCCCGCGCGTCATCAGCACCGTCAATGCCGCGCCGCAGAAGGAGCCCAGGGCGACGCCGCCGAGCAGCATGCGGTTGCCCTCGAAGGCACCCCGGCGCGCGGCGACGATCAGGACCGCGAAGCCGAGCATCGCGCCCAGCGTCGCCCCGGTGATCTGTCCCGCAAGGCCCATGGCGGGAGCGGCAAAGACGCAGATCGCCATGGCCAGGATCGCCGAGGAACTCACGCCGAGCACTTCCGGACTCGCGAGCGGATTCGACGTCATGCGCTGGAGCAGGCAGCCCGCCGTGGCCAGCATGGCGCCACCCGCCATCGCCGCAACCAGCCTCGGCGCCCGCCAGGGAAGCAGCGTGGCCATCGTGGAAAGAGAATCGAACCCGATAGTGCCCTCGCTCCGCCCGACCAGCAGCGCCAGCGCGGTAACGATCGCGAGGCCGCCGAGAACGGCCGGCCAGAGCCGCCGGCGCGACGCTTCCGTCACTCCCTCGGCCCGCAGGTCCGGACGCGCCGTGCGCAACCGGCTGGACAGCCAGAGCAGGACAGGTCCGGCGAACAGCGCGGTGACGGCGCCGGTCGGCATGTCGAAGCGGCTGGCCCGATCGATCGCCTGCACGATTCCGTCGGTGACACTCAGCATCAGGGCGCCCAGCAGCGGCGACAGCAGCAGGACAGGGCGCGCCGTGCGTGCCCCCATGAGCCGCGCGAGATTCGGCGCGGCCAGGCCGACAAAGCCGATCACGCCGACCTGGGACACGACGGCCGCCGACAGCGCCACCGCAAGCGCGAGGATGGCGAGCCGTGTGCCCGCCACCGACAGCCCGAGGGCGCGCGCGCCCGGATCGTCGAGCGTCAGCAGCGAGAGCGAGCGCAGGAACAGCATCGAGATCGCGAAGGCCGGGACGAAGCGCACGGCCAGATCGATAGCCGGCGTCCAGTTCTGCTGCGCGAGCGAGCCGCCGCCCCAGAGGAACAGCGAGGTCAGGTACTGGCCGCTATAGAGGATGATGGTGGCGGCAAGAGAGGCGCAGAGCAGCCCCACCATCATCCCCGCCACCACCACGGTGGCCGGCTCGAAGGAACGGCGCCAGGACAGGCCGAGGACGATGAGCACCGCCATGAGCCCGCCCGCGAAGGCAACGCCCTCGCGCGGGAAGCCGCCGAGTTCGGGGGCGAACGCCGTCATGGCGACAATGGCGAGATGCGCGCCGGCCGCGACGCCGAGGCTCGACGGATCGGCCAGCGTGTTGCGCAACACGCTTTGCAGCAGCGCACCCGCCAGCCCGAGGGCGGCCCCCGCCAGAAGCCCGACGACGTAGCGCGGCGCCAGGCTGTGCAGCGCGACGAGGGCGGGGAAGCGCCCCGAAGGGTCCATCGCCGCGATGGCGCCATCCGCCGAAAAGGCCTCCGCGAGGGACCAGCCGAACAACCCCACCGACAGCGCGGCGAGGATGAGGCACACCGCCAGGAGACGGCCGCGGGAGGAGAAGGCGGCGGTCGTCATGCGAGGGCGCCGCCCAGCAGGCGCGCGAGGCGGCGCGCGGTCGGCAGCCCGCCAAACGGGTTCACCGGATCGATCACATGAACCCGGCCCTGCGCGACCGCCGGCAGGGCGTTCCAGAGCGGGCTCTCGGGCAGCACCCGGAGCGCATCGGACGGGATCGGGCGCACGATGATGATGCCGGCATCGCCCGCATTCGCCAGTGCCACAAGGTCCACCGGCGCCTGGGCCGAATAGCGCGTCTGGCCCGCCCAGGCATTGCGCAGGCCGAGGCGGTCCAGCACATGGCCATGCATGCTGTCGGCGCCGAATACCCGGAAGTGCCGGGGATCGCCGATATTGATGATGGAGAAGGACTCGCCCCGCCGGCGGGCCAGCCGCTCCCTCTGTGCATCGATTTCCGCCGCCACCGCGAGGATGAGGTTTTCCGCCGCCGCCTCGCGCCCGGTCAGCCGGCCCAGTTCCCGTGCCGCCGCCACGGCGGGCTCATAGGGGGAACGCCCGCGCTGGTCGATGCGAAAGCTGCGGACCGGGGCGATCCGGCTCAGATTGGCCTCGTATTTCACGTACCACGGCGCCGAGAGGATCAGGTCCGGCGCGGCGCGCAGCAGCGCCTCGTAATTGAGGCTGCCGCGCAGGCCGAGATCGGCGATGGCGGGCGATGCCGCCGGCTCCACCACCATCTGGCGATAGAGACGCAGTTCCGCGGCGGCGACCACCTCGGCACCGATGGCCAGCGCGGTCTCCAGCATGGCCCAGTCGATCGCGGCAACCCGCACCGCGGAAGGCTCGCCGGCGCGGGCCGTCCCGGCAGCGCCCGCAAGGGACGCCCCCGCCAAGGAGGCCAGAGCGCTGGCGCACAGCGCGCGGCGGGTGAGGCCGCTCACAGCGGATATCCGATCGGCTGGCCGAGATCGCGGGGATGCGTGATTCCCATGGGCACGGCGTAGATGCGCTCAAGCACCTCCGCCGTCATGACCTGCGCCACCGAGCCCTGGAACACCACCCGCCCGGCGCCGAGCGCGACGATTGAATCGCAGTGGCGCGCGGCGAGGTTGATGTCGTGGAGGATGACGACGACGGTGATGGCGCGCTCAAGCGACAGTTCGCGAACGAGGGCAAGAACGTCCATCTGGTGGGCGAGGTCGAGCGCCGAGGTCGGCTCGTCGAGCAGCAGGCACGACGCATCCTGTGCCAGCAGCATGGCGAGCCATGCCCGCTGGCGCTCGCCGCCGGAAAGGGTGTCGACGCGCCGCGCCGCCATGTGGAGCAGGCCCGCACGCTCGATCGCCTCGTCCACCTTGGCCCGGTCGCGCGAGCCGAACCGCCCGAGCGCGCCATGCCAGGGAAAGCGCCCGAGCGCCACCAGTTCGCGCACCAGAAGGCCATCGGCCGAAGGGGTGAACTGCGGTAGATACGCCACCTCGCGCGCGAAGGCCCGCGCCGTCAGGGAGGCGACAGGCCGCCCGCGAAAGAGCACCTCACCCGAATGCAGCGGAAGCTGCCGGGCGAGAAGCTTGATGAGCGTGCTCTTGCCCGAGCCATTCGGACCGATCAACCCATGGATGCGGCCGCCCTCGAGCATGAGGTGCACGTCATCGACGACAGGCCGACCGTCAATGCGCACGGTGACGCCTTTAAGCTCGAAGGCGGCAAAGCCCAATCGCTGTGTCGGCTCCACCGTTTCCATCACCAGCGGTAGTAAAGGCCCGCGCTTACCGTCCGGCCGTAGCCATAGGCGCAGGTCGTCGAGGTGTAGCAGGATGCCAGATAGGTTTCGTCGGTCAGGTTCTTGGCGTTCACCTGCAACCGCCAGCCGTCGAGCTTGGCGTATTTCTTGCCAAAATCGTAGGACAGCGCAGCGTCGAACAGCGTCACGTCCGGAATCTCGATCGTGTTGTTGGTGTTGTAGCTCGACCCGATATAGCGAACGCCGACAGCGCCCGCGAGTCCGTACAAGGGCGAGTCCGGTTGGACGTTGTAATGCACCCAGAGCGAGGCCATGTCGTCGGGCACGCCGACCGGAACGAGGCCCTGAAGTCCGCTATTGTCCTGCGTATACCGGGTGTCGAGCCGGGTATAGGCGGCGAGCATGGACCAGCCGTCCTGCAATTCGGCCTTGGCCTCGAACTCGAAGCCACGCGAGCGCGCCTCGCCGATCTGAACCGAATAGCCGATATGGGCGAGATCCGAGGTCAGGAGGTTCTCGCGCGTCAGATCGAAATAGGCCGCGGTTATCAGAATGTCCGTGCCGGGCGGCTGGTACTTGATGCCCGCTTCGTACTGCGTGCCCTGTTCCGGCTCGAAGGCGTCGCCGTTGAAATCCGTGCCGGCGAGCGGCGTGAAGGATTCGGCGTAGCTCACATAGGGGGCGAGGCCGTTGTCGAAATGATAGAGCAGGCCGAACCGGGTGCTGGGCGCGGAATCGTTCTGCTTCTGCAGCGTGGTGCTGCGGGTCGTGCTCTCCGCCCAGTCCTGACGGACGGCGAGCGTGGCGATCCAGTTGCCGAAGCGGATCTGGTCCTGGGCATAGAGCCCGTACTGGGTGCCGTCGACATCGGTACGGCGCAGCGTCGGCATCGTCACCGCCTTGCCGTAGACCGGGTTGAAGATATTGATCGAGGGTGCGGTGCCGGTGCCCGAATTGTAGAAGCCGTCATAGGCCTGCGCATCGAAGCCGACGAGCAGCGTGTGACGCAGCGCGCCGGTGTCGAACTGCTTCTCGATCTGGTTGTCGAAGGCGAACGAACTGAGTTCGTCATGGGAATAGGTCACGGAGCGCGACAATGTCTGGTTATCGGCTCCCAGCGAACGGCCATAGACGCCGGCATAGTCGAGTTCGGTACCGAACCATTGTCCGTTCGCCCGCACGACCAGCGTGTCGTCGACGGCATGCTCGAACCGATAGCCCAGCGACGCCTGCGTGCGGTCGAACTGCTCGATATCGGGTTCCCCGACATTGAAGTCGCGCGGGATGACGCCCTTGGGGTTGAACACGGCCGAGCCGACGGAGGGCACCCCGGCATAGGAGTTCGCCTCCGGATCGCGCTGGTAGAAGGCGGTCAGCGTCAGGCTGGTCTGGCTGCTCGGCGTCCATGTCAGGCTCGGCGCGACGGCGAAGCGTTCCGCGGACGTATCCTCGATCTGGCCGTCGCCGGCGCTGCCGACCGCGGCCACGCGGTAGAGCAGCGTGCCATCCTTGTCGACAGGGCCGGAGAGATCCGCCACGGCGCGTCGATAGGCGAAATTGCCGACATCGACCCCGACCTCGTGGGACGGCTCGGCCAGCGGCATTTTCAGGATCTGGTTGACCATGCCCCCGGTCGGCGCCTGACCGTAGAGCACCGAGGTCGGCCCCTTGAGCACATCGATCCGCTCCAGGAGATAGGGATCGATCTGCGGCGAGACGAAGTTCATCTTCATCAGGCGCAGGCCGTTCAGATAGGTCGCGGCGTCGAAGCCGCGAATCTTGAACAGGTCGAAGCGCGTCGATATCGCGCCGCGACTCTCCGGAATGACGCCCGCAGTGTAGCGCAGCGCCTCGTTCAGCGAGAGCGCGTTCTGCTGCCGGATCTGGTCCGCGGTGATGACCGAAATGCTTTGCGCGGTCTCGACAAGCGAGGTGTTGGTCTTGGTGCCCGTCGACGATCGCTCGGCGACGAGGCCGTTCACCGGCCCGGTCGTCGACTGTCCGCTGCCTTGCACGCTGATCGTGTCGAGCTGCACGTCCGCGTCTTCTTCCGCGCAGGCCGACGACATGCCGGCCAATAGTACGGAGACAGCCAGAATACTGGACGGATGGCGGTAAAATATTCTGCGCATCACATGAATCGATCAGATCAATTGAAAGGGTGCGCAAACATAGCCGTGGCGATCGCCGCCGATCCAATAAGCCAACCTCGCTAATTTCATAGTCCTTGGTTATGATGATGTCACGATCCATCATTCTTGATTATAATAATTCCGATCTGGCAGCCTGAACCGGAAACATGAAGCGAGTTGCTGGCCCAAAGGTAGCGGAGACCTTCGAAATCCGGCATCTGCGGTACTTCGTGGTGCTGGCGGAGGAGCAGAATTTCGCGCGCGCGGCGGAGCGGCTCGGCATCGCCCAGCCCGGCCTGAGCCAGCAGATCATGAAGCTGGAATCGATCGTGAAGACGCCGCTGCTCGACCGCACCCAGCGCCTGATGAAGCTGACGCTTGCCGGTGAAGTCTTCCTTGAGGAAGCGCGCAAGACGCTCAATGCGGCGGAATCGGCGCTGGTCGCCGTGACCAAGGCCGGGCGCGGCGAGACCGGCCGCATCTCGATCGGCTATGTCGCCTCCGTCGCCTATGCCGGCGTGCTCACCCGCTCCATCGCGAGTTTCCGCAAGGCGCATCCGGACGTCGAACTGCAGCTGGTGGAAATGGAAATGGGCGAGCAGCTCGCGCGCATCTCCGAGGGGCGGCTCGATTTCGGCTTCATCCGTCCCCCCACGCCGCTGCCGCCCAATGTCGTGACCCGCGTCATCCTCAAGGAACGGCTGGTCGTCGCCCTTCCCGACGATGACGCGCTGGCCGGAACGGGGGCGGTGGATCTGGCGGATCTCGCCGATCGCGAATTCATCACCCCGCGACAGGCTCCCGATGTCGGCTTTCGCCGGAACACGACCACGGCCTGCGAAGAGGCCGGCATCAGCCCGGTGATCCGGCCGATCGGCCGGGACTTCACGACCATTGCCAGCATGGTGGCGGTCGGGCTGGGAATAGCCCTGGTGCCGAAATCGCTCGATTGCCTCCGGCTGCCCGGCGTTCGCTACCGCAACATTCGCGGCGTGCATACGACCTCCGAACTCGCGATCGCCCATCGCAAGAGCGAATTATCCGCGGCGGTGCGGGCGTTCATCACCCATAACCGCTCGGCCACATTCACGGCCGAAGCGTGGGAATGACCGGCAGATGGTCAAGCCCGCGGGCACCGTACGGGCGGCCGTGGCCCAGCGGGGCGAGGCTGGCGGCACGCCACGGCGGGACCTCCTCGCAATCGGTCTGCTTCATGGGATTGTCAGCTTCGAGTTGCTTGATCTGCGGGATCAGCATCCTGTCGCTGACAGCGCGCATGGCGCGCCGCAATTCGCCGTCGCGGATGGACCGTTCGCAGCGATGTGACGCGCCGCGTGGACCTTCTACCCCAGCGGGTCCGGCATGACATGCACAACAGCGCACGCGGGCGATCCCTGCGCTATATAGGGGTGCGCAGCCGCAGCGGCTGCACGGGTGGAGGGTGCCATGACGTCGACATTCCCGGGACTTGCGGGCGCATGGCGCCGTCTCATCGCCCCGCTCCTCCTGATAGCCCTCGCCTTGGGGCTGGCCGGCTGCGGGGTGAACAACATCCCGACCAATGAGGAGAAGGCCAAGGCGGCGTGGAGCGACGTGCTCAACCAGTATCAGCGCCGGGCCGAGCTGATCCCCAATCTCGTCGAGACCGTGAAGGGCTATGCCCAGCATGAGAGCCAGGTACTGACCCAGGTGACGGAAGCGCGGGCGAAGGCCACGTCCATCAAGGTCGATGCCTCCACCATCACCGATCCCGAGCAGTTCAAGCAGTTCCAGCAGGCGCAGTCGCAGCTCTCCGGCGCGCTCGGCCGGCTGATCGCGGTGTCCGAAGCCTATCCGGACCTGAAGGCCAACCAGAACTTCCTCGCGCTGCAGGCGCAGATCGAAGGCACCGAGAACCGCATCGCCGTGGCACGGCGCGATTATATCGAGGCGGTACGGGTCTATAATACCGAGCTGCGCACCTTCCCCGGCGTGCTCTGGGCCAGCACCCTGTATCGCAGCAGCAAGCCGATGGAGACCTTCACCATCCCCGACGAGCAGACCAAGCCGCCGCAGGTGAAGTTCAACTGAAGGAGCGGCCCGTGCATCCGCCGCGTCTGCGCTTCCAGTTGCCCGCGTTTCGGCTGCCAGCGCTCCGGCTGGCCGCGCTCCCCGTGCTGGCCCTGCTGCTCGCGCTGGCCGGCGGGGATGCGGCGCGGGCGGAATTTGCCTTCCCGGCCCTCACCGGTCGCGTGGTCGATGCCGCGCAGGTGCTGCCCCCGGCCGCGCGCGCGGCGCTGGAGGAAAAGCTCGCCGCGCAGGAGGCGCGCACGAGCGACCAGTTCGTGGTCGCCACCCTCCCCTCGCTGGAAGGCACCTCGGTGGAGGATTATGCCAACCGGCTGTTCCGCTTCTGGAAGCTCGGACAGGGGGAGAAGAATAACGGCGTGCTGCTGCTGGTGGTGCCAGCCGAGCGGCGCGTGCGCATAGAGGTCGGCTATGGGCTTGAAGGCGTGCTGCCGGATGCCGTGGCCAGCACCATCATCCAGACTGCCATCCTGCCGGATTTTCGCGCCGGCAATATTGCCGGCGGCATCGAGAAGGGCGCGGATGCGGTGATCGAGGTGTTGAATCTCGATCCCGCCGAGGCCGAGCAGCGCGCCCGCACCGCCGCCGCCCCCGCAATGAGCGGCGATGACTGGGGCCACATCATCTTCGTGGTGCTGATGATCGCGTTCTGGGGCTTCGTTCTCTACCGTCAGGCCCGCTCGGGCAACCTGCGCATGCGCGGGCGGCGCGGCGCGGTTCTGCCGGGAAGCACGGCGGGATGGGACTGGTCGCGCCGCGGCAATTCCGGCGGCAATTCCGGCGGCTGGTCGGGTGGCGGCGGAAGCGGCGGTGGCGGGTTTTCCGGCGGCGGCGGGTCCTCCGGCGGTGGCGGCGCCTCGGGAAGCTGGTGAGGAGACGACATGCTGACACCCCAGGAGCATGCCGCGGTCGCGGGGGCGATCCGACAGGCGGAAGCGGGCACCGCCGGGGAGATCCGCGTCGTCGTGCTCACCCGCCCGCTGGTGCGCCATGCCTTCTTCGGCCTGATGTGGGCGGCGCTGCTGGCGCTCGTGCTGCCCTGGCCGCTCGCGCTGCTCACCCCGCTGGAAATGCCGGCGCTGCTGTCGCTTCAGGCCTGTTCGTTCATCCTCGCCGGCACGCTGCTGATCTTCACCCCGCTCGGCAGCCGGCTCGTGCCGCGCCTTGCCCGCGAGGAGGCGGGACGGACGGCGGCAATCGAGCATTTCCTCGCGCTCGGCATGCACCAGACGCGCGGGCGCACCGGCGTGCTCATCCTGGTGGCACCGCAGGAGCGGCTGGTCGAAGTGGTGGCGGACGAGGCGATCCACGCCAAGGTCGGGCACGAAGCCTGGCGCGGCGTCTGCGCCGCCGTGCTGGCCGGCGCGCGGCAGGGCCGGCTGGATCAAGGGCTGATGGAGGCGGTCGCCGAGGCAGGCCGCATCCTCGCCCATCACGCTCCCCGCATGCCCGGGGACAGCAATGAACTGCCGGACCGGGTCATCGTGATGTAGGCGGAGACCGCCCCGGGCCGCTCTTTCCAGCGCCGATATACGCCCTCATGCGCGTCGCGCAGGGCGGCAGCGCATTTACGCAAGGGTCGTTTTGCTCGCCGTCACACTCATGCCGCATCACAGGACGATGCGAAGCGCCTATATCGCGTAGCCTGAGTTCACCGGACATTCCACCATGAGCGCCCTCGGTTTCCTGCCCTCCTCCGTCATCTCCGCCATCCTCGTCCTCGGCTTCGCCGGGGTGATGATCCTGGCCTTCGACGTCTTCGCGCCGCGCGGCGAGGGCAAGCGATAACGCGCGCGTAAAACCCCCGCCGTTCCGACGGGCGTCGCCCCGCGTGGCCTTGAGGGCGGCGCGGCATATCGAGATGTCGCGCCCAAATTCCCGTATGGCGGACCGCGGCGGACGCCACGGTCACAGCTGGCCCGCGCCTACCAGCAGCGCGTCCGCCAGCCGCCCGGCACCCGGACGCGGCGGCACACGCGACGACGGCGGCGCGGCGGAGCGACCCAGTAGCGACGACCGTTGCGCCAGACCCAATAGGTGCTGTCGGCCGGCGTGCCGTCCGGCGTCACGCCATAGGCCTCGGGCGGGAGACTATCGGGGCTGGAGGACGGCATCGCCCTCAGCGCATCCAGCGGCACGGCCTGCGCCGGCGTCGCCAGGAAGGGCGCGAGGGCAGCCACGCCCGCCGTCGCCGACCCGATGCCGCAGAGTCCAAGCAGAAAAGACCGTCTGTCCATGGGTTGCCTCCCCGAGCTGCGTCGCATCAGCAACGCGGGACGGGCAAGCATGTTCCCGCGATCGGCCTTCGACGCGCACCACCCTTCCCACAAGGAGATCGCCGCATCGCCTCCTTGGTGCATTGACAACGCGGCGCCAGACCATATTGTGAAGGTGCTTATCTGTTGAGCACGCTTGGATAAGCAGCACATTGGCTGAAGAAGCCTCGGGCAACAGCGCCCCGCGAGACCCCCGCCTGACCGGCGGGCGTGGTTTCGTGGGGTTTTTTGCGTTTGGCCGATGGATCGACGGCATCAGGGAGTTGAGATGGGCGCGCCCCTTCGCATCGGCATTCTCTATTCCACCACCGGCGCCTATGGCGCCTTCGGGCGCGAATGCCGCGACGGCGCGGAGCTTGCCGCCGAGCGTCTGGTCGGCGAGGGCGTGCCGGTGGAACTGGTGATGGCCGACCCGCAGGGCGAGGCGAGCCGCTATGTCACGCTGGCGCGCGAGCTGCTGCGCGAGAAAGGCTGCCGCCACATCATAGGCACCGCGCTCTCCGCCGCGCGCAAGGATGTGGCGCCGCTGGTCGAGAAGCATGACGCGCTGCTGTGGTACATCTGCCCCTATGAGGGGTTCGAGGCGAACGAGAACATCATCTATACCGGCGCCTGCCCGAACCAGCATTTGCTGCCCTTGTTCGACCATCTCATCCCCCGCCATGGCGGGCGGGTGTTCCTGCTGGGGGCGAACTATGTGTGGGGCTGGGAGATGAACCGCCTCGCCCGCGAACTCCTGCTCGCCAGCGGCGGCGAGGTGGCCGGCGAGCGCTTCCTCCCCATCGAGGAGACCGAGATCGGCCGGCTGATCGCCGAAATCCGGACGCAGCGGCCTTCCTTCATCCTCAACAACCTCATCGGCCCGTCCAGCTATGCCTTCCTCGCCGCCATGAGCGAACTGGCGCGCCAGGACGCCGCCTTCCGCCCCGAAATCTGCCCGGTGGTGAGCTGCGACCTGACCGAATGCGAGCTGGGCGAGATCGCGCCCGGCGTGGCGGTGGGCCAGCTGGCGGCCGCCTGCTATTTCGACAGCCTCGACACGCCGGAAAACCGCGCTTTCAAGGCAATCGCGGCGGCGCGCTACGGCGCGGGCCGGCGCTTTTCCTCCTTCTTCTCCGGCGCCTATGCGGCGGTGCGGCTCTGCGCCGAGGCCATCCGTGCCGCCGGCACGGACGAGCCCGCCGAAGTGCGCCGCGCGGTCTGCGGCAAGCTGCACCCGACCGTGCAGGGTCCCATGCGGATCGATCCGCACACCAATCACGCCGCCCTGCCCTTCCATCTCGGGCGGATCAATGGCGCGGGCGGATTCGACGTGATCGCCTCGCGTCCGCCGATCGCCGCCGATCCCTATCTCACCGGCGATCCCTGTCTCACCGGACCGCGCGCGAACCGCGCCCCGCATCTGAGGGTGGTGTCATGAGAACGCCGAACCTTGTCGGCCGCCGCGCCCTTGTCCTGCACCGTCCCGATGAAGCCATTGCGCGGCTGGAGCGCCAGCTGCGGCTGATCGGGCTCGATGTCGAGCAGCGCTGGGCCCCCATGCGCCCCGGCGAGGCGCCCGATATCGTGCTGGTCGATGCCGATCAGGGCTGGAACGGCCTGCTGTCCTGGGAGCCCGGCACGGCGGCCGCCATGCCGGTCGTCGCGCTGCTCGGTTCGGAGGCGCCGGGCCGCATCGCCTGGGCGATCGACCAGGGCGCGGGCGCCATCATCGCCAAGCCGGTGGCTGCCGCGGCGGTCTATCCCGCCCTCGTGCTGGCGCTGCACGCCTTCGATGAACGGGTGCAAGCGCAGCAGAAGGTCGCGGCGCTGGGCGAGCGGTTGCGGCTGCGGGCGATCGTCGCCCGGGCGGTGGAAGCGATCGCGCTGGCGCAGCAGGGGGACGAGGACGCCGCCTATCGGCAATTGCGCGACTTCGCCATGCGCCGGCGCCTGACGCTGGAACAGGCGGCGGCGGCGATCCTCGCCCGCCAGCACGTCCTGCCGGAGGTCGGTTGATGTCGCCCGGCTCCCTCCTGCGCGGCGTGGCGCGCCGGCCGGTGCTGGCGCTGGCGCTGGCGGTCATCATCGGCGTGTTCGCCTGCGCCCTGCTCGCCCCGCTGCTGGCCCCCTATGCGCCGGACGACCAGATGTTCGACGGGCTGTCGCTGGATGGCGCGCCGCTGCCGCCCTCCGCCCAGTTCCTGCTCGGCACCGACACGCTCGGCCGCGACCTGCTCTCGCGGCTCATCTATGGCGCGCGCACATCGCTGCTGATCGGGCTGGTCGCCAATGGCACCGCGGTCATGATCGGCCTCGCCGTCGGCGTGATCGCCGGCTATTTCTCCGGCCTGCTCGGCGGGGTGCTGATGCGCTTCACCGACCTGATGACGGCGTTTCCCGCCTTGCTGCTGGCCATCGTGCTGGCGGCGCTGCTCAAGCCCAGCCTGTGGATCGTCGCCATGGTCATCGCCATGGTGAACTGGGTGCAGGTCGCGCGCATCGGCTATACCGAGACCCGCTCGCTCGCCGAGCGCGACTTCATCCTGGCCGAACGGGCCATGGGGGCGGGCAACCTGCGCATCCTCACGCGGCATATCCTGCCCCATCTCGTGCCCACCGCCATCGTCTGGGGCACGCTCGGCATCGCCACCACCGTGCTGCTGGAGGCGACCCTGTCCTTCCTCGGCATCGGCGTGCAGCCGCCGCAGCCCTCCTGGGGCAACATCGTCTTCGAGAGCCAGAGCTATTTCCAGTCCGCGCCGTGGCTGGTGTTCTTCCCCGGCGCGGCGATCCTCGCCACCGCACTGTCGTTCAACCTGGTCGGCGACGCGCTGCGCGACCTCATCGACCCCACCCAGCGCGGGAGGGATTGATGGTGCTGCTGCTCGCCCGCCGGCTCACCCAGGCGGCGCTCATCCTGCTCGGCGTGGCCGCGATCACCTTCGTGCTGCTCTACGCGCTGCCGGCCGACCCCGCCGTGCTGCTCGCCGGCCGCAACGCGACGCCGCAGACCGTGGCCAATATCCGCCACCAGCTTGGCCTCGACCTGCCGCTGCCGGTGCAGTTCTGGAACTATATCGTGCATCTCCTGCAGGGCGATCTCGGCCGCTCGTTCAACCAGAAGACCGCGGTGGCCCCGCTCATCCTCGCGCGTCTGCCGGCCACGCTGACCCTGATGGCCGCCGGCATCGCCATCGAGGTGATGATCGGCCTGACGCTGGGCGTGATCGCCGCCGTGCGGCGCGACGGCGCGATCGACCGGCTGGTGATGACGCTGTCCTTCGTCGGCGTCTCGACCCCGCAATTCCTTGTCGCGCTGCTGCTGCTCTATGTCTTCGCGGCCACGCTCGGCTGGTTTCCGATGTCCGGCTATGGCACGCCCGCCCATCTCGTGCTGCCCGCCTTCACGCTCGGCATTCTCGGGGCCGGCTGGTATGCGCGCATCGTGCGCTCGGCGATGATCGACGTGCTGGGTCAGGATTATGTGCGCACCGCCCATGCCAAGGGCGTGCCGGCGGCACGCGTGGTGCTGCGCCACGCCCTGCCCAATGCGCTTCTGCCGGTGATCGCCATGATCGGCATCGATATCGGCCAGTTCATGAGCGGCGCGGTGGTGGTCGAGGCGGTGTTCGGCTGGCCCGGCATCGGCCAGCTCGCCTGGCAGGCGATCCAGCAGGTCGACATCCCCATCATCATGGGCGTCACCCTGGTCTCGGCGCTCGCCATCGTGCTCGGCAACCTCCTCGCCGATCTCATCGCCCCCTTCATCGACCCGCGTATCCGCGCGGGCTGAGGCACTGCCCAAGAATGCGTTCAACCAACCAGAGAGGGTTCCACGCCATGCTGAAGACCTTGCTGCGATCGACGGCGCTCGCCGCCGCCATCGCCTTCGCGCCAGCCGCCGCGCTGACGCTCGCCGCCACCGCGCCCGCCATGGCGCAGGCGCAGGGCGGCGACATCGTCGTCACCTACAAGGACGACATCGCCACGCTCGATCCCGCCATCGGCTATGACTGGCAGAACTGGTCGATCATCAAGAGCCTGTTCTCGCGGCTGATGGACTACACGCCCGGCACGCCGGACCTGGTGCCCTCGCTCGCCGAGAGCTTCACCGTGTCGCCGGACGGGCTGACCTACACGTTCAAGCTGCGCAAGGGGGTGAAGTTCTCCAATGGCCGCGTGGTCGTGCCGGCGGATGTGAAATACTCCATCGAGCGCGCGGTCGATCCCAAGACGCAGGGCCCCGGCGCCGGCTTCTTCGGCGCCATTGCCGGCTTCGACGATTTCGCAGCCGGCAAGGCCACCGGGCTCGCCGGCATCGAGACGCCGGATACTGAGACGGTAGTGTTCAAGCTTTCGCGCCCGGACGCCACCTTCCTGCATGTGCTGGCGATCAACTTCGCCTCCATCGTGCCGAAGGAGGCCGTCGAGGCCGCCGCCGGCGATTTCGGCAAGAAGCCGGTGGGCTCGGGCACCTTCGTGCTGAAGGACTGGGTGATCGGCCAGAAGCTGGTCTTCGCGCGCAACCCGGATTATTTCGTCAAGGGCGTGCCGCATATTGACAGCTTCACCATCGAGATCGGCCAGGAGCCGCTGGTGGCGCTGCTGCGCCTGCAGAAGGGCGAGGTGGACATTGCCGGCGATGGCATCCCGCCCGCCAAGTTCCTCGAAATCTCCAAGTCGCCCGACGCCAAGGACCTGATCGTCGACGGCCAGCAGTTGCATACCGGCTATGTCACGCTGAACACCAAGATCAAGCCGTTCGACAATGTGAAGGTGCGCCAGGCACTGAACATGGCGATCAACAAGGAGCGCCTCGTGCGCATCGTCAACGGGCGCGCCACTCCGGCCAACCAGCCGCTGCCGCCCGCCATGCCGGGCTATGACACGGCCTATAAGGGCTATGCCTATGACGTCGCCAAGGCCAAGGCGCTGTTGAAGGAAGCCGGCTATGCCGACGGCTTCTCCACCGTGCTCTACTCCACCAATACCGACCCGCAGCCGCGCATCGCGCAGGCGATCCAGCAGGATCTCGCGGCCGTCGGCGTGAAGGCGGAAATCAAGGCGCTGGCGCAGTCCAACGTCATCGCCGCTGGCGGCACGGAAGGCGAGGCGCCGATGATCTGGTCGGGCGGCATGGCCTGGATCGCGGACTTCCCGGATCCGTCCAACTTCTATGGCCCGATCCTGGGCTGCGCCGGCGCGGTGCAGGGCGGCTGGAACTGGTCGTGGTACTGCAACGAGGACCTGCAGAAGCGGGCGGTCGCGGCGGATTCCATGTCCGATCCGTCGAAGTCGGCGGAGCGCGTCGAGGCGTGGAAGAAGATCTTCGTCGACGTGATGGCGGACGCGCCGTGGATCCCGGTGTTCAACGAGCGCCGCGTGGTGGCGAAGTCGAAGCGGATGGGCGGCGAGCCGAACATCTATGTCGACCCCACCCGCGTCATCAATTACGACGCCATCTTCGTGAAGCCGTAAGGCGTGCAGCCCCCTCTCCCCGCCGGGGAGAGGGTTGGGGTGAGGGGTCTTCGACGCTTCGCAGTCGCGCCGCCCCTCACCGACCCGCTTCGCGGGCCACCTCTCCCCAATGGGGAGAGGGAAGTCGAACTGCACTGACTCTTCCGGTGAACGAGCAGAAACGAGAACCATCATGTGCGTGGCCTGTAACCACACGATCCATCGCGCCAGCCATCATTTCGGCTGGAACCGCGACTTCGCACCCGTGCTGACCGCGCGTCCCGGCGAGACGATCCATTTCGAGTGCACCGATTCCTCCGCCGGCCAGCTGGGCGAAGGCTCGACAGTGGAGAGCGTGCGCAATCTCGACTTCAGCCGGATCAACCCGGTGACCGGGCCGGTCTACGTTGAAGGCGCCGAGCCGGGCGACGCGCTGAAGGTGACGATCCGCAAGTTCATCCCCTCCGGCATCGGCTGGACGGCGAACATTCCCGGCTTCGGCCTGCTGGCCGACCAGTTTCCCGAGCCGGCGCTGCATGTGTGGACATATGATGCGAGCGCGCTGACCCCGGCTCTGTACGGGCCCGGCGGGCGCGTGCCGCTCAAGCCCTTCGCCGGCACGATCGGCCTCGCCCCCGCCGAGCCCGGCCTGCATTCCATCGTGCCGCCGCGCCGCGTCGGCGGCAATCTGGACATTCGCGACATCAGCGAAGGCGTGACGCTCTATCTTCCCGTGGAGGTGCCCGGCGCGCTGTTCTCCATCGGCGATACCCATGCCGCGCAGGGTGACGGCGAAGTCTGCGGCACGGCCATCGAGAGCCGGATGGATGTCGAGGCGACGCTCGAACTGGTGAAGGACGCGCGGCTCGCCTCCCCCCGCTTCACCACGCCCGGCCCGGTCACGCGCCATCTCGACGCGGCCGGCTACGAGGTGACGACCGGCATCGGCCCCGACCTGATGACCGGGGCCCGCGAGGCGCTGCAACGGATGGTCGACCTGCTCGCCGCCGAGCACGGCCTGAACCCGGTGGATGCCTACATGCTCTGCTCGGTCTGCGGCGACCTGCGCATCAGCGAGATCGTCGACATGCCGAACTGGGTCGTCTCCTTCTATTTCCCGCGGATCGTGTTTTCGTGACAGCGCCGGTCCTGTCCGTCGAAGGCCTGTGCGTCGACGCCCGCACCCCGCAGGGCGCGCGGCGGGTGCTGCATGATGTCAGCTTCGCGCTCAACGCGGGCGAGACGCTGTGTCTGGCCGGCGAGAGCGGCTCGGGCAAGTCGGTGACATCGCTGGCCATCATGCGGCTGCTCGCCAAGAGCTCGCTGCGGGTGGCCGCGGGGGCCATAAAGCTCGGCGGACAGGACCTTCTCGCCCTGCCCGAGAGCGCCATGCGACGCCTGCGCGGCGGCGATGTCGCCATGATCTTCCAGGAGCCGATGACCTCGCTGAACCCGGTGATGAGCATCGGCGCCCAGCTCACCGAGGCGATCCGCATCCATCAGGGCGCGCAGGACGCGCCGGCGCGCGCCCGCGACATGCTGGATGCGGTGCGCATCACCGATCCGGCCCGCCGGCTGGCGCAGTTTCCCCACGAACTGTCCGGCGGCATGCGCCAGCGCGTGATGATCGCGATGGCGCTGTCCTGCCGGCCCAGGGTGCTGATCGCCGACGAGCCGACCACGGCGCTCGACGTGACCGTGCAGGCACAGATCCTCACCCTGATGCGCGAGCTGAAGGGGGAGTTCGGCACCTCGATCATCCTCATCACCCACGACATGGGCGTGGTTGCCGAGATGGCGGACCGCGTCGCCATCCTGCAGGGCGGCCGCATCATCGAGCAGGCCGGCGTCGTGCCGCTCTTCACCGCGCCGCGCGAGGATTACACCCGCACCCTGCTCGCCGCCGTGCCGCGGCTCGGGGCCCGCGCGGGCGAGGACGGACCGCCGCGCGTGACCACGATTTCCCCACCAACGCCGCCGCCGGGGGAGAGCCCGGTACTGTTCGTGCGCGACCTCGCCGTCACCTATCGCGCGCACGGCAAGTGGTTCGGCGGCGGCAGTGCGCTCAAGGCCGTGGACAACGTGTCGTTCGAGCTCAGGCGCGGGCGCACGCTGGGTCTGGTCGGCGAGAGCGGCTCGGGCAAGTCGACCACCGGCAAGGCGGTGCTCGGGCTCATTCCCTTCGCCGGCGAGGTCGCGCTGGACGGCGTGCCCATCGCGGGCCTCTCGACGCGCGAGATGCGGCCCCTTCGCCGCAAGGCGCAGATGATCTTCCAGGACCCCTATGCCTCGCTCGACCCGCGCATGCCAGTGGCCGCCGCCATCGCCGAGCCGCTGGCCATCCATGGCATCGGCACGGCATCCGAGCGCCGCGAGCGGGCGGCCGAACTGCTGCGGCGGGTCGGCCTCTCGCCGGACCATGGCAGCCGCTACCCGCACGAATTCTCCGGCGGCCAGCGCCAGCGCATCTGCATCGCCCGCGCGCTGGCGCTGGAACCCCGGCTCATCGTGGCGGATGAAAGCGTGGCGGCGCTCGACGTCTCGGTGCGCGCCCGCGTGCTGGACCTGATGCTGGAATTGCAGGAGACGATGGGCCTCGCCTATCTCTTCATCTCGCATGACATGGCGGTGATCGAGCGCATGTGCCACGACGTGGCGGTGATGCGCGCCGGCCGCATTGTCGAGGCCGGCAGCCGCCGCGCGGTGTTCGAGGCGCCCGCCGATGCCTACACGCGCGAATTGATGGCGGCCGTCCCGGTGCCGGACCCGACCCGCCGGCCGGGCGTGCCGCTCATCCCGGAATAAACGCCCGCTCGGGCAGGCCTTTGATGCCGGCCTCCACGGCGAAGAGCGCGCCCGACAGCGGCGCCGCGTCGATGAGCGGCGGGGCGAGATCCAGCCGCGCGCTGGTCACGAACAGCGTCGCCAGCCCCTCCCCGCCAAAGGCGAGGCTGGTGATGCGCGGTGCTGGCAGCGGCACCACCAGCATTCGCTCACCCTCGGGCGAAAAGCGGGTGATGCGCCAGCCGTCCCAGTGCGCCAGCCACACGCCGCCCCCGGCATCCACGGTCAGCCCGTCCGGATAGCCCTCGTCCACCGCCATGGCGGCGAACACGCGGCGATGGGTCAGCACGGGGGCGTCGGCGGCGACATCAAAGGCCAGCACCCGCCGGCCGACGCTGTCGCTGAGGTAAAGCGTGCGCCCGTCCGGGGAAAAGGCGGGGCCGTTGACCACGGTGAAACCCGCCTCCGCCAGCAC
The DNA here is from genome assembly GCF_030814815.1 of Ancylobacter amanitiformis. Classification (GTDB taxonomy): domain Bacteria; phylum Pseudomonadota; class Alphaproteobacteria; order Rhizobiales; family Xanthobacteraceae; genus Ancylobacter; species Ancylobacter amanitiformis. Next base: position 181,822 of record NZ_JAUSVR010000008.1, on the reverse strand, counting down.
CGGCACGCGACCCGGCGTCCAGCACCAGAGCGCGCCGCGCGGCTCCTGCTCCGCCAGATCGCTGGTGCCGATCCACAGCCGGCCGACGCGGTCGACCTTGGCGTCATTATAGCCGATGGCGCTGCGCCCCGCCTCGGGATGGCACAGCGCGACAAGCGTGTCGCTCGCCCAGTCATAGAGCGCGAGCCCGTCCCGCGCGGACAGGATGAGGCAGCCCGCCGCCGGGCCGGCGACAACGGCGCCCAGCGGCACGGGGCGGTCGATCCGCCGCGTCGCCACATGGCCATCCGCCGCCATCCGGTGCAGCCGCCCGCCGGCAAGGTCGAGCCAGTACAGGCAGTCCTCCAGCGGATGCCAGAGCGGGGCCTCGCCGAGCATGTCCGAGGTCTGCGCCACCACGCGCAGGGCGGGACGGCGGATGGCCGGCCGACAGTCCGGGGCAGACGTGGGCGGTTTCATGCCGGCCTCCCCTCACGCCGCGGCGGGCGAGCGGAACAGGGTCCGACCCTGCACGGTGATCTCCACGTCCACCCGATAGGCCTCCAGCGCGGCGGGGTTGATCTCGATGCCGAGGCCGGGCGCTTCGGGCGCGGCAATCTCGCCATTGGCGTCACGCTGGATGTGGTTGGCGGTCAGTTCCACCGCCAGCGGCTGCAACGACACCGGATATTCGCAGATCGTGGCATCCGCCACGCCGGCAAAAGGCTGCAGCGAGGCGCTCAGCGCGAGATTCGAGGTGAAGGTGTGGTTCACATAGGTGACGCCCTTGGCCACCGCGTGATCCGCCACGCGCTTGGCCGGCCCGATGCCGCCAATGCGCCCGCAATCGATCTGCACGAAGCCGATATCGCCATAGTCGATGAGATTGCGCGCCATGTGGAAATTATGCGCACCCTCGCCGCCCGCCATCTTCACGCTCGTGCGCGCGGCAAGAGCGGCATATTCGCCATAGGCGCTCGCGGCGAAGGGCTCCTCCAGCCACGTGGCGCGCGCCGCCTCCAGCGCCGGCAGCCGCCGCGCCGCCCGCTCCACATCCTCGCCGAAGATCTGGCCGACATCCACAAGCAGGATGCCGTCCGCGCCCAGCCCCTCGCGAGCCGCCGCGAAATGATCGGCATCGATCTCCAGCGTGCCGCGCCCGACCGGGCCCCAGCCGAACTTCACCGCGCGGAAGCCATCCGCCCGGGCGCTGCGGCCGCGCTCCAGCGTCTCCTGCGGGCTGTCGCCGAACAATTGCGAGGCATAGGGGGTCTTGGCATGGGAGCGGCCATAGCCGAGCAGCTTCCAGACGGGCTCGCCGCGCGCCTTGCCCAGCAGGTCCCACAGCGCCATCTCGATGCCCGACCAGGTATGGGGCGCCTGCAACAGGTCCATGCTGTCATATTCCACCTGCGCGGCGATGCGGGCGATGTCGGCGGGCGCCTCCAACCGCTGGCCGAGCACGGCGTTCTGCACGGGCTGGCAGGCGCCATGCGACATCGGGCAGACGAAGGCGGCGATGGAGGGCAGCGGCGCGGCCTCGCACTCGCCCCAGCCGGTGAAGCCGCCCGCGCGGACGCGCACCACCAGCGCATCCTGGCTGCCATCGGCGGCGGTCGTGATCTCAGGCATCGCCAGATAGAAGAAGTCGACGGTTTCGATTTTCATGGGAAGGCTTCTTCTCCCGGAGAGGTGGGTGTTGGGGGCCGGCGCATCGCGGGCGTCGGGCCGCCGATGTTCAGGTCGATGTTCAGGACGCGCGCTCCGCCTGCCCGCGCTGCAGCAGCCCGATGGCGAGGGTGATGAGCGCGGTGACGAGGAGGATGAGGGTCGCCAGGGCATTGATTTCCGGCACGAAGCCCACCCGCATCATCGCCCACAGGCGGATCGGCAGCGTCGTCTCCGATCCCGCGACGAAGAGGGTGATCAGCGTTTCATCGAAGGAGATGGCGAAGGCGAGCAGCGCGCCCGAAATGAGGGCCGGGCGCATCTGCGGCAGGATCACGTGGACCAGCGTCTGCACCCGCGAGGCCCCCAGATCCAGCGAGGCCTCGGTGAGGCTGCCCCCGAGCAGTTGCAGGCGCACCAGCACGGTGCGGTAGACCACGGGCACGATGAACACGATATGCCCGACGATGATGGTGGCGAGCCCGCGCGCGAAATCGATCTCGCGAAAGGCGATCAGCAGCGACAGGCCGGTGATGATGGGTGGCAGCAGGAAGGGCAGGAACACCATCATCTGCATCATCAGGCCAAAGCGGCGCCGGGCCGAGACGAAGTAGAAGGCGAACATCAGCGCCAGCACCAGCGAGGCGAGGCTCGCCACCATGGCGACGATGAGCGAGGTGGCGAGCGCCGCGAGGATCTCGCCATTGGCGATGAGCGCGGCATAGGGCTCCAGCGAGAACGGGGCGAAGCCCATCACACCGCGCACCCGCGTGATCTGGAAGAAGGACAGCGCCGCCACCGCGACCAGCGGGGCATAGAGCGCGATGAGGCCGGCCACGGCGACGAGACCGAGCAGGGTGTCGAGAAGCGGTGCCTTCTGCTTCATCGCACATGCTCCCGGCGGAGCGTCAGGCCGGCGAGCGCCACCGCCAGCAGCGTGGTGGCCAGCAGGATCACCGCCAGCGCCGACCCGAGCGGCCAGTTGAGCGCGAGCCCGAACTGGCTGAACACGATGCGCCCGAAAGTGAAGCCCTGCGTGCCGCCCACCATCTGCGGCGTGACGAAATCGCCGAAGGTGAGGATGAAGGTGAACACCGCCCCCGCCGCGATACCCGGCCGGCCGAGCGGCAGCACGATGTCGCGCAATGCCTGCAGCGGCGTGGCGCCGAGATCGGCGGAAGCCGCGAGATAATTGGCCGGGATGCGGTCAAGCGCCAGATAGATCGGCAGGATCGCATAGGGCAGGTACAGCACCGCCAGCGCGATGAAGATGGCGGTGCGGGAGAACAGCAGCACCTCGATCGGCTGGTCGATCAGTCCCAGCGCCAGCAGCCCCTCGTTCAGCAGGCCGCGCTGGCCGAGAATGCTGCGGATCGAATAGATCTTGATGATGTAGCTCATGAACAGCGGCAGCATGAAGCTCATCAGGATGAGAAAGCGCACCCGTGGCGTGCGCCGGAAGATGAACACCGCGATGGCGATGGCCAGCACCACGTTGATCAGCGTCACCTGCGCCGACAGCAGGACGGTGCCGAGATAGACCTGGAGATAGCTGCCCTCGGTGAAGAAGGCGCGGTAATTGGCAAGGGTGAGCGTATGGACGATCTGCCCGTTCGTGAGGGTCCAGAAGCTCACCAGCACGAAAGACAGGATCGGCAGCACCACGAAGAGCAGCGGCAGGCCGAGATTGAGGCCGTGCCACAGAAGATCGCGGACGATGCCGCGCCGGCGGGGCCGCGCCGATCGGTGGGAGGAAGAGGTGGTGCTCATCGCGCGCCCTCCTCAACCCTTCGCAACCAGCAGCGCGGCATCGTCCGCCGCCCAGCCGACCGTCAGCCGCTGGCCGGGGCTCAGGCGCGCGGTGGAGCCATCGGCGAGGCGCCGCACCTTGATGAGCGTGTCGGGCAGCGCGGGGTGTCGCAATTCGATCAGGATGTTGGCGCCGAGGAACCGGATCTCCACCACCTCGGCGACCAGAGCGCCGGGCGCCGCGGCTGCGAGGGTGATATGCTCGGGCCGCACCGCGACCAGCACGGCGCTGCCGGGCAGCGGGGCCGGGCCATCCACCGTCGCGTGAAGCGGACCGGCGGCGGTCTCCACCCGGCAGACGGCGCCCTGCACGCCGGCGAGCGTTCCGGCAATCAGGTTGTTCTCGCCGAGAAACGCGGCGATGAAGGGCGTGCGCGGGCGGCGGTAGAGCTGCTCGGGCGCGCCTTCCTGCTCGATGCGGCCGCGATGGACCACGATGATGCGATCGGACAGCGCGATCGCCTCCTCCTGGTCGTGGGTGATGAACACGAAGGCGATGCCGAGCCGGCGCTGCAGCGACTTGAGGAAGCGCTGCATCTGCGCGCGCAGTTCCACGTCGAGCGCGGAAAGCGGCTCGTCGAGCAGGATGAGGCGGGGCTCGCAGATGATGGCGCGGGCGAGCGCCACGCGCTGGCGCTGGCCACCCGAGAGCTGGGCGGGATAGCGCGCGCCCAGCGCGCCGAGGCCGACGGTTTCCAGAACGTCGGCGACCTTCGCCGCGATCTCCGCCCTCGGCCGGCCGCGCACCTTGAGCCCGTAGCCGACATTCTCCGCCACGTTCATGTGGTGGAACAGCGCGTAGTCCTGGAACACGGTGTTGAACGGGCGCCGGTTGATCGGCACGCTCGCGAGGTCGCGCCCCTCGAACATCAGCCGTCCGCCATCGATGCCCTCGAAGCCGCCGATAATGCGCAGGATCGTCGTCTTGCCGGAGCCGGAGGGGCCGAGAATGGTGAGAAACTCGTTATCGGCGACGGTGATGTCGATGCCGTCGAGCACACGCACGCTGCCATAGCGCTTGGAAATGTTTTCCAGATGGAGAAGTGGCTGCACGCGCGTGGTTCCACACATCGATTGGAAGAAGACGGCGGCGCATCGATCGCCGCCGGCGTTGAGGCAGGGCCGCTCCATTCGCGGCCCCGCGGCCGACGCGCCGTCAGTTCGCCGCCTTGACCTCGTTCCAGATGGCCTGGCGGCGCGTGTAATCTTCCGGATTCTGCGCCCAGATCAGCCGGTTGGCATAGTCCATGCCCTGCGGCGCGTCGGTGGTGGCGCCGTAGCCGTATTTCTTCGCCATGTCGGCGCCGATCTTCTTTTGCAGCGCGAAGTTCATCCAGGCATAGGCGGCATCGGTGTTCTCCGTGCCGGCGCTCACCGTCAGATTGTCGAGCCAGCCGACCGCGCCCTCCTTGGGAATGACATAGCCGACATCGAACCCCTTCTTCTGCAGGTTGATCGCCGCGAGTTCGCCCATGGAGAACATGAGCACGACGTCATTCTCGCTCCAGATGGTGGTGCCCTCGTCGAACCCGGCGAAATAGGTGAGCAGGTTCTTCTTGAGGGCGATCAGCTTGTCCTTCACCTGCGCCAGCTGCGCGTCGGTGAGGTTGAACGGATCCTTCATCCCGAGCGCAATGGCGCCGAAATTGATGTCGTTATTGGCATCATCCAGCGAGATGACCTTGCCCTTGAATCGCGGGTCCCACAGCACTTCCCAGCTATCGGGCGCGGTGGGAAAGGTCTTCTTGTCATAGACCATGCCGAGCGAACCCCAGGCCCATGGCACGCCATAGGTGGCGCCGCCGAAGGTGGCGTTGCTCATCGGCTGGAAATCCGGCAGCAGGTTCTTGGCGCTGGTCAGCTTTTCCTTGTCGATGGGGGCGATCAGCTTCTGGTCGGCGAAGGCCTTGAGGCTGGCGGTATCGACGGTGACGACGTCGTAATCCTTGCCGTTCGAGGCCTTCATCTTGGCGATCTGCTCGTCGACGCCGCCGACATAGGTCACCTTCACGGTGATGCCGGTTTCCGTCTCGAATTCCTCGACCCAGGCCGGGTCGGCATAGCCCTCATAGGCCAGCAGACGTACCTCGCCCTTCGGGCCAGCGAACGCCGCGGCCGATGCGAGGAGAGTGAGCGCGGTAAGCGATGCTGCAACTGCCTTCGACGTCCAATTCATCCTGCGTTCTCCGTCTGGAACCGGCGCTTGCCGTTGTGTTCTTGATTTCAAAAAAATCATATTTTATTTTTTGCGTCAATCGGCACGACCCGAATTTACCTGCGCGCCAGCCCGGCCCTATCGGCGGCTTCGCTCGCTTTCGACGCGGTATTCAGCGCGGCCCGTGATTGACCATCTTAAATATCATATTTTATGATGAGCATCGGATGCCTGCCGCGCGCCGGCAGGCGGCGCGGACCCGCCGTCCCGTCCGCTCCGCTTTGCCCGCCCACCTCGTGACCCGACCGGAAGATCCATGACACCGCAAGCCCCCGCCGCCCCGCCCGGTGCCCCACTCGCCGCCCCACCCGCCGCCCATCGCCTTGCCGGGCGCGTCGCGCTCGTCACCGGCGCCGCGCGGGGCATTGGCGCCGGCATTGCCGAAAGGCTGGCAATGGAAGGGGCTCATGTAGTGGTCGCCGACATCGACGAAGCCGGCGCGCACGCGGTTGCCGCCCGTCTCGGCGCGACGGCGATGGCGGTGCGGGTGGATATTGCCGATCCGGCATCGGTGGCCGCCCTCGCGGGCGCGGTGGCGGCGCGCCATGGAGGCTGCGAGATCGTGGTGAACAACGCGGCGATCCTCGACACGGCCGGCATCGACACGATGAGCTTCGCGCATTATCGCGGGGTGCTGGACATCAACCAGGACGGCGCGGTCCGCGTCACGCTGGCCATGCTGCCGCTGATCCGCCGGGCGGGAGCGGGCCGGCGGATCCTCAACATCGTGTCCATCCAGGGCCTGCGCGGCGCGCGCGATTCCCTCGCCTATGCCACGGCAAAGGGCGCGCTGGTCAATTTCACCCGCGCGCTCGCCTGCGACCTCGCCGAGGACGGCATTCTCGTCAACGCTCTGGCACCGGGCTTCATCGACACGGCGATGGCCTTGTTGCCCGAGGGCGCCGGCCACGAGCATGAAACCGACTGGTTTCGCGACATCTACATCCGCCACGGCCGCATTCCGCTGCGCCGCCCCGGAACGCCCGTGGATATTGCCGGGCCGGCCTTCTTCCTCTGCTCGGACGATGCCCGCTATGTCACCGGGCAGGTCCTCATGGTCGATGGCGGACTGTCCGCCACCTTCTGATATCCGCGCGCGGACAGGCGGTAGGCAATCTCCACGGGCTGATCCGGATCAATCGCAAGGCTCGTCGCGGTGCCGCCGGCGCGAATGGGATTGTCCCCCAGCGACACCGCCTCCGCGAAATCGAAGCAGGAGGCGATCGGCTCCACGCCCAGCCCGCGATAGCGGCCGGCCCAGGGGGCCTCATCCAGCGCACGGTCGCTGATCCAGATCTGGCAGGAGGGCAGAAGGCGCCGGTCCCAGTCCAGCACCAGCGTCGCTTCGCGCTCGGGGAGGTCGATTTCCACCGCCCCCTCAACGTCGCAGAGCTGCACGACATCTTCCACCGGCCGCGCCTTGGGCAGGCGCGACAGGTCGACCACGCCGCCCGCGCGCGCCGGCACCGTGGCGAGCGTGCCGAATTCCGCGCCGATGACGGCCAGCATCGCGGCTCCCGGCACGGCCGCGGGATAGGTGAAGCCGCGGCGGAAGGCGGCGCGGAGGTGCACGCTTTCCGGCGGCGCGTCGAGCGAGAGGATGGGATGCAGGCCAAGCGACACGCGACCCGCCCGCCGGGCCTCGATGGTCAGACGCAGGTCGAGCGCGGGCGCATCGGGCTGCACCGCCAGCACGCGGGTGAGCCGCCGCACGGCATGATCGGCGGGATAGTCGAGCGTGAAGCACAGCCGCGTCGGGCTGCGCGCCGCCAGCGTCCATTCGGCATTGGCGGCCAGCCCATGGGCGGGCACGTTGCAGCGCGCGAGACCCAGCCCCCGCCAGGGCGCCGCGATATCCCGCACGTCCCCGCCCACCCCGAAGGGCAGGCAGACGAATTCCGCCCCGAGATGGCGCAGATGGGCCGGGAGATCGGCAAGGGCGGGATCGTCCGGCGACCAGTGCCGCCGCGCGAAAGGCGAGACGTCCCGGCCCGGCGGCAGCCGGAACGAAAGTTCGGCGATCATCGCGCCCACCGGTGTCACCCGCAGGAAACCATACGCCCAGGCGAGGTCGAGCGGCGCCATGCGCGTCAGCCCAGCGCCGCCAGCAGCGAGTTCTTGCCGTTGAGAACCACGTTGCGCATGGCCCGCGCGGCGCTTTCCCCCTCGCCGCTATTGATCGCCTCGAATACCAGCCGGTGCTGGGCGACGTCGTCCTCGATGCGGTTGTCGCGCTCGTTGAGCGCCTCCTGCTGGATGGAGAAGCTCAGGCGCAGGAAATCGGCCACGAGATGGGCGAACTGGGCGAACAGCGCGTTGTGGCTCGCGGTGAACACCGCCATGTGGAACGCGACATCGGCGCGGGCATAGCTCGCCATGTCCCCCGTCGCCGCCTCCATCGCCTGCACGGCGGCGCGGATCCGGCGCAGGTCCTCCATCGTGGCGCGGCCGGCGGCGAGCTGGGCGGCGGTCGGCTCGATCACCTGCCGCAGCTCGATGAGGTCGCGCAGCATGCTGTCGCGCTGGCCCGGGCCGGCGCCCTCGTCGCCGAGGTGCCAGGCCAGCACGTCGCTGTCGAACGTGTTCCACAGGTCGCGCGGGCGCACCCGCGTGCCCACCTTCTGGCGCATCTCGATAAGGCCCTTGGCGGCCAGCACCTTGAGCGCCTCGCGCAGCGAGGGGCGGCTGGCGGAGAATTCGGCCATCAGCTGCGGCTCGCGCGGCAGCAATTCGCCCGGCGCGAAACGGCCGGAGACGATGGCGCGGCCAAGCTCGGTGATGACATGCCCCTGCAGGCCGCTGATCCGGTAGCCCGAGGGCCGCGCCGGACGCGGCGGGCGCTCCTCGCCCGCCGTGCCGGAGGGATCGGCGGCCTCAGCGCGGCGACGGGGCGTAGACGACCGTTCCACCAATCTCGCACTCCAGTTTCCAGGGACCAACCGATTCCAGGGACCAACCGATTCCAGGGCCCACCCGCTTCCAACGCCGCGAGGATCGCACGGACGGGCCGGGCGTGCCCCGGTATAGGCACATGGCGCGCCTGTCCATGCAAAGCATGTGCACGCGCGGCCGACCCGGACGCCGCGACGCGACGCCGGAGCGCGCGCCATCACCGCCCGGGCGCGGCAATCGCGGAACGGCAAACTCACTATAAGTCATATTTTTGTATTTTAATGCACCGCACATCACGAACTGTCTGGACAGGATAATCTCAAGAAGTCATATTTTTATCAATAACCGTGTCGGCGGCAAGCCGGCCATTCCGGAAAGAGGAGAAAGCCATGCTGAAATCGGTTCTGGCGGCCTTGTTCGTGGCCGTGGCAAGTGCAGGCGCGTTCAGTGCAGGCGCGATGGCGCAGGAATTCCAGTTCGAGGCGCCGCCGCTATTCGACAATTGCGGCGACCCGTCGCTGGCCCGGGCCAAGGCGGACGGCGTCACGCTCGGCTTCTCGCCCTCGCCGCCCTATTCCTCGCTCGACCCCGCCACCAAGCAGGCCGGCGGCCTCGATATCGAGCTGGTCGAGGCGGCGCTGAAATGGGCGGGCGTCACGAAGTTCAAATATGAGGTGATGCCGTTCGGCCAGCTCATCCCGGCGCTGCTGGCCAAGCGCATCGACATCGTGTCCGCCAACATCCACGTCACGCCCGACCGGCTGAAGGCGGTGTCCTTCTCCGGCCCGGCCTGGTGGTATGGCCCCGCCATCGTGGTGGCCAAGGGCAACCCGGCCGGCATCACCTCGTTCGACACGCTCAAGGGCAAGAAGGTGGGCGCCATCGCCGGCTCGGCGGCGGATGAGTATCTGCGCAAGATCGGCGTGGCGGTCACGCCCTTCCAGACCGACGCCGAGGAATTCGCCGCCATCTCCACCGGCCGCGTCGACGCCATTCTCGACGACGACGTGAAGATCATCGAGTTCATGAAGGCCAACGGCGCCTCGCCGATCGAGATGGTCGCGGGCGTCGCCATCCCGGACGAACTGATCTTCAAATATGGCTATGGCTATGCCCGCTATGCCCTGCGCAAGGACGACTGCTCGCTGCGCAGCGCCTTCAGCCAGGGCCTCGCGGAAGTGCGCGGCAACGGGCTGGCGACCGCCGTTTTGAAGAAATACGGCCTCACCAACCGCAACCTGTTCTTCTTCCCGCTCTGACCAAAGCCCGCCGGGGACACCGGCATGACCCGGGCCATCCTCGCCTGATCATTCCCAATCCCCGGCGCCGCCTCTCATGAACCTGCTCGATTTTTCGGTCGTCCACGATTACGGCTCGGTCTTCCTGCAGGGTCTGGCGGTGACGACCTTCCTCACCGTCGTGGTGATCCTGCTCGCCGGCGTCCTGGCCATTCCCATCGCGCTCGCCCGGCTGTCGCCGCGACGCTGGATCCGCTGGCCGGCCGACTTCTATGTCGAGTTCATCCGCGCCACGCCGCTGATCCTGCAGCTGATCTATATCTATTACGTGCTGCCCAGCGCCGGCATCCGGCTGGAGCCGATGACCGCTGCCATCATCGGCCTCACCGTCAACTATTCCGCCTTCATGAGCGAGGTCTACCGTTCCGGCATCCAGGCGGTGCCGAGAAGCCAGTACGAGGCGGCGCAGAGCCTCGGCCTCAAGCCGACCGTCACCTTCGTGAAGGTCGTCTTCCCGCAGGCCTTCCGCGTCGTCCTGCCGGCGCTGGGCAATTATCTGATCGCGCTGTTCAAGGACACCGCGCTGGCCTCGGTCGTCACCGTGCAGGAACTGATGTTCTCCGGCCAGATCATCGCCGCGCGCAACTACCAGTACTTCACCGTCTATACCGTTACCGCGATCCTCTACTTCTCCGTCGGCTACCCCGCCGCGCTCATGGTCCGGCGGCTGGAGCGCTGGTCGCAGCGCGGCTGGGCGTCGGCGGGCCGCAAATGAACAGGAGCCATCCGTTGAGTGCCTCTTCCCTGCCCGCCTTGCCCAAGGTGACGATCCGCTCGATCCATGTCGCCCCGCTCTTCGGCGAGAGCCCGAAAGGTGGCTGGTCGGCGGAGATCCGGCCGGAGGATTCCGTGCATGCGCTCATCGCCGTGCACACGGAGGAAGGCCTCACCGGCCATGGCAGCGTGTTCACCGACGGGCGGCTGGTCGCGGCGGCGGTGGAGGTGCTGGAGCCGCTATGGCGCGGGGAGAACGCGCTGGAGCCGGAGCGCGTCACCGAGAAACTGCACCAGAACACCTTCTGGATGGGACGCGGCGGCAGCCTGACCCATGCCATCAGCGGCATCGACATCGCGCTGTGGGACATTCTCGGCAAGGCGCTCGGCCAGCCGGTCGGCCGGCTGCTGGGCGGCACCTATCGCGAGCGGGTGAAGCCCTATTGCTCCCTGCTCATGGAGGAGCCCGCGCGCATGGCCGATGTCATCGCCCCCCATCGCGAACGCGGCTTTCGCGCCTTCAAGATCGGCTGGGGTCCGTTCGGCCGCCGTGACGATGCCCGGCTCGACGAGGCGATCGTGCGCGCGGCGCGCGAGGCAGCCGGGCCCGATGCGCAGCTCTTCGTCGATGCCGGCGCCTCCGATGCACAGTGGCCGCAGGGGCTGAAATGGGCGCTCAACACCGCGCAGATGCTCAAGGACTATGGCGTCGGCTGGTTCGAGGAGGCGCTGCGGCCGGACGCGCTGGAGGATTTCTGCGTGCTGCGGCGCGCCAGCCCGGTGCCGATCGCCGGCGGCGAGGTGCTCACCCGCCGCCAGAGCTTCCTGCCTTGGCTGGCCAAGGGCGCCTTCGACATCGTCCAGCCCGATGTCACCAAGGTCGGCGGCATCAGCGAGCAGCGCCGCATCGCCTGGCTCGCCGACGAGTTCGGCGTGAAATATGTCGGTCATGGCTGGAACACCGCGCTTGGCCTTGCCGCCGACCTGCAGCTGGCGAGCGCCATGCCCCATTGCGACCTCGTCGAGTTCATCGGCGGCAGCCCCTATGTCGACGGCATCGTCTCCGAACCGTTCACCGTCGATGGCGAGGGCTACCTGCGCATTCCCGCCCGCCCCGGCCTCGGCATCTCGCTCGACCCGCACGCGCTGGCCCGCTTCACCCACGCGCCGGCGGCGCTGTTCGCCCCCGCGTGAAGGCGTGTTCAATTGGCAGACCGATAAGCGCGCCCGCACGGCCGCGACGAAAATAATGAGGAGGAAGATTCGATGAAACTGGTTCGCTATGGGGCAATCGGCGCGGAGCGCCCGGCGCTCCTCGACAGCCAGGGCGTGCTGCGCGATCTCGGTGCGCATGTCCCCGACATTGCCGGCGCCGCGCTGCTGCCGGAAACCCTCGCGAAGCTGCGCGCGCTCGATCCCGCGACGCTCCCGGCTGTCGAGGGCACGCCGCGCATCGGTGCCTGCGTCGGCTCCGTCGGCAAGTTCGTCTGCGTCGGCCTCAACTATTCCGACCATGCCGAGGAGGCGGGCATGGCAATCCCGACCGAGCCGGTGCTGTTCATGAAGCCGCCGAACTGCATTGTCGGCCCCCATGACAACGTGGAAATTCCGCGCGGCTCGGAAAAGACCGACTGGGAGGTCGAACTCGGCATCGTCATCGGCAAGCCGGCGAAATATGTCGGTGTCGAGGAGGCCTATGATCACGTGGCCGGCTATTGCATCGTCAACGATGTGTCCGAGCGCGCCTTCCAGATCGAGCGCGGCGGCCAGTGGGACAAGGGCAAGGGCTGCGACACGTTCGGCCCCATCGGCCCGTGGCTGGTGACCACCGACGAGATCCCCGACCCGCACGTGCTCGACATGTGGCTGGAGGTGGACGGCAAGCGCTACCAGAACGGCTCCACGCGCACGATGATCTTCAGCGTGCCGTTCATCGTCTCCTATATCAGCCAGTTCATGAGCCTGCAGCCCGGCGACATCATCACGACCGGCACGCCGCCCGGCGTCGGCCTCGGGCAGAAGCCGCCGGTCTATCTGAAAGCCGGCCAGACCATGCGCCTCGCCATTTCCGGCCTCGGCGAACAGCAGCAGACGACCGTTCCGGCGGTCTGAAGGGAAGACAGGTTATGAACGTCATCGACCTGAACGGGCGCGCGGCCATCATCACCGGCGGCGCACGCGGCATCGGCTATGCCGCCGCCGAGCGCTTCCTCGCATCCGGCGCCCGCGTCGCTTTGTGGGACATCGACCGCGCGCGGCTCGACGAAGCGGCGGCGGCCCTCCAATCCCGCGGCACGGTGTCGACCCACGTCGTCGAACTCACGGACGAGACCTCGGTGCAGGCCGCGACCGCCGCCACGGCCGCAGCCCATGGCAAGATCGACATTCTGGTCAACAATGCCGGCATCACCGGTGGCAACGGCAAGCTGTGGGAGCTGGACAGCCAGACCTGGCGACGCGTCATCGATGTCAACCTGGTCGGGCCGTTCCTCACCGCCAAGGCGGTGGTGCCGCATCTTCTGGCCAATGGCTGGGGGCGCATCGTCAATGTCGCCTCCATCGCCGGCAAGGAAGGCAACCCGAACGCCTCGCATTATTCCGCGTCGAAGGCGGGGCTGATCGGGCTGACCAAGTCGCTGGCCAAGGAACTGGCGACGTCCAACGTGCTGGTCAACGCCATCACCCCGGCGGCAGCCAAGACCGAGATCTTCAGCCAGATGAGCCAGGAACATATCGACTTCATGCTCTCGAAGATTCCGATGAACCGCTTCCTCGCGGTGGACGAGGCGGCCGCGCTGATCGCGTGGCTGTCCTCCGAGGACTGCGCCTTCTCGACCGGCGCGGTGTTCGACATTTCCGGCGGACGCGCCGTCTATTGAGGAGGCCGACCCGATCCGGACGCGGGGGAGCCCTCGCCAGCGTTCAAGCCGCAACCGTCAGGTTGTCCGGGCGATCCAGGCTCTGCCGATCGCCCGGAATGCGCCCTGCATGGCTCAGCGAGAAATCGACCGCGCGGCGCGGGGGTGGTAATCCTGTCGCGCCATATTCGTGGCGATGTGCCAACTCTGTTGGACACTTGAACAAGGCGGTATGAGTCATGAGCCGGATTTCACGTTTCGCAGCCGCGGCATCCGCGCTTGCCTTTTCCGTCGCGTCACTGACGCCGGCATTTGCCTGCACCCGCGCCATGTATGTGGCCGATAACGGCCTCGTCATCACCGGCCGGTCGATGGACTGGGCCGAGGACATGCACACCAACCTGTGGGCCTTCCCCCAGGGCATCACGCGTGACGGCGCCGGCGGCGCCAACACGCCGAAATGGACCTCGAAATATGGCAGCCTGATCGCCTCCGGCTACGATGTCGGCTCGGCGGACGGCATGAACGAGGCCGGCCTCGTCGCCAATCTGCTCTATCTCGCCGAATCCGACTATGGCCAGCCGGACGGCAAGCCCGCCATCTCGATCAGCCTGTGGGCGCAGTATGCGCTCGATAATTTCGGCACCGTCGCGGAGGCGGTGGAAGCGCTGTCCAGGGAACCGTTCCGCGTCATCGCGCCGAAGCTGCCCAATGGCCAGGGCGCGCAGCTCCACCTCGCCATCTCTGACGCGACCGGCGATTCCGCGATCTTCGAGTATATCGGCGGCAAGCTCGTGGTGCACCACGGCAAGCAGTTCAACGTGATGACCAACTCGCCGAGCTTCGACCAGCAGCTGGCGCTCAACGCCTACTGGAAGGGCATTGGCGGGCTCACCTTCCTGCCCGGCACCAACCGCGCCGCCGACCGCTTCGCCCGCGCCTCGTTCCTCATCGACGCGATCCCGACCAAGGTGGACCCGAACTATATCAGCGCGGTGCCGGAGCAGAAATTCGAGTATCAGGCGGCGGCCAGCGTGCTCAGCGTGATGCGGTCGGTCAGCGTGCCGCTCGGCATCACCACGCCGGGCCAGCCGAACATTTCGTCCACGCTCTGGCGCACCATTTCCGACCAGACCCACAAGATCTACTTCTTCGACAGCTCGACCAGCCCGAACTCCTTCTGGGTGCCGCTCGCCGATCTCGACCTGAAGGAAGGCGCACCGGTGAAGAAGCTGACCATTGCCGGCGGCAAGGTCTATTCCGGCAATGCGGCCGACAGGTTCGTCGCCACGCCCGCCTTCACCTTCCTGCCCTCGACCGGCCTGTGAGGGCTGAGTGACCCGCGCGCCGGGCGGCGATCTCCGCCCGGCCGCCTCGGTGACCGCTCAGCGGATCAGCGGCAGATAGTGGTGCGGCTGGCGCATCGTCACCAGATCCTTGCGGCGCACCACATTGGTGGGGTAGCGCGTATCGAGGTTGGTGGTGTCGATGTCGCTGGCGACCACGCCCTCCCCCTCGTCCCGTATCGCCTCGCGACGCGGGAATTCGAACGTGTCCGGCCCGAACACGCCGCTCTTGCCGTGATAGCCGGCGCCCTCGTCGATGACATTGGCGAAGGCGAGGAACACGTTGTTCTCGCCGGCGCGGGCGCGCATCAGGTGCCAGTGATGGGGATCGGCACCGGTCGGGATCGGGTAGTTCTGCGCCACGGTTGAGCCGGCATGCGCGGCGGTGAGGCTGCCGCGCAGCGCCGCCGGGCAGAGTATGAGGTCGCAGCCGCGCAGCGCCAGCACGCGCCCCGCTTCGGGGAAGGCGGCATCATGGCCGATCAGCACACCGACACGGCCGAACATCGTGTCGAACACGCCCCAGTCCGCGCCCGGCGTCGCCCAATTATGGTCGGACGCGTCGAGATGCAGCTTGCGATAGCGGCCGACAACACCCTGCGGGCCCACCAGCACGGCGCTGTTGTAAAGCCCCGCGCCATCCTCCTCCGCCAGACCCGCGATGATGTGCACCCGGTGGCGGGCGGCGATCGCGACCAGCCGTGCCACCGCCGGCCCGTCCAGCGGCACGGCGGCGGGGGCGTCGAGGCCGGTGAGCGCGCGCTCGGGAAATACAACCAGTTCGGCCCTCTCCGCGCGCGCGGCCGTCGCCGCCAGTTGCTCGATGCGCGCGAGATTGGCGCTCACATCGCCGGTGGGGGCGAACTGCGCCGCCGCGATGCGCGAGCGCCGGCCGGGCGGCAGCGGCCGGTGGCCGTACAGGCCGAAGAAGTCGAGCGGATTCCAGCTATGGGTGTGGGTCGGCAGTTCCATGTAGAGTTCGGGCCGGCGCTGCTCGAACACGCTCTCGCCGAACATGCGCCGCGCCCGCGCCCGCTCCAGGTCGATATCGGCGGTGGCGATGCCGTCGCCGTCATCGATCACCGCCTCGATCGCGCCATCCGGCCCGATCACGCAGCTGCCGCCGGAAAACTGCACCGTGCGCTCCAGCCCCCAGCGATTGGCTTCGATGAGATAGCAGCTATTCTCCACCGCGCGGGTGATCCAGTAGGGCGCCGGCGTGCGCTCGGCCAGCCAGTTGGAGATGTGGCAGATGATGTCGGCCCCGCCGAGCCCGGCCAGCCGCGCGGTCTCGATGAAATGGATGTCCATGCACACGAGCAGCGCGATACGGCCGATCGGCGTGTCGAAGACCTGATGGCCGAGATCGCCCGGCGCCGACCATTTCGGCTCCGAAATATAGGGATGCGTCTTGCGATGGGTGCCAACCACGCCCGACGGCCCGATCAGCACGGCGGCATTGTAGTAGAGCCCCGTCGCGGGATCGACTTCCGGCATGCCGATGACGATGTAGCACTCCTGCTCGCGCGCCAGTGCGGCGAACCGATCCGTGGTCGTACCGGGAATCGGCTCGACATAGGGCGCCACTTCCGCGCGGTCGAACCAGCAATAGCCCGTTGTGCCCATTTCCGGCGTCACGATCAGCCGCGCACCCTCCCGCGCGGCCTGCGCCACCATGTCGAGAAGGCGCGCAATGTTGCGCTCCTTCTCGAACAGCGTCGGTTCGAACTGAACGGTGGCGACCTTGACGAGGCTTGACATGGCGGTTCTCCGGGCAAGGCACGGCCATGCTCTCCCTTCGCGGGGAAAGGCGGCGGACCAGGCAGGCTGATGAGGGAACGCGGGGCGGGGCGAGGCCGGCGCCTCGATCAGCCCCCTCCCCGCCAGGGGAGAGGGCATTTGCCGCGAATGATCAGGGCGTCAGATACGATTTCAGGATGGAGGCGCCCATGGTGTATTTCGGATCCACCATGTTGCCGAGCCGCACGCGGCCGCACTGGGTCAGCAGCATATAGGCCTCGATCTCCTCGAAGCCGTAATCGGCCGCCATCCAGCGGATGAGGTCGCGATAGGCCATGCGGGTGGCATCCTCCATCGGCCGGGTGGAGCCGATCGACATGATGAACTCTTCCGTCTCCAGCCGCGGGGTGGAGATGGTCCAGCCCTTGATGAGGTCGATCTGGATGGTGGTGACGGTCGGGTGCTCCAGCGCGACGCCGCACAATTCGCCATCGCCCTGGGTGGCGTGGCAATCGCCGAGATAGACGAGGCCGCCCTTGGTGTTCACCGGCAGGTAGACGACGGCGCCGACGCCGACATCCGGCAGGTCCATGTTGCCGCCGTAATAATCCGGCTGCAGCGAGGTGATCGCCTCGATCTCCGGCGAGGTGCCGATGGTGCCGATGAAGGGCACGTAGGGCAGCGTGATCTTGTCGCTCCACTTCGTGCCGGTCTGCGCATCCACATGCAGCTTCTTCACCCGCACCGGGAGCGGCGTGTTGAGCATCGCCGTATCCTTGGTCGGCACCAGCCCGCCAAAGTCCGGCATGATGAGCGTGGTGCCCACCGGCTGCTCGCCGCGCGGCACGATGCTCTTGATGTAGACGGCGATGGTGTCGCCCTTTTCCGCGCCCTTGACGTAGATCGGCCCGTTCTGCGGGTTGAGATAGGGGAAGTTGAGGATCTCCAGCGGGTTGTCGGTCTCATGCCGGATCTTGCCCTCGAACGCGTCATGCGTCTCGGCGGCGACCACCGCGCCCGGCTCGATCTCCAGAACGGGAGGAACATAGGGGCCGTAGACATAGTGATAGGTGCCCTGCTCCGCCTCGGTCAGGGTGTGGGACGCGCCCGGCTGGCCCTTGGCGAGGCCTTTGCGCGCCATGATGGAAGTCTCGAGCCAGGACATGGTGTTCTCCTTGGTTGCTGGCTGTCGCGATCAGACGGCGAGGCCGCGACGCATCGCGTCGCGATCAGACGGCGAGGTGGCGGCGCATGGCCTCGCCATCGGCGAGCGCCTCGCGTTCGAGCTTTGCGACGATGCGGCCCTTGTCCAGCACGTAGCAGCGCTGCGCCATCGCCCGGATCATGTCGATATTCTGCTCGACCAGAACGATGGTGACGCCGGTATCCTTGTTGAGCTGCACCATGATGCGGGCGATATCCTGCACGATGTTGGGCTGGATACCCTCGGACGGCTCGTCGAGCAGGATGAGCGAGGGGTTCGCCACCAGCACGCGGCCGATGGCGAGCTGCTGCTGCTGGCCACCCGAGAGAGTGCCCGCGCGCTGGCTCCAGCGCTCCTCCAGAATGGGGAAATAGCCCAGCACGCGGCGGCGGTCCGCCTCGGAGACGCCCCCTTTGCGCATGCCGCCGACCGCGATGTTCTCGCCCACCGTGAGGCGGGGGAACACGTCGCGGCCCTGCGGCACGTAGCCGATGCCGAGCCGCGCCCGCTTGAACGCGGACAGGTCCTCCACCGGCTTGTCGCGATAGATGATCGAGCCTTCCATGGCCGGCACGAGGCCGATCAGGCTCTTCATCAGCGTCGACTTGCCGACGCCATTGCGCCCGATCACCGCGACGATCTCGCCCTCGCGCACGTCAAGGTCGAGGCCCTGCAGCACCGGCTTGCCGCCATAGCCGGCCCGCAGGCCCAGCGTGGAGAGCATGGTTTCCTTACGCATGGACGCCCCCGGTCTGCGCATGAGACGTGTCGTGCGCCGCCTCTTGCGCCGTCGCCTGGCCGAGATAGATGGCCGCAACCCGCTCATCGGCGACGATCGCGTCGATGGTTCCTTGAGCGAACACCTTGCCCAGATGCAGCACCGTGACCTGATCGGCGACCTGACGCACGAAAGCCATGTCGTGCTCCACCGCCAGCACCGTCATGCCCTCGGCGTTGAGCCGCTTGACCATCTCGCCGGTGGCGTGGGTCTCCTCCGGCGACATGCCGGCGGTCGGTTCGTCGAGCAGCAGCAGGCGCGGCTTCAGGCTGACCGCCATGCCGATCTCCAGCCACTGCTTCTGCCCATGGCTGAGATTGCCGGCGAGCCGGCCCGCGTCGGCGGTGAGGTTGAGGAAGTCGAGCAGCGCGCCGATCTCCTCGCGGAGCGTCGCCGGGTCGTAATGGTGCTGCATCGCGATTTCGAGATTTTGCCGCACGCTCAGCGCCTTGAAGATGCCCGGCACCTGGAATTTCACGCTCATGCCGCGGCGGATGCGCTGGAATGGCTTGAGCGCGGTGATGTCCTCGCCGGCGAACAGGATGGCGCCGGAGCTGGGCGGATGCTCGCCCAGGATGAGCCGGAACAGCGTCGACTTGCCCGCGCCGTTCGGCCCGATCAGGCAATGCACCTGCCCGACCTCCAGCGCGAGGTCGACATTGTTGGTCACGTGCAGGCCGCCGAACCTCTTGTTGAGGGCGCGTGTCTCCAGAAGCGGCATCACACGTCTCCCGGCTGGCGCTTGGCAAAGGGGCGGGCGACGAGCCGGGCCAGCGCGAAGATGAGCCCGCTCGGCGCCAGCAGCACGGTGAGCACCAGCATCGCCCCCATCACCACGAGCGCGTACTGGCTGCCGTGGATGGTGAGCGCCTGAAACACCGCGAGCACGGTCACGGTGCCGATCAGCGTGGTGGTGAGATCCGAGCGCCCCCCGACCGCGACCCACACGATGGGCAGGGCGGCGGCGGTCATGCCCATGCTGGAGGGCGTGATGTACTGGCCCCATGACGTATAGAGCACGCCCGAAAGCCCCGCGAGCGCCGCACCGATGACGAAGGTGCCGAGCTGGTACTTGCGGATGTCATAGCCCAGCATCTCGGCGCGTTCGGGATTCTCGCGGATGGCGACCAGCACGTTGCCGAAGCGCGAATTCACCAGGATGCGCAGGGCGAGGTAGATCACCACCAGCATGGCGAGCACGACATAGTAAAGCTCCACATCGGGAAACAGCACGATGTCGCCGCCCGGCCAGGGAAGGGTGAGCGGAGGCATGTTGCTCATGCCGTTGAAGCCGTTCAGGCGGGCGCTGCCGATCTTCCATTCCGGGCCGGCGGTCTGCGCCATGAAGCGCTCCAGAACCAGCGTCACCGACAGGGTGACGATGCCCAGGAACACGCCGGAGATCCGCCCGAAGAACAGGAAGTAGCCGATCAGCGCCGCGAACAGCGCCGCCAGCATCACCGCGAAGACCAGCGCGATGAAGGTGAAGCCGTAGGCGGCGCCGAAATTGATGGTCAGGATGCCGTAGCTGTAGCCGGCAATGCCGAAGAACGCCGTCTGGCCGAAACTCAGCGAGCCGCCATAGCCCCAGATCAGGCACAGGCCCAGCGCCATGAAGATCCAGGTGAAGAAATACACCGTGTTGCCGACTGTATAGCCGTCGGAGACCAGCGGGTAGGCCATGGCGCAGGCCACGGCGACGACGAAGCCGAGCCAGAACAGCGGCCCCCGGCCCAGTGTCTGCGGGCCCTCCAGGCGGCGAAAGAAGCGGGTGAGCGCATTCATCGTGTGATTCTCGTGTCCCAGTTCCCGTATGTGCGCTCAGGCGCGCTCGCGCAGCAGCAGCCCGGATATGCCGCGCGGCAGGACGCGGATGACGATGATGACGGCAACCAGCAGGCCGATCTGGCCGAACAGCTGGCCGTACCAGGAGGTCATGGTCGCCTTCACCACGGCGAGCAGCGCCGCCGCCGGCGCGGTGCCGAGGAACACGTCGGCGCCCCCCACCACGACGGTCACGAAGGCTTCCATGATGAAGGTCGTGCCCATGGTCGGCACCAGCGTCATGGTCGGGGCATAGAGCCCCCCGGCCAGCCCGGCGAGCCCGGCGCCGAGCGCGAAGGTGAGGCTGTAGACGAGGCGCGTGTCGACGCCGAGCGCCGCCGCCATGTGCGGCACCTGGATGGTGGCGCGGGCCATGACGCCGAAGCGCGTCCAGTTGAACAGCGCGTAGAGGCCGCCAAGCACCACCACCGCCATGACGAACAGCACCAGCCGATAGACCGAATAGGAATAGCCGCCCACGGAGAAGCTGCCGAACGGCGTGCCCACCCCGGCCATGGTGGAGCCGAGCAGGATGAGCGTTCCCTGCGTGCCGATGAGGCTGAGGCCCCAGGTGGCGACGATGGTATCCAGCGGCCGGTCATAGAGATGACGGATGACGACGATCTCGACCACCGCCCCGACCAGGCCGGAGACCACAGCCCCGAGAAGAATGGCGAGCGGCAGCGGCACGCCCGCATGCGCCGCGGAGACCGTGACATAGGCGCCGCACATGATGAATTCGCCATGCGCGAGGTTGATCACGCCCATCATCCCGAAGATGACGGCCAGCCCGCAGGCCGACAGCACCAGAAAGGCGAAGGCGTCGCCGAACTGGTAGAGCGCGGAGAAGGCGAGGGTTCCGACATCCATGCGGTGGGGGCCTTGCGGTTCAGTTGTTTGCGTCGAGAGACGGTGGCGCGAAGAGAGACGAAAACGGACATGGAGCACGGCCTTAGTCCCTCTCCCCAATGGGGAGAGGTGGCCCGCGTCGCGGGTCGGTGAGGGGTGCCTTGCAAACCTTGCGAGGGCCCCTCACCCCCAAACCCTCTCCCCGACCGGGAGAGGGAGAAGGCGACCGCACCGGGCAGAAAGCACCGCCCCGGCTCGGAGGGGGTCCGCCGGGGCGGTGTTGGCGGATGCCGCCGAAGGGACACGGCGGCATCCGCCTGATTCAGCCGATCAGGGCTTCGGCGGCGGGTTGGACGGGGTGTACTGGGCGCTCGGGTCGCTCTTGGTCAGGTCGCAACCCGCCTCGCCGAGCCAGTAGGGCTTGATGTCGGCCCACACCTTCGGGAAGGAGATCGAATGATCGGCTTCCACCTTGGCGAGGTAGATGGTGTGCGACATGTGCTGGCTCTTGGGGTCGATGCAGACCTTGCCTTCCGGCGCGTCCATGCAGACATCGCCGGCGGCGATCACCTTGCGGATATCCTCGCGCTTGGTCGACTTCGCGCGCTCCACCATCTGCTTGTAGAGATAGACCGCGAGGTAGGAATTCTCGGCTTCCTGGTTCACATAGGGCTCGTTGGGGAACTTCGCCTTGAACTTGGCGACGAACGCCTTGGATTCCGGCGTGTCGACCTCTTCGATATAGTTGGTGGTGACGTACATGTCCTTGAGCGATGGCGGCTTGAAGCGCTTGTGCTCATAGCCCTGGCCGACATTGACCGAGGAGGCCATCGGCAGGTTCACGCTGGCGGCGGCGGCCTGCTCGTAATAGGAGGCCTGCGCGGTGCCGACCAGCAGCGTCACCACGAAATCGGGCTTGGCCTTCTGGATGTTCTGGATGTTCTGCGAGAACTGCGAGACGCCGAGCGGGATGAAGTCCTCGCCCACCATTTCACCGCCATGTTCCTTGACGATGTTGCGCACCCACTCGGCCGAAATCTGGCCGAAATTGTAATCGGCGGCGAGCGTGTAGACCTTCTTGCCGTATTTCTCCATCATCCACGGGATGAGAGTGGAGAATTGCTGCTCGGGCACCGCGCCGGTGACAACCATATTGGCGTCGCACACGCCGCCTTCATACTGGTTGTTGTAGAAGGCGAAGCCGTCGAACTGGTTGACGATCGGGCGATAGGCCTCGCGCGAGGCCGAGGAGAAGCCGGCGAACACGGCATCGACCTTGTCGCGCTGGAGCACGCGGCGCATGAATTCCTGGTAGCGGGTATTGTCGGACTGGGTATCGTAGATCACCAGTTCCAGCGGGCGGCCATCGATGCCGCCGGCCTTGTTGATCTCTTCCGCCGCCAGCTGGATGGCATGCACCTTGCCGATGGTCGCGGCGGCGAAGTCGCCGGATTGATCCTCCAGCACGCCGAGCTTGATCGGGTCGGCGGCGAAGGCGGGGGTGAATCCTTGGGCGACGCTGAGCAAAAGCGTCCCCGTGAGGGCTGCGGCACGCAGCCCCCGCATGGTCTTCCCAGACATATCTAACTCCTGTGAAAGGTTATATTATTTCCGCGCCACGCCCCGGAGGGGTTCGTTGCCCGGTTGTTCGAAGGCTGGCGCCCTCTTTTTCATGAATGCATCGCAGTAATCTTCGAGATTCTGCCGCGAGCGCATGCTTTCGCGACGGAGCCACTCATAGGCTTCGTCATCATCGACGCCCGCATCGGTCATCCGGGCGATGATGGCCTTCACGACCGCACGGCGACCCCGCCGACGGCGATCCATGTCGTCGAGCCGCGCCCGAAGGTCGCCGCGCAACAGGAACTGGTTGATGCCGAGAAACAGCGCGGTGTAGACCGCGCCGCCCTGCACCGGCTTGCGCAGGAATGCCGTGGCGCCGAGATGGACCAGCTGCTTCAGCCGGCTCGGGGCT
Source organism: Ancylobacter amanitiformis (assembly GCF_030814815.1). Taxonomy (GTDB): domain Bacteria; phylum Pseudomonadota; class Alphaproteobacteria; order Rhizobiales; family Xanthobacteraceae; genus Ancylobacter; species Ancylobacter amanitiformis. Next base: position 158,673 of record NZ_JAUSVR010000008.1, on the reverse strand, counting down.
TCCACCCCGACAAGGCCGATCACCGGCACCGCCGGCTGGCGCGCGCCGGCATCGATGTCGAGCGCCAGCGGGTTGTCGAGGTCGCCATCGACGAAGAGAATGTCGCGGTCCGCCTGCAACGCCGCGAGGTCGATGCCGGCGCGCCCATTGACCAGCTCGACGATGCTCGCGCTGACCCCGAGCTTGCCGAGCGTGGCCAGCAGCGCCTCCACCGCCGAGGGACTGGCCGTGACGATGTGTGCCCGGCCGCCGTTGAAATTCTGGAGCAGTCGAGGAGCCATCACTTAACCACCCTCAGCGTCGAGTTGCGGGAAGCGACCGCGTAGCGCGGCGACGACTGGACGAGATAGGGATCGGGCGGCACCGGCCCCGCCGCCTCGACAAGGATGTCGAAGCGGGCGTCGCCATTGGAAATGCCGATGCGCGGCGTGAGATAGGCATGCAGGGTCTGCGGATCGATGCGCACCTCGCCCTGCGGGGCGAGGAGATGCTGGCGCGTCACGGCGGCCTTTACCGCCTCGACATCGTCGGTGCCGGCCTCGGCAAGGGCCAGCATCAGCAGTTTCATGGCGATATAGGAGGCTTCCGCATCGGCCGAGGTGGATGGCCCCTCCGGAAACGCCTCGCGATAGGCGCGGGTAAAGGCTCGGTTGGCCGGCGTGGCGAGCGAGGAGAAATACACGCTGGAACTGAGATGCCCCTCCACCGCGCCCTCGCCGATCTCCTCCAGCTCCGGCTCGGACAGCGTGCAGCTGACCACCGGGAACGTGCGGGGCTGGTCGATGCCGCGCGCATTGCAGGCGGCGCGGAAGGCGCGGAAGAAGGCGTAGTTGCTGGTGCCGATCAGATTGTTGAACACGAAGCTCGGCCGCGCCTCCAGGATGGCGTCCACCACCTGGTCGATCTCGGTGTCGCCCACCGCCACGTAACGCTCGGCCAGCACGCGGGCGCCGCGCGCCGTCATCGCCTCGCGGAAGATACGGGTATTCTCCCACGCCCAGATGTAGTTCGAGCCGATGCAGAAGGCGCGCGGGCCGACATGGGCCAGCATGTGATCCACCAATGGAAGCACATGCTGGTTGGGCGAGGCGCCGGTATAGATGACGTTGTTGGAACTCTCGAACCCCTCGTAATGTGAGGGGTACCACAGCAGGGCGTCATGTTTCTCGAAGCACGGGATCACCTCCTTGCGGCTGGAGGAGGTGTAGCAGCCCACCACATGGCGGATGCCCGATTGCAGCAATTCCCGGCTCAGCGCGGCATAGGCGGCGAGGTCGCCCCCCGGATTGACCACCACCGGCTCGACCGTGAGGCCCGGCAGCGCCTCGCGCACCGCCAGCAGCGCCCCGTTCAGCATGGAACGGGGAACGACGCTGTAGGGTCCCGTGGTCGAGAACATGACCCCTATGCGGTAGTGCCTGGACACGTTAGCGCTCCACCCAAAAACAAAAAACGCCCGCCGGTCGAAGGACCGTGGGCGTCGTTGCCGCCAACCTGCAGCGCCCGATGAGAAGCGCCGTCGTTGGAAATGTTCGTCGAGACTGCTGCGACATTGGGCATCCTTGCCCGCCGCTCTTTAATTAGGCTGAAGCGAATGCCGGCCTTTGTCAAGCGCTTTTCCGACACGCGCCGGCTCATCCTGTGACAGGGTGATGACGGCACGTATCCGGAAGTTTCGTATCCGGCAGCTTGGTGTCCGCGAGCCGGCAGGACATAAACGTCAGCCTTCCTCCGCCGCCGCCGGGTCGAGGATCGAGCCTTCGCCGTGGCCGCTCTCGCCGATCAGCCGGGCGATGGCGGTGATGTCCTCCTGTCCGCCGAGCCGGTCACGCGCGGCGGACCAGAAGGCGAACAGGGCGTCAAGGGTCGGCGTCTCCACCTGCGCGCGCCGGGCGAGATCGGCGGCGATCGAGATATCCTTGCAGAACAGCGTCAGCGTCTGGCCGAAATCATAGGTACCGGTCAGCACGTGATCGGGCAGTTTCACCTGCGTGGCATGGCTCGTGCCCGAGCCGGCGCTCCATACTTTGAGCATCACCGCCGGATCGAGGCCGAGGCGCTGGCCGACGATCAGCGCCTCGCTGGCGCTCCACAGCGTGGCGGCCGACAGGTAATTGTTGAGCGCCTTGATGACATGGCCGGACCCGAGCGGCCCGACATGGATCACCTCGCCGCACATAGGCGCCAGAAGCGGGCGCACCCGCGCGAAGGCCTCGGCGTCGCCGCCCGCCATGGCGGTGAGCGTGCCGGCGCGCGCGCGCGCCATGCCCCCGCTCACCGGCGCATCGAGCACCCTCGCCCGGTCCCCGAGTTCGGCGGCGAGCGCGAGGGTGCTGGCCGGGGACGCGGTCGACATGTCGACCACCACCGCGCGCGGCTGGCGGGTGCAGGCGCCCCCCTCCCCCAGCAGCGACTCGCGCACATGCGCATCGGTCGGCAGCATGGTGATGACCACGCTGCCGGGCAGATCGGCGGCATGGTGGCCGACCGGCAGGCCGCGCGCGCGGAAGGGGGCGAGCGCCTCCTCCGAGAGGTCGGCCACGGCCAGTTCCACGCCGGCATCGGCCAGCCGGGCCGCCATCAGGCCGCCCATCCGCCCGGCGCCGATGAAGAGCACGCTATCCCCGTTCATGACCGCCTCCTCGACGCCACGCTGATGCACGCCACGCCCCTCAATGAGCGCGCGCGGCGAGCGCGATCGCCATGGTGGCGACGCCATTGCGCGCCTCGCTATCGTCGCCGAGCCCCGCGACCCGGCGGGAGAACTCGCGCAGCAGCGTCACCGATTCGGCATCGAGCGCGGCAATGATCCGGGCGAACTCGATGGCCCTCGCCAATGCGCTGCCGGGAGCGACGATCTCGGTGACGATGCCGATTTCCTTCGCCTCGGCCGCGCCGAAATGCCGGCTGGTCAGGGCCAGTTCGAACGCCTTCTTGAACGGCACGAACGTGGTGAAATAGGACAGCACGATGAGCGGCGGCAGCTTGTGCGACATCTCGGGCAGCGCGAACACCGCATCGTCAGCAGCGATCGTGATGTCGCACTGGGTGGAGAAGCCGCAGCCGAAGCCCAGCGCCTTGCCTTCCACCGCCGCCACGAACGGCACCGGCGACGAGCGCAGGCGGTTGTTGACCTCCAGGATGAGGTTGAGATCGGCCTGCACGTCGGCGGCCGAGGTCAGGCCCTTGGCGCCCACGCGCCCGGCGCAGAAATGCTCGCCCTCGCCCGAGATCACCACGGCGCGAAGGTCGGGCTTCGCCAGCACCTGATCCAGCGCGTGCGCGAATTCGATCAGCTGAGCCGAGGAGACATGGTTGCCATCGGCGGTGCGGGTGAACTCGACGCCGTAAATGCCGTCGCCATGCGCTTGGATCTTCATGAGGCTCTCCTTGAGGCTGCGATGCCCGCCGCGGTCCCGTTGCCGGGCCGGGTGGTGCGGTGTTTGACTTGTATTAATGTACGACGATAATACACAAACGATTGAATCATGCGGCCCGGCCGCACCCTGCACGACGAGGAGCCCGCCCGATGGCGTCGATCGACCTGAACGGAGAACGTCTCGGCTTTGACCGCGCCGGGAGCGGCGAGACGCTGCTGCTGATCCACAGCCTCGGCACGGCCTCCTGGCTGTGGCGCGAGCAGATCCGCCGCTGGTCCACGCATTTCGACGTGATCGCGGTGGATGCGCGCGGCCATGGCCGCTCCAGCCGCAATGGCGGCTTCACCGTGCGCAACGTCGCCGCGGATATGGCCGCCGTGCTGGAGGCTTTCGGCGGCACGCCGGCCCGCGTGGTGGCGATCTCGATGGGCGGGCCGATCGCCGCGCATCTCACCGACATCGCCCCGCATCTGGTCTCGCGCCTCGTCATCGCCGACAGCTTCGCCAACCAGGGCGAGGCCGGCGCCACCCGCGCCGCCGCGATCGCCACGGCGATCGGCGCGGGCTCGATGGCGGCCTATGCCCGCCAGTACACCGCCGACACGCTGGTCGAGGATGGCGACCCCGCCCATGCCGGGGAACTCACCGCGAGCATCGCCGGCATGAGCGCGGAGGCCTATATCGAGGCGGCGCAGTCGGTGTTCACCGCCAATGTCGTCGACCTCTACGCGAAGATCGCGGTGCCGACCCTCGTCGTCGTCGGTTCGCGCGACAACCGCACCCCGCCCAAGCTCTCGCAGGAGATCGCCGCGCTCATTCCCGGCGCCGGCTATGCCGAGATCGAAGGCGCCCGCCATCTCGCCAATCTCGACCGGCCGGAGGCCTTCCACGCCGCCATCGACCCGTTCCTGCTGGCCCGCTGAATGAACGCGCCCCTCGGCATCGGCCCACTCGGACAGGAAAGCGCCCCGCTGCGCCGCAAGCTCACCGCGACGCTGCGCCGGCTGATCGAGACCGGGCGGCTGCCCGCCGGCCAGCGGCTGATCGAGAAGGACCTGACCGCCGAGCTCGGCGTCAGCCGCACCGTGCTGCGCGAAGCGCTGCGCGAGCTGGAAGCGGACGGACTGCTGGTGGCCGGCGCGCGGGGCCTCTCGGTCGCCGTGCTCAGCCGGGCGGAAGCGGAGAACATCTATGCCGTGCGCGCGGCGCTGGAAGCGCTGGTCGCGCGTCAGTTCTGCGCGCGGGCGGATGAGGGGGCGATGCAGGTTCTCTCCGCCGCCCATGCCGCGCTCGCCCGCGCCTACGCGGCCGGCGCGCTGGGCGACATTCTCGACGCCAAGCTCGACTTCTACCGCGCTTTGTGTGCCGGCGCCGCCAACCCGGTGGCGCGCGACCTGCTCGACCGGCTGAACGCCCGCATCCGCCTGCTGCGCGCGCGCTCGCTGGCCGACCCCGCTCGCCTGCCCGCCTCGCTCGCCGAGATCGATGCGCTGATGGAGGCCATCGGCCGGCGCGAGGGAGAACAGGCGGCCGAACAGGCCGGGCGCCATGTCGCACGGGCGGCAATGGTCGCCCTCGGTACCCCGCCCACTTCCCCGCTCAAGGACCCGGAGACCTCTCAATGACCGACGACCTCTATGACAAGGGACTTTCCATCCGCCGCGCCGTGGTCGGTGCCGCCTATGTCGACAAGTCGCTGGCGGAAGCCGACGATTTCACCCGTCCGCTGCAGGAACTGGTGACCAAATATTGCTGGGGCGAGGTGTGGGGCCGCGAGGGCCTCGCGCGGCGCGACCGCTCGCTGCTCAATCTCGGCATGATCGCCGCGCTGAACCGTCCGCACGAACTCAAGCTCCATGTGCGCGGCGCCCTCAATAACGGGCTAACGCGCGACGAAATCCGGGAGGTGTTCCTCCAGGTGGCGATCTATTGCGGCGTGCCGGCCTCGCTGGACAGTTTCCGCATCGCCCGCGAGGTGTTCGCCGAGGAGGACGCCAAGGCCGCCGCGGCGAAAGTGTGAGCATCGAGCGTTGCGTAGCGGAGCCCACCTTTCCCTCTCCCCGTCGGGGAGAGGTGGCCCGCGCAGCGGGTCGGTGAGGGGGGGGGCCCGGTCGCGGAGCGGCCGAAGGCCTCTCACCCCACCCCTCTCCCCGGCGGGGAGAGGGAGAAGTGGCCTCCCCTTACTTCTGGTCCTCGGGGATCACCCGGCCGTCGATGGTCATCGGCTCGCCGTCGAGAAACAGCGAATGGCCACGCAGCGGAATGTCCATGTGGCAGGGCGTGTCGCGGGTGCCGCCGGCCTCGGTGTTCGGGCCGCTCGACCACAGGAAATTGCCGTAGAACGAGCGCGCATCCATGGAGAGCCCCGCCTCCCGGTCATAGAGGCCGAGCGTAGTCCAGTGCGCCTTCTTGTGCAGGCCCCAGCCGACATGCGCCATGGCGTAGGCGTCCGGGTCGTTGAAGCTCTCCATATAGCTGCGCAGGTATTCCGCCTCGAAGCCGCCGACGATCCTGCGGATCCAGCCGCCCTCGATCTCGATGCGGATCGGCTCGCGGGCATAGCGCTTGAACGGCAGCAGGATGTCGCCGGTATCGATGACGATCACGCCCTCGCAGGAACCCTCATTCGGCCAAGTGGCGACGAAGCAGCTCGGCCAATGGTCCCAGCCGCCCTTGACGTCGACGAAGCCCTGCTGCTTCAGCACCGGATATTGCCCCACCGCGCAGCGGAAATCGGTACCCGCCTTCGAGGTGACGGTGAGCGTCTTCGCCGTGGCGAGGCGGGCGGCGCCGGCGCTGGCGCGGCGGGCGTCGTCCAGTGTCGGCTTCATGCGCAGCATGACTTCCGGCGGCTCGCAGGCCAGCAGCATGCGCGCGCCGGTCTTCAGAATCTCCTCCTGCTCCGGCGAGAACAGCAGCATCATCGTGTCGATGACGAGGTCGGAATGCTTCATCGCCTCCAGCGCCGGGCGGTTGCCCCGCAGCGCGGTGTGGCCGACATAGCCCGACTTGTCGCGCGAGAGCGCCACGTCGCCATTGAGCGGGGGCAGCTGCAGGATGGTGAGCACGCCGCCGAGCTGGCCGACCGCGATGCGCGCGGTGGAAACGAGCTGCGGGTTGCTGTCGTCGCTCACCAGCAGCGAGACCTGCTCGCCCGCTGTAAGCTTCGACAGGGTGAGCACGTCCTTCCACGCGTCGATGAGCGCCAGGTCACTGATTGCCATGATTGCCTTCCCTTTTGGGAATCCTCAGGAGGTTGGACGAAAGATCGCCCCGGGCGCCGGCCTCAGGCCAGCGTGCGATAGGCGCGGTCGAAATGGACGAGAGGCGGGGCTTCGGTGCCGAGACGCACGGCGCGCACCGTCCCGAAGAACACCGTGTGGGTATAGGCATCGACGCATTCGGCGACGCTGCAATCGATGCTGACCAGCGCATCGCCCAGCGCGGGGGCGCCGGTGGCGAGCGACAGCCAGTCATCATCGGCGAATTTCGAAGCCCCCGCATGGCCGTGACGACCGGCGAAACGGTCGGCGATCGGCCGGTCGTGCTCGGCCAGCACGTTGACGCAGAAGGCACCCGCCTCGGCAATGGCGCGGTGGGCATCGCCCTGGCGGTTGACGCAGACCAGCAGCGTCGGCGGCGCCATGGAGACGCTGCACACGGCGGTGGCGGTGAGCCCGCGCGCCTCCGGCCCATGGCCGGCGGTGATGACGCTCACCGCGCCGGCAAGGCGCCCCATCGCATGGCGAAAGGCCTCGGTCAGCGCCGGGTCGGCGTGGTGGGAATGGGCGGGCGCCATCGTCCCGCCGGCGGCATGGTCACGCGGCGCGCGCAGGGTCATGATGCCTGCGCCTTCAGCGCGTCCTCGATGAAGGCCGCCGCCGCCAGCGTGCCGACATCATCGCCGATACGGCCGACCACCTGCACCCCGACCGGCAGGCCGCTCGGGCCGAGGCCGGCGGGAACGGACAGCGCCGGCACATGCAGCAGCGTCCATACCTTGTTGAAAACCGGATCGCCGGTGGCGCCGAGGCCCGCCGGCGCCTCGCCCGGCGCCGCCGGCGTGATCAGCACGTCGCAGCCCTCGAGCAGCTCCTCGACCCGCGCCTCGCGGTGCTTCAGGACCGCCAGCGCAGCGTCGTAGTCGTCACGGGTCGCGCGCGCCAGCGTCGCGATGAAGCCGAGCGTGAGCGGCGAAAGGCGCGCGCCCAGACTGTCGCGCTCATAGGCCAGCGTGCGGGGCGTCTCCCAACCCATCACCGCGTCGAACAGCGCGAAATAGCTCTCGAAGCTCTCCGGCACGTCCAGTTCACGCACCGTGCCGCCGGCCGCCTCGATGGCGGCGGCCGTGCGCACCAGCGCGGCGCGGGTCGCGGGCTCGGCCTGCTCCCAGCGCGAGGTGCGGAACAGGCCGACGCGCAGGCCCGGTCCCGCCATGCCTTCCGCCAGCGCCGGCTTCTCCGCCAGCGCGGCGACCGCGAAGGCCGCGTCGCGCACGTCGCGGGTGATGAGACCGAGATGGTCGAGACTGTCGGAGAGCGGCTTCATGCCGGCGCGGTTGAGCGTGCCGAAGCTCGGCTTGTAGCCGACCACGCCGCAATAGGAGGCCGGACGCAGGATCGAGCCGGCGGTCTGCGTCCCGAAGGCGACCTGCACCATGCCCGCCGCCACCGCCGCGCAGGAGCCCGAGGAGGATCCGCCCGGCGTGTGGGCGGGATTGTGCGGGTTGCGGGTCTTGCCCGGGCTCGACATGGCGAATTCGGTCGAGACGGTCTTGCCCATCACCACCCCGCCGAACCGCCTGGTCAGCGCGACGATCGGCGCATCCCACGGCGGCCGGCTGCCCTCATAGGCCGCCGAGCCATAGCCGGTCGGCATGTCGGCGGTGTCGATCACGTCCTTGACGCCGAAGGTGACGCCGGCCAGCTCGCCCCCGCGATTGGTGCGCGCCTCTGCGAGCACCCGGTCGCGGTCGAAATGGGCGAAGGCCTGCACATCCGGCTCGCGAAGGGCGATACGCTCCATGAAGGCGGCACTCACCGCCTCGGCGCTCAATGTGCCGGCAGCCACAAGCGCCGCCGTCTCGCGGGCGGATAGATCGGCCGGGCCGGCGCCTTCGGAAAACGATGCCGTGTTGCTCATCCGTGATCTCCGCGACGGACGAGGGACGGGCGGCGCCCGAACCAGGGCCGCGCCCTTTCCAGTTGGCCGGCCAGCTGGAACAGCAGCCCGTCCTTGCCGAACCCGGCGCCGAAATGCGCGCCCACCGGCAGCGGGGCCGAGGAATCCCCAGTGGCAGAGGTGCCGAGCGGCACGCTCATGGCCGGGCAGCCGGAGGCATTGAACACGCAGGTGAACGGCGCATGCGTCCAGAACGCGTCATAGAACAGGTCAAGGCTCTTGCCCGCGCTGGCCAGCGTGCCGAGCGGGGGCGGCAATTCGCCGGCGGTCGGCGACAGCAGCACGTCATAGCTCTGGAAGAAGCGGCCGAGCGCGCGTGCGGTCTGGTGCAGCACGTTCACCGCGCCGACATAGGCGGTGGCCGGCAGGCCGCGCGCTTCCTCCACCCATTCGGCATTCACGCCTTCGAGATAGCGGAGCGGATCGGCAAGGCCCAGTGCCTGCCCGCGCATCGCCACGGCCGGCGCGACATTGGCGCCGACGATGATGCGCCACGCGGCTTTCAGCGCATGGGCATCATAGCCGGCATCGCAGATCTCGACGGTATGGCCGAGTTCCTCGCACAGTGTCGCTGCCTCCTGCGCCACGCGCACGCAGTCGGGATCGACCGGCGTGCCGAGCGGCGAGACGGGGGTGAAGCCGATGCGCAGAGGGCGCGGCTCGCGCGCCACCTGCGAGAGGTAGCTCTCCGTGCCGATAGGCGCGAGATAGGGATCGCCGATATCGGGCCCGCCGCTCGCGTCCAGCAGCGCGGCATTGTCGCGCACGGTCCAGCTCGCCGCATGCGGGGTCGACATGCCGGCAATGGCCTCCACCGCGACGGGGCCGAGCGGATTGACCATGCGGCTCGGCTTGAAGCCGAACAACCCACAATGCGATGCCGGCAAACGGGTGGAGCCGGCGCCATCGGAGGTGTTCGCCATCGGCACATAGCCGGCGGCGACGGCGGCGGTGGACCCGCCCGAGGAGCCGCCGGGGCTGAGCCGCGTATCCCACGGGTTGCGCGAGGGCCCGAACGCTTCCGGCTCGGTGGTGAAGCTCAGGGCGAATTCCGGTGTGTTGGTCTTGGCGATGATGACGAGGCCGGCCGCCTTGTAGCGGGCGACCAGCGTGCTGTCGCGCACCGACACCACATCCCTGAACAGCCGCGAACCGGTGGAGAGGATGGTGCCGGCCATCTCGAAGCCGGTATTCTTGAGAAGGAACGGCACGCCGGTGAACGGCCCGGCGGGCAGGCCGTCCTCGATCGCCTGACGCCCCTTCTCCTCGAAGCGATGGACCAGCGCGTGCAGCTGCGGCTCATGCGCCTCGATGCGCGCGATCGCCGCATCCAGCAAGTCGCCCGCGCTCACCTCGCCGGTGCGCACCAGATGCGCGAGGCCGGTGGCGTCGTAGGATTCATAGTCGGCGAAGCCCCCATGACGGGGCGCATCCTCCGGCGGGCTCATGCCGTCATCTCCGCGATCTGCCGCTGGAACGCGGCGGGGTCCCAATAGTCCCGCGTGCCGCGAAGGACCCCGTCGGCGAGGTCGAACAGGTGCACGCCCTTCAGCGTGATCGGCCGGCCGCGGGTCGGCAAGCCCTTGATATCGACGCCGAGCGTGCCGGTGAGCGTGTACACGACGGCGACATGGGCGCCGGCGTCGATGCGCTCGCGCGGCTGCCAATGCGCCTGCGTGACGAAGCCGAAGAAACGATCGAGCCCCGTCTGCAGCGCCTCGCGCCCCTGGCGACGCGTGCCGTCATGCGCTTCCTCATGCCAGCCATCCCCGGCATAGAGCGCCGCGGCGGCGGCGGCATCGTGGCCGTTATAGGCCGCGTAGAAGGCCTCCACCAGATCGGCCGCGCCCATATCGGTTGCGCCCGGCGCGGCGGAGGGCGCGGTCGTGGCTGAGGTCTTGCTGTCGGCTACGTGGTTGGCCACGTCGAGCCTCCGGTCATGCGTCGGCGGGAGCCGGCGTCGGCGAAAGGGGGGGGCCGGACCGCCCGGGGGGTGGCGGCCCGGCGAGGGCCCGCGGATCAGGGCATGCCCGCGAGGGTCTTCACCTGCTGGGTGAAGCGATCGCGCTTCACCTCGTTGTAGAGACGCTCGCGCAGGCGCGGCGCGGGGCTGGCATTGACGTTCTCGAACAGCGCCACGCGCCCCGCGAGGGACGAGGAGGTCATGTCCCACACGAAGTTCATCAGCTGCTCCTTGACCGCCGCGCTGACGCCCTTGCCGGGCAGCAACTCGTCGAGGTGGTGGCCGATTTCCGGGTTGTCGAACGCCGCCTTGCCGAAGCGCATGACGAGGCCCTGGCCGCACAATTCCTGCAGGATGTGGATGATGCGCGGATATTCCTCGATCGAGTAGAGCCGGCCGGCGGTCAGCATGCCGACATCGGGGGCCATCACCTCGCCCTCGGTGGGCTTGGCCAGCGCTTCGGCGGCGGTGATGAAAGCCCGCAGCGTCTGGGCGTACTGGATGATCTCGCCCAGCATGCCCTGCACGGCCGGGATATGCGCGGTGCCGAGCACGTCCAGCACCAGCTGGCCGGCGCCGACGAACAGCTCCGCCTTCACCGCGAGGCGGGTCAGCACGTGCCAGTGCGCGAACACGCAGACCGGCCCGTAATAGGACATGGCGGTCGGGTCGCCGAGATTGAAGATGCGGTCCTTCGGCACGAAGACATTGTCGAAGATGATCAGCTGGTCGGCTTCCTCGCCCAGGCGGGCGACCGGATGATCGAACGGATCGGCGCCGGGATGGGACACCATCTCGCGCGAGATCAGCTTGATGCCCTCGGAGTTGATCGGCACGGAGGCCCAGATGCAGGCTTCCGCCGGCGTGTCGCGGATGCCGCCGAGATTGGTGAAGAAAATCTCGTTGGCCTGCGCCGAGATCGAGCCCACCGTCTTGGCGCCGGAGACGCGGATGCCGCCGGCCTCGACGCTCTTCACCTTCAGCAGCGAGGCTTCCGCGCCCTTTGGCGACGAGCGGTCGTTCTGCGGGCCGGTCAGGCTCTCGGACGCGGTGAGGTTGTTGTCGCGGCCATAGGCGACATAGCGCTCGATATTCTCGCCGAAATCGGGCGAACAACCCTCGATCAGCGACTTCTTCGCCTGGAAGGTCGGGAGATAGGCGAGCAGGCCGACCGCGATGGCGGGCGCCAGATCCGGCGGGCGGCCGAACGTGCCGGCGGTCTTGAGGCTGGTATACTCGATCATCTTGCGACGGTCGGCGAGGTCCGCCTGCGTGCGCGGCACCTGCCACGCGCGGCTCGCCACCGCGCCGCTATCGTCGATATAGGTGGTGGCGTCCGCGAATTCCGGCTTGAACTGGTCGTCGAACATCGAGGCGATGAGATCGACACCGGCCGACAGCGCCGGATCGTCGAACACCTTGGCAATGCGCTTGCCGCCGACCCACAGCGCGCGACCGTCGTCGAGCGACTTCTTGAATTCATCACCGGTCTTGAGCTTGTGGCCTACGGGAAGTTCCCGCTTCGGCGTCTGCGCGTTCATCGTCCGCTCTCCTCTGAAGGACCCGTTTCCCAAACGCGTTCTGATGATGTCGTCGGGCCTTTCGGCGGGACGGCACGCCGACGATGGATCATCGGCAAGCGCCCCGTGTCGGTTCCGGGTGGCGGCAATCCAACCATTGAACCACCGAAATGGTCAAGCCCCTCCCGAGCGGCATTTGACCGCCCAATATTCATTCACTCTGCCACGATACAGAACAATATTGCGCTGCACACACCCGATAATGGCGAAAATTATAAGAGTTCACCCCAGAACAATGCCATTGTGCTGCATAAAACTTGTGCACGCAAACCAGACTCGGCCTTCGCAACCAAAATCGGTTGACCATTTCCGCCGCCGATTCGCTTGACCAAAACCGGTGGTTCTGGCTTTTTTGGTTGAAAGACGACGGACGCCGGGTCACGGCGAGCGCCTTCGCGGGAGACGTCGGCATGATGAGCGCCGGACCAGCACCCGACCAGTCATTGCGCGCCCGGCCGGCAGGCGAGCGCTGCCGTCCCGCCAGCGCGGCCGCATACAAGGTCGATGGCCGGCTCGGGCGCTCCGGCGCGGCGCGCCAGCGCGATCTCGCTGCGCGTCGAAACGTCCTCGCCGAGATAGCCGCACCACAGGCGCTGCACCGGCATGCGATCCTGCGTGGCGTTGAGCAGGAACACCTCGCCGCTCGCCGGCTTCGACCAGAGCGAGGCGTCCAGCCGCCCGTGCGGCGCGGCGGTGCCGATCTGCGCCGAGTACCAATGCGCGATCGCAGCAGAGCAGACGACCGGGCGATCGGTATCGTTGGCGATGCGGAAAGGGACGGCGGCCAGCCCCTCGACGCCCCGCTCGACCACGAGGACCTCCTCCGCCTGCGCGGGGAGCGCCATCGAAGGCAACAAAATAAGAATAACTGCAATAACAAACTTCAGCATCCGCCAAAACTCCGAGTTTTCGTCGCTTTCTGATAGAATAATTCTCTCAACCATGGAACATAAATTCCATGCAGCCAATAAAGGAACCTTCCATGAGAAAGATCATCCTGCACAGCTTCGCGCTGGCGCTGCTCGGCTCGGTGTCGATCGCGCATGCGGCGGATATCAAGTCGATCGCCATACTGACGCCCGAGCCCGGCACGGATTATGGCTGGAACCAGCAGGGCGTCGATGCCGCCAAGGCCGCCGGCAAGGCGGCTGGCGTCGAGGTGCTGGTGGCCGACAATCTCGGCTATGGCGACGTGCGCCCCACCCTGCGTGAAATGGCGCAGGACGGCGCCGGGCTGCTGATCGCCCATGCCAGCGGCTACAACACCTCCGCGCCGGAAATCGGCGAGGAGTTGAAGGTGCCGGTCGCCATCGTCGACCGTCCGGACGCCAGGAAGCCCGGCGCGGTGGCCGACTACACCGCCAGCGGCCATGAGGGCGCCTATCTCGCCGGCCGTCTCGCCGCCAAGACCAGCGAGACCGGCACGGTCGGCATCGTGGTGTCGGGCGAGCCGCCGTCGTGGAATTCGCAGTCCGCCGCCTTCGCGGAAGGCGCCAAGGCCGAGAAGCCGGGCATCAACGTGCGCTACGCGGTGATCGGACCGGCGGCCTATTCGGACGCCGCCGGCGGCAAGCGCGTCACCGAGGCGCTGATCGCGGCCGGCGCCGACGTCATCTTCGGCCAGGGCAACGGCTCCAGCTTCGGCATGCTGCAGGCGGTGGAGACCAACAAGGCGACCAATGGCGGCAAGGTCTATTTCATCGACGTGATCGGCGACAAGACCGCCATCGACAAGGGCAACCTGCTCTCCTCCGTGGTGTGGAACCTCACCCCCGTCTACGCCGCGATGATCGCCGACCTGAAGGCCGACAAATACGGCTCGCGCAACTACGACATCAACCTCAAGGACGGCTCGGTCACGCTGCTCAAGACCAGCCATATCCCGGCCGATGTCTGGACGCAGATCGAGGCGATCAAGAAGGACATCATCGACGGCAAGATCAAGGTGAGCGCGCATTACGATGCCGACACCGTGCACAAGATGGTCACCGCGCTGCCGACCACGCCGTGATGTCCCGTTCCGGCGCGGGGGCTCCCCGCCGCGCCGGAACGCCACGAGACCCATCGCCCATCCTTGTCGTAACGCCCGTCATCCACGGGCCCCCGCTTGCCGCACGCCCGGGTTTTCACGCCGGCGGCAGGCGGAGCCGGGCATTGTTCGGATCATGACCCAGACCCTCAACGCTCACGCGGCCACGGCCAACGCGAATGGCAAGGCTCTTTCGCACGGCCCGGCGCCTTCGCCCGGCCCGGCCTCCTCGCATGGCGCGGCCCGGCCGATCGTCACGCTCGACCATGTCACCAAGCGCTTTCCCGGCGTCGTGGCCAATGACCGCGTCTCCTTCGACCTGTGGCCCGGCGAGGTGCACGTGCTGCTCGGCGAGAACGGCGCCGGCAAGTCGACGCTGGTCGGCATGCTCTCGGGCCTGCAGCTGCCGGACGAGGGCGGCGTGCTGATCGATGGCCACGAGGTGCGCATCTCCTCGCCCGCCCGCGCGCTGGAACTCGGCATCGGCACCGTGTTCCAGCATTCCATGCTGGTGCCCTCGCTCAGCGTCGTCGACAACATGGCGCTCGGCGGCCGCTGGTGGTCGCGCCCCGACCGCGAGGGCCTCGCGCGCCGGATGGCCGCGGTCTGCGCCGATATCGGCGTCACCATCGATCCCCACGCCAAGGTCGGCGCCCTCTCGCTGGGCGAACAGCAGCAGGTGGAAATCGTGCGCGCGCTGATGCGCGGCTCGCGCGTGCTGATCCTCGACGAGGCGACCGCCATGCTCACGCCCAAGGGCGCGGAGGATCTCGGCGCGCTGATGGGCCGGCTGGTCAAGCTCGGCATCGCGGTGGTCTTCATCACCCACAAGCTGAACGAGGCGCTCGCCTTCGGCCATCGCATCACCGTGCTGCGGCTCGGCCGGCGGGTGGACGAGATTTCCCCCGAGCGGCTCGCCGCGCTCGGCCCCGCCGCCGCGACCGCCGAGATCATCCGGCTGATGTTCGGCGCGGATGCCGCCGCGCAGGCCACCGCGTCGCACCCGCGCCGCGCCCCGTCCACCCAGCCTTTGCTGCAGATCGAGGGGCTCGCCGTCGACGATGATTCGGTGCCGCTCGCCGGCATCGACCTTGAGGTTTCGCCCGGCGAGATTGTCGGCATTGCCGGCATTGACGGCAATGGCCAGAAGCAGTTCGCCGAGGCCGTGGCGGGCCAGCGTCGGCTGGCGGCCGGCCGTATCCGCCTCGGCGGCCAGCCGATCGAGCGGCTCGATGTCGGCGGCCGACGCCGGCTCGGCCTGCGCTACGTCACCGACGACCGGCTCGGCGAGGGCACGGTCGGCACCTTCCCGATCTCGCTCAACCTCCTGCTCAAGCAGGTGGGCGAGGCCCCGTTCTGGCGCCACGGCATCGACCAGCCCGAGACCATCGCCACCCATGCCCGGCGCATGGTGAGCGAGTTCGACGTGCGCACCCCGGGCATCGAGACCGCCATCGGCAAACTGTCCGGCGGCAACATCCAGAAGGCGCTGCTGGCGCGCGAGCTTTCCGGCAAGGCGCGGGCGGTGATCTTCGCCAAGCCGACCTATGGGCTCGACGTGCAGAACATCCGCGCCACCCGCCAGCGCATCCGCGAAGCGGCCGATGCCGGGCTGGCGGTAATCCTGATTTCCACCGACCTCGAGGAAGTTCTCGAACTCTCCGACCGCATCGCCGTGATGTCGCGCGGGCAAGTGGTCGGCATGGTTGGCAATGATGCCGCCGCCCGCAGCCGGGTCGGCGAACTGATGAGCGGCGCAACGCCATGAGCGACACCACACAGATCGGCAGCGATGCCCTCCCCGCCCCGCGCAGCGGCGTCTGGCGCGACCGCGCGCGCCTTCTCGCCCTGGCGCTCGGCCCGGTGCTCGGCGCGGTGCTGCTGTCCGGCCTCGTGCTGCTGGCGCTCGGCGTCAACCCGTTCGCCTATTACGGCTATGTGGTCGATCGCGGCCTGCTCAACCCCTATGGCCTGCAGGCCACGCTGACCCGCATGGGCCCGCTTCTGCTCATCGCGGCGGGGCTCATCGTCGCCTTTCGGGCGGGTATCTGGAACCTGGGCGGCGACGGCCAGTTCCTGCTCAGCGCGGTGATCGTCGCCGCGCTGGGGCCGCTGCTGGCGCCCCATATGCCGGTCTGGCTGGTGCTGCTCATCGGCCTCCTGGTCGGCGCGATGGTGGGCGCCGCGTGGTCGGTGCTGCCGGCGCTGCTCAAGGCCTATCAGGGCGTCAACGAGATCATCACCACGCTGATGATGACCTTTCTCGGCGTCTCGCTCGCCAATGTGCTGGTGAAGCTGTTCTTCCGCGACCCCGCCACCACGGTGCCGCAGACCCGCACGCTGATCGTCGCCGACCGGCTGCCGCGCCTGTTCGACACCACGATTTCCAGCGGACTGATCATCGGCCTCGTCGCCATCATCGTCGTGCACCTCGTCATGACCCGCACCGCCTTCGGCCTGAAGCTGCGCATCGTGGGGGCGAATCCACGCGCGGCCATCCATGCCGGCCTGTCGGTGCCCGCGCTCACGGTGGCGACCTTCGCCATCTCGGCGGCGCTGGCGGGGCTGGCCGGCGCGGTGGAGATCATGGGCGTGCAGGGCAATGTGCGGGCGGACTGGAACCCGGCCTACAGCCTCACCGTGGTGCCGCTGGTGTTCCTGGCGCGCTTCAACGGCTTCGCCTCCATCGCCTTCGTGTTCCTGTTCTCGGTGCTGTCGATTGGCGGCGAGAGCGCGGCGCGGCGCACCGGCGTGCCGAATTTCTTCACTCTCGTGGTCGTGGCGATCCTGCTGATCATGCTCGGCATCACCGAATATCTCGACCAGCGCCGCCGCGCGGCCGGCAAGTAGAGGGGGAGACGCGATGACCGCCCTGTTCACCGACGCCTTCCTCACCTCGCTCGTGCTCGGCGCGCTGACCGCCGGCCTGCCGCTCATGCTCGCCGGTCTCGGCGAACAGATTTCGGAAAAGGCCGGCGTGCTGAATATCGGCATCGAAGGCATGATGCTGTTCGGCGCCTATCTCGGCTTCCTCGTCGCCTACGATACCGGCTCGATCTGGCTCGGCTTCCTCGGCGGCGGCATTGGCGGCATGCTGGTGGCCGCGCCCATGGCGCTGTTCTGCATCCGCCTCGGCCTCAGCCAGATCGTGATCGGCATCGCCCTGACTCTCGGCGCCGAGGGACTGACCGCGCTTCTGCACCATTTCCAGTTCGCGCAGAGCTATCCGCGCCTGCCGGCGGTGGCGACACTGGCCATTCCCGGCCTGTCGAGCCTTCCCGTGCTCGGCCCGGCGCTGTTCGACCGCCCGCCCATCGTCTATCTCGCCATGCTCGCGGTGGCGGTGACGGCCTATGTGTTCCGCTACACCCAGGCGGGCCTCGCGTTGCAGGCGGCGGGCGACAAGCCGGCGGCGCTGGATGCGGCCGGCGTCGATGTCGGCCGCGTGCGCACCCTCGCCGTGCTCACCACGGGCTTCCTCGCCGGCATTGGCGGCGCCTTCATGTCGCAGGTCGGCGCGGGCATCTTCGTGCCGTTCATGACCAATGGCGCGGGCTTCATCGGCATCGTGCTGGCCATGCAGGCGCGCGGGCGCCCGCTCTTCGTGCTGGCCGGCGCGCTATTGTTCGGCGCCTGTCTTTCCGCCACCACCGCGCTGCAGGTGGCCGGGGTGAGCATCCCGACCGACGTGATCCAGATGCTGCCCTTCGCCGCCGTGCTCGCAGTGCTGGTGCTGTTCGGCCGCCGTGCCAGCCTGCCGCCGGCGCTCGGCACCCATTACGTACGGGGCGCGCGATGAGCCCGCCCCGCCTGGGCCCCTCAGCCCGCGTCGATCACGGCCAGCGCGGCGGCGGCGCCGGCGCCGACATCGACACCGTGGCCGAGCGCGCCCAGCGCCCCGCCGAGCGCGGTGAGCGCCACCACGGCATAGAGCGGCTGCGCGGTCGGGCCCATATGGCCGATGCGGGTGAGCCGGCCGAGCGTCTCGCCGCGGCCGGAGGACAGCACGACGCCGTAGCGGGCCCGCACCTGCGCCCGCAATTCGGCCTCGTCGATGCCATCCGGCGTGCGCACGGCGGTGGCGGTGGGCGAGGCGAAGCTCTCATCAGCCGGCCAGATGGCAAGCCCCATCGCCTTCAACCCGGCGCGGCAGGCGCGCGCGGTGAGCGCGTGCCGGGCCCAGACCTTCTCCGCTCCTTCCGCGAGATAGAGGTCGATGGCGGCTTCCAGCCCGTTGATCTCGGCGACCGAGGGGGTGAAGGGGAACGGCTGGTCGGCGCGCCAGGCGTCTTCCCAGTCGAGAATCGACAGGATGGACGCGCGCGGCGCCTGCGGATTGGCCTTCATCTTCGCCCAGGCGCGGTTGGACACGCCGAGGATGGTCAGGCCGGGCGGGCAGCCCAGGCACTTGTTGGGGCCGGTGACGAGAAGATCGATGGCGGCCGATTCGGCATCGACCTTCATGCCGCCGAAGGACGACACCGCATCGACCAGGAACAGCGCGCCATGCGCCTTGACCACCGCCCCGATCTCGGCGACCGGGTTGATGGTGCCCGAGGGCGTGTCATGGTGGCAGAGAGCGACCACGGTCACATCCGGGCGCGCGGCCAGCGCGCGGGCGACCGCGGCGGGATCGATCACCTCGTTATACGGCACGGCGAGTTCGACGATCTCGGCGCCCGAGCGCGCCGCCCAGGGCGCGAAGCCCTTGGAATAGACGCCGGAGACGAGGTTCAGCACCACGTCGTCGCGCCCGATCAGCGACACCGCCGCCGCCTCCAGCCCGAGCACCGGCTCGCCCTGCAGCAGGACCGGCATGGTCTCGCTCTTCACCATGCCGGCGAGCTTCTCGGTGACGCGCTGGTAGGTCGCCTGGAAGGCCGGATCATAGTCGTAGAGAACCGTGGCGGCGAGGCCGCGCAGCACGGCGGGATAGGCGTCGACAGGGCCGGTGGTGAGGGTGAAGACCGGCAGGTCGCTGGGCGCGTAACGCATGGCTTTGCTCTGGATGGTTGTCGGGACTGCCGGTCCTCCGGTGGCGCGGCTGGCATTTCCAACCAAAACACGACCGAAATGCCGACAATGGTTCGAGATTGGCACCACCCGCTGCTGAGAGCAACAGGCTTGGCACCGCGAACCTCAACCCGCGCAGGGCGCTGGCCGCTTCGCTTTTGCCGCGGGCGCGCCGTCGCGTGGGGCCTTTGCGCCGGCGACGAGACGGAGCGCCATCCACAACGCCCGGGGTGTATCGGCAACCAAAGAGTGCCGCGCGGCCTCGACCAGCCGGCAACCAATATTGTAAATGGGCGATCCCGCCCGTACATTTCGCGGCGGGGCCGATCCACGCTGCCCGATCCGACAGAATCGCAGCGGCCGGCGGCTCCCACACGAGAATGGACATGACCTCGATGGACGCGATAGCGGACAAGACCGGGCGCAAGCCGCGCCGGACACCCGAGCCCCAGAGCCGCGGCGCCGCCGCCGAAACCGGCGCTCGGGAACCGGCGGGCATTGAGGAACTGGTCGATTCGATTCGCGCCATCCTGGCCCGCAGCGGCAGCATGCCGCCGGAGCGGACGGTGGCCGAGGAACTGAACGTGAAGCGCCACACGCTGCGCCGCGCGCTCGGCGTGCTGCGCGCGCGCGGCGAACTGGAGCCGGCGCGCGCGGGCCGGCGCGCCTCGACCACGCCTGGCATCGACAGCAGCCGCAACCTCATCAACTCGACCAACCCGCTGGAGGTGATGGAACTGCGGCTGATGCTGGAGCCCTCGCTGGCGCGGTTGGCCGCGCTCCGGGCCAGCCCGGTCGAGATCGACCGCATCGTGCGCGCGGCCACCACGGCGCCGGATGCCGACCCGATCGCCGCCGACATGATCTTCCACAAGGCCATCGCCGCCGGCGCGCGCAATGCTCTCGCCTCCGAGCTTTATGTGCTGCTGCACCGGGTCGCGAGCGACGGGCGGCTGCGCTACACCGACAGCGACGCCACGCTGGTGCCCGAGCGCGTGCGGCTGCGCGATTGCGAGCACCAGCAGATCGCCGACGCGATCGCCTCGCGCGACCCGGAGGCGGCCGAGCGGGCCATGTGGCAGCACCTCGCCACGCTGCAGCAGAAGATCATGGGCCGGCTGGCGCCCGGCGGCTCCCCGTAGAGCGCTTTCGAGCGACATGGATGCCCGCTCGCGTGACGAAACGCGTCGAGAAAACCATCTGGCGCCATTCCGCTGAACCGGGATTGCGCGGGATGGCTCCAGAAGCGGCACCTGCGCCTTGACGTTCCATCTCGCGATGCTCCGCCGGCGCTCCGCCGCGCGGAAACGCCCCCTCCTTGCCTGATATCCGTGGAGAGACTGCGATGAAATCCTTCGATGTGCTGGTCATCGGCGCCGGTTCGGCGGGCTGCGTTCTCGCGGCGCGCCTCTCGGAGGATCCCGATCTCAAGGTCGGGCTGATCGAGGCGGGCGAGCACCCTTCCGATCCCGACATCGCCGATCCACTGAAATGGCCGGTATTGCAGGATCGGCCCTATGACTGGGCCTATCGCACCGTGCCGCAGCCGGGCACGGCCGGGCGCATCCATCCCTGGCCGCGCGGGCGCATCGTCGGCGGGTCGAGCTGCCTGCACGCCATGGCGCATGTGCGCGGCCATGCGGATGATTTCGCGCCCTGGGCCGCCGCCACGGGTGATGCCCGCTGGTCCCATGCCGGCCTGCTGCCGGGCTTTCGCCGCAGCGAGCGCTTCTCGAAGGGCGCGAGCGCCCAGCACGGCGCCGATGGTCCGCTCACCGTCTATCTCCCGGGCAAGGAACTCAGCCCGGTCGTGACGGCCTACATGGCCGCCGGCCTCGCGCGCGGCGTGCCATTCCTCGGCGAGCACAATGGAGGCCCGCTCAATGGCGTGGCGCCCAATTCCCTCACCATCCGCGAGGGCCGCCGCGTGAGCGCGGCCGACGCCTATCTGACGCCCGCGCGGGGTCGGCCAAACCTGACGCTCATCACCGGCGCGCGCGTGCACCGGCTCATCATCGAGGGCACCCGGATCACCGGAGCGCTCGTGGAGATCGGCGGCGAAACGCAGGCGATCCATGCCGAACGCCTGCTGCTCAGCACCGGCGCCATCGCCTCGCCGCTGCTGCTGATGCGCTCCGGCATCGGCCCGGCGGCGGAGCTGAAGGCGGCCGGCATTGCCTGCCGCGCCGACCGCAAGGACGTCGGCGGCAACCTGCACGACCATCTGCTCACCGCCGGCAATGTCTATCGCGCCCGCCGCCCGGTGCCCCCCTCGCAGTTGCAGCACTCCGAATCGCTCATGTATCTCAACGCCGACGACCCCACCCGCGCGGATGGCGCGCCGGACGTGGTGCTGGGCTGCGTGGCGGCGCCGACCGTGTCGGAATGCTTCGCCGCGCCGGCCTATGGCTCGGCCTACACACTGCTGTCCGGCGTCACCCACCCCACCTCGCGCGGGCGCCTCACCGTCACCGGCCCGGATCTCGCCGCGCCCCCGCTCATCGATCCCGCCTATCTCCAGACCGGGCATGACCGTCGGCTGGCGCGGCGCGCGCTCGAACTGGCGCGGGAGATCGGCCATGCCAGCGCGCTGGACGAGTGGCGGGCGGAGGAGATCTATCCGGGCATCGACGTGCGCGGCGAGGAGGCGATCGATGCCTTCCTCGCCCGCGCGGTCATCACCCATCACCACCCCGTCGGCACCTGCCGCATGGGGGCGGATGCCGACGCGGTGGTGGATGCCAATCTGAAGCTCAACGGTTTCGAGGGGCTGCACATCGTTGATGCCTCGGTCATCCCCACCATCACCTCGGGCCCCGTGCACGCCGCGATCCTCGCCATCGCGGAGACCTTCGCCGCGAATGTCGGCACGAGCGGCACGAGCGACGCGTAGCCGGCTACAACTCTCCGGCAGGGGAGTGTTTTCTCGGGAATGTTGTCTCGGGAAGGCTTGCGCGGGCCCAGGCATCCGAGTCAGATGGCGTGTCATTCGCAGCAGGAGCCGGCCATGGCCAACTATGTCAAGATCGCCGGTTTTCTGGGCGCCTGCGTCACCGGCGCGGCCCATTTTCTCGCCGATCTGCGCAAGACACCCGCCCTCGCGGAAGAGGCCGGCTATGGCGATGTTCCGAACCTGCCGACGCCCAAGCCGACGCTGATCCCCATCATGAAGGTCGCCGCCGCCGTCGGCTGGTCCGCGGGCCAGAAGCCCCGGCCCGCGGCTGGCTTCAAGGTCGGAGCCTTCACCGACAACCTTGCCCATCCGCGCTGGGTATACGAACTGCCGAATGGCGACATCCTCGTCGCGGAGACCGCCGCCCCGCCTTCCCCGCCCGGCGTGTTCAGCCTGCGCTGGTGGGTCATGGGCTGGGTCATGGCGCGTGCCGGCGCGGGCGTTGCCAGCGCCAACCGCATCACCCTGCTGCGCGACGCGGACGGCGACGGCGTGGCGGAGATCAAGACGCCCTTCATCGAGAACCTGTTCTCGCCCTTCGGCATGGCGCTGATCGGCGACCAGCTCTATGTCGCCAATGCCGATTCGGTGGTGCGCTTTCCCTATGTGGCGGGCGCGACCCGCATCACGGCCGCGCCGGTCAAGATCTGCGACCTGCCGGCCGGGCGCAACCACCACTGGACCAAGAGCCTGGTGGCCAACAAGGCCGGTACCAAGCTCTATGTCGGCGTCGGCTCCAACTCCAACGTCGCCGAATTCGGCATGGCGGAGGAGGAGAACCGCGCCGCCATTCTCGAAGTGGACATTGCCAGCGGCGCGGTGCGCGTGTTCGCCGGCGGCCTGCGCAACCCGGTCGGCATGGACTGGAACCCGGTGACGGGCGAACTCTGGACCAGCGTCAACGAGCGCGACGAGATCGGCGACGACCTCGTGCCCGACTACATGACCTCGGTGAAGGACGGCGCCTTCTATGGTTGGCCCTATTCCTACTGGGGCGTGGTCGACACGCGGGTGAGCCCGCAGCGTCCCGACCTCGTCGCCAAGGCGCTCAAGCCCGACTACGCGCTCGGCTGCCATACCGCCTCGCTCGGTCTCACCTTCGTCGACGACGGCCGCTTCGGCGCCCGCTTCCGCGATGGCGTGTTCATCGGCCAGCACGGCTCGTGGAACCGCAACCCACCGGCCGGCTACCGCGTGATCTTCATCCCCTTCGCGGAGGGCAAGCCGGCTGGCGCGCCGGAGGAAATTCTCGGCGGCTTCCTGGTCAACGGCAAGGCGCTGGGCCGTCCGGTCGGCGTTCTGGTCGACAGGCGCGGCGGCCTCCTCGTGGTCGACGATGTCGGCGATTGCATCTGGCGCGTGACTGCCGCCTGAACGGCGACGGGCGACAACGGGCGCTGTCGGGCGGCGCGCCGGGAGCGACCTCGATCGCCGTCAGCGCAGCGCCCGGCCGAGGACGCGCAGAACGTCCGGGTTCATCTGCGCCACGTTGAAGCGCATGAGATCGCCGGCCGACTGCGTGACGCTGAACGCGTTGCCCGGGGCGAGCACGACCCGCTCGGCCAGCGCGGCGCGTGCCAGTTCAGCCGCATCCCGCCGCTCCGGCAGATGGCACCAGAGGTAGAACCCGCCGCGCGGCAGGGTCCAGGCGTTGAAGCCCAGTCCCTCCAGCGCGCCCAGCATTTCCCGGCGCCGCCGTGCCAGCCGGCCGCGCAGCGCGGCGAGATGCTTGCGGTAGCTGCCATCGCCGAGCGTGCCGAGCACGAGTTCGGCCGCCACGGGGCTCGGCCCGCCGAAACTGGTCGCCACCTGCAGGTCGACCAGCCCTTCGATCCAGTCCGCCCGGGCGACGATGTAGCCGCAGCGTATCGAGGCGGACAGCGTCTTGGAGAAGCTGCCGATGCGGATCACGCGGTTGAGCCCCTCCAGCCCAGCAAGGCGCGGGGAGGGTTCCGGCTCGAAATCGGCGAAGATCTCGTCTTCCACGATGGTCAGGTCATGCGCGGCCGCGGCGGTGAGCAGGCGATGGGCGGTCTGCGGCGACAGCGTCGCCCCGGTCGGGTTATGCAGCGCGGAATTGGTGATGTAGAGGCGCGGGCGGTGGGTGGCGAGCGCCTCTGTGAAGCGTGCCACGTCCGGTCCCACGGGGGTGTAGGGCACGCTGACGATCTTCGCGCGGCTGGCACGAAGCAGCGCCTGGAAATTGAAATAGCAGGGATCGTCGACGAGAACCGTATCGCCGGGATTGAGCAGGAAGCGGCAGAGAAGGTCGATCGCCTGCGTGCCCGAGGCGGTGAGCAGGATCTGGTCGGTTCCCACATCGAGGCCCTCGGTCGCGCATCGGCGTGCCAGCAACTGGCGCAGCGCGCGGGAGCCCCGCGTGCCGCCATATTCCGTCAGCACGCTGTCATCGGCGCGGGCGAGCGCGCGGATCGCCCGGCGGATGGCCGGCCCGGGCATCCAGTCCGCCGGCAGCCAGCCGCAGCCCGGCCGCACCATATCCGGCGGCGCATCCAGCGATTGGCGCGACACCCATAACGGATCGATCGCCCGGTCGAGCCGAGGCCCGGCATCCGCCAGCGCGACGGGCGGCACGCCACCCGCGACGAAGAAGCCGGAACCGGCGCGCGAGCGGATCAGCCCTTCGGCGGCGAGCCGGTCATAGGCCTCAACGACGGTCGAGGGCGAGACCCGCATCTCGCGCGCGAACCGCCGAATGGAGGGCAATTTCTCCCCGGCCGTGAGGCTGCGACCCGCCAGCCGGCGGCGGATTTCGGCCATCACCGCTTCGGTGCGGGACATCGCCATGATGCGCGGCGCCAGATTGCCCCTTGCCTCGGTGCCGGTGGCCTCGGTGCCGGTGGCCTCGGTGCCGGTGGCCTCGGTGCCGGTGGCCTCGGTGCCGGTGGCCTCGGTGCCGGTGGCCTCGCTGCGGGCCGCGCGGTCATCTGCCGCCATCTCCAACACCTCCATGTTCCCCGCCGCCCGTCTCGCGCGTGGATCCTTCCAACTGTATGGCACTCCTCCACCACACTGTTCGGCCTCACCGTATGGGAGCGTGCCTGTCGCCGCAATGCATGCCGCGCTATTGGCCGGGCGGAGAGTGACGCCGGAGCGCAAATGGGCGCACCCAGCGCGACAGGGGGAGGCGAGCATGCCGCGCACGAGCGAGGGATGGGGCAGCGGCCTCATTGGCGTGCTCATTTTCAGCGGCTCGCTGCCGGCGACGCGGGTGGCGGTCGGCGGGTTCACGCCGCTGTTCCTCACCTCGGCCCGCGCGGTGATCGCCGCGCTTCTCGGCGCGGCGCTGCTGCTGGCCCTGCGCCAGCCGCGCCCGGCGCGGGCGGATCTCGCTCCGCTCGCGGTGGTGGCGCTCGGAGTGGTGGTCGGCTTCCCGCTGCTCACGGCGCTGGCGCTGCAGCACATAACATCCGCCCATTCGGTGGTGTTCATCGGCCTGCTGCCGCTGGCCACCGCGCTGTTCGGCGTGATGCGGGCGGGGGAGCGGCCGCGGCCGGCCTTCTGGCTGTTCTCGCTGCTCGGCGCCGCTTCGGTGGTCGGCTTCGCGCTGGCCAATGGCGGGGCCGCCTCGCCCGCCGGCGATCTGCTGATGATCGCGGCGATCCTGCTCTGCGGGCTCGGCTATGCCGAGGGCGCCCGGCTGTCGCGCCGGCTGGGCGGCTGGCAGGTGATCTCCTGGGCGCTGGTGCTGGCGCTGCCGGCCATGGCGGTCGTGGCGGCTCTCACCCGCCCAATGGCCTGGAGCGGCATTGGCGGGCCGGCCTGGCTCGGGCTGGGCTATGTCTCGGTGTTCAGCATGCTGATCGGCTTCGTCTTCTGGTATCGCGGCCTCGCGCTGGGCGGCATTGCCGGCGTCGGCCAGTTGCAATTGCTGCAGCCCTTCTTCGGCCTGGCCCTGGCCGGGCTGCTGCTCGGCGAGCCGGTCGCGGGCTCCATGGTCCTGGCGACGGGAGGGGTGGTGCTCTGCGTCGCCGGCGCCAAACGCTTCGCCTGAGGCCCGTTTCAGGAAACGGATGCGGGCTCGTCGCCCATGCCGGCGAGGCGTGTCGAGAGCATGGTGCGGTTGGACACGTCGAGCTTCTGGAACACGTGCAGAAGATGCGTCTTCACCGTGCCGAGGCCGATGTCGAGCGTGCCGGCAATGTCGTGGTTGGTCAGCCCGTTGCTGATCAGTTCGGCAATCTCGATCTCCCGGCCGGTGAGCCCGTAGACCACGCGCAATTGCTGCTGGCGCCGGTGGTCGCGGCGGCGCGGATGGTTGCCGAGGTTGAATTCGAGATAGGGCTGCAGCGACGAGGCGATCCGCAGCGTTTCCTCGGTGATCGAGGGATCGCCGGGCGCCTTGAGGATGCCGAGCCCGGCGAAGGGCTCGCCATCGCGCCAGAACACGAAGTCGAGCACATCGCTCACCTCGCTGTCGCGCAGGTAGCCGCAATAATGCTCGAACTCGCTGGCCGGTGCGAGGTGCCGGTCCTGGCTCATCGTGGCGATGCGCTTGCCCGACGAGACCAGACGTTCGATGTTGAGCGGGTCGAACGGCTTCATGTCGCGGATATAGCGATCGATATGGCGCAGGCCCGGCCCCACGATATCGGCCACCACCATGTGGCGGCGGTCGTCGATCCAGTACAGCACCGCCGACGACGCCTGGAACGTGCCCAGCGCGACGCCGCGTATATGGGCGACCTGCTCCTGCGCGGCGCACGGGGACACAGATCCCGACGGATGGGACATGATCTTCCTCCGTATCGAGCGAACAATCCCCCGCATCAAGCAAGAAGGCGGCCATTCGGCGACAGCCGGGCGGGCCGCGCGCTCACCCCGGGAAGTGGCAGCACACCTGATGGCCCGGCGCGCGCTCGGCGGGGGCCGGATCGACCTCGGCGCAGACCGCCTGCGCCCGGGGGCAGCGGGTGCGGAAGCCGCAGCCCGAGGGGCGCTCGGCCGGATTGGGAACGTCCCCGGTGAGCACCAGGCGCTGCCGCGCGCGCTCGCGCACCGGGTCGGGGATGGGCGCGGCGGAGAGCAGCGCCTGCGTATAGGGATGGGCGGGCGCGCGATACAGCCGGTCGCGCGGCGCGCTCTCGACGATCCGCCCGAGATACATCACCGCCACGCGGTCCGACATGTGGCGGATGACGGCGAGGTTATGGGCGATGAAGATATAGGCGATGCCGGTGCGCAGCTGGATGTCCTTGAGCAGGTTCAGCACCCCCGCCTGCACCGAGACGTCGAGCGCCGAGACCGGCTCGTCCAGCACGATGAGCTCGGGCTCGACCGCCAGCGCGCGGGCGATGCCGATGCGCTGGCGCTGGCCGCCGGAAAAGGCGAAGGGATAGCGGTCGGCCTGCTCGGGCAGCAGTTGCACCTGCTGCATGGCACGCACCACCCGCCGGTCGCGCTCCTCCCGCGGCAGGCCCAGCATGCGCAACGGCTCGGCGATGTTGCGATAGGCGCTCATGCGCGGGTTGAGGCACGCATAGGGGTTCTGGAACACCAGCTGGATGTCGCGGCGATAGGGCCGCATCTGCGCCGCCGTCAGGCCGACCAGATCCGTGCCGCGAAACAGGATGCGCCCCGCGCTGGGCGACACCAGCCCCATGATGGCACGGGCGAGCGTGGATTTGCCGCAGCCGGATTCACCGACAATGCTCAGCGTCTCGCCCGGCCGCACCGCCAGCGACACCCCCGCCACCGCGCCGATGGCGCCGACCTTGCGCGGAAAGACGAGGCCGCGCCGCACCGGGAACTCGACCCGCAGGTCCTCCACCGCCAGCAGCGGAACGTCATCGATGCGTGCGGCGGCGCCCATCAGGCCGGCTCCTTCAGCCGCGCGGCGAACGCGGGATCATTGGCTCGGTGGCAGGCCACGACCGAGCCGCCGACGCGCGTGAGGTCCGGCTCGCTCGCCCGGCATGCCGGCACGGCGAAGTCACAGCGCGGGGCGAAGGCGCAGCCCGGCGGACGCTCGCTGAGCGAGGGCGGCGTGCCGGGAATGGCATGAAGCCGCTCGCTGACATCGTCGATCGAGGGCACGGCGGCGAGCAGGCTCGCCGTGTAGGGGTGACGCGGAGCCGCGAAGAGCGGGCCAACCGGTCCGCGTTCCGCGATGCGTCCGGCATAGAGCACGCTCATGCGATCGGCGAGGCCTGCGACAAGGCCGAGATCATGCGTGATCAGCACGATCGCCATGCCGCGCTCGGCCCGCAGCCCGGCGAAAATCTCCATGATCTGCGCCTGGATGGTCACGTCCAGCGCGGTGGTCGGCTCGTCGGCGATCAGCAGGTCGGGATCGTTGGCGATGGCGATGGCGATCACCACGCGCTGGCGCATGCCGCCGGAGAACTCGTGCGGATACTGGTCAAAGCGCCGCTCCGGCGCGGGAATGGCCACCGCTTCAAGCAGTGAAAGCGCCTTCTGCCGCACCTGCGCCCGCGACATCCCGGCATTGTGCAGGCGGATCATCTCGGTAATCTGCGCGCCGATGGTCTGCACCGGGTTGAGCGCCGTCATCGGGTCCTGGAAGACCATGGCGATGCGCCGGCCGCGCAGCGCCCGCAGCCGCCGCTCGGGCGCGCCGGCAATCTCCTCGCCGTCGAAGCGGATGGAGCCGGAAACTCCGAACTGCCGCGGCAGCAGCCCCATCACCGCCAGCATGGACAGGCTCTTGCCGGAGCCGGATTCGCCGACCAGCCCCACTACCTCGCCGCGATCGACGGAAAAATCGACATTGGACACCGCCGCCCGCTCGCCGCCGCGGGTCGGGATGGTGACGGCGAGGCCCTTTATGTCGAGCAGCGGCACAGCCATGGTCAACCTCCCTGGCGCGTGCGCGGATCGGCGACATCGCGCAGGCCGTCGCCCAGAAAATTCGAGGAGAGCGAGACCAGGAAGATTGCCATTCCCGGCCCGAGCGCGATCCACCAGCAATAGAAATTGGACGCGCCCTCGGCGATCATCTGGCCCCATTCCGGCGTCGGCGGCTGGGCGCCGAGGCCGATGAAGCTGAGGCCGGCGGCCAGCAGGATCACCTGCCCGACATCCATCGTCATGTTGACGAAGATCGGGCTCCAGCACAGCGGCATGATGTGGTGGGTGAGCAGGCGCGCCGGCGTGACGCCGCCGACGATGGCGGCATCGACATGATCGAGTTTCTTCACGTTCAGCACCTGCGCCCGCATCAGCCGCGCATAGATCGGCCACCAGACGATGATGAGGGCGAGCGCGGTATTGACCAGCCCGGGGCCCAGGGAGGCGGCGATCGCCATGGCCAGCAGCACGGGCGGAAAGGCCAGCGTGATGTCGGCGAGCCGCATCAGCACATTGTCGACGATGCCGCCGAGGAAGCCGGCCAGCGCGCCGAGCGTGACCCCGATGCCGACCGCCACCACCAGCACCACCGCGGCGATCGGCAGCGAGTAGCGCGCCCCGAACAGCGTGCGCACCAGCACGTCGCGCCCCAGCGCGTCGGTGCCCAGCCAGTGCGCCGCGCTGGGCGGCTGCAGGCGGCGGCCGGCGAGGCCGATCGGGTCATAGGGCGTCCACAGCGGAATGGTCAGCGCCACCAGCACCAGCGCGACCAGCACCACGGCCGCGAACATCACCGGCACCTGCCGCCAGCCGAGTCGCGCGAAGAAGCCCCCGATCGCCCCGGCAAGGCGCGGGCGCGGGCGGACGTCCCGATGCGTCGTCGGCCCCATCAGCATCACGTGGCCTCCCGCATGCGCGGGTCGGCCGCGGCATAGGCGACATCCGTGAGCAGGTTGGCGACCAGGAAGCCGAGGCCGCCGATGATGGTCACGCCGGTGATCGCGGGATAATCGAGGCTGCGCGCCGCCTCGACCGCGTAGGAGCCGATGCCCGGCCAGGAAAAGATGGTCTCCACCAGCACCGAGCCGGTGATGAGATAGGCGAAGGTGAAGCCGAGAATGGTCAGCGCCGGGATCAGCGCATTGGCGAGCGCGTGGTGGACCAGCACGCGCAGGCGCCCGGCGCCCTTGGCCCGCGCCATGGTGATGTAGTCCTGCCCCAGCACGTCGAGCATCGAGGCCCGCACCATGCGCGCCACGATGCCCATGACCGACCAGCCCAGCACCAGCGAGGGCAGGACGAGGTGGCGGGCGGCATCGATGAAGCCCGCCACATTGCCGGCCAGCAGCGTATCGACCAGCATGAAGCCGGTGGTCACAGGGGGCGCCACCGCGCGGATGTCGAGCCGGCCGGGTCCGGGCAGCAGTCGTGTCTGGACGGAGAACAGGAACAGCGCGATCAGCCCGAGCCAGAACACCGGCAGGCAGGAGCCCATCAACGCCACCAGCCGCGCGACATGGTCGGCCAGGCTGTTCTTGAACTCGGCGGAGACGATGGCCAGCGCGATGCCGCCGGCGGCACCGACGATCATCGCGCAGATGACCAGTTCGAGCGTGGCCGGCAGCCGCTGCGCCAGATCCTTCAACACCGGCTGCTTCGTGCGGAACGACGTGCCGAGATCGCCATGGGCGAGGTTCCACACATAGATCGCGTAGCGCTCGGGCACCGAGCGATCGAGGCCCCAGCGCGCCTTGGCGGCGGCCACGACCTCGGCATTGTCGAGATTGCGCGCGCCGATAATGGAGACCAGCGGGTTGCCCTTGGTGAACTGGGCCAGCAGGAAGGTCGCCGTGACGATCCCGAGCAGCAGGAACGGCATCACCAGCAATCGCCGCACGACGACCTTCAGCATGGCGGGCTCTCAGCCTCTCACTTCTTCTCGATCTCGCCGAGCGGCAGGTTGCAGCAGGCGCTGTAGCGCACCCCGCTCACATCGTTGCGATAGGCGAGAATGAGGTTGGGGCTGACCAGCGGCAGGATGATCTTGTCGTCGATCATCTTGAGCGCGAGATCGCGATAGGCCGCCTCCTGCGCCGGAACATCGGTTGCGGCCAGCGCCTTGTGGTACAGCGCCAGCTGTTCCTTGCCATCGAGGCCGGGCTCTTTGCCGACGCCGGCGCGGTTGGCCCAGGGCATGTCGGGCAGCATGCCGAAATACTGCACATACTGGGCGCTGCCGAAATAGTCGGGGGCGAAGAAGCCGAGCGCGAAGGGCGTGCCGGGATCGTTGATGTCGCTGATCCACACGGTGAAGGGCACCGGCTTCAGCGACAGCTTGATGCCGACCTTGCCGAGATCCTGCTGCACCTTCTGGGCGAGCAGCGACAGGTCGACGCCGTAGACGTTCATGGCCGGGAATTCGAGTTCCATCGCGAAGCCGTCGGGATGGCCAGCCTTGGCGAGGAGTTCTTTCGCCTTCTCCACATTGGTGACCGGCGCGGGCAGGTCCTTCGTGCCGGGATAGCCGTTGGGAATGGCGGAGGACTGTTCCTTGCCCTCGCCGCCGACCGTGAAGTCGATGGCGCCCTTGTAGTCGAGCGCCAGCGCGATGGCCTGGCGCACGTCAGAGGTCAGCGGCACCGGCGCGCCCTTGGCCGCCGGGCTGATCGCGGCATAGACGAAATTGAACGAGGGCACCGAGGTGAAGGTGGCGTCCGGCGCGGAAACCGTCTTGGCCGTGTCGGGATCGATCTGCATGGCGATATCGGCGGTGCCGGACTGCAGCATCTGGGCCTGCGTCACCGCATCGGCCGTCTGCTTCAGCACGACGCCCGGCACGCCGGCCTTCTTGCCCCAGTATGTGTCGT
Source organism: Ancylobacter amanitiformis (assembly GCF_030814815.1). Taxonomy (GTDB): domain Bacteria; phylum Pseudomonadota; class Alphaproteobacteria; order Rhizobiales; family Xanthobacteraceae; genus Ancylobacter; species Ancylobacter amanitiformis. The sequence continues at coordinate 126,876 of NZ_JAUSVR010000008.1, read as the reverse complement.
TGCGGGCGAGGCGAAGCGAATCGTCGGCGGTATAGCTCTCCAGCACGAAGGGGCCGGCACCCGCCGAATGGGCGAGGAACCAGGTGTCGGACGCGTCGGAGGTCGCCGCGTCGGCATTGGCGTTGGCGCCATTGGCGGAAGCGAGCTTGGCATTGATGATGCCGGTATAGGGCGCGGCGAGGATGCCGAGAAATTCCGAATTGGGCGTCTGCGTGGTGATGACCACGGTCGCCGGGTCCTTCGCCTCGATCGACTTGAGGCTGTCCATCAGATAGGCGGGCCCGCCCTTGATGTTCTTCAGCCGTTCCAGTGACCATTTCACGTCCTGCGCCGTCACCGGGCTGCCATCGGAGAAGGTGGCTGCCGGGTCGAGGTGGAAGGTGAAGGTGGTCACGTCAGGGCTGACCTCCCAGCTCTTGGTGAGCATGGGGATGATGGTCTGGTTGTCGGGCGCCAGCGTCAGCAGCGTCGCATAGACCGCCGACAGGTAGATCTGGCAGGTATCGCAATAGGCGCGGGCCGGGTCGAGCGAATTGACGTCCATCGCCCGCGCCACCACGAGCGGCCCGTCGGCGGCCGGTGCGCTCCGCACATCGAGCGGCAGGAAGAAGACCGAGGCGAGCAGGGACGCGGCAAAGGACGTCGCGAGCGACGTCGCAAACGACCTTGACGGGGCGAGGCGGGAACGTCTGGCCATGGGGCAATGTCTCCGGACGAAGGGCGGACGGGCGGAAGGGGGTCGGCGGAAAGCGTTTCGCGGAAAGCGTCAGGCGGCGACGGGGGCGAGCGCGCGCACGGCGCGCAAGCCGAGCTCGGCCGCCTCCAGCGCCCGGGCGATATCCGCGCCGGTATGGGCGGCACTCAGGAACATGTTGTGCTGGGGGTGGAAATAGACGCCGGCCTTGAGCGCCGCCGTGCAGAAGGCGAAGCCCTTGCGCAGATCCGCGTCGTCCTCGAACAGCACCATGGGCATCTGCACCGGGCCGGTCTGGCGGAGCGGGATGGCGTGGCTTTCGCTCAGCCTGGCAAGCCCCTCGCGCAGCGCGGTGCCCATCGCCTCCATGTGGGCGAGCGCGTTGTCGCGGCGCAGGATGGTGAGCGTCGCCACCGCCGCCGCCATCGAGACCGCCCCGCACCAGAAGGAGCCGGTGGTGAAGATCGACTGCGTCGCCGCGCGGAACCGGTCATTGCCGGTCACGGCGGAAAGCGCGTAGCCGTTGGCGATGGATTTCGACCAGGCGGAAAGGTCCGGGCGCACGCCGACCCGCTCCCAGCTGCCGCCGAGGTCGAGCCGGAAGCCGGCGCGCACGTCGTCGACGATCAGCGCCGCGTCGGCCGCATCCGCCGCCGCACGCGCGGCCTGCGCGAAGGCGACCGTCGGCAGTTCCTGGTCCTTGCCGTAATCATGCCGGAAGGCGCTGACGATGATGCCCGCCAGGTCGCCGCCGGCCGCGTCCACCGCCGCGTTCAGGCTGTCGACGTCGTTATAGGTGTAGGTGAGGATATGCGCGCGATCCTCCGAGGTGACGCCGACCAGCGAGGGCGAACACCACGGCACCGCGCCGTGATAGGCCCCCTGCGCGACCAGGATCTTGCGCTTGCCGGTGCCGGCCCGGGCGATGGTGACGGCGGTGGTGGTCGCGTCCGTGCCGTTCTTCTCGAACTGCGCCCAGTCGGCATGCGGGATAAGCTCCACCATGAGCTCGGCGAGTTCCACCATGGCCTGCGCCGGGCCGTTCATGGCGTCGCCCTTCTGCAGCTGGGCGAGCGCGGCGGCGTCGACTTCCCGGTGGTGGTGGCCGAGGATGATCGGGCCCCAGCTGCACATGAAGTCGAGATATTCGTTGCCGTCGACGTCCCACAGCCTTGTGCCCTCGGCACGGGCGAAGAACTGGGGGTAGCCCTCGGGCAGATCCTTGGCGTGCATGTGCCCCCACATGCCGCCGGGAACCACGCGCAGCGCCCGCTCCCGCAATGTGCGATCCAGCGAGTTGGTCATTTTCGCCTCTTGCCTGTGCATGCCTAGAATTCAGCCGCAAGGGTGCGCAGGCGAGGACGGTGCGTCAATCTACCGAAAGTAAGACCCGCCGCCGAAACCGGGCGGGCGTGTCAGAATGGCCTGAGAGATTGTCGCAACAATTCAGTATGTTGATGCGATCAATGCAGGAGCAGATGATCCGATGGCGGCTTTCCAACCCCGTCCCGCCGACGCCCTCGTGGTGGTCGATCCGCAGAACGATTTCTGTCCCGGCGGCGCGCTGGCAGTGACCGGCGGCGACGAGATCCTGCCGGGCATCAACAGGCTGAGCGGGCAATTCCCGCTGGTGGTGGTGACGCAGGACTGGCATCCCGCCGATCACACGTCCTTCGCCAGCAACCATGCGGGAGCGGCGCCGTTCAGCACCATCGCGATGCCGTATGGCCCGCAGATCCTGTGGCCGGACCATTGCGTGCAGGGCACGGCCGGCGCCGACTTTCATCCCGCCATCCACGATGGCGCGCTGCGCCGCGCCCATCTCGTCCTGCGCAAGGGCTGGCACCGCAGCGTGGATTCCTATTCCGCCTTCTTCGAGAACGATCACCGCACCGCGACGGGCCTCGCCGGCTATCTCCGCGACAAGGGCGTTCGGCGCTGCGTGTTTGTCGGCCTCGCCTATGATTTCTGCGCCGCCTGGTCGGCGCTGGATGCGGCGACGCTCGGTTTCGACGCGGTCATCATCAAGCCGCTGTCGCGCGCCATCGCGCTGCCGCTTGCCGAGGGAGGCACCACCGAGGACGCCGCCGAGCGCGATTTTCACGCCGCCGGAGTGCAGGTGGTCATTTCCCTGTGATGGGCCCTGTGCTGGTGCGGGGGTAGCTCCCCAGATGAGGCGCCAGCCGCAATCAGGCGCGCAAAGGACAACCCATGAAGATCGATCTCTCGGGCAAGACCGCCCTCGTCACCGGCTCCACCGAGGGCATCGGCTTCGCCATCGCCAAGGGGCTCGATGAAGCCGGCGCGAGCGTGGTGATCAACGGGCGCACCGAGCCGAAGGTGGCGGCCGCCCTGGCGAAGCTGGGGCCGAACGCGCGCGGGCGCGCCATCGATCTCGCCACGCCCGAGGGTCTGGCCGCGCTGGTCGCCGCCGAGCCGGCCTTCGACATCGTGGTCAACAATCTCGGCATCTTCCAGCCGGTGGATTTCTTCGCGGCGGACGATGCGGTGTGGGACCGGCACTGGCAGGTGAATGTGATGAGCGGCGTGCGCATCGCCCGCGCCTATCTGCCCGGCATGGCCGCGAAAGGGTGGGGCCGCATGCTCTTCCTCGGCTCGGAATCCGGCTACAACATCCCCGTCGAGATGATCCATTACGGGGTCAGCAAGACCGCCGACGTCTCGCTCGCCCGCGGCCTTGCCAAGCGCATGGCCGGCACGGGGGTGACGGTCAATTCGATCCTCCCGGGCCCCACCCTGTCCGAGGGCGTGGCGGAAATGCTCAAGGACGAGGTCGCCAAGGGCAAGACGCTCGAACAGGCCGGCATCGACTTCGTCAAGGCGCACCGGCCCTCCTCCATCATCGGCCGGCCCGCCACGGTGGAGGAGGTGGCCAGCATGGCGGTCTACATCGCCTCGCCGCTTGCCTCCGCCACGACGGGCGCCGCGCTGAGGGTCGATGGCGGGGTGGTCGAGTTCATCGTCTGACCCTCCCGGCGCGGGCGGTTGGTGGCGCTCTGCGGCAATCGCGCGGAACGGGGCACCCCAACGTATGGGTCCGGCAACCGAACGGGCGATTCCGGAGCGGCAGGCCAGCCCCTAGCCTTGGTCGTATCGAACGGGTGCGGCGTGCCGCGGCACCGCCTCCGCCGCCGGCTCGACGCCCGGCGGCGGGGAGGCTGGCGGCGCACGGCCCGGCATCGCCCAAGGAGCCCGACCATGGACCAGCAGCATTCCGGCACCGCGCTCGCGCCCGGCCAAACGGCGCCGGACTTCACCCTGCCCGCCACGCCCGACCAGAACCTCTCGCTCTCGGACCTCAAGGGGGCGCCGGTCATCCTCGCCTTCTACCCCGCCGACTGGAGCCCGGTCTGCGGCGACCAGATGGCGCTGTACAACGAGGTGCTGCCGGAGTTCCGCCATTACGGGGCGCAGCTGGTGGGCATCTCCACTGACGGCGTTTGGTGCCACAGCGCCTTCGCCGCCGAGCGCAAGCTGCATTTCCCGCTCCTGGCCGATTTCGAGCCGAAGGGCGAGGTCGCACGCGCCTATGGCGTCTACCGCGCCCATGAGGGCACGTCGGAACGCGCGCTCTTCGTCATCGATTCCGCGGGCCGGATCGCCTGGAGCCATGTCTCGCCGGTGGGCATCAATCCCGGTGCCGACGGCATACTCGGCGCGCTCGACCAGCTGGCGACGCCTCCGCAGCCGACGGGAGTCGCATCATGAGCCAGCTCAATCCGCCGGTAAGCGCCGACGACCATGCCGCCGGGCCTGAGGATGCGCCTGTCACGCTGGTCGAATATGGCGATTACGAATGCCCCTATTGCGGCATGGCCTACCCGGTGCTGAAGGCATTGCAGGAGGCTCTTGGCAGCCGGCTTCGTTTCGTCTTCCGCAATTTCCCGCTGACCGAAGCCCACCCGCACGCCTCCCGCGCGGCCGCCTTCGCCGAGGCCGCGGCGACGATCGGCAGGTTCTGGGAGGCTCACGACATGCTTTACGAGCATCAGGACGCGCTCGATGACCGCAGCCTGCTCGCCTATGGCCACGCGCTCGGGCTGGATCGCGCCGCCGTGCTCGCCGCCTTCGAGGGGGCGTATGACGAGAAGATCCGCCGCGACTTTCGCGGGGGGCTGCGCAGCGGCGTGAACGGCACGCCCTGCCTGTTCATCAACGGCCGGCGCTATGACGGCCCGGTCGACCTCGACACGCTGGTCGATAGCATCCAGCGGCTGGGCGACAGCTATGCCTGAACGCCTTCGCCGGCCGGCCTCAGCCGCACCGCCAGCGCCTCGATGAACAGCCGGACCTTGGCGGGCACCAGCCGGCGGCTGGGATAGACCGCCCAGAGAGCGAGCGGTTCGGGGGTGGCATCGTCGAGCGTGATCGCGCGCAGCCGCTCCCGCGCGAGGTCGTCCCGCACATTCCATTCCGAGAGATTGGCGATGCCGAGCCCGCCCACGCAGGCTTCGTGGATGGCATCGATCGAATTGGTGGTGAAACGGCCGGCGAGCCGGACGACATGATTGCCCGTCGCGGTGTCGAAGCTCCATTGCGGCTGGGCGATGCTGGTCAGGCAGGCGTGGCGCGACAGGTCCGCCAGCGTGGCGGGCATGCCGAACCGCGCGACATAAACGGGCGACGCCACCAGCCGGCGCGGATTGTCGGCGAGGCGCCGCGCAATGAGCGTGCTGTCGCCGAGTTCGGCGATGCGGATGGCAAGGTCGATGCCCTCGGCGACGATGTCGACCAGCGCGTCGGTCAGCCGGAGTTCCACCTGCACCTCGGGATGCGCCTCCATGAACTGTGCCACCAGCGGGGCGAGCACCTGCCGGCCGAAGGAAAGCGAGGCGTTCACCCGCAGAAGTCCGCTCGCGCCGGCGGTCGAGCCGCGCACGCTCGCGAGCGCGGCAGCCTGTTCCTCCACCAGCGCGCGGGCATGCGGCAGGAAGACGAGCCCCTCGTCGGTCAGCGAGAGCGCCCGCGTGGTGCGGTGAAGCAGCCGCACGCCGAGTTCGTCCTCCAGCGCGGAAATCAGCCGCGTCGCCTTCATCGGCGACAGGCGCAGCCGCCGCGCCGCCTCCGCCAGGCTGCCGGCGGTGACGGTCTCGATCAGCAGGGCCAGAGCCGCGAAATCCATTCTAACGAAATCCGATACGACTGAAGCTCAGATAATATCACTATAACAAAAACGCCGCCGGTCTATCTGTAACTCAACCCAACCCACATTCCCCCGCCACGTTTTGGCAGGGGCCGGGAGACCTCCCATGTCCATGCAGAATACGCTCGGCGGCGAGCGGTTGCCCCACGCCGCCCCATCCAAGCTCACATCGGCCCAAGCCACGAACTCCAAGGCGGGCGGGGCCAAGGCAGACGAGACCAAGGCACCCGCGACATCCGCCGCGGGCGCGGTGCTCGGCTTCGGCGCCACGTTCGCCATGGCCGCCGCCGCCGGCGTGGCCGTCGCCAACATCTATTACAACCAGCCCATGCTGGCGGTGATCGAGCAGGACCTGCCCGGCCGGCTGTCCGGCGCCATCCCCACGGCGACGCAGCTCGGCTATGCTGCCGGTCTGTTCCTGCTGGTGCCGCTGGGCGATCTGGTGGAGCGCCGCCGGCTGATCGTCATCCAGTTCGCGCTGCTGGCCGTTGCCCTCGCCTTCGCCGCGCTCGCCCCGGCCTCGCTCGCCATGGTGGCGGCGTCGCTGATGATCGGGCTCACCTCCACCGTCGCCCAGCAGATCGTGCCGCTGGCGGCGCATCTGGCGGCGCCGGAAAAGCGCGGCGCCACGGTCGGCACCGTGCTGGCCGGCATTCTCACCGGCATTCTGCTCAGCCGCACGCTGGCCGGCTTCGTCGCCACCCATGGCGGCTGGCGGGAAATGTTCTGGCTGGCGGTGCCGATGGCGCTCGCCGCCGCCGCGCTGATGGCCGCCATCCTGCCGCACAGCCCGCCGGATTCGACCATGAGCTACGCAAAGGCGCTGCGCTCGATCGGCCATCTGTGGACCGAATTCGCCGCGCTGCGGCGGGCGGCGGTGACGCAGGCGGCGCTGTTCGCGGCCTTCACCACCTTCTGGACCATCCTCGCCTTCCAGCTGGAGCAGCCTCAATTCGGCTTCGGCGCCGATATTGCCGGCCTGTTCGGCCTGGTCGGCGCGGTCGGCATCCTCGCCGCCCCGCTCGCCGGGCGCTTTGCCGACAAACATGGCGCGGCGGGCACGGTGCTGGTCGGCGCGCTGGTCACGCTGGCCTCCTGGGCGGTGTTCGGCCTGTGGGGCTCGCTGATCGGCCTGGTCGTCGGCGTCGTGCTGCTGGATTTCGGCATGCAGAGCGCCCTCGTCTCGAACCAGCACATCGTCTTCGCCCTGCGCCCCGCGGCGCGGGCCCGGCTCAATACCGTGCTGATGGGAGCGATGTTCCTCGGCGGCGCGGCAGGCTCGGCGGCCTCCACTCTCGCCTGGAGCACCGGGGGCTGGACCGCGGTGAGCCTGCTCGGAACCGGCTTCGCGGCGCTGGCCGCCGGGGTGCAGCTGCGCGAAGCGCTCCGTCGCCGGGCCTGACCTAAGGGAAGGACACCACCATGAAGCCCACCCGCATCCTCATCGTCGGCGGTTCGATCGGCGGCCTGTTCGCCGCCAACCTGCTCCACCGCGCCGGCTTCGACGTCACGGTGTTCGAACGCTCGGTACACGGGCTGGAGGGGCGGGGCGCCGGCCTCGTCGCCCAGCGCGAGGTGTTCGACATCCTGCGCGAGGTCGGTGTCGAGCGCCTCGCCCATTTCGGCGTGGTGGCGCAGGAGCGGATCCATCTCGACCGCGCCGGCGCCGTCCTCCAGCGCCAGCATGCCCCGCAGACCCAGCTCTCCTGGGACGTGCTGTTCCGCACCTTCCGTGACCTGCTGCCGGCGGCGCGCTATGTCGGCGGCCGGCAGGTGGTGGAGGTCGGCGAGGAGGCGCACGAGGCCTGGGTGCGCTTCGCCGATGGCGGCATCGAGCGGGGCGACCTGCTGATCGCCGCCGATGGCATCGGCTCGCGGCTGCGCGGCGCGGTCGCCGGGCCGGGCTCGCAGCCCGCCTATGTCGGTTATGTCACGTGGCGCGGGCTGGTACCCGAGCGCGACATGCCGGAGGAAGCCGCTCGCCAGCTGTTCGGGCGCTTCGCCTTCTTCGACGCGCCGGGCGCGCACATGCTGGGCTATCTCGTGCCCGGCGCGGATGGCTCCACGACGCAAGGCCAGCGCCGCTACAACTGGGTGTGGTATCGCGGCGTGGCGGCCGATGCCCTGGACGAAGCCCTGACCGACCGGGACGGCGTGCGCCGGCCCTATTCGCTGGCGCCGGGCCGGGTGCGGCCCGAGGCCGTGGAGGCGCTGCGCGCCGATGCCGGGCGCGCACTGCCGCCCGCCTTCCACGCGGCGGTGCTGGCGGAGCGCGCACCCTTTCTCCACGCCATCTTCGACTATGCCACCCCGCACATGACCTCGCCCCGCATCGCGCTGATGGGCGATGCCGCCTTCGTCGCCCGCCCGCACACCGCGATGGGCGTCGCCAAGGCGGCCGGGGACGCCTTCGCGCTGCGCGACGCGCTGAGCGGGCATGACGACCTCGCCGCCGCGCTCGCGGCCTATGAGGCCGCGCGGGGCCCGGCGGGACGCGCCATCGTCGCCTATGGCCAGCGTCTCGGCCGCTCGCTGGAGATCGGCTGAACGGGTGAACCGTGCTGCCCGGACAGCCTTGTCCGGGCGCCATCGCACGGCGCCACCGCACGGCGTCATGTCATCCGGCAAGGACGCCCGCGATCGGGAAAGAAGCCGGGCCCGTCCGGGCCGACCCTGCGGCACCCTTTCGCGACAGGAGATCCCCATGGCGAACGTGCTGGCCACCGGCCATTTCGCCCGTGACACCGCCTCGGCCGCCCCCAGGACGCCGTCGCGCCGGTGGGGCGGCTATCTGGCTCTCGGCTCCATCCAGCTGATGGCGGCCGGCATCGCCGCCGGCGACCTCACCGACGCGACCGCCGCCCTGCCCGCCGTCGCCGCCATGATGACGGTGGCCGGCGCGGCCGAGGCGGTACACGCGCTGGCCAGCGCAGACCGGGCGCAATGGCCGGCCCGGCTTGCCGGGGGGCTGGCCCTCGCGCTCGCCGGCGTGCTGATGCTCACCGACCCGTCCCTCGCCTCGCTCCAGCACACGCTGGCTCTGGGCGTGCTGGCGACTCTCGCGGGCGGATGCCGGCTGGCCGCCGCCTGGCCCCTGCGCCACCGGCCGGGCGAGAGCTGGCTGGTGGTCAGCGCGCTCGCCAGCATGGATGCCGGCATCCTCATGCTGGCCCTGTGGCCGGCGGCACCGCTCGGGCTGCTGGGCGCCATCATCGGCGCGGATCTGGCGGTGCGCGGGGCCGGTTTCATCGCCTTCGCGCTGGTGCGACGCGGGCAGGCTGAAGCTCGGGCACGGCGGTCGATTCCGCATTGACGATGCCGAATGGAAAGAACCCGCCGGCCCGCTGCGCGATAGTGGCTTCCGACAGCCACGCTGTCGTCCCTCCCCTCTCCCTTTCGCGGCGGCGCCGGATCCACCTCCGACGCCGCCTCTTTTCTTTCAGGCCGGCGGAACGAGCGCATGGCGCACGCCCCGGCACAGGCGCGAACGCTGCAATGGCCCCCGCGCATTCCCTTCCAAGCCCCGCCGAGCACGCCGCGCCGCCATGAACGCCATCGCGATCATCCTCGTCCTCATCGTCGGCGTCGTCGTCACGCACTGGTTCTCCCGCGCGCTGGGCGGGCGCATCGCGCTGCCGCTGGTGCAGATCGCCGCCGGCGCCGCCATCGGCCTCACCACCTCGTTCGGCGTGAAGCTGGAGCCGGAGATGTTCTTCGTGCTGTTCCTGCCGCCGCTGCTGTTCCTCGACGGCTGGCGCGTGCCCAAGCAGGACCTGCAGGACAATGCCGCCACCATCCTGTCGCTGGCCTTCGGGCTGGTGTTTCTCACCGTGCTCGGCGTGGGCCTGCTGCTCAACCTCATGATCCCGGCCATGCCGCTGGCGGTGTGTTTCGCGCTGGCGGCGGTGCTCTCGCCGACCGATGTCGTCGCCGCCACCGCCATGGTGACGAATGTGCCCATTCCCCGCCGGGTGCTGCGCATTCTCGAAGGCGAGGCGCTGTTCAATGACGCGTCCGGCCTCGTCTGCCTGCGCCTCGCCGTCATGGTGACGATGACCGGAACTTTCCCGATCTGGTCCTCCATCGCGGACCTTGTCTGGGCGGCGGCGGGCGGGATCGCCATCGGGCTGGCGTTCAGCCGGGCGATCGCCATCGCCAAGATGTGGATCGCCCGGCGGATCGGCGAGGATTCCTCCTCGCAGATCCTCATCAGCCTTCTCACTCCCTACGGCGCCTATCTTCTCGCCGACGCGATCCATTGCTCGCCGGTGCTCGCGGCGGTGGCAGCCGGCATCATGATGAGCCGGATCGAACTCAGCGCGCAGACGCTCGCCGTCACCCGCATCCGCCGCAACGCGGTGTGGGAGACGCTGCAATTCGCCCTCAACGGCTCCATCTTCCTGCTGCTGGGCGAGCAGTTGCCGGGCATCGTCGCGCGGCTGCACGCCAGCTCGGTGGAGAGCGGCCATGCCGGGCTCGGCTGGCTGGCAATGTATGTGCTGGCGGTATCGGTGGCGCTCGCCGTGCTGCGCTTCGGCTGGGTGTGGGTGTCGATCACCATCTGGCTGCGTCGCCATGCCGAGCAGGCCGGCGGCCGGCGCAAGCCCGACTGGCGGCTCACTCTCGCCATGTCCACCGCCGGGGTACGCGGCGCGGTCACGCTGGCCGGCGCGCTGAGCCTGCCGCTGGCGCTGCCGGACGGGGCGCCGTTTCCCTCGCGCGATCTCGCCATCCTCATCGCCGCGGGCGTGATCCTGGTCTCGCTGCTGCTCGCCAATGCCAGCCTGCCCAGCCTGCTGCGCGGCGTCTCGATGCCGCCCGAGCGGCACCCCGACCAGCAGGAGCGGGACGCGCGCATCGAGGCGGCCAACGCCGCCATCGCCGCTCTCGCCCGTGCCGGTGCCGGTGCCGGTGCCGGTGCCGTGGATCGCGGCACGAAGGGCGACCACCTCGCGGCCGTGGCGCAGGTCGCCGATTATTATCAGCATCGCCTCTCGCAATTGCAGCCGGAGGCGCAAACCCTTCCCGCCGCCAACACGCTGCATGAGGAGGAGCGCCTGCATGTCGTCGGGCTCACGGCCGAGCGCACCGCCATCGTCAACCTGGCGCGCGGCCACCGCATCACCGCCGACCTCGCCCACAAGCTGCTGCGCGAGATCGACCTCGCCGAGGAAGCCTTCCAGACCGCCGCCGATGGCTAGAGCATGTTCCGCAAAAGTTGAATGACTCTTGCGATCAGAACATGCTCCAGCCCATTGAATCTAGAGCATTTTCTTGTCGATCAGATGGTTCCATCTGATCGGAAAAGGCTCTCAGGCGTGATGGACCCGCGGGCAAACGCCATGCTTTTTTGGAATCGTTATCACAAACGGGGAATATCCGGCGTGCGATCCGAGTAATGGATAGGGTCCGATGCCGGGGATCTGCCCGGCCGGTCAGTCTCAAGACAATCAGGGGCGGAGTGGATCATGCCGGGAACACCTATCCGACGAGGCGATGTGGCAAAATTCGCCATCGGCGCCGCCATCATCGCCGCGGCTACCGGCGCCTTCGCCTATACGGCGGGCTGGCTGTCGCCCGGCCGCCTCACGCCCACCAGGCTCGTTGCCGCGCTCGCCCCGCCTGGCGGGCCCGCGCTCGGCCACCGGCGCAACCACGCCAAGGGCATCTGCTTCACCGGCGTGTTCGAATCGAACGGCAAGGGGGCCGAACTCTCGCGCGCCGGCATTCTTGCCGCCGGCACCTATCCCGCGCTCGGCCGTTTCAATCTCGGCACCGCCGATCCCAACGCGCCGGACGCCACGGTGCGGGTGCGCGGCATGGGTCTTCAGCTGACGGCATCGGACGGCACGCTCTGGCGCGCCGCGATGATCGACCCGCCCTTCTTCCCAGTGTCGACGCCGCAGGCCTTCTACGACCTGCTGACCGCCTCGCACAGCAAGGATCCGGGGGCGATGAAGGGCTTCATCGCGGCCAACCCGGAATTCGGCACCTTCGCCGGCTGGGCGAAGGGCGCGCCGTGGACGGCGAGCTATGCCGAGGACGCGTTCAACAGCCTCAACGCCTTCATCTTCATCGACGCGGCGGGCGCCCGTCATGCCGTGCGCTGGTCCTTTGTGCCGCAGGCGCCGGTGACGCCGATCACCGACGCGGAACTGACCGCGCTCGGCCCCGATCACCTGGAGCAGGAGATCGCCCAGCGCGTGGCGGCCGGCCCGCAGCGCTGGAATCTGGTCATCACCATTGCCGATGCCGGCGACCCGACCAACGATCCCTCGAAGGTCTGGCCGGCGGACCGGCGCACCATCGATGCCGGCACGCTGGTCGTGCAGAAGATCGAGGAAGAGCGCGACGGGCCGTGCCGCGACATCAATTTCGACCCCACCATCCTGCCGGACGGCATTGCCGTCTCCGATGACCCGTTCCCGGCGGCACGCTCGGCCGCCTATGCGCGCTCGTTCAACCTGCGCACATCGGAAGTGAAGGACTATCCCTATAACGCGACCGCCACGACGGGAGCCACGCCATGACAGCCAGCGCCATGACCCGGAACACCGTGACGGGAAGATCCACCTCCGCCACCCCGCGCTTCTCCGCCCTCCAGCGCCTGCTGCACTGGCTGATGGCGGTCTGCATCCTGGCGATGCTGTTCATCGGCGTCGGCATGAACTCCACCGTCACGCCGAAATACCTGCCGCTGGTCGAGACCCACAAGACGCTCGGCTTCGTCATCCTGCTGCTCGCGCTGATCCGGCTCGCCGTGCGCCTCGTCGTCGGTACCCCGCCACTGCCGGCCGACCTGCCGCCGCTGATCAAGCTCGGCGCGCATCTCTCGCATTACGGGCTCTATGCGCTGATGATCGGCATGCCGCTGCTGGGCTGGGGCATGCTGTCGGCCGGCGGCTATCCCGTGGTGCTGCTTGGCCATATCCAGCTGCCGGCCATCCTGGCACCCAGCGACGCCCTGCACACCGTGCTGTGGAATGCGCATTTCTATCTCGCCTTCGCCTTTTTCGGGCTGATCGCCCTGCATGTCGGCGCCGCTCTGTTCCACGGCTTCATCCGCCGCGACGGCGTGCTTGAGAGCATGGCATCGGTTTCCGCCCCGCGGGAGGCGACGCGGCCGAGGAAATAGCGGCCGGCGCTCCCTGTTTTCCCGGCCGGCCCCTGGCAAAGCCCCGCCCGTTGCAGAACGGAGCGGGGTTTTTCGCGTCTTGCACGCATCGTCTTGCACACATCGTCTTGCACACATCGTCCCGCACCCGTCGCGCTGCGTGCCGGGGCGGATGCCGCTCGGGTCCTTCGGTTTTGCGAAGCGCCACACGGGCGGTGTGTCATCCCGCAACAATGGGGGCCATTGCGAAAGAACCCGGACCCCGCTCCCCGCATCATCGCCTGCAATGGGGTTATGAGCGGAGATCGATCCATGTCCGGGAAAAAGAGCATCCGACGGTATGACGAACCGGCGGGCGGCTGGGGAGCGCTCAAGGCGCTGACCGAGCACCTCGTCGAGCAGGAGATTCCGGTCAAGGGCGCGACCACGCTGCTGCGCATGAACCAGCCCGAGGGCTTCGACTGCCCCGGCTGCGCCTGGCCGGACCCCAAGCACACCTCCTCCTTCGAATTCTGCGAGAACGGCGGCAAGGCCGTGGCCTGGGAAGCCACCGCCAAGCGCTGCACGCCGGAATTCTTCGCCGCGCACACCGTCGCCGAGCTGTCCACCTGGAGCGACTACGAGCTGGAAATGGTGGGGCGGCTCACTCATCCCATGGCCTATGACGAGGCGAGCGACTGCTACCTGCCGGTGAGCTGGGCGGAGGCCTTCGCCACGGTGGGCCGGCACCTCGCCGCCCTGCCGAACCCCGACATGGCCGAGTTCTACACGTCCGGCCGCGCCTCCAACGAGGCGGCCTTTCTCTACCAGCTGTTCGTGCGCGAGTTCGGCACCAACAACTTCCCCGATTGCTCGAACATGTGCCACGAGGCGACCAGCGTCGGGCTGCCGCAATCGCTTGGCGTCGGCAAGGGCACGGTGCTGCTGGACGATTTCGACAAGACCGACTGCATCTTCATCTTCGGCCAGAACCCCGGCACCAACAGCCCCCGCATGATGACGAGCCTGCGCGACGCGGCGCGGCGCGGGGCCTCCATCATCTCCTTCAACCCGTTCCGCGAGCGGGCGCTGGAGCGCTTCCAGTCGCCGCAGAACCCGGTGGAAATGGCCACCCTGACCTCGACGCCGATCAGCGGCCGGCTGCACCAGGTGCGGGTCGGCGGCGACATCGCCGTCATCAAGGGCCTGATGAAGGTCATGGTCGAGGCCGACGAGGAAGCCCGCGCCAGCCGCGGCATCGAGGTGCTCGACTGGGACTTCATCCGCGGCCACACCGCCGGCATCGACGCGCTGATGGCGGATGTGAAGGCCACGCGCTGGGACGACATCGAGCGCCATTCCGGCCTGACACGCGCGGTGATCGAGGAAGCCGCGCAGATCTACATGAAGGCCGAGCGCGCCATCGTGGTGTTCGGCATGGGCATCACCCAGCACCGGCACGGCGCGGGCAACGTCCAGCAACTCGCCAATCTCTGCCTGCTCAAGGGCAACATGGGCAAGGACGGCGCCGGGCTGTGCCCGGTGCGCGGCCATTCCAACGTGCAGGGCGACCGCACGGTGGGCATCACCGAGATCCCCACGCCCGAGTTCCTCGGCCAGCTGGAAAAGCGCTTCGGCTTCACCCCGCCGGCCAAGCACGGGCATAATGTCGTCACCGCGCTGGAAGCGATGGTGAAGGGCGAGGTACGGGTCTTCGTCAGCCTCGGCGGCAACATCGTCGCCGCCATTCCCGACTGGGAGCAGACGCACCAGGCCTTTCGCCAGCTGGACCTCAGCGTCCACATCGCCACCAAGCTCAACCGCAGCCACCTCATTCACGGCCGCGAGGCGCTGATCCTGCCATGCCTCGGCCGCACCGAGATCGACGTGCAGGCGACCGGCCCGCAATCCATCACCGTGGAGGATTCCATGTCGATGGTGCACGCCTCCACCGGCATGAACCAGCCGGCCTCGGACCAGCTCAAGAGCGAGCCGGCCATCATCGCCGGCATGGCGCGGGCCACGCTGGGCCGGCGCTCGGTGGTGGACTGGGAGGGCTTCATCGCCGACTACGACACGATCCGCGACGCCATCGAGGCGGTCATCCCCATCTTCGAGGGCTACAATGCCCGCATCCGCGTGCCGGGCGGCTTCCACCTCGTCTCCTCCGCGCGCGAACGCATCTGGGCGACCGCCTCGGGCAAGGCCAATTTCCTCCTCTATGCCGGCCTCGGCGAGGACCCCGCCCAGCACGATCCCGATGTGCTGTGGCTCACCAGCGTGCGCAGCCACGACCAGTACAACACCACGATCTATTCGCTCTCCGACCGCTATCGCGGTGTGTTCGGCCAGCGCGACGTGCTGTTTCTCGGCCCTGAGGAAATGGAGAAGCGCGGCCTGAAGGCGGATGAGCGGGTCGACCTCGTCACCGTCTGGGCCGACGGAATCGAGCGCGTCGTGCGCGGCTTCAAGGTGGTGCCCCACGCCTTCCCGAGCGGCAGCTGCGCGGCCTACTACCCCGAGACCAACCCGCTGGTGCCGCTCGGCGCGCACGATCCGCAGAGCTTCACGCCCTCCTACAAGGGCATCCCCATCCGCATCATCCGCTCGCAAGCCCGGACGGAGGCCGCCTGACCATGGATCCCGTCGCCCTCGCCCGCGCGCAGTTCGCCTTCACCATCGGCTATCACATCCTGTGGCCGACCCTCACCATCGGCCTCGCCTGCTTCATCACGCTGCTCAGCGGCCTGTGGTGGCGCACCGGTCGGGTGCTCTACCGCGATCTGATGCAGTTCTGGCTCAAGATCTTCGCCCTCGCCTTCGGCATGGGCGTCATCACCGGCGTGGTCATCAGCTACGAGGTCGGCACCAACTGGGCCGGCTTCTCGCGGTCCGTGTCGAATGTGATCGGCCCGCTCTTCATGTATGAGACGCTCACCGCCTTCTTCCTTGAGGCCGGCTTCATCGGCATCGTGCTGTTCGGCCAGGGCCGGGTGAGCCGGGGGGCGCATTTCTTCGCGTGCTGCATGGTTTCGGGTGGCACGCTGCTCTCCGCGACCTGGATCATCGCCTCCAACAGCTTCATGCAGACACCGTCCGGCGCGGTGGCGGACGCCCAGGGCATTTTTCACACGGTGAGCTGGTGGAACGTGATCTTCTCGCCGTCCTTCCCCTACCGGCTGGCCCACATGGTGTGCGCGAGCCTCATCACCGGCGCCTTCGTGGTGGCGGGCGTCTCGGCCTTCCATATGTGGCGCCGCCACTATGTCGAGGCCAACCGGCTCGCCTTCTCCATGGCGATGTGGCTGGCTCTCATCCTGGTGCCGCTGCAGATCTTCATCGGCGACCTGCACGGGCGCAACACGCTCGAATACCAGCCCACCAAGCTGGCGGCGATGGAAGGGCTGTGGGACACCACGCGCGGCCCGGCCATGACGGTGATCGCCTGGCCGGACATGCAGGCGGCGAAAAACCTCTATGCCATCGAGATTCCGCATCTGGCGAGCCTCTACCTCACCCATTCCTGGGATGGCGAGGTCCAGGGCCTGAAGGCGGTTCCGGCATCGGAGCGGCCCAACGTGCCGATCGTGTTCTTTGCCTTCCGCATCATGGTCGGCATCGGCCTCATCCTGCTCGCCACCGCGATCACCGGCGCCGTGCTGCGCTGGCGCGGCCGGCTCTACCAGACACGCTGGTTCCAGTTCCTCACCATGGCCACCACCCCGCTCGGCTTCCTCGCCGTGCTGGCCGGCTGGACCACCACCGAGGCCGGGCGCCAGCCCTGGGTCGTCTATGGCCAATTGCGCACGGCCGATGCGGTCTCGCCCGTCACCGCAAATGCCGTGACGCTCAGCCTCGTCGGCTTCATCGTCATCTATCATCTTCTGCTGCTGAGCTTCCTGTGGTTCGCCGGACGGGTGGCGATCCGTGGGCCCCGCCCCAGTGGCCCGGCATCCGGCACCGGCGATCGCGAGATCGAGCGCCTGCACCCCGGCATGGACCGCGCGAGCGCGACACTGGTGGGCGGCCCGCTCGTCCAGCCCACCGTCGGCGCGCCGCTGTCCCCCGCCCTCTCCCTCGACAACCCGCACGGAGCCTGACCCATGCTGGCGCATCTCAACGAGATCCATGTGCTGTTCGCCGCGGCGGTGGCGTTCTGCGTGACGGTCTACGTGCTGGCCGACGGTTTCGACCTCGGCGTGGGCATCCTGTTCCTGATCGCCCCGCGCGAGGCCGACCGCGACCTGATGATGGCCACGGTCGAACCGGTGTGGGACGGCAACGAAACCTGGCTGGTGATGGGCGGCACGCTGCTGCTCGCCACCTTCCCGGCGGGCTATTATGTGCTGCTGCCGGCCTTCTACCTGCCGATCATCTTCATGCTGTTCGCCCTCATCTTCCGCGGCATCGCCTTCGAATTCCGCCTGCAGACGATCGAGTTCCGCTGGGTATGGGACATCGCCTTCTCCGCCGGCTCGATCGTGGCGACGCTGTGCCAGGGCTTCGTCCTCGGCGGGCTGATCGGCGGCGTGAACGTGCAGGACGGCATGTTCGCCGGCGGCACCTTCGATTTCGTCACCCTGCTGGGTCTTGCCTGCGGCGCGGGGCTGCTCGGCGGCTATGCCCTGCTCGGTGCCGGCTGGCTGATCTGGAAGACCGACGGGGCGACCCAGGTCTTCGCGCGGGAAGTGGCGCATGCCGCACTGATCCTCACCGCCGCCATGATGGCGCTGGTCAGCGCGTGGAGCGCCTGGAGCGTGCCGGAAGTGGCGGCGCGCTGGTTCGCCTGGCCCAACATCGCCTTCCTCGCCCCGGTGCCGCTCGTCACCATCGGCGTGCTGACGATGATCTGGCGCGGCATCTGGACCGGGGGGGAGACCCGCACCTTCCTCGGGGCCATCGCGGTTTTCCTGCTCGGCTTCCTCGGCCTCGTGATCAGCCTGTTTCCCTATGTCGTGCCGCGCCACGTCACGGTGTGGGACGGCATTGCCGATCCGCAGGCCCTTCTGTTCGTGGGGGTGGGCGTCGCCGTCATCCTGCCCATCGTCCTCGCCTATCAGGCGCATGCCTACTGGGTGTTCCGCGGCAAGGCGCGGGTGCATCATGGCTATGGCGGCGAGGATCACAGCACCGGCAGCGCCCGCCAGCCTGCGGAGTGAGCCGGCACCCGGGCCCCGGCGCTGTAGCCCCGGCACCGGAGCGCCGGCATCTCGGGGGCTGGCGGGCCCGTCCCCCCGGCGGGCGAGATGCCGCAAAGGTCATGGGGGATTTTCCTCACCGTCTCGACATAGGCAGCCGGCCTATCTTACGATCCTGCGACAGGCCATGTAGAACTGGCAGTATCATCGGACCGGTTGCCGCTTCACGGTGGCCTCCCCCCTATCGGGTATATTGATGGAACGTGTTCCCAGCCCAGCGTCGCCGCCGGAAGCCATTCGGGCGGGCAAGAAGACGCCGCGCATCCTCATGTACAGCCACGACACCTACGGGCTGGGACATATCCGTCGCTCGCGCGCCATCGCCAACGCGCTGGTGGGCGCCCATGGCAACGTGTCGGTCCTCATCATTTCGGGCTCGGCGCTCGCGGGCAGCTTCAATTTCGCGCCCGGCATCGACTTCGTGCATGTGCCCGGCATCGCCAAGAGCGAGAATGGCAGCTATGGCAGCGCCAATCTGCGCCTCGACCTCGCCGAGGTCACGGCCATCCGCGAATCGCTGATCCGCCAGACCGCCGAATCGTTCCGCCCCGACATCTTCATCGCCGACAAGGAGCCGGCCGGCTTCCGCGGCGAATTGGTGCCGAGCCTCAAATTGATGGGCGCCATGGGCACGCGCCGCATCATCGGCGTGCGCGACGTGCTCGACAGCCCCGAGATCATCCGCGCCGAATGGCACGACAAGGGCGCGGTCCGCGCCATGACCGATTATTACGACGACGTGCTGGTCTATGGCTCGGAAGCGTTCTACCGCCCGCTCGACGCCATGCCGATGCCGGCGGACCTGCATGCCCGCATCGTCTATACCGGCTATCTGCGCCGCTCGGTGCCGGTCGGCAATTCCGGCGTGCGCTATCCGCGCAGCACCAAGGGGCCCTTCATCCTCGTCACCACCGGCGGCGGTGCGGACGGCGCAGGGCTGATCGACTGGGTCATTTCGGCCTATGAGGCCAATCCCGACATTCCCTTGCCGGCGGTGATCGCGTTCGGGCCCTTCCTGTCCAACACCCAGCGCAGCCACTTCCAGGAGCGCATCGACCGGCTCGCCAAGGTGGACGCGATCGTGTTCGATCCCAAGATCGAACAGCTGATGAGCCGGGCCACCGCCGTGGTCGCCATGGGCGGCTACAACACCTTCTGCGAGATCCTCTCCTTCGACAAGCCGGCCCTGCTGGTGCCGCGCTCGCGCCCGCGCCAGGAGCAGCTGATCCGCGCCACGCGGGCGGAGCAGCTCGGCCTCATGCGCATGCTGGTCGATCCGGTGGAGGAAGGCGCGGCGACGCGCGATCCGCAGGTGATGGCCCGCGCCCTGGAGGCGCTCGCCCACCAGAAGCCGCCCTCGCAGGCCGCCACGCCCGGCATGCTGGACGGGCTCGCCAGCATCTCCAACCATCTGGCGCCCTATATCGAGGAACCGGCGGACGCCTGTGGCGCGTCCATCGGCCTCGGGGGCTGAGGTGACGACACCCGTCTGCGCGGCCACCTCTCCGGTTCCCGCCGGTGAGGCGCCCGCACGCCTCGCCATCGTGCTCAAGGGCTATCCGCGCCTGTCCGAGACCTTCATCGCCCAGGAGATCCTGGAGCTGGAGCGGCGCGGCTTCGCTTTCGACATCTGGTCGCTGCGCCGTCCCACCGATCGCTACCGTCACCCGATGCATGAGGAGATCGCGGCCCGTCTCCTCTACCTGCCGGAATATCTCAAGGATGATCCGCGCCGCGTCTGGAAGGGCCTCGTCCACGCGCTGCGCCATCTCGCGTGGCGCCCGACGCTTGCCCTGTTCCTGCGCGACCTGCGGCGCGATCCGAGCGCGGGGCGCCTGCGCCGGCTCGGCCAGGCGCTGGTGCTGGCGCGTGAGATCGATCCGCGGATCCGCCATCTGCACGTGCATTTCCTGCACACGCCCGGCTCGGTGACGCGCTATGCCGCGCGGCTCACCGGCCGCAGCTACTCCTTTTCCGCCCATGCCAAGGACATCTGGACCACCCCGGAATGGGAGCGGGCCGAGAAGATCGCGGATGCCAGCTGGGGTGTCGCCTGCACGAAGGATGGCTGCAACGAACTGCGCCGCGTCGCCGGGCCGGCGGCCGGGCGCGTGGAGCTGGTCTATCACGGGCTCGACCTCGCCCGCTTCCCCGCGCCGCCGCCGCGCACCCGCCAGGCCGACGGGCGCGACCCCGCCGACCCGGTGCGTCTGGTCGCGGTCGGGCGGGCCGTCACCAAGAAGGGCTTCGACAAGCTGCTCGACGCACTCGCTCAGCTGCCGGCCGATCGGCACTGGCGCCTCGTCCATATCGGCACGGGCGAGTTGCTCGCGGGGCTCAAGCAACAGGCGGAACGGCTCGGCCTGTCCACCCGCATCGACTGGCGCGGCAGTCAGGCCCAGACCGCCGTGGTCGCCGCGCTGCGCGAGGCGGACCTGTTCGTGCTGCCGAGCCAGCCGGGCGAGGATGGCGACCGCGACGGCCTGCCCAACGTGCTGATGGAGGCGGCGACGCAGGCCCTGCCCGCCATCTCCACCCGTTTCGCCGGCGTGCCCGAATTCATCGACGATGACGTGAACGGCCTCCTCGTCCCCCCGGGCGACGCCGAAGCGCTCGCCGGGGCGCTCGCGGCGCTGATCGGCGATGCCCCGCGGCGCCTGCGGCTGGGTGCCGCCGCGCTGGCGCGGCTGACCGCCGATTTCACCTTCGATGCGGGCATCGACCGGCTCCAGACCCGGCTTCAGGCCTCCTCGGGCGGCACCGGCGGCCGGCCCGCGGCCGCGTCGCCGGTCGAGAACACGCCGGTCGAGAACACCTCGGCCGAAAACACGCCGGCCGAAAACACGCCGGCCGAAAACACGCCGGCCGAGACTCTGGCATCCGGGCGCTGATTGCATGCGCTGCCTGTTTCTCGCGCCGCTCAAGGCGCCCGACCATCCGGTACCCTCGGGCGAACGCACCATGGCACGGCTGTTCGTGCGGCTGCTGGAGCGCCTCGGCTACACCGTCGAACTTGCTTCCCACCTCACCAGTTTCGCGCCCGATCCCGATCCCGCGCGCTGGCCGGCGCTGGATGAACGGGCGCGCGAGGAGATCCGGCGGCTTCTGGCGGCGCGGCACGGCGAGGACGGGATCGCCTGCGTCTTCACCTACCACGTCTATTACAAGGCGCCGGACCTGATCGGCCCCCGGCTCGCCGCCGCGCTCGGCGTGCCCTATGTGATCGCCGAACCGTCGCGGGCGCCCAAGCGGGCCAACGGCCCCTTCGCGGAAGGCCACGCGCGGGCGGAAGCCGCCATCGCGGCAGCCGACCTGCTGCTCACCCCCACCGCCGCCGATCGCGACATGCTCGACCGCCTGAAATCGCCACACCAGCGCATTTTCGACCTCAAACCCTTCATTGACCCTACGGAATGGCCAAATCGGGGGCTGCTCCGTGCCATTTCGAAAGATCGGCCGGCGCGGCTGCTCACCGTCGCCATGATGCGCCCCGGCGACAAGCTCGCCTCCTATCGCCAGCTCGGCGCGGCGCTGGCCGGGCTCGACGGAGAGGACTGGACGCTCGACGTGGTCGGTGACGGGCCGGCGCGGGCGGAGGTGGAAGCCGCCCTTGCCCCGCTCGGCGCGCGGGTGCGCTTTCGCGGCGCCATTGCCGGGCGCGCCGCGCTCGGCGAGGTGTTCTCCGCCGCCGACCTGTTCGTCTGGCCCGGCGTGAACGAGGCATTCGGCGCCGTTTATCTCGAAGCGCAGGCCCATGGCCTGCCCTGCATCGCCGGCAACCATGGCGGCATTGCCGACGCGGTGAAGGCGGGCGAGACGGCCCTGCTCACCCCGCCCGGCGATATCCCGGCCTTTCGCGCGGCCGTCGCGGAACTGATGGTGGACGGAGAGCGCCGTCGTGCCATGGGCGAGGCCGCCGCCCGCTTCATCGGCGCCGAGCGCACGCTGGCCGCCGCCGCGACAACGCTCGCGCAGGCCTTCCGCGCCAGCGGCATCATTCTGCCGGAGATAGCGGCATGAGCGCGACCGACACCCCCGCGGGGACACCATCGCGCGTGCTCATCGTCGTCACCCATCTGCTGGGCGTCGGCCACCTCGCCCGCATGGCGGCGGTGGGCCGGGCCATGGCGGCGGCGGGGGTCGATGTCACCCTCGCTTCCGGCGGACGGGCGGCGGCGACGGTCGACACCACCGGCTGCCACCGGATCCAGCTGCCCCCGGTGCACTGTGTCGGCACCGATTTCCGCACGCTCTACGCGGCACCCGGCATTATTGCCGATGCCGCGTATCTGGCGGCACGGCGGGCGGCGCTCATCGAGGCCTTCGACGCGGTCCGGCCCGACGCGCTCATCACCGAGCTTTACCCGTTCGGCCGGCGCTCGCTCGCGGCGGAGTTCGACGCGCTGCTGCGGCATGCCCGCGCCGCGACGCCGCGCCCGGTCATCCTCGCCTCGATCCGCGACGTGCTGAACCCACCCTCAAGGCCGGAGAAGGCCGAGGGCGCGCTCACCACGCTCGCCGCCTTCTATGATGGGGTGCTGTTCCACGGCGCGGCCGCACTGGTCCCGCTCAGCGCCTCCTGGCCGGTGCCGCCAGCACTGGAGCGGCGGCTGATTGAGACCGGCTATGTGCATGACGGTGCCCGCGCGGCCGGCAATGGCGGCACCGATGGCACGGACGAGATCGTCGTCTCCGGTGGCGGCTCGGCGGCCGGCCTGCCGCTGGCGCGTCAGGCGCTGGCAGCGGCGCGTCTCGTGCCGGAGCGGCAATGGCGGCTGCTGGTGGGGTCCGGCGTAGCCATCGAGGCGTTCGAGGGGCTGGTGGCGGACGCGCCGGCCAATATGCGGGTCGAACGCGCCCGGCCGGACTTCCCCGCGCTGCTGGCGCGCGCCGCGCTCTCCATCAGCCAGGCCGGCTACAATACCGTGCTCGACCTCGCGGCGGCGGGGGCCCGCGCCATCCTCGTTCCCTTCGCGGAGGGCGCGGAGCAGGAGCAGACCCAACGCGCCGGCGAACTGGCGCGGCGCGGCCTCGTGCGCAGGCTCGCGGCGGCGACGCTGACCGGCGCGGAACTCGCCGCCACGGTGCGTGCGGCGCTTGGCGAGCCCCGCCCGGACTGGTCCGGCATCGGCCGCGACGGCGCCGCGCGCACCGCCGCACGGGTCGAGGAGGCCATCATCCGCCGACGCGCCGCCGGCCACGCCTGGGCCCGGCTGGAGACCACGCTGGCCCGCGCGCGAAAGGCGGGCCGCCCCCTCGCCTTCTGGTGGCGCGACGATGATGCGATCGCCCCGACGCCGGCGCTCGACACGCTGCTGGCGGCGCGCGCCCGCTGGGCCGTGCCGCTTTCGCTCGCCGTCATTCCTGCCCGCGCGACGCCGGCGCTGGCCGAGCGGCTCGCCGGCGAGGCGCAGGTGGACGTGCTCGTGCATGGCTGGGCGCATGTGAACCACGCGCCGGCGGGCGAGAAGAAGGCCGAATTCGGCGCGCACCGGCCGCGCGCGTCGATGATCGCCGACATCGCGGCCGGCCGGGCGCGGCTCGATGCGCTGTTCGGCGCGCGGGCGCTGCCGGTCTTCGTGCCGCCATGGAACCGTATCGCCCCGGAACTGGCCGAAGGCCTACCCGCTCTGGGGATCGCGGCGCTCTCCACCTACAAGCGCCGCCCCCCGGACGGACCAGCGGCACCGCTCCGGCTCAACACCCACTGGGACCCGATCGACTGGCGGGCCGGCGGCGGACTGGCGGAAGAGGCCGGGCTGCTCGACGGGCTGGTGCGGCGGATCGAGGAGGAACTGGCGAGCCAACCGGACGTGCTGGAACCGATCGGCCTGCTCACCCATCATCTCGTCCATGACGGCTGGATTGATCGCTTCCTCGGCGAGGTGATGGACCGGCTGCTGGCATCGGGCACGGTGCGCTTCACCAGCCCGCGCGCGCTCCTCGCCGCTCAGGCGGGGCGGCGGTAGAGATAATAGCAGCCCTCGCGCAGGCCCGCCGGCCGGGGCGGCTCCTCGAAGCCCTCCAGCGCCAGCTGCCGGTTGCAGTCGCGGTCATGCGAGCCCAGATCCGCATTGGCCAGCACCACCCGGCCGGCCAGCCGGCCCGCGAGCGCCGGCACTGTCTCCTCGATCTCGCCGAGATGCAGAAGGGCGGGATCGGGCTGGCAGTCCTCATAGGCCCCGTTCACCCGGTCGAACACATGGATCTCGCGCTCCGGCAGGTGGCGGCGCAGATGGTCGAAGGTGCGCCCGAGCCCGAGGCCCAACTCCACCACCGGCCCCGGCCGGCTGGCGATCGCGGCGAAGGCATGGGCAAGGCAGGCATGCTGCGCCTGAAGGCGGAACAGTGTCTTTTCCAGCCGCGACAGCGTGGACATCGGTTGGCTTTCCGTCAGCGATAGGGATCGGCCGCGTCGCGCAGGCCGTCGCCGAGGAAGTTGAAGGCAAGGATGACGCAGATCACCGGCACGACCGGCAGGATCAGCCAGGGGTAGAGAACCACGATATTGATGTTCTGCGCCTCGTTCAGCATCACGCCCCAGGAGGTGATGGGCGGGCGCAGGCCGAGGCCGAGGAAGCTCAGCGCGGTCTCGCCGAGGATCATGCCGGGAATGGCGATGGTGGCCATGGCGATGAGGTGGCTCATGAAGCCCGGCACCAGATGGCGGAACACGATGCGCGGCGTGCGCGCGCCCATCAGCTGGGCCGCGACGACATATTCGTCCTCGCGCAGCGACAGCAGCTTGGAGCGCACGGCGCGCGCGAGCCCGGTCCAGTCCATCAGGCCGAGAATGACGGTGATGCCGAAATAGACCAGGATCGGGCTCCAGTCCGGCGGCATGATCGCCGAGAGCGCCAGCCAGAGCGGGATATGCGGCAGCGACTGCACCACCTCGATGGCGCGCTGGGTCAAGAGGTCGAAGATGCCGCCATAATAGCCGGCAAGGCCGCCGATGACGATGCCGAGCGAGAAGCTGACCGCCACGCCGATCAGGCCGATGGTGAGCGAGATGCGCGCGCCGTAGATCATGCGCGAGAGCATGTCGCGCCCCAGCCGGTCGGTGCCCAGCAGGAACAGCGTGCCCCCCTCGCCGGGGCACATGAGGTGCAGGTTGCTCTCGATGAGGCCCCAGAACCTGTAGCTGTCGCCGCGGCAGAAGAAGCGCACCGGGTAGATCCGGCTCTCATCCGGCGTGTAGGTGCGCCGCAGCGTTTCGAGGTCGAGCTTGTAGTCGAGCCCGTAGGTGAACGGGCCGATGAAGCTGCCCTCGTGGAACAGGTGAATGCCCTGCGGAGGGCTGCGGATGAAGTCGGTATGCCGGGCCTGGTAGTCGTAGGGCGCGAGGAATTCGCAGAACAGGATCGAAAAATAGACCACGAGGAGGAAGATGCCGGAGATCAGCGCCAGCCGGTGGCGGCGGAACTTCCACCACATCAGCGTGAGCTGGGAGGCGAGATAGACCCGCTCCTGCGCCTTGGTCATCGGCTCGGTCGCGTTCGGATCGAACGGGCCGGTCGCCACGTAATGCGTCATCGGCGCGCCGGAGGGCGGCAGCCGGACGGTGGACGGGGCGGCATCGGACAGGGCGGCGTCGGCGTTCACTTGGTGCTCCCTCCCTGAAGCCGGATGCGCGGGTCGAGGAAGGCGAGCGCGATGTCGGAGATCAGCACGCCGACCACGGTGAGGCAGGACAGGAACAGGAGAAACGAGCCGGCCAGATACATGTCCTGGCTCTGCAGCGCGCGCAGCAGCAGCGGCCCCGTGGTTTGCAGCGAGAGCACCACCGCGGTCAGTTCCGAGCCGGAAACGATGGCCGGCAACACATCGCCAATATGCGAGATGAAGAAATTGAGCGACATGCGCAGCGGGTATTTCGTCAGCGCCCGGAAGGGCGGCAGGCCCTTCGCCTTGGCGGTCACGTAGTACTGCTTCTGCAATTCATCCAGCAGGTTGGCGCGGATGGCGCGCACCATGGAGCCGGTGCCGCCGGCGCCGATGATGAGGACCGGGATCCACAGATGGGCGAGGATCGACTGCGCCTTCTCCCAGCTCATCGGCTGGTTCAGGTAGACCGGGTCCATCAGCCCGCCGATCGACAGGCCGAACCAGACATTGGCGAAATACATGAAGATCAGCGCCAGCAGGAAATGCGGCACGGCGATGCCCAGCAGGCCGATGAAGGTGAGCCCGTAATCAGCCCAGCTATACTGGTGGGTTGCGGAATAGATGCCGATCGGGAAGGCGACGATCCAGGTCATCAATATGGTGCAGAACGACACGAGGATGGTCAGCGCCAGCCGGTCGCCCACCACGTCCCGCACCGGCATCTCGTATTCGAACGAGTAGCCGAAATCGCCCTGCACGAAATTGGCGATCCAGTAGAAGTAGCGCTCGATCGGCGGCCGGTCGAAGCCATATTCCCGCTTGAGGAACTCGATGCGGCTGGTATCGGCCTTCTCGCCCTGCGCGGCCATTTCCGCCACATAGGTCTCGAAATAATCGCTCGGCGGCAGTTCCATCACCGTGAAGATCAGCGCGCTGGTCACCAGCAGCGTCGGGATCATGATGAGGATACGGCGGAGAATATAGCGCAGCAGCATCCTCAGTCCCTCGTCACTTCAAGGCCGGAGGTGCCGTCGTCGAACCAGAACGTGTCCGGCATGTAGATGCCGAAATAGGCGCCGGGCTCGAAACTGTAGATCCCCGTTTCCGGCACGTTGCGCAGCTGGCGGCTCACCACCACCGGCTGCGAGGTGCGGTTGATCACGCCGATGGTGAAAACCTGGTCGGCATTGATCTCCAGCATGCGCTTCCAGATGGCGCGCCGTTCCTGCGTGCTCACCGAGCGGCGCCATTGCAGGGCGAGATCGGCCAGTTCGGCCGCCGCCGCATCATCCGGCTTCTCGCCCTCGCGCCCGCCGCTATCCACATATTGCCCCCAGAGCGGCCACTGGAACTGCATGGAATTGGTCGGCGCCAGCGCATCGGGCGGCATGTCGGGACCGGGCACCGCATTGTCGAGGCCGGGCCAGATCGACATCATCACGTTGCCGGCGATGACGCTGCGCCGGAGCAGGTTGGTCTGCGCGCTGTGCACGAACAGCTTGATACCTATCTTCTGCCAGTCATAGCCGACCAGTTCGAGAATGTCGGTCTGCTCGGTACTGTCGCCCGCCGTGTCGACGGTGATCTCGGCGCGCCGACCGTCGGGCAACAGGCGGATGCCGTCATCATCGCGCCGGTCGAGCCCGGCGGCGTCCAGCAATTTGTTCGCCAGCGCCGGATCATATTGCGCCCAGGCCCGGTCATATCGCGAATCGTAGAGCGGGCTGCCCGGGATCACCGTGTTGGCGCCCTCATGGCCGAGCCCGAAGAAGATGACCTGGTTGATGTCGCGCCGATTGATGGCGACGGAGAGCGCGCGCCGCACGTTCACGTCGCGCAGCACGGTGCGCCAGCCCGGGTCCTTGACATTGAGGTTGGGCAACAGCGCCACATAGGCGCCTTCGCCGCGCTCCCACAGGCGCACCTTGTAGCCGCCGCGCGCCTCCCCCTCCTTGAGGAAGGTGTAGTCGGCGAAGCTGAGATAGCGCGCCTGCAGATCCGCCCCGCCGGCCGCCACCTTGGCCGCGATCAGCGAGGCGGTACCGATCGAGATGGTTATCTTGTCGATATAGGGCAACTGGCGGCCGCGCTCGTCGACCCGGTGAAAGAACGGGTTGCGCTCGAACACGAAGAACTCGGCCGGCGGCGAGGTGCGCGGGATCCATGGGCCGAGCAGCGGCAGGTCCGGGTTTTCCGGCCGGTAGGAGCGCGACATGCGGTCGTGCAGCGCCGTCCAGTCCTTCACCCGCACTTCCTTGATAAGGCTGGAGAGCTTCAGCGGGTCGGCATAGCGCTGGTGGAACTGCTTCATGTAATGGGCGGGCATGACGATCACGAGCGGCTGCGCGCCCGCCAGCGCCGGCAGGAAGCCGGGATTGGGCTTCGACCAGCTGTAGCGCACGGTCGTCTCGTCGATCACCTCGAAGGTCGCCGGCTCGCCCTCCACCAGCATCTGCAGCGGCGGCCCGCCGGGATTGAGCTTGGGATCATTGGCGACATCCTCCCACCAGTAGCGGAAATCCTCCGAGGTGAAGGGTTGCCCGTCGGACCAGCGATGCCCCGGCCGCAGATGCAGGGTGAAACGGCGCCCCTCCTCGACATCCACGTTCAGCAGGATATCCGGGACGATATGGCCTTCCAGATCGAACACGACGAGGCGCGCATAGCCGTAGAGCGTGACGAAGCGGATATCGCGCTGGTCGCCCATCAGCGCGCGCAGCGTGCCGCCATAACGGCCCGGTTCATTGCCGGCCGCCTTGAGGTCGATCACCCGCGGCACCTGCGGCAGCCGCTGGGCCAGCGGGGGCAGGCGGCCCTCCCATATGTCGCGCACGAAGATCGGCGGCTCGAGCGAGAGGTCGATCGCCTCCGCGCGCGCCACGCCGCTCACCGCCGGCGCGAGGGCCGGAGACAGGACCAGCGCCGCCAGCAGCCCGGCGATCAGGAGAAGCCCCCGCTTCAGCATCATCGGCTCCTCATGCCGCGGTCAGGTCGCGAAGGGTGCACGCCGGATCGGCCAGCACCCGATGCCCGCCGCCCAGGTCCACCATGGCGAGCTGGCCCGGCGCGCCGCCGCGAAAGCTTTCCGGCCAGTTGGCCGGGTCCGACATGCTGGCGCTCGGCACGCAGGTCGCGAAGTCGAGCCGTCGATCGAGATCCGGCAGCGGCACCGCCTTCAGCAGCGCCTGCGTATAGGGATGCGCCGCGCGCTCGAAGATGGCATCGCGCGGGCCGATCTCGACAAGGCGCCCGCGCGCCATCACGGCGATGCGGGCGGCCATGTAGTGGACGACAGCCAGATTGTGCGAGACGAACAGATAGGTGAGCCCGAGCGAGGCCTGCAGATCCTTGAGCAGGTTGAGCACCTGCGCCTGCACCGAGACGTCGAGCGCGGAGACCGGCTCGTCGCAGATGATCAGCTCGGGGTTGAGCGCGATGGCGCGGGCAATGCCGATGCGCTGGCGCTGGCCGCCGGAGAAGCTGTGCGGGTAGCGGCTGAGGAAGCGCGGATCGAGCCCGACGCACTCCATCAGTTCCACCGCGCGGCGCTTCTGCTCGGCGTCGGTGCCCGCGCCCTGGATGATCATCGGCTCGCGAATGATGTCGAGCACGGTCATGCGCGGCGACAGCGAGGAGACCGGATCCTGGAAGATCATCTGCATGCGCGGGCGGAACGCCCGGAGCGCGGCCCCCTCAAGGGCACGCACGTCGATCGGGCCGGCGGGATCGTTGACGATGATGGAGCCGGAATCGGCGCTGCGCGAGCGCATGATCATGTGGCCGACGGTCGATTTTCCCGAGCCGCTCTCGCCCACCAGACCGAGGCACTGGCCGCGCAGCACGTCGAAGCTGACATCGTCCACCGCGACGACGCCGGCGCCCTTCTTGGCCCCGTAGGTCTTGCGCAGGTTGCGCACGCTGAGCAGAACCGGCGGCGCTGCCGGCCGGACCAGGTCCGTCACCCGCGCCGGGGCCTCGTCGGCGCCCCGGGCGAAGTCGCGCGGCAGCACCGGGGCAATCTCGCGCAGCGCCACCAGCCGCTCGCCCGGCTTCATGTCGAAATCGGGCGAGGCCTTGAGCAGCGCCTTGAGATAGGGATGCTGGGGCCGGCGGAAAATGTCCTCGGCCGTGCCCGCTTCCATGATCTGCCCGCGATAGGCCACCACCACCTCGTCGGCCATGTTGGCGACCACGCCGAGATCATGGGTGATCAGCAGGATCGCCATGCCGATTTCCTGCTGAAGATCCTTCATCAGCTTCAGCACCTGCGCCTGGATGGTCACGTCCAGCGCGGTGGTCGGCTCGTCGGCGATCAGCAGCGCCGGCCGGCAGATCAGCGCCATGGCCAGCATGGCGCGCTGGCGCAGGCCGCCCGACAGTTCGAACGAATACTGGTCATAGGAGCGGTGCGGGTCGCGGAAGCCCACCAGATCGAGCATCCGCTCGGTCACGGCGCGGGCCTCGCGGCGCGGATGTGGACGGTGGAGCTGCAGCGCCTCCTCGATCTGGTTGCCGATCGTATGCACCGGCGAGAGCGAGGACATCGGCTCCTGGAAGATCATGCCGATCCGCCCGCCGCGCAGCTTGCGCATCTTGCGCCCGTCACGATCGAGGCTGGCAAGGTCGATCACCTTCCCAGCCTTGGCCGGATCGGCGAACAGGATCTGCCCTTGCGTGATGAAACCGTTGCGCGGCAGCAGGCCCATCACCGCCTGCGAGATCACCGTCTTGCCGGATCCGCTCTCGCCCACCAGAGCGACGGTGCGCCCCGCCGGGACGCGCAGCGAGACGCCTTTCACCACCTCGTTGGGCTGGCCGTGCAGCGTGAACGAAATGCGCAGATTCTCGATGCGCAGGACATCGGCGGGACCCGGCTGCTCCACGCCTCAGGCCCTCGCCATGTTGAGAATGCCGAGCACCGCCTTGCCCGCCATGACCTCGCCCAGCGTGGCCGCATCGGCGATCGCATAGACCGAAATGCTCGCCCCGCTGATGTCCATCGTCACCTCGCGCGCGGTCAGCCGGGAGAAATCGAAGCCGGAGGCCTCCGCCGCCTCCTTCGAGACGACATAGTCGGACAGGAATTCCTTGGAGGCGCTCTCCAGCGCCGCCGCCACCGCCACCGTGTCGCCGATGGCGTGCAGTTCATTGGCGCCGAGCCCGTCGCTGACGCGCGCCAGCACGACGCGGCCCGTATGAATGCCGATGCCGGCGCGGATCGGGATGGGCAACGCCCCGCGCATCTCGCCATTCAGCAGTTCGAGCACGCGCGACATGTCGCGCGCCGCCCGCAGCGCGGCACGGGCGCCCGTGGAT
Organism: Ancylobacter amanitiformis; assembly: GCF_030814815.1. Lineage (GTDB taxonomy): Bacteria > Pseudomonadota > Alphaproteobacteria > Rhizobiales > Xanthobacteraceae > Ancylobacter > Ancylobacter amanitiformis. The sequence continues at coordinate 95,803 of NZ_JAUSVR010000008.1, read as the reverse complement.
TTCTTGTCCGACGTGTCGAACACCGCCATCAACCCGTCGCCATACATCTGATCCACACGACCGCCATGGCTTTCCACCGCCTGCCTCATCTCCGAGGAGAAGCGGTTCACCAGCACCGCGATCTCATAAGGAAGCCGGTTGTGCGTCAAGGTGGTGAACGCGCGAAGATCGAGTACGAGGATGGTGGCCTCGCGCTCCAGCGCCCATTCCATCGCCGCCTCATCCTGGTCGACGTCGAAGCGCCGGCCGAGCACCGGCATCAGGATGCGCACGCCAAGGTCCTGCGTCGGGCGCAGCTGGCAGGCGAGACGGATATTCTCCGGCGCGCCGAGGCTGGCCAGCACCATGCGCTCGCCGCCGAACGGCTCGGTCACATGCTCGCTGCCCGAGAGCACCTGCACCCGGCAGGTCGCGCAGCGCCCACGCCCCCGGCAGGAGGAAGGGTGCGGAATATGGTTGATGCGGCTCGCCTCCAGCACCGAGGTGCCGCGCGGCACCTCCACCCGGCCGAAGCCGCGATAGGTGATGGTGACGGTCGCCCCCACCCGTCGGCGGATATAGAACACGCCGATGAGACCGGCGAAGGCGGCGACGAAGCCCGCCACGCCCCAGTAGAGCGTGCCGCCGGCCATGGCGAGGCGTCCGGCCTGCGCGGCGGTCAGAGCTTCCGGCGCGGCCCCCAGCGCCGCCTCGCGCCCGCCGGCGAAGAACCCCATCAGCGCCAGGCAGGGAATGAGCACGGCCAGCACCAGCCCGGCAGTGCGCCAGCGCGCGGTGTACCAGTTCTGGTAGCGCATGGCGTGATGCATCCCGATCACGCCATGGCTCCACGCCACCACCAGCAGCAGGCTCTGCGAGAACACCGCGCCGGGCCACAATTTGTACAGCACCGCCTGGTAACCGGTATCGACGCCGAACCAGGTATGGGCGATGCGCGTCTGCACCACGTGGCTGACGACCAGCAGCGGAATGGCGAGGCCGGACATGATCTGCCACGCCTCGTCGCGCGGCATGCGCCAGGTGCGCCGCAGCGTGACCCGGTAGGCGGTGAGGCCCATATGCGCCAGCGCCGCGCCGTAGAGCAGCAGCGTGCCGGGCAGCGACTGCCAGATCAACCAGCGCCATTGCTGGACATGCTGCATCGCCTCGACCCCGAACACGCCCACGGCGTGGTTGAGGAGGTGGGTCAGCACGAAGGCGAACAGGATGATGCCGGACCATTGCCGCGCCCCGCACGCCCATGGCACGTCGCGCAGGTGCGTCCGCTTGTGCCCGGCATCCTCAGCCGGTCTGGTCGTCGAACTCAGCGACATGGGTGACCGTCAATGCACCTGTTCATGAGTCGCCGTGAGAGCGACCTTGTGGCCTGCATCGACGGCCGGCGTCCCCTTGGGAAGACGTTCCACCAGCTGGGCACAGATATTGTTGAGTTCCATGATCTGGCGGCCCAGTTCGCGCACGACCGCATGGTTGAACGGGCGCGATTCCTTCAGCAGCTGGAGGAACGGCTCGCGATCGACCCGGAGCGCGACAACCGGCGTCTCCGCCGTGATGGTGGCCATGCGGTTCTGGTCGCACAGCACGCCGGCCTCGCCGAGCAGCACGCCGCGCACATGCTCGGCGAAGTCGATCACCCCATGGCCGGTGACGAGCGACACCTTGAACTGGCCTTCCAGCACGATGTAGACGGCATCGGACGCATCGCCCTGCGCGTAGATCACCTCGCCGGGCTGGAACACGACACGGTCGCTGATCATGGCGAGCAGCTTCAGCTTTGCACCTTCCACATCGCGGAACATGCGGAACTTCTGAAGCGACCGGACTTCGTCCTCGATGGTCATTTCATAGCCTCCTGCGGCTGTTGCTCGCGAACCGGCGCCACTGGCCGACCCTCCTGAGCCTGCGTGCCGGACGGGGAGCCCTTGCGCTCGGCTCCCGCCAGCTTGGCTCCCTCGAATGTCAACACCAGATCGAACGCGTCGAGATCATCATCGTTCGACTGCGCGACGATGACGGTCCGGCCCGCCATCGCCTCGAAGATATTCTCCATGATCATATGCGCCTCACTCGCTCCGAAGCTAGAGAGAGCATCGTCAAGAATGAGAATGTCGGGCTGGCGCAGCAGAGCGCGGGCCAGATGCACCGTCACCCGCTGCTGCACCGAGAGCAGGCGGCCGCCCGGGCCGGCATCCTGCTCAAGGCCCTTGGAGACCACGAAGCTCTCCAGCCCCAGTTCGTCGAGCACCGCATGGGCGGCGTCCAGCAGCTTGTCGCGCGCGTGCATCTTGCCGTAGCGGATGCGGCCGAACAGCAGGTTGTCGCGGATCGTCGCCGCCGGCATCAGTCGCTCGGGATCGTAGAACTCGATCTCGCCGGCATCCTTGGCCGGCAGGAAGTCGCGGAAACTGCCGCGGGCGCGCAGCACGCGGGCGACGAGATGCTCGTCGATCAGGCTGAGCCGGTGGCGCGGCTCCACATACATGAGCGCGTAGCCGACCAGCTTGTCGCGCAGTTCCGGCGAGAACTGGCGGCGCTGGCCGCGCTGCCACGTGCCCTGCAGCTGCGGCCACAATTCGCTGAGCTCGGCCTCGTCGATGAACGAGTAGCGTTCGCGCAGCGGGTTGTCCGCGGCGAGGCCCTGGAAGGCCTCCGCCACCGTCTCCACCATCTTGAGGCCGATATTGGTGAGCGGGGCCACCAGCGCCTCGGCGGCGATGATCGAGCGCACGAACGGATCGTGGGCCAGTTTCTCCGCCGCGAACCGCTTGCCGATCGACACGCCGAACAAGAGGTTCTCGCCGATCGTGGCATTGGCGTTGAAGCGCTCGGGCTGGAAGGTCTCGACATAGCTGGCGAGGCCCAGTTGCTCATAGCGCGCGTAAATGGCTCCGCGCGCGCCCAACAGGCGCTCGGCCAGATCCTCGCCAAGGTCGTCGCCCAGCTTGCTGGTCAGGCCGACGCGGAAGATGTCGTCATAGCCGCGCACGGTGCGCAGCGCCTGGATGATGGCGGCATCGAGATCGGCCGGCCCGGAAAGGCCGCTGGCATGATAGTCGATCCAGTCGGCATCGGGCGAGACGATCGGGTTGTTGGTGGCGAGCGCTTCTTCCCGCCAGTAGCGGGCGGCGGCATCCTTCGGCTCGTCCGGCACCGGCAGCGCCCGGCGCAGCGCGAGGCACAGATTGTCGCGGATCGAGCCGGACATGATGAAGGGTTCGCCGGAGGCATACAGCATCACGGCGCTCGCCTCGCGGTCCGACATCGCCCCCACCTCGTGCCCGCCAATGGTGACGCTGCCCTGATAATCGGTGATCTGGCGCCCCATCACCTTGGGCAGGATGTCGCGTCCGCTGCCGGCGGCACCCACCAGCGCGACGCGGCCCGGCCGGCCGATGGCGGCGGACATGCGGTCGATCTGCACGAGGCCGCGCCCGTTCATCACGCGCAGCCCGACGATGGTGATCGGCGCGTCGCGCGGGATCGGCTCGGGGTCACGCACCGGATCGGGCGGCAGCAGGGTCTCCTTGTAGAAGGCCCCCACCACCTGCTCGTATTTCACCGTCACGTCGGCGCGCTGCTGGTCCCAGTCGATCAGTTCCTTGATGGGCCCCGGCAGGTCGCGATAGGCGGCGATGACCGCCACCAGCTGGCCGATGTCGAGCCGCCCCTTGAGCGCGAGATAGCCGCCCAGCGTGTAGAAGATGAAGGGGGTGAGCTGGGACAAGAGGTTATTGAGGAACTTCACCGCGAACTTGCGGCGGTAGAGCTGCAGGCGGATGTGGAACAGCGTGCCCAGGCGCTGGCCGATCTCGGCCGCGCTGTAGAGCGCCACGCCGAACACGTGCAGCGCCGGCGCCGCATCGATCATCTCGCCGATGCGCCCGGCCAGCCGGCGCGATTCGATCTGCCGCATCCGCCCGAGGCGGATCTGCTCGCGGCGCAGATAGGGGATCACCACGCCCTGCACCAGGATGAGCGAGAGCGACAGCGTGCCCAGCCACATGTTCTGCGCCAGGATGAAGGCCATCGCGGTGATGGCCTGGGTGCCGAGGAAGGCCGGCGTGATGAAGGCCTCGCCGAAGAAGCCGCCGATCGGCTCCACCTCGTCCTTGATCATCGAGGTGACTTCGGCCGACTTGGTGGTGCGCACATCCTCCGGCCGGAAGCGCATGACCAGCTCGAAAAGTTCGAAGCGCAGCCGCCGCAGCATCCGCTCGCCAAGCACGCCCTTGCGGATGTTGATGACGTATTTGAACCAGCCGTTGATCAGCGTGAGCACGAGGAAGACCATGCTCAGCGCGAACAGGTAGGGCACCTGCGCCAGCAACAGGCCATCGGTGATCTGCCAGGTGGCGCCGCCGAGGAAATCGGGCAGCGAGAGCGAATAGTCGAACAGGCGCGCGCCCGCCTCGCCGTGCTTGAAGACGTTGCCCTGGATAGCCTCGTTGACGATGCGCTTGGGCACGTCGAGCGACCACCAGTAGAAGGGCAGCGACGCCACCACGAAGATCAGGACGATCAACTGCTCCCGCCGGCTGTGGTGCCAGACATAACTGAAGAAATTGAGGGACAAGGCCTTTGCGCCCTTCGCTGGCAGAACCTAAAATTCCGATCGTCATAAATAGGCAGCCGACCACCCACGCGCATGCACGATCACCAAATCCTGAGAAGGCTATCATGATCGCAACGATTCCGCTCTACCCCGGCCGGCGCAGTGCGTTGAAGCGGCTCGCTCTTTGCGGGTTCGCGCTGCTTGTCGCGACGCCCGGATCCGCGCTCCCCGCTTCAGCCGGGCAGGACGGGCGCGACCTCGTGCTGTCCGACGGCTTCGAGGGCACGGATTTCGCGCCAGCCGGCGGGCTCTACTACAAGGACAACCACGAGCAGGAGGCCGGCAGCTACGCGTTTGAGCCCGAGATCGTGCGAAACGGCAAGCAGGCCATCGAACTCTCCGTCCGCTCGCAGTGCAAGAAGCAGAACGGGCTGTGCAGCGAGCGCGCCGAGGTGTGGGAGAGGCCGGAAGTGCTGGTGCTCTATGGCAAGCCGGTCTGGTACGCGCTGTCCATGCGCATGGCGACGCCGATCCCCACCGAACCGCACCGCTACGTGATGGCGCAGTGGAAGCGCGAGATCGATCCCGGCGCGCATGGCGACTACTCGCCGCTTCTGGCGCTGCGCATGGTGGACGGACGGCTCGTCGCCACGGTCGACACCGACACCGGCGCGTTCCAGCCCGTCGGCACGGCGGAGCGCCCGTCCGCGTGCCGGCCCGGCGAGGCGCCGGCCGGCACGCCCGACGAGTTCAACCAGTTCCGCACCCTCATCGCCGCGGCGCCGGGCGAGCGACCGCCGGCGCAGATCGGCTTTCCCGGCTGCTCGCCGGACCTCGTCATCACCCCGCGCGGGGGCACCCTGCCGGCGCTGGATTCGGGCTGGATCGACTTCGTGTTCCAGGTGAAGCCCGGCCCCGGCGGCGACGGGCGCATCGACATCGTGGCCAACGGCCAATGGATCGTCACGGTGGAGGGCAAGATCGGCCACGAGGGCGACGGCCTTGGCGACCACATGTATTTCAAGTTCGGCCCCTACCGGGCCGGTCAGGACGGCATCTGGAAGATCTGGTACGACGATTTCCGCCGCGGGCCGGCCTGCACCGACGTGGCGAGTGCCGAACTCTGCGCGACGCTGGGGGCGGGGGTGAAATCCGCCCTCACGCCTTGACGAGGCCGGCGGGGGAAAGCCCCGCCTTCGCGAACACGTTGCGCGTGTCGACCAGCACGCGCGCGTGGGCCGCCACCAGCGCGTAATCGACCTCGTCATGGTCGGTGGCGACCAGCACCGCGTCGACGCTGTCCAGCAGTTCGGCGGTCAGCGGCACCGATCGCTTGCCGCTGAGCCGGCCATGGCGGCGGGTCGGCGGCAGCGCCGCGACGAAGGGGTCATGGAACGCGCATTCCCCGCCGCGCTCGTCGATCAGTTCCATCAGCTTGAGCGCCGGGCTCTCGCGCACGTCGTCCACGTTCTTCTTGTAGGCGACGCCGAGCACGAGGATGCGCGCGCCCGAAAGCCCCCGCCCGGCCAGCCGGTCCAGCGCTTCCGCCAGCGTGTCGACCACGAGATAGGGCATGCGCGTGTTGATCTGCCCGGCCAGTTCGATGAACCGCGTCTCGATGTCGAACTCGCGCGCCTTCCAGGTGAGATAGAACGGGTCGATCGGGATGCAGTGCCCGCCCAGCCCCGGGCCGGGATAGAACGGCATGAAGCCGAACGGCTTGGTCGCCGCCGCCTCCAGCACCTCCCAGATGTCGATGCCCATGGCGGCGTAGACGGTCTTGAGTTCGTTCACCAGCGCGATGTTGACCGAGCGGAAGATGTTCTCCGTCAGCTTCGCCGCCTCGGCCACCTGGGTCGAGGATACCGGCACGACGCGGGTGACGAGATCGCGGTAGAGCGCGCTCGCCAGCCGGCCGGCCGCCTCCCCCTCGCCGCCCACCACCTTCGGGATGGTGGCGGTGGAATAATGCGCATTGCCGGGATCCTCGCGCTCGGGCGAGAAGGCGAGGAAGAAATCCTGCCCGCACACCAGCCCGCCGGCTTCCAGGATCGGCTTCACCACCTCGGCCGTGGTGCCCGGCCAGGTCGTGGATTCCAGCACCACCAGCTGGCCCGGCCGCAGCGTGCGGGCGATGGCGCGGGCGGTCTCCTCGACGAAGGAGAGGTCCGGCTCGCGCTGACGGGTGAGCGGGGTCGGCACGCAGATCAGGATGGCATCGCATTCCGCGAGCGGCGCGAAATCCTCCGTCACGGCGAAACGGGACGTGGCGAGCGCGGCCGCCATCCGCGTGGCGGGAATGTACTTGATCACCTGCCGGCCGCTGGCGATGTCGGCGACGCGCTGCGGATTGATGTCGAAGCCGGTGACGGGGAAGCCGGCCTCCACCGCCACCAGCGCCAGCGGCAGGCCGACATAGCCGAGCCCGATCACGCCGATGCGCGCATGGCGGGCGGCGAGGCGCTGCTCAAGGCGGGCGGCGGGGCTGTCATCACGGCTGTCATCACTCATGGAACGGCTCGCGCTGTGCGGGATGGCGAGCGCGTGGTCTAGCCGCCCCGTGCCCGGCGCACAACGCCCGGTCCTCGGCTTCGCACGGTCAAACTCTGGCACGGCCCCCTTGACCCGGCCTCAGCGATAGATTCGGGAAGCGGGCGCACAGCGCGCGCACCTGCCCGCCGACCTCGGCGATCACCTGCGCATCCGCCGGGGCGCGCAGGATCCGGGCGATCCATTCCGCGAGGGTGGCGAACTCGGCCGTGCCGAAGCCGCGCGCCGTGCCGGCATTGGACGAGAGGCGCAGGCCCGAGGGCGCCTCCGGCGGGCGCGGGTCGAACGGGATCAGGTTCTTGTTGACCGCCAGCCCCGCCTTTTCCAGCGCCTTGGCCGCGACATCGCCCGTGGTGCCCGTCTCCGACAGGTCCACCAGCATCAATCCGCAATCGGTGCCGCCGCCGACGATGCGCAGCCCCGCCCCGGCGAGCCGGTCGGCCAGCACCCGCGCATTCGCCAGCACGGCGCGGTTATAGGCGGTGAATTCCGGCCGCAGCGCCTCGCCGAAACAAGCCGCCTTGCCGGCGACGATATGCATCATCACCGAGCCCTGCACCCCGGGGAAGATGCCGTAATGGATGCGGTCGCTCAGGTCCTCGTCATTCCACAGCACGATGCCGCCGCGCGCGCCGCGCAGCGACTTGTAGGTGGTGGAGGTCACGACATGGGCGTGGGGGAACGGGTGCGGATAGAGCCCGGTGGCCACCAGCCCGGCAAAATGCGCCATGTCGACCATCAACAGCGCGCCGACCTCGTCGGCGATGGCTCGCATGCCAGCGAAATCCAGCGCGTGCGGATAGGCCGAGCCGCCGGCGACGATGAGCCGGGGCCGATGCGTCCGCGCCAGCGCGCGCAGTTCCTCCAGCTCGATGCGCTCGCTCTCCCGGCTCACGCCGTAGCGCACGATGGTGTAATCGCGCCCGGTCAGCGTCGCCGGGTGGCCGTGGCTGATATGCCCGCCCGCCGCCGTGTCCATGGACAGGATGGTATCGCCCAGCTTCAACAGGCCGAGAAACACGCCGGCATTGGCGTTCGATCCGGAATGGGGCTGAACATTGGCGAAGCGGCAGCCGAACAGCCGTTTCGCCCGCTCGACCGCCAGCGCCTCGATGGCGTCGGCAAATTCCGCCCCGCCATAATAGCGGCCATAGGGCAGGCCCTCGACAGTCTTGTTGGTCAGCACCGAGCCCTGCGCCTCCAGCACGAGGCGCGAGACGATGTTCTCGGAGGCGATCAGCTCGATGCCGTCCTGCTGGCGGGCCTGTTCACCGCGAATGGCGGCGGCCAGTTCGGGATCGGCGTCGAGGCCTTGCGTGAAATAGCCGGCGTGAAGCGTGGACATGGCACTCGCGGGAAACGGGAAACGGGAGGGTGCAGCCTAGCGGGCGAGCGCCGCCTCGGCGAGGTCGCGGCGCACCGGCGTCAGGTGCCAGCCGGCCTCGTGGCGACGCCAGTATTCCTCGCGCAGCGCGGCCGAGATCGGGCCCGGCCGGTCATTGCCGAGAATATGCGTCGTGCGGCCGGTGCTCACCCGGGCGATCGGCATCACCCCGCCCGCCGTCGTGGTGGCGAAGACCTCGTCGGCACTCTCCAGCAGCGCGCGCGGAATGGGCGCGATCGTCGCCTCGATGCCGAGATCGCTGCAGATTTCCAGCACCGAGCGGCGGGTGATGCCTTCCAGGCTGCCGCGATCGGGCGTCAGCACGCGCCCATCCTTGACGACGAAGAGGTTGAAGCCGGGCCCCTCGGTGAGAAAGCCCTCCGCGTCGCACAGCACGGCGGTGTCGAAACCCTGCCCATGCGCCTCCAGCAGGCCGGTGGTCAGGTCGCCCCACTGGAAGTTCTTCACCGTGGGGTCGACGCTGGCATCGGGCACGCGCGGCACGGAGCTGATGAGCACATGCGCGCCCCGCGCCTGCACCTCCGGCGGGATGACGTCGATCCACGGGGCGGCATAGGCCATGAAATGATTGTCGCAATCGGCGGGGCGGCGGGAGCCGCGCACGCGCGGACGGCCGCGCAGCGCCATCATCGAGACATAGGCATCATTGAGCCCGGCAAGCGCGACGCAGGCGTGCAGGATGTCGTCCATCTGCGCCCGCGTCTCCGGCGGGGCGAGATGGCGGGCCTGCATGGCGCGCTCGAAACGGTCGAGATGGTCGGGAAGCCGGAAAAAGCCGCCGTGATAGACGTGCACGACGTCATAGACCACGTCGGAGCGGGTGAAGCCCCAATCCGTCACCGGCACCGCGGCGTCCATGAGCGGGACGAACCGGCCCTTCACATAGGCCGCACCTTGGCTGAAATCCCGATCGGGCACGCGTTCCTCCACATGGCTGGACACGCGAGCATCGCAGCCCTGCGGCAGGCGGTTCAAGTCACCCGATGCGCCGGGCGCCCCCGACTTAAGGCGCAGAGGCGCCGCCGGCCGGGCCCCGCGTCGCGGCCGCAGCCGCAGCCATCGTTCAGCCGCGCTTGCCGGTGAGCCAGGAAATGAGCGGGCTGCTCGGCTCGGACGTCTTGGGCATGGATTCGACCACGACGATTTCGTTCACCTGGCCCCGCTTGAAGGCGGTGAGGAAGGTCTCGTACTCGGCCAGCGACACGCAGCCATTGGAATCGCCACGCGGCCCCAGCATGTAGGGATGCACCAGGAAGCCGTTGCGCCCGTACATCTTGCCGTCGCCGATCGGCGTCATGCGCACGGCCTCGACGCCGTGGAAACGCGACTCGCGCATGGTCAGCTTGTAACGGTTGGGCGGGGTGGGGCCGAGCATCTTCACCGCGACATGGCGCGGATCGTCGAACTTGTCGCCATAGCCCGAATGCGCCTCCAGCTTCTTGCCGCCCGGCATGTACAGCTTCTTGGCGCGGATGTCGTAGATCGCGAACTTGTCCCCCGCCGCAGGCAGGCGCAGTTCATCGGAGACTTCCGGCGGCGCGGCGGCGGGAGGCGTCGACGGCTCCTCCGGCGCGATATCCTCCTCCATGGTCGGCGGCAGCATCGCCAGCTCGGCGGAAGCCGAGGCCGAGGCGGAAGCTGCGGTCGGCGCGTCCGCGAGCGGCAGAAGCGGCTTCTTCGGCGGAAGGGGAGCGAGGGTCAGCGTGTCCTCGGGTTCATCGCCCGGCATCACGCGGCCGGCATAGAGCGGATTGGCCATGGGCAGCGGCACCGCGCTCACCGTCTCCACCGTCGGCGGGGATGTGGGCGGCGATGCCGGCAGGGCAGCCATCACGGTCGGGCGGGTCGGCGTCAGCGCGGGGTTGAACAGCCAGCCATCCGGCTGGCCGATCTCGCCGGCGGCGCGGAAATTGCGGACATCCATCACCGTGTGAACCGGGGCGGGCGCCGGCCCGTCCACCACTTCGGCGGTCACGGCGGGCACCGCCGGCCGCAATTGCAGCTCGGGGTCGACACGGGCGGCATCGGCGCGGGTCGGAAGGAACGCGTTGGAGACCCAAGCCGCCGCCACCGCCATCGCGACGAAACTCGCTGAGCCGATGAGGAAGGTTCCGACAAAGCGCATAGGCGTCTCTACATAGGTGGCGAATCAGACGGATGCGTCGGCAGACCGGGCCGAGACCCGAACTGTACGTGCAGTCCATTCCTTCGAACAGTCCCCCAAGATCCCGGCTCTTTTCCGGCCGGTTGGCGGCGCTGAACGCGTCGACCCTAGATTTGTTTAGGTAATATTTCATTAATGCCGCTGCGACAATGCCTCTCGGGCCGGTATGCACCGGCCGGATGCCCGATGCCGCCGGATCGCGCCCCGGCAACGGCCGCCGCACGCTCACGGGCCCCGGATCTCCAGGCCGCGACACTTTTCAAGCCGCGACATTTTTTCGCTGCCGAGCGCAGATAGCTGCGCGCCCCGCGAAATCGCATGCCTGTTTCGAGAGCGCCCGACAGGCGGACGGGGCGCTGTTCGGCTCTCTGGCGCGACGGCGAACCGTCACCATATGAGCCTCGCAAGCCGAGGGCGGCGTCCCCCGGCCTGCCCAGGAGAACCCCATGAAGAAGACTGACCCCCGCGCCTGGATGTGGTCGGAAGCGCTCGACATGCTGAACCGCGCCGAGCGCATGCACCGGCAGATGTTCCAGCCGGCGCCGGAGCCCGCGCGCCGCCCTGGCGCGCTTCGCTGGGAGCCCCCGGTCGATGTGCTGGAGACGGAACGCGAACTGCTCGTGCTCGCCGCGCTGCCGGGCGTCGACCCCGATCGCATTACCGTGGCGATCAATGGCGGCGTGCTCACCATTGCCGGAGAGCGCGTGCTGCCGCCGGAGCTCCATCGCGCCACCATCCACCGCATGGAACTGCCGCAGGGTCGTTTCGAGCGCCAGCTGGCCTTGCCGCCCGGCCGCTACGAGGTCGCCCATCCGCGTGTCGTGAACGGCTGCCTCGCCGTCGTGCTGCGCAAGGTTTGAGAGCGGGGATAGAACCATGACACACCCCAATTATGAGACGATCGCGCCCGTTCATGCGGCCGATGCCGGCGGAAACGGCGGCGCCGCGAATGGCAGTGGCGGCGTGCCCGCGGACCAGCTGATCATCCTGCCCGTGCGCAATTTCGTGCTGTTCCCCGGCGTCGTCATGCCGGTGGCGGTGCAGCGGCCGGCCTCGCTCGCGGCCGTGCAGCAGGCGATCCGCGAGGGGCGCCCGGTCGGCATCCTGATGCAGCGCGATCCGCAGCAGGAGGAACCGGCGAGCGGCGACCTGCACCGCATGGGCGTCGTCGCCAACATCCTGCGCTACGTCACCGCGCAGGACGGCACGCATCACCTCGTCTGCCAGGGCGAGCAGCGCTTCCGCGTGGAAGAATTCGTCAAGGAACGCCCCTTCGTCACCGCCCGCGTGACACGGGTGGAGGAGGTCGAGGAGAGCACGTCCGAGATCGAGGCGCGCTTCGTCCACCTGCAGGGGCAGGCCACCGAGGCGCTGGAACTGCTGCCGCAGGTGCCGGGCGAACTGGTCGCGGCCGTGCGCGGCGCGGAATCGCCCGGCGCCCTCACCGACCTCGTCGCGGCCTATATCGACATCTCCTCCGACGAGAAGCAGGAACTGCTCGAGACGGTCGACATCGTCGCGCGCATGAACAAGGTCTCGCGGCTGCTGGCGCACCGCATCGAGGTTCTGCGCCTGTCGCAGGAGATCGGCCGGCAGACTCGGGCCTCGCTGGACGAGCGCCAGCGCGAGGTTTTGCTGCGCGAGCAGATGGCGGCGATCCAGAAGCAGCTGGGCGAGGATGGCGGCAACAGCCAGGAAATCGCCGAGCTGGAGACGCAGGTCGCGGAGGCCGGCATGCCGGACGACGTGGAGCAGATGGCCCGCAAGGAGCTGGGCCGGCTGCGCCGCATGTCCGACGCCGGGCCCGAATACGGCATGATCCGCACCTATCTCGACTGGCTGATCGCCCTGCCGTGGAAGCTCCCCGAGGAGCCGCCGATCGACATCGGCGAGGCGCGCCGGGTTCTGGACGAAGACCATTTCGGCCTGCCCAAGATCAAGCAGCGCATCATCGAATATCTCGCCGTGCGCAAGCTCGCGCCGAACGGCAAGGCGCCGATCCTGTGCTTCGCCGGCCCTCCCGGGGTCGGCAAGACCTCGCTCGGCCAGTCCATCGCCCGCGCGCTTGGCCGCAAGTTCATCCGCGTCAGCCTAGGGGGCGTGCATGACGAGGCGGAGATTCGCGGTCACCGGCGCACCTATATCGGCGCGCTGCCCGGCAATATCATCCAGGGCATCCGCAAGGCGGGCACCCGCGACTGCGTGATGATGCTGGACGAAATCGACAAGATGGGTTCCGGCATCCAGGGCGACCCGTCGGCGGCGATGCTGGAAGTGCTCGACCCCGAGCAGAACGGCACGTTCCGGGATAATTATCTCGGCGTTCCGTTCGACCTCTCGCGCGTGGTGTTCATCGCCACCGCGAACATGCTCGACACCATCCCCGGCCCGCTGCGCGACCGCATGGAGATCATCACCCTGTCGGGCTACACCGACAGCGAGAAGCTGCAGATCGCCAAGCGCTACCTCGTGCGCCGGCAGCTGGCGGCCAATGGCGTCAGCCCCGAGCAGGTCACCGTCGCCGACGACGCGCTGCAGACCATCATCCGCGCCTATACGCGGGAGGCCGGCGTGCGCAACCTGGAGCGTGAAGTGGGACGCGCGGTTCGTCACGTCGCGGTCGGCATCGCCGAGGGCAGCGTGACGCACGCCGACATCACGGCCGAGGGCGTGCCCGACCTGCTGGGCCCGCCGATCTTCGAGGACGAGGTGGCACTGCGTGTCAGCGTGCCGGGCGTGGCCACCGGCCTTGCCTGGACGTCGGTCGGCGGCGACATCCTGTTCATCGAGGCGACCAAGGTGCCGGGGCGCGGCGGGCTGATCCTCACCGGCCAGCTCGGCGACGTGATGAAGGAAAGCGCGCAGGCGGCGATGAGCCTGGTGAAGAGCCGCGCCGCCGAGTTCGGCATCGACCCGGCGGTGTTCGCGACCAACGACGTGCACGTTCACGTGCCCGCCGGCGCGACGCCGAAGGACGGGCCGAGCGCGGGCGTCGCCATGTTCACCGCGCTGGTCTCGCTGCTCTCCGGCCGCACGGTGCGCAAGGACACGGCGATGACCGGCGAGATCTCCCTGCGCGGTCTCGTGCTGCCGGTCGGCGGCATCAAGGAGAAGGTGGTGGCGGCGGCACGGGCGGGGCTGACCCGCGTGATGCTGCCCGCCCGAAACCGGCGCGACTATGAGGATATTCCTCAGGATGCGCGGGAGCGGCTGGACTTCGTCTGGCTGGAGCGGGTGGACGACGCCATCGCCAACGCGCTGGAGCCGGCCGAGGCGACCGACGCGCCCGCCCTTCCCCTGCGCGCCGCGGTCTGAAGGCCCGCGAGCCTCGGCATCCTCTGCATCGACAGGCCCCGGGATTCGCGCCCCGGGGCCTTCTCGCGGCGGGACCGGGCCCGGCCGCCGGCCGGCGCGGCCCCGTTGCCGAATTGTTCAAACTCCGCGCGCATCATTGCCGCCCCGCACGGAGTCGCAGGACCGGGTCTTGACCAGCCAGACGTACAGCTTCCTGTCGACCTACTGGCCGCATATCGCGCTGGTCATCAGCACGGCCATCGGCCTCGTCGCGGCCATCCATGCGGCGATGACCAAGGACGATGTGCGCGCCGCAACCGGCTGGGTCGGCGTCATCCTGCTCTCGCCGGTGATCGGGGCGTTCCTTTACCTCGTCGCCGGCATCAACCGCATTCGCCGCACCGCGGCCAAGCGCCGCCGCGCCAGCCAGGACCGGCGCCGGCACCATGAGCGTCCGCCCATCGCCATCGCCCTGTCGCCCGGCCTCTCCGCCATGAAGCGGCTGGGCGACCGGGTGAGCGCCTTTCCGCTGACCACCGGCAACGCGGTGCGGCTGCTGGACAGCGGCGACGCGGCCTACCCGGAAATGCTCGCGGCGATACGCGGCGCCCGGCGCCATGTCGCGCTCTCCTCCTATATTTTCGACAATGACCCGGTCGGCGCCGAGTTCGCCGATGCGCTGATTGAGGCGCACCGGCGCGGCGTTGCCGTGCGGGTGCTGATCGACGCCATCGGGGCGCGCTATTCGCGTCCCCCGATCGTCGGGCGGCTGCAGGATGGCGGGGTGAATGTCGATCTGTTCATGGGCAATCTCATCGGCCTGCGGCTGCCCTATGCCAATCTGCGCAGCCACCGCAAGATGCTGATCGTCGACGGCGCGCTGGCCTTTACCGGCGGCATGAACATTCGTGCCCAGTTCACCAGCCGCCATGGCGGCGCCGATGCCGCGCGCGACACGCATTTCCGCGTCGAGGGCCCGGCGGTGGAGCAGCTTCTCGCGGTGTTCGCCGAGGACTGGACTTTCACCACGGCCGAAATTCTCGAAGGCCCGGCCTGGGCGGAAGCGCCCGAGGGGCCGCCCTGCGGCGACGTGGCGGTGCGCGTGGTGCCCTCGGGGCCCGACCTCAACCTTGCCTCCGCGCACAGCGTGATCATGGGCGCGCTGGCCATGGCGCAGAACCGCGTGCGGCTCTGCTCGCCCTATTTCCTGCCCGACCTGCAGCTGATCGGCAGCCTGTCCGTGGCCGGGCGGCGCGGGGTCGATGTGGACATCGTCATCCCCTCCGCCAACAACCTGAAACTGGTCGACTACGCCATGACCGCCCAGCTCGACCAGGTGCTGGAGGGCGACTGCCGGGTGTGGCGCGCCGGCGGCATGTTCGACCATTCCAAGCTGATGGCCGTGGACGGGGTATGGGCCTATGTCGGCTCCTCCAACCTCGATCCACGCAGCCTGCGGCTCAATTTCGAGCTTGACCTCGAACTCTACGATCCCGCCATTGCCGGGGCGGTGGAGGCGCGCATCACCGCCATGATGAGCTCGGCCACGCCGGAGACGCTGCAGACCCTGCGCGCACGCCCCTTCCTCAAGCGGCTGCGCAACCGCGCCATCTGGCTGGCCTCGCCCTATCTGTGAGGCGAGCGCGCGCCCCTCGCTCCCGCGCCGGAGGCAATCCCGGATAGAGCCAGCCCTGACGCGACATGCGGATAAAGGGCCGGCGCCGGGTCGGCAACAGGATCGGCCTGAACAAACAAAAGCCAGCCCCGTTTCCGGGACTGGCTTGAGGCAGACGGTCAGCCCGTCCGGGAGTTCGGGAGAAGCGCAAGGCGGCGCGCAAGCGCGGCACCCCACTGGAAGATCACGCCGCGACGGCGGCCTTGGTCGGGACTTCCGAAACCGTCTTCAGGATCTGGGACGCGATCGCATAGGGGTCGCCCTGCGAGTTCGGGCGGCGATCCTCAAGGTAGCCCTTGTAGTCGTTCTTGATGAACGAGTGGGGCACGCGGATCGACGCGCCGCGATCGGCGACGCCATAGCTGAACTTGTTCCACGGCGCCGTCTCGTGCTTGCCGGTCAGGCGCAGGTGGTTGTCCGGGCCGTACACGGCGATGTGGTCGTCCAGGTTCTTCTCGAAGGCGGCCATCAGCGCCTCGAAATAGTCCTTGCCGCCGACTTCGCGCAGGTACTTGGTCGAGAAGTTGGCATGCATGCCCGAGCCGTTCCAGTCGGTGTCGCCGAGCGGCTTGCAGTGGAACTCGATGTCGACGCCATACTGCTCGGTCAGGCGCAGCAGGAGGTAGCGGGCCATCCACACCTCGTCGGCGGCCTTCTTGGAGCCCTTGCCGAAAATCTGGAATTCCCACTGACCCTTCGCGACTTCCGCGTTGATGCCTTCGTGGTTGATGCCAGCTTCCAGGCAGAGCTCAAGGTGCTCCTCGACGATCTCGCGGGCCACGTCGCCGACATTCTTGAAGCCGACGCCGGTATAGTAGGGACCCTGCGGAGCGGGATAGCCATGCTCGGGGAAGCCGAGCGGACGGCCGTCCTTGTAGAAGAAATATTCCTGCTCGAAGCCGAACCAGGCGCCTTCATCGTCCAGGATGGTGGCCCGGGCATTGGTGGCGTGCGGGGTGACGCCGTCCGGCATCATGACTTCGCACATCACCAGGGCGCCGTTCTTGCGGGCCGGGTCGGGATAGACCGCGACCGGCTTCAGCACGCAATCGGAGCTGCGGCCCTCGGCCTGCATGGTGGACGAACCGTCGAAACCCCAGAGAGGCAGTTCCTCGAGCGTGGGGAAGTGGTCGAATTCCTTGATCTGCGTCTTGCCACGCAGGTTCGGCGTCGGCTTGTAACCGTCGAGCCAGATGTACTCGAGTTTGTACTTCGTCATTGCGTGTCTCTCATAGCTTGTGACCGGGTGCCGAAGAACCCACGTCGCTCTGCCGGCCGCGTGAGGAAGGATCGACCGTCAACGGCTATCGATCCTACAAGCATGCCGCGTGCCAATTCGCCCCGACCCGTCGCGCCGGGCCTTGCATTCGCCCGGGCGGCAACCGGCGGCGGCGCGCGCCGGGGTCCCGCGCCATGGCGATTCGCCTGAATTCACGCGGCTTGGCGCGGCCCGGCCGCACCCACGCGCCGGGTGCACCGCAGCGGGCGGAGGAACCCGCATGGCTCATCCCGCGTTGAACCAGCGCCCATCGCAGATGCGTTCGGCACTGCACAAATTTTGATCTTCTTGTGATCTCAAAATATGCATATTGCGCAAACGCCATGCATAAGATGCTATATTGCCATTGGTGGCTGACGCGGGAACGCGCAGCCCAATAAGGAGAAACACAATGAATAGCCCGACCCAGCGCGAGAGCGCCCAGATCGTCCAGTTCCCCACCGGTGGCCGCGCCGGCCTTGCCGCGCGTCAGGCCGTGGCCCGCCAGACGGCCGAGATGCCGGCCAACCTCGCCAGCGTGGCCTTCGGCAGCTGGTACCATGAGGAAGCCATGAAGGAAGAGCGCAACCCGAAGAACTGACCGCGCAGCCGATGACATCTCTATGCGCGACGCGCCCTGTTTTTGAGCACTGAAGAGGACCAGCGTCTTTACGCCCGGCCCTCTTCCTCCCCTCGGCCCGCTTTCCGCCTTCCATCCCGCGGCGGCCCGCCATCCCGCGGTGCCCCGATCAGCCGAACACCGACCAGCCCAGCCGCTGGGCGAGGCGTTCGAGCGCGATCCGCCCCAGATGCGAGTTGCCGCTGGCATCCAGCCCCGGCGACCACACCGCGATGGAGGCCTTGCGCGGCGCGATGGCCAGGATGCCGCCCCCCACCCCGCTCTTGCCCGGCAGGCCGACACGATAGGCGAACTCGCCCGACCCGTCATAATGGCCGCACGTCATCATGATGGCGTTGATGCGCCGGGCGCGCTCGGGCGAGACCACGGAATGCCCCGTCGCGGGATTTCGCCCGCCATGGGCGAGGAAACGCCCCGCCAGCGCCAGCTGCCGGCAGGACATGGCAATGGCGCAGTGGTGAAAATAGACGCCCAGCGTGTAGTCCACCGGGTTCTCCAGCACGCCGAACGCCTTCATGTAATTGGCCAGCGCCCGGTTGCGGAAGCCGGTGCGCTGCTCGGACGCCGCCACCGCATCGTCCATCGAGATGGTGGGATCGTCGGCGAGAAAGCGCATGAAGCGCAGGATCTCGCCGAGCGCCTCCTTCGGCTGGTGGCCGGACAGGATGACGTCGGTCACCGCGATCGCCCCGGCATTGATGAACGGGTTGCGCGGAATGCCGCGCTCGTTCTCCAGCTGCACGATGGAGTTGAACGGGCTGCCCGAGGGCTCGCGCCCCACCCGCTCCCACAGCCGGTTGCCCACCTTGCCCAGGGCCAGCGTCAGGGTGAACACCTTGGATATGCTCTGGATGGAGAAGGCGACATCCGCGTCGCCCCCCACCGCGACATGGCCATCGACATCCACCACCGCGAGCGCGAACGCGGCCGGGTCGACGCGGGCCAGTTCGGGAATATAGGTGGCGACATCGCCGCGATCGGGCCGGGCCCGCATTTCCTCGGCGATTTCGCGGACGATGAGGTCGATATCAGGCACGACGGGCGGCCTCCCCGATTTCTGGCGGCTGTGGACAATGCGAGCCATAGCGCAAGCCCGGACCCGCCCGCCAGCGTGCAAATGGCGGGCCGTGGCGCCCGGCAAACGCTTTGGCGAATGCTCGCGGGCGAACGCTCGCGCCGGCGGGCGGGCGGACCTTGGGCCCATCCGGCCGCATGAATACCCCGGCACGCCGGAGCGCGGCGCCGCGAACGGTGCCGGGGTATCGCTTATGCGGCGATCCGGCCGACCGGCGTGGCCTTTGCCCGCGCGGCTGACTATTCTGGCTGGCCCCGCCAGCGATTCCGTGAGCCGCATGACCGCCGATACCTCTTCCCTCGCCGACCGCATCGCCCGGCAGATTGCCGGCGAGATCGGCGCGCGCCCGCAGCAGGCGCAGGCCGCCATCGCCCTCTTGGACGAGGGCGCGACCGTTCCCTTCATCGCCCGCTACCGCAAGGAAGCGACCGACGGGCTGGACGACACCCAGCTGCGCCAGCTGGGCGAGCGGTTGATCTACCTGCGCGAGCTGGAAGCCCGGCGCGGCGCCATCCTGCAAGCCATCCGCCAGCTGGAAAAGCTCACCCCCGAGCTGGAAACCTCCATCCTCGGTGCCGCGACCAAGGCGGAGCTGGAAGATATTTATCTCCCCTACAAGCCCAAGCGCCGCAACAAGGCGGAGATCGCCCGCGAGCGCGGGCTCGGTCCGCTGGCGGAGACCATTCTCGCCAACCGCGCGCATGTGCCGGCCGAACTGGCACAGGCCTATCTCACCGACGGGGTGGCCGACGTCAAAGCCGCGCTGGACGGCGCGCGCGACATCATCTCCGAGCAGTTCGCGCAGAATGCCGAGCTGCTGGGCCGGCTGCGCGGGTATCTGCGGCAGAATGCCAGCCTGCGGGCCCGGCTGGTCGAGGGCAAAGCGGAGGCCGGGGCCAAGTTCTCCGACTATTTCGACCATGTTGAAAAATGGGCCAATGTGCCCAGCCACCGCGCGCTGGCCATGCTGCGCGGCCGCAACGAGGACATGCTGACGCTGGAGATCGAGGTCGATGCCGAGGATCCGCGCCCGCTCAAGCCCGTGGTGCGCATGATCGCGGAGGCCTATTCGATCGGCGCCACCCTGCCCGGCGATGCCTGGCTGATGGAGGTGGCCGGCTGGACCTGGCGGGTGAAGCTCGCGCTGCACCTCTCGCTCGACCTGATGACGGACCTGCGCATGAGGGCGGAGACCGAGGCGATCAATGTGTTCGCCCGCAATCTCAAGGACCTGCTGCTCACGGCACCGGCCGGCTCGCGCGCCACCATGGGGCTCGATCCCGGCATCCGCACCGGCGTCAAGGTCGCCATTATCGACGGCACTGGCAAGCTGGTGGCCACGACCACGGTCTATCCCTTCCCGCCGAAGAACGATGTGCGCGGCACGCAAGGCGAACTGGCGCGCCTCATCCGCCTGCACAAGGTGGAGCTGGTGGCCATCGGCAATGGCACCGGCAGCCGCGAGACCGAGAAGCTGGTGGCGGAGATGCTGGGTGATCTGCCGCCGCCCAAGCCGATCAAGGTCGTGGTGTCGGAGGCTGGCGCCTCGGTCTATTCGGCCTCCGAGGCCGCGGCGATGGAATTCCCCACTCTTGACGTCTCGCTGCGCGGCGCGGTCTCCATTGCCCGCCGCCTGCAGGATCCGCTGGCCGAACTCGTCAAGATCGAGCCGAAATCGATCGGCGTCGGCCAGTACCAGCATGATGTGGACCAGTATCACCTCGCCCGCGCGCTCGACGCTGTCGTGGAAGATGCGGTGAACGCGGTCGGCGTCGATCTCAACACCGCCTCCGCCTCGCTGCTGGCGCGCGTCTCGGGCCTCGGCACCGCGCTGGCCGAGGCCATCGTCGCCCATCGCGATGCCAACGGCCCGTTTGGCAACCGCAAGCAGCTGCTGGATGTCACACGGCTCGGGCCGCGCACGTTCGAGCAATGCGCCGGCTTCCTGCGCATCCGCGACGGCGCCGAGCCGCTCGACGCCTCCTCGGTGCATCCGGAGGCCTATGGCGTCGCCCGCAAGATCGTCAAGGCGTGCGGGCGCGACCTGCGCACGCTGATGGGCGACAGCGCCGCCCTGTCCTCGCTCAATCCACGCGATTTCGTCGACGAGCGCTTCGGCCTGCCCACCGTGCGCGACATCATCGCCGAACTGGACAAGCCCGGCCGCGACCCGCGCCCGGCCTTCAAGACCGCCACCTTCGCGGATGGCATCGACGACATGAAGGACCTCACGCCCGGCATGGAGCTGGAAGGCACCGTGACCAACGTCGCCGCCTTCGGTGCCTTCGTCGATATCGGCGTGCACCAGGACGGGCTGGTGCACGTCTCCCAACTCGCCGACCGCTTCATCAAGGACGCGCACGAGGTGGTGAAGGTGGGCGATGTGGTGAAGGTGCGGGTGCTGGAAATCGACATCAAGCGCAAGCGCATCTCGCTATCGATGCGCAAGGACGCCGCCGCCGGAGCCCGCGGGGCGGGCCAGCCCGAGCAGGGCCCGCGCGAGGCGCAGGGTACGAGCGGACACGGTGCGGCGCCAAAGCCCGCCGCAGCAAAGCCCGCCCCGCGCGAGACGCAGGGCGCGCTCGGCGCCGCGCTGCTCGACGCCTTCAAGCGGCGCTAGATCGGTCGCACCGCGTTATCCGCGCATGCGAACGCCTTGCTGCGTCGGGATTGTGGAGTGGGTCGGGACAGTTCGTGTCCCGAGCTGTCAAGAAAGCGTTGCGGGATATCAAGCCGACGGCCCGTCCCCTGTGGTAGAAGAGGGACGGTTCGCCTGCCGCGCCCGGGCGTGCCGCGAAAGCCGGCCTCGGTGCGGCCGGTGGGATGGCGCGCGTGAGGCCCGCACGCATGATTGCGCCTTCCCGCCATCTCACGGCCGGCGTTCTCGCCACGTTGCTCGCCCTCGTACCGGCATTGGCGCAGGCGCAGACGACGACCACCAGCACTGCGCCGCGCTACGCCCCGGACGTGCCCGCGAAGATCCTCACGCCCGACACGGTCGAGACCCGCATCGGCACGCTGCGCTTCAAGGATGGCGCCCCCGACGCGCAGACGGTCCAGTTGCTGCGTGACCAGATCGACTTCACCCGCGGCATCGATGCCTTCCTGAGGGGCATTTCTGCCACCTCGGTCTATGCCGCCTGCCGGGGACTGGACGAGGCGGGCGTGAAGGCCAACGGGGGCATCGGCATTTCTGAGGATCTGCTCGACGCGCGCTCGCTCTTCCTCACCGCCAACACGACGACGGTCTACACCCTGTTCTGCCTCGATCTGAACGCGGGGCCAATGGTGGTGCGGGTGCCCCCGCGCGTGCTCGGGCCGGCGGACGACGCCGATTTCCGCTGGGTGACCGATGTGGGCCTGACCGGCCCCGACCAGGGGCGCGGTGGCAACTACCTGTTCGTGCCGCCGGGCTATACGGGCCCGCTGCCGCGGATGGGTTTCCACATCGCCAGGCCGCGCACCAACCGGGTGGCCGTGTTCTATCGCGCCTTCGTCGAGAAGGGCGATGTCGCCGCCGCCGTGGCCGGGGTGAAGGCGGAAGCGGCCGTGTTTCCGCTCGCCGATGCGGCCAAGCCGCCGGCGACCACGTTCGTCAACCTGTCCGGCCGCAGGTTCAACACGATCAGCGCCAACGATTTCAGCTTCTTTGAGGAGCTGAACGGCGTGGTGCAGAACGAGCCGGCCAACTGGGTCGATCCCGACGAGGTCGGCCTCTATGCGGCGATCGGCATCAAGAAGGGCCAGCCCTTCGCGCCGGACGCGCGGCTGAAGGCGATCCTCAGCGATTCGGTGGCCGTGGCGAACGGCATCGCCCGCGCCGACCTGTTCGCCTCGCGCGACCCGGCGGCGAAGATCTACAGCGACCGGCAATGGCTCACCGCCTTCATCGGCGGCAGCTACCGCTTCCTCGACGGCGCCGCGCGCCTGCTCGACGCCCGCACCATGTTCTTCTACTACGCCACCGGCATAACCCCGGCGATGACGCAGGCCCAGCCAGGCACCGGCTCGGCCTATGCGCTGGGTCTGCGCGACGCGAAGGGCGAGTATCTCGACGGCGCCCGCACCTATTCGGTGACGCTGCCCGGCCCGGTGCCGGTGAACGCCTTCTGGGCCTTCACCGCCTATGACAACAACACGCGTTCGCTGCTGCCCACCGACCAGAAGCTGGCCGGCGTCGACAGCACGCGACCCGACCTCAGGACGAACGCCGACGGCGGCGCCACCGTCTGGTTCGGCCCGACCGCGCCGGCCGGCCATGAAGGCAACTGGGTGCAGACCGTGCCGGGCAAGGGCTACAACGTGCTGCTGCGGCTCTACGGCCCGCTGGAGCCGTGGTTCGACCAGACCTGGCGGCCGGGCGACTTCGAGCCGCAGCCTTGAGCATGCCCTCGCCGCCCGACCAGCCGGGCGGTGGGCGCCCCGCTCACGCCTTGTATTCGTAGAGCAGCCGGGCGCGGATCGTGCCCTCCAGCTTGCGGATGTCGGCCAGCACGCGCTCGCTGTCGGCGGCGGAAGCATCCGCGTCGAGCACGACATAGCCGACATCGGCATAGGTCTCGTAATACTGAGCGGCGATGTTCACCTGGTGGCGCGCCAGCACCTCGTTGAGCCGCCCGAGCATGCCCGGCAGGTTGCGCTGCACCTGGATGAAGCGCGTGCCGAGCGGGCGTCCGGGAAGCTGCACCTCGGGGAAATTCACCGCGCCCATGGTGGAGCCGCTGTCGCTGTAATCCACCAGCTTGCGCGCCACCTCGGAGCCGATGCGCTCCTGCGCCTCCTCGGTGGAGCCGCCGATATGCGGGGTGAGGATGACATTGTCCAAACCCTGCAGCGGCGAGACGAAGCGCTCCTTGTTGGAGCCGGGCTCCTCCGGGAACACATCCACCGCCGCGCCGCGCAGCCGGCCGGCTTTGAGCGCCTCGGCAAGGGCGGCGAGATCGACCACCGTGCCGCGGCTGTTATTGATGAAATAGGCGCCGTCCTTCATCGCCGCGAATTCCGCCGCGCCGATCATGTTCTGCGTCGCCGCCGTCTCCGGCACGTGCAGGCTGACGACATCGCTCTGCGCCAGCAGCTGGTGCAGGCTGCCGACCGGCTCGGTATTGCCGTGGCGCAGCTTGGCGATGTGATCGAAATAGATCACCTTCATGCCCATCGCCTCGGCGAGGTTGGACAGCTGGCTGCCGATATTGCCGTAGCCGACAATGCCCAGCGTCTTGCCGCGCACTTCATGGCTGTCATGGGCCGACTTGTCCCACAGCCCTTCATGGGCGGCGCGCGAGCGCTCGGGAATCCGCCGCAGCAGCATGACGATCTCGCCGATCACCAGTTCCGCGACGCTGCGCGTGTTGGAGAAGGGCGCGTTGAACACCGGGATGCCCTGCGCGCGCGTGGCGTCGAGATCCACCTGGTTGGTGCCGACACTGAAGCAGCCAATGGCGATCAGCCGGTCCGCCGCCTCAAGGATGTCGGCGGTGATCTGGGTGCGCGAGCGGATGCCGATGAGGTGCACGCCCTTCATCGCGTCCTTGAGGGCGTCGCCGTCCAGCGCCTTGGGCAGGCGCGTGACATTGGAATAGCCGGCCGCCGTCAGGGTCTCGACGGCGCTGTCATTGACGCCTTCGAGCAGCAGCACCCGGATCTTGTCCTTGGCGAGCGAGAGTTGCGGCAAAGCGGGAAGAAGATCGAGCACGATCGCGGTGTCCTTCGTCGGCGGATAGGCGCACGGCGGTGCCCGTCCGGTGCGCGACAAGCGCCATGGCCCGGCTCGGCCCGCCGCCCGGCAGCGCGGGGGCCGCGGGCGGCGCGAACTTAACCTTTTGGCGCCCGCCGTCTAGCCATGCGGCTCGAAACCATCGGTCGACGCGCCCAGACCTTGGTTTGAAGCGCGGCGGTGGGGTTCGCGCAAAACGCCTGGCAAAAGCCACAGCGGCGTGGCTCAAATCGCCCCACGAGTCGCGGCCGGCGGCATCAGAGCCGAGGTCGGTCGGGCATTTCGCGGCAATGGGTTCAGCATGTCCTTTCCGAAACAACTGGTCTTCGACGGTCACAACGATGTCCTGCTGCGGCTGTGGAGCCACGCCGCGCGCGGGATCGACCCGCTGCGCGAATTCGCCGATGGCACCAGCGCCGGCCATATCGATCGGCCTCGCGCCCAGCGCGGGGGGCTGGCCGGCGGGTTCTGCGCGATCTTCATTCCCTCGGGCGAGCTGATCCTCAAGACGCCCGACGCGAACGGGCACTATGTCACTCCCATGCCCGGCCCGCTCGACCGGCTCAAGGCACTCGATATCGCGCTGGAGATCGGCACGATCGCCTTCCAGCTGGATCAGGCCGGCCTGTGGAAGATCTGCCGCAGCACGGCCGACATTCGCGGCGCCATGGCCACCGGCACCTTCGCCGCCGTGCTGCATCTGGAAGGCTGCGAGCCGATCGGTGCCGACCTGTCGGTGCTGAAGAGCTTCCACGCCGCCGGCCTGCGCTCGCTGGGCCCCGTCTGGAGCCGGCACAACATCTTCGGCCATGGCGTGCCCTTCGCCTATCCCATGAGCCCGGACACCGGGCCGGGACTGACGGCGGCCGGGTTCGAACTGGTGCGCGAATGCAACCGGCTCGGCATCGTCGTCGACCTCGCCCATATCACCGAGCAGGGCTTCTGGGACGTGGCGAAGACCACCGACCAGCCGCTGGTGGTGAGCCATTCCAACGCCCACGCGCTCACCCCCGTGGCGCGCAACCTGACCGACCGCCAGTTGGATGCCGTGCGCGAAAGCGCGGGCGTGGTCGGCCTCAACTACGCCACCACCATGCTGCGGCCGGACGGGCAGGAGAATGCCGATACGCCGATCGCCCGGATGGTCGCCCATATCCGCCATATGGTCGAGCGCATGGGCATCGACGCCGTGGCGCTCGGCTCGGATTATGACGGGGCGACCATTCCGGCCGATATCGGCGACGCGGCCGGCCAGCAGACACTCATCACGGCGCTCGCCGCCGATGGCTTCACCGCCGACGACCTCGCCAAGATCTGCCGGGAGAACTGGCTGCGGGTGCTGGCCCGCACCTGGCGCGAGGCGCCCTGACCCCGCGACGCCGGCTCTCGCCCCACGAGGCGTCAGCACGCCTCCTCAAGCAGCCACGAGGTGTCAGCGGGCCTCCTCAAGGAGGAAGTCCGCGCCGCGCTCACCCACCATCATGGCCGGGGCATTGGTGTTGCCGGACGTGACCAGCGGAAAGATCGAGGCGTCGACAATGCGCAGGCCGGCGAGCCCATGCACGCGCAGCCGCGCATCGACCACCGAGCTGGCGGGATCGGGGCCCATGCGGCAGGAGCCGCAGGGGTGGAACACCGAATAGCCGCGCGCACGGATGTCGGCGAGCAGCTCCGCCTCATCGGTACACTCGGGCCCGGGCTTGATCTCCTGCGCGATGATCGCGGCGAGCGCCGGCGTCGCCGCCAGACGGCGCAGCATATGCACGCCGAGGAGAGCGACTTGCTGGTCCTCCGGCGTGTCGAGATAGCGTGCGCGCACTTCAGGCGCCACATGCGGATCGGGCGAGGCGAGCACGATGGCGCCGCGGCTGGTCGGGTTGCAGGGGGAAATGCTCATGGAGAAGCCGGAAAAGGCGTCCGGCTTCATCAGCGCCCGCACGCCCGGCACGGCACGCTCATAGGAGAGCGGCGAGAAATAGAGCTGGATGTCGGGCTGCGGCGCGTCCGGCGCGGAGCGCACGAAGCCGCCGGCCTGGTTGACGCTCAGCGCCAGCGGGCCGCCCCGCGTCATGAGGTAGCGCAGACCGACGCGGATCTTGCCGGCGAGCGGCAGCAGGTCGTCATTGAGGCTCGGCAGGCGCGAGCGATAGACATGGTCATGGCAGAGGTGATCCTGCAGATGCGCGCCCACGGCCGGCAGCGCGTGCCGGACCTTGATGCCGAGCGCGCGCAGCGGCTCACCCGGGCCGATGCCGGAGAGCATGAGCAGTTGCGGCGTGTTGATGGCGCCCCCGCACAGCACCACCTCGCGCCGCGCCCGCACCGCATGCGTCGCCCCGCCCTGCTCATAGGTGACGCCGACCGCGCGCCGGCCGTCCAGATCGATGCGCGTGACCAGCGCGCCCGTCTCCACCCGCAGCGCCCTGGCGCGCATGGCCGGCCACAGCCAGCCCCGGGCGGCGGACATGCGCAGGCCGCCCTTCGTGTTGATCTGGTAATAGCCGATCCCCTCGATGCTGCCGCCATTGAGATCGGGATTGAAGGCATGGCCGGCCTGCTGCCCCGCCGCGATGAAGACATGCGCCAGCGGATGGGCCTCGCGCGAAATCTCCTTCACCGCCAGCGGGCCGCTGCCGCCGTGCCAGCGGCTGTCCCCCAGCGCGTGGGATTCGATGCGCCGATAGGCGGCGAGCACCTCCTCCCAGCCCCAGCCGGGATTGCCCATCGCCGCCCAGGCCTCGAAATCGCTCGGCTGGCCGCGCGAATAGACCATGGCGTTGATCGAGCTGGACCCGCCGATCACCTTGCCGCGCGGCTGGTAGATGACCCGCCCGTCGAGCCCGGGAACCGGCTCGGTGCGGTACATCCAGTTGACGCGCGGATTGTAGAACGACATGCCGTAGCCGATCGGCAGGTGGATCCACGGCGAGCGATCGCGCGGGCCGGCCTCCAGCAGCAGCACGCGGAAGCGCCCGTCCATGGCCAGCCGCCCGGCCACGACCGAGCCGGCCGAACCGGAGCCGACGACGATGTAATCGACCTCGTCCTCGTTCGTCCCGCTCATTCCGCGGCACCCCTGCCGCCGCGCTGGGCCATGACGGAGACGAGCCCGAGCAGCGCCGAGCCCAGCATGAGAAACACCGAGACGGCGTTCAGCACCGGGGTCGAGCCCTGTTTCATGCGGTCGAACATGGTGATGGTCAGTGGCGCGTCGGAGCCGACCAGCATGAGCGTCGTGTTGAAATTCTCGAACGACATCAGGAAGGCCACCAGCGCCGAGCCGATCAGCGCCGGCGCGAGATAGGGCAGCGTCACCGTGACGATCGCCATGAACGGGCTGGCGCCGAGATTGAGCGCGGCCTCCTCCAGCGAGCGGTCGAACTTGCGCAGCCGGGACGAGATGACCAGCGTCGCGATGGTGGCGATGAAGGAGAACTGGCCGAGCGCGACCAGCAGGAGGCCGGGGCGCAGCGCGTTGAGCTCGATGCCGAACGCATCATCCGCCGCATTGGCGATCTGCGACGAGAAGGCCAGGATCGAAATGCCGAGAATGACGCCGGGAATGACCAGCGGCGCCAGCATCAGCATGTAGCAGAGGCCCTTGAAGCGGAAATCGTAGCGCTCGAACAGGAAGGCGGTGGTGGTGCCCACCAGCACCGAGGCGGCCGTGGTGGCAAAGGCCACCAGCAGCGAGTTGACCAGCCCGCGCAGGATGGCGCGATCGTGGAACAGCCCGATCTTCGGCGCGCTCGCCCCGAAGAACCAGTCCAGCGTGAAGCCCTTCCATGGCAGCGAGGGATAGAGCGAATCGTTGAACGCGAACACCGCGACCACGACGAGCGGCACGGCGAGATAGACGAAGAACAGCGCCACATAGGCCCGATAGGCGAATGTCACGAAGCGGGGCGCGGGAATCGACGGCAGCATGGCTCAGCCCTTTCCGATCGTGCCCGAGAGGGTCTGGCCGCTGGCGCGCAGGGCGAGCCACACGATGAGGCTCGATGTGACGAGCAGCACGAAGCCGAAGGCGGAGCCCGACTCCCAGTTGAAGCGGGTGATGAACTGCGAGTAGATCTGCGCGGTGAACCACTGGCTGTTCTTGCCGCCCAGCAGGGTCGGGGTGAGATAGTTGCCCAGATTCAGCATGAAAACGATGATCGCCCCGGCGACGATGCCGGGCTTGGCGTGCGGGATGACGATTTCCCACAGCACGACCAGGCCGTTGCCGCCGAGGTCATAGCCCGCCTCCACCAACGCATCGTCGAGGCTGTCGAGCGTGGAGACCAGCGGCACCACCATGAACAGCATGGAGGTGTAGATGAGGCCGACCATGACGGCGACATCGTTATAGAGCAGCTCCACCGGGCCATCGACGAGACCGAGGCCCTGGAGGAGCCGCGACAGCAGCCCGGTCTCGCGCAGGATCAGCATCCAGCCGAACACCCGCACCAGCTCGCTGACCCAGAAGGGCAGCAGGCAGCTCATGAACAGCAGCGTGCGCGCCCGTCCACGGGCGATCTTGGCGATGTAATAGGCGATGGGGAAACCGATGATCAGCGTGGCAAAGGTCGCCAGCAGCGACATCACCACCGTGCGCACCAGCGTCAACACATAGACGCTCTCGCCGAACAGCTCGGTATAGTTGCGCGGGCCCAGCACATAGACCTGCGGGCCCACCTTCTCGCGCAGCGACAGGAAGAACAGGTTGAGCTGCGGCACCAGGATCACCAGCGCGATCCACAAGGCGAAGGGCGCGAAAACGAGGATGAAGGACAGGCGCCGTGCCGCCGCGCCTTCCTCGCGCGGCGCCGAAGCGCCCGAGGCCGCCGGGTTCAGGGGCGCATTCATGGCGCGTCCCCACCGAGCGCGTCCCCGCCGGCGGGAAAGGCCAGCGTCGCGGCGGCGGCGAAGCGGATTTCCACCGCGGCCCCCTCGCCCAGCCGGGTGCCGAGCAGGTTCTGCGGCAGCACGGCGCCGATCAGGTCGCCGCGCGCCAGCCGGATCATCGCCCGGCTGTTAGCGCCATTGAACAGAAGGCTTTCGAGCCGGCCGGCGAACACGTTGACGTCGGCCAAGGCCGGCGCCGGATCGGGGCGCCCGTCGGCCACCCGCACCTCGATCGCCTCGGGCCGCACGAACACGCTGCTGGCCGCGCCTTCCGCGAGCGGGACGACGGCGCTCGCCCGCAGCGCCAGCCCGGTGCTGGTTTCGACGCGGAGGTCGCTGCCCGCCTGCGCGGTGATGCGCGCTCCCCAGCGGTGGCTGTCTCCGACGAAGCCGGCGACGAAGGGCGTGGCCGGGCGATAATAGAGATCCTCCGGCGTGCCGACCTGCTCGAAGCGGCCGGCATTCATCACCGCCACCTGATCGGACATGACGAGGGCTTCCGACTGGTCATGGGTGATATAGACGAAGGTGGTGCCGAACTGGTGCTGCAACTGCTTCAGCTCGACCTTCATATGCTCGCGCAGCTTGAGGTCGAGCGCGCCGAGCGGTTCGTCGAGCAGCAGCACGGTCGGCTCCAGCACCATGCAGCGGGCGATGGCGACGCGCTGCTTCTGCCCGCCGGAGAGCTGATCGATGCGCTTGGGGCCGGAATCGGCGAGATCGATGCGCTCCAGCACGGCGCCGACCCGCCGGGCGATCTCGGCCTTGGCCATGCCGCGCCGGCGCAGGCCGTAGCCGATATTGTCGGCGACATTCATCATCGGAAACAGCGCCAGGTGCTGGAACACCATGTTGGCCGGCCGCCGGTTCGGCGGCACGCCGCGCATGGAGCGCCCGCCGATCAGGATCTCGCCGGCGGTCGGTTCGATGAAGCCGGCGATCATCCGCATCAGGCTGGTCTTGCCGCAGCCGGACGGGCCGAGAATGGAGAAGAACGAGCCCTTGGGCACGGCGAGGGAAACCCCGCTCACCGCCGTGAAGGCCCCGTAGGATTTGACGAGTGCGCGGCACTCCAGATCATTGGCCATGCGCTTCTTTCCGAAAACCTCGCCCTTCGGCCGGAACGCGCCCGGCACCTTGCGGCCGACCCGGTCGGTCCGCCCTCGCGTGGATGCCCGGCCGGGGCGCGCCCGGCCGGGACAGCGGACCGCCGCGTCAGTTGCCGGCGGCGACCTTGTCGAGCACCTTGCCCTCCATCTCCTCGAGACCGGCGGGCACGGCGGGGAACCACTTGATCTGCGCGATGACTTCCGGCGGGAAGGCCTGCTGGAAGGCAGCGCGCAGCTTGGGCGAGACGAACTGGTCCGAGCCCTTGGAAGCGGAGAAGCTGCCGGCGGAATCGACGATCATCGCCGCGATTTCCGGCTGCATGACGAAGTTGATCCACTTGTAGGCGGCGTCGTCATTCTTGCCCTTGGCCGGCAGGGCGAAGGTGTCGATCCAGCCCAGCGCGCCGGCGGCGGGCGCCACGAAATTGATGTCGGGGTTCTCGGCATTCAGCTTGAAGCCGGTGGAATCCCACGCCTCGGCCGCCACCACCTCGCCCGATCGGATCATGTTGAGCAGGTCGTCGGAGCCGCTCCAATAGGCCTTCACATTGGCCTTGCAGGCGGCGAGCGCCGCGCCGGCCTTGTCGATGATGGCCTGGTACTTCGCCTTGTCGCCATAGGCGGCGAAGGGATCCTCGCCCAGCGCGAAGGCCATGCCGAGCAGAGCCGGGCGCTTCAGGCGCATCGACACCCGGCCCTTGTACTCGCTCTTGCACAGATCGAGGAAGCTCTTGATGTCCGGCGCCTTTTTGCGGTCGACCACCAGCCCGGACGTGCCCCACAGATGGGCGACGCCATAGACCTTGCCGTCGATGGCGGTGTTCTTCTTCGCGGCGTCCAGCAGTTCGGGAATGAACAGCCCGGCCGTGATCTTCGAGAGGTCCATCGGCTTGTAGATGCCGAAATCGGTCTGCGGCCCGAGAATGCGGTCCTGGCTGGGCTGGGCGAGATCGAAGCCGGCGCCGCCGGTGGCGCGCAGCTTGGAAATCATGTCCTCGTTGTTCGAAATCGTGACTTCGACATCGATGCCGGTCGCGTCCTTGAACTTCTTGATCACCGCCTCGGGCGCATAGTCGCCCCAGGTCAGCAGGCGGAGCGTCTCGGCCCGCGCCGGTACCGCGGCCGTCAGCATCACCGATGCGAGGAGACCGACGATAATCCCTTTCACGTCGCGCATGTTCATCTCCGAAGGTTCTTGGATCGATCTTCTGGCGGCCCCCTGGCCGCGGATCGTCTCATGGCGACGTTACGGTTTGATTGGCCTGCCCGGCAGGTCCATTCTGAGAAAAACGTCCAGTCCAGTCAGCGCATTCCGCCGGGCGCCGCGTCACCGGCACAGGCCAGCACCGCCTGCCGCAGCAGCGGCATCCCGGCCCGGATCTGCGCCGGCGAGAAGCCGGAGAATCCCAGCACCACGCCCTGGCGCGGATAGGGGGCGATGCAGAATCGGCTGATCGGCGCCACCGTCAGCCCCAGCCGCGCGGCTTCCGCGCACACGCGCTCGGCATCGAGCCCCTGCTTGAAGAAGCCGACCGTGTGCATGCCGGTCGTGGTCGGCACGATGTCCAGCCAGTCGCCCAGCAGCGTCTGCGCCGTCTCGACCAGCGTCTGGTAGCGCTCGGCATAGAGCCGCCGCATGCGCCGCACATGGGTGGCGAAATGGCCCTCGGCGATGAAATCGGCCACCGTCGCCTGCAGCGCGGTCGGCACGCCGGGAGAGGTGGCGGCCAGGCTGGATTCGAAGGTCGGCACCAGCGAGGGCGGTGCCAGCAGGTAGCCGAGCCGCAGCGCGGGAAACAGCGATTTCGAGAAGGTGCCGACATAGATCACCCGCTCGGCGGCATCCACGCCCTTCAGCGTCGGCAGCGGCTGGCCCTCGAAACAGAACTCGCCGTCCCAGTCATCCTCGATGACGAAGGCGCTGGAGGCGGCGGCCGCCTTGAGCAGGGCGAAGCGCCGCTCCAGGCTGAGCTTGGCGCCGAGCGGCTGCTGGTGCGAGGGGGTGACGAAGGCCAGCGCGAAATGCGGCGCCAGTTCCAGCCCCCGTTCCACGTTCAGCCCGGCGTCATCCACCGGCACCGGCACCAGCCCCGCCCCCTGCATGACCAGCGAGTTGCGCGCGCCGATGGCGCCGGGATCCTCGAACCACACCGTGTCGCCCGGGTCGATCAGCGCCCCGGCGATCAGCTGGAAGGCGTGCTGCGCGCCGGCGACGATGAAGATGCAGTTCCAGTCGCAGTGAATGCCGCGATTGGTGCGCAGATGCGCGGCGATCGCCTCGCGCAGCGGACGATAGCCGCTGGGGTCGGGATAGCCGAGCACCTGATGGCGCGGATTGCGCCAGTGCCGCGCGGCCAGCCGCGTCCATTCCCCCATCGGGAAGGCATCATAGGCCGGCAGCGCCGTGGTGAAGGGGCGCGGCTCGTGCGGCAGCCGGGCGACGAAGCGCTCGGCGGCCAGCGTCATCGAGCGGGCGAGCCGCGCGCTCTGGATCGGCACCTGTGGCGCGCGCGGCGGCGGGGTCGGCCGCTCGGCATCCACCACCAGGCTGACAAAGGTGCCCGAGCCGATCCGCGTCTCCAGCAGCCCCTCCGCCACCAGCCGCTCGAAGCTCTCGACGATGGTCGCCCGCGCCACGCACAGTTCCTCGGCAAGCGTGCGCGTGGCGGGCAGCCGCTCACCGGGCTTCAGCGCCCCGCCGAGGATCATCTCGCGCAGGCCGGCAGCGATCTGCAGGGTCAGCGGCGGCTCGCTGTCGCGGTCGATCGGGATCGCCTGCAGCAGCACGCCCTCAGCCCATTTCACCATCACGCGGCTCCCGCGCCGGCTGTCGCCGCGCTCAAGTGGTCTGCCCCAATATTCAGAATGGCCCTTAGCTCCAGACCATTTCCGGCCGAATATCCCCCACGCCTTCGGCTTTGCCAAGGTGAACCATCGCGGGAAAGCGTCAGCCTCATGAAGATCAAACGTCTGGAAACCTTCTCCAATCGCGCCGTCGGCTTCGTGCGGGTGACGCGCGAGGACGGCCGTCAGGGCTGGGGGCAGATGTCGACCTACAATGCCGACATCACGGCCCAGGTTTTCCACCGCCAGATCGCCCCCCACGCGCTGGGCGCGGAGGCCGACGACATTCGCGGGCTGGTGGAGCGGATCCCCGAGCGCGAGCATAAATTCCCCTGTTCCTACCTGTTCCGCGCGCTCGGCGGGCTCGACACGGCGCTGTGGGACCTGCGCGGCAAGGTCGCGGGCAAGAGCGTGTGCGAGCTGCTCGGCGGCACGCCGCGCGCCTTCCCGGTCTATGCCTCCAGCATGAAGCGCGGCGAGATCACCCCCGAGGCCGAGGCCGAGCGGCTGAAGCGGCTGCAGGGCGAGTTCGGCTACACCGCCTTCAAGTTCCGCGTCGGCCGGGAATGCGGCCACGACCTCGACGAATGGCCGGGCCGCACCGACGCGATCGTGCCGATGGTGCGCAAGGCGCTCGGCGACGGGGCCCGCCTGCTGGTGGACGGCAACAGCGCCTATTCGCCGGCCAAGGCGATCGCGGTCGGCCACTTTTTGCAGGATCACGGCGTCGTCCATTTCGAGGAGCCCTGCCCGTACTGGCAGCACCACTGGACGCGGGAAGTCACCGCCGCGCTGGACCTCGACGTGACCGGCGGCGAGCAGGATTGCGACCTGATGCTGTGGCGCTACATGATCGAGAATCGCGTGGTCGACGTGGTGCAGCCGGATGTGAGCTATATTGGCGGCGTCGAGCGCATGCGGATGGTGGCGCAGATGGCGGCCGAGGCCGGTATCCAGGTGACGCCGCATTCCGCCAACCAGCTCATGGTCACCTGCTTCACCCTCCACATCATGGGCGCGCTGGCCAATGCCGGCCCCTATGTCGAATTCTCCATCGAGGGCGAGGATTACTACCCCTGGGAAGTCGGCGTGCTGCGCAACCCCTTGCAGGCCAAGGACGGCAAGGTCGATATCCCCGCCGGGCCCGGCTGGGGGCTGGAGATCGAGCCCGCCTGGCTGGACGCCGCCACCTATCAGGTGAGCGAGGTGGAGGCATGAGCACATCCGCGAACGTGCTCCCTGCCGGCGTCGCCCTCGCCGATGGCATCGCCGAGATCCGCGCCACCGGCACGCTCAAGGGCCTGCCGCGCGATCATTTCATCGCCGGCCGCTGGACCCCGCCCGCCAGCGGCGCGCGCATGGACAGCGCCGATCCCGGCCGCGGCGCGCCCTTCGCCGCCTTCGCCAATGGCGATGCGCAGGATGTGGACCGCGCCGTCGCCGCGGCCCGCGCCGCCTTCACCGGGGCGTGGGGCGAGGCCACCCCGGCCGAGCGCGGCCGCGTGCTCCAGCGCATGGCGAGCCTGCTGCGCGCGGAGGCGGACCGTTTCGCGCTGGTCGAATGCCTCGACAGCGGCAAGCGGCTCAGCGAGGCGCAGGGCGATGTGCGCGGCGTCATCCGCGCCTTCGAATATTACGCCGGCGCCGCCGACAAGCTGGAAGGCGCCAGCCTGCCGCTCGGCCGGAACTATCTCGGCTTCACCCTCGACGAGCCGGTCGGCGTGTGCGCGCAGGTCATCCCGTGGAACTACCCGCTCTCCACCGCCGCGCGCGGCATTGCCCCGGCGCTGGCGGCCGGCTGCGCGATCGTCGCCAAGCCGGCCGAGCAGACCCCCTTCACCGCGCTGATGCTGGCTGAACTCGCCACCCGCGCCGGCCTGCCGGACGGCGCGCTGAACGTCGTCACCGGCACGGGCGCGCGGGCCGGCGCGCCGCTCGTCGCCCATCCCGGCATACATCACATCACCTTCACCGGCTCGGTACCGACCGGCATCGCGGTGATGCAGGCGGCGGCGCAGAACGTCACCCGGCTGGTGCTGGAACTGGGCGGCAAGTCGCCGCTGGTGGTGCTGGCCGACGCCGATCTCGACATCGCGCTGGAGGGCGTGCTGGAGGCGATCTACGAGAATGCCGGACAGATCTGTTCGGCCGGCTCGCGGCTCGTGCTGGAACGCTCGATCGCCGACGAATTCCTTTGTCGGCTGGTGACGCGGGTGCGCGCGCTGCGGCTTGGCCATGGGCTGGATGGCGTCGATGTCGGCCCGGTCAATTCGGCGCTGCAGCTGGCGCGCATCGACGCGCATGTGCGGCGCGCCGAGGCAGCCGGCAACGCGATCCTCGCCGGCGGCGGCATCGTTCACCCGGCCGGCGCGGAAGGCGGCTGGTTCTTCGCGCCCACCATCGTCGCCGCGCGCGGCGTCGAGGACCCGATCGTGACCGAGGAGATTTTCGGCCCCGTGCTGGCGGTGCAGGTCGTCGGTGATCTCGACGAAGCCATTCATGTCGCCAACGCCACCGAATTCGCGCTGGTGGCCGGCATCTACACCGCGAGCTTCGACAAGGCGCAGCGCTTCGCCCGGCGTGTGGACGCGGGGCAGGTCTACATCAACGAATATTTCGCCGGGGGCATCGAAGTCCCGTTCGGCGGCAACCGCAAGTCCGGCTTCGGCCGTGAAAAGGGCATGGAAGGCCTGCGCAGCTATTGCCGCACCAAGAGCATCGTCGCCCGCCTGCGCTGAACGGCGGCGGATCGGAGGCGCGGCCCGGGCGACGCGCCTCCGTGTCGTCGCTCAGAGCGCGGCCAGTTCGGTGACGAACTTGGTGCGCAGGAAGGCGTCGAGGCCCTCGATGCCGCTTTCCGAGCCGTAGCCGGATTCATTGACGCCGCCGAACGGCGTCTCCGGCGTGGACACCGCCATGTGGTTCACCCCCACCAGGCCGGCGTCGAGCGCCTCCTCGGTGCGGGCGGCGAGCGCGCCGGAGCGGGTGAAGACGAACGAGGCCAGCCCGTAGGGCAGCGCGTTCGCCCGCGCGACGACGTCGTCGAAATCGGCGAACGGGGTGATCGGCGCGATCGGGCCGAACGGCTCGGTGGACAGGATCGCGGCGTCGGCCGGCACGTCGGCCAGCACGGTCGGGGTGAAGAAATGCCCCTGATTGCCGATGCGACGGCCGCCGAGCTTCAGTTCGGCACCCTTGGCCACGGCATCGCCGACCAGTTCCTCCATCACCGCCAGCCGGCGGCGGGCGATCATCGGGCCCATCTGGATGCCGGCCTCCAGGCCGTTGCCTACCTTGAGCACCGAGGCAAGCTCGACGAAACGCTCGACGAAGGGGCGGTAGAGCGATTCGTGCACGAAGAACCGCGTCGGCGAGGTGCAGACCTGCCCGGCATTGCGGAACTTGAAGGCGACCAGCGTCCGCGTGGCCAGATCGAGATCGGCGTCGCCATGGACGATGACCGGCGC
The DNA here is from genome assembly GCF_030814815.1 of Ancylobacter amanitiformis. Taxonomy (GTDB): domain Bacteria; phylum Pseudomonadota; class Alphaproteobacteria; order Rhizobiales; family Xanthobacteraceae; genus Ancylobacter; species Ancylobacter amanitiformis. The sequence continues at coordinate 59,167 of NZ_JAUSVR010000008.1, read as the reverse complement.
GTGACCACCCAGTTCCATGGTGCAGCGCTTGAGCGTGCGCGCGGCGAGGCCCTGCAGCACCTTGCCCACGGCGGTCGAGCCGGTCAGCGTCACCGCCTTCGGGATGGGCGAAGCCAGCAGCACCTCGCTGACATGGGCGGGCACGCCGAACACGACATTGAGCACGCCGGCGGGCAGCCCGGCCTCCTGGAAGCAGCGGGCCATCGCCACCGCCGTGCCGGGGGTTTCCTCGGCCGGCTTGATGATGATTGAGCAGCCCGCGCCAAGCGCGCCGGAAATCTTGCGGATCACGTTGGACGCCGGGAAGTTCCATGCCGCGAAGGCCGCGACCGGGCCCACCGGCTCCTTCAGCACCAGCTGGCGCACATTCGGCATGCGGGCCGGCACCACGCGGCCATAGGCGCGCTTGCCCTCCTCGGCATACCAGCGCGTGGCGTCGGCCGCGAACTGCACTTCCGGCACCGCCTCGGCCAGCGGCTTGCCGTTCTCCAGCGTGAGCAGCCGCCCGATCTGCTGCTTGCGCGCCTCGATCAGTTCCGCCGCCTTCATCATGATGACGTAGCGCGCCTGCGCGGTCATCGACTTCCACACCTTGAAGCCGCGCTGGGCGGCCTCCAGCGCGCGGGCGAGATCGGCGTCCGAGGCATGCGGCACGGTGCCGAGCGCCTCGCCGGTCGCCGGATTTTCCAGCACCTCGCTCGCGCCGTCGGAACCCTGGCACCATTCGCCGTCGATCAGCAGCTCGATCGTCTCGTCGTAAAGCGCGGATACGCTCATCGTCATCTCCTGAAGGCCCCTCGGAGAGGGCCGATTATGGTCGTCAGCGGCAGAGGAAGCCGTCGGGCAGCGGATCGTCGGCGGCGAGCCCGAAGCGATGCTCGCCGGTGATGTGGGCGAGGCCCACGATGTGCGGGCGGATGGCATCGCCCCGGCCCTCGATCGCCATCGCCGTGGCGGTGAAATCGACATCGAGAATGTTGCGGGTGCGGATGGTCTCGCCGGGCGCGATCACCCCGCGCGCCACCAGCTGGGCGAGCCGGGCGGACGAGCCGGTGCCGCAGGGCGAGCGGTCGAACTTGTTGGCCTCCAGCACCACGAGCTGGCGGCTGACGAGGCCATCCGCGTCCTGCTGCGTCGCGTGGAACAGGATGCTGTCGATCGGCTCCACCGCGCCCGGCACCTCGCCGGCCGCGATCATCGCGTTGAGCCGCGCCTTGAGCGCCGCCCCGATCGCCATCGCATGGGAGACGCCGCGCGGCTCCAGCACGATGCCCGCCGCCTCGGCCGGCACCAGCCCGTACCAGTTGCCGCCCCAGACGACATCCGCCGACACGGCGAGGCCGCCGGCCGAAACCGTGACATCGGTCGCGACCACGCGCGCCGGCACGTTCTCGAATGTCACGGCGGCCACGGTACCGCCCCGGCGGGTGACATGCACGGTGACGATCCCGGCCGGCACCTCCAGCGTGAAGCGGCTCTCGCGCTGCCCGGACGGGCCGATCAGTCCCATATGGTCGAGCGTGACGGCGAGGCCGATCGTCGCGTGGCCGCACATTTCGAGATATTTGTAGCTGCCGAGGAAGAAGGCGCCGAAATCGGCCACCCGGCTCTCGGTCATGACCACGCCGACCATCGCCGCATGGCCGCGCGGCTCATGCAGGAGGAAGGTGCGCAGCGGATCGAAACGGGCGCGGAAATCATCCCGCCGCGCCGCGACGCTCTCGCCGTGCAGCACCGGCACACCGCCGGTGACGACGCGGGTCGGGTGCCCCGCGGTGTGGCTGTCGATCGTGGCGATCCAGCGCCGCTCGGCCATGGCCTCGCTCCCCCTCACTGCCCGGCCTTGATGGCGTCGGCGATCTTCTCGCCGGCCATCACGGTGGTGAGCATGGTGTTGCCGCTGATGACCGAGGGCATGATCGAGGCATCGACCACGCGCAGCCCCTCGACGCCGATGACGCGGGCGCGGCTGTCGACCACGGCGCGTGGATCGTCGACACGGCCGATCCGGCAGGTGCCGGAGGCGTGCCAGCTGCCGCAGGCATTCTCGCGGATCCACGCGCGCAGTTGCCCGCGGTCGCCCATCATCTCGCTCGCCTTCAGACCGGGGGTGATGATTTTCTCGATCATCAGTTTGCGCGACAGCGGACCGGTGCCCATGATGCCGGCGGCCATCAGCGTCATGAACCAGTTGGCGCGGCTGACCGCGCCGAGTTTGCGCACGCGCTCGGAGAAGGTGGCGGGGAAGATGTTCTCGATCACCCCGTCCATCGCCGGGTCGTTCACCATGCGCCACAGCCGGTGCATGCCGTCCTCCAGCCGCGCAAGGTCGCGCTCGTCCGACAGCTGGCGGAAATTGACGAAGGGCGCCGTCTGCGCCGACGCGCCGGCCAGCCGCACCTCGCCGGTGGAATAGGGCCGGTTGACGCAGACGATGATGGAGGCGAGCCGCCGGCCGAGCGGATGCCAGGCGGCGCGGTTGGAGGGCAGCACGAACATGTCGCCCGGCGTCGTCTCCGGCAGGCCGGACGTGTAGCGATAGCCCATCTGGATATGCCGGCGCTGGCTGGCCGGCAGGCGGGCGGATTTGGGTAGATAGGCGGCGAAGGCCACCATCGGGTGGTCCTGCAGGTTCTGCCCGACCCCCGGCCGGTCGGCCCGCACCTCGATGCCGAATTCCTTCAGGTGCCCGGCCGGCCCGATGCCCGCGCGCATCAGCTGCGCCGGGGTCTGCAGGGCGCCGGTGGAGAGGATCACCTCGCGCGCCCTCAAGGTCATCGGCCCGCGCGGACCCACCGCCTCCAGCCCCACCACGCGGCGGCCTTCGAACAGCAGTTCGGTCAGCTCGGTCTCGGCGAAGATGGTGAGGTTCGCCCTCGCGCGCACCTCGCGGGTAAGATAGGCGCGGGCGGTGGAGACGCGCTGGCCATCGACATTGTTGATGGTCATCGGGAAGTAGCCGTCGTCGAACACGCCATTATGGTCGGCGATGTTGCGCACGCCCTGCCTGTCCAGCACCTTCGCGACCGTCCTGGCGAAGGGCGACCAGTCCTTTTCCGCGATGCGGCGCACCGGCAGCGGGCCGTGGCTGCCGTGCAGCTGGCTGTCGCCGAAATCGCGATCGGTCTCCAGCTTGCGGAAATAGGGCAGGACATCGTCCCAGCCCCAGCCTTCCGCGCCATCCTCGCGCCAGTGATCATAGTCCCACGGCACGCCGCGGACGGCGAACTGACCGTTGATGGAGGTTCCTCCGCCCATCACCCGCGCCTGCTCGTAGCGTCGCCCTTCCGCGCCCGGCTGCGGGTCGGAGAGGTGAACCTTCAGGTTCTGCCAGTGATAGAAGCGGTTGAAATAGGCGACGATCGGATAGGCATCGAGCGTATCGGCCGGCTCGGCGCCGGGCGGCGTGTCCTTGCCGGCCTCCACCAGCGCCACCTTGAGGTTGGACGCCTCGGAAAGCCGGCTGGCCAGCACGGCACCGGCCGCGCCGCCGCCGACGACGATATAGTCAAAGGAATGCTGGGACATGTTCTCGGTCAGCCGTGATTGAGCCAGACGGTCTTGAAGCGCAGGAAGCCCTCAAGCCCGGCGCGGCCCATCTCCTTGCCGAAACCCGAGCCGGCAAAGCCGCCCTGCGGGGTGGCGAAGTCGGGCTGGCGGCCATGGCCGTTGACCCACACCGTGCCGGCGATGAGACGGGAGGGCAGCGCCATCGCCTTGGCGGCGCTGGTGGTATAAACGCTGGCGGCCAGCGCATAGCTGGGATGGTTGGCCATGGCGATGGCCTCGTCCTCGTCGTCATAGGCATGGACGGACAGGACCGGGCCGAAGAATTCCTCGCGGAAGCCGACCGAACTGTCGGGCACGCCGGCCAGCACGGTCGGCTCGAAATAGGCGCCGCGGTTGAGCCCGGCATAGCGCGAGCCACCCGTCAGCACGCGTGCGCCATCGGCAACCGTCTGTTCGACCATGCGGTCGATCCGCGCCGCCTGCTTTTCACTGATGATCGGCGGCAGCGTGGCGCGGCTGTCCCAGGTGGGGCCCGGCACGCGGGCCTGCGCCAGCGCCACCACGCGCTCGGTCAAATCGTCGAAGATGCGGCGCGGCGCGATGAGGCGGGTGCCGGCGGTGCAGACCTGCCCGGCATTGGCGAGGAAGCCGCCGGCAATGGTGGCCGCGAGCGCGTCGAGATCGTGCGCGTCGTCCATCACCAGCTGGGGCGTCTTGCCGCCCAGCTCCAGCGTCAGCGGCTTGGTGCCGGTCATGGCGGCATCCGCCATCACCCGCGCACCTGTCGCGGAGGAGCCGGTGAAGGTGATCTTTCCGATCAAGGGATGGCGCACCAGCACTGAACCGGTCTCGCCGGCGCCCTGCACCACGTTGAACAGGCCGGCCGGCAGGCCCGCCTCGATCGCCAGTTCCGCGATCATCACCGCCGAGGACGGGGTGAGTTCGGAAGGCTTGAGCACCACGGCGTTGCCGGTGACGAGCGCCGGAGCGGACTTCCAGATGGCGTTGATCGCCGGGAAGTTGAACGGCGCGATGGAGGCGATGACGCCATAGGGCTCGGGCTTCAGAAAGGTCGTGCCGCTATTGGCGCCGGCAATGAGCGTGCCCTCGATCTTGTCGGCCCATTCGGCGAAATAGCGCACGGCGCCCGCCGCCCGGACCAGATCGCGGGTCACGACGTCGGCGATCGGCCGGGTCGTGGTCGCCGCTTCGAGCCGGGCGAGGTCGAGGCGCCGCGCGTCGATGAGGTCGGCCCACGCCTTCAACACCCGCGCCCGCTCGGTCGGCGTGGCGCCGGCCCAGCCGGAGGCGGTGCGGGTGGTGGCGGCGAGGCGCACCGCCTCGTCCACCAGCGCCGCGTCGCCCGCGCGGATGGTGCCGATCGGCGCCCCGTCGGAGGGCCGCACCAGCGCGATGGCCGCGCCGTCGCCAGCGACGCGCCGCCCGCCGATCAGGTGATCGGTGATGGCGGCAACGCCGTTCGGGTCGAAATCATGGGACATGTTAGCCCTCTCCTGAACGCGGATCCTCAGACGCCGGTGAGGCGGAAGCCCTGCTGGAACGGGTCGTTGGGATCGAGGAAGAAGTTGAAGCTGCCGGTGAGGTAGGCCGAGCCGGTGACGGTGCAGCGGATCGCCGGCAGGTCGCCGACACTGGCCTCGCCATGGATCTCGCCGGTGAACACCGTGTCGAGAATGCCGGCATGGCGGAACGTGTCGCCCACGTTCAGCTCGCCCTTGCCGTGCAGCATCGCCATGCGCGAGGCGGTGCCGGTGCCGCAGGGCGAGCGGTCGATCACGGTCGGCGGGCAGACCACGACATTCTTGCCGTCGAAGCGCACGCCATCGCCCTCGCCGATGATCTCGATCTGGTAGATCTCGTTCACATGCGCCAGCGTGGGGTGCTGGACCGGGATGTCCTTGAGGCCGGCGCGCAGTTCCGCGGCCGCGCTCACCAGCGCCCAGGCATTGTCGGTGGTGAGGTCGAGGCCGAGGTCCGGGCCCTTGACGATGAGGTAGAAATCGCCGCCGAAGGCGATGTCGGCGCGCACGGTGCCGAAGCTTTTCGTCTCCACCATCACGTCGCGCTGGTAGAGGAAGCTGAGCGGCATCTCCAGCGTCACGGAGACGGCGCGGCCGTTCTCCACCTTCACCCGCGCCGGCACCACGCCGGCCGGCGTGTCGAGGCGCACCAGCGTCTCGCCTTCCTGCGCGGTGATGTAGCCGGCTTCCACCGCGATGGTGGCGACCGCCATGGCGCAGTGGCCGCACATGGGGGGATAGGTATCCGGCTCAAGAATGAGCATGCCGATATCGGCATCCGGCGAGCAGGCCTCGGTGAGCACGGCGGCCGGCATGTTGAACGAGCCGCGCGGCTCGAACAGCACGAGCTGGCGCAGCCAGTCGCGGCTCATCAGGTCGGCGCGCTTCTCCACCATGGTCTTGCCGCGGATCGGACCGAAGCCGGAGGTGATGAGGCGGAGCGGGCAGCCGGCCGTGTGGGAATCGATGCCCTGGATGATACGGGTGGAACGCATGGTTCACGCAACCTTCTGGATGGCGGCGGCGACATCGGCCTCCGTGAGGATCTTCGCCACGCTGGCCATCTGCGCATCGGTGAAGGGCAGCAGCGGCTCGCGCGGCAGGCCGACCGGCTGGCCGAGGCTGTTCATCGTCGCCTTGATGCCGGCATAGAAGCTGCCGGTCTTGAAGCAGCGATAGATGGCGAACAGAGCCGGCTCCAGAGCATCCGCCGTGGCGCCGTCGCCGCTCGCGCAGGCGTCGAAATAGCGGCGCACAAGGCGGCCGGAGAGCTGGTGCGCCATGGCGACGACGCCGACGACGCCGAGCGGCAGCGAGGAGCGGATCATCGTCTCATAGCCGACGAAGACCGCCAGTTCGCCCTTCACCTTCTGGCACAGCTCGGCCACCTGCTGGATGTCGGCCGAGGAATCCTTGATGGCGACGACGTTCGGCACCTCGGCGAGGCGCGCGACGAGGTCCGGCGTGATGTTGACGCCGATGCGCGCCGGGCTGTTGTACAGCATCACCGGCAGGCCGGTGGCGGCGCAGAGGCGGCGGTAGAAATGCTCGGCCTCGCGCAGGTCCGGCTTGGCATAGACCGGCGGCAGCGCGAGGATACCGTCGCATCCCGTGGCCTCGGCGGCCTTGATCAGCTGCAGCACCACGTCCGTCTGCAGGTCGGAGACGCCCGCCAGCACGGGCACGCGGCCGGCGGCCACCTTCACCGTGGCCTCGAACAGCTTCACCCGCTCCGCGACGCTCATGGCGTAGAATTCGCCGGTCGAGCCGCACACGATGAGACCATCGGCGCCGCTGGCGATATTGGCGTCGGCGAGCGCCTCGAAGCGGGGAAAGTCGATCGCGCCCTCGGGCAGGAAGGGGGTAACCAGGACGCTGTGAATGCCCTGCCAACTGGTCTTCGTCATGTCTCGTCTCAGCGGTTGAAGCGTGAAGTGCGGATGGACCGGGCCGTGGCGCGGACGCCGCGAGAGGCGCGCGCGCGGAAAGGCGGGTCCTGCGTGGATCGCGGCCGGCTCTCGTCCGGCCGGTAGCGTCAGGTTGACAGCAGCGGCCGCATGAGTTCGGCCGTGGCGTGGAAGCGGTTCACGAAGGTGCGCACCCGCTCGTTTTCCGGATGAAGCAGCACTTGCTGCGGCGTGCCCTGCGCGGCGATGGCGCCCTGGTCGAGGAACACGACCCGCGTGGCGACTTCGAGCGCGAAACCCAGTTCGTGCGTCACCACCAGCATGGTCATGCCCTCGCGGGCGAGCGTGATCATGGTGTTCAGCACCTCGCCGACCAGCTCGGGATCGAGCGCCGAGGTCGGCTCGTCGAACAGCATCATGGCGGGGCGCATGTTGAGCGCGCGGGCGATCGAGACGCGCTGTTTCTGCCCGCCCGAGAGCCGGGTCGGCATGCGGTCGGCGAAATCGGCCATGCCGACCTTCGCCAGCAGGTCCATCGCCCGCTCCCGGTTGGTGCGCTCGTCCTCGCCCAGCACCGTGCGCGGCCCCTCCATCACATTGGCGAGCACGTTCATGTGCGGAAACAGGTTGAACTGCTGGAACACCATGCCCACGCGGCTGCGCATCGCCCAGATGTCGCGACCCTTGAGACGGGCATTGTCGCGCCCGTCCGGCGTGCGGTCGAAGATCGGCTCCCCGGCAATGGCGATGCGGCCCGAGGTCGGCTGGTCGAGCAGGTTGACGCAGCGCAGCAGCGTGGTCTTGCCCGAGCCGGAGGAGCCGAGCAGCGCCACCACCTCGCCCGGGCGCACGTCAAGGTCGATGCCCTTGAGCACCTCATGCGAGCCGAAGCACTTGCGGATATCGCGGAGTTCGACGAGCGGGTCTGCGGTGGACTGAACGGGGATCATGTCGCGGGGCCCTTCTCAGTGGTTGCGCAGTTCGAGCCGGCGGGCGAGATAGTTCGACGGCACCAGGATGATCAGGAAGATGATGCCGACCGCCGTGTAGACTTCCATCGGCCGGTACGTGAAGGACGAGATGTAGCTCGCCTGATAAAGCAGATCCGGAATGGTGATGACCGACAGGAGCGTCGTGTTCTTCATCTGGATGATGGTCTGCCCGGCCAGCGGCGGGATCATCTGGCGGAAGGCCTGCGGCAGGATGATGCGATACATGGCCTGCAGCGGCGACATGCCCAGCGCCTTGGCCGCATCCCCCTGCCCGTGGTCGAGCGCCTGAATGCCCGCCCGCAGGATCTCGGCATAATAGGCCGCGCCATAGAGGCTGAGCGCGAGGATGCCGGCCGCCTCGCGGCTGATCCGGATCCCGGCGAAGATCGGCAGGGCGTAGTAGCTCCACAGCAGCCAGACCAAGAGCGGCACGTTGCGGAAGAACTCGACGAACAGCATCCCGGCCATCCGCGTGACGCGCAGCGGCGAGAGCTGGGCCAGCGCGATCACCAGACCGATGACGAGCCCCAACAGGCAGGCAATCACCGTATAGCGCAGGGTGACGAGCAGTCCCCAGCCGAGCAGATCGAGATTCTGGGTGATAACTGACCAGTCGAACACGGTGATGGGACCTTCTGGATCGGACGGGAGAAAAAGCCGGGCGCGGCGTCGTCAGGGGCCGCGCCCGGCCGTCGGCGTCAGAAGCTGAATTCGGGCGGCAGCATGGACAGGTCGATGCCGTGCTTCTCGAAGGCCTGCTGCAGCTTGCCCTGGGCAAGGCCGAGGGCGCGCTGCTGGTTGACCCAGTTGGTCAGCCAGTTCTCGTAGCCCTCATTGCCCTCCTCGCGGCGCACGCCGATCGTGGCGGGGTTGCGCAGCATCGGGGTAGGCAGCGTGATCTGGCCCTTGATCTGCTTGGCGATCTCGACGGCGTCGAAGACGGCGACGATCATCACGTCGGCGCGGCCGGACTGCAGTTCCATCACGCCGAGCGGACGATCCTCGACCGGGGTGATGGTGGCCTTCGGGGTCAGCGCTTCCGCCACGACTTGCATGGTGCCGCCCTTCTGCACGACAATGCGTACCGACGGGTCGTTGAGCTCCTTCCAGGTGGTCTTGGTGAAGCCCGGCTTGGTGACGATCGCCCAGGCATCCGTGAACAGCGGCACGCTGAGATAGTCGACCACGAGCCCGCGCTTGGGATTGGGGTTGAGGCCGAAGGCGATGTCGATCTTGTTGGCCTGGAAGTCGGCGGCGAGGTTGCCCCAGGTGGTTTCCACCGGAACCGCCTTCACGCCGAGAATGGTGGCGATGTCGTTGGCCCATTCCATGTAGAACCCGCCCCAGGCGCCGGTCGCGCGATCACGGATATAGCCGGGCTCCTCGCCCACCATGACCGGCACGCGCAGTTCGCCGCTCTTGCGGATGCGGTCGAGCACCAGATTGGGATCGGCGGCCATGGCCTGGTAGCTCGACAGCGCCATGATCACGAAAGCCGCCACCGCCATGACGAGGCGATGAAGCGAGAAGCGGGCCGTCGATTGCGGCCGGACAGTTGCGAGGCTGAGCATCGGTGTTCCCTGGTTTGTCGGTTTCTTGGGGGTCGAGACGTTCGGGGGTCGAAAAGTCGCGGGGGTCGAAAAGTCGCGGGGGCGCGGCCCCCTATCGCAGGAAGCCGCTGCCCAGGGGGTCGCCCGCTTCCTGAATGAGCGTGGCCATGCCCTTGAGATGCGCGCGTCCGGTGATCCGGGTCGTGACGGCCACGGCACCACCGGCGCCGTGGGTCGCGGCGGAAACCTCGCCGGTGAGCCGCCCGCCGAACAGGCTGACGGCGTCGAGCCGCGTGCCGGGCGCCGCCTTACCCCGCGCCGTGTTGAGCGCGAGCAGGCAGGCGAGGCCGGCAACACCGGGCGAACGGTCGAACTTCTGGCGGTCGATCGCCAGGAACTGGCGCGACATGCCGGCCTCGTCCGGCCCAAAGAACAGGACGGACTCGACGGCCGGCTGCATCCCATGCCGGCGCGGCAGGGTCTCGTTGAGCTGGCTGCGCAGCCCCGCGCCGATGGCGAGCAGGCTCTCGATCTCATGAACCGTGAGCGCCACGCCATCGGCCTCGGCGTCGATCAGCGCATAGCAGCCGCCGCACAGCACGATGGCGACGTTGAACACGCGCCCGCCCAGCACGACCGCGCGGCCCGGCTCGACGACGATGGCCGGGGGCATGTCGAGCGCGATCGCCTCGGCATCGCCCTCCACGCCCACCTGCACGGTGAGGATGCTGTCGGGCACCTCGATGGTGAAGCGGGGGGTGTGGGAGAGCCGCCCGAGCGCCCGCAGCGCGGCGGTGTAGCCCATCACCGCGTGGCCGCAGAAGCCGGGATAGCCATAGGACGAAATGAAGAACGCGCCGAAATCGGCCGCCGTGGACGACACCGGCACCAGGCCGAAGGCGCCGGAATGGCCGCGCGGCTCATGCAGCAGCATGGGGCGCAGCGCGTCGTAGCGCTCCGCGAACTGGCGCGCCTTGCCGGCGACGGTCTCGGCATCGAGCCCTTCCAGCGGCTCGATCAGGATATGGGTGGGATGGCCCTCGGTATGGGTCTCGATCACCCGGAAGGTGCGTGCACCCTCGGGCAGTTCGAGGCTCAGCGCGCCCTCCCCCAGCCCGGCGCCGAGACCCAGCCGACGGTCGCTCTTCTCGAAGCTCATGGCCGAGAGGCGGCTGCTATCGGTGTTGATCCACAAGACCTTGGCCGGCACGGTGCCGGGGTTGCGCCAGCGATGGGCGATGCGGCTGTTGAAATAAGCCCCGTCGCCCGGACCCAGCACCTCGACGTCCCGATCGGCCAGCGCCAGTTCGAGCGCGCCTTCCAGCACGTAGATGAGTTCCTCGCCCTCATGGGCATAGAAACCGTCGCTCTCGCGGTCGGGATCGATCGTCCAGACCTCGGCGTCCATCAGGCGCTGCGAGACGGTGAGCTGCTCGATCGCCACGCCCGGCCCGAACGAGCCGACGATGCGCCCCTGGCCGCGCCGAACCACGGGAAAATCGCGCCCCTTGGTGCCGCCCAGAAGCTCGGCCAGCGTGCGGCCGAACACTTCCGCCAGCGCGTTCAGCCGGGCCGGCGAGAGAAAGGCGACGCCACGCTCGAACATGCTCAGATGCGAGGTGGCGATGTCCGTGCGCTCCGACACTTCGCGCAGCGAGAGCCCGGCCTCCTGCCGCAGGCTGCGCACCCGTGCGCCCAGATTGTTGAAGGCGACGACGGATGCCGCCTCCTCGTCCGCCGCGGCGGGGGGCGCCTGTTCTTCCTCGCTGTCGAGCAGCCGGCGGATGACCGACAGGCTTTGCCCGTCGACCCGGCGCATGCGGTCGATGCGCCGCACCCGGTCGATATGCGCCTCGCCATAGGAGCGGTGGCCGCTCTCCGATTTCTGCGGCGACAGCAGCCCCTGGCCTTCCCACGAGCGCAGCGTCGAGACCGGAATGCCCGTGACCTTCGCCACATGACCGATCGAGAAGGGAAAGCGATTATCGGCTGTCTTGGCCATTCTCAATCTACATATGAGTTGTAGAAATCACGAACATATGTGGACGATATGTCGATTTATTGAACACGTCAACGCGCCATTCCCGTCCCGCTGATTTTTCCGCGGCGGGGTGGTGGATGGGGCTGTCGGCTGGGAACGGGAAACGGGAAACGTCCGGCGGCGCGTGGCCGCATCCGGCCGCAGGGGGACGACGCGGCAGGATGCGGCGCGGCTATCCGGCGGCTATCCGGCGCTTCCCGGCTTGTTTGCCGGCAGTGCAGGCCTGGCAACGCAAGCCTGGCAACGCAAGCTTGGCAACGCGCCGGCACCGTGAGGCGGGTTCCCCACGAGGGGACGTGAACCGAATGATGACGAAGAGCAGAGAAGTGTCGCCCGCCATATGCGACCTTGTCTGACGACACTGGGAGGACAGGTGGCATGCTGCGTGGTGATATCGGCAAGAACATTACCCGATACGTCGATCCGTTTCGCATCACCAAGGGCGCGGACTTTCGCCTCAAGGACCACGATCCCGGCGAAACCCTGGGCCTCAAGATGGACAAGTCGGAGGCCGCCGAGTTGCTGGCGACCGGCTCCGAATGGCTCGCGAAGGAGCAGGAGATGCTCTACGCGCAGGGCAATCGCTCGGTGCTGATCCTGTTCCAGGCCATGGACGCGGCCGGCAAGGACAGCACGATCAAGCACGTCATGTCGCGGATCAATCCGCAGGGCTGCGACGTCGTCTCGTTCAAGCAGCCTTCGGCCGAAGAACTCTCGCATGATTTCATGTGGCGCTACGCGACGCATGTGCCGGCGCGCGGGCGGATCGGCATCTTCAACCGCTCCTATTACGAGGAAACGCTGGTCGTGCGCGTGCACGAGGCCCTGCTTGAAAAGCAGAAGCTGCCGCCCGAATTCGTCGGCAAGCGCATCTGGGACGAGCGACTGGCCGATATTGCCCGCTTCGAGGATTACTGGACGCGACAGGGCGTTCTCGTCCTCAAGTTCTTCCTCAACCTGTCGCCCGCCGAGCAGAAGAAGCGCTTCCTGGAGCGGCTCGACAACCCGGAGAAGAACTGGAAATTCTCGCCCTCCGACATTGCCGAACGCCGCTACTGGGACGATTACATGCACGCCTATGAGGAGGCCATCCGCGCCACGGCCTCCAAGGCGGCGCCGTGGTACGTGGTGCCGGCGGACAGTAAATGGTTCACCCGCCTCATCGTCGCCGCGGCCATCGTCGAGGCGATCGACAAGCTGGACCTTGCCTATCCCGTCGCTCCCGCGCTGCTGCAACAGCAGCTCGCCGCGGCGCGCGCCGAACTGGCGGCGGAAGAATGACAGACGCGCGGCAGCGGCAGGAGCCACATGCCGGCCGCGGTCACGCCCGGATCGATGCCATGCGACGGCTCAAGCGAGCGAAACATCACCATGGCGGGCGGTCGCCTATCGTCTCCGGCGCGGCGGATAGCAGCGCGGCCGCGAGGGCAAGGCCAAGAGCGAGGCCAAGAGCGAGGCCAAGGGCCGGGGCGACGGCGAGGGAACGCATGGTGGGGGCTTCGGAACAAGTGAACGAGTAAACAGCCATCGCGCGCGCCCTCAGGTGCATGCGCTCAGGTGCACGCGCTCAGGAACAGCGTCGGCCCGAGCGTGAGCACGATCTTCGCCAGCGCGGAGACCAGCGTGCCGATGATGATCCAGTGCAGGAAGACGCCGGTACGGCCGAAGGACGGGTTGGGCCCGCGCAGGGCCTGCACGCGCCATAGCCCGGCGATCGCCGCGATATGGATGATCAGCGCCGCAGCAAGGCTCAGGCGGAGGGTGCCGGCGCTCCAGCCGAAGGCGCAGCCCACGGAATGGAGCACGTAGACGACCACCAGCGCGCTGAACCAGAGGCAGAAGCCCGGCGCCAGCCACAGGATCTGGCGGGCCGGCGCGCGGCGAGCGCCCGTCTCGCCCCCCACAGGCGTTTTGCTCCCCACAGGCGTTTTGCCCTCGGCAGACGTCTCGCGTGAAGAGCCTGTCGTCACGGCCGCATCCCCAGCATCGTCACCAGCGCCGGCAGCGCCAGCACAAGGCCGATCGCCAGCGCGCCGGTGATCGCGGTGTAGTCGATCCACAGCCGGGTCAGGTGCAGGTCGATCGCGCGCCGGGGCGAGGCATGGCCGGAGGCCAGCCGCAGGGTGGCGGTGAGCAGGAAGAGCAGCCCGATTCCGGCGTGAACGACCACGAAGGTCAGCAAGGCCGCCGCCGTCGCGCCCAGCGCGTGCGCGGTCGGGTGCGGCGCGAGGCCGGCGATCAGCACCACCATCGCGCCGATGACCGCCAGCAGCGCGAGGGCCGCCAGCGCCATCCACAGACGCGGCGCGCGTCGGCCGACAAGCGCATGCAGGGCGGCGCGGGCGAACAGCGCCGAGATGCCAAGCACGGCCATGGCGGCCAGCGCCAGCGCGAGATCGGTATCGGGCACCGCATCGGGCGGCCAGTTCGGCGCGGAGATCCAGAGAAACAGCAGCCCGAACACCAGCGAGGTGAACAGCGTGGCATCGGCCACCAGCGTGAAGACCAGCGCCCACCAGGCCGGCGGATGGGCGGCTTCCGTGTGCACCGGCAGGCTCACGCCGCGGCCGATGGGCAGCCGCCCGTAATCCCGGTCAAAACCCGCCATGCGGGCGGCGAGGACGAACAGGGCGATCGTCACCGCCGCCATGAGGGCGGTCAGCCAATAGAGCTTGGCCAGCATGGACAGCACGGCCGCCGCCGTGGCGAGTGCCGTCCACAGCGGCAGGTAGGTCGTCCGCGGCAGCACGATGAGCTGTTCCGGCTCGCCGGTCGTCATGTGCACGCCCAGCGTCTCCTGCCAGCCATGGCGGGTGAAGCCGAGATAGCCCTCGCCGCGCGCCAGCGCCGGGGCGACCTCGCCCACCGCGACGCGGTCGGCCCGGGTCTCGACATGCGGGATCGAGGCGAAGCCATAGGGCGCCGGCGGAATCGGCATCGCCCATTCCAGCGTCGCGGCCTTCCAGGGGTCGCGGCGCACGCGGCGGCCGAAGCGGATCTGCGCGAGGAGGTCGATCACCGCCAGCGCGAAGCCGATGGTCATGATGAAGCCGCCCACCGAGGAGAGCAGGTTGAGCCAGGTCCAGCTCTCGACATCGGGGTAGGTGTAGATGCGCCGGGGCATGCCGAGCAGGCCGACCAGATGCATCAGGAAGAACGTCATGTTGAAGCCGACGAAGATCAGCCAGAAGGCCGGCACCGACAGCCGGTACACCGCCACCCGCCCGGTGAGCAGCGGCAGCCAGTAATAGAGCGCGCCGAACAGCGGGAAGGCGATGGAGCCCGCCATGACGTAATGGAAATGCGCGACGACGAAATAGGTGTCGTGCGCCTGCCAGTCGAACGGCACGATGGCCAGCATCACCCCGGTGAGCCCGCCCATCACGAAGGTGGAGAAGAAGCCGAAGACATAGAGCATCGGCACGTTCCAGCGCGGCTTGCCCTGCGCCAGCGTGGCCAGCCAGGCGAAGATCTGCACCGCCGTCGGCACCGCGACAATCGCCGATCCGGTGGAAAAGAAGGCGAGCGCCAGATGGGGAATGCCCACCGTGAACATGTGGTGCACCCAGATGCCGAAACTGGCGAAGGCGAGGCCGATGATCGCCACCACGATGGCGCGGTAGCCGACCAGCACCGTGCCGGCGAGCACCGGGATCATGGTCGACAGCAACCCGGCCATGGGCAGGAAGATGATGTAGACGTCCGGGTGGCCGAACAGCCAGAACAGGTGCTGCCACAGCAGCGGGTCGCCCCCGCGCGTCGGATCGAAGAACGGCAGGCCGAAGGCCCGCTCGCTCTCCAGCAGGATCGAGCCGAGGATCAGCGGCGGGAAGGCGAGGATCATCATCAGCGCGGTGACGAGCATGTACCAGCCGAAGATCGGCATCCGGTCCAGCGACATGCCCGGCGCGCGCATGATGAGGATGGAAACGATGATCTCCACCGCCAGCGTCAACGCCGATATCTCGACGAAGGTCACGCCCAGCAGCCAGACATCGGCATTGATGCCGGGCGTGTACACGTTCGAGGAGAGCGGCGTGTACATGAACCAGCCGCTGTCGGGCGCCACGCCGGCCAGCAGCGACACCGTGAGGATGGTGCCACCGAACAGGTAGCACCAGTAGCCATAGGCGGTCAGCCGGGGGAAGGCGAAGTCGCGCGTGCCGAGGATTTTCGGCGTGAGATAGACCGCGATTCCCTCCAGCATCGGAATGGCGAACAGGAACAGCATGATCGAGCCATGCATGGTGAAGACCTGATTATAGGTCCCCGGCTCCATGAAGGTCGCCATCGGCGTCGCCAGTTGGACCCGCGTCAGCATGCCGAGCACGCCGCCGATCGCGAAGAAGACCAGCGCCGTCACCATGAAGCGGATGCCGAGCACCGAATGGTTCACCGCCGCCAGCCGCTGCCATCCGGGGCCGGTCTTCCAGATCTCGGTGAGCTGCCGGTGCAGGCTCAGCGCCGCGCCGGCCGAAGCGGCGGGCGGCGAGGCGCCGGAGGTCGCGGTGTCATCCTGCGAGGAACTCATGGCTGCACCTTCCCGGCGGCGGCCGCGGCGAGGGCGGCCGGGAACTCCGCTGCCGGATGAACGATCACGTCGAAGCGCATGCCGGTATGGCCCAGGCCGCAGAACTCGTTGCACAGGCCCTGATAGGTGCCGGGCCGGTCCGCCTCGATGCTCAGCACATTGGCATGGCCGGGCACGGCGTCGATCTTGCCGGCCAGCCGGGGAATCCAGAAGGCGTGGATGACATCCGCGCTGGTCACGACCACATCCACCGGCGTGCCGGCCGGAAGGTGCAGCACGCCCGGGGTTTCCGCGCCGCCGCCGTCGGGATAGCGGAAGGTCCATTCCCACTGCCGGGCCTCCGCCTCGATCCGCATCGGATCGGCCGCGAGGCGCGGGAGCAGCCGCTCGCCGGTCAGCAGCGCGAAGACGAGGAGCGGCGTCAGCACGATCGCCGGCAGGACCAGGCCGCCCAGCACGATCCAGCGCGCCGGCGATATCCGGCGCGCCCAGTCGGGACGCAGCATCACCAGGGCGAACAGCCCCATGACCAGCGCGAACAGCGCGGTGGCACCGGCCAGCATGACCCACCACAGGCTGGCGATGGAGCCGGCCGCCGGGCCGGCAGGGGCGAGCGTGGACAGCGGGCCGGTACAGCCGGCCAGCATTCCCGCCATCGCGGGCAGGCTCAGCATGCGGATCCGGCCATGGACGGCCGGGCGCCGCGGGTTATGATCGCGCGGAATGATCGGCCTTGGGTCAGGGGAGCGGGCGGCGTGGCAATGAACCGGAAAAAGCGCGCCGCGCCGCGCAAGAGCCCCGTCATGCTCGAACTGCTGGAACTCGACACCGGCTCGGCCGTCGCGCTGGTCGGCCACCCGATCCATGTGATGATGGTCCATTTTCCGGTGGCCTTCGTCATCGCGACCCTGGGCATCGATGTCGTCTACTGGTGGTCGGGGGATGATTTCTGGCTGCGGGCCGGCGTGTGGTCGGCCGGCGTCACCTTCTGGACCGGCATTGCGGCCAGCCTTGCCGGCACCGGTGAATTGCTGCTGGTGCGGGGCATCCGCGCGCGGGAGGCCAGCTGGTCCCATGCCATCGCGGCCATGACGCTGGTCGCCATGTCCGGGGCGAACTGGGGCCTGCGGCTGGACTATCCGCAATCCGTCCTGCCGCACGGGCTCGCCCTCTCGGCACTCGCCGCGGCGATGGCGGGCTTCGCGGGCTGGCATGGCGGCAAGCTGGTCTTCGATCATGGCATCGGAATTCTGGTGTCGGCGAAGAAGTGACCGAGCCCGCCGGGCGAGAACAGTTCCGTCGCGAACTGGTTGGAATCGATCGGCGGCTTGGCGAGCACCACCCAGAGGATGGCCGTGATCAGCACGAGATAGGAGAGCGTGAGCGACACGAAGGCGACGCGCCCGAAGCGCCGGCCCGGCTCGAACAGATGCCCGAGCACCAGCCCGGCGACGACGTGCAGCATCGCCATGAGCCCGACCAGCACCATTTTCAGCGAGAACCATTCCAGGAAGGTGGTCTGCAGGAAGATGAGCGCGGTCCCGGTGCCGATGGCGATGAACGCCGCTGGCGAGGTGATTTCGACATAGATGAAGCGGGTGAAGCGGTGCAGCCGGTCCAGCTCCGGCCCGGGCTCGAGGCCGCGCCGCTGCCAGAACAGGAAAGGCAGCACGATCAATCCGGCCGACCAGATCGCGATCGTGGCGAGGTGGATGAACTTGAGCAGCGTCGTCATGCCACCGGCCCGACCGGCCGCAGGCTCGACCAGGCCAGCCAGAGGCCGACACCCAGATAGGGCAGCGAGGCCGGCACCCACATGAGCAGCCCGGCCAGTTGCTGGTCGGCGAGGGGGCTCATCCCCCAGGCCTGCGTGCTGGCGACATGGACATCGTAGAGCGCGCGCGGCGCGAACACGATGAGCGCGGCCAGAAGACCCATCTGCGCGACGGTCCCCACCAGCGCGACCAGCGCCGAACCCGCCGGTGTCGCCGGCGCGAGAACCGCCCGCCAGAGCAGGAAGGCGCTGCCCAGCAGCGAGATCTGCATCAGCCAATAGGTCGGCACGGTGGCGAGCCCCCATTCATAGGGAATCGGCATATGCCAGACCCACAGCACCACGCCCTGCAGGCCGACGAGCAGTGAGAGCGGCGGCGACGGCAGGCGGCGCAGCGGGAACGCCAGCGCCAGCAGCGGCGCCACGGCGGCAATCAGCAGCACATGATGCAGCACCCGCGCCGAGAACAGCGCCGAGGACAGCGCGCAGAGCGGGGATACGAAGATCACCACCATCAGCGCCAGCGCCGCCCAGCCGGCGCGAGCATTGGTGCTGCGCCCGCCGGCCAGCGCCACGGCCAGCGCGGCAAGCACCGCCAGCAGAACAGGATCGAGATTCCACCGTGCCAGCAGGTCGTCCGGAACGGCGGCGGGTCCGCAATAGGCGATGGAGAAACTATCTGGCATGACCGTCCCGCTGCCGGCGTCTGGCTGGAATGTTTCAATTGAATTGATAGCGGCTTCATCGCCGTGGCGCCAGATGTCGAGCCGGCGGGGGCGCGCGCCCTCCCGTGGGCCATCACCGCCGAGCGCTGCCCGTTGCGGGCGCCCGCACTGAATCGGGAATCCGGGAAAAGCGGCAGCCGGGCAGGCAAGACGGCCCGTGCCCGGAACAGGCCCGCCCGGGGCGGCGGGCGCGGCCGGCCTCGGCCTCGCGCGGAGAGTGGAGAGTGGAGAATACCAGCCGGCGGCGATCGCTGTCGCCGGCTGGTGCGAGGGTCCGGATCAGTCGCCGTAGCCGACAATGCCCTTGATCTCGAGGAAGTCGTGCAGGCCGAAATCGGCATATTCGCGCCCGTTGCCGGACTGCTTGTAACCGCCGAACGGCGCGAACAGGTCCCAGTCCGGATAGTTCAGATAGACCGAGCCGGCCCGCAGCTTGCGCGCGACGCGGCGCGCTTCGGCGATATCCGTGCCCTGCACATAGGCGGCGAGGCCATAGGGCGTGTCATTGGCGATCGCGATGGCCTGGTCGAGCGTGTCGTAAGGAATGATCGCCAGCACCGGGCCGAAGATCTCCTCGCGCTCGATGCGCATACCGGGCTTCACGTCGCCGAACACGGTGGGCTTCACGTAATAGCCGGTCTCCAGCCCTTCCGGCTTGCCCGTGCCACCGATCACCAGCGTCGCGCCTTCGTCGATGCCGGCCTGGATCAGGCCCTGCACCTTGGCGAACTGCACGTCGCTGACCAGCGGGCCGATCTGCGTCTCCACATCGGTCGGCGCGCCGACGCGCAGCGGCTCGGCGGTGCGCCGCGCGATGGCGAGCGCTTCCGCCTGGCGATCGGCCGGCACCAGCATGCGGGTCGGCGCGTCGCAGGACTGACCGGTATTGGAGAAGCAGGCCTTCACCCCCTCCGACACCGCGACCTCGAGGTCCGCATCGGGAAGCACGATATTGGCCGACTTGCCGCCCAGCTCCTGCGCGACGCGCTTCACCGTCGCGGCGGCGTTGCGCGCCACATCGATGCCGGCGCGGGTGGAGCCGGTGAAGGACACCATGTCGATATCGGGATGCGAGGACAGCGCGGCGCCCACTTCCGGCCCGGTGCCGTTGACAAGATTGAACACGCCCTTCGGCAGGCCGATCTCATGCAGGATCTCGGCGAAGACGATGCCGGAGACCGGGGCGATCTCGGACGGCTTCAGCACCATGGTGCAACCGGCGGCGATGGCGGGCGCCACCTTGCACATGATCTGGTTGAGCGGCCAGTTCCACGGGGTGATCAGCCCGACCACGCCGACCGGCTCATGGGTGACGCGGGTGGTGCCGCGCGTCTCGTCGAATTCGAAGCGCCGGAAGGCCTCGATGGTCGCCTTCAGATGGCCGAGGCCGGCATAGGCCTGCGAGTCGCGGGCGCGGGCGATGGGCGAGCCCATTTCGCGGCTGATCGCCTGGGCGACATCCTCGTAGCGGCGTTCATAGACCTCCAGCAGGCGCTCCAGAAGCGCGAGGCGCTCCTCCTTGGAGGTGAACTGGAAGCTCGCGAACGCCGCGCGGGCCGCCGCCACCGCACGGTCGACATCCGCCTGCGTGCCGAGCGAAATGGTGGCGAACACCTGTTCCGTCGCGGGATCGACGACGCCGAGCGGCCGGCTCTCGATCGGGTCGACGAAGGCGCCGTCAATATAGAATTTCTGCATATTGGGGGTCATGCGGATCTCGTTTCTTGTCGCGAGGAAGGCGTGGGTCAGATGCCGAGCGCGTTGCGCGCGCGACCATAGGCGATGCGGATGGCCGCGCCGATCGGCCAGAGGCCGTGGAACGGATAGGTCGTGAACGGGCGTACCGGCATGTCCAGCGCGGGCTCGGGCGTGCCGGTGGCCCAGCGCGCCAGTTCCCCGCCCATCGCCGTCGCCATGGCGACGCCCCGTCCATTATAGCCGATGCAGGCGACAAGTCCCGGCGCGGGCGCGGCGATGACGGGATAATGGTCCGTGGTAATGCCGAGCTGGCCATTCCAGCCATGGCTCCACCTGACATCGGCGAGAAACGGCCAGAGCCGTTGCGTGTAGCGCCTGAGGTCCGGGAACGGCGCGGGGCCGTGCAACGGCCGCAGCCGGCTGCGCCCGCCCATGAGCAGCCGGTTATCCGCATCCAGCCGGTAATAGACGGTGATCGATTCGTGCTCGTACAGCACATGGCGCCCCGGCAGGATGCGCGCCGCGTCCCGCTCCGCCAGCGGCTCGGAGGCGATGATGCCGCTGAACACCGGCACCACCGCGCGCTTCAGCCCGGGCCAGAGATCATCGGTATAGCCATTGGTGCCAAGGATGACGCGCGCCGCGCGGATCTGCCCGGTGGGGGTGGCGAGGATCCAGCCATCCGCCATTCGCGCCAGCGAGAGCGCCGGCGTGTGGGGGAACAGGCGGGCCCCCGCCCCCGCCGCCGCGCGGGCGAGGCCCCGGCTATAGGCGAGCGGATTGAGCGAGCCGCCGCGCCGGTCCAGCGCCGCCGCCGTGTAGCGGGCGGTGCCGGTGGCCTGCGCCACCGCCGCGCGGTCCAGCCACTCCACCGGCATGCCGCGCCGCTGCAACTCCGCCGTGGCCCGTTCGAGAAAGCCGACCGAGCCCGCGCTGAAGGCCGCGCGGACGGTGCCGGTGCGCTGGGCCTCGCAGGCGATGCCGGCCTCGCTTACCAGCTGGAATACCTTGTCCGGCGCGGTGAAGGCGAAGGCGACCATGCGCGCGCCCAGCTCCGGCCCGAAGGCCTTCTCGATCGCGGCCGGCTCGTGCTTGAGGCCCGGATTGACCTGCCCGCCATTGCGACCCGACGCCCCCCAGCCGAAGCCGCGCGCGTCCACCAGCGCGACGCTGACGCCGGCCTTGGCGAGGTGATAGGCGGCGGAGAGCCCGGTAATGCCCCCGCCGACCACGGCGACATCGACCCGCAGGTCGCCGCCCAGTAAGTCACCGTCCAGCCTCTCGCCCGGCACGTCGGGGCCGGCGGTGAGGGCATAGACGGAGTCGGCATCGTGCACATGAGCGCCGGCCCCGGCGCGGTTCCCGGCATTCCCGGCATTCAATGTCATCGCGGAAAGTCTCCAGCTGAACGTTCGGCGGCGGCGCGCAGGGCGCCCCGCAGGATAGTCCGCCCCGTGTGCATCGCGGGGAAATCGCAGCGGGCGGTTGCAGCGGACGGTTGCAGCGGGCGGTTCCTGCACGTCCGTCTTTTGACGGAGCGGCTGGCAGCGCGAAAATCAGCCATCGGCCGGCAGCAGCGCGCACGCCGCCCCGGCCCGGACCGAGACGGACAGCCGGTCGCCCTGGCCCACCGCGGCGGGCAAGGCACCGCGCGCGACATCGGCCATGAGAGCGGGGCCGCTGGCGAGACGCAGATGAACGCGCAGGCTGCGCCCCTGGAACGAGGTGCCTTCCACGATGCCGGACGCCGCGCCGGCCGGGCCCTCGCCAAGCTCCAGCACGACATCCTCCGGCCGGATGCCGACGAGCATGTCGGGCAGGGGCGTCATCGCGGCACGCCCGGCCAGCGGCACCTGGAAGGTCATGCCCCCGGCGACAAGGGTGGCGCCGGCATCGCCGGTCGCGCCGATCCGCGCCGGCAGCAGGTTCATCGCGCCGATGAAGCTGGCGACGAAACGGGTGGCGGGCCCGTCATAAAGCGTTGCCGGCGAGGCGACCTGCTCGATGCGGCCGCGATTCATCACCACGATGCGGTCCGAGATCGACAGCGCCTCGGTCTGGTCATGCGTGACCATCACGAAGGTGGTGCCAAGCTCGCGCTGCAGCCGCTTCAATTCCAGCTGCATCTGCTCGCGCAGATTGGCGTCGAGCGCCGACAGCGGCTCGTCGAGCAGAAGAAGCCGCGGCTGGCAGACCAGCGCGCGCGCCAGCGCCACGCGCTGCCTCTGCCCGCCGGACAACGCCTGCACGCGCTGGCCCGCCTTGTCGGAGAGGCCGACCAGGGCCAGCGCCTGCGCGACGCGGCGCGCCCGCTCGGCCCCCGCCATCGGGCGCAGCGACAGGCCGAAGCCGACATTCTCCGCCACGTTCATGTGGGGAAACAGCGCGTAATCCTGGAACACGGTGTTCACCGGCCGCGCGAAGGGACGCAGCGCGGTGATGTCGCGGCCGTCGATCAGCAGGCGGCCGGCAGTGGGCGTTTCGAAGCCGGCGATCACCCGCAGCGTGGTGGTCTTGCCGCAACCGGACGGGCCGAGCAGGCTGAGGAATTCACCCTCGGCGATGTCGAGGCTGATATCGTCCATGCCGACGACACCGCCGTCAAAGCGCTTGCTCACCCGCTCCAGCCGCAGCAGTGCCTCATTCGCCATCGCGCGGCTCCTTCGCCTTCTGGCTGTTCACCCACACGATGCTGCAACGCTCGGGCCGGGTGTTGCGGAAGGCGTGCAGCAGCGTGCTCTTGAAGGCGAAGCTGTCGCCCGCCTTCAGCACATAGCGCGTGGAATCCACCGTCAACTCGATCTCTCCTTCGGCAACGAAACCGAATTCGTGGCCGGAATGGGAATAGGCATCGGTTCCCCCGCCCGGTTCGACGACCACCATCATCCCGGTGAGCACCGCACCGGGGGGCGACAGCAGATCCTTGGAGATCCCCTCCGACTGAACGGGCAGCGGGCGCCGCCTGGCCGCGCGCACGCAGTAGAGATCGCTCTCCGCCTCGTCATCATCCACGATCAGCGCGGAGGGTTCGACGTCGAGCGCCGCGGCCAGCGGCCAGATCACCCGCACCCGCAGCGAGGTCATGCCACGCTCGATCTGGCTGAGCGCGCCGATGGAGATGCCGGCCCGCGCCGCGAGATCGGCGAGCGAGAGGTTGCGGGCGAGCCGCAGCGCCCGCACGCGCCGCCCCACGCGGATATCGGCCTCGTCGGCATCGCGGCCGGCCCGCTCCGTCACATCTGCAGCGTCACTCATCCATCCGTCCCTGTCATCGGCTTCCCGGCCGGCAAAGGTGATGGCCGGGAACACGGGCAGCGCAGGCCGCCCGTGGTGGTCTCGTCGAACATACCGGCGGATCAGCCGCCCGCCTTCACCTTCTCGAACATCTTGGCGAGATCGTCGGCCTGCTTCATCGGCCCGGTGAAGATGGTGGTCTTCAGCGCCACATTCGGGTCGGCGGGCAGCTGCAGGCTTTCCAGCGTCGCTTTCGGCACGGCATCGAAGGCGCTCGTGGTGGAGGCGCCATAGCCGTAATCCTCGATCAGCTTCTGACCGGAACTGGCTTCCAGCCGGCTGTTGATGAAGTCATAGGCGAGATCGGCATGCGGGCTGCCCTTGAGCAGGACGAAGCCGCAGGCCCAGGTGAGCATGCCCTCCTTCGGCTTCATGAACGCCACCGGCACGTTCTGCTTCTTCAGCGCCACCGCCGAGGCATTCCACGTCATCGCCGCCACCAGTTGGCCGCTGGCAAGCGCCTGCTCCACCGAGGTCATGTCGGTGGTGTAGCTCGACAGCAGCGGGCGCTGCTCGCGCAGCTTGGCGGCCACGATGTCGATCTGCGCCGGGGTCATGTCGAACGGGCTGACCCCGGTCAGCAGGGCGGCGACGACCGGGGTGTCGTGCACCGCGTCGATGGTGGCGAGGCGCCCGCTATAGGCCTTGTCCCACAGCAGGTTCCAGCTGGCCTCGGGATCCTTCACCAGATCGGTGCGGTAGAGGATCGAGGTGTTGCCCCAGTCCCACGGCACCATCCACACCTTGCCCGGTCCGGCCTGCAGGTCCGGCAGGTCGCGGAATACCGGGAAGATCTTGTCCCAGTTCTTGATCCGCGATGTCTCGATGGGCTCGATCAGCCCCTCCCGGCTCCAGCGCGCGACCTTGTCGTAGCAGGGATGCGCCAGGTCCGGCCGGAAGCCGGCCTTCACCTTGGTGAAGGCATCGTCGTCGTCGCCGAAGGTCGAGGTGTCGACCCCGTCGGCATGCGCCTTGAGGTAGGTGGCGTCGAACTCGGGCAGTTCGTAGCCGGACCAGGTGAAATAGGTGAGCTTGTCGCCCGCCGACGCCGCGACCGGCGACAGTGCCGTGGCGCAGGCGAGCGCGGCGGCGAGGAGGCTGGACAGGATCGTTCTCGGCGTCTTCTGGGACATGTCGGTTCTCCGTTGGTCGACGCTCGATGGCGTTCTTCTGGAAGGGGTCGGGAGGTCAGGCATTCAGGAGGTCAGGCAATCACAGGGGCAGGCGTCGCAGGCCGCGCCGGCGCAGCAGTTCGGCCGCGCCGGCGATGAGGATCGAGGAAACGAGGATCGCCGTGCCAAGCGCCATGACCGTCGGCAGGGATTTGGGAAAGCGCAGCTGGCTCCAGATGTAGAGCGGCAAGGTCGGCTGCGTGCCCGCGAGGAAGAAGGCGACGATGAACTCGTCGAAGCTGGTCAGGAAGGCCAGCATGAAGGCGGAGACGGCGGCGGGCAGCGCCAGCGGCAGCATCACGCGCCGGAACACGATGGCATCGCTCGCCCCCAGGTCCTGCGCCGCCTCGGGAAGGCTGCGCGGCACCGCGGCGAGGCTGCCGCGGATGATGATGACCGTGGTCGGCAGCGCGACCAGCACATGGCCCAGCACGATCGCCAGCCGGGAGGGCCCCAGCCCGACGAGATTGACCGCGATGAGCAGCGAAATGCCCACCACCACGCCGGGAATGAGGATCGGCATGCGCGCCAGGCCCGCGATCAGCCGGGACAGCCGCGAGCGCAGGGTGAGTTCGGCATAGGCGATGGTCATGCCGCACAGCGTGGCGAGAAACGCCGCGCAGACCCCGATGCCGAGGCTGGTCATCAGCGCCGCCTTCAGCGCCGCGTTGCCGGCGAGACCACGATACCAGTCCAGCGTGAAACCCTTCAGCGGAAACGCCGCCTGCACGGAATCGTTGAACGAGAACAGCGGGATCAGCACGATCGGCAGATAGAGGAAGACGAGATAGGCGACGAGGTAGACGCCGAGCCAGCGCGGCCGGCCGGGCGCCGAGGGAGCGGGAGCGGCGGCGGGGCTCACAGGCGGCTCCCGAAGCGATGGTCGGCGCGGCGGACGAGGAGGATCACGGCAAGGATCACCAGCATGACGACAAGGGCGAGAGCCGCCCCGAACGGCCAGTCCTGCGCCTTGCCGAACTGCGCCTGGATCAGGCTGCCGATCATCGTGCTGCTGGGCCCGCCGACCAGCGCGGGGGTGACGTAATCGCCCACTGTCGGCACGAACACGACCACCGCGCCCGCCAGCACGCCCGGCATCGAATTGGGCAGGATCACCCGCCGGAACACGGTGAACGGCGTGGCGCCGAGATCGGCCGCCGCCTCGGCCAGCGAGCGGGGAATGGCATCCAGCGACACGAGGATCGGCAGGATGGCGAAGGGCGCATAGGCATGCGCCAGCGTCAGCACCACGGCGGCCGGCGTGTTGAGCAGCGCGGTCGACGGCTCGCTCCAGATGCCGGCGGCGATGAGGCCGGAATTGAGCACGCCATTATAGGCCAGCACGATCTTCCAGGCGAAGACCCGCAGCAGGTAGCTGGTCCAGAACGGCAGCGTGACCAGGAACAGGATGAGCGCGCGCGACCGCGCATGGAAGGACAGGTAGTACGCCACGGGATAGGCGGTGACCACGGTCGCCGCCGTCACGAGACCGGCAATCGTCAGCGAGCGCAGGATGACCAGCCCATAGAGCGGCTCGCTGGCGAGGATCCTGAAATTGCCGAGCGTGAAACCGGCCCCGAACAAGGACCCGTCATTGAAGCGGAACGCGAGGATGGCGAGCAGGCCGAGCGCGAACAGGATCAACCCGAGCGTGACGACCGATCCCGGCAGCATCAGCGCCACGCGGAAGGCCGAACCGGGTCGTTGGGGCTGTCCAGAAGTGCCGAGATCGGCCATCACCGCTCCATTGACATGAAACAGGTGAAGATTTTTTCATTTTTATGAATGTGTCAAGCGCGATTTCCGCGGCGGGCTGAGCGCGCCCCACCTCGAACCGGCGGGGAATGGGAGATGGCATCGCACGCAAGGCCCGCGCGAAGGCGATGCCTTGCCCGCGCGCGCATCCACGCGGGCAAGGCGGGCAAAGCGGGCAAAGCGGGCAAAGCGGGCAAAGCGGGCATCCATGGCGATGCCGATATGCAGGATCCAGCGAAAGGAGAGCGCTTTCTTCATGAAAATGCTACGAGCATTTTCACAGATCGTCCCGCCCCAGAAGAGGGCTCTTCCGCCGCCGACGCATCGCCCCGCTCGCCATAGGCGAACATCAAATCGGCCCCCTCTCGACCGGGCGAGCAAGCATGCCGCCACGCGATCGGAGCGCCTGCCGGACGAGCCCCCCGCGCGGTCGGCGAGAACCCGCCCGGAATGATTGGCGAGCGGGTTGGGGACAGGGCGGAGCGGGTGGCCAGACGCAGCCAGACGGCTCCGACGGCCGTGCAGGCGAGTATTACCGAACAGGAAGGTGCGCGGGTCGGGCCGGAATGCCAGGGACGCCACTATGCCCGCGCCCGATCGGCGCGCCTCGTTGAAACCCGGGACAGCCGGCCGCGCGGTCCACCGACCTTGATGAAGGTGACCTCGACAGCCGGCCCCTCGCGTCAGCCCAGCGAGAACAGCGTCTCGTCCGCCAGTCCAGCGCGCAGGGTCCGCAGCAGGGGGGCGTCGTGCAGGATCGCGTCGACACGGTCGGCGTCAGGACCATTTTCCCGATCGTCCTCCAGCATCGGAATTTCGGCGCGGATCGCCTCGTAGAGGGCGCCGGTCGTCGGGGCGAGACGCGGCGTGCCCCGCAGATCCACGGCCTGCGTGGCCACAAGCGCCTCGATCGCGAAGATCAGCCGCAGCGGCAGGATCTGCTCCTCCAGCTTGCGGATGGTCAGCGGCGTCTGCGGCGCATGATCCTCGACGGATTCCGACACGGGGATCGAATCCGTGCTGGCCGGGAAGGCTTTCAGGCGCACTTCCCCCTGCAGGGCGGATACCGTCTTCTGCATGGAGTTGTAGCCGTTCGACGCCCCCCCGAGCGGGGATAGATATTTGGGCAGGCCCGACAATTGCGCGTTCATCATCTTGATGGTGCGATAGGCCGAGGCGGTGGCGAGCTGCGTATTGACGATCGCCATCGTGTCGAAGCTGAGGGCGATGTCGGGCGTGTGGAAATTGGCCGTCGACAGAATCAGGTCGTCGTCGGCCATGACGAGCGGGTTGTCGGCGGCGGCGTTGATTTCCGTCCGCACACTGCCAACGGCCGTTTCGAAGCTCGCGAGAGCCGGGCCATATATTTGCGACAGCACGCGGAAGCACAGCGCATCCTGAATCGAGCGCGCCGCGCCCGCGTCATGGAGATAGCTGCCGCTGAGGGCGGCACGGAAGGCGCCTGCCGCCGCCTCCTGTCCCCGCGCGGGACGGGCCGCGGCGAGGCGGGCGTCGAAAATCCGGGGATTGGCGCCATAGCCCTCTCCCGCGAGCGCCGCGACCGCCATGGACGCGACCAGCACGTCGGAAAGTTCCGCCAGCACGAGCGAGGCATAGCCGCACGAGACGGCGCTCGCGTTGAGGATGGCCAGCCCATCCTTGGGGCCGAGCCTCGCCGGCGCCAGGCCCGCGGCGCGAAGCGCCTCGCCGGCAGGCTGGCGGCGCCCCTGCACGTAGACCTCGCCCAGTCCGATCAGCGTCGCGCCAATATGGGCACACAGACCCAGATCGCCCCCGCCGATGGAGCCCCGTCCCGGCACCACGGGGGTGATGCCCGCGTTGAACATGGAGACCATGAGGTCGAGCACCGCGGGCGTGATGCCCGAACCACCCTGCGCCATGCCGATGATACGGCACAGCAGCATCGCCCTGCCCGCCCGCTCCGGGAACGCCTCGCCGACGCCGATGCAGCGCCCGCGAACCATCTTGACCTGGAAAGCCTCGATCTCCTCCGGCGGAATCCGGTAGCCGACATTCCCGCCAAGGCCGGTGTTGAGCCCGTAGATCGGCTCGTCGCCGGCCGCATAGCGATCCACCACCGCACGCGCGGCCGCCACGCGCGCGACAGCGGCGGGATCGAGCGCGATCTGGCTTCCCGGTTCGACAAGCGACAGGATGGTGCCGAGACTGACGGTCGTCGAACCCAGTTGCATGAGACTCACGCGCGTTTCCTTTTCAATGGTCGAAGCGGCAGGTGGGGCGGCAGGTGGGGCAGCAGCTGGGCATGCGACACTATCGGGCGGCGGCGGGACAGGCGGCCGGGGCCGCGAATTCCTGCATCGTGCGGGCATACCATTCCACGAAGGTCCAGACGCCGTGTTCGGAGGCCTCGGCATAGGGGCCGGGGCGGTAGCCGACGGAGCGGACGCCGCGCTGATTGCGCTCGACAAGCCGCCGGTCCTGGTCGTTGGTCTCGCGCCAGACCTGGACGAGCCGTTCCAGATCGTAGTCCACGCCTTCGACCGCCTCGGAATGGACGACCCAATGGCAGGTAACGGTCGTCTCCTCGGCCGATTTCGGCAGCATCTGCACGACAATGGCGTAGTCGGCGTGGATATGGCCGAACATGCTGGGATAGTGGGTGAAGCGCAGCGAGCCGATATCCTGCTCCGGCCTGTCGCCTAGGCGCCTGGCGACGGCCGGCTGCCCATCCATCGTGATCGAGAGATTTCCCTCTTTGAAGGGCATGCGGCCGACGCGGAAATCGGCGCCGTCCCGGGTGACGCTCGGCAGGCCGGCGGCTTCGCAGCGCTGCCAGAACGAGGCGATGTACGGATCGCTCCAGGGATCGGCGAAGTCGAAAATCAACAATGTGTTCATCAGTTCAGGGTGGCCGGCCTGGCAATGGTCGCATTCGCGGGCATTTTCCATGACGAGCTTCCAGTTGCCCCGCTCATGCAGGGTCACCGAATGCACGACCTTGCCATTGGCCAGCGCGTGCGGTGCCGCCGCGGGTGCCAGCACCGCGGCGAGCGGCTCGATATCGGGCGCCGCGTCCGCGAGGCAGACATAGATCAGCCCCGCAATGTCGCGAATGTGGACGGGGCGCAGGCCGAGCCGCGACTTGTCGGCGGCGGGGTCGAGGTTCGGCGCGCGCACAAGCCGCCCGCCCAGATCATAGGTCCAGTGATGATAGGGGCAGACAAAAGACGATTTGTGCCCGCACGGCTGGTCGACGACGATCGAACCGCGATGGCGGCATGTGTTGAAGAACGCACGTACCTGCCGTTCGCGATCGCGGCAGACGATGACGGAGGTCTCGCCGATCTCGAAGGAGAAGAAGTCGCCGGGCTCGCGAATCTGGCAGGAAAGGCCGGCGAAGATCCAGCGCGCTTCAAAGACGGCCTGCATGTCCAGCCGGAAGAATTCGGGATCGGTATAGAAAGGCCTCGGCAACGAGGTGTGCGGGGACCGCGCGCGCAATAGTTGCGCCATCCTCTCCCGAGCACTCGCGTCGGACCCAGTTACTTCAAACAGATCGCCATCCATCGCCTGTATTTCCCCGGTTTTATCGGGTGATACGCCCGAGGAATATTACAGGCCAAGGATGCGGATGTTATATTTGTTGACATTGGCGGTATTTGGTTGTCATTTGATTTGAATAGTAAAAACCGTAAACTGATTGATGCAACAGGTGTGAAAGTGAACGCGATCGATGCTGCCGCCACCTTTCGCCGACGCCTGCAATCCCTGATCGACCGCTCGGGACTCAATCAGGCGGCCTTTGCCCGCATGACGACGATCGACCGCTCGACGCTGTCACAGCTTCTCTCGGCGGATGGCGCGCGAATGCCGCGCGCGGACACGCTCGTCGCGCTCGCCGGCGCCTGTCACGTCTCGGTCGATTGGCTGCTCGGCCTGACCACCCATGAGGAGGTCGGCACGCAGATCATCGACTCGGTCATGCAGATTCAGGCCCACACGCGCTCACCCATCGATGAGCGGTTCGTGGAATGGCTGCGCGAGGCGGAGGGTTATCGTGTGCGCACCGTGCCCGAGAGCTTTCCCGATTTCCTGAAGACCGAAGACGTCCTTCGCTTCGAATATCAGGGCTCGGCCTTCAACAAGATCGTGGGTTCGCTCGATATCGTGGAGACGCGCCTCGCCCTGATGCGCCGACCCGAGAGCGAGCTTGAAGTCTGCACGTCGGTCCAGGCCATCACCATGATGGCCAAGGGAGAGGGCAAGTGGGAAGGTCTCAGCAAGTCCGTGCGCCGCCGGCAGCTTGAGCATTTCGCCCAGCTCTATTCGGAGCTTTATCCAAGTCTCCGCATATATTTGTACACTCTTACGGAAACCTATTCCAATCCCTTCACGGTATTCGGGCCCCAGCGCGTGGCCTTGTTCCTGGGCACCAGCTTCCTCCTGCTCAACAGCATCGAACATGTCCGGCTTTTCAGCCGGCGGTTCGATGAGCTGATCAAGCTTGCCGTGGTACAGCCCAATCAGGTGACGGATACTCTCGGGGACATTCTCAGCGAACTCGCCTAGGGCTTTCCCGGCTTCCGCCACGGTCGCAGATCGCGACGGGCCGGTTCGATCGGCACATGATCGTTTACAATATGAACGATAAAATACTAAGCGCACTTTTCGGCGCCTGGATATTACCGTTGTATCGCCTTTGCGGCGCACCCTATTTTTTGTCTATACAAATTTCAGCGCCTGACTTTACGCCCCCGGCTTTCTGCGAAAGGATCGCTTTCAAAGAACGGGCAAAGTCCCGCGTTTTCCAGAGAACACAAGGGAACATGATGGATCATTTCATGTCGCGTCGAGCGTTCGTCGGAGCATCGGCGGCCGCGCTCACGCTAGCCATGGGCGCAAGCTCCTCGGTCTCGGCCCAGCCCAAAAGCACCATCACCGTCCGGATCGACCGCGACATCACGGCGCTGGACCCGGCCTTCCGCGGCGGCCCCCATGACGCGAACGTCGTGCGAGCGGTGTTCCAGAGGCTGGCGGCGCTGAAGGTCGACGGATCAGGCCTCGAACTCGATGCCGCGGCCGAACTGAAGCAGGTCGATCCGACGCTCATCGAGTTCACCCTCAAGCCCGGACAGATGTTCACCGACGGCTTCGGCGAGATGACCGCCGAGGACGTCAAGTTTTCCTTCGAGCGTTTCGCCGTGGCGCCGGTCGACGGCAAGGTATCGCCCTACAAGGCCGATTGGGCGGGGCTGACCGAGGTTGAAGTCACGGGAACCTATACCGGCCGCATCAAGCTGTCGGCTCCCAATGCCGGACTGATGACGATCGCGATCGGCGACTGTTCGGGTTGCATCGTTTCGAAGAAGGCGGTTCTGGAGCGCGGGGCGGAGCACAACACCCATCCGGTCGGCTCGGGGGCCTATCAGGTCGCTTCCGTAGAGAAGCAGCGCGGCGCGGTCCTGCGTCGCAACCCGGACTATAAGGGTGCCAGGCCGGCATTCGAAGAAATCCGCGTCAACTTCATCCAGGATCCGAAGACCACCGAACTCGCGTTGCGCTCCGGTGAGCTCGACTTCGCGGTTCTGCCCCCCTCCATCGCCGAGCCGATGCGCGGCGCGAGCGGCCTCAGCGTCGAGAACTATCCCGGCCTCGCCTATATCTGGCTGGGCATCAACATGCAGAAGGCGCCCTTCACCGACGTGCGCGTGCGCCAGGCCGTGCGGCTCGCGCTCGACGTCGACCAGATCCTGCTTGCCGGCTTCAATGGCAAGGCGCCGCGCCTCAATGCTCTGGTGATGCCGCCCGTGCTTGGGTACTGGAAGGACGCCCCGATCTACAAGCGCAACGTCGCGGAAGCCCGCCGGCTCCTGGCTGAAGCCGGCCAGACCTCGATCAAGACGCGCATCACCATTCTCAATCAGCCGGCTTACCAGAGCATGGCCCTGGTTGCCCGCGCCCTGCTGCAGGAAGTGGGCATCAGCGCCGAAGTCGATGTTCAGGAGGGCGGAACCTACTGGGACGCCGGAAAGGGCGAGGCCGGCAAGAACATCGACATGTTCCTGATGCGCTTCAACGGAAAGCTCGATCCCAGCTTCCTGATGCAATGGTTCACGTCGAGCCAGATCGGCCTGTGGAACTGGCAACGCTTCGCCAGCCCGGAATATGACCAGCTCGCCCAGCAGGCGATCCGCGAACTCGACCCCGCCAAGCGCGCCGAGATCGCCATCAAGGCCCAGCAGGAAATGGACAAGTCGGCCGCGTTCGTCTGGCTGACCAACGATGTCGCCTATGTCGTGCGGCGCACCAGCGTCAAGCCGGCATTCCTGCCGGGGGCGATCGACTGGCAGCTCGACAAGTTCACCCCGGCCTGACGCAGCAATCCAAAGGGGAGTTGCTGCCGCATGCGCGAAACGCTCCGTTACGTTGCCAGTCGATTGGCGACGACGTTCCTGATTGTCCTGGGTGCGATGATCCTGCTCTTCGCCCTCTCGGCGCTGGTACCCGGCGATCCCGCCACCGCCCTGCTGGGGCCGGCGGCGACGCCCGAATATGTGCAGCGCTTCATCCAGGAGATGGGGCTGGACCAGCCGTGGTATCGCCGGCTGTTCAGCTTCATGGCGAACGTGTTCGTCGGAAACCTCGGAACGGACGTGCTGTCGGGGCAGCCCGTCACGCAGATCATTGCCAATGTGCTGCCCTACACGTTCATCCTCACCTTCACCTCCATCGGCCTGGCCGTCGCCTTCGGCGTGCCGCTCGGGTGCTATGCCGCCACGCATCGCGGCTCGCTGCTCGACCATCTGCTTGCCTTCGTCAGCGTGGCGTTCATCGCTATCCCGTCCTTCGTGATAGCGATCTTTCTTCTGCTCATCTTCGCGATCTGGCTGGACTGGCTTCCGGTCATGGGTGCGGGCGAGGCGGGAAACTGGCTCGATCAGGCCCAGCGCCTGATCCTGCCGACGATCGCGCTCAGCGTCGGCTGGATCGGGTTCATCGCCCGGCTGGTCCGCAGTTCCATGCTGGAGACCATGGGGGAGAACTTCATCCGGCTGTCGCGAGCCTACGGACTTTCCAACCGTCTCATCACCTACAAATACGCGCTCAAGAACGCCTGCATTCCGACCCTCGCGGTGCTCGGCATGGGGGTTGGGCGCCTGCTCGGCGGCGCGGTCCTGGTCGAGATCGTGTTCTCCCGGCCCGGTCTGGGCCGGCTCATGTTCGATGCGATCTCGACGCGCAACTTCCCCGTTCTGCAGGGCACCGTGCTGGTGGTCGTTCTCATCTTCGTACTGACGAACCTGCTGGTCGATCTCAGCTATGCGGCCATCGACCCGCGCATTCGCCGTCAGGGATCCCGATGACAGCCTTTGCCGCCACAAGGGCGACCTTCGCCCGCATCCTGTCCGGTCCCGGCGGTATCGTAGGCACGGTCATCATCGTCCTCGTCGTCGGGTCGGCGATATTCGCGCCTCTGGTCGTCACGCACGACCCCGATGCGCTGGATATCCTCAACCGCTTCTCCGGCCCGTCCGCGGCGCACTGGCTCGGCACCGACAATCTCGGGCGCGATCTCTACAGCCGCCTCGTCTACGGGGCGCGCGTCGCGATGATGGTGGCGCTGTTTGCCATCGGCTCGGCGCTGGTGGTGGGAACACTGCTCGGCATGCTCGCCGCATCGCTGAACGCGCGCGGGGAGCGCCTGCTGCTGATCGTCTTCGACATCATCTCGTCCTTTCCCAGCCTCGTGCTGGCGCTTGCCGTGGTCGCCGTGTTCGGCCCGTCGACCGCACTGGTCACGGCGATCGTGGCGGTGACGCTGATGCCGCATTTCGGGCGGGTTGCCCGCGCGCAGATGCTCACCCTGCGCCACGCCCCGTTCATCGAGGCGGAGCGGCTCATCGGCGCCTCACCCGTGCGTATCGCGCTGTCGCATATCCTGCCGAACATTGCCGGCCCGCTCGTGGTGCTCGCCAGCATCGATATTCCGGTCGTCATCACCATTGAGGCCGGTCTGTCCTTCATCGGCCTGGGTGTGCGGCCGCCGCTCGCGAGCTGGGGCACGCTGATCTATGACGGCTATGCCTACCTGTCGGATTCCAGGGTTCCGGTCATCGTCGCCAGCGCGGCTCTCGCCATCGCGACGCTGGGCTTCACCCTTTTCGGCGAAGCCTTGCGCGACGCGGTCGATCCCCGGCTCGATCGAGAGGGACGTTGAGATGAACCCCGATCTCCCCATGATCGCGATCCGCAACCTCAAGCTCGACGCCCGCACCGAGCACGGGCCGGCGCACATCCTGCGCGGCATTGATCTCGGATTCGGGCGCGGACGCATTGTCGGCGTGGTGGGCGAGTCCGGGTCGGGAAAGTCGACCCTCGTGTCCTGCCTGTTGCGGCTGCTGCCGAGCAACATCGAGCGGCTGGAGGGCGAGATCCTGTTCGACGGGATCGACCTCCTCAAGCTCTCCCCATCGGACATGAACGACTGGCGGGGACGCAAGATCGCCATGGTGTTCCAGGACCCGATGACGGCCCTCAACCCGCTCTTCACGATCAACACGCATCTCAGGGACGTACTGAAACGGCGATTTCCGCAGATCTCCGCGCGCGAGGCCCGCGAGCGCAGCCTTGCCATGTTGACCAAGGTCGGCATTTCCGACGCTTCCGCCCGGCTTGACGCCTATCCTCACCAACTCTCCGGCGGCATGCGCCAGCGTATCGTGATCGCGATGGCACTTCTGGTCGAGCCGGACCTGTTGCTCGCGGACGAGCCCACCACGGCTCTGGACGCCACGGTCGAGGCACAGATCGTCGATCTGTTCGACCAGCTCCGGCAGGATTTTTCAGGCTCGATCGTCTTCATCTCGCATCATCTCGGCCTCGTTGCCGAGCTCTGCGACGACCTTTGCGTCATGTATGGCGGAACGATCGTGGAGACCGGCCCTGTCGCCGAGGTGCTGGCCCGGCCGCGCCATCCCTATACCCGCGCCCTGCTCGACTGCGAGATAGAAGACGACCATGGGGGGCGGCTCGCCACCATACCGGGCGAGGTGCCGAGCGCGACCTGGGCCATGGATGCCTGCATCTTCGCCAGCCGCTGCGCCCATGTCGCCGATATCTGCCGCACGGGGCCGACAGCGCTGGAGACGGTCGCCATCGGCCACAAGGCCGCCTGCAAACGCTCGCGGGAGGTTCTGCCGTGAACGCCGGGCGTACCCCCATCCTGTCCATGGATTCGGTGAGCGTCGCCTTCGGCGACAAGGTCCGCGCGCTTGACGATGTGTCCTTGAACATCGCGCGCGGGGAGATTGTCGGTCTCGTCGGCGAATCCGGCTCCGGCAAAAGCACGCTGTGCCGCACGTTGATGGGGCTTGGCGAGGCGACCTCCGGCACGGTCCGCATCGATGGCGAGCCATTGGCGGACCGCCTGGATCGGGACCGGCTCGGGTTCCGCCGCGAAGTGCAGATGCTGCTTCAGGATGCCGTGGCCTCTCTCTCGCCGCGCATGCGCGCGCGCCGGCTCGTGGAGGAGCCGCTCCACGTGCATCGCCTGCCGCTCGCGGCGGGGCGCGCGCGTATTCTGACCCTGCTCAAGCGCCTCGGCCTGCCCGAAAGCGCGCTGGAGAAGTTCCCGCACCAGCTTTCCGGCGGGCAGGCCCGGCGTGTCGCCATCCTGCGTGCCCTGATACTGCAACCACAGGTCATCGTCGCCGACGAACCCACGGCAGGGCTCGACGTCTCGGTGCAGGGCGAGTTGCTGAACCTGATGCTGGACCTGCACGCCGAGTTCAGGCTGACCTACCTGATCGTCAGTCATAACCTGAATGTCGTTCGCCGCATCACGACACGCAGCGTGGTCATGTATCTCGGCCAGATCGTGGAAGAAGCGCCAACCGCAGCGCTGTTCCGCGCGCCCGCCCATCCCTATACGGCAGCGCTGCTCTCCACCAACCCGGTGGTCGATCCGGGCAAGCGGCGCGTGCGCATCGTGCTGCGGGGAGAGATTCCCAGCCCGATCAACGTCCCGAGCGGCTGTCGTTTCCATACGCGCTGCCCCCACGTGCAACCGCGCTGCCGACAGGACATGCCGGATCTGCGGGCGCTGGCCGATGGCCGCAAGGTGCGCTGCCACTTTCCCCTGGCCGAAACCGCGGGTATGGCCTGATGCCCCTGCTCACCCTGGATGAGATCGAGACATTCGCGCGCGACGCGCTGACGGACTGCGGCGCTAGCGCGCCCGTCGCCGCCTCCGTGTCACGCTCGGTACGTCGCGCCGAGGCCGACGGCATCGGCAGCGTCGGGCTTGGCTACCTCGGCACCTATCTCGCCCACCTGAAGAGCGGAAAGGTCGACGGGCGGGCGGAGCCACGCGTG
This sequence comes from Ancylobacter amanitiformis, assembly GCF_030814815.1. Taxonomy (GTDB): domain Bacteria; phylum Pseudomonadota; class Alphaproteobacteria; order Rhizobiales; family Xanthobacteraceae; genus Ancylobacter; species Ancylobacter amanitiformis. The sequence continues at coordinate 22,321 of NZ_JAUSVR010000008.1, read as the reverse complement.
AACCGCGCCCGCGCCGGCGCCGTGCTCGCCGATGCACGCCATGGCTTCGCGCATCCGGCCTTCGACCTCGCCCGCCCGGTGCTGGTCGAGGCCGCGCAGGATGCGGGGACGGCAACGCTGGCGATCCGACGATCCTACTCCATCGGGGTTGTCGGCCATCCGGTCGAGGATCTCGCGGAAGCGGGGCTCATCGCCCTGGCCTTTACCAACTCACCGCCGAACATCGCGCCATGGGGCGGCCGAAAGCCGCTTTTCGGAACCAATCCGCTTGCCTTCGCCGCACCGCGCAGGGCGGGGCCCCCGATCGTCATCGACCTCGCGACGAGCCAGGTGACAAAGGTGTCGCTGGTGGCCGCGGCGAAGGCCGGCACGCCTCTTCCGGAGGGCTGGGCCCTGGATGCCGAGGGGCAACCGACGACCGACCCTGCTGCGGCACTCTCGGGGTCCATGGCGCCGTTCGGCGGGGCGAAGGGCGCCGCCGTCGCGCTGATCGTCGAAATACTCGCGGCCGGCCTGACAGGGGCGAACTTCTCAAAGGATGCCTCGGCCTATGCGCGGACGGATGGACCTCCGCCCGGCGTCGGCCAGTGCATCGTCGCCTTCGATCCATCGGCCTTTGCAGACGGTTTTGCCGAGCGCATCGAGGACCTGATCGGCGCCATCCATGCGCAGGAAGGAGCCCGGCTGCCGGGCGCACGTCGGCTGGCGGCCCGCGAGGCCTCGCAGACACGGGGCGTCGAGGTTGATGCCGCCCTGCTCACCCACATCGAGAAAATCAGATTCGCATGAAGATCGCCGCCATCCGCGCCACGCCGGTCAATATTCCGCTTGAGGCCCCCTATCTCTGGTCCTACGGCTCGCTGGCGGGGTTCTCGAAGACCATCGTCGAGGTCGAAACCACCGACGGGCTGGTGGGTCTTGGTGAGGGCCCTTCCCCCGCCAATGCCGCCACCATCCTGAACATGTTCGCGCCGCGCCTGATCGGGCAGGATCCCATCGATATCGAGGCCTGCGAGCGCCTGTGCCTGCCATCCTGGCGCGGCGTCTATACCGACGTCGATTTCGCCAGCATCCGCGCCTTCGGGGCGGTCGAGATGGCACTTTGGGACCTGCGCGGGAAGGCCTGGGGCCGCCCGCTCCACGATCTCTTCGGCGGACGGGTGCGCGATACCGTCGCCTTCACCGACTATTTTTCCTTTCGCGAGGAAAAGGACGGCATTGGCGGCGAAAGCGACCCGCAGGCCGTTCTCGACTACTGCCTGCGCCAGCGGGAGAATTTCGGCACCACCATGTTCGAGGGCAAGCTCTCGACCGCCGACCCGGGCCCGTCCATCCGCACGCTGGAACGGTTGCGCGAGGGACTGGGCGATGAGGCGATACTGCGCATCGATTCGAACAAGGCCTACTCCCTCAGCGCCGCCATACGCATCGCCAAGGCGATCGATCCCCTCGACATTCGCGCCTGGGAGGACCCGGTCTCCAGCTTCGAGGACATGGCGAAGCTTCGGCAGCACACCGCGATACGGTTTTCGGCGCACACGCCGGACTTGCGCCGCGCGGTTGCCCTGGGCGTGCCCGACGCGTTCTGCACGGACGTCAACGTCCATGGCGGCATTGGCCGCGCGCTGAAGTTCATTGCGGCATGCGAGCTGATGGGGCTCGATTTCTGGTGCTATTCCGGCGATTCCGGCATTGCGAGCACGGTCTACCTGCACCTGGCGGCCGCGCATGAGCACATTCGCGAGCCCTCGCAGTCCCTGTTTCACATGCAGCCTTTCGACGTCGTCGAGGAAGGCCCGCTTCGCCCGCGCGACAATGTCGTGCGCGTGCCGACCGGTCCCGGAATCGGCGTGACCCTGTCGCCGGACAAGCTCGCCTTCTGCCACCGGCATTTCGTCGAGCATGGCCCGTTCAACAAGTTCCACGATCCGGACCGGCCGGGCGTGTTCAGGAGATTGCCGCTGGCATAGCGGCACGACGACCCGGGCGCGGCTCGGGAAACCGTGGAGCGTCGAGTGTCCGTTCTCCGGCACGGCGCCGATCGCGGCGACACGCCATGCCACGCCATGCCACGCCGCGCCCCACGCCGCGCCCGATGCCGCGCGTCACGCAGAGCGGCGCCATGAAGCCAGTTCCAGAGGGAGTGCAATGCAACCGATCTATATGGATTACCTCAACCGCCTCGACATCGAGGCTCTCGCCATGACCGATGCCGAGATCCTGGAGGCGACCGAAACCAGCCTGGCGACGCAGGGGCGTGGCGAGGCCGTGATCGAGCCCCGCGTTCATCTGGAGCCCGGCGTGGCGAACGGGCATTTCAACGTGCTGCGCGGCGCGCTGAAGGAACCGATCGACTCCGCCGGCGTGAAGGTGGTCGGCGACTTCGTGGACAATTACAAGCTCGGCCTCCCCTCGGAACTGGCGAGCCTCCTGCTGTTCGACCCGCGCACCGGCGTGCCCAGGGCGTTCCTCGACGCCAGCGCGATCACCGACATGCGCACCGGCGCGGTCACAGCCATCGGCGCGAAATACCTTGCCCGCAAGGATTCGAAGATCCTCGGCCATGTCGGCGCGCGCGGCACGGCCTACTGGAACGTCCGCCTGCTGAACCATCTCTTCGATTTCGACGAAATCCGCGTCCATTCCCGCCGGCCCGAAAGCCGCAATGGCTTCGCCGAACGGCTCAGTCGCGATCTCGGCAAGCCGGTCGTGGTGACAGAGGACTGGCAGTCCTGCGTCGAGGGCGCGGACATCGTCGTCGAAGCCTCCCGCCTCGACGCGCCGACGCCGGTGCTGAAGACCAGCTGGATCAAGAAGGGCGCCTTCGTCGTGCCCTATGGCACGATGAGCGCGATCGAACTCTCGCTCACCGATATCATGGACAAGCTGGTGGTCGACGACTGGGGCCAGTGCAAGGGTGGCAAGTTCGGCAGCCTGCGCGCCCATGTCGAGAGCGGCAAGCTCTCGGCGGACACATTATATGCCGAACTCGGCCAGATTGTCGCCGGCCTGAAGCCCGGCCGGCAGAGTGAGGCGGAAACCAATCTGTTCTGGCATCGCGGCCTGTCGCTCTCCGACATCGCGCTCGGCCATGCCATGCTGACCAAGGCGCGCAGGCTGGGGATCGGCCAGCGCCTGCGCTACGCCTGAGGAGACACTCGGCCATGAGCCTCGTCGCCAATGCCCGGATGTATGCCGCCACCGCCGATGCGGCGGCGGCATGGGACGCGTTCTTCGCCTGGCTGTCGCGGGCGAGTGGCGTCGAGCTTCAGGTGATCTCCCATGGCTTTCCCAGGCCCATGGCCGAGCTTTGGCAGCGCGACGATCTCGGCTGCGTCTTCATGTGCGGCCGGCCATGGCGGCGCGCGGAACCAAGGCCGGTGCCGCTTGCCGCACCGGTTCCCGCGCCGCCGGCCTATAAGGGACGGCCGCGCTACTGGACCCGTCTTGCCGTCCGGCGCGACGGGCCGATCCATAGCCTCGCGGACAGTTTCGGCGGACGGTTCGGCTATACGATCGAGGAAAGCCAGTCCGGCTTCAACGCACCACGCTTCCATCTGCTTCCATGGCGCACGCCCGAGCGGCCGCTCCTCTATCGCGAGAGCGTCGGTCCGCTCCATACGCCGCGCGCCGTGGTGAAGGCGCTCCTCGCCGACGAAATCGATATCGGTCCGCTCGATTCCTACGCGCTCGACCTGATGCTGCAGGATCCCGCCGACCCGGCCCATGGGCTGCGTGTCGTCGCGGATACCGAGCCGGCGCCCCTCCCTTTCCTCGTCGCGTCGCCCGGGATCGACGCCAGCACAGCCCACGCGCTGCGGGCGGCCCTCCTGGCCAGCGCGGATGACGATGCAGCCCGCCCCCTTCTCGACCGGCTTCTCCTTGAACGGTTCGTCCCGGTCGAAACCTCGGCCTATGGTCTCCTCGACGATTGGGACGCGCGGGCTCTTGCCGCGGGATATGTCGAGCCCGGATGACGGAACCCACGGGAATTCGGAGGACGACCTTCGGACGGGGACATAGGAAGTGAGCACGGTTCACGGATAGGCCCCGGACATTTCCAGGTCTCGGACACTTCTAGGCCTCGCACATTTCCAGGTCTCGGACATTTCCGGCGTGGCCGGAGCTTCGATCCTCGCGTCCAACGCAGCGCAGGCACCATTGACGCGTCACACGCAGCGACGGTGCCACGGTGCAATCCTGCCGAGCGACCGCCGCGCGCCTACATCCTAGAAATAGTCTGTACATTATAAATTTGCAGCATGCGGTTGACCGATTCCTGACCAACTGCACATTTTTCGCTCGATTACTGGATATTTACAGCCACTTAAGCATTTTCCCGTACGGAACACATTGCGCGTTACAGTGCATGCGCTATAGATTCACGGTGTTCAGCCGACCCGCCTCGCCGGTTTCAGCGAATGGGATAAGGAACACCGGCTTGCCCGCCACTCACCAAAGACAAATGCATTTGGTGACTTCCCTCAAGACCGGCCCAACAGCCCGGCATGATGGTCGATGGCGCCGTCCTGATGTCGCAGCCGACAACACCCACACCGGCAAGCGCCCCCCTGAAATAGCGTTCACACTCGAATCGTCGGGGTCCGACGGCTACCGCTTCGCCGATCTGCCTGAGTTGCCCGATATCCGCCGGCACAGTTCCGACGCCGGGCTCCGCGAGGATGGACAGACCCGGCATCGCGATCCCGCGCCCGTGCTGCGCAAGAATGGCCGCCCTCCTTCATCGCCGACCTTCTGCAGAATCTCTGCGAATCCGGAGTCTGCGGCGGCTTCGGCTTCGTCCTCACCCCCGCCCCTTTTCCCGGCAGGTTCGAGCCGCTCTGTCGCTCGGTGGCTCCCGAGTTGCGGCGGCGCGGCGGCAAGGCGGAACAGCAACAAAAACATCTCCAGAGTGGAAGACAGCACCATGAAGCGAATGACAGCAATGCGTGCCCGGCTGACCGGGCTGGCCCTCTTCGGACTTGCGGCGTTCGGCCTGACCGGCCACGCAAGCGCTCAGGGCGTGGTGGACGCGGCGCGGGCCGCCCTGCCCGAGGCCACGCGGCAATCCGGCGTGCTCAAGGTGGCCACCTCGTTGCAGTGGGCGCCGTTCGACTATGCGTCGGAAAGCGGCGAGCCGACAGGCATCGACATCAGCCTCATGAAGCTGCTTGCCGCGAAACTGGGGCTCAAGCCGGAATTTGAGGATATCAAGTTCCCGGCCATCATCCCGGGCGTGCAGGCGGGACGCTACGATGTCGGCGTCAACCAGTTCGGCGTCACCGACGAGCGCAAGAAGATCGTCAACCTGCTGCCCTATTTCAACTCCGGCTACGGCCTTCTGGTGCGCAAGGGCGCCACGGCTATCGACGTGAACGATCTGTGCGGGAAGACCCTGGCCCTGACCCAGGGCAGCGCGCAGATCGCCATTGCCGAGAAGCTGTCCGCCGCCTGCGTCGCGGCGAACAAGCCCAAGATCGAGATGACCTTCTACCCCGACAGCGCCGACACCTATCTCGCCGTCGCCAATGGCCGCGGCGATGGCTTCCTGACGGCTCGCGCCGTCGGCGTCTATATCGCCAAGAGCAACCCGAAACTGGACGTTGCGCCGGGTGCGCTCGCGAACCTGGATTCGATCTCCGGCATCGTCGTCGGAAAGTCCAATGAAGGGCTTTACAAGGCCCTGCTGCTGGCTCTGGAAAGCGCCGTCGCCGATGGCTCCTATAAGGCTGTCCTCGACACGTTCGGCGTCGCCGATGGCGCGCTGACCCTCGAACAGATCCGAAAATAGCGCAGATCCGACAATAGCCCTGTCTCCCGACGCTCGCCACGATGAGCCTGGAAGCGCGTTGGAGCCCTTGCCGATCCGGTGGAGCTGATCGATAGGAAAGTGCTCCCGATTCACCAAGCTGGAGCGTTCTCAAATCGCGAAAGTCGATCAGCGTTCGCGGAAAACGCGCCAACGCTTCCCACCCAATCGGCTTCGGGAATCGTGGTTCGATCAAGGTGATCGAACCACCCAATGGCTTCGCCGGTGCGTCGCCGCGCGCGCCGACACCGGCACGACTTCGGGAGCAGTCATGAGCGCACATCTCGCACTGGACACGGCGGAAACGTCGACGGACATGTCGAAGGCGCCGGAGATCATCAACCCGCCCCGCCTCGGACGCTGGATAGGTGTCATCCTGGTCGGCACGGTGATGGCCTGGATCGTTTATCAGGCCCTGACCAATCCGGGCTTTCAATGGGATGTCGTTGGCCGATACCTCCTGGATGTCGGCGTTCTGAAAGGCGTCGCGATGACGCTGCAGCTCACCGCGATCGTGATGATCGTCGGGCTGCTCATCGGCATCGTCGTGGCGGTGATGCGCATGTCGGGCGATCCTCTGCTCATCTTCTGCGCCCACGCCTTCGTCTGGTTCTTCCGGGGAACACCCGTGCTGGTCCAGCTGGTATTTTGGTACAATCTGGCGGCGCTCTTCCCTGCCATCGAAATCGGCATTCCGTTCGGCGGGCCGAAATTCTTCGAGATTCCGGCCACCGTCGCCATTTCGTCCTTCACCGCCGCCCTGCTCGGCCTCGGCCTGAACGAGGGAGCCTATATGGCGGAGATCATCCGCGCGGGCCTGATGTCGGTCGACAACGGACAGAGCGAAGCCTCCAAGGCGCTCGGCCACAAGCCCTGGCATACTTTCTGGGTCGTCGTGCTGCCGCAGGCGATGAAGGCGATCGTGCCGCCGACGGGCAACCAGGTGATCGGGATGCTCAAATATACCTCGATCGCCAGCGTGGTTGCGCTTTACGAACTGATGCATTCGGTCGAGCTGATCTATTCACGGAATTTCGAGATCGTGCCGCTGCTGATCGTTGCCGCCCTCTGGTATCTCTTTCTGGTGAGCATCCTGTCGGTCATCCAGTATTTCATCGAGAAACACTACTCGAAGGGCTGGCAGGGGCAGGATGATCGGGGCGCATGAGGCATGAACAGCATCCCCTCAACGAATACCGGGCCTCGACCATGACCGCAGCGAAGACCGACGAGCCGCTCGTCCGATGCGAAAACATCTGGAAGACGCGCGGACGGAATCTGGTCCTGAAGGGCGTCAATCTCCAGGCCCGCAAGGGCGAGGTCGTCTGCCTTCTCGGGCCATCCGGGGCCGGCAAGAGCACCCTGCTCCGCTGTATCAACGCCATCGAGCTGGCGGATCGCGGGCTCGTCCATGTCGATGGAGTGCCGATCGGCTGCGCCCTGCGCAACGGCAGCCATGTCCGTCTGACCGAGAGCCAGCTGAGCCGTCAGCGCGCCGACATCGGCATGGTCTTCCAGAACTTCAACCTGTTCCCGCATATGTCGGTGCTGAGCAACATCATCGACGCGCCGATGCGCATCCGGCGAGAAACGCGCGCGGCGGCGACCCATCGTGCGCACGAACTCCTGCGCAAGGTCGGCCTGCTGGACAAGGCCGGCGCCTATCCGCGTCATCTGTCCGGCGGCCAGCAGCAGCGCATCGCCATCGCCCGCGCGCTGGCCATGCAGCCCAAGCTCATGCTGTTCGACGAGCCGACATCGGCGCTCGATCCCCACCTGACGGACGAAGTGCTCGACGTCATCAAGGGGCTCGCCGCAACCGGCATGACGATGATCATCGTCACCCATGAGATCCAGTTCGCCCGCGACGTCGCCGATACCGCCGCGGTGATGAGCGACGGGGCGATCATTGAAATGGGGCCGGCCAGGGACGTGCTCTCGCGGCCCACCGACCCGCGCACCAAGACCTTCCTCGCGCGTTCCCTTCCGGACCCACAGCGGCAGGCAGTCTAGCAGCATGAGCGACCTTCGCCGCAGCTGGCTCATGGTCATCGACCATCAGCCGGCCTTCACCCACCCCGCGAGCGCGTGGTTCACGCCGGCGGCGGCGCACTCGACGCCGAAAGTGGCCTCGCTGGTGCCGCTCTTTGGCGAGCGCGTGGTCTTCACGCGCTTCGTGCCGCCCGCTGTGCCGGGCGGCAGCTGGATTCCCTATTACGACAAGTGGTCCTTCGCCCATGCCGAAGGCTCGGACTGGCTCTGGGAGGTCGACGAGCCCTGGCGCGAGCAGCGCAGCATCTCCAGCGATACTTTCTCGAAATGGACCGCGGACGCGCGGGCGATCTTCGCGCCGGAGGACGAGATCGTCATGTGCGGCATCTCGACGGATTGTTGCGTGCTGGCCACCGCCTTCGCCGCCGTGGATGCGGGGGCCCATGTCCGGATCGTCGCCGATGCCTGCGCGGCGAAAAGCCGGGACGTTCACGAGAACGCGCTGGCGATCATGGCCTCGCGCGCGCCGCAGCTGTCGATCGTGACCGCCGCCGAGGAGGCGGAACGCAGACATCAGGCGTTGCTGAGAAGTGGAGAGACATGATGGGCAAGACCATGCATCTCGGCATGATTCTGCTGGGCACCGGTAGCCATGTCGCGGGATGGCGAATGCCGGACGCGCAGTTCGGATCGCAGAACCTGCCTCTGCTCCAGCGCGTGGTGCAGAAGGCGGAAGCGGGCAAGCTCGACTTCGTGTTCTTCGCCGACGCGGTGAATACCGGCCTCGACGCCCATCCCGGCATGATGCTCCGCTTCGAGCCGCTGACGCTGCTGGCGGCGCTGGCGATGAGCACCTCGCGCATCGGGCTGGTGGCGACCGTCTCGACGACCTATTCGGAGCCCTACAACATTGCCCGCGCCTTTGCCTCGATCGACCATCTGAGCCAGGGTCGCGCGGGCTGGAACGTCGTCACCGGATCGAGCCCGGACGCCGCGGCGAATTTCAGCCGGGACAAGCACCCCCCGCACGAGGAGCGCTACGCGATCGCCGAGGAATATGTCGCGATCGCGAAGGGCCTCTGGGACAGCTGGCAGGAAGGCGCGCTCGTCGGCGACAAGGAAAAGGGCATCTTCGTCGATCCGGCGAAGATGCATGTCCTCGATCACGTGGGCCCCCATTTCAGCGTGAAAGGCCCGCTGAACATCACGCGCCCGCCGCAGGGCTATCCCGTCATCTTCCAGGCCGGCGCCTCCGATCGCGGCCTCGATTTCGCCGGAGCCACCGCCGAAGTCGTCTTTGCCGCGCAGCAGATCCAGGAAGAGGCCCTGTCCTTCGCCAACAGGCTGCGCGACAAGGCCGAGGCCGCAGGCCGGCCGCGCGATGCTGTGAAGGTTGTCTGCGGCGTTTCCCCGGTTGTCGGCCGCACCGAGGAGGAGGCGAAGGAGATCGTCGCCGAGCTTGCCTCGATGATGGACACCAAGGCGGCGATGCGGGTGCTCTCCGACCGCCTCGGCCACGACATGAACGCGTTCCCGCTCGACGAGCCGGTCCCGGATCTTCCCCCGTCCGGGATGATGCAGGGCCACGCCATCCAGCTGACCGCCATCGCCCGGCGCAAGAAGATGACGCTGCGCCAGCTGCGCGACTATGCTGCCGTGAGTTCGGGGCATCGACTGCTGGTCGGCACCGCCGAGCAGGTGGCCGACGATCTGGAAGACTGGTTCCGCAGCGGTGCTGCGGACGGTTTCGCCATCATGTCCACCCACCTGCCCGGCCCGGCGGAGCGCTTTGTCGACGAGGTTGTCCCGCTTCTCGTCGAGCGCGGCCTGTTCCGCTCCGACTATACCGGCAGCACGCTCAGGGAACATCTCGGCCTCCCCCGGCCGGCGCACCCGGCGGCTGCAACCGGCAGGACGATGAATATCCCCGCCTAAAGGGCACTCCTAAAGGGCACTGCGGCCGCCCAACGACATCCGTCAAAGGACCGTCCCGCCGCGGCCAGACCCGGAAGACGATATCGCGCGACCTGCCCGGCTCCATTGCGAGGAAGCCGGCAGGTCGCCCCGGCCATCACCCGGCAGATCAGACGAGCGCACCCTTGTGCGAAATGACATGCGTCGCCAGCGCGTGGGCGCGTGCCAGACTTTTCTCCGGCGAGTTCCCGCTGATCCGGCCGAACAGCCAGCCGGCGTTGAAGGCATCCCCGGCACCTGTCGTATCCACCGGCTCGATCGGCCTCATCGCATGGTGGCTGCACCGGCCTCCCATGGCGACCGCCACATCCCGCCCGCCATTCTTGACGACGACCTCGCGGCTGCCATCCGTGTCGTAGCGCCGGGCACAGTCTTCGAGGCTGGCATCGCCGAAATGCTGTGCCTCGTCCTCGAAGCTGGGCAGGATGATGTCCGCCACCTTCGCCGCGCGCAGGAGGGTGGCGCGCATGATCTCGGCGCTCTCCCAGAGGCGGGGGCGAATATTGGGATCGAAGGCGATCGTCACGCCCTCGTCACGCGCGACAGCCAGAGCCGCCAGCAGCCGCTCGCGTGCCTCGGGCGCGAGAATGGCGAGCGTGATACCGCTGAGATAGGCCATGTCGGCCCAGCCGAAGGCCGCCGCCAGCGTCGCCCCGTCATCGGCCAGCAGCTTCGCCGCGGAGCGGTCGCGCCAATAGGTGAAGCTGCGCTCCCCATCGCGCAGCGAAATGGCGTAGAGACCCGGCCCCCGCGACGCCTGGTGGCGAATGAAGCGGGTGTCGATCCCCGCATCCGCGATGAAATCCTCGATCCGCGCCGAGAACGGATCGCTGCCGAGCGCGGTGAAATAGGCGACCTCGGCCGCCTCGCCGGCCAGGCGCTTGAGGTGCCAGGCGGTGTTCAGCGTGTCGCCCGCCACGTTCATCGCCCAGAGCGGCGCCTGCTGCTCGGAAAGCTCCAGCATCGCCTCGCCGATGGAGAGAAAGCGCACCGCCTTACTCTCCGTCAAGCTCGGCTTCGCGGACGATCACCGCCGCCATGCCCTCGCGCAGGATCGCATCAACCAGTTCCGCCAGCGTCGCGCCGAAGGCCCCGGTACGCAGGGCGTCCGGCAGAATGTCGGGGCACGCGGCGGCGATGGCCGGCAGCAGCGTCGCCGCATCCGTTGCGCCGGAGACCGCCGCGAGAAGCACATCGGCACGCGGGTCATCGACACGGATCGGAGCACCGCGTGCATCGCGGCGCGCGAGATAGGCAACCCAGCTCGCCAGCGCGAAGGCGAACGGACGAACCGGAGTTCCGGCTTCCAGCGCCTCCAATGCGGGGGCGGTGATGCGCTGGGGCAGCTTCTGCGTGCCATCCATCGCGATCTGCGCGGTGGCGTGGGCGATGGAAGGGTTGGCGAAGCGCTCGGCAAGCGCCGCGGCATAGGCATCGAGATCGATCGCCAGGCCGCGCACGGTGGCGGCGGCGGCTTTGAGGTGGCGACGCACGAGAGCGGCATGGGCGGGGTCGGCCATCACATCCCGCACATAGGCCCTGCCGGAGAGTTGCCCGCTATAGGCGAGCATGGAATGCGCGCCGTTGAGCATGCGTAGCTTCATGTGCTCATAGGGGCCGACATCCCGCACGAAGAGCGCGCCCGCAAGCTCCCAGGCGGGCCGGCCGGCGCTGAAATCGTCCTCGATCACCCATTGGCGAAAAGGCTCGGTCTCGACGGCGGCGGCATCTTCATGCCCGGTCAGCGTGGCGGCGGTGGCAAGGGTCTCCGCTGTCGAGGCCGGGGTGATGCGGTCGACCATGGTGGAGGGAAAGCGCACCTGTTCCAGAATCCAGCCGGCGATTTCCTCGCCATACGCCTCGGTCGCGAATTCCAGCACCGCGCGTTTCAGCTTTTGCCCGTTATGCGAGAGATTGTCGCAACTCAGCACCGTGAAGGGCGGCACTCCCATCGCGCGCCGCTGCGCCAGCGCCGCCACGATGAGCCCGATGACGCCCGTCGGCGCCTCGGGGCGCGCGAGATCGGCGCGGATCGCCGGATGCGCGCGGTCGAGATGACCCTCGCTGGTGATGCCGTAGCCCTTCTCCGTCACCGTGATGCTGACGATCCGGCAGGTTGGGCGGGCCATCGCCGTCAGCGCGCAACCTGCCATCTGCGTGCCGGCAATGACATGTTTCAGCGCCCCGATGACGCGGGCATGCGTCTGCTGCCCGCGAATGATCAGCGTGTAGCGCCCATCCTGCGGATTCAGCGCCTCGGCGACGGCGGTGCCGCGCAGCGACACGCCGATCGCCCGCCAGTCGCCGCCCTGTTTGGCCAGAACCTCATCGGTATAGGCCAGCAGATGCGCCCGGGCGAAATTGCCAAGCCCGAGATGCACGATGCCTGCCCGGTACTCCTCCGGCCGGTAGCGGGGCCATTCGGCGGTTCCGGCGGGAAACGCGGTGGCTGATAGACGGTTCATTGCGCGGCCCTGGCGAGCGGATGCGAGAGCGCGGTCATGATCCCGCGCAATTCGGCAAGGCCCTTGAGCCGGCCGATCGAGGGATAACCCGGCTGGCCGCCCCGGTTGAGATCGTCGAGGATGTTCTGGCCGTGGTCGGGGCGGAACGGAAGGTTCCAGTCGGCGCGCCCGGCAGCCTTGCGGCGGCTCTCCTCCGCGAGAATGGCGGCGATCATCGCCACCATGTCGGTATTGCCTTCAAGATGCGCCGCCTCATGGAACGAGCCGCCGAGATGACGCTCCTCCAGCGCGACATTGCGCAGGTGAAGGAAGTGCACCCGGCTGCCGAGCCGGTCCATCATGCCCGGCAGATCATTGTCGGCGCGCGCGCCCAGCGAGCCGGTGCACAGGGTGATGCCGTTGGCGGGAATGTCCACGGCCTCGATCACCGCACGGTAATCGGCCTCGGTCGACATGATGCGCGGCAGGCCGAGCAGCGGGAACGGTGGGTCGTCGGGATGGCAGCACAGCCGCATGCCGATCTCCTCGGCCAGTGGGCTCACCTCGGCGAGGAAGTCGACCAGATGCTGGCGCAGCGTGGCCGGCGAAATGCGGTCATAGCGCGCGAGATGGCGCTTCACGTCGTCCATCGACATCGCCTCGGCCGAACCGGGCAGGCCAAACACGACATTGCCGGCAAGCTCGGCCTTGCGGCCGTCCGACATGGCGGCGAACCGCTCGCGCGCGGCCTCGACGATGTCAGGCGAATAGCCCTCCATCGCCCCGGCCCGCTCCAGGATGAACAGGTCGAACGCCGCGAAGTCGACGGCATCGAAACGCATGCAGGTCGCGCCATTCGGCAGGCGATAGGCGAGATCGGTGCGCGTCCAGTCGAGGATCGGCATGAAATTATAGCAGATCACCTCGATGCCGGCCGCGCGCAGGTGGCGCATCGAGGTCTTCCAGTTGGCGATATGGTCGCGCCATTCGCCGCTTTGCCGCTTGATGTCCTCGGAAACCGGAAGGCTCTCGACCACATCCCATGTGAGCGTGGAGGGCGCGCCATCCGTCATGGTGGCGATCTCGGCCTGACGCCGGGCAATCTCTTCCGGCATCCACACCGCCCCGGTCGGCACATGATGAAGGGCCGACACCACGCCTTCCACATCCGCCTGCCGCATGTCGTCGATGGAGCAGAGGTCCTTGGGGCCGAACCAGCGCCAGGTTTGTCTCATGAGGTCGTCTTTCGTTTTTCGGGTCGAACGTGCCGTCAGCTGGCAGCGAAGGCAAGTTGCACTTTGACCGAGGCCGAGCGGTCGGAGGCCGCATGGAAGGCCGCAAGCGCTTCATCGATCGGATAGGTCGAGGTGATGATCGGGCGCGGATCAATGGCGCCGGATCCGATCAATTCAGCCGCCTCGGCGAACTCGCTGTCGAAGCGCTGCGAGCCGACGAACAGGATTTCCTTGCCCACCATCACGTTGAGCGGCAGGGGCGTCGGGCCGGCGACGCCGACCTGCACCAGCGTGCCGAGCGGACGCAGCACGCTGACCGCATCGCGGATCGCCGCCGCCGCCGCCGAGCACTCGAACACCAGGTCGACCTTGCCCTTGCCTTCCTGCCAGCGGGCAAGCCCTTCCGGCTCGCGGGCGGTGTTGACGATGTGGTCCGCGCCCATCTTCCGGGCAATGGCGAGCGTCGCGTCCTGAATATCGGTGACGAGGATCTCGGCCGCGCCACGCTGGCGGGCGACCGCGACGCACAGCGCGCCGATCGGCCCGGCACCCGTCACCAGCACGGTCTTGCCCTTCAGGCTCCCCGAAACCGCCTCGCCGCGATTGGCGGCGTGCAGGCACACCGCGAGCGGCTCGCTGCACGCGGCGGCGCCGGGCGAGACGCCCTCCGGCATCGGGAAGCACTGGGCGGCGCCGATGACGAGGCGATCGCGGAACATGCCCTGTTCATGGGGCAGGTACATGGCCGAGCCCTTGAAGCGCATGTTCATGCAGTGGCGCGGCAGGCCCTTGCGGCAGAACTCGCATTCCCCGCAGGGGTGCGAGGGGTTGACCGCCACAAGCTGGCCGACCTTGAGCCCCTCCACGCCGAAGCCCAGCGCCTCGATGCGGCCGGCCACCTCATGGCCGAGAATGATCGGCTCGCGCACGCGGATCGTGCCGATGCCGCCCTCGTGCCAGTAATGCAGGTCCGAGCCGCAGATGCCGCCGGCCAGCACGGCCACGCGCACCTCGCCGGCGAGAGGCTCGGCGACCGGCAGGGTTTCGATCCGCAGATCGTCCTGCGCATGGAGGCAGACCACGCGGTTGGGAATTTCATCGCTCATGACAGACCTCACGGCATCAGCAGGTTGGGCAGCCAGGTCGCGAGCGGGGCGAAATAGCTGACCATCAGAAGGACGATGATGTTGGTGATGATGTAGGGCACGATGGCCTTGATGACCGGGGAGAGCGGCAGCCGCGCGATATTGGCCGCCACGAACAGGCACACGCCGACGGGCGGCGTCGTCAGGCCGATCATCAGGTTCAGCACGGCGAAACAGGCGAAGTGCAGCGGATCGATGCCGACCGCGGTCGCCAGCGTGAGCAGCGGCACGAACAGGATGATCAGCGCCGCGATCGTCTCCATGAACATGCCGACGAACAGCAGCAGGATGTTGATCAGCAGGATGACGACGAACTTGTTGTCGGTGATCGACAGCACGGTATCGGCCAGCATCTGCGGGATACGCTCGGCCACCAGGATCCAGCCGAACACATTGGCGGTGCCGACCAGCACGAGGATTCCCGCCGAACTGATGGCGCTGTCGATGATGATCTTCGGAATCCGGCTGACGGGCAGTTCGCGATAGACGAAGAGCCCCACAACGACCGCGTAGAGACAGGCGACGATGGCCGTCTCGGTCGGCGTGGTGATGCCGAGCAGCAGGCCGCCGACGATCAGAACCGTCATCGCGATGGCCCAGATCGCCCCTGCGAAGGAGGTGAACAGTTCGCGCAGGCCCTTGAACGGCTCGCGCGGGAAGGCGTGCTTCTTCGCGAGGAAATAGGTGGTGACCATCATGGCCAGCCCCATCAGCACACCGGGCACCGCGCCGGCCAGGAACAGCTTGCCGACCGAAAGACCGGACAGCGAGCCGACGATGATCATCGGCACGCTCGGCGGGATCATCGGGCCGACGGTCGAGGAGGCCGCCGTGACCGCCGCCGAGAAGGCGGCGGGGTACCCCGCCTTTTTCATGCCGGGAATCATCATGCCGCCGACCGAGGCGACGTCTGCAACCGCGGTACCCGAAATGCCGCCGAACAGCATCGAGGCGGCGATATTCGCCTGCGCAAGGCCGCCGCGCATCCAGCCGACCAGCGCGTTGGCGAAGCGGATGATGCGTTCGGTAATGCCGCCGGAATTCATGAGATTGCCGGCCAGGATGAAGCCGGGGATGCAGAGCAGCACGAAGCTGTCCATGCCGGCATACATCTTCTGCGGAATCACCACGAGGGGGATGTCCGCGAAGACGAGATAGGCCATCGAGGAGATGCCGAGCGTGACCGCGACCGGCAGGCCAATGGCAAGCCCGATCACGAAGGTGCAAAGCAGCAGTGTGAGGCCCATCATTCGTCCCCTGACATCGGAATTGGGCGACCGTCATGGCGACGGGACAGCATCTCGTAGACGCGCATCAGCGCCCACAGCGCGAGGGTGACGAACAGGACCAGCATGGCGGCGTGGATGAAATCCATGCGCCAACCGAGCGAAGGAGCGGTCTGACGCATGCCGATCGAGGTGTAGTCCCAGGCCGCGGGGATGAGAACCAGGGCGAAACCGGCGGTGAGCAGCGCGCAGAGAAACCGCAACATCCAGGGCTGACGACCCGGCATGCTCTCGCAGAGAAGGTCGACATTGACCAGGTCGCCGCTGCGAAGCGCCAGACCGGCACCGAGGGCGCCGATATAGATCAGGCAGAACCGGGTCAGTTCCTCGGTCCACACAGGGGCGGAGGCAAGGAAGGTTCGGGCAAATACCTGCAGCAGCACCGAGCCCGACAGCACGAGGAATGCCGCCAGGATCAGGAGGCGGCACAGCCCCTCCAGCCCTTTGAACAAACGTGTCATGAATGCCTCCGCGCGCGGACCGGCCGGCTCACCGGTGGAGCCGGCCGGCACGGGCGTGTCAGTTGCTGTTGAAGATCTGCTCGGCGAGCGGGCGAATGGAGGCGGGCACCGCCTTGATCACGGCATCGCGAGCCTTGGCGGCAAACGCTTCCTTGTCGACATCGACAAATTTCACGCCGCGACCTTCCAGATCCTTCACCAGCGCCGCCTCGTCGGCGAGGAACAGCGCGCGCTCATAGACCTGCGTACGCTTGGCGGCTTCCGTGACGGCCGCCTTGTCCGGGTCCGACAGCTTGTTCCAGGTCCGCTCGGAGATGACGAGGTAGATCCAGGACCGGACATGCTCGGTCTTGTTGATGACCTTCTGCACCTCGTAGAAGCCGCCCGACTTGAACAGGGCGAGCGGGTTCTCCTGGCCGTTGATGGTGCCGTTCTGCAGCGAGGTGAACACTTCGGAGAAGGCCATCGGGGTCGGATTGGCACCCATGGCCTGCCAGGCCGCGACGAAGATCGGCACATTCGGGACGCGCAGCTTGAAGCCCTTCAGTTCGTCCGGCGTCTTGATTTCCTTGTTGGCGGAAAGGTTGCGCGGGCCGCGCGCGAAATAGGTGAGCGGACGCACACTTGCCTTCTCGATGATCTCGGCCTCGATCTGCTTGCCGATCTCGCCGGAGGCGACCTTGTCCATGTGCTCCAGCGAGCGATAACCATAAGGCAGCGCCAGCAGCGCCGCCTTGGGCGCCCAGTTCTGCAGGCTCTCGCCCGTGATCGTCATGTCGGCGGTGCCGAGTTGCATGCCGTTGATGAGGTCCATCTCCTTGCCGAGCGACTCGTTGGGATAGACCTGAACCTTCACGCGGCCATCGGAGAGGGCCTGAACTTCTTCGCCGAACTTCAGCGCGGCCTTGTGCCAGATGTTTTCCTCATTGGCGAGGTGGCCGAGCTTGAGGGTGACATCCGCCATGGCGGCGCTGCCGAGCAGCGTGAGGGCGGCACACGTGGCCGCAAGTCGCGTGATTGTCTTGAACATCATGGTTTCCTCCTCGTTTTTTGATTTCCGGCCATCAGCCGGAGGGTCAGCGGAAATACTCGGGGTGCTCCTGCTCGATGATCGGCAGGTCCTGAAGGATGCCCCGCAGGTGAGAACGGATGGCCTGCTCGGCGCCCACGGCATCGCCCGCCGCAATCGCATCGACCAGTTGCGTGTGTTGATCGACCAGGCGGGCGACCGAGAAGTGCATGCTGGACAGGAAGCGCACACGGTCCATCTGCGCCTTCATCTCGACGATCACCCGCCAGGCGTTCTCCTTGCCGGCACCGGCGGCAAGCGTGTGATGAAAGGCCTCGTCAGCCTCCATGAAGTCCCGGGCCGAGCCGCCGATAATCTCGCGCTGGCGGACAAGGTGGCCGCGCAGATCCGCGATCAGCGTCGGCTCGGGCGCCTGTGCCAGCAGCTTGACGATGTCGGCTTCGACGGCCTCGCGCACGAAGCGGGCATCCATGACGGCGGGCCGGGAGATTTTCGCGACGAAGGTGCCGCGCTGCGGGCGAATTTCGAGGAGCCCCTCATTGGCGAGCTTGATGAACGCTTCGCGAACCGGCTGGCGACTGACGCCGTAATGCTGCGCGATTTCCGTCTCGGAGATCCGCGCGCCGGGGCTGAGATCATTGTCGATGATGGCGCCGCGCAGGGTCGCATAGAGCTGATCGACGACGCTCACGCGTACCGTCTTGAGCGATGCGGCATCCAATCCGGCGAGTTGCATCTGCGTATTCCCTACCCGTGCGCACCATCTTGCATACTACCATACAAGTCAAGAGAGCCTGCTGACGCGGATGCCCGAGCGACGGGAGGCGGCGCGCCCATTCGTCGCCGACGCGCGGGGTGAGGCGGAAGCTCCGGTCAGGGCAAGGATCGATTGACTGTCCCGCGACACGACAACCGCCCGGCCGCAGGCTGCGGGGGCCGTGTCAACGCGTCGCCGACGGCATTGCCGAACCCGATGACAGGCTCAAGGAACATATCGCGAAGCGCAGAGCCGACGAGGATCGCGCGCACCACGCTGGAGCTGGAGCTGGATCTGGAGCTGGAGCGGATCGAAAATCAAAGTCCGGCCGCACGTCGCTCAGTCCGGACAGGCAGGCCCGCTTCGGGCTGATCAGTCCGTGAACATCCCCGAGGGTGCCGTGCACAAGACCGGTCCGCACTCGCGGATCGATGCCGTGGCGACCAGCACGCAGCGCGCTGCGCCATGGATCAAGGATGGTGCCGGAAAGGGGGCCACTCGCCGACCACGCCACCCATCCGGGTGTTCGCGGTTTTGTACGGAAGTGGCGCGCCCACGGGGAATCGAACCCCGGTTTTCGCCGTGAGAGGGCGACGTCCTAACCGCTAGACGATGGGCGCGTGCGGTAGCCGCGTCTCTTAGAGACAAGCCCCCGACCGGTCAAGGCCGCCGCACATCATCCGCCGGGTTTTTCACAGCCATGGCCTCATCCTTGGCGGGGCTCCGCCCGCGGGGGATTGCCCCGGCAAGCCTCACGGCTCGCTGGCGAAGGTCAGGACGCCGCGCGGCGCCCGTGTCGCGAGGTCGAACAGCCGCGTCTCCACCACGCCGCCGCGCTCCACCGTCACCGCGATGAGATCGCCCGCCACCAGCGCGGAGCGCACGCTCGCCCCCTTTGGCAGCTGGATCGTGCCGCTGATGTCGGCGGCGCTTTTCCTTGCGCCCATGAGCTTGTATGCGATGGCACCAAACACGGCGATGAAGCCGAGCAGCATGATCAAGCCGGAAAAGGCTGCGAAACGGCGTACCTTGCGCAGCACGCGCTCCTGCGCGGGGCTCAGCCTGTCGCCATCGGAATCGGGAGAAGTCATGCAGGCACCGCCGGATGAACCGCTGGATGAGGTGGACGAGATCGCCGCCGAAGAGGGCGCGCTGCGCGTCGATATCATCACCGCGCCCGAGGATGAAGGCCTGCGGCTCGATCGGGCGCTGGCGCGGCATCTGCCCGAGCTCAGCCGCACCCGCCTGCAGGCGCTGATCACCGAGGGGCGGCTGGCGCGCGAGGGCGTGGCCGTCACCAATGGTTCGGCCAAGATCACGGCGGGCACGCACTTCACCCTGGATCTGCCGCCGCCGGAGGCTGCCGAGCCGGTGGCGCAGGACATTCCGCTCGTCATCGTCTACGAGGACGATCATCTCATCGTCGTCGACAAGCCGGCCGGGCTCGTGGTGCATCCCGCTCCGGGCAATGCCGACGGCACGCTGGTCAACGCGCTGCTGCACCATTGCGGGGCAAGCCTTTCCGGCATTGGCGGCGTGCGCCGGCCCGGCATCGTGCATCGGCTGGACAAGGACACGTCGGGCCTTCTCGTCGTGGCCAAGAACGACCGCGCCCACAAGCGCCTCGCCGCGCAGTTCGCCGACCATGGCCGCACCGGGCCGCTGGAGCGGGCCTATGTCGCCTTCGTCTGGGGAACCCCGGAACTGCCCAGCGGCACGGTCGACGTCGCCCTCGCCCGGCATTCCACCTCGCGCGAGAAGATCGCGGTGCGCCGCGAGGGGCGTTTTGCCATTACGCACTGGTCGCGGCTCGCCTCGTTCGAGGACGAGCAGGGCCGCCCGATCGCGGCGATGGTCGAATGCCAGCTGGAAACCGGCCGCACCCACCAGATCCGCGTGCACATGGCGCATATCGGCCATGCCCTGATCGGCGATGCGCTTTACGGCAGCAGCCAGCGCACGCGGGCAACCCGGCTCGGGCCGCAGACGCGCGCCATGGTGGAGGGGTTCGGCCGGCAGGCGCTGCATGCGGCGCGGCTGGGCTTCGAACATCCCGCCACGGGCGAGTTCCTGCTGTTCGAGAGCGAGCTTCCACCCGATCTGCAGGCGTTGGAACAGGCGCTCGCCAGCGGACGCTGACCCGGACGAGAGGCCGCGCGGCAGGGTGCGCCCGTACCCGGTCAACGCTTCGTGACCCCGTAACGTCTTGCGCTTTCGCAAAATAAATCGGTTGCTGCTAGTATAGTCCAGCGGTCGGCGATCAGCGGCCGCGCACCGGTCGCCCTATTTCGGGGGCCGAGAAAGAAAGGGTTCTGTCATGGCCCGTTCTGCCATGAATCTACCGTCTGCCGAAGGCGGCCTCAGCCGCTATCTCGCGGAGATTCGCCGGTTCCCCATGCTGGAGCCGCAGGAAGAATATATGCTCGCCAAGCGCTGGCGCGAGCACGAGGATCCGGAAGCCGCGCATCGCCTCGTCACCAGCCATCTGCGCCTCGTGGCCAAGATCGCCATGGGCTATCGCGGCTATGGGCTGCCGATCTCGGAAGTCATCTCCGAAGGCAATGTCGGCCTCATGCAGGCGGTGAAGCGCTTCGAGCCCGACAAGGGCTTCCGCCTCGCAACCTATGCGATGTGGTGGATCAAGGCCTCGATCCAGGAATACATCCTGCGCTCGTGGAGCCTCGTGAAGATGGGCACCACGGCGGCGCAGAAGAAGCTGTTCTTCAACCTGCGCAAGGTGAAGAGCCAGATTTCCGCGCTCGAGGAGGGCGACCTGCGCCCCGATCAGGTGCAGCAGATCGCCACCAAGCTCGGCGTCACCGAGCAGGACGTCATCGACATGAACCGCCGTCTCGGCGGCGACGCGTCGCTGAACGCGCCGCTGCGCGGCGATGCCGAGGGCGGCGGCGAGTGGCAGGACTGGCTGGCCGATGACCGCGAGAGCCAGGAATCCTCGCTGGTCGAGGTGGAGGAACTGGACAACCGGCGCAGCGCGCTGGCGGGCGCCCTCTCGGTGCTCAACGAGCGCGAGCGCCGCATCTTCGAGGCACGCCGGCTCACCGACGATCCGATGACGCTGGAGGACCTCGCCACCGAGTTCGGCGTGTCGCGCGAGCGCGTTCGGCAGATCGAGGTGCGTGCCTTCGAGAAGGTGCAGAAGGCGGTTATCGACCGTGTGCACCAGCTGGAGACCGCTCCCGTTCGGCGCGAGACCTCCCCGGCGCTGTGAGGCCATGAAGGCTGGCGCGCCGCACGGCGTGTCGGGCGTGGCACATCTGACGGAGCGGACGCGATTGACGACATCGCAATCCGCGTGGCGCTTGCGAGCGCGATCCAGACGAACAGACCCGCGCGGGGGCCCTCGCGCGGGTTTCTCATTTTTTGAAGCGTCGCCGAAGGCCTCAGGATGGCAGGGAGGGCGCTGGCGCCTGCATCCCGCCCGCCACCGATCCCAAAGCCGCGGCAGCCCGCGCCGCCAGGCGCACATCATGGGCGAGCACGTCGCGAATGCTCAGCACGCCGACGAGCTGGTGATCCTGCAGCACGGGAAGGTGACGCACATGGTGCTCGTCCATCAGCGCGCGCACATGATCCACCGTGTCCTGCATGGCGCAGGAAATCATGTTGCGCGACATCAGTTCGGCGACCGGCGCGCGCAACGAGGCGATGCCGCGATCGGCGATGGCACGCACAAGGTCGCGCTCGGAAAAAATGCCGACGACCGTATCGCCCTCCGAGCCGCAGGCATCCTTCACCACCACCGCACCGATACGCTCGCGGTTGAGCAGCGTTGCCGCCATTTCGACGGTTTCGGTCATGCGGATGGTGGGCACGCGGGCGCTTTTCAGCGTCATGAGATCGGCGACAAGCATGGCGTTAAGCATGGCGTTTCCTCGACCTGAGTGGAACGGGCGCCGTCACGTCTTCTTAGCCTTTGGTCGAAGTCTGGTATGCAATACACCTGTCGTCAATCAAAAGAGTCGCGGCAGCGCAGCATGGGGCGAGCGCTGCGCAGGCGCGCTCCCATGAAAAAGGCCGGGCTTTCACCCGGCCTTGTCGTGGAACACCCCCGGCCGATCAATGCCCGAGGTTCTTGACGATGTCCTCGACCATTTTCTTGGCGTCGGCGAAGAGCATCATGGTGTTGTCGCGGAAGAACAGTTCGTTCTCCACCCCGGCATAGCCCGC
>NZ_JAUSVR010000007.1 GCF_030814815.1 Ancylobacter amanitiformis | reverse complement strand
CCCCCCCCCCCCCCCCCCCCCCCCCCCCCCCCCCCCCCCCCCCCCCCCCCCCCCCCCCCCCCCCCCCCCCCCCCCCCCCCCCCCCCCCCCCCCCCAACATATTGATATCAAATAGATATTTATTACTTTCGTTCGCTTTCGGCCCCTCGCCCTGCCGGCTCTGCTTGGCCTCCAGCACGAAGCAGCCGCGCTTGTAGAGGTCAATGCGCCCCTTCGCGGTGGACCCGTCCGGCTCACGGAAGGTAACCGCGCGCTCGAAGACATAGGCGTTCAGCTCGCTCGCGTGCCCGGCCGGCTCGGGCGGCGGAACGCCGATGACCGCGCACAGCTCCGCAAGGAACAGCGCATAATTCGCCCGCTCCTGTCCGCCCTCGCGCGCCGTCCAGCGGGTTATGAAGTGCTCGAAATCAACCATGAACGCCCGGCAGTGGCACGAGGAAGGATTGCAAGGCTAGCGTTCGGTCAACCTGCGGGCAATGCGGTATCGGGGGCCTTGGCGGGGTTCATCCCCAACGCGCGATAGACACTCGCCCGGCCGATGGCGAGCGTCTTGGCGATTTCGGTCACGGTGCGGCCCTCGGCATGAAGACGCCGGGCATCATCCGCCTTGAGCCGGGCCGAGGGCTTGCGCCCGGTATAGCGGCCTTCCGCCTTGGCCTTGGCGATGCCCTCCTTCTGGCGCTCCAGCATCATCTCGCGCTCGAACTGTGCAAAGCCCGCGAAGATGTTGAGGATGAGCCGCCCGGTGGCGCTCTTGGTGTCCACCGTCTCGCCTCCGAGGTTCAGAACCCGCAGGTTCACGCCCTTGGCATCGAGGTCGCGCACGATGTCCCAGAGGTGCGTGGTCGAGCGCGCCAGCCGGTCAATCTTCGTCACCACCAGCGTGTCGCCCTCGCGCACATAGTCCAGCGCCCGCTCCAGCTGCGGCCGGGTGCCGACCGACGACGCCTGTTCGGTGAACACGCGCCCGCAGCCCGCCGTTTCGAGGTCCCGCCGCTGCGCTTCCAGCCCGGCCTCCTGCTCCGCCGTGGAGGTGCGCCCATAGCCGATCAGGATGGGCGCAGGCCCCGGCATGGGCGTGCCACGCGGCCCCGGCTCGAACACGCCTCCTGCCTCGTGCTTCGCAGCGGCCGCAGCCGCCTCGCGCTCCAGCCGCGCGCGCTGGCGCTCCAGCTTCTCCTGCTGCTTCAGCAGCCGCTCCAGCGGATCGGCGACGCGTGCCATGCCCTGCCCTCGTGTCCAAAAGGTCCAGACATGAGAGTCGTGAGCGTCCGAAATGTCAATACCCATCCTATTGGACGCGCAACACGCGAACGCGGACGCGTCCATATGGGCAGGGGCTATTGGGCGGGAGCTCTAGCCGGGCAACGTACCGGTAGCGTGCTGCCACACCCTCGGATACGGTTGCGCTGGCGAAACGTGGGCGGGAGGGGGGAACTGAGAGTAGCCTCCTACTCAACAGCTCCCACGAATTTTTGGGCAAAATTGCCCGGGAAGCGGACAAGTAGCATGAACGGACAGTGGCTGGGCGCCTACGGGGGAACCAATACGGGCACTGCAATACTTGAGCTTGACGACATGGGCGACCGATACGTCGGCGCGCTATATGCCTATGACGCACGGCATGACCTTCCCAATGTGGTGATCTGGATTGAAGCCCCGAGTAAGGCCCAGCAGTTCGAACTTGATGCAAAAATTGAGGCGCTTCATCCAGCTACCGGCGACCCAGTGTCATGGGCGGCCATCAAAGACAGTTATCCCAACGTCACGATACCGGCGCTTGTCAATCTCAATTGTTCAGTCATCGGGGATGTGCTTAAGGTCACATGGAATACACCATCGGGTACCGAAGGCATAGCACTATTAAGAAAGCCTGACGCTTCCAGCCCTTCCGACTACGAACCAATTGATGTAAATGACTGGAATTCCTTTAAGGATTTCGCTACCTCTCAAGAACCATACAGGTACATTTTTCGCGGACAAGAAAGCAATAAGTGGCGCCTGAGGACACACTTCCATAGAACAGGACGCGCTTACATACTACGATTCATGAATGAGGACATACCAGCCCTCCATAAAAATGTAAGCAGCCTGACGAGGCATTTTTTCCGAATTGACAACAATATAGAAAATGCGGCCTTCCATTCTCTAGTACAACACCACGGCTATCCGACCCCTTTACTGGATTGGACACAC
Source organism: Ancylobacter amanitiformis (assembly GCF_030814815.1). Classification (GTDB taxonomy): domain Bacteria; phylum Pseudomonadota; class Alphaproteobacteria; order Rhizobiales; family Xanthobacteraceae; genus Ancylobacter; species Ancylobacter amanitiformis. The sequence continues at coordinate 235,083 of NZ_JAUSVR010000007.1, read as the reverse complement.
TCGCCGTTCGTGGCGGCCTACTTCGCTTATAAGGGAATCCGAAAGGGAAATATCAGACCAGACAAGAAGGTACGCATTTTTGTGTTCGACAGTAAATCTTGGCGCTCTGATTGGCGACAATTCCCGAAGATCAGCCCCGCGCCGGAACACTTCTCTCTGCTGGACCCCATTGCTCTGAATAACCCGCGAATGGTTCCACAGCAGGCCCTATCGAGTATCACAAACTTGGACGATGTTGAGAGCTACATCAGGAAGAAGGAGCGCGAGAAGGACACGACTTATCTTCGCGTTATCGACCTTCCCTCAACTGAACGCAAGGAAGCCATGCAGCAGTTGAGCATCATGGGCATCACGGCCGGCTCGCTCTTTCCAGGAATAGACGGAGCTTGCGAGCAACTGCGTGAACGGTTCTTTGACCTGTGACAGAAGACACGCCGCATGAGCTTTAACGTACGGGGCCCTTGACCGTACCCCAGCCATCTGGTCCAGTGCGCCCATCAGTCGGCCGGAAAAACCTCTTTATTCTCAACAGCCTAGCACACCCCTCCCCGATCACCTTCCCCTCGACCTGGGTGCTCGCGGAGTAGCGGCGGGGCGGCGGGTCAGGGGGCTTGATTGCTGACGCCGAGGGCGGCGGGCTGGGGGAAGAGCGGGCGGGCGGCGCCGGAGCGGCGGATCAGCGCCTGCGGATCGGGCAGTAGCAGCGGCTGCTCCCAGTTTCCCCGCACCAGGAATGGCAATTCGAACGTGGCGACCGGATCCGTGCCGGTTTTGGCCGAGGCCATGAGCTGGGCGAGGCCGGTGAAGTCCAGTTCGCGGTCGGCAATGGCGCTCTGGCCGCTGAGCGCGATGCGCAGGCGCGTGCTGGTCACGTCAAGCTTGCCCAGCTGGGCGATGCCGTCGCGGATGGCGGCGTCGATGAGGATGCGGTCGAACGCGGTGCGCCCGCCGCGCATGTCGTTCGCCCCCGATAGCGGGCGCTGCTCCAGCCGGGCGAGCACACGGCCGACATCGATGCCGACCAGCGCCCCGCTCCTGCCATCCAGCGTGAAGGTGCCGTTGAGCCGCGAGACGATGGCCGCGATGCTGACGCCGGTGCCGCCGGCGGCCAGGCGGAACGAGCCCGTGCCCTCGAGCCGCTGGGTGCGGAACAGGTCGCCCAGCGCCGGCCCCAGCTGCACATTCTCCGCGCCGAGTTCGACACGGATCTCGGCCTGCGAGGCCGAGGCCGGAGAGACGTGCACGGCCGCGCGGAAAATGCCGCCCCACGCTTCCGCCTCGCCAACCGCGAACATCAGCTTGCCGGATTTGAGCACCGAACTCGCCGCCACGTTCTCAAGCCGCGCGCCACCCGCCCTCACCTCGGCGGCGGACAGGCGCAGGTCGACATCGAGGCTCGCCAGCCGGCGCAGATCGATCGCCTCGCGGCTCCAGGTGTCGCTATCGGGCTCGGAGACCGACAATTCGCCATAAGGCGAGAGATCCAGATGATCGCTGGCGAGCGATCCCTGCAGCACCGGGCGCGCGCCGTCGAAGCGCAGGTTGAAGCCGCCTTCGCTCACATTGCCGTCCAGCTCAAGCTGCGCATCGGTGAGCGACGCGCCCTGGCCCGACATCATCGCCTGAGCCCGCAGCGCGAACGGGCCGAAGCCCTGCTCGGTCGGCGCATCCAGATCAAGCCAGGCCAAGGTATCGCGCAGGCGGCGGCTCGACACCGAGAGGGTGCCCACCGCCACGGCGCCACCCGCCAGCTTGGCCGCGCCTTCAAAGGAGAACTCCCCGGGCGGGCCGGATACGCCCAGGCGGACGCGGCCGGCGCCGCCCGTGGGCAGCGCGCCGAGCCCCGTGGCGCTGATGTCGAGCGCGAGCGGCTCGCTGCGCCAGGTCACCTCGCCGCGGATCGAGGCCTCGCTGCCGCCGCGCACCGCGATGCGCAGGTCCGCATCCGGCAGCACCATTTCGCGGACATCGTCGCGGGCAATGAACAGCCGGCCGTCGATCACGCGGATATCGGCCGCGAACGTGCCCGACGCCAGGCGCAGCAGCATCGCGCCGAGCGGGTCATCGTCCAGCTGCCGGCTCGCCACAGTGAGTTCGGGCCGGTCCAGGTCCAGCCGGCCGGCCCGGGCCTGCCCGGTGAGCAGCGGCAGGAGATCGAGCACGATCCGCACGCGGGGCACCGCGAGGCGCATATCGCCCTTGCCGATCGTGGCGCGGTCCAGTTCGATCGCCGGCCAGGGCAGCACCGAGAAGCGGGCCGCGCCGTCGATCTCAACATCAAGGCCGCTGGCCTGCCGCAGCAGCGCGGACGCCTCGGCGCGCAGGCGCTCCTCGGAGGCAAGCTTTGGCGCCACGGCCGCGCCGACGAGCGCGACGAGCACGGGCAGCAGCAGGATGGGAATCAGTTTTCTCATCACGCGTCGCAGATCCCCCTGATCCCGCCTACAGCACGGCAGCGCCGCTGTGCAAGCGCGAGAGCGAGGGCTGGGGAGAATGACTTCAGTTGCCCGCAACATCTTGCGCTTCTGTGTCTGTTTGATGGCCTGACAGCGGGCGAGGCGGGCGCTATGAATTGCCCATCGACGACGTGGATCGACGATGTGGATCGACAACGTGGGCCGATGACGTGGATTGCGGGGTCCGCCACAAAGAGCGGATCCGCCTGGGAGAGGAAACGAGGGATGGTTGTGGCGAAGGAAGAGGCGCTCTGGACGCCGAGCGCGGAGCGGGTCGCGGCGAGCGCGGTCAGCGCCTTTATTGCCGAGACCAATGCCCGCCACGGCACGGACCTGCACAATTTCCGCGACCTGCACGCGTGGTCGATCCTGCGGCCGGATGCCTTCTGGGAACAGGTGTGGGACCTTGGCGAGGTGATCGGCGAGCGCGGCGAGCGCGCCCTCGCCGACGGCGACCGGATGCCCGGCGCCCGCTTCTTTCCAGAGGCGCGGCTGAATTATGCCGAGAACCTCCTGCGCCCGCGCCCGCGCGAAGCCGTCGCGCTCATTTTCCGCGGCGAGGACAAGGTTCGGCGCCAGGTGAGCCATGGCGAACTGTGCGACCTTGTCTCGCGCCTGCAGCAGGCGCTGCGCGCCGCGGGCGTCGGCGTTGGCGACCGGGTGGCCGCCACCCTGCCGAACCTGCCGGAAACCATCGCCGTGATGCTGGCGACCGCTTCGCTGGGGGCGATCTTCTCCTCCTGCTCGCCCGATTTCGGCGATCGCGGCATTCTCGACCGCTTCGGCCAGATCGAGCCGAAGGTCTATGTCGCCTGCGACGGCTATTGGTATGCCGGCAAGCGGGTGTCCATCGCCGAGAAGCTGAAGAGCGTGGTGCCTCATCTCGCCAGCGCGGCGGCGACCGTCATCGTGCCCTATCTCGGCGAGGCCGAGGAGGTCGCGGGCGCCCTGCCGAACGGCGTCTCGCTCGAGGCCTTCATCGCCCCGTTCGCGGCGGCGGCGCCCAGCTTCGAGCAACTGCCGTTCAACCACCCGCTGTTCATCCTGTTCTCCTCCGGCACGACGGGCGTGCCCAAATGCATCGTGCACGGGGCCGGCAACACGCTGCTCCAGCACATCAAGGAGCACCGGCTGCACTGCGATCTCCATCCCGGCGACCGGCTGTTCTACTTCACCACCTGCGGCTGGATGATGTGGAACTGGCTTGTCACCGGCCTCGCCAGCGGGCTTACCCTGTGCCTGTTCGACGGCTCGCCCTTCGCGCCCTCCCCTTCCGTGCTGTTCGACTATGCGGCGGAGGAACGCTTCGCGCTGTTCGGCACCTCGGCCAAGTATATCGACGCGCTGCGCAAGGAAGGGTTGAAGCCGGGCGAGACGCACGATCTCTCCGCGCTCAAGGCGATCACCTCCACCGGCTCGCCGCTGGCGCCGGCGGACTTCGCCTATGTCTATGAGGCGATCAAGGCCGACGTCCACCTCGCCTCCATCTCGGGCGGCACCGATATCGTCTCCTGCTTCGTGCTCGGCGATCCGACCGCCCCGGTCTACAAGGGCGAAATCCAGGCGCCCGGCCTCGGCATGGCGGTGGAGGTGTGGTCGGACGAGGGACAGCGCGTGTTTGGCGAGCGCGGCGAACTCGTGTGCACCCGGCCCTTCCCCTCCATGCCTGTCATGTTCTGGAACGACCCGGAGGGCGCGAAATATCACGCCGCCTATTTCGACCGCTTCCCCAATATATGGTGCCACGGCGACTTCGCGGAATGGACGGTGCATGGCGGCATCATCATTCACGGGCGCTCCGACGCGACGCTGAACCCGCAGGGCGTGCGCATCGGCACCGCCGAGATCTACGCCCAGGCCGAGCAGGTGCCGGAAATCATCGAGGCCATCGCCATCGGCCAGGAATGGGACAATGACGTGCGCGTCGTGCTGTTCGTCCGGCTCAAGGCGGGAGCCCGGCTCGACGAGACGCTGGAGAAGCGCATCAGGACGCAGATCCGCACCGGCGCCAGCCCGCGCCACGTGCCGGCCAAGATCATCGCCGTGAACGACATTCCGCGCACCCGCTCGGGCAAGATCACCGAACTCGCCGTGCGCGAGGTCGTCCACGGCCGGCCGGTGAAGAACACCGAGGCGCTGGCCAACCCGGAAGCGCTGGAACTCTATCGCGACCTGCCGCAGCTGGCGACGTGAGCGGGCGGGGCCGGCCGGGACGGCGCCCCTTCCCGGCCGGCCCCTTTCGCTCCCCGCCCTTCAATCCCTGTGCGGCCGCGACAGCCGGGCCAGCAGGATGACGGGCACCAGCCCCACCAGCACGATGAGCAGGGCGGCCAGCGCGCCGTCCTCATAGGTGCCGCGCGCGGCCTCGCCATAGACATGGCTCGCCAGCGTCTCGAAATTGAGCGGGCGCAGCATCAGCGTCGCCGGCAGTTCCTTCATGCAGTCCACGAAGACGAGGAGCGCGGCGGTGCCCAGCGCCGGCCGCAGCAGCGGCAGGTGGATGCGCCGCACCACCCCGCCCGGGCGCTCGCCGAGGCTGCGCGCGGCCATGTCTATGGTGGTGCCGATCTTGCCGTAGCCCGCTTCCAGCCCGCCGACGGGAATGGCGAGGAAGCGGATGACATAGGCGATGATCAGCGCCGCCCCGGAACCCGACAGAAGCAGCCCGGTGGCGTGGCCGAAGACCTGCGCGCTGAAGGCCGAGACGATATTGTCGAACCCGGCCAGCGGCACCAGCAGGCCGACCGCCAGCACCGTGCCGGGCACGGCATAGCCGAGGCTCGCGAGGCGCGGCGCGAGGCCGGTGGCGAGCGCTCCGGTGCGGCCGGCCACCGCCACCATCAGCCCCAACGCCAGAGCGAGGCCGGTGCCGATGGCGGCGAACAGCGCGGTATTGGCCGCCTCGTACAGGATCGTCGCCGGCAGCCCGTGGAACAGCAGCCGCCGCCAGGCCATGTGCAGGAGGTGGCCGGCCGGCATCAGGAAGCCGAGCGCGACGGGAAGCAGGCAAGCGAGGAAAGCGAGGCTCGCCGCGCCGGGCGCGAGGATGCGCCGCACCGGCGGGCGGACGCGGGCGCCGTTGACGACGTTGAGATGGCGCCGGCCCCAACGCTCCAGCAGCACCAGCGCGAACATCACGACGAGCATGAACAGGGCGATCTGCGCCGCGCCGGGCAGGCTGGAACGGTTCAGCCAGGTCGAGTAGATCGACAGGGTCAGCGTCTGCACGCCGAGAAATTCGGAGGCGCCGACATCGTTCACCGTCTCCATCAGCACCAGCGTCACGCCGACCGCGATGGCCGGACGCGCGAGCGGCAGGGCGATGCGCAGGAAGGTCTCGGTGGCGCCGGCGCCGAGCATGCGCGCGGCCTCCAGCACCGAGGAGCCCTGCACGAGGAAGGCCGCGCGCGCGGTGAGATAGACGTAAGGGTAGAGAACAAGGCCGAGCAGCACGATGCAGCCGGGCAGCGAGCGCACCTCGGGCAGCCACAGGTCGCGCGGCCGGGCGATGCCGAACAGGGCGCGCAGCGCGGTCGGGATCGGCCCGAGCGGGTGCACCGCGTCGACATAGACGAAGGCCTGGATATAGGTGGGAATGGCGAGGGGCAGCAGCAGCGCCCATTCGAACAGGCCCCGACCCGGAAAGCGGCAGGTCGCCACCAGCCAGGCCGTGCCGGTGCCGATGGTGCCGGCCAGCACGCCCACGCCCAGCGCCAGCGCGATGGTCTCGAACAGCGCGTGTGGCAGGACGTTGCGGATGAGATGGGGCCAGAGATCGCCCGAGCCCTGCGCCGCCGACCATAGCAGCGCCGCGACCGGCAGCAGCACGAGAAGCGCGGTGGCGCCCGCACCCCAGCGCAGCAGGCGCAGGCGGCTGCCCTCGCCGCCCGGTGTCGCGGTGGCCGTGGTTGTGGCCGTGCTCATGGTCGTGAAGCGCTCCGTTCGGCGCGAGGCCCGGCCTTCAACGCAAAACTCCCCCGAACGGCGGAAAGCCGCGCGGAGGAGCGCCCTGGAGCGTTTTTCGCGAGAGGTGATCGACGTTCGCGATGAGAAACGCTCCGGCTTGTTGAAACGAGAGCCCTTTCTGGTCGATCCGGTGAGTTCACCTGTTCGGAAAGGGCTTTCGCCGGGCAGGCGGGTGCATCAATCGTCGAAACCGACCTTGTCGACAAGGTTCGTCGCCGCCTTGCGGGCCTTGGCGATCGCCAGCAGGTCGATATTGTCGACCTTGAGCGGGCCGAAGGCGGCGATGATCGGGTCGGCCGGCACGCCGGGAACCACGGGATACTCGAAATTCGCCTTGGCGTAGAGTTCCTGCGCGTCATGCGAGACGAGGAATTCCAGCAGCTTCACGGCGTTGCCCTTGTTCGGCGAGGACTTCGCCACCGCAGCGCCGGAGATGTTCACACTGGTGCCGCCATTCTGGAAGGTCGGCAGGATGACGTTGATCGCCGCGCCCCACTTCTCCTGATCGGGGCCACCCTTGCCGGAGCGCATCAGGCCCACATAATAGGAGTTGGCGAGGCCGATATCGCAAAGCTCGCCGAGGATGTCGCGCGCCACTTCGCGGTCGCCGCCGGTGGCCTTGCGGGCGAGGTTGGCCTTCACGCCCTCAAGCCACTTCTGCGTGGCCTCTTCGCCGTGATGGACGATATAGGCGGCGATCAGCGCCGTATTGTAGGGGTGCTTGCCGGAGCGGATGCAGACTTCGCCCTTCCACTTGGGATCGGCAAAGTTCTCATAGGTGATGGCGTCGAGCTTGACGCGGTCCTTCGCGACATAGGCGACGCGCGCGCGCATCGAGAGCGAGAACCAGTTGCCGTCCGCGCCGCGCAGATTGGCGGGAATGGCCTTCTCCAGCACCTCGGACTTGACCGGCTGGGTCACGCCCTGGTCGACCAGATCGATGAGGTTGCCGATGTCGACGGTCATCAGCACGTCGGCGGGCGAGGCCGCGCCTTCCGCCTTCACGCGCTCGGCGAGGCCGTCCTTGACGAAGACGCTGTTGACCTTGATGCCGGTCTTCTCGGCGAAGGCGTCGAAGAGCGGCTTGGCGAGGGCAATCTCGCGCGTCGTGTAGACATTCACGACCTCTTCCGCCCGGGCCGCCAGCGGAGCGGCGACAACACTCGCCGCCAGAAGGCCGCCCAGAGCGGCGCGGCGCGACATCGAAACCCAGTGAACCACCGTCATGTCTTTTCCTCCCGTCAGGGAAGAAACGGTAGGCCCGCGCTTCCCATGCGATATCTGCGTGCCATCGCGGGTAACGTAGGGTCAGCCGGGGGTCAATGAAAAGAACTGTTATCTCAATACGTTAGAATTACTCAAATTCTGAATCGATCTAAACTGGACCCGTCATCGACCGGGCGCACCGGCACCGACGCATGAAAAAGGGCCGGTCCACGGACCGGCCCCTGTCGTTTATCTCGGCGACGCGCAGGCTCAGTCGAGATCGCCGATATGATGCTGGGCGTAGAGCTGCAGGCCGAGCTTGTCGATCAGATCGAGCTGGGTCTCGAGGAAGTCGATATGACCTTCCTCATCGGCCATCAACGCCTTGAACAGGTCGCGGCTGGGATAGTCCTGCACGCTCTCGCAATAGGTCGCGGCTTCCTGGTAAAGCGCGCGCGCCCCGACCTCGGCGGCGAGGTCGCATTCGATCACTTCCTTCACGTCCTGCCCGATTCGCAGCGGCTCGAGCACCTGCAGGTTCGGGAAGCCGTCGAGGAAGAGGATGCGGTCGATGAAACGGTCGGCGTGGTGCATCTCCTCGATGGATTCCGCGCGCCACTTCGCCGCCAGCTTCTTGTAGCCCCAGTTGTCCAGCATGCGGAAATGCAGCCAGTACTGGTTGATGGCGGTCAGTTCGGAACGAACGCCGCGGTTCAGATACTCGATGACCTTGGGATCACCCTTCATGGACGCATTCTCTCCGGACTTCGACAAATTCGACGACGCTCGATATTTTTAGAACAATTCCAATCAACACTCAAGGGCCTCCCGAGCCGCCATCCCGTTGAATGGCAGTCGGGCGGTTCGCCGCGAGGCACCGCGCTCACTCCGGAGTGCTCACTCCGCCGCGACGGGGAAGCTCTCGGTGTGCGTGTGATTGTGAGGGTGATTGTGCCGCTGGGAATGACCCTCGACCAGCGCATGGGCCGGGCATTCGCGCGCGCAGCCGCCGCAATTGGCGGCATTCACATCGTCGATCAGCTTACGGATGGTCCGCGCACAGCGGCCGCACTGGGCGCTGCAGCCGAGGCAGCGATAGACCTGCCCCGCCGTACGGGCAGGCGACTCCGCATCCGTCAGCGCGTCGCGAATCTGGCGGTCTGACAGCACATTGCAGGAACAGACGATCATGGCGACGCAGAACCGAAGTGACCAGCTACTTAGAATTATTCTAAATAACGCCTTTCACTTCGATTTTTCGCGCCAATTCACGCTGGCGTCAATCGGGAAAAACAAGCAGCGGTAATTCATGCGCGAAATCGCAGTCACAACGCCGCTATCTTTTAGTCGTTCCAGATTAGAGCTTGTCGCTCATCTCATCTGCACTTTGGAACGCCACCAAACTGAGAGGCTCATCGGCCATAGCCTCTCCTACCCGCGCGATCGGGTCGCCGGACAGCCGGGCGAACAGAAGGTGGTCCTGCCACAGGCCGTTAATGCATAGATATTCGCGCGCATAGCCCTCCCGGCGGAAGCCGGCGCTCATCAGCAGGCGGCGGGAAGGGATGTTGCCGGGCAGGCAGGCGGCCTCGATGCGACGCAGGCCCAGCGTCGTGTGGGCGAAAGGCAGCAGCGCGCGCACCGCCGCGCCCATGTGACCCTTGCCGGCATGGGGCGCGCCCATCCAGTAGCCGAGGCTGGCGGTCTGGGTGACGCCGCGCCGGACATTGGACAGCGTCAGCCCGCCGAGAAGGGCATGGTCGTCGCGGCGAAAGACCAGGAAGGGATAGGCGGCATCCTCGCGCACGTCGCGGATGTAGCGCCGTATGCGACGGCGGAAGGAGCCGCGCGAGAGGTCGTAATTCGGCCAGAGCGGCTCCCACGGCGTCAGGAAGGCGCGGCTCTGCTCACGCAGGGAGGACCAGGCGGCGAAGTCCGACATGTTCGGCATGCGCAGCACGACCGTCTCACCCTCGATGAGCGCCGGCGGCTCGGGCCAGGAAACCGTGCGAAACAGCGACATCGAGCGAGGCCGTGGAAGATGGGCCGTGAAGGGCATGCCCGGAATGATGGCCGGCCAGTACCGGCCATTCAAGAGAGTTAGGCGGCTTTCAGCCGTTCCGCAATGCGCGCCGCCGAGGCCAGCGGCTTGCCCGGCCCCAGCGCGGTGAACGTGGGCCGACCACGGGCCATCATGGCCCGCCCCGCGGCCCGCGCGCGCTCCAGCGTCACCGCCTCGACCTTGGCGACGATTTCCTCGAGCGGGATCGGCCGGCCGAAGGCCAGCATCTGCCGGGCCAGCTGGTCCGCCCGCGCGCCCGAGCTTTCCAGCGCGGCGAGCAGGCCGACCTTGGCCTGCGCCTTGGAACGGGCGAGTTCGGCCTCGGTCAGTCCCTCGACGGTAGCCTCGACCTGATCGATCACCACGTCGACGAGTTCGCCGACATCCCCGCCATCGGTACCGGCATAGATGCCGAACAGGCCGGTATCGGCATAGCCCCAGTGGAAGGAATACACGGCGTAGCAGAGCCCCCGCGCCTCCCGCACTTCCTGGAACAGGCGCGAGGACATGCCTCCGCCCAGGATGTTGGTGAAGACCTGCAGCGCATGGATCTCCGGGTCGCGGTAGGAGAGGCCTTCGAGGCCGATGAGCAGATGCGCCTGTTCGAGCTCGCGCCCGCCGCCGATCTCCACCCCGCCCTGATAGTGACCCGTTACCGGCACCGGCTTGTCCTCGGCCGTAAAGCCGCCCAGGCGCTTATGCGCCTCCGCGACCACGGCATCGTGGTCCACCGCGCCGGCGGCGGAAAGGATGAGCTTGGGCGCCCGGTAAGTGCGCGCGAGATAGGTCCGCAGCCGGCCCGCATCGAAGGAACGCACCGTCTCGGGCGTGCCGAGAATGGAGCGACCGATCGGCTGGCCGGGAAAGGCCCGCTCCTGGAACAGGTCGAATACCAGGTCATCCGGCGTGTCGAGCGCGGCGCCGATCTCCTGCACGATCACATTGTGCTCGCGCTCCAGTTCCTCGGGATCGAAGGCCGGTTCGGTGAGGATGTCGGACAGCACGTCGAGCGCCAGCGGCATGTCCTCGCCCAGCACGCGGGCATTGTAGCTCGTGTGCTCGACGCTGGTCGCCGCGTTGATGTCGCCGCCGACCGCCTCGATCTCCTCGGCGATGGCACGGGCGCTGCGCCGGCGCGTGCCCTTGAACGCCATGTGCTCCAGAAGGTGCGAAATGCCGTGCTCGTCGCCCTCCTCGTCGCGTGCGCCCACCCCGGCCCAGATGCCGAGCGAGGCGGTGGCGAGATGGGGCATCGCGTCGGTGATGACGGTGACGCCATTGTCGAGCGTGGTGATGCGGGCCGTTCCGACCTGTTCCGTGCTCATGCCTGTTCCATGCTCATGCCACCGGCTCCGCCGCGCGGGCGTGACGGGCGATATAGGCCTCGATCGCCGCGATGTCGTTGGGAAGGGTCGGCGTGCGTTCCGGCCGCTCCAGAAGGTCCGCCAGATGGGGCGGCAGCGCCGGACGCTCGCCACAGGCGCGCTCCACCGCATCCGGGAACTTCGCGGGATGGGCGGTGCCGAGCACCACCTGCGGCACATGGCGATCCTGCGCCAGGCGCTCGGCCACCGAGACCGCCACCGCCGTGTGCGGGTCAAGAAGGTATCCGGTCTCCCGGCGCACGCGGGCGATGGTATCGGCCGTTTGCGTCTCGTCGGTGCGGCCGGCGTCGAAATCGGCGCGGATCGCCTCCAGCGCGCTGTTCGGCGGGGAGAAGGCGCCGGACTGGTGGAGCGCCGCCATCAGGCCGCGCAGCGCGCCGGCGTCCCGCTCCAGCGCCTCGAACAGCAGGCGCTCGAAATTGGACGAGACCTGAATGTCCATCGAGGGCGAGGAGGACGGCACCACGCCCGTCGTCTCGTAGCGGCCGGTACCGAGCGTGCGGACCAGGATGTCGTTGACATTGGTCGCGATGGTGAGCCGCGAGATCGGCAGGCCCATGCGCTTGGCGACATAGCCGGCCAGCACGTCGCCGAAATTGCCGGTCGGCACCACGAAGGAGACCGGGCGGTGCGGCGCGCCCAGCGCCGTGCCGGCGACGAAATAATACACCACCTGGGCGACGATGCGCGCCCAGTTGATCGAGTTGACACCGGCAAGGTGCAGCCGGTCACGGAAGGCGAGGTTGTTGAACATCGCCTTCACATGCGCCTGGCAATCGTCGAACGTGCCCTCGATGGCGATGGCGTGGACATTGGCGTCCGGCACCGTGGTCATCTGCCGGCGCTGCACCTCGGACACCCGGCCCGCGGGATAGAGGATGAACACATCCGTACGGGCGCGGCCGCGAAACGCCTCGATGGCGGCACTGCCGGTGTCCCCGGAGGTGGCGCCGACAATCGTGGCTCGCGCGTCACGCTGGGTCAGCACATGGTCCATCATGCGCCCGAGCAACTGCATCGCCACGTCCTTGAAGGCGAGCGTCGGGCCGTGGAACAGTTCCAGCACGAAGCGGTTGGGGGCGATCTGCACCAGCGGCGTGGTCGCCGGATGGCGGAAGCTCGCATAGGCCTCCTCCAGCATCGGCGTCAGCACATCCGGCGTGAAGGCCGAATCGACGAAGGGCGCGATCACCTTCCCCGCCACCTCGGCATAGGGGCGGCCGGCGAGGCGCGCGACCTCCTGCGGCGTCAGCGAGGGGAACACATCCGGCACATAGAGGCCGCCGTCGCGGGCGAGGCCGGCGAGCAGGGCATCGGAGAAGGCGAGTACCGGCGCCTCGCCGCGGGTCGAGATATAGCGCACGCGCGCCTCCGCTCACTCATTCGGCGGCAAACTAGTGGGGCCGCCGATCATAGGCAAGCAACAGCTTGCGCGACGCCCCTCAACGCGCGCGCAGCCGTTGCCAGGCATAGGCGGCGAACATCGCCAGCAGCGTGGCGGCGAGCGCGTACCAGGTCAGCGCATATTCAAGGTGCCGGTTGGCAAAGCTGACGCGTGTCAGGCCGCCGACCGGCAGTCCGCCGGGATTGGGCGCGCCATCCGCGTCGATGAGGAAGGGCGCGGTGCGCAGAAGCCCCTTGGCGCTGGCAATGACCAGCGGATCACGCACGAACCAACGGTCCTTGGCCGGATCGTTATCCGGCCGGAACAAGCCGGATTCCTCCGGCAGGCGCAGCAGGCCCGTCACCGTGACGGGGCCGTTCACCTGCCCTTCCGGCCGGCTGGCGGGAAGCTGGCGGTCCAGCGGCACGAAGCCGCGATTGACCAGAATGGTCGAGCCGTCGAGCATCACCAGCGGCGTCACCACCCAGTAGCCGGGACCGCCGGTGCCGTCGGGCGCGGTGTCGATCAGCGCATAGACCTGCACTTCCAGATCATGGCGGAAGCGCCCTTGAGCGGTGACATGGCGATATTCGTCATCGCCAAAATTCACCTGCGGCCAGGCCGGCTCCTCGGGGGCGGGCTGGGCCGGCTCGTGGATGCGCGCGGCGACCTTGGCGACCAGATCCTCTTTCCAGCCCAGCCGCTCCAGCTGCCATGTGCCGAGCGCCACCAGCAGGGCGAACAGCACGAGGACGCACGCCCCCGCCGGCAGCAGCTTGAGCAGAGGGGATTTGCGCGGCCGGCCGGGGGCTTGCGTCGCCGGGGTGCGCGAGGAATGCCCGGGGGTCACATGCCACCCTTGTCGAGACGGCCCGACTCGGCCTTCCTCGCATATTGCAGGGCGATCATCGTCGCCTTGAGCGGCCGCAGCAGGCCCAGCGTCGCCAGCAGCACGAGCGGCGTCCACAGCACGGCATGCACCCAGAAGGGCGGCATCCAGGTGATTTCCACCCACAGGGCGAGGCCGACGACCAGGCTGCCGGCGAGCAGGATGATGAACACCACCGGGCCATCGCCCGAATCATCGAAGCTGTAATCCAGCCCGCAGGCCTCGCAGCGCGGCGCGACGGTGAGGAAGCCGGAGAACAGCTTGCCCCGCCCGCAGCGCGGGCACCGGCAGGTGAGGCCGGCCTGATAGGGCGAGACGCCGGTGTGGAAGGGTTCGAGATCCATGAGCGGCTTCTACTACCGTTGCGCGGCGCGCACTATCCCCGGGAGTACCGAGGCCCCGGGCCGGGGGCGCCCGGCGCGGCCAGCGAAAAGGCACGGCCAACGAAAAAGGGGCGGCCGACCCGCCGCCCCACGTTCCGCCTGTCCGTGACCGTCAGTGTGGCGCGCCGGCGCTTCCCCACACATAGATGAAGGTGAAGAGGAACAGCCACACGACATCGACGAAGTGCCAGTACCACGCTGCCGCCTCGAAGCCGAAATGATGGGTCGGCGTGAAGTGCCCGGCATAGAGACGGCCCAGGCAGACGGCGAGAAAGATGGTGCCGACGATGACGTGGAAGCCGTGGAAGCCGGTCGCCATGAAGAAGGTGGCGCCATAGATGTTGCCGGAGAAGGCGAATTCGGCGTGGCTGTACTCGAAGCCCTGCAGCAGCGAGAACACGAAGCCGAGCCCGACGGTGAGCCACAGGCCCCATTTGGCCGCCTGCCGGTCGCCATGCACCAGCGCGTGGTGCGCCCAGGTGAGCGTGGTGCCCGAGGTCAGCAGAATCAGCGTGTTGAGCAGCGGCAGGTGCCAGGGATTGAAGGTCTCGATCCCGGTCGGCGGCCAGTGCCCGCCGGTGAATTCGGCGCGGGTGAAGTTGATCGGCTCGCCCACGAACAGCGCCGCATCGAAGAACGCCCAGAACCACGCGACGAAGAACATCACCTCCGAGGCGATGAACAGGATCATGCCGTAGCGCAGATGCAGCTGCACAACCTTGGTGTGGGCGTGCTGGTGCTCCGCCTCGCGGATGATGTCCCGCCACCACACGGCCATGGTGTAGATCACGCCGAGGAAGCCGACGATCATCACCAGCGAGGTGAGCTGCCCGTGCATCCAGAAGACCGCGCCGACGGCCAGCACGAAGGCGAAGGCGGAGATGACGGCCGGCCACGGGCTGGGGTCGACCAGGTGATAGTCGTGCTGCTTGGCGTGGGCGTCAGCGTGGGCCTGGGCCATGGGTCGCGCTCTCCGTTCCGTCACGTTTTTCTAGCGTGCCAACGATGTGGCCGCAATGTGGCGTTCTGCCGTTCACAGGGGGCCCGCCAAAGCGCTGGCCTTGCTAAAACTAAAGCGGTGTCCTGCCCGCCTCCGCTCCGCCCGCCGGCTTGCCGGCCGCCACCGGGGTCGCCTTGGGGAAGAAGGTATAGGACAGGGTGATGGTCTTGAGGTGCGCCATCTCCGGATCCTCCGCCAGGGCGGGATCGACGAAGAAGACCACCGGCATATCCAGCGTCTCGCCCGGCTGCAGCGTCTGGTCGGTGAAACAGAAGCACTGCATTTTCGCGAAATAATAGCCCGACTGCGCCGGCGTCACATTATAGGTCGCCGCCGCGGTGGCCGGTTCGGCGCCGCGATTGCGGACCCGGTAATAGGCGATCTTGGTCTCGCCGATGCGCAGCTGCATGGAGCGCACTTCCGGCTCGAAGCTCCAGTTGAGGCCGGGCGCCACATTGGCGTCGAAACGGACCTCGATCACGCGCTCGAGCGCCCTTTCGGGGGCAGCCGTCGCCACCTTGGTGGCGCCGCCGAAGCCGGTGATCTGGCAGAACATCTGGTAGAGCGGCACCGCGGCGTAGGACGCGCCGGCCATCGCCGCCACGAAGACGACGCAGGCGATGAACACCGCATTTTGCCGCCAGCGCGGCACCGGCCGCATCGTGCGCCCGCCCGGGGCGGAGGCGGGAGAATTGGGGGGCGATTCCATCGTCATGGGCGCCTCACAACGGCCGGACCAGCACGGCGGGGCCGAGCTTCACGACGGTCACGACATAGAACAGAACACATAGCGCGGCGAGTACCAGCGCGATGGCGATGGAGCGCTGACGCTGGCGCCGCTGCTGTTCGCGCGTCAGCACCACCCCGTCGATCGCGCTACCCGAAACCTCGCGGCCAGTCGCCGAGCGGCCAGCAATCGTGCGGCCCGCCATCTTGCGACCCGCACCACCGGCCGCCGCGGCGCCCGCCGGGGTCGCTCCGCGCTCCGCCGGCCGGGTCTTGCTGCGGGGGCCATAGCCCTTGCTCTTACGCGCCATCACGATCACCGCTGCTCAAAGCCCGGACCCGAACGGCACCACCGCCTCGACGAGGAGGACGGCGAAGAGCAGGAACAGGTAGATAATGGAAAAGCCGAACAACTGCCGGGCAGCCTTCTCGGCGGGCGAACCCTCGCGCCGGCGATAGACCCGCGCCGCCAGCAGCAGCATGCCCGCGCCGGCGATGCCGGAGACGATGCCATAGCCGAGCCCCGCCATGCCGAGGAAGAAGGGCGACATGGCCAGCGGCACGAGAACCAGCGTGTACAGCAGGATCTGCCGCCGCGTCTCGGAAGGACCGGCGACCACGGGGAGCATGGGCACGCCCGCGCGCTCGTAGTCGCCCGACTTGTAAAGCGCCAGCGCCCAGAAATGCGGCGGGGTCCAGAAGAAGATGATGAGGAAGAGCAGCACGCTCTCCAGCCCGATGCCGCCGGACGCCGCGGCCCAGCCGACCATGGGCGGGAAGGCGCCGGCCGCACCGCCGATGACGATGTTCTGCGGCGTCCAGCGCTTCAGCCACATCGTATAGATGACGACGTAGAAGAAGATGGTGAAAGCCAGCAGCGCCGCCGACAATTCGTTGACCAGCAGGCCAAGCACCAGAACCGCGCCGATCGACAGCGTCATGCCGAAGGCCAGCGCCTCGCCCGGCGCGATGCGGCCCGCGGGGACCGGCCGGCGCCGCGTGCGGCTCATCACCGCGTCGATATCGGCATCCCACCACATGTTGAGCGCGCCGGAGGCGCCGGCGCCGATGGCGATGCACAGCAGGGCCGTGAAGGCGATGACCGGATGCACCGCGCCCGGCGCCCGCACGATGCCGACCAGCGCCGTGAAGATGACGAGCGACATTACCCGCGGCTTCAGCAGCGCGAGGTAGTCGGCCACCGAGCCGTGATGCAGCCCATCGACCGCCCGCGCCCCGTGGAGCGCCGCGTTGAGCGCTTCCTGGCGGGGCATGTCGTAATCGCGCGAGGCTAGGTCGGTCATTCACTCACTCCGGCGCCGTCCGGGGCGACGCTCCTGTTCGGCGGTCCGCCGGAAACATCGACGGAACCGTGCGGGGGCGGACGATCGCCCCGCAGCTTCAGGCACGCCCGGCGCGGCAGGAGCCGCGTCGGGAATTTCAGGCCAGGCGCCCGATCACTTGATCTTCGGCAGCACATCGAAATGGTGGAAGGGCGGCGGCGAAGACAGGGTCCATTCCAGCGTGGTCGCGCCCTCGCCCCAGGGATTGGCACCGGCCGGCACCTTGGCGGCGAACATGCGCCATATGCCGAACAGGAACACCAGCACGGCGAAGCCGGAAATGTAGGAGCCGATCGAGGAGATCAGGTTCCAGCCGGCGAACGCGTCGGGATAGTCCGCATAGCGGCGCGGCATGCCGGCGAGGCCGAGGAAGTGCTGCGGGAAGAACACCAGGTTCACGCCGACGAAGGTCAGCCAGAAGTGAATCTTGCCGATGGTCTCGGAGTACATGTAGCCGAACATTTTCGGCGCCCAGTAGTACCAGCCGGCGAAGATGGCGAACACGGCGCCGAGCGACAGCACGTAGTGGAAATGCGCCACCACGTAATAGGTATCGTGCAGCGAGCGGTCGACGCCGGCATTGGACAGCACCACGCCGGTGACACCGCCGACCGTGAACAGGAAGATGAAGCCGATCGACCACAGCATCGGCGTCCTGAACGAGATCGAGCCACCCCACATGGTCGCGATCCAGGAGAAGATCTTGATGCCCGTGGGAATGGCGATGATCATGGTCGCGGCGACGAAATAGGCCTGCGTCGAGGACGAGAGGCCGACCGTGTACATGTGGTGCGCCCACACCACGAAGCCGACCACGCCGATCGCCACCATCGCGTAGGCCATGCCGAGATAGCCGAAGATCGGCTTCTTCGAGAAGGTCGAGACGATGTGCGAGATGATGCCGAAGCCGGGCAGGATGAGGATGTACACTTCGGGATGACCGAAGAACCAGAACAGGTGCTGGAACAGGATCGGATCACCGCCGCCGGCCGGATCGAAGAAGGTGGTGCCGAAATTGCGGTCCGTCAGCAGCATGGTGATGGCGCCCGCCAGAACGGGGAGCGACAGCAGCAGCAGGAAGGCGGTGACCAGCTGGGACCAGGCGAAGAGCGGCATCTTGTGCAGCGTCATGCCCGGGGCACGCATGTTCAGGATCGTGGTGATCAGGTTGATCGCGCCCAGGATCGAGGAGGCGCCCGACAGGTGCAGCGCGAGGATCAGCAGGTCCATTGCCGGGCCGGGATGGCCGAGCTTGGAGGAGAGCGGGGGATAGATCGTCCAGCCGCCGCCAAAGCCGGTGGAGCCCGCGGCGCCCTCGACGAAAAGCGAGAGGATGGCGAGCGCGAAGGACGGCGGCAGCAGCCAGAAGGCGACATTGTTGATGCGCGGGAAGGCGGTGTCCGGCGCGCCGATCATCAGCGGCACGAAATAGTTGCCGTAGCCGCCGATCATCGCCGGCATGACCATGAAGAAGATCATGATCAGGCCGTGGCCGGTGGTGAAGACGTTGAAGGTCTGCGGATCCGAGAAGATCTGCATCCCCGGCTGCTGCAGCTCCATGCGGATGCCGATGGAGAGGATGCCGCCCACGATCCCCGCCACGATGGCGAAGATCAGGTACATCACGCCGATGTCCTTGTTGTTGGTCGAATAGACCCAGCGCTTCCAACCCGTCGGATCGCCCGTGTGCCCGGCTGCATATGCCATTGAACCGTCCCTCATTCACGCGCTGGCGTGTTTCGTCTCGTACGCGCTTGGTCTTGTATTTCTAAACCCGGGTATTGGCGGACGCGCTCAGGGCGCGGCCGCGATCACCTCGGCCGTCGGCTCGCCCTGGGCGACCCGCGTCGGCAGGTCGGCCGCGGCGAATTTCTGCTTGGCTTCCGAGACCCATGCGGCGAATTCGCTCTCGCTCACCACGCGGATGGAGATCGGCATGAAGGCATGGTCCTTGCCGCACAGTTCCGAGCACTGACCATAATATACGCCCTCCTTCGTCGCCTGGAACCAGCTCTCGTTGAGCCGGCCCGGCAGGGCGTCGATCTTCACGCCGAAGGACGGCAGGGCGAAGGAATGGATCACGTCGGCTGCCGTCACCTGGATGCGGACGATCTTGTTGACGGGGACCACCACCTCGTTGTCGACCGCGAGCAGGCGCGGCTGACCGGGCTTCAGATCCTCGGTCGCCACCATCAGGCTGTCGAAGCTGAACGGGCCATTGTCGGGATATTCGTAGGACCAGTACCACTGGTGCCCCGTGACCTTCACGGTGAGGTCGGCCTTGGGCAGGTCGAGTTCGAGGAACAGCAGCCGGAAGGAGGGAATGGCGATCGCCACGAGGATGAGCACCGGGACCACGGTCCAGGCCACCTCGATCAACGTGTTGTGGGTGGTGCGGGAAGGTACCGGATTGGCCTTCTCGTTGAACTTCAACGCCACGACGATCAGCAGAGCCAGCACCAGCAGCACCACGCCGATGATGATGACCAAGAGGAAATCATGGAACGAATGAATGCTCTCCATGACCGGCGAGGCCGCTCCCTGGAGATTGATCTGCCACGGCGACGGCTGGCCCGTCCCGGCCGCGGCGACACCGGCGCCCGCCATGGCCAATGCCAGGACACCGACGGCCCCGCCGACAATCCCCATGAAGAAGCCGGCGGCGTTACGCGCAGCGCTGCGGATCCACGACGTCATCGCGATCTTCACTCCCATCAACTCCCCAGACCTCCGGTTTCCGCGCCGCCAGGTGGCCCGGCCCAGCCGGGTCGCCCGACGCTGACTGGGCGCAGGGCCCCGCCCAGACGCCCGGCAGACCGGAAGCATTTGATCTTCATCAAACACAAAAAGGACACCTGAGCAACGCACCGAGGGGGTCCGGGTCCTGCGACATGACGTCGGGTGCCTGGAACCGTTCTACTTGCTCGGGAGCCCCCGCCCCATTCTTGACATCGGCCTCGGGCGTTGTACGCGGGACACCCTTTGTCCGCACACGAGCGCAGTGACGGCATGATTCGCCTTGTCCCGCAGCGGCGTTTCTTTAGAAGACTCCTCGTGCACATTATCTGGAGACAGCCCATGCGCGGCTTCGCGGCCCTCCGTTCGGCTTTTTTGGCAGCTTTCGCGGTTCTCGCGTTCACCGCGGCATCCGCGAACGGGGCGCAGGCCCAGGGCGTGGTCCGTTCGGTCCATGGCGAGTGGCAGGTCCGCTGTGACACGCCACCGGGCGCGCAATCCGAGCAGTGCGTTCTGCTGCAAAGCGTGCAGGCCGAGGACCGGCCCAATGTGGGGCTCACCGTCATCGTGCTGAAGACGGCCGACCAGCAGAGCCGCCTGCTGCGCGTGCTCGCCCCGCTCGGCGTGCTGCTGCCCTCGGGCCTCGGCCTGAAGATCGACAATGCCGATGTCGGCCGCGCCGGCTTCGTGCGCTGCGTGCCCAATGGCTGCGTCGCCGAGGTGGTGATGGACGACAAGCTGGTCAGCCAGCTGCGCAGCGGCCAGAGCGCCACCTTCATCGTGTTCCAGACACCCGAGGAAGGCATCGGCATTCCGCTCAGCCTCAAGGGATTCGGCGAAGGGTTCGACGCGCTGCCGTGAGGAGGTGCGCATGACCACACCGGACGAAGCCTCGCCCTCCCCCGGCCCGGACGTGCGTCTCGTCGTGTTCGACATGGACGACGTGCTGCTGCGCTATGATGTCGAGGCCCGCCGCGCGGCCATCGGCCGGCTCGCCGGGCTGCCGCATGACGAGATCGAGCGGCGCATCTGGACCAGCGGCATCGAGGATGCCTCCGATGCCGGGCGGCTTTCCGCCGATGGCTATCTCGACGCCGTCGCCGCCGCCCTCGGCGCGCCGTTCGGCCGCCGCGAATGGCATGACACCCGCCGGCTCGCCATGACGCTGGATCCGGCCGTGGTCGCCCTCGCCGCCCGGGTGGGCGCACGCGTGCCGATCGCGCTCCTGACCAATAACGGCTTCATCATGAAGGAGCACTTCGACGCGCTGGTGCCGGAGTTGCGCGCGCTGTTCGGCCCCTCCATGCATGTCGCCGCCGAATTCGACACCAAGAAGCCGGACCCGGCGATCTACCGGCGCCTCGCCGCCCTGCACGGCGTCGACCCGGCCGCGGCGGTGATGATCGACGACAAGGCGACAAACGTGGACGGCGCCCGCGCCGCCGGCCTGCGCGCCCACCACTTCACCCATGCCTCTCGGCTGGAAACCTTCCTCGGCGGGCTCGGTCTGCTCTAGGAAGCCGGCGCCCTGGGGCCGAGGGACAGGCCTGCCCGGCCGTCAGTCGCTCGGCCGGCTCGGCGGGGCGTCCATCCCCGGCCGGCCGCGCAGCCGCATGCGGATCGCCGCGCGCCGAAGCGAGAGGCGCCGCCCGGCAGCACGTGGATCATGTGCCCAGCCGCGACGGATCGCCGGCAGAAGCCCGGGGGCGCGGATCGGCGATGGCACGATGACAGGCGTCTTCCGCCCCCCGACGCCCGCTCGGCGGCAGGAGACTCGACGCCTCCGGAGCGGGATCCAGTCGCGCGATCACGCTGGACAAGGCTGCGCATCGGACGAGGCGGATGGGGGGGGCCCGCGGCGCGGGGGTGCCGGCCGCAGGAACGCAATGCCCGGCTCCCGCCGGCCTCAGTTCGCCTTCTCGTCCTCGATCATCGCCTCAAGGGCGCCGATCGTGACTTCCATGTCGGCGATCTTGCGCATCATGTTGTCCGAGGGAATCGTTCCGGCCTCGGCCGCGGCCTTGATGAGTTCGCGCTGCGCCGACAGCAGGCGGACGCGAAGGGACTGAAGCTTTTCATGCATGTTTCTGGAAACCGTGCTGCCTAGCGGAATACAAGGACCAACCGAGGGGGAACGACGTCCGGGCGGCGGGCAACGCGTCCGCCCTCACAACCCGGCAGCCTTGCGCAGTGCCGTGTTGATGCGCTCCTGCCAGCCGGCGCCATCCTGCTGGAAATGCTCCAGCACCTCGCGATCGAGGCGGATGGAGACGATTTCCTTCGCGCTCGGCAGCACGGGGGCCCTGACGACAGGGGCTTCCGCTGCCGGCTTCGTCGTGGCGCTCTTGAATGCGGCCTCGGCATTTTCGCGGGCTGAGCCGCCGAAGCGGCGGGTGGGCGGGGGGCTCATCATGCGGTCCCGAGGGTGAATGGATCGCGATCCTATACCGCGATTCTCCTGAAAGTGGCGAATCGACGCGACATGGCGCGATATTTCTCGCGGAAAGCCCTCGCCCCTGCCGTTTTGCAGTCTCCCTGCCGCGCGCCGCTCCACTCAGTCGCCCCGGGCGACGCGGCTGGCCAGCAATTCGCCGCTCCGCTGCAGAACGGGATAGGCGGCGGCGGAGACGAGATGGCTGTTGATCAGCTTCATGTCCCTGAGCAGATCGAGATAGAGGGCGCTGGCCTGCGCGGCGGCGAGCTGGCTGCCGCGCAGGCGCTCGAAATGCTGCAGCGTCGCGCGGGTCTCGGCCTCGCGGAAGGCCACCTTCTCGTCGGCCAGCAGCCGCGCCGCGCGCGGGTCCTCGGTCATGAAGAGAGACGCCGCCGTGCGCAGATTGCCGATCAGGCGATCCATCAGCGCCAGCAATTCCTGCCGCCGCTCATGGGGAAAGGCCAGGCCGCGCTTGAGGCCCTTGGAGGCGTGCGGCAGCAGATGACGGTCGACCACATCGCCCGCCTGTTCCAGATTCATGGTGAAGGTCAGCACCTGCTGCAGGCGCAGGTGATCGTGCGGGCCGAGTTCGTCGGGGTCGATCGAGGTGAGATAGGACTTGATGGCGATGTTCAGCCGGTCGATCACGTCGTCGCGGCGCCTTGTCTCCGCGATCAGCCGGCGGTCGCCGTTTCTGAGCGCTTCGCGCGCATCGCTCAGCACCGTCTCCAGCACATCGGCAATGCGCAGCGCCTCGCGCGCCGCCCCGCCCAGCGCGACGATCGGCATCTCCTTCGCCGCGGAATCGAGATAGAGCGGGCTGCCCGGGTCGGCGGCGGCGGCGCGGGCGGGCAGAAGGAAGGCCAGGAGCCGCCCCAGCGGGCCCAGCACCGGCAGGAAGGCAAGCGCCACGGCGAGGTTGAAGAAGGTGTGGAAGTCGGCGACCGCCCGTGCATTGTCGGGCTGGAACGTCACCATCAGCTGGCCGATGGGCTGCAGCGCGGCAAGCGCCACGGCAATGCCCGCCAGCCGCATCATGAGGTTGCCCAGCGGCACGCGCCTGGCCACCGGGTCGTCGCCGGCCGCCCCTTCGAGCAGCGGATTGATCGCAGTGCCCAGATTGGCACCAAGCACCAGCGCGAAGGCCGCATTGGGCGGCACGACGCCATTGGCCGCCAGCGACATGACCAGCAGCACCACCGCGACGCTGGAATGCGCCGCCCAGGTGATGCCGGCGGCCAGCAGCACGTCGAGCAGCGGCGCGGTCGAAATGGCCCCGAGCAGCAGCCGCAGGCTCGGGGCATCCTCATAGTCGCGCATGAGGTCGAGCAGATGGCCGAGCGCGAGCAGCATCAGCCCCAGGCCGATCAGCACACGGCCGAGATCATGGGTCTGCGAGGAGGAATCCCGGCGGAACATCAGCACCCCGACCAGGATGGCGAGGGGCGCGGCCATGGCGACGTCGAAGGACAGGACCTGCACGATCAGTGTCGTGCCGACATTGGCGCCCAGCATCACCGCCAGCGCGGGAACCAGCTCCACCAGCCCGCCGGCCGCGAAGCCCGTCACCATCAGGCCGGTGGCGGTGCTGCTCTGGAGCAGCGTGGTCACGCCCAGCCCCGCGGCAAAGGCCCGCAGCCGGCCATTCAGGGCGTGCCCCAGAATGGCCTTCAGGCGGGGGCCGAAGGCGCGCTGCACGCCGGTCTGCACCATATGGGTGCCCCACAGCAGCAACGCGATGAATCCCGCGAGGTCGATCAGTGTGGCCGGAAAGGACATGTCGTCACGCGAAGCCCGAGGTGGAGAATCGGACAAGCAATTATCGGTGCAGTTGGCGACGCCGCGCCGCCGCCCACCCGATTCCCCTCCTCAGGCCGCCGGCCGCTCCACCTTCAGCGCCCACAGGGCGAAGAGCGGAGCGTCGCCCGAGCGCATGGCATGGCGAATCGCCGGGACATTGTAGAAGGAGCCGCCGATGCCCGGTGCGAACCAGTCGCTCTCGCCGTGGCGGAACTCGCCCCCCGAGAGCACGAGATAGGTCTCTTCCGGCGCATGGTCGTGGTCGGGATAGCGCACATGGGGCGCGAGCAGCGAGACGCCGAGCCAGACATCCTCCCGCTCCTCCACGCCGCCGGGGCCGACAATCATCGCATTGGCATGGCCATCCGCGAAATTGGCGCTGGCCGTGCCGTCATGGGTGGGGCGCCGGCGCCAGGCCAGCATCGGCTCCAGCGCCCGGAAGGCGGCGATGAGCCCGGCGACGGACGGCGCCGCCTCCGCCGTGGCGAGCGCGGCGTCGAGGTGGTCGCAGGCCGGCAGGCGGCTGCCGGGCGTGCCGCGGGGGGCGGCCGGCGCCTTCAGCCGTGCCTTGATCGCGGCGAGCGAGCTTTTGGCCTCGGACGCCTGCACCGAGCGCTCATAGGCTGAAAACGAGGCGTCGAGAAAGATCTGGAGGGCCTCGGGCCGAACGGTCATGCATCGCTCTCCTGCGGCCGCATCGGCGTGCGCGACACGGCTCATCGACGGCCGGCCGAGCGGCGCGGCCGGCATATGCGCTCCATCGAACCATGTGCGGTGGAAGCCGCCAAGACCGGAGTGGCAGCTTCCCGGATTCCGGCCAGCCGAACCCTCAACGGGGCGATCGCGCCGGTATCGGTAAACACGTCGCGGGCGAGATAGCCGGCGGGCGCGCCGAACAGGTCGGCCCGCACATCGACGGTCGGCCGGAGGTCCCGGCCCTCCAGCAGCGCGGCCTCCGAGAGCCGGGCCCTGATCTCGACGCGTTCACGGTCTCCGTGGCACGCCGGCACGCGGCGCGAGGTCGCGACGTTGAGTGCCCCCTTTGGTCAGGCCGCGGAGGTTCTGCGGCCATTTGGCGACCATCGGGGCTCAAAGGGCCCCTGTGCCCTGACGGGCCGGTCCTTGCCCGGCAGCCTCGCGGCGGCGGGCGCTCTTCCTATATAGAGAAGCGGCGGCAAACCCCTCCGCGTCTCACCATCAGGACCCACCGCATGCCCGAACTTCCCGAGGTGGAGACCGTCCGGCGCGGCCTCGCGCCGGTCCTGGAAGGACGGCGCATCGCCTCGGCGCTCGCGCGCCGGCCGGATCTGCGCTGGCCGCTCCCCGAGCGCTTCGCCGAGCGCCTGGCCGGGCGCCGCATTGCCGGGCTTGGCCGGCGTGCCAAATATCTGCTGATCGATCTCGATGGTGAGGCCCCCGGGCCAGCGTCGGCGCCCGATGAGGTGCTGGTCGTGCATCTCGGCATGTCCGGTTCCTTCCGCATCGAGGCGGGACAGGGGCCGGCCGAGGCGCCGGGCGCCTTCCACATCCCCCGCTCGCGGGCGGCGGCGCATGACCATGTGGTGCTGCGGCTCGAGCACGGGGTGGACATCGTCTATAACGACCCCCGCCGCTTCGGCGCCATGCTGCTGGTGCCCCGCTCCGGGCTGGAGGCCCATCCGCTGTTCCGCGACATCGGCCCCGAGCCGCTCGGCAATGCCTTCGACGCGGCCGGCCTTGCCCACGCGCTGAAGGGGCGCCGCACGCCGATCAAGGCCGCGCTGCTCGACCAGAAGATCGTCGCCGGGCTCGGCAACATCTATGTGTGCGAGGCACTGCATCGGGCAGGCATCGCGCCCGAGCGGCTCGCCCTCACGCTGGCGAGCCCGACCGGCCGGGCGACGCGCGAGACGCGGCTTCTGGTCGAGACGATCCGCACCGTGCTGGAAGAGGCGATCGCCGCCGGCGGGTCCACCCTGCGTGACCATGCGCAGGTGGATGGCACGCTCGGCTATTTCCAGCATACTTTCCGCGCCTATGACCGCGAGGGCCAGCCCTGCCTCGCGCCGGGCTGCCACGGCAGCATCGCCCGGCTTGTGCAGGCCGGGCGCTCCACCTTTTATTGTGCATCCTGCCAGAGATAGGGAGGCGCCCGCAGCATGGCGTATGACAACATCCTCGTGGAAACCAACGGGCACGTGGGCGTGATCACGCTCCACCGGCCGAAGGCGCTCAACGCGCTGAACGGCGCGCTCATCGCCGAACTCGGTACGGCGCTGGACCGTTTCGAGGCCGATCCCCACATCGGCTGCCTCGTGCTGACCGGCTCGGAGCGGGCCTTCGCCGCCGGCGCCGACATAAGGGAGATGCAGCCGCTCACCTTCCCCGCCACCTATGCCGACGACTTCCTGTCGAGCTGGGACCGGCTCGCGCGCTGCCGCAAGCCGGTGGTGGCGGCGGTGGCGGGCTATGCGCTGGGCGGCGGCTGCGAACTGGCCATGATGTGCGACATCATCCTCGCCGCCGACAATGCCCGCTTCGGCCAGCCCGAGATCCAGCTCGGCATCCTGCCGGGCGCCGGCGGCTCGCAGCGCCTCACCCGCGCCATCGGCAAGGCCAAGGCGATGGAGATGTGCCTGACCGGGCGTACCCTCACCGCCGAGGAGGCGGACCGCTACGGCCTCGTCTCGCGCGTCGTGCCGCTCGGCGAACTTCGGGCCGAGGCGATGAAGGTCGCCGACACCATCGCCAACCTGTCCCTCCCCTCGGTGGTCATGACCAAGGAGAGCGTCAACCGGGCCTTCGAGACCACGCTGGCGGAGGGCATCCGATTCGAGCGGCGGCTGTTCCAGGCCCTGTTCGCCACTGCCGACCAGAAGGAAGGCATGGCCGCCTTCGTCGAAAAGCGCAGTGCTTCCTTTAACAATACGTAAACGCCGTCCGGGTGCCGTCGTCGTCGCATGGCTTGCATATTGACGCGGCAGCGCTCCGAGACTATAAGCCCGCCACTCGCGCGGGGTCCCGTTGGGTCGCCCTGCCTCATCATTTGCAACCGATATTTCGGGCAAGAAGCGGCCGGCGCCGCGCTTGCAGAGACGAAGAGGACGGCCGATGGCCAATACGCCCTCCGCCAAGAAGGCGGCTCGCAAGATCGAGCGCCGGACTGCGGTCAACAAGAATCGCCGCTCGCGTCTGCGCACCTTCGTGCGCAAGGTCGAGGACGCGCTCGCTTCCGGCGACGCTACAGCCGCTTCCGTCGCCTTCAAGGCGGCCGAGCCGGAGATCCAGCGCGCCGCCCAGAAGGGCGTGCTGCACAAGAACACCGCCTCCCGCAAGGTTTCGCGCCTGGCGCAGCGCGTCGCCAAACTGAGCGCCTGACGCCGGCCCGAGGCGACCAACCTGAAGTTGTGGCAAAGCCCGGCATCGCGCCGGGCTTTTTGTTTGTGCACGTTCCCTCCGAAGCCCCTCCGGAGCCCCCTGCCCTGCCCGCCGCGCTGCCGTGGCGTACGCATATTTACCGCGTTGCAAAACTGTCACGCCCGCGCGGGCGCGGCTCCCATGCCACCCCCCGCCACCACCGGCCGGCTTGACATGCCCAACCCCGCGGAGCAGGCGATCGCCCGGCCCGAACGGGGTGTTTCCGACCTCCGACCGCGCAGACTTTTCTCTTTATTCTCATAAAGTTACGCCTCATGCGCCGGCACCTCGACAGAATCACCGGGAAGGCACCCCTCCCACCCGTCCCGAGCGTAAAAATAGGCGAGGAAAGACCCGTCATGGAGCGACAGGGATTCTTGCAAAGGACTCAGAGATTTGCCGACTCATGGTTCTTTTTTGAGCGGCTGATTCGTCCATTTCGCAGGCGCCCCCATCGCCCACCGCATGGCGATGGCGTTGCGCCTGAGCCCCCCCCTGTGTATGTTGTGTTCATCCGGTTCCGCCGGACCATCTCAGCGAAAAGTTGAGTTCACGTACTGCTCATTCTGACATGAGGAGGAGGTAGTCATGCGTTGTTTCTGCTACCCATCCTCTCCGCCAGAGCGTCCCTTCAGGGAATTACACGGCAACGCGATCCAATAGGATGCGATTGTCGGAGTGAGCAGCGAACGCGTTCATTTGTATTCGTTTTAGAACAATCAAACCTGTTACAGGACGGCAAGGTTCTTGCCGCGAAGGGGTACCTATGACGACGCGCATGGACAGAAGAAGGGTGGCCTGTCAGGGGTCTGACCGTGCCGAGGCCGAGGCCGGCTCCTTCTTCGCGGTTGACGATCGAGTTCTCGCGATCGAGTCCTGCGCCTGTCCCGTGGCGGCCGGCAGTTCCCCGCCCCGCTGAGACGATACCGCCGACAATCCAAGAGTACCGCCAAGAGTACCGGAGTTTCGGAACGGACCCGCAAGGGCCGCCGACGACGTTTCATCGACATCGACATGCGTGTCCGCTCGCCCATACCGCCCTTCCCGGCGGTGCTTCGGGTGAGGCGGGTGGCCGTCCTTGTCTTCCAACAACCGCAAAAAACCAGCGGAGCTACCATGTTCAAAGCCAGCAGCATCGAGTCTTCAGACGGTGTGGCGTATCCCGGCCGCGTATCCGGTGCCGGTTCACGAGTCGGTTTGGACAGTACCCCGCGTGAGTTGGACGAGGCCCCGCATCAGGCGTGGGATCGTGTGCGCCGCCGCCTGCGGGCGGAGATCGGCGAGGAAGTCTATTCGAGCTGGTTTCCCCGTCTGGAACTCGACGGCCTCGCGCGCGGCACCGTGCGGCTGTCCGTTCCGACGCGGTTTCTCAAGACCTGGATCCAGCAGCATTATGTCGAGCGCCTCACCGCGCTGTGGCAGGAAGAGGGTGGCGCCGAGCGTGTCGAACTGATCGTGCGCACCGCGGTGATGCGCGGCACGGGCACCGGCACGACCTCGACCGTCCGCCCGATCGTCGCGCCGGGCACCGTCCTGCGCACCGCCATCGAGGCGCGTCCGCTGGCCGCCGTCGCGTCGGCCGTCACCACGCCCGAAGTGGGCAATGGCTCGCCGCTCGACCACCGCCTGACCTTTGCCAGCTATCGGCTGGGCGATTCCAACCGCCTCGCCCATGCGGCCGCCCTCAAGGTGGCGGCGGCGCCCACCGGTGCCGGTCCGGTGTTCAACCCGCTTTATCTCCATGCCGCGGTCGGCCTCGGCAAGACCCATCTCCTGCAGGCCATCGCCGCCGCCGGCCCGGAGCATGGCCGGCGCGTCGTGTATCTCACCGCCGAGCGCTTCATGTACGGCTTCGTCGCCGCGCTGAAGAGCCAGTCGGCCATTGCCTTCAAGGAGCAGCTGCGCGGCATCGACACGCTGGTGATCGATGACCTGCAATTCCTCCAGGGCAAGAGCGTGCAGCAGGAATTCTGCCACACCCTCAATGCGCTGATGGATTCCGGGCGCCAGGTGGTGATCGCCGCCGATCGTCCGCCGGCCGAGCTTGACGCGCTGGAAGAGCGCGTGCGCTCCCGCCTTGCCGGCGGGCTGGTGGTGGAGATCGCCCCGCTCGACGAGGAATTGCGGCTGGAAATCCTCTCCGCCCGCATCCATGCGCTCGCCAGCCAGCACCCCGGCTTCCACGTGCCGCCGGACGTGCTCGCCTTCATCGCCCGCCATTGCGGGCAGAACGGGCGCGACCTCGATGGCGCACTCAACCGGCTGCTGGCCCATAACCAGCTGACCGCCCGCGCCATCACGCTGGAAATGGCCGAGACCGCCGTGCGCGACCTCGTCCGCTCCACCGAGCCCAAGCGCGTGCGGGTGGACGACATCCTGCGCATCGTCGCCAAGCACTACAACGTGACGCGCGCCGACATCCTCTCGCAGCGCCGCACCGCCAATGTGGTGAAGCCGCGCCAGATCGCGATGTATCTGGCGAAAACGCTGACCCTGCGCTCGCTGCCGGAGATCGGCCGCCGCTTCGGCGGACGCGACCACACCACCGTGCTGCACGCGGTGCGCAAGATCGAAGGCCTCATCGGCAGCGATCGCGCCATGGCCGATGAAGTCGAGGCGCTCAAGCGGCTCATCAACGACGAGTGACACGCGCGCCGGGCAAAGGCCCGGCGCGATGACATCCGGCGGCCCCTGCCTCAGGGACCGCCGCGACCCCTGCCATTTGCAGGTGCCTGTCGGGAGCCAGGGTGCGGCAGGTGAAGGAGACAGCGTGTGACACGCCGCGCTCCACAGGCCTCGATGCCTCCGGCACCGCGCCAGCTTCGACACTTTCCCCATTATTTCGCCGCGCTGCAGCGCACCGCGCTTGCTATCACGCGGTGCTGACGGCAATGTCGGCGCCCCCGGCGGCGCGCCCGCGCCGCCCGCCCGGGGCGCGGCATGGAGCGTGGCTTCGCGTCATGCGCGCTTCGTGCGCCTTCCGTTTCTCGTATAGCCACGGGTGTCGCGGCCATGAAGGTCACTGTCGAGCGGGCCGAGTTGCTCAAGTCACTCGCCCACGTTCATCGTGTCGTCGAACGGCGCAACACCATCCCGATCCTCGCCAACGTGCTGCTGCGCACCGATTCGCGCGGGCTGGCGCTGCGTGCCACCGACCTCGACATCGAGATCGTGGAGACGATTGCCGCCGAAGTCGGCCAGGAAGGCGCCACCACGGTTCCCGCGCACACGCTCTACGACATCGTGCGCAAGCTGCCCGAGGGCGCGCAGGTGCAGCTGGAGACTTCGGGCGACCGCGGCACGCTCACCGTGCGCGCCGGCCGTTCGCGCTTCGCGCTGCAGACATTGCCCGAGAACGAATTCCCCGACCTCGCCGCCGGCGAGATGACGCATACATTCACGATGCCGGCGGGCGAATTGAAGCGGCTGGTCGACAAGACCCAGTTCGCCATTTCGACCGAAGAAACCCGCTATTACCTGAACGGCATCTACCTGCATGTGGCGGATGCCGGCGGCCCCGTGCTGCGCGCCGTGGCAACCGACGGCCACCGCCTCGCCCAGGCCCAGACCGCCGCCCCCGCCGGCGCGGCCGGCATGCCCGGGGTGATCGTGCCGCGCAAGGCCGTCGCCGAGATCCAGCGGCTGGCCGACAATGCCGAGGCGGAAGTGACCGTGGAACTCTCCACCTCCAAGATCCGCGTCTCCCTCGATCGCGTGGTGCTGACCTCCA
The DNA here is from genome assembly GCF_030814815.1 of Ancylobacter amanitiformis. GTDB lineage: Bacteria > Pseudomonadota > Alphaproteobacteria > Rhizobiales > Xanthobacteraceae > Ancylobacter > Ancylobacter amanitiformis. Next base: position 204,187 of record NZ_JAUSVR010000007.1, on the reverse strand, counting down.
AGCTGATCGACGGCACCTTCCCCGATTACGGCCGCGTCATCCCCACCGGCAACGACAAGACGCTGATCGTCGACAAGGCCGACTTCGCCTCGGCGGTCGATCGCGTGTCCACGGTGGCGAGCGAGCGCGGGCGCGCGGTCAAGCTCTCCATCGCCGACGGCAAGCTGGTGCTCTCCGTCACCAACCCGGATTCGGGCAGCGCGACCGAGGAGATCGAGGTGGAATATGCCGCCGAGCCGATCGATATCGGGTTCAACAGCCGCTATCTCCTCGACATCACCTCGCAGATCGAAGGCGGCACCGCCGAGCTCAAGCTCGCCGATCCCGGCTCCCCGACCCTGGTGCAGGATCCGGACAAGCGCGGCGCGCTCTATGTGCTGATGCCGATGCGCGTGTGAGCCCGTCGCCGACATCTTCTCTCGCGGCATCCCGGGCCCGCGTCATCCGCCTGCGGCTGACGGATTTCCGCAGCTATCACGGGGCGGAGGTTCGCGCGGGGGATGGGCCGATCGTGCTGGTCGGACCGAACGGAGCGGGCAAGACCAATCTCCTGGAAGCCATTTCGCTGCTGGCGCCGGGGCGCGGCCTGCGCCGGGCCGGACTGGACCAGTTCGCCGCGCGGCTCCCTGACGGCACGCAGGCGCGCGGCTGGGCGGTCGCCGCCACGGTCGAGGGCGCCTATGGCGAGGTGGCGCTCGGCACCGGCATCGAGGCCGATGGCACCGAGGCGCGCACACGCCGCTGCCGTGTGGATGGCGAGCCGGTCGGTTCCGCCGCCGCCTTCGCCGACCATGTCCGCGTGGTGTGGCTGACCCCCGAAATGGATGGGCTGTTCACCGGCCCGCCCTCCGACCGTCGCCGCTTCCTCGACCGGCTGGTGCTGGCGGTGGATGCCGAGCACGGCGCGCGGGTGAATGCGCTGGAGCGCGCGCTACGCTCGCGCAACCGGCTGCTGGAAGAGATGTCGACCGACCCGCGCTATCTCGACGCCGTGGAGCAGGAACTCGCCGCCCTCGCGGTGGCGGTCGCCGCGGCGCGGCTGGAGACGGTGCGCCGGCTGGCCGCCGGCATCGCGCAGGGCCGCGAACGGGCGCGCGATGACGTCTCGCCCTTCCCCTTCGCCACGGTGGCGCTGGAGGGTGAGGTGGAGCGCGCGCTGGCCCGCGAGCCCGCCACCATCGTCGAGGACCAGTATCGCGACAGCCTGCGCGCCGGCCGCCCGCGCGACCGCGCCGCGGGGCGCACGCTGACCGGGCCGCACCTCACCGATTTTCTGGTCGGCCACGGCCCGAAGGCCATCCCCGCCGCGCAGGGCTCCACCGGCGAGCAGAAGGCGCTCCTGATCGGCCTCGCCCTCGCCCATGCCCGGCTGGTGGGCGAGATGGCCGGCATGGCGCCGGTCATGCTGCTGGACGATGTGGTGGCCTATCTCGATCCCGTGCGCCGCGCGGCGCTGTTCGCCGCGCTCGATGCGCTCGGCAGCCAGGTGTGGATGACCGGCGCCGACCCCTCCGCCTTCGCCGCGCTCGGCGGGCGGGCGGAGCGTTTCAACGTCACGCCGGGGCGGATCGTGCCGGCGGAGGGAGAGTGAGCATGCTCGACCACGTCTCGATCACCGTAGCGGACCTCTCCCGCGCCCTGCCCTTCTATGACGCCGTGATGGGCGCGCTGGGCGTGCCCTGCGTGCGGCGAGGGGCCAGCAGCGTCGGCTACGGCCAGCGCAACGGGCCGGATGATGACGGGCGCACCTATATCAGCGTGGTCGCCACGCGCGGTGCTGTTCTGGCCGACAACCGGCACTGGTACTTTCGCGCCGCCAGCCGCGCGGCGGTGGATGCCTTCCACGCCGCCGCTCTTGCCCATGGCGGGCACGATGACGGTGCGCCCGGGTTGCGGCCGGACTACCACTCCTCCTATTACGCCGCCTTCGTCACGGACCCGGACGGCAACCGGATCGAGGCGGTGTGCCATCGGCGCGAGAACGCCACCCTCGCTTGAACTTTCCGGCCCGGAACTCTATGAAGGCGGCTCGCGCGCGCGTCGCGCGCCTGTGAGCGTGATGCACCTCTTCGATCTCATCGTCTTTGCGGCCGCGCTGGCGCTGGCCGCGGCCTCGCCCGGCCCCAGCGTGATCGCCATTATCGCCCGCACGCTGGTGCGCGGCCGCGAGGGCTCCGCGCCGCTCGTGGCCGGCATCGTGCTGGGCGACATGGTGTGGTTGACGGGGGCCGCGCTGGGTCTGGCCGCGCTCGCCGTGGCGCTCGGCTCGCTGTTCGTGCTGGTGCGCCTTGCCGCCGCGGCCTATCTCGCCTATCTCGCGTGGAAGATGTGGACCGCGCCCGCGCACGCGATCAAGGCGGCCGAAATCCGCGAAGCCGATTCCTCGCTGGGCCTGTTCTTCACCGGCCTCGGCATGACTCTCGGCAATCCCAAGGCGATGGCGTTCTACCTCGCGTTGCTGCCGAGCCTTGTTGACCTGAACCACATCAGCGCGCTCGGCTTTGCCGAGCTCTACGCGGTCATCGCCGTCGTGCTGACACTGGTTTTCGCCAGCTATGTCGCGCTGGCGCACAAGGCGCGGCACCTCGCCGGCAGCACGCGCAGCATTCGCCTGATCAACCGCGCCTGCGGAACAGCCATGGCGGGCGCCGCGGTGCTGGTGGCGACGAAATAAACACGCATTTGCGGTACAAAAGACCCATCAATTCAAACGATTCGCAGAGCTGGACCCCATGGCCGAACCCGACAACGCCCCGACCCCTGTCTCCAACGGGGATGATTACGGCGCGCAGTCGATCCAGGTGCTGCGCGGACTCGATGCCGTGCGCAAGCGGCCGGGCATGTATATCGGCGATACCGATGACGGCTCGGGCCTGCACCACATGGTCTACGAGGTGGTGGACAATGCCATCGACGAGGCGCTGGCCGGCTATGCCGACGAGGTCACCGTCACGCTCAATGCCGAGGGCTCGGTCACGGTGACCGACAATGGCCGCGGCATTCCCACCGACATCCATTCCGAGGAAGGCGTGTCGGCAGCCGAGGTCATCATGACCCAGCTGCATGCCGGCGGCAAATTCAACCAGAATTCCTACAAGGTCTCCGGCGGACTGCACGGCGTCGGCGTCTCGGTGGTGAACGCGCTCTCGACCACGCTCGACCTGACCATCTGGCGCAACGGGCTGGAGCACCATATGCGCTTCCGCGACGGCAATGCCGAGGGGGCGCTGGCCGTGAAGGGCCCGGCGCCGGCGGGCCGGCGCGGCACCATGGTCACGTTCGTGCCGAGCCCGAACACGTTCACCCATATCGCCTTCGACTACGCGACGCTGGAACACCGGCTGCGCGAGCTCGCCTTCCTCAATTCCGGCGTGCGCATCGTGCTCACCGACGCCCGCAGTGCCGAGGTGAAGCGCGAGGAGATGATGTATGAGGGCGGCGTCGAAGCCTTCGTGCAGTATCTCGACCGCTCCAAGCAGGCCTTGCTGCCCAAGCCCATCGTCATTCGCGCCGAACGCGACGGCATCCTGGTGGAATGCGCTCTCTCGTGGAACGACAGCTACCACGAGAACGTGCTGTGCTTCACCAACAACATCCCGCAGCGCGACCGCGGCACCCATTTCACGGGCTTTGCCGCCGCGCTGACGCGCCAGATGATCGGCTATTCCGAGCGCACCGGCATCGCCAAGAAGGAAAAGGTGGAGCCCACCGGCGAGGATTGCCGCGAGGGCCTCACCGCCGTGCTCTCGGTGAAGGTGCCGGACCCGAAATTCTCCTCGCAGACCAAGGACAAGCTGGTCTCCTCCGAGGTGCGCCCGGTCGTCGAGGCGCTGGTGAACGAGGCGCTCGGCTCCTGGCTGGAGGAGCACCCGACCGAGGGCAAGGCGCTCATCACCAAGGTGGTGGAAGCCGCCGCGGCGCGTGAGGCGGCCCGCAAGGCGCGCGAACTCACCCGCCGCAAGAACCCGCTCGACGTCGCCTCGCTGCCCGGCAAGCTCGCCGACTGCCAGGAGCGCGACCCCGCCAAGTCCGAACTGTTCATCGTCGAGGGCGACTCGGCCGGCGGCTCCGCCAAGATGGGGCGCAACCGCGCCTTCCAGGCGATCCTGCCGCTGCGCGGCAAGATCCTCAACGTGGAGCGCGCGCGCTTCGACAAGATGCTGTCTTCCGAGATGATCGGCACGCTGATCACCGCGCTCGGCACCGGCATCGGCCGCGACGACTTCAACGTCGCCAAGCTGCGCTACCACAAGATCATCATCATGACCGACGCGGATGTCGACGGCTCGCATATCCGCACCCTGCTCCTGACCTTCTTCTTCCGCCAGATGCCGGAACTGCTGGATCGCGGCCACATCTACATCGCCCAGCCCCCGCTCTATAAGGTCTCGCGCGGCAAGTCCGAGCAATACCTCAAGGATGAGCGCTCGCTGGAGGACTACCTCATCAACCAGGGGCTGGAAGAGGCCTCGCTGATCCTGGCCTCGGGCGAGGTGCGCGCGGGCGCCGACCTGCACCACGTGCTGGAGAACACCCGCACCTTCCGCCATGTGATGAACGGACTGCACCCGCGCTACAACCGCGCGGTGGTAGAACAGGCCGCGATCGCCGGCGCCCTCTCGCCGGGCCTTCTGGTGGACGAGGAGCGCGCCGCCGCCATCGCGGCCGTGGTGGCCTCGCGCCTCGACCTCATCGCCGAGGAGACCGAGCGCGGCTGGCTCGGCGAGGCGGACGGGGCCGGCTTCAAGTTCACGCGCACCGTGCGCGGCGTGAAGGAAGTGGCCGTGCTGGACGCCACCTTCGTCGGCTCGGCCGAGGCGCGCCGGCTCGACAGCCTCGCCGCTGAGCTGCAGGAAGTGCATGCCGAGCCTGCCACGCTGCGCCGCAAGGGCGCGGAAACGGTGGTCTTCGGCCCGATGGACCTGTTCGACGTCGTCACCGATGCCGGGCGCAAGGGCATTTCGCTGCAGCGCTACAAAGGCCTGGGCGAGATGAACGCCGAGCAGCTGTGGGAGACCACGCTCGATGTCAATGCGCGCTCGCTGCTGCAGGTGAGCGTGAAGGAGCAGCTCGACGCCGACGACCTGTTCAGCCGCCTGATGGGCGACGTGGTGGAGCCGCGCCGCGTCTTCATCCAGGACAACGCCCTGCGCGCCAGCGTCGACGTGTAACCGCTGTCATATCTCCGGCCCCGCTGCCGAAGATGTGACGCGGGGACGGCTCGCCCTGTCGCCTGCGGGCGCCATAGTGTGGGAACTTCCCTGACGACAGGAGGCTCCCATGTGCTTCGCCATTCGACCCTTCATCGGCACGATCGGCCTCGCCGCCCTGCTCGCTGCTAACGCGCCCGCCCTTGCCCATCACGGCTGGTCCTGGGCGAACAGCGAGAAGATGACGCTGCAGGGCACGATCAAGACCATCTCCATGGCGCCGCCGCACCCGACGCTGCATGTCACCGCGGCGGACGGCACGCTGTGGCAGGTCGATCTCGGCAATCCGCGGCAGACCGCCGATTCCGGCTTCACCGGCAACACCGCCAAGCCGGGCGACGCCATCACCGTGCTCGGCAACCGCAACCTCGATTCCGCCAAGGCGCATATGAAGGCGGTGCGCATCACCATCGCCGGCAAGAATTACGACATGTATCCGGAGCGGATCGGCACCAACTGACCCGCGCCCGTGGAGACGCTGACGGAACTGGCAACCGCGCTCGGCGTCTGGCCCGGCGCGCAGTGGCTGCGCGCCTCGTGGGTCGCCTATCTCGTGGTGAATGCCGTGCATATCATCGGCATCGCGCTGCTGGTCGGCCCGATCGTCATCCTCGATCTGCGCCTCATGGGCGCGTGGCGCCATCTGCCGCTCAGCGCCCTCGCGCCGCTGCTCTCGCATGTCGCGGCCTTTGGGCTTGGCCTTGCCGTGCTGGCGGGCGCGTGGCTGTTCACCGTGCGCCCGGCGGAATATCTCGCCAACCCGGCTTTCGGCTGGAAGCTGGCGCTCATCGCGCTGGCGCTGGCCAATATCGCCGTCCAGCACGCCAATCCGGCCTATCGCCGGGCGCTGGCGACCGACCTCGCTTCCGCCGGCGTGAAGCTCTCGGCCGCCGCCTCGGCGCTGCTGTGGGTCGGCGTCGTCATCGCCGGGCGCTGGATCGGCTTTGCCTGAGGGCGGCACGAAATCCGTCAAAGGCCCCCTCGCCTTGGCTGCTGCCGGGAACTAGACTGCCGGCCTCTCCCCGTGTTCCTGCCGCGTGACGCTCATGATCCAACCCCTTTCCCCCTCCCCCCGCACCGGCGCCCGCATCCTGGTGGACGCTCTTCTCGCCAACGGCGTCACCCGGGCCTTCGGCGTGCCGGGCGAGAGCTATCTCGACGTGCTCGACGCCTTGGTCGACACCAAGGTCGATTTCGTCGTCTGCCGACAGGAGAGCGGCGCGGCGATGATGGCGGAGGCGGCGGGCAAGCTCACCGGCAAACCTGGCATCTGCTTTGTCACGCGCGGGCCGGGCGTGACCAATGCGAGCGCGGGCGTGCATGTCGCGCAGCAGGATTCCACGCCGATGATCCTGTTCGTCGGCCAGATCTCGCGCTCCATGCGCGGGCGCGAGGCGTTTCAGGAGGTGGATTACCGCGCCGTGTTCGGCACGCTGGCGAAATGGGCGGTGGAGATCGACGAGGCCGCGCGCATCCCCGAGATCATCGCCCGCGCCTTCCGTGTCGCCACGCAGGGCCGGCCCGGCCCCGTGGTGATCGCGCTGCCCGAGGACACGCTGAGCGAGATGGCCAGCGTGGCCGATGCTCCCGCCGTCGAGCCCGCCGAGACCTGGCCGGGCCAAACCGACATGATGCGGCTGCAGAAGCTGCTCTGGGCGGCCGCCAAGCCGATCCTGATCCTTGGCGGCGCGCGCTGGAACCCGAAGGCGGTGGCGAGCGTGGTGCGCTTCGCCGAGCGGTTCGACCTGCCGGTGGCCGCTTCGTTCCGCCGGCAGATGCTGTTTCCCGCCGATCACCCGAGCTATGCCGGCGATGTCGGGCTGGGCATCAACCCCAAGCTGGTGGCCCGGCTGAAGGGGGCGGACCTCGTCATCGTCGCCGGCGGGCGGCTGGGCGAGGTGCCCTCGCAGGGCTACAGCCTGTTCGGCATACCCGATCCCGGCGTGAAGCTGGTGCATGTGCATGCCGACCCGGACGAACTCGGCCGCGTCTACCAGCCCCTGCTCGCCATCAACGCCTCGTCCGCCGCCTTCGCCGCGGCGCTGGAAGGCGTGCAGCCACCGACCGCGATTGCGTGGAGCGGCTGGCGGGAGGAGGCGCGGGCCGATTATCTCGCCTGGACCGAGGAGCCCCCGGCCAATCCCGGCGCGGTGCAGATGGCCACATTGGTGCGCTATCTGCGCGCCCTGCCGGCGGATTCCATCATCTGCAACGGGGCGGGCAATTTCGCCACCTGGGTGCACCGCTTCCACCGCTTCCGCAGCTTCGGCAGCCAGCTCGCCCCGACCTCCGGCTCGATGGGCTATGGCGTGCCCGCGGCCATCGCCGCCAAGCGCGCCAACCCGAAGCGGACCGTGGTCGCGGTGGCGGGCGACGGCGATTTCCTGATGACGGGGCAGGAATTCGCCACCGCCGTGCAATACGACATCCCGATCGTGGTGGTGCTGATCGACAATGGCATGTACGGCACCATCCGCATGCATCAGGAGCGCGAATTCCCCGCGCGCGTCTATGCCACCACGCTGAAGAACCCCGATTTCGCCGCCTATGCCCGCGCCTTTGGCGGCTTCGGCATCACGGTGGAGACGGATGCGGAATTCGCCCCGGCGATCGATGCCGCCTTCGCCTCGGGAAAGCCTTCGATCGTGCATGTGAAGCTCGACCCGGAGGCGATCACGCCGGTCGCGAGCCTCTCAACGATCCGGGAAAAGGCGCTGGCCGCCAAGGCAGCCGGCCAGTGACGACCTGACATGCCGTTCTTGATTTGTTCGAGAAACTGCATATCTTCGATTTCAAACGATGGAGTCGAAGATATGAAGTGTGAACACTATTTGATTGAGCAAGCGAAGCTGCATGCCGCTACTCGCGGGGAACTCGCCATCCTGCGTGCAAATTCGTATAAGCCTCTATCGAATAATAGCGTTCTTCCGAAATGCTATGCTTGCTATATTGACAAAGAAATTGACGTCGAACTGATAGGATCTCTAGCAGGAGATACATCAAAGTACGACATTTTTAGATGCCCCTCTTGCAGGGGGCTCTTCGAGACGCCTGTCTGACGAATTCTGAAACTTAACTATTCCTGCGCCACCACACGGACCGGGGCATGGGCGAGGCGGCGGTAGAGCCGGCGCTCCTGCACCAGCGGCCACCATTCGAACAGGAAGATCTCCATCGGCCGCCAGTTGGCGACCCAGCCGAGGATGATGAGACCCTCCATCACCACTTCGGCAAGGCGCGAATTGGGGAACAGGCCGACCAGCGATTGGCCCACCACCAGGCACAGGCCGAGCACGATCAGGCCGATGACCAGCATCTTGCGACCGAGCGTGAACAGCTTGGTCAACTCGGACGAACGCCGCTCGGACTGCCGCTCGAAATGACGATGGGCGATGTCCGGCAGGCTCTGCGCCAGCGCGCCCGCCGCCTGCGCTTGCGGCAGGTGGATGGCAATGGCCAGATGCGTCTCGGGCGGCAGATCGCCGGCGTGATCGCAGATATACTCGTCGACATCGCCGTCCAGCCCGCGCTCGCGGAACGGGAACGGATCGAGCATGTCGAGCAGTTGCTGCGGATCGTCCACCCTCAGGTCGATCCGCCCCTTTTCCCGTTTGGGCATGTGCCGCTCCCTCCGAGAGCCGTCCGGCGAACGCGCGTTTCACCGCGCGCGTCCCGGCCGGCCCTGTCCGCCTATCGCGCCTCGGCAGACCGGGAACCCTGCCCGAGGGTTCCCGGCCGCCGTTCGAAGCTCAGGCGGCGCCCTGTGCCAGTTCGCCGGCCAGCGCGCGGGCGATGAGCGCGCGCGTCTCCGGGATGCCATAGGCCGCGACGAAGGAGCCGAAGCGCGGCCCCTCCTTCTCGCCCAGCAGCAATTCGTAGAGCGCGCTGAACCAGGCGAATGTCACGCCGGGGCCGCCGCTGGGGCTCTTGCGCTTGTGGTCCTGGTAGCGCGGCTCGGCGCGGCCGACATCCAGCACCGCGTTCTGGATCGCGTCGCGATCGGAGCCGTCCAGCCCCGCCAGCGCGGCATCGAGCGCCGCGAGCGCCTGGGCCTCCACCGCGTCCGGCAGGCGATAGACGCGGCGCGGCTTCACCCGGTCGACGAAGTAGCGGACGGCATAGCCCGCCAGCTGGTCGAGCGTGGGGTGCGTCTCCGGCGACGTGCCGGGCGCGTAGCGCTCGATGAAGCGCCACAGCACGGCCTTGTCCTCGGCATTGGAGGCGGAGGCGAGCTTGAGCATGAGGCCGAAGGTCAGCGGCAGTTCCTCGACCGGGGGATTTCCGGCGTGGATGTGCCAGACCGGGTTGCCCAGGCGGTTCTTCAGATCCTGCGAGGGGTAGCGGGCGAGGAAGTTGAAATACTCGTCCACCGCCTTCGGGATCACGTCGAAATGCAGCTTCTTGGCCGAGCGCGGCGACTGGAACATGTACAGCGCCAGGCTCTCCGGGCTGGCATAGGTCAGCCAGTCGTCAATAGTGATGCCATTGCCCTTGGACTTCGAAATCTTCTGGCCGTTCTCGTCGAGGAACAGCTCATAGACGAAGTGCTCGGGCGCCACGCCGCCGAGAATGTCGCAGATCGCGTCATAGATCGGCGCGTTGGTCTGGTGGTCCTTGCCGAACATCTCGAAATCGACGTCGAGCGCCGCCCAGCGGGCGCCGAAATCCGGCTTCCACTGCAGCTTCACCTTGCCGCCGGTGACGGGCACGGTCTTGTCCTCCCCGTCCTCGTCGGTGAAGGTGACGGTGCCGGCCTTGGCGTCCACCGCCTTCAGCGGCACGTAGAGCACGCGGCCCGAGACCGGCGAGATCGGCAGGAAGGGCGAATAGGTCGCCTGCCGCTCCTCGCCGAGCGTCGGCAGCATCACGTCCATGATGGCGTCATACGTCTCGGCTGCCTTGAGCAGCACCGCGTCGAGCTTGCCGGAGGCGTAGTACTCGGTCGCGCTGGCGAACTCGTAATCGAAGCCGAACGTGTCGAGGAAGCGCCGCAGCATCGCGTTGTTATGATCGCCGAAGCTCGCATAGCCGCCGCCGAACGGGTTCGGCACCTTGGTCAGCGGCATCTGCAGGTACGGCTTCAGCGCGGCGGGATCCGGCACGTTTTCCGGGATCTTGCGCATGCCGTCCATGTCGTCGGAAAAGCACAGCAGGCGCGTCGGGATCTTGCCCTCGGTGAGCACATGGAAAGCGTGGCGCACCATGGTGGTGCGCGCCACTTCGCCGAACGTGCCGATATGGGGCAGGCCCGAGGGACCGTAGCCGGTCTCGAACAGCACCTCGTCCTTCGGTTTCCGCTTCAGGCGCTCGATGATCTTGCGGGCTTCCTCGAACGGCCAGGCGCCGGCATTCTCGGCCAGCGTGCGCAGTTCGGCTGCAAAATCCTCGACCGGAGCGGTCGCCGTCATGGTCTGCCCTCCTGGGCTCAGCGATACAAACGCGACAAGGCGCCCTCAAGGCGCACCGCCGCATGCTCTAGGTAGTGCGGGAGCCCGCGTCAATAAACGCTGATGGGAAACCAGCGCAGATACAGGTCGGTATAGACGCCTTCCTCCCAGATCTGGGCGAGCGCGTAATTCAGCGACTGGCGCAGCGCGTCATTGCCCTGCTTGACGGCGATGCCCATGCCCTCGCCGAAGAACAGGCTCTCGGTGAAGGGCCCGCCGACAAAGGCGCAGCAGCCGGCAGAGGCGGTGCCGTTGAGCCAGAGCGCCAGTTGCACCCCGTCGCCGAACACGAGGTCCACCTCGCCCTTCTGCAGGGCCTCGCGGGCGGCCTCGGGGCTGGGGAAGGAGCGGATGTCGGCCTCGGCGAAGAAGCTGCGCAGATAGGCCTCATGCGCCGTGCCTCCGACCACGCCGACCTTGCGGGAGGCGATGGCATCGGGCGTGACCGCCGCGACCGTGCCGCCACGGCGGGTGACGAAGCGCGCCGGCGAGCGGAAATAGCGATCGGTGAACTCCACCGCCTGCCGGCTCAAGGGGGTGATGGCGATGCCGGCAATGGCGGCATCGGCCTTGCCCTCATCAAGCGCGGCGACCAGCGCGTCGAACGGCATGATCTCCAGCGTGCAGGTGATGGCCAGCTCGGTGCAGATGGCGCGGGCGATGTCCACATTGAAGCCGGCCGGCCTGCCGCCCTCGTCACGGAAGCTGAAGGGGGGGTAGTCATCGGTGGTGACGAAGCGGATCTGCATCGGCAGCCGGGTGACGTCCGGCCGCTCGGGCCGGCGCTTCGGGTCCCAGAAGCCGGGCACGGCAACGCTGGAGGCGGGGCCGGCGGGGCCGGCCGTCTGCGCCTGCGGCACGCCGCCGGGAGCAAACGAGGCGAGCATCGTGGCGAGCAGGCACGCCACGAGTGTCTGGCGAGCGATTCCCGCCGCATGAACGGCCCGCGCCGCCGAAACGATGCGCGCCTTTCGAAGGACTCGACGAAGATAAGCGGAATATCTCAAACTGGCCTCGAACCTGCCACCGCCGGACGGCGCGCGCCCTCTTCTAGCGCGGCGCCGCCGGCGAGGCGAGGGTTCGCTGATGGCTTTGGACGGGGGCGGCAATGAGACGACAGCTGCCCGCCGCGGCCAGCGAGCCTGCGGCCCCGCCGATCGAAATCATCGGCATGGTCGCCCGGCTCGACGCCGGCGACATCGCTTTCGCCACCGAGCGTGCCCTCCTCACCGGCGTGGGAGCCGACGAGGTTCTGCTGGCCGCCGGCGCCGCGGAGGCGGATGCGCTCGGCGAGGCAAGCGCGCGCGTGCTCGGCCTCGACTTTGCCCCGCTCGCAGGCGAGGAGCCGGCGCGCAGCACCTCTCGCCCCGCCTATGCCGATCTCGTCGCGCTGCTGCATTCAGGCCTGATGCGCCTGCCCGATGGCCGGCTGGTGGTGGCCGCGCGCGGCACGCGGCTGCGCGAACTGGCGGCCCGGCTGGCGAGCCGGCCGGAGCTGCGCTCGGCGCTGCTGCTGTCCACGCCCGAGCGGCTGGCCGCCCTGGTGCGCCGGCGCTTCGCCGCCACGCTCGCCGAGCAGGCGGCATTCGGGCTCAAGCGCGACCAGCCCCGCCTGAGTGCGGGCACGCTCGGGGCGACGCGCGGGCTTTTCCTGGTTCTGGCCGGCCTGCTGGCTCTCGCCCCGCTGCTGCTTCGCCTTCTCCCCGGCCCGCTGGCGCTGGCGCTGACCAGCGTCACCGCGCTCATGCTGCTGGGCTGGAGCACACTGCGCCTCGCCGCCTGCGCCGGGAGCGCGATGCAGACCGGCCCGCCACCGATGCGCGACGACCGGCGGCTGCCGGTTTATTCCCTGATCGTGCCGCTGTACCGCGAGGCCCGCATCGTGCCCCAGCTCGTCGCGGCGCTTCGGGCGATCGACTATCCCCCCGAGAAACTCCAGATTCTCCTCGTCATCGAAGCCGACGACCCACAGACCGCAGCCGCCCTTGCGGACCATGCGAACCGGCCCGGCTTCGAGGTGCTGATCGCGCCCGGCGCGGGACCACGCACCAAGCCAAAGGCGCTCAACGCCGCCCTGCCCTTCGCCCGCGGCAGCATCGTGGGCATTTTTGACGCCGAGGACATTCCCGATCCCGACCAGCTGCGCCGGGTCTGCGCGCTGTTCGCCAGCCGGGGCGGGGCGAAGATCGGCTGCGTTCAGGCGCGGATCGCCATCGACAATGTGGCCGACAGCTGGATCACCCGGCAGTTCGCCGCCGAATATGCCGGCCATTTCGACGTGCTGCTGCCGCTGCTTGGCGGCTGCCGCCTGCCCTTTCCGCTTGGGGGAACCTCAAACCATTTCCGCCGCGAGGTGCTGGAGGAGATTGGCGGCTGGGACCCCTACAACGTGACCGAGGATGCCGATCTCGGCGTCCGGCTGGTCCGGCACGGCTGGAAGGCGGCAGTGATCGATTCCACCACCGGCGAGGAGGCGCCGCGCCGCTTTCACGCGTGGCTGCGCCAGCGCACCCGCTGGTACAAGGGCTGGATGCAGACCATCCCTCGCGGCTCGCAGCATTGAAAACATTGAGCTTTTCGGCGCGGCACTTGAGCTAAACCGTACCGTAAAACCTGAGCACTCGTCAACGTCGCGGGAGACCCATGATTGAAACCCTTCACGAACGTCTCGGCCGCTGGCCTTATGCCCTTCTCGGTGTCGCCCTCGTTGTGTGGATGCTCCCCGCCCTCGCGCAGCTCCGGTTCAGCTACTACCCGAGCACCCGAAGCGGGCTCATCAAAGTCGACCGACTCACGGGCCGGATGCAGATGTGCAACGTCGTTGGACCTCCTCGCGCCGAATGGATCGAGTGTGCACCCGGCAAACCCTAGTGTTTCGCCCGCCGACATCATCACGGACTTCCCTACCCACCCACCGCAGGAACACGCCATGACTCTCAGTGCCTTCACGAACGTCTCGTCCCCCACCACCCTGCCCACCACCGACGCCCAAGCCATTGCCTTCGCGCTCGACCACTTGGAGCCCTACGAAGTGCCGGAGTTCTTGAAGGACTGGCGAGATGGAAAGAGCCTGAGGCCTTGGATGCCTGATGGTGTCTCACCGGAGGACGACAACATGGTGGGCGAGGATTGATGCAGAATTGGCCCTGAGTTCGCTGGGCTCACATTGCCACCTAGCGGCGAACTTGGGGGCGATCACATGGCGGATACGGCCCCGGACGGACTTAAGGTGTGGGGCCGATCCTGATGATGGTGAGCGGGGTCGACCACATGCTAGAGCAAGTGCTTGTTTCAGAATACTTTTTTGCCTGAATACTCCCATAATGTAATCAGTTATCCTCCCTCTTGATAAGACGTAGCGTCGCCGGTTAGGTCTCCTCCTGATAAAGGCATGGCGGAACAGCACCCCGCCAAGGCTCGCGCCACATGCTCTAAGTCCTTGATCTTTTGGTTCTTATTGGTGCCGCACACCAGTTAGGCGTCCTCTCGATAAGACGTAGCGTCGCTGGTTAGGTCTCCTCCTGATAAGACGTGCCCCTCGCCACGGCCCCGAGCCGCCAGCGTGAGGCCATGACCCGTAAGCGTTTCTTGCCGCTACCCGGCGGTTATCCTCCCTTCTGATAAGCTCATCGCCTGCCGGACCGGCCGGCCCTATCGGCCGCTTCGAGCCGATCCCGTCGCCGCTTCACCTCGCCCCCCTCATCCGTGACGCCCCGCCCCCGGTCCCTTCTTGGTGCCGGGCTCGATGCCGCGTGGGTCTGTGCTTCAAGCGGACGGCGGTGGGTGCCCTCCCTCCTCGACATAGGACAGACACAATGACCCGTCCTCAGGTCCCCGCCATCTCCTCCCCTGATCGTATCTCCGGCGTAGCTGCCCCGGTGAACACCTACGTCCGCCCGCCCGATCCTCCGCGCTCCTCCCTGCATGACCTAGCGGACGGCCTCGCGGCTTTCGACAGTGGCCTCACGGGCTTCATGGACAAGCGCAAGGCAGAGGACCGGGCGGCGCAGGAGGGGAAGGCCATCGCGGACTTCTACCGGAACAATCAGGCCGGATATGCAGAGGCCACCCGCCAAGGTCTCATCCCCGCGACCGCCAATCCGTTCTACGTCAAGGCGTACAAGGGGCAGCAGGGACAGATCGCCGGGCTCAAGCTGGCCGACCAGTATTCCATTGACTATCAGCAGTGGGAGGGGCGGAACGGCGGAGACCCCAACGCCTATGCCGCGTGGCACTCCAAGTGGATGGCGTCCAACGTCGGCAATGAGCAGGACCCGGATGTCCTCGCCGGCCTCGCCCCATCGCTGGAGCGCATCACCGTCAACGGGTACGACACCTTCAACAAGGAGCGTGATGCCCGCCTCAAGGCCGGCGCCACGTCCAACGTGGGGGCACTCGTCACGGATGCCGCTCGGAAGAACGTCGATGCCAACAATGCGTCCGGTGGCACGGACTACTCCTCCCTGTGGAACAACTATCTGCGTATCCGTGAGGACGGCATCAAGTCCGGCATGCTGGCCGAGAGTCTGGACACCGAGTTCGCCAGAGCCGCCATCGAGCAGGCCGAGCAGTCCAACGATGTGGATGTGCTCACGGTGCTCGACAGGACGCTCCCCGGCAAGGACAAGCCGATGTCCTATGATCCGGCCATAGCCGAGGCCCAGCGCCGCGCCAAGGAGAACATCCAGTCCCGCCTCGCCACAACCGCCACCAAGGAGGCCGTGCTACAGGAGCGCAAGGACAAGGAGGCCCACAACGTCCTCATGGGTCAGGCCGTGTCGGCGCTGGCATCGGGTCAGGATGTGCCAGAGTCCGCCATCAAGGAGCTGACCCGGCGCGACGGAGAGGCACGCTACAAGCTGGCCCAGATCAAGCAGACCTTCGAGAACAACAACGAGCAGGAAGACCAGTCGGCCCTCTTGCACGTCTACGCCTCAGTGGATGCTGGAGATACCGGGGTCATCCAGCGGGCACTTGATGCCGGTATCATCCGTAAGGCCAGCACCTACTCCACCCTCATGGATCGCTCCAAGTCCGTGCAAGACGCCTATGGTAATGGTGGCGTCTTCACCGGGGCCACCTTCAAGAACTATGAGAACATCATCAAGACCAGGACGGCGGAGTCTGACATCACCGACTATCTCGCCAAGGTGGGAACTGTCAGCCAGCAGGGTATCGAGGCCCTGTTCTCTTACCGATCCATGATGTTGGACTGGTCCGCCAAGAACCCCAAGGCGTCCATCATGGAGAAGGAGGAGGCCGCGAAGAAGGCCGGCGATATCATCATGTCCCGCATCGGGCCTGGGGATGCTGGAGCCGGCACCTATTATCCCAACGGTGTCCCCGCACAGCCAGACCCCATGCCGGAGGACCAGCCCGGCCCGGCCCCCCAGAAGCCGCAGCGGGAGCAGGGTGTGCTTCCGTGGCTCCGCAACTTCATCACCGGAGGCGGCAGCACGTCCGCCACCCCAAGCACCCCCGCAGCGCCACAGGGAGCCCCACAGGCGCCAGCCCCGGCCGCTCCCACACCAACACAGCCGCAGGCTAAGGCTCCCGGACTCGACTCCCTGAGCCCGGACCAGCGCCAGGCCGTGGAGACGCTGGCGAAGCGCAAGGGGTGGACCCCCGAGTACGCCCATCAGCTCATCTGGCAGCAGCAGCAGAAGGCCAACATCCCGGTGGAGAACACCACGCCGCCGGCCGGGCAGGGCACCGCAACGCCGCCACTGGAGAAGCGCAGCGATATCACACCCGAGGTCCGCACCAAGCTGGTCGGGCTGTTCAAGGACCAACCCAAGGCCACGCAGCTCGCCGCCTCAAACGTACCCGTGGCGCCACTGCTTAGCCTCATTGGCGGGGCGGAAGGCACCGACAAGGGGGCCGGATATAACGAGACCCTGAGCTATGGCGCCTTCACCGGGGGACCCGTCAACCTCACGGGGATGACCCTCGGGGAGATCGACCAGCTTCAAGGCAAGATGCTGGCGCATCCCGGCAACTCCATGAACAGCTCGGCAGTCGGTCGCTACCAGATCATCCGCACCACCTTGCGCAGTCTGAAGCAGCGGATGGGCCTGAGTGACGACACCAAGTTCACGCCAGAGCTTCAAGACCAGCTTGCCCTCCAGCTCCTGAAGGGCCGGGGTCTCGACCAGTGGCAGGCTGGCACGATGTCCGACGAGCAGTTCATGGCTGGACTGTCCGCCGAATGGGCCTCCCTGCCGCGTGCAGATGGCACCGCAACCTACAATCAGCGTCTCGGTGCAAAGACCAAGAAGGTCAAGGACGCCCTGAGCGCCACCAAGGTCGCCTCGTCCGACTAACCCAAGGATCACCGATGGAACAAGAAGACCCATTCTTCAAGGCCCTCGCAGAGGTCGACGCGGGGCACGCCGACATTCAGCAGCAGCAGGCCGAAGACCCCACCTCTCAGCCCGCCCCAGACTCGGCACAGGTAGCGCAGCCGGCATCAAGCCCCACCCCTGCGTCCGCCCCTGCGCAGCCCACGGAAGACCCGTCCCTTCTGGAACGCTCCCTGTCCGGCGCCGCTGACCTGTGGAAGTCCATAGGCGGCGGCGTCGCAAAGGCCGGCATCGAGACCAAGGACTTCCTCTTGGGCGAGCCGGCCCCGGAGGACAAGTCGGCCTTGCGTACCGGCATCGAGCAGCGCACCGCCGAACTGGGGGCCAAGAGCCCACTCAATGCCGTGGGCACCAGCGTCGCGCAGATCGTCACCGGGCTCATCGGCGCAGACAAGGTGCTTGGTCCCGTCAAGCTCCTCCAGAAGTCCAAGGCTGGCTTCGAGATGGCCAAGGGGGCGTTCGCCGGCTATGTCGCTCTCGATCCGCATGAGGCCCGGCTCTCCGATGCCTTGGAGCAGTTCCCGGCGCTGACCAACCCTGTGACACGCTTCCTTGCGTCGGACCCCGAGGACAGTGCCGCTCTGGGGCGCTTCAAGAACGCCTTGGAGAGCCTTGGGGTCGACCTCGCGTTCGTCGGCGCTGTGCAGGCCGTGAAGTTCCTTCGGACGGGGAAGACGGATGAGGCCGCCACCGTCATCGAGAAGCTGCGCGAGGAGCCATCCGTCCCCGTGCCGCCTCGCAGGTCCGGCCCTTGGGGACCTTATCCCGAGCCCGAGCCACTGGTTACCACCAAGATCAACGACCAGCCCACGGCCCCGAGCGTCAACGACAACACCCCGCTCATGGGCGTGAAGGAGCCGGCCAACGACACCATCGCGGGACCGAAGGGCTCTGTGCATCAGGCAGACCTCGGGGTTCGCACCGAGGATGAGCCGGGCGCACTCCCGCCCAAGGCCGACAATCAGAACGCCCAGATTGACGCCTCAAAGCTCCCCAGCAATGGGCCGGTGAATGACAACGTCAAGCCGGGCGCCAAGGCATCGGCCGAAGAAAGCGCCGCTATACCCCCCGAGCCCGCCCCCGATGCTGTCTACTCCAAGGCCGGGGAAGGCGGTGGGGCCGGGGCCAAGAGCCGTCCGTGGTCAGACATGCCCGATGACAAGCTCAAGGAGATCATGGCGAGGACGGAGGCGGACCAAGAGGCTGTCATCAAATACGGGTCTCGTGATGCTGCCGAGGATGCGGGCCACGAGTTCGACGCCAACCTGCACATTCCGTGGCAGCGCATATGGACGACGGACGACTCGCAGGCCCTCATGAACCGCACGGCGGAGGTCCTGAAGGAACAATACGATACGGCCAAGGGCGGGGCCGTCCTGACCGACGCCAAGGCCACCAAGTTGGGCGAGGAGTTCGCCCGAGCCTACAACATGGACCCGGACTTCGTACTGGGCTCCATCCGGGAGGCGGGCGCGGCAGCCGTGCAGTCCGTCCCGCACATGGAGGCGGCCATGCGCATCAGCTCCAAGATGTTCGCGGATGCTGACCACCTGTTCAAGCAAATCCAGCTCGGCAACCTTGATGAGTTCGGGGGTGATGCGAGTATGGCTATGGCGGAGATGACCCGTCGAGTAGCTGCGGCGGCAGACGTGGCGGCTCATGGCCTCTCCATCGCCAGCAACATGGGGCGGGGCTTGCGTCGGCTTCGGTCGGACTTCAAAGACAGCGCCGCCAACATCGCCGCACTCAAGGATTTCTCGCCGGAGTCACTAGCCGCTATTATGGCGAAGGCGGACGGCGACCCCTCCAAGCTGATAAAGCTGGCGAGCCCGACCTGGGGGAAACGGGTGCTGGCCGAGATGCAGTTCCACACGGTGAACGGCCTCCTGTGGCTGTGGCCCACCCACACCATCAACGCCACGTCCAATGCCCTGATGACCCTCGCACGGCCCACCGAGAAGCTGTTCGGGTCTGCCGCTCTGCGACTTGTCACCCGTGACCCCGGCAAGAGGGCGGAGCTTAGCGCCCTCGCCAAGCAGGCCAAGCGTGAGTACGCCTATACGGTGTCTTCGCTCTATGACGGCTTCTCGCATGCCGTGGAGGCGTTCCTTCGCGGCGACTCCATCCTGTCGCCTCACGGTATCGAGGCTATGACCTCTGAGTCTGCCGGTACCCGCATCCAGCCCATCGTCTGGAAGCCCACCACCAGCGTTTGGGGCGTGGTGCAGAACGCATGGCAGGCCGCAACCTACCGCAACCTCGTTGGTATGCCTACTCGGGCGACTGGAGCCACGGACGAACTGTTCCAGCAGCTCAGGTATCGATCCGTGGTGCAATCACGTGCGGCGGTGGAGGCGGGCGACGCGGGCCTCACAGGTCAAGCCTTCAAGGACTACGTGCAGGCGGCTCTCAACAAGGCTATCGATGCCGACACGGGTCAGGCCCTTGACTCCGCCGCGCTTCGAGAGTCGCGCATCACCACCTTCCAGCAGGACCTCGACCACCCCACGCTGTGGGACATGGGTAGCCTCGGAAAGGGTCTGTCGGACTACCGCGCGACCGTCAAGCCGCTGGGCATCCTCATGCCCTTCATCAAGACGCCCACCAATGCCCTGCGCTATGGCATCAAGCTGACCCCCGGCATCAACATGCTTCAGCACGAGTTCAAGCTGGACATCATGGGCGCCAACGGGGTGCAGGCCCAGGCACAGGCCATGGGGCAGATGGCCCTCGGCTCCCTGTTCGCTGGCGTGGCGGCGCATCTCGCCCTCTCGGGTCAGGTGACAGGAGGAGGCCCCTCCAACCCCGAGGCCAAGAAGGCGATGCTGGAGACCGGCTGGCGTCCCTACTCCATGCCCGTCACGGATGAGGACGGTAACACGGCCTATGTCCAGTATGGGCGCCTCGACCCCTATGGCACTGCAATTGGCCTTGTTGCCGACATCGTGGAACTGATGGTCGCCAACCCCGACAAGGACTATTCGCAGGCGGCTCAGGCTGTCGTGGTGTCCCTCGCCAAGAACCTCTGGGAGAAGTCCGCCCTCATCAACGCCAAGCGTGCCTTCGACGCGTTCTCAGACCCGGAGAACAAACTTCCCAACACAATGGGTCAGACGGCGGGCGCGATGTTGCCATTCTCGTCCCTCCTTCGTGGCGTCAACCCGGACCCCTACCTAAGGGAGGCTCGGGGCTTCGTCGATGGGATGATCAAGGGGGTGCCCGGCCTCTCCGATACCCTGCCCATGAAGCTGGACGTGTGGGGCGACCCCATGCTGGTGAACATCGGACTGTCCGGGCATCAGGACCACGATGTGGTTGACGCCGAGATGAACCGCATTGCCCTCCAGACAGGTCAGTCTCTCGGCAAGCCCGCGCCCAACTTCGAGGGTGTCGACCTGCGCGACATCACGCTCAAGGACGGGCGCAATGCCTACGAGAGGTTCCAGGAGCTGTCCGGGCATCTCCCCGGTCAGAAACCCCTCAAGCAGGTCGTGGCGAAGCTCATCAAGTCCACCGCCTTTCAGGACCTACCTGACGGTGATCCGGGAGTGAAGGGGACTCGGCTCAACGCCATCGCCCGCCTCGTCAGTGAATATCGCACGTCCGCCCGCAAAGTGCTCATCTCCAAGTACCGGGAAGACCTCGGGCCTCTCGTCATGGCACGACAGAGGGAGGCGGCTGGAGCCATCATCAAGAACCGCCGCGAGCGGAATAACGGGGAGCCGGGCGCGAGGACGCTGCTTCAAGCACTGACCCCGCGATAGTCGTTCGCCGGCTGAACCATTGGTCGACACATAGAGGGGTGGGGATGACCTGCCCCCCCTTCAATCCGGCATCATGAAAAGGATACGCCATGCTGACGAAGCCCAGCAGGACGACGACCCGTCCCTTCCTCAACTCGCCCACACCGGTCCCCGAGGAGGCATCCCCTTGACCTCCCGCAATGCGAGGCGGGCGGCGGCACAGGACGTGAAGCAGAGAGCCAGAGCCCCGCACCCCGATGGGCCTGAGGAGTGCATCGTGCCCGGCTGTGAGCGACTAACAGCGCGGTCTCAGAGCAAGGGGCTTTCAGCCGAGTATTGCCGCCCACACCTCAACCATCTCCGTAGGCACGGGAACACCACACGGCCTAGCTATCTGGCGAGCGAACTAGCGCCGTTCCGAAAAGCCGCCCGCCGGTGGATCGCACGACATCGGCAGGACCTCAGCGTGGTGATGGTCGTGGGGAGGTTGGTGGGTCTGATGTCGTCTCAGGGGCGGTCGCTCACTGCCGATTACCATGCAGCCGCGTCGCCTCAGGAGAAGGCCCGTTCGGTGCTCGCGAAACTCCATGAGGTCGGCACGCCACCGGAGACCATTATGGAAATCGTCCTCGCCGTCCGCTCCCTGCATCGCGAAGTGGGACCATATGGCTGGCCTAATTGGGTGCCGATGCAAGTCTCACGCGTCTTGAAGCGGCTTCACGGAGTCTCGGGCACCAACTGGCAAGTGCGAGGGATCGACCTCAAGACGCGCTACGTCAGATCGCAGGGCCGGGCCATGGTCATCCTTGGTGAGAAGGTGCTGGAGTGTGTCACCCACGCCATCGACCACACGGCAATAGAGGAGACACTGGCGGCAGTGCGCGCGGGTAGGGCGCCATGACCGCGCCTCACCACGAGCCCGGCCACACGTCCGACCCATGGCATGACCACAAGCCCACCATCACCAAGCCACCCGAGGCCGTCTTCCTCGACCCGTGGTTGACCTCAAGCGGCGACGCCCTCCGTGCCCTTGTGGATGGCATCACGTCTGACATCACGCCATCTCGCCGGGATGCTGCGGAGCGGAGGGAGCAGGTTGTCGGCAATGTGGTGGCAAATCTCGCCTTGCTAGCCCTGTCGCCCCATGCGGCGACTGATGGTCGACTTGCGGTTAGCACCGGCAAAACCAGGCCCACACGGTACGAGCGGCAAGACTACCCACAGCGGCACCTTGGAGCGATTGTGGAGGAACTGGCTGAACTTGGCCTCCTTGTCCGGCATCCGCATGTCTTCAAGAGGCTGGTGACGACGATTGAGCCATCGCCTGACTTCATCTCTCGACTGGCGGCACACGGGGTCAGGCTCCGTGACATCGGACGGGAAGACGGCGGGGAACGGCTTTGGTTGGTGGCTCGCACTGGCGAGAAGCCCTTCGGTAACGAGCCTCCGCCCAAGGTCCTCATCCACTATGACGACACCGAGGAGACCCGTCGTCTCAGGGGCGAGGTGGAGCGGATCAACGCCTTCCTCAGCGGGGTGAGGATGACCAAGGCCGGGGAACAGCAAGCTCCCCTCGCGCTCCACCGCCGGTTCCTGCTTCGCACACCACAGGCCCCCCACGTCTGGGAACTGAATGGCCGGCTTCAAGGCGCTTGGTGGATGAACACCCCGAGGGCTGAACGCCACCTCATCAAGATTGAAGGAGAGGATATAGCCGACCTCGACTTTCAGGCCATGTTCGCGACGCTCGCGTACCTTCGAGTGACCGGACGACTGCCTGATGGCGACCCATACGACATTTCGGGTCTTGAGCGTCACCGGGCGGGCGCAAAGCTGGCCATGTTGTCAATGCTCTCCAGATCCAGCCCGATGCAGAGGTTGTCGCCAGAACTGAGGGACGCACTACCTGAGGGATGGGATGCGAGGCGGCTTGTTGCTGCGATGGCCCACCGCCACCCCGCCATTGCGTCATGCTTTGGGTCCGACGTTGGCGTGGAACTGATGGCAGCTGAAAGCCGCATCCTCATATCCGCGCTTCTGGAGCTGGAACGGCAGGGTATCCCCGCTATGCCTCTCCATGACGGACTTCAGGTCCGCCAGTTCGACAAGTCCGTGGCCATGAGGGCGATGCAAGCAGTCTCGAAGCAGGTGCTCGGGACGGCCCTCCCTGTCGTCGAAAAGCCCATCGTCCGTCCCGCGACGTAGGGCCGACACCCCAAGTCAATCGAGAAGGAGAATGCAATGAGTGAGGCAACGCGCCTCGCCACCCCCGAGCTTACGGCCGACATCGCGCGGGAGCTTCTGGAATACGATCCCGACACGGGCGTACTGACGTGGCGATGGCGAGACCGAAAGTGGTTCAAGACGGATGGGGCTTGGGCTAGCAGAAACGCCTTGTGGGCAGGTAAGCCTGCCGGGAGCGACCACCCTGCCGGATACCGAAAGGTTAACATCGCCGGCAAATTCATCTGGGTGCACCGCCTCATCTGGCTGATGCAAACGGGTGCTTGGCCCGCTCACCACATCGACCATATAGACCACGATACCAGCAACAACCGCTGGGAGAATCTTCGAGAGGCGACGCCAGAGGAGAACGCACGGAACCAGCGGCGCAATGTCCGCAACAAGTCGGGCCGCACGGGCGTGCATCAGGACCGAAGCGGCAGGTGGTGGGCGCGTGTCCGCAGCATGGGTGAACGCTTGGAGCGTGGCCCCTTCAAGGAGTTCTGGCAGGCCGAACTGGTGCGAACAGGGATGCAGAGAGCAGCCGGGGACTATCACCCGAACCATGGAGTCGACCTAAAGGCGGGTGAAGTTCCCGAGCACCACGACATCATCACCATCGAAACGGACGTGCATCGGGGCGGGCGATAAGTCCGCCTCTCGGGGGAAGTGGCCACTATTGGTCTCCATGTGTCCCTCCCTGCCCTCTCAAGAAGGTGGCTCTAAGCCCGGCAATATGCCCCGAGACTTAGAGCGATTAGCCTCAGACCCATCATCCTCAGTGGCGCCTTGATGCCATACCTTCGGTAGACTGGAGGAGAGGCGGGGCGGGAGGAGGCATTAATGCTCAAGGTGACCATGAAGCCTTCACCGAACAGATGGGGCTCAAGGCAGGCCATCAAGCCATGGGTGATGAGGCGGAGCCTAACCCTCCCCAGACACTCCAAGCCCTCCCCTCCCAGTTACCTTGACGACAGACGCCCGCCTCGCGCCTCCTGCCCGCCCTCCTGTCATGCCTCGCGCCCCCTGTCCCACCCCAGATGCCTCGCCTCACGCAGCCCTGATGCCTCGCCTCCAAGCACGGCCTGATGCTCCTCCCAGATGTCCAAGGGGTCCATGCCATGAGGCCGCATGCCTTGAGTTTGGCACCACGTCCGGCCCCGCGCGGGGCTCCATGTCCGGCTTATCGTGGGGGACTTGAGGTCGCTGGGGATGAAGGCGTGGCCTCTCCCTCCGCCTCCCAGTCCGCTTGAAGCCCATCCTCCCGGATACCCTAGGGGTCGATCACGCGACACATCGAGAGAACGTGGCGACGCAGGGCTTCCCCCCCTCCACCCCCAGGGGCATCTGGCTCCGTCCTCGATCACAGTGCCCGGCCCCGCAGCAGACACCGGGGCACCCCTCCCGCGCGGTCATCTTCGGGGTCAGTGCCTCGGGGTCGGGCCTTGGGTCAGTGTCTCGGGGCTCTGGTCTGGGCATCAGGTCCATGGCGGGGAGGAGACGGTGCCTCCGCCTCACCAAGCTATGACCATTTGGGTATGCCCTTTACGAACTGGTCTGCGGACGGTTCGATAAATGCCCCTTGACAACCCATAGCGAACCGAATGATATCAGACCATGCAAAACGAACTGAGGGCCTGTGCCTGAGGCTCGATCAACCCAAGGTCTCTATCGCCATGTTCGTAAGAGCCTATCTTCGCGCCAGCACCCGAGAGCAAGACGCCAGCCGCGCCAAGGCAGACCTTGAAGCCTTCGCCAAGGAGCGGCGCTTGAAGATCGCCGCCACCTACGTGGAGAACGAGAGCGGTGCCAGCCTCGCCCGCCCCGAGCTGTTCCGCTTGCTGGGGGACTGCCAGCCGGGCGACATCCTCCTCATTGAGCAGGTGGACCGCTTGTCTCGGCTCAACGCCACCGACTGGGAGCGGCTCAAGGACGAAATCCGCCAGCGCCGCGTGAGGGTGGTAGCGCTGGACCTCCCCACGTCGCACATGATGATGACGAACCAAGGGGACGACTTCACGGCCCGCATGCTGGACGCACTCAACGGGATGATGCTGGATATGCTCGCGGCAATTGCGCGCAAGGACTATGAGGACCGGCGCAGGAGACAGGCGCAGGGCATCGTGAAGGCCAAGACCGAAGGCCGGTACAAGGGGCGCCCTGAGGATACGCAGCGCAATGCCGCCATCCAGAAGATGCTCAAGGCGGGTCAGAGCTGGTCCAGCATCATCGCCGCCACGGGAGCGTCCCGGAGCACCCTGTCGAGGTTGGCCAAGCGGGAGGGCGAGGCGTGAAACATAGGGACGCCAATCCGATCCGGGGCCAATGGATCGCATTGCCCCACCGCAAAACGCCGCAGCGCCACGAGAGATCGAGCGCCCGCCGCAGGGGGAGTTAGGGCATCCGACATAAGGTAGGACGCGCCCGACTATGATGTTAGCGAAAGCCCGCCAGGACACGCAGCTTAGCGATTGGCGCCCAACTTTATGACTTCCGCGTGATACTCTCTTAACCGGCTGTCCAATTCGATAATGTCATCAATAGTTGTATCTCGAAATTTTGGTGCGTATTCACCAGTCCGCAGTTTTCCACTAGCCAGAAGGCTTCGCTGAAATCGGATTTCAGACATAACACTCAGAAGATTGTTTATAGCCATTATTTTAAAGTTTGACATAAGAGTTACGTTCCCTATTGTTAAGAACTAAAAAATTCAATATAGACACAAGCTAAACAATACGAATATGCGCTATATAAAATTACTCGATGTTTCTATCATAGACCTTTCCTCGCCCACATTCAACCCTGCGCATGCCGGCGCGGACTCTATGCGGCTCAAGGCCGCCACCCCGTGTCCTTCACCGGAAAGCGGGGCAGCTTGTTAATCTCCTTCGCCAACCTCTCCGGTGGCCAATCGCCATAGCCTTCCCGCGCATCACCCGCCCCGCTGCCCATCATAAAATCCCTCGCCTCTTTGCTCATGTCGAACTGGCGGCTTCTGGTTGTGAACAGATGGCGCCACGCATGGTTAGGGCGACCTAGCGGCGCCACGATGCCGACCTCATCAGTGACCCAGTTGCCGACCCTCACGGCCGCGTCTTCAGCCCGGTGCCGTCCCTCCAGAGCCTTGAGGTTGGTCCCGCTAGGATAGGGCTCATAGAACGCTGGTCCGCCACGGAGCGACTTCAAGAACTCCAGCAAGCCCAGGTCGATAAGGTGCTGGTGAATTCCGACCATCCACGCCTTCCCGCTCTTTGTGCTGCCGTCCTCTGGCGTGATGAGGAGATAGGGGGTCCCGTTGTCTTCCTTGAGGTGCCTCGCCCGGAACTGCGTTACCTCGCGGACCCTGAGACCCGTATAGGCCATGATCCACGGAACCCAGAAGATGGCCCTGCGGTGCGGCGCCGAGATGTCCTTGGTGGAGCCTTGGAAGGTTGCCGTGAGTATCTCGGTGGCTTGCTCTGGTGAATATTCCCTCGCCCCCTTCGTGGCGACCTTGCGATTGTCCTTAATGCCTGTCGCCACGTTGGCAGGCAGGTCGAACTCCCTCACGCCATGCTCAAGCACCGAACTGAGCGAGGAGAGATATCTTTCGGAGATGGTGTGTGTCGCCAACTCGCCACCGCTAATGAGAGCATCACGCCACCGCCGGACATCATCCTTGGTGACTTTGCGGGCGTCGTCATGTCCGATGAACGCGGCGAACTTCCTGAGGTGAGACCGAGTGCGCCCCACCGTCTTGGCTTTGATGGTTCGAGTGGTGGCTTTGTGGTCTAGCAAGGCCTCCAACGTGAGGATGGGCGCCGGGCTTGGGGCTGGCACTGGCGGGCTGAAGGTGGGCGCCGCCCCGAGCCGCTCCACCGGCCGATAGTCGCCGTCACGCCTCGCCTCAAGG
Source organism: Ancylobacter amanitiformis (assembly GCF_030814815.1). Classification (GTDB taxonomy): domain Bacteria; phylum Pseudomonadota; class Alphaproteobacteria; order Rhizobiales; family Xanthobacteraceae; genus Ancylobacter; species Ancylobacter amanitiformis. The sequence goes on along the minus strand of NZ_JAUSVR010000007.1, from coordinate 177,310 downwards.
CCGCGCTGGACCTCTCCCATGAGGCTGGTCATCTCAAGGTTCATCAGCCGCCGCGTCTCCGCGTCGACATGGAGCCCTTGAGCCCCGAGGACTGTCGTGGTGTCCGCCCCGTGCATAGACTCCAGCGCCGACGCGAAGTCCGGCCCAAGGTTGGCGCGTAGGACGGGATAGGCGTCAACCAAGGCAACCGCCCGGTGCCCGCGCTCCGCCTCCTCTCTGGCCTCCCGATAGGCCTTCAGGTCCGCCAGAAACGTGCGTCGCTCATCGGCCGGCAACCGGGAGACGGCAGACGCCCGCCTGTCGCCATCGTGGGGCACGTGGGGGATGCGAGGCGAAGCTGGTGCGTCAAAGGGCTCGTCTTCGTGCCGGGCGAGGAATGCCCTCGCATAGTCCGCCGCAAGCGCCACCCGTTGCCTATGGGTGAGCTTCGTGGGGCCGTTGGCGAGGAGCGTTGTCCACGCGTCCATCTTCCGGTCCCAGGCATCAAGTGCCAGCCGGTAGCGCCGCGCCGCTTCTTCACGGTCACCGGACTCAAGGGACTTTCTGAACTCCTGACTTTTCCCGAGATCGGCCACGCCCAGGGCAACAAGGTCCCCTCGCCGCTTCCAAAGCGCCTCTGGGATGCGGAACCACCCCTGCCAGTTATCGGAGCCTTTGCGCTTGGATAGGCCCTTCATCAGCCACCGTCGACCAGCCATTCCCTGAGCACATTCCCATAGCAGTCGAGCTTGACGGAAGCCACGGGAAACGCTAGCGTTTTGATGCTGCTTGAGAATATTCCCTTGCTGCAAGAGGTGGATGCAGACCCTGCTGGTGCATGGGCGCCGCCCGTTCGCCCTGCTGCGCGAGGCGGGGCCCGGCGGCGGCGCGGCCTTCGTCTGCCTCATGGGCGGCGGGCTGGCGGCGGCGCTGGTGCACCCCTTCTTCCTCGCCGTGCTCATCGGCGACCTCGCCTTCGGCCGCCCGCATCCCGACGAGCTTTCGCGGGTCGCGGTCGAGGGGCTGGGCATCGGGGTGTTCGGAATCGGCTATTCGAGCGCCCTGCTCTGCACCGCCATCGGCATGCGGCGGCGGCGGCTGAGCGGCCTCTGGCGCGTGCTGCCGCTGGTGCCGGCCTATTGGCTGATGATGTCGCTGGCGGCCTGGCGCGCGGCGATCCAGCTCGTTACCGATCCGCAGCTCTGGGAGAAGACCGATCACGGGCTGGCGCGGCTGCCGCGCCGGCGCCTGCACCTCGCTCGAAAGCGCCCTAGAGATAGCGCCGCAGGTCGGCGGCCGCCTCCTCGGGGGGGCGCTTGAGGTTGAACGGCGCGATGAAGCTGCCGTCCTTGCCCATGAGATAGACGATGGCGGTGTGGTCCATCGTGTAGTCGCCGTCGCTGGTCGGCACTTTCTTGGCATAGACGCGGTAGGCGCGGATGATCGCCGCAACCTGCTCGGGCGATCCCGAAAGGCCGCGGATGCGGGCATCGAAGCTGCCGAGATAGGACTTCATCACGTCAGGCGTGTCGCGCTCGGGATCGACGGTCACAAACAGGCCGCGAACCTTGTCGGCATCCGGCCCCAACGCCTCGAACAACTGCGACAGGTCGTAGAGCGCCGTCGGGCACACATCGGGGCAATGGGTGAAGCCGAAGAACACGAGAAATGGCTCGCCCGCGAAATCGGCCTGCGTCACGGCGCGACCGTCCTGGTCGACCAGCTGGAACGGCCCGCCAACGCCACTGGCGCTCGCCACCGGCGCGGCACCGCGCGGCAGCAGAGCCAGAGCGCCCGCCACCATCGCCACGGCACCGATGACGAAGACAGCGAGAAGCACGAGAACACGGCGTTGCATCATGACGGGCGAGACCTCACGGGAGCGCGGGACGGCGGCACCTCAGAAGCAATAGGCGAAGCCGGCCGTCACCATGTCGAAGAAAACGGCGGCACCGTGACGCGCCCACAGGCCGATCGTCGCGGCGACCGCCACGGCGCCAGCGCCGATCATCGCCCAGCGCGCCCACCCGCGCCGAAGGCCGTCCTCCGCCCTCATCCGCACATCCTCCTGCCTGATACTTTGAAACTGGAAACGTTATTGACTTATTTTCAAATCATTTATGGTTGATGGCTTGCTCCTGCCGCAGAATAATACTGAAATGCACGGCCGCGTGAACGCTGGGTGCTTGTATCCCTGGGTGAACGGATAATGTCTCGCCATGTTGCTGAATACGACATGCGAGGTAGAGGGTGGGCGGACCAAGGCGGGTATAATGAATACTGGACATCCGAACCGGTCATATGCTGGATCGCCGCGTGCGGACGACACGGCGGACGGCCGCGAGCGGAGCCGGTGGATGGCGGCGATCGACGCCATGGCCGATGGCTTCGCACTGTTCGATGCCCAGGACCGGCTGGTTGCCCATAATCGCCGCTTTCTGGAACTGTTCCCTCTTCTTGAGCCGCTTGGCGACCTGCACGGCCTCAGCTTCTTCGCCCTCGCCTCGGTGCCGGACGGCGCCTCCCGTGAGCCGCGAGGCGATGACGCGATCGCCGAACGCATGCGCCACCATGCGGCGGCCGATGGCAAACCCTTCGACATTCCACTGCAGAACGGCGGCTGGGTGCAGGTGCGCGAAAGTCGCACCCCCGATGGCGGCACGATCTGCGTGTGGAGCGACATAACCCGGCTGAAGGCCGCCGAGGCCCAGCTGCTGGAGGCGATCGACGGTGTCGGCGAGGGCTTCGTGCTGCTCGATGCCGAGAACCGCATCCTGCTCGCCAATGACGGCATGCGCCGCCGCTTCGCCGAGGTGGGCGTCGACCTCGCGGTGGGCAGCGCACTTTCCGAACGCATCGTCGAGGCGCGCCGCCGGGGCATGTTCGCGGACGAGGTCGACGAGGCCATCGCCGACAACGTTCTCGTGCAATTGCTCGACGCCCGCGAACATCACGCGGAGGTGCCCCTGCGCGACGGGCGCTGGATGCTGGCCAGCCTGCGGCGGATGGGCACGGGCCGCGCGGTCGGCATCTGGGCCGACCTCACCGCGCAGAAGCGGCGCGAGAGCGAACTGATCACCATGCGCGAGCAGCTGCGCCAGCAGAGCGAGGCGCTGGCGGAATTCGCCCGCCTCGTCGCCATGCAGGCGCGCAGCGACCTGCTCACCGGTCTGCCCAACCGCTTCGCGCTGGAGGAGCGGCTCAACCAGTATCTGCGCGACGGCGAGCCGCGCAGTCTCTGGGTCGGCATGATCGACATCGATCACTTCAAGGGCGTCAACGATGCCGTGGGTCACGCGGCCGCCGACGAGGTGCTGCGCGAGCTCTCCCATGTCCTGCGCGCCCAGCTGCGCAGCGACGACATGCTGGCGCGGGTCGGCGGCGACGAGTTCGCCCTGGTGCTCAGCAATATCGAGGAGAGCGATGCGCTGCGCATTGCCCGCCGGCTCAACACGACCGTGCGCGAAAGTCCGTTCCACGTGAGCGGCCGGGCCTTCACGCTCGGGCTCAGCATCGGCCTTGTGCGGGGCAACGGCAATGCGAAGACCGTCTCCAGCCTGATCGCGGCCGCCGACACTGCCTGCTATGTCGCCAAGGAATCCGGCCGTGACCGCGTGCAGCTCTACGATCTCGGCGACCCCAAGGTGAGCAACACCCGCCAGCGGCTCAGCTGGGCGGAGCGAATCCGGCTCGGTTTCGAGCTGGGCCGCTTCCACCTGCATTTGCAGGCCATCGTCGATGCCGACCTCCGGCCGCTCGGCTATGAGGCGCTGATCCGGCTGGTGGACGAGAACGGCACCTATTGCCAGCCGGCGGAATTCCTGCCGGCAGCCCAGCGGCTCGGGCTGATGGGCCGGATCGATAGCTGGGTCTGCCGGCATGTGGTGGATCTGGCGATCCATCTCATCGAGCGCGGCGCCGGCCACTATGTCTCCGCCAATATCGGTGCCCGCTCGCTGACCGACCCGGCCTTCCAGCGCAGCCTGATGGACCTGCTGGACCTGCATCCGGGCGTGGAAAGCGCCTTCCGCATCGAGGTGACGGAAAGCGAGGGAATTGACGACATTGCCGAGATCGCGCGCTTTCTCACCGATCTGCGCGCGCGCGGGATCTATGTCTATCTCGACGATTTCGGCAATGGCTACAATTCGTTCGAGGCGCTGAAGCGCCTGCCGGTCGATGGCATCAAGATCGACTGGAGCGTGACCCGCGACCTGCTGAGCGACCCGATCGACAAGGCGCTCATGATGGCGGCCATCTCCATCGCCCGCACGCTCGGCCTCGAACTGGTCGCCGAAGGGGTGGAGGAGGAGATCCAGCTCACCAAGCTGCGCGAACTCGGCGCGATGATGTACCAGGGCTTCCTGTTCCACCGCCCGACCGATGCGCGAGACCTGCTGGCTACGGACCTGCTGGCGGTGGCCCCGCAAGTCGACGTCCCGCAAGTCGACGTCCCGAATGCCGACGCCCCGAATGCGGGCGACGCGGCCCCTTCGGGTCGGCCGGCGGATCAGTAGCCGCGGGCGGGATCGACCTGGTGCAGCGGCGCCAGCCCCTGCCGCATCCGGCGGATGCTCTGCGCCACGTCGCGCGCGGCCAGCTTCGGCACGGTGATACTGGCGAGATGCGGGGTGATCAGCACATTGTCGAGCGTCCAGAAGGGATGATCGGGCGGCAGCGGCTCGGTCTCGAACACATCCAGCGTCGCCTCGGCGACATGGCCCGTGCGCAGGGCGGCGATCAGCGCTGCCTCGTCGACCACCGCGCCGCGCGAGGCATTGATGAATTTCGCGCCCTTCGGCATCAGCGCGAATTCCCGCGCGCCCAGAATGCCGCGCAGATCCGGCGTCAGCGGCAGCAGGCTGACGATGATCTCGTTATCCGCGAGCACACGCTCCAGCCCCGCGCGGCCGGTCTCCGACGCCACGCCGGCAATTTCCTTGGGCGAGCGCGACCAGCCGGTGACGGTGTAGCCCATGCCGGCCAGCGCCCGCGCCGCCGGCGCGCCGAGTTCTCCCAGTCCCAGCACCGCGACCTTGATGTCGGCCAGCGGGCGCGGATGGACATATTCCCATTCCCCGCGCCGCTTGGCCCGCTCGAATACCGGGATATCGCGGGCGTAGCGGGTGACGGCGAAGACGACATAGCTCGTCATCATCGCGGTCATGCCGGGGTCGTTGAGGCGGGAAAACTTCACCGGCACCAGATCGTCCCGCCCGAGCAGCGCGTCGACGCCGGCGCCCAGATTGGTGACGAGCTGAAGATTGGGAAAGCGCGCGAAGAAGCCGCGCGGCGGCACCCAGACCAGGGCATAGCGGATATCGCTGGGGTCTCCCACCTCGGGGTCGACGCGGAAATCGAGATCGGGAAGCTCGGCGGTCAGCGCCTCGCGCCACGCCGTCGCATCATCGACCGGGCTGTAGAAAACCAGCGCCTCGCGGCTCATCGCGCGCCTCCCTCTCGCTCCCCACCGGGACCGGCCTGATAGCCTGAAAGGCCCGGTGTCGCCACCTTGTACCGGTGGCGGCTGTTTCCTGCCAGTAAAACGCCGGCCGATTCAGCGCACCGTGGTGCGCGGCGAGAGCGTGCCCGGCTCGAACAGCCCGCCCGGCGCGAAGGCTGCCGCGAGATGGCGGGCGAACACTTCCACCGCCGGGCGCGGCGCCTGCCGCCGCAGCTTGAGGCTGACAAGGCGCACCGGCTCCAGCCGGTCGGTCAGCGGCACGGCGGCAACGCGCCCGCCATCATGGGTGATCTGCGTGCGCGGCAGCACGTTCTGGATGGTGTAGCCCCGACCCTGGCCGACCAGCCCGCGCGTCAGCTCATAAACCCGCGAGCGGAAGGCGATCTGCGGCTCCACCCCGGCCGCACGGAACAGGCTCATGAAATAGTCCCGCGAATGCGGCAGATCGAGCAGGATGAAGGGCTCGCCGGCCAGCTCCGCGAGGCTGATGCGCTCGCGCCGCGCGAGCCGATGGTCGGCGGGGAGCACGGCATAGGGCGGCAGTTCGGCGAGCGGCTCGGCCACCACTTCCTCCGGCCGCGCGAACTCGTAGGACAGGGCGAGTTCGGTGCGCCCCGACACCAGCGCGTCGAGGATCTGCTGCTGGTCGCCCTCGTCGAGGCGCACCGTGATGCCGGGATGGCTCTGCGCGAAGCGCGTGAGCAGGCCCGGCATGAAATGGGTGGCGGCGGTCCAGAAGCAGCCCACCGCGATCTCGCCGCGCACCTCGTCGGCCATCGCCCGCGCGTTCTGGCCGAAATCCCGCGCATGGTTCAGCAGCAGCCGCGCCTCGTTGATGATGCGGGTGCCGGCCATGGTGGTGGTGACGCCCCTGGCATGGTGGCGCACGAAGAGCTGCACGCCGCACTCCGCCTCGAACTGCGCGATCGCGGCCGAGATCGAGGGCTGCGAGACGTTGAGGTGCCGCGCGGCCTCGGTCAGATTGCCGAAATCGGCGGTTGTCACCACGTAGCGCAGCGCGCGGAGGGAGACATTCATCCGAATTCTCTATCTCGCATCAGAATTTTCTATTTCGAGGAACGAACGATAATATTTTATCGATCCATGGGGAAAGCGCAATATTTCCTGAGAGGAAAAGGGAGCACCGCATGATCCGCACAGGCGACGCGTACCGGCAGGGTCTCCAGGACGGCCGCGAGATCTGGATGGACGGCGAGCGGGTAAAGGACGTCACCCAGCACCCCGCCTTCAAGCCGATCGTCGACGTGCGGGCGCGCATGTACGACATGGCCCATGAGGCGCGCTACCAGGACCGCCTCACCTATGTCGAGGACAACAAGCGCAACACGATCTTCTACAAGCCGCCGCGCGAGACGAAGGACTGGAGCGACAAGATCGCCGCCGTCGACGCCGTGATGCAGGACATTGGCGGCGTCGTGACCCGCGTCGGCGACGAGACGATCGGCGAAGTCTGGTCACTCATGGACGGGCGCGACGTGCTGGCGGAGTTCGATCCCCGCTTCGCCGACAATGTCGACCGGCATGTGCAGAACATCTTCGACAACGACATTTTCCACGTCTCGGCCAATACCGATCCCAAGGGCGACCGTTCCCTCGCCCCGCAGGATCAGGATCCCGACATGATGGTGCATGTCGTGAAGGAGACCGACGCGGGCATCATCATCCGCGGCGCCAAATACGAGACCGCCGCGGCCTATGCCGACCAGGCCTTCCTCAAGCCCACCGTCGGCGCGTGGACCAACGAGACGCTGTCCGACTACGCGGTGGGCGGCATCATCGAGATGGGCGCGCCGGGCGTGCGGCAGATCTGCCGCTCCTCCTTCGCCGGGCGCACCAACCCCAGGGATTACCCGCTCGCCAACAAGTTCGACGAGGTGGAATCGCTGGTCATCTTCGACAATGTGCTCATCCCCTGGGAGAATGTGTTCTTCTATCGCCACACCAAGGCGGCGCAGTTCGTGCGCGCGACGCTGCACCGCTACTCGGCCTTCCCCTATGTGCACCGCCTGCTCTACGTCGCCGACATGATGATCGGCGCGGCGATGTTCAACGCCCGGCAGACCGGCCTCGAAAAGCTGCAGTCGGTGCGCGAGAAGCTCGCCGATCTCGTGTGCTACCGCGAGGGCATCAATGCCCACCTCACCGCCGCGATCACGCTGGCGGAGAAGAGCCCGGGCGGGCTGCTGATGCCCAACCAGTCGATGCTCTATGCCGGGCGCATCCATGCCTGCGCCAACCTGCCGGCGATGATGCACATCGCCCGCGAATTGTGCGGCGGGCAGATCTGCGTCACACCGAACGCCGCCGCCTTCGCGGCGGAAGGCTCGGGCGAGTGGCTGAAGAAGTTCTACTCGCTGAACAAGCAGTGGGAATCCGAGGACCGGCGCAAGTTGCTCGCCTTCGCCCGCGACCTGCTCAATTCCGATTATGCCGGCCATCGCCTGACCTTCGTGCAGTTTGCGCAGGCACCGCATTTCAACCATCTCAATGCGGTGTACAACGCCTTCGACTTTTCCGGCCCGCTCGACTTCGTGCGCAAGGCGGCCGGCCTGTCGGACCAGGTGATGGGAACGGGAAAATGAGCGTGATCGACATCGCCCTGTTTCGCGAAGCCATGGGCCGCACGGCCTCCGGCGTGACCGTGGTCACCACGGACGGCGAGGCGGGACGGGCGGGCGTCACCGTCTCCTCGCTCTGCTCGCTGTCGATGGAACCGCCCTCGGTGCTGTTCTGCCTCAACAAGGGCAGCCGTACCCTGCCGACGCTGATCGCCAACGGCGTGTTCGCCGCCAACATCCTCGCGCATGGCCAGCACCGGGTGGCCGACAGCTTCGCCGGCCTGATCCCGGAACTGGCCGATGACCGCTTCGCGGTAGCCGAATGGGAGCGGCTGCACACCGGCGCACCGGTGCTGATGGGCGCGCTGTGCCGCTTCGACTGCCGCATCGCCGGCATGTTCGAGTTCGGCACGCATCACATCATAGCCGGCGAGGTGCTCGCGCTGGCGAGCGATGCGGCCAAGCCGCTGGTCTATTCCAACCGCGCCTATCACAAGCTGGAGGTCGCCTGACGCATGCCGAGCGGGGCGCGGGCGCAGGGTCTGGCAGGGCGCGCGTCCGGCGCGGCGGACGGTGACGTCATCGACCTGCTGGGCCGGCTCATCGCCTTTGCCTCGGTCAGCGCCGGCACGAACCTGCCGATCATCCATTTCATCGCCGATCATCTCGAACGCCACGGCATCGCCAGCCGGCTCATCCCGAATGAAGCCGGCGACAAGGCCTCGCTGATCGCCACGATCGGCCCAACCGAGCGGCCCGGCATCGCGCTCTCCGCCCATACCGACGTGGTGCCGGTGGCGGGACAGGACTGGGCGAGCGACCCGTTCCGCGCCGACATCCGCAATGGCCGCCTCCATGGGCGCGGCGCCTCCGACATGAAGGGCTTCCTCGCCGTCGTGCTGGCGCAGGTGGGCGCCTTCAAGCGGGCGGCCACCGCGACGCCGGTGCATCTGTGCTTCTCCTATGACGAGGAACTGGGCTGCCTCGGCGCGCCCGATCTGGTGCGGGAGGTGGCGAGCCTGCCCGTGCCGCCCGCTTTGTGCATCGTCGGCGAGCCGACCGCGATGAAGGTCGCCCGCGCGCACAAGGGCAAGTTCGCCCGCCGCGTCATCATTACCGGGCGCGGCGGGCACTCGGCCCTGCTGCACCGCGCAGCCAGTGCGGTGGAAGCCGCCACCGAGGTCGCGAGCGGGTTGTTCGCGCTCGGCCGCACGCTGCGCGCCACCACCGATGCCGCTTTCGAGCCGCCCTATGCGAGCCTGCATGTCGGCTCCCTTCATGGCGGGGGGGCGCTCAATTTGGTGCCGGATCGCGCGACGCTGGAATTCGAGGCGCGCACCCTGCCCGGCACCGACAGCGCCGCCCTCGATGCCGCCATCAAGGCCATCCTCGACAAGGCCCGCGCGCGGCTGCACGTGCAGGCCCCGGAGGCGGAGATCACCGTGGAAACGCTCAGCGATTATCCCGGGCTCGACACGCAAGCGGACAGCGCCGCGCTGGGCTTTGTTTCCGCGCTGGCCGATTTCCGCGAACCGCCCGTGACCCTCGCCTTCGGCACGGAAGCGGGGCTGTACCACGCGGCCGGCATTGCCACGCTCGTCTGCGGGCCGGGCGATATCGCCCGCGCGCACAAGGCCGACGAGTGGATCGGCCTCGACGAACTCGCCGCGGCGGGCGCGATGATGGGCCGCCTTACCGCCCGCCTGAGCGCACCGCTCGACCTCGCCTCCAACCCGATCGCCTGACCCTTCGCCCGCGAAACTCCCGCCCGCGAAACTCCCGCCCGCGAAACTCCGCCCGCAAGACTCCCGCCCGAAAGAGCCCCCGCCATGGTCCATACGCGCATCCGCCCTTTCAACACCCGGGCCACCTATCCCGAGCAGAAGCTCGACAATGATCTGTGTCAGGCGGTGGTGGCGCGCGGCACCATGGTGTTCCTGCGCGGCCAGATCGCGCAGGACCTCGACACGCGCGAGAGCGTGCATATCGGCGATGCCGGCCAGCAGGCCGCCAAGGCGATGGCCAATATCAAGATGCTGCTGGAGGAAGCGGGCAGCGACCTCAGCCATATCTGCCGCGTGGTGATCTACCTCACCGATATCCGCCACCGCGAGGCGGTGTATCAGGAGATGGGCAAATGGCTGAAGGGCGTGTTCCCGGTCTCCACCGGCCTCGTGGTCTCGGCGCTGGCCCGGCCGGAATGGCTGGTCGAGATCGAGGTGACGGCCGTCATCCCCGACGTCGCCTGAACGGGAGGCCCGCGTGACCTTCTCCATTTCCGCCCGCTGCGCCGCCACGGGCCGGTTCGGCATCGCCGTTTCCTCCTCCTCGCCGGCGGTGGCGGCGCGCTGCGCCCATGCCCGCGCCGGCGTCGGCGTGGTCTCCACGCAGAACATCACCGATCCCACTCTCGGCCCCAAGGGGCTCGACCTGCTGGCGCAGGGTCTCTCGCCGGACGAGGTGCTGGCGCGTTTCGCGGCGGAGGCGCCATTCTTCGACTACCGGCAGGTCGTGGTGCTGGGCCGGGCGGGGCCGGCCGCCAGCCATTCCGGCGCGAAGACGCTCGGCATCCATGCCATCGCCTCTGGCCGGGATGTCGCGGCGGCGGGCAACCTGCTCGCCTCGACCGGCGTGCCGGCGGCGATGGTCGCGGCCTTCGAGGCGCTTCACGAGGCCGATCTCGGCGACCGGCTGGTGGCGGCGATGCAGGCGGGCGTGGCGGCCGGCGGCGAAGCGGGGCCGGTGCACTCGGCCGGCCTCATGATCGTCGACACGGTGGCCTGGCCGGTCGCGGATTTGCGCATCGACTGGTCGGAGGGCGACGTGATGGCCGAGCTTGCCGCGCTATGGGCGCTGTGGAAGCCGCAGATGGACGCCTATGTCACCCGCGCGCTCGACCCCACCACGGCGCCGTCCTATGGCGTGCCGGGCGATCGATAGCCCCGGATGAGAGAGGCGCAGACCCGATGCCGTTCACCCGTCCCGCACTGAAACTCACCCATGAGGGTGCGCTGGCCATGCTGGCCGCCGCCATCGCCCGGGCGAACGAACTGGGCGTGCCGCAGAACATCGCCATCGTCGACGAGGGCGGAAACCTCCTCGCCTTCGTGCGCATGGACGGCGCGAAGCTGCTCTCGCGCGAGACCTCGCTGTCCAAGGCGATCACCGCCGCCTCGCACCGCCAGCCCTCCGCGCGGCTCAACCCGGCGGACGAGATCAAGCTGTCGCTGGCCGCCGGGCAGCGCCTGACCAATCTGGAGGGCGGGCTGCCCATCCTCCTCGACGGCGTCTGTGTCGGCGGCATCGGCGTCGGCTCGGGCACGGGCGCGCAGGATGTGGATGTCGCCCGCGCGGGGCTGGCCGCCATCGGCGCGCGGGATCCGCTTCTGTGAGCGCCCCCCGGCCGGTCCATATCCTGGTCCTCAGCGGGCCCAACACCAATCTCTACGGGCTGGACCCGCACGGGCCCTATGGCGCGCTGACGCTGGACGACATCGCGCAGGCCTGCCGCGCGGGCGCGCAGGCGCAGGGCGGCACCGTCGATTTCCGCCAGTCCAACAGCGAGGGCGAACTGGTGGACTGGGTGCAGCAGGCGCGCGGCACGGCGGACGGCATCGTCATCAATGCGGGCAGCCTGTCCTACACATCCATCGCCCTGCGCGACGCGCTCGCGGCGATCGCGGCGCCGGCGATCCAGGTTCATGTGAGCAACGTGTTCACGCGCGAGCCCTTCCGTCACCATTCGCCGCTCTCCTCGGTGGTGACGGGCTGCATCTTCGGCCTCGGCCCGGACGGCTACGCGCAGGCCGTCGCGGCGCTGATCGCCGCGATCCGCCGGGCGGACTGATCGGGAGCGGGGCATGCCCGCCGGCACGCGCGGGCGGATGCTTGACCGGGTGGCGGCATCGGCGCACGTCACGTGGACGAACATCGCCTGCCGCGACCATCGCCCCACGAGTCGCCCCACGAGATCGCCTCACGAGATCGCCATGGACATCCTGTCGGCGCACGATATCGAGGCCCTGTTCCGCCTGCTGGTGGCGGCGGCCTGCGGCATGCTCATCGGCATCAATCGGGACCTGCGCGGCAAGCCCACCGGCATGCGCACGCTCGGCCTGGTCTCGATGGGCGCGGCGCTGGTCGCCCTCACCGCGATGCGGGTCGACGGCATTGCCGGCCATCCCGATGCCACCAGCCGCGTGGTGCAGGGCATTATCCAGGGCATCATGACCGGGATCGGCTTTCTCGGAGCCGGCGTGGTGCTGCGCAAGCGCCATTCCAGCCGCGTGCATGGCCTCACCACGGCGGCGAGCGTATGGGTGACGGCGGCGCTCGGCATCGCCTGCGCCCTCGCCTCCTGGCACCTCATCGTCATGGGCATCGCCGTCGCCCTGATGCTGCTGGTGCTGGCGCTGCCGATCGAGCGCTTCATCGAATCCCGCGCCGGCGTGCCGGTGCGCCGGCATGGCGCCACGCCGCCCGCCAGCGGCAGCGACGGAACGCGCGAGCCGCCCGCGCCGCCATCCGCGCCGCCATCGTCGGCTTTGTGACGAACTGTTGACAACCCCTTATACTCAGATCTAGCATAAGCTCGAAATGCCGGGCACGTCGCCCGGTCTTCTTTGGACCAAATTATACTCAAAAAGAGCATAAGGGAGGGTGCAATGCTGGACGTGAACACCGCCGCCCGTGTCGATCCGGCCGAGGGCTTCGCTCCGGTTTCCACCGCCGCGCCCGCCATGGCGCGCGAAACCACGCTTGACACCGCTTCCCCGCTGCCGTTGCCGCATCTCTATGCGCGGGTATCCCGGCACATCACCCCGGCGGAGTGGCCGCTGATCGCCCGCGACGTCGAGGCCATCGAGCAGTTGAAGCGCGCGCGCAACGCCGTCGTGCTCGGGCATAATTATCAGGCCCCCGAGATCTTCAACACGGTGGCGGACATTGTCGGCGACAGTCTCGCGCTAGCCCGCGAGGCGGTGAATGTGGATGCCGACGTGATCGTCATGGCCGGCGTGCACTTCATGGCCGAGACCGCCAAGCTGCTGAACCCCTCCAAGACCGTGCTGATGCCGGACATGCGCGCGGGCTGCTCGCTGGCCGATAGCATCACCGCGGCGGATATCCGCCTGCTGCGCCAGCATTATCCCGGCGTGCCCGTCGTCACCTATGTCAACACCTCCGCCGAAGTGAAGGCCGAGAGCGATTATTGCTGCACCTCGGGCAATGCCGTGAAGGTGGTGCGCGCCGTGGCGAGGGAATGGGGCGTGAACCGCATCCTCATGCTGCCGGACGAGTATCTCGCGCAGAATGTGCAGAAACTGGTGCCGGAGATCGAGCTGATCGCCTGGAAGGGCCATTGCGAGGTGCATGAGCGCTTCACCCCGCAGGACATCCGCGACCTGCGCGAGGCCCATCCCGGCATCGTCGTGCTCGCCCATCCCGAATGCCCGCCGGAGGTGGTGGCAGAGGCCGATTATGCCGGCTCCACCGCCGGCATGGCCGATTACGTGCGCGACGAGAAGCCGGCCCGCGTCGTGCTCATCACGGAATGCTCGATGGCCGACAATGTCGCGGTCGGCCATCCCGAAATCGACTTCGTGCGCCCGTGCAACCTGTGCCCGCACATGCGGCGGATCACGCTGCCCAATATCCGCCGGGCGCTGGAGACGATGACCCACGCGGTCGAGATCGACCCGGCCATTGCCGACCGGGCCCGCCGCGCGGTCGAGCGCATGCTCGCCATTTCCTGAAAGGCTTCCTGCGTTGCGCCATTCGCCCGAGAATATCGTCGTGGTCGGCGGCGGGGTCGCCGGCCTCGCCACCGCGTTGCGCCTCGCCCCGCTTCCCGTGACGCTGGTGGTTGCCGCCCCGCTCGGCGCGGAGGCCGCCACCGGCTGGGCCCAGGGCGGCATCGCCGCCGCCATCGGCGATGACGACCGGCCCGATTATCACGCCATCGACACGCTCAAGGCCGGCGCCGGCCTTTCCGAGCCCGTCGTGGCGCGTCGCGTCGCGTCGGCCGCGCCCGGCGCCATCGACTGGCTGCTGCAACTCGGCGCGCCGTTCGACCGCGCGCCGGACGGGCGCCTCGCGCTGGGGCTTGAAGCCGCGCATTCGCGCCGGCGCATCGTCCATGCCGGGGGCGACGGCACCGGCCGCCTCGTGCTGGAAACGCTGACCATGGCCGCTCGCGCCTGCCCGACGATCGAGGTGATCGAGGGCGTGCGCGCCTGCGAATTGCTCCCCGATGAGGCCGGCGCCGTGCGCGGCATCGCGCTGCGCGACCGTGCCGGGCGCGTGACCGGCCTGCCCGCCCACGCCGTGGTGCTGGCGACCGGCGGCATGGGCGGGCTCTACGCCTCCACCACCAACCCGCTCGGCGCCGTCGGTTCCGGCCTCGCGCTCGCGGCGCGGGCAGGCGCCATGCTGCGCGACATGGAGTTCGTGCAGTTTCACCCGACGGCGATCGTCACCGCCGCCGATCCGGCCGGGGCGGACCTTCTGGGCGGCCCCGCACCCATGCCGCTGGCGACCGAGGCGCTGCGCGGCGAGGGTGCCAAACTGTTCAACGATTGTGGCGAGCGCTTCATGCTGGAGGTGCCGGGGCAGGAACTCGCCCCGCGCGACGTGGTCGCCCGCGCCATCTTCGCGCAGAACGCGGCAGGCCGCCACGTGGTGCTCGACGCGCGGCTGGCGGATGTGGAGCGGCGTTTTCCCGGCGTCGTCGCGCTCTGCCGCGCGCACGGGCTCGATCCGGCGCGGCAGCCCATTCCGGTGCGGCCGGCGGCGCATTACCATATGGGCGGTATCAATGTGGATGATGCCGGGCGTTCCAGCGTCCCGGGGCTGTGGGCCTGTGGCGAGGTCGCCTCGACAGGGCTGCATGGCGCCAATCGCCTCGCCAGCAACTCGCTGCTGGAGGCGCTCGCCTATGCCGGATGGATCGCCGCCGACATTGCCGGACGCGAGGCCGGCGCGGGGACGGCGCGCGCGCCTTCCCCGGCGCGGGCAGCCTCGCTCGCCCGTGCGGAAATTCGCGCGCTGATGGATAGTCATGTCGGCGTGGTGCGCGAGGCGTCGACGCTGGAGGCCGCCGCGCAGCGGCTCGGCGAACTCAACGCGCGGGACGGCGACGACCTCTCGCTGGTCGCGATCATGGTCACACAGGCGGCGCTGCGCCGCACCGAGAGCCGGGGCGGGCATTTCCGCGCCGATCATCCCGCCCCCGCCGCCCTCGCCCGCCATTCGGAGACCGCGCTGGCCGAGACCCGCGCCCCCCATGTGCGGCAGGTGGCCTGAGCCGGCCTGAGCCGGCCGGAGCCGGCCGGAGCCCCTTGCGCTCCTTGCCGGGAGCGCCCACCCGCCGGCCGGTGCCCCAATCATCCCGAGACGAGTAGGCCCATGATCTCGCCCTCCAATACCTCGCTTTCTCCCATCAGCACGCTTTCTCCCCTGCCCCGCCTGCTGGTCGAGCCGCTGGTGCGCGCCGCGCTGCTGGAGGATCTCGGCCGGGCCGGCGATGTCACCACCGATTCGGTGGTGCCGGCCGATGCCCGCTTCGAGGCGGTGATCGCCTCGCGCCAGCCCGGCGTGATCGCCGGCATCGATGCGGCGGTGATCGCCTTCGAACTGATCGATCCCGCGCTCAGGGTCGCGATCGAGCGCGGCGACGGCAGCGTGGTG
The DNA here is from genome assembly GCF_030814815.1 of Ancylobacter amanitiformis. Lineage (GTDB taxonomy): Bacteria > Pseudomonadota > Alphaproteobacteria > Rhizobiales > Xanthobacteraceae > Ancylobacter > Ancylobacter amanitiformis. The sequence goes on along the minus strand of NZ_JAUSVR010000007.1, from coordinate 161,602 downwards.
GCGCCCGGCGATGGGGTGCTGCGGCTGTCGGGCGCGGCGCGCTCCATCCTCACCGCCGAGCGGGTGGCGCTGAACATTGCCTGCCGCATGTCCGGCATCGCCACCGCCACCGCCGGCCTGGTCGAGATCGCCCGCCGGCACGGCACGGCGCAGATCGTCTGCACCCGCAAGACCACGCCCGGCCTGCGCGCGCTGGAGAAGCACGCGGTGAAGGCGGGCGGCGGCTCCAATCACCGCTTCGGGCTGGATGATGCGGTGCTGATCAAGGACAACCACATCGCGGTGGCGGGCGGCGTCGCCATCGCCATCCAGCGCGCCAAGGCCCATGCCGGGCATCTCGTGAAGATCGAGGTGGAGGTCGACACGCTCGCCCAGCTTGACGAGGCGATGGCGGAGGGTGTCGACGCGGTGCTGCTCGACAACATGACCCCCGCCATGCTGGCGCAGGCCGTCGCCATCGTCGGCGGGCGAGCGCTCACCGAGGCGTCCGGCCGCGTCTCGGCCGAGACGGTGGGCGCCATCGCGGCGAGCGGGGTGGACCTCATCTCGGTCGGATGGATCACCCATTCCGCGCCGATCCTCGATCTGGGTCTGGACGCGGCGCGCGCGTGAGGGATTTGGCCGACGACCCTTGCGCTGGGTCCCGGATCGGCGCTCCGCCTGCGGCGACACGTGCCCGGGACACCGGATCTTCCGTTTCCCGGACAAACTGCACGCAGGGCGGTGCCGATCCGGGATCCCGCGCGAAACGCCTTGGCCGAATCCACCGCCCCGACCAAGGTCGGATGCCAATTCACCCGCAAGCGCACCCTTCTGCCCTTGAAACAAGCATGCTTTTGTGCGATGCATATATCCGTCTGCTAATGTTCATGCGGGAGAGACCGACAGTCCTCCCAGGACACGTGTCGGCGCCGACGGAGCAACCCCCCAGGAAACTCTCAGGCACCACGGACCGCATGATCAGGACAATCTGGAGAGAGGCGTCGGCGCCGGGATAACGGCGCTGGACGTCCACCGAAGGGGAAGCCCGGGATTTCCGGACGGCGTCGCCGTCCATCTCGGGGCGAGCTCTCAGGTACCGCGACAGATGGGGACAGCCGGCTGGAACGCCGAGGTGGAAACACCGGGGTTCGAGCCTAGTCGTCCTCCAGCGCGGGAGTTCCCCATGCGCCAGATCGCCGTTATCGGCGCCGGCATCACCGGCATCACCACCGCCTATGCCCTCAACGAGAAGGGCTACGACGTCACCGTCATCGATCGCCAGCGCTATGCGGCGATGGAGACCTCCTTCGCCAATGGCGGTCAGCTTTCGGCCTCCAATGCCGAGGTGTGGAATTCCTGGTCGACCGTGCTCAAGGGCATCAAGTGGATGCTCGTTCCCGACGCGCCGCTGCTGATGAACCCCAAGCCCTCCTGGCACAAATATAGCTGGATGGCCGAGTTCCTCGCCAATATTCCGAACTACACGGCGAACACGGTCGAGACCACGCGCCTCGCCATCCAGGCGCGCCGCCACATGTTCGACATCGCCGCGCGCGAGGGCATCGACTTCAACCACGAGACGCGCGGCATCCTCCACATCTATCGCGACAAGGCGGCCCAGGACAGCGCCCGCGCCGTTTCCGCGCTTTATGCGCAGGGCGGGCTGGAGCGCCGCGAGGTGACGCCCGCCGAGATCCGCGCCATCGAGCCGACCGTGCATGGCAACTTCTATGGCGGCTTCTACACCCCCTCCGATTCCACCGGCGACATCCACAAATTCACCTTCGGCCTCGCCGAGGTCTGCCGTCGAAAGGGCGTGCGCTTCATCAACGAGGCGAGCGTCGAGCGGGTGCGGCATACCGGCGCCGGCGCCGACGGCACCGGTGTCGAGATCACCCTCACCGTCGCCCCCGAGGCGGAGGACGGTGCCGCGACCCATGAGACGCTGGCCTATGACGCGGTCGTGGTCTGCGCCGGCGTCGGCTCGCGCGCCCTTGCCGCCCAGTTCGGCGACCGGGTGAACGTCTATCCCGTCAAGGGCTACTCGATCACCGTGATGCTCGACGACGAGCAGAGCCAGAACGCGGCCCCCTGGGTGAGCCTCCTGGACGACAAGACCAAGATCGTCACCTCGCGCCTCGGCAAGGACCGCTTCCGCGTCGCCGGCACGGCCGAATTCAACGGCGAGAATCGCGATATCCGCGCCGACCGCATCCGCCCGCTGACCGACTGGGTGCGCAAGCTGTTCCCCGGCGTGTCGACCGAGCGCGCGGTGCCGTGGGCGGGCCTGCGCCCGATGATGCCGGACCTGATGCCGCGCGTCGCCGCCGGCGCCCGGCCGGGCGTGTTCTACAATACCGGCCACGGGCATCTCGGCTGGACGCTCTCCTGCGCGACCGCCGAAATCATCGCCGCCAAGGTGGAAGCCGCCCTGCCGATCGAGGCCCCGGCACCGCTGCTGCGCATGGCGGCGGAGTGATACGGCCATAAACCTGCCTTCGGCAGACTTATGGCGCGGCTCCCGATCAGTCATGTGCCCCGCACAGCTTGTCCGGGGGAACAGGTGGCCCTTGTCGCCGCTAACGTGAGCGGCGCGGCGTTCGTCCGGTCGACAGCTGTTTCCCGGACAAGCGACGGCGAAGCCGGAGTGCCGATCCGGGATCCAGTGCACAGTTCCGCTCGCCCGGCGAGCGCCTCATGATACCTTCCGTCGCGGAGGCCTCGCATGGAGCGCTATGCCGTCTATATCCTCGCCAGCGCGCGCAACGGGACGCTCTATGTCGGCGTCACCAGCGACCTTACCCGGCGCATGATGCAGCATCGCTCCGGAGAAGTGCCCGGTTTCACCGCACGCTACCGGGTGCGGTTGTTGGTTCACGTCGAGTTTTACGGTTCGATCGACGAGGCGCGCTCACGCGAGGCGCTCCTCAAGCGCTGGCGCCGGGAGTGGAAGCTTCACCTGATCGAGGCGGGCAATCCTGGATGGGACAATCTGGCGGAGCGACTGCTGGATTGAGATCGCGACGGAGGAGGGTGGTGACTGCCTTCGGCAGGCCTCTTGCGCTGGACCCCGGATCGACGCGGCGCTCCGCGCCGCTTGTCCGGGGAACACCTTGCCGGACGCCCCCGCGTCGATCGGGGCGCCCGGTCTCACAACCCTCCCCGACGCGAGCGGGCGACGGCGCTCACAGCTGCGTCGTGCGCAGCCGCAGCGCGTTGCCGATGACGCTCACCGAGGAGAGCGACATGGCGAGCGCCGCCACCATGGGCGAGAGCAGCAGGCCGAAGACGGGATAGAGCACCCCGGCCGCGATCGGCACGCCGGCGACGTTGTAGACGAAGGCGAAGAACAGGTTCTGGCGGATGTTGCGCATGGTCGCCTGCGACAGGCGGCGCGCGCGCAGGATGCCGCCGAGATCGCCGCGCAGCAGCGTCACCCCCGCGCTCTCGATGGCGACATCGGTGCCCGAGCCCATGGCGATGCCGACATCGGCGCCGGCGAGCGCGGGCGCGTCGTTCACCCCGTCGCCCGCCATGGCGACGATGCGCCCCTCCGCCTTCAGCCGCTCGACCACCGCCGCCTTCTGGTCCGGGGCGACCTCCGCCTCGACCTCGGTGATGCCGAGGCGGCGCGCCACCGCCTGCGCGGTCACGCGGTTGTCGCCGGTAAGCATGACGACGCGGATGCCGGCGGCCGCGAGATCGGCCAGCGCCTGCGGCGTCGTCGCCTTGATCGGGTCGGCAATGGCGAGGGCCGCCGCCGCCGTGCCGTTGATGGCGACCAGAATGACGCTGGCGCCCTCGCGGCGCAGCTCGTCGGCGGGCGCGGCGAGCGCGGCCGTGTCGATGTTCAGCTCGGTGAGAAAGGCCGCGCTGCCGAGCGCCACGCGCTTGCCCTCGACCAGGCCATAGGCGCCCTTGCCGACCGGGGAATCGAAGCCGCGCACCTTGGGGATATCGATCCCGCGCGCCTGCGCCAGTGCAACCACCGCGCGGGCGAGCGGATGCTCGGACAGGCGCTCGACCGCGGCGGCGAGCCGCAGCACCTCGGCCTCGGCAAAACCTTCCGCCGGCAGGATGGCGGTGACGGAGGGCGCGCCTTCCGTGAGCGTGCCGGTCTTGTCGACCACCAGCGTGTCGACCTTTTCCAGCCGCTCCAGCGCTTCGGCATTCTTGATAAGCACGCCCAGCTGCGCCCCGCGCCCGACCCCGACCATGATCGACATCGGCGTGGCGAGCCCCAGCGCGCAGGGGCAGGCAATGATCAGCACCGCCACCGCCGCGATCAGCGCATGGGCGAGGCGCGGGTCCGGGCCGACACTCGCCCAGGCGATGAAGGCGAGCACCGCGCAGGCCACCACAAGCGGCACGAACCAGCCGGCGACCCGGTCGGCAAGGCGCTGGATCGGCGCGCGCGAGCGCTGCGCCTCCGCCACCATCTGCACGATGCGGGCAAGCACGGTATCCCGCCCCACCCGCGCCGCCTCGATCACGAGGCCGCCCGAGCGGTTGAGCGTGCCGCCGATGACGGCATCGCCCGGCAGCTTGGTGACCGGCATGGATTCACCGGTCACCAGCGATTCATCGAGCGCCGAACGGCCCTCGATCACCTGTCCGTCGACCGGCACCTTCTCGCCCGGCCGCACGCGCAGCCGGTCGCCGACCACGACCTGATCGAGCGCGATCTCCTCCTCGCGCCCGTCCGCCGCGATGCGCAGGGCGGTCTTCGGCGCGAGGTCGAGCAGGGCGCGGATGGCGCCCGAAGTCTGCTCGCGGGCGCGCAGTTCCAGCACCTGGCCGAGCAGCACCAGCACGGTGATGACCGCCGCCGCCTCGAAATAGACCGCGACCGAGCCGTCCATGGCGCGGAAGGCGGGCGGGAAGATGCCGGGCGCCAGCACCGCGACCACGCTGTAGAGATAGGCGACGCCGGTGCCGATGGCGATCAGCGTGAACATGTTGAGGTTGCGCGTCACCAGCGACTGCCAGCCGCGCACGAAGAACGGCGCGCCCGCCCACAGCACGACAGGGGTCGCCAGCGCCAGCTGGATCCAGTGGGAGGTGCCCGGCGGCAGGAGGTGTTGCAGCGCCGGAACCAGATGCCCAGCCATTTCCAGCGCGAAGACCGGCACGGCCAGCACGAGGCCGATCCAGAACCGGCGCGTCATGTCGATCAGTTCGTGGTTGGGCCCATCGTCGAGACTGACGAGCATCGGCTCCAGCGCCATGCCGCAGATCGGGCAGGTGCCGGGGCCGATCTGGAGCACCTCCGGATGCATCGGGCAGGTATATTCCGTGCCCTCCGGCACCGGCTCGGATGACGCGCCGCGCCCTTCCAGATAGGCGCCGGGATCGGCGACGAACTTGGTGCGGCAGCCATTGCAGCAGAAATAATAGGTGCGCCCGCCATGCTCCGCCCGATGCTGGGCGGTGTGCGGGTCGACCTCCATGCCACAGACCGGGTCCTTGGCCATATTCGCGTGCGAATGCGCCTGCGGGTTTCCGTGCGCGTGTCCGTGCGCGTGTCCGTGCGCGTGTCCGTGCGCGTGTCCGTGCGCGTGTCCGTGATCGTGCGAATGGGCAGGCGCGGCGGCGTGATCATGATGATGATCGCCACCGCAGCAGGCTCCGCCGGTGGCCGGATCGGTGACGAGGCTCTTGCCAGGATCTGCGCCGTGATCCTTACCGTGATCCTTGCCATGATCCTTGCCATGATCCTGGGCCGAAGGATCGTGATCGCCGTGAGCCATGGCACCCTCCTTATACCCCACATGGGTATATGACCCTTGCGATATATACCCCGCATGGGTATATGGCAAGCATGCAGGATCACACACGCAAGGCTTGCCTGAAGCGCCTCAGCCGGATCGAGGGGCAGGTGCGCGGCCTCTCGCGCATGCTTGAGGACAACCGCTATTGCATCGACATCGTCACCCAGGTGGCGGCGGTGCGGGCGGCGCTGAAGAAGGTGGAGGAAGAGGTGCTGCGCGACCATGTCGCCCATTGCGTCGAGCACGCCATACGCTCGGGCGACGCCGACCAGCAGCGCCAGAAGGTCTCCGAGCTGATCGAGGTTCTGGGCAAGCTGAAGGGCTGAACGCCGGACGCCGACGATCCCGGCGGCCCGCCTGCGCTATTTCTCGACCGGGCCGCGAAAGACGAAGCGGCGCGAGAGCGTGAAATTGATCGCCAGCCCGGCAATGGAGCCGGCGGCAACCGCCAGAACGGGGTGCTCGCGGGCGAGCGGCCAGCCGGCGATCAGCGCCGAGTAGGTTCCGTAATAGACGAGGAACCCCATGAAATTGGCGCCGAGAAAATCGAGAAACTGGCGCAGCAGCGGCCGCTTCGCCCGGTGGGCGAAGGTCCAGATGCGGTTGAAGAACCAGGTGCAGCTCGCCGCCGCGAACCACCCGATCAGGCCGGCGGCATAGAGGTTCGCCAGCTGGCTCGCGGCATGGGTCACGCCGGCATTGACGACGAAGCCCAGCCCGCCGACGCAGCCGAAGCGGAAGAATTCCTTGAGCGCGAGCCGGGAGACCGCCATCAGGCGTCCTCGCGCTTGCGCCGGCCCGGCGCGAGCGGGCGCACGGGCGGAATGGCGAGATAGGCGAGCCGCTTCATCTCGTGCCGGCTGGTCGTGCTCATGTCGAGGATGAGGCCGCAGAACAGGCTCAGCACGGCGACGATCGCCAGCCCCACCACGGCGATGGCGGTCGGCAGGCGCGGCACCAGGCCGGTCTCGACATAGGTATAGAACAGCGGAATGCTGAACAGGAAAGCCGCGGCTCCCAGCACCGCCGCCGCCACGCCGAAGAACAGCATGGGACGTTCATTGCGCACCAGATTGGCGATGAGGCGCAGGATGCGCGCGCCGTCGCGATAGGTCTTCAGCTTGCTGAAGGAGCCGGCCGGCCGCTCGATATAGACGGTTGGCACCTCCGCGCACGGCATCCGCAGCCCCAGCGCATGCACGGTCAGCTCGGTCTCGATCTCGAAACCGTGCGACATGGCCGGGAAGGACTTCACGAAGCGCCGCGAGAAGATCTTGTAGCCTGACAGCATGTCGGAGAACTGGCGCCCGAAGATGAACTGCACCAGCGAGGTCAGCGCCCAGTTGCCGAAGCGGTGGCCGGCACGGTAGGCGGCCTGCGCCTCGGCGATGCGCGCGCCGTTGAGAAAGTCGAGATTTTCCGCGATCACCCGCTCCAGCATGGCCGGCGCGGCATCGGGATCATAGGTGGCGTCGCCATCCACCAGCACGTAGAGATCGGCATCGACATCGGCGAACATGCGCCGCATCGCATGGCCCTTGCCCTGCCGCAGCTCGCTCATCACCTCCGCCCCGGCCTCCCGCGCGAAATCCGCGGTGCGGTCGCTGGAATTGTTGTCGCAGACATAGACCGTGGCGTCGGGCAGCGCCCGGCGAAAGCCGGACACGGTGGTGCCGACGGTCAGTTCCTCGTTGTAGCAAGGAATGATCACGGCGATGCGCGGCGAGATACCGCGCGACGGGCTCACAGCATCAGGCACGGTGGGCTTCCCCAATCTTTCGACGGCAGGCGTTTCAATGCTTAGCCATCAGCCCCCCGTTCGCACAAGCGTGCAGGACAGCAGCCGGCCCATCCGGGTGAGGATCGGCACGCAATCCTGCGGGTCCGCCCGCAATCCGTAGGACGCAAGCGTGTCCGCCGAACGCTCCGCGGGGTGATCATCCGGCGCGAGCGTGCGCAGCGGGCCGGCATGGGCATCGAGCTTCGCGCGGACGATCCCGCCCAGCCCGCTCCCGGGTTCCACCGGCAGGTTGCCCTCGATCCGCACGAACGTGTCGGAAGCGGGAAAGAAGGGAATGACATAGGCGATCGGCCCGCCCGAGAGCATGACGAACAGCGTGTTTTCCTGCCCGATCTCGTCCGGCAGGCGAACCTCGTACCAGTCGTCGCCGAACGGCACCCGCCCCCAATCGGGGCTCACATTGACCCGCGCGATGGCCACGACCATCAACGCCGAACACAGCAGAAGCAGCACATGCCGCCGCATGATAACGGAGAGCAGCAGCATCAGCACCAGCGGCGCCAGTTGCTCCAGCGCCACCACGTAGCGCTGGATTCCGAACATGAACAGCCAGAGCGTGAAGGACACGACGAAGAAGGTCGGCAGCAGGATCACGGCGCGCGGGTCGAACAGCGCCTCCGCCGACCCGGCACCCCGCGCCTGGCTCGCCTCCCGCCGAAAGGCGACGACGGCCAGCGCCAGCAGCAGCACGATCGGCACGAGAGTGAAGCGCAGGTCGACGAAATACAGCTCGCTGGTCGGGTGCATGCCGGCGGGCCACTGCCAGAAATAGCTCAGCGCCTCGCCCAGCCCCTTCGGCTTGAAGCGCTCGTCCTGCATCGCCGAGGGCGGGTAGAGCGGGGACTGGAAAATGTTGTTGTAGATTGGGAAAAGCGGGTTGCCGAACTGCTTCCAGAGATAGGCGTTCCACAGGCCGCCCACGGGAAGATACGTCAGCACCGCCGCGCCCCCGGCGAGGACAAGCGGCACGAGGAAACGCCGCCGCTCCACCGCCATGATCGCCGCCACCCAGCCGATGACATAGAAGGCATTGGTCAGCTTGAGGCCCACCACCACGCCGAGCAACACGCCCGCCAGCACATAGGCCCGCCGGCTGAAGCGATCCGCGAGCAGCACCAGCAGCGCCGCCAGCACCAGGCCCGCGCTGGCATTGTCATTGAACGTCGTGCCGATCTCCGACAGGAACATCGGCGCCTTGAAGGCCCCGACGCAGGCCAGCAGACCGACGGCCAAGCGCAGGCTCCGCCGGCGGCGCGCCTCGCGGCCGAGCGAGACGACCGCGAGCCCGAACACCGTCACCAGCGGCAGCGCCGAGAGCGCCGACAGCGCTGCCGTGGCAAGGCGCGGGCTGGTCTGCGTGATCAGGAAATACGGCAGCAGCGAGCCGGCCGGGTTGAACCAGCTTTGCATCTGCGCGGCGGCGACATCCAGCGCCAGACGCCCGTGGAGCAGCGCATAGACGCCGTAATAGTGATAATTGCGCTGGTCCCAGTTGGTATCCTGCCCCAGTCGCAGCCCATGGACCACGCACACCACCACCGCGATGAGCGCGACCACCCAGACCTCCCGGCGGATGGGGGTGTTCGTCAGGCGGGCCAGAATCCCGTCTCGGCTGATACCACTCATCCTGTCTTCCGGCTGCAGGGGTCGCGCCCGTGGCCACGGCGGCGGGCGAACGGGGGCGTTTCAAGCTGGGGCGCGGGGCCCCCCTCAACGCGCATAGATCTCCCTGTACTGCTCGCGCAGCAGGTTCTTCTGCACCTTGCCCATGGTGTTGCGCGGCAGGTCGTCGACGAAGAACACCCGCTTGGGGCATTTGAAGCGGGCGAGCCGGCCCTCCAGCGCGGCCAGCACCGCCTTTTCGTCCAGCGCCGCATCGGGGCGCGCCACCACGACCGCCGTCACCCCCTCGCCGAAATCGGCATGCGGCACGCCGATCACCGCGCTCTCGATCACCCCGTCCAGTGCATCGATCTCGCTCTCCACTTCCTTGGGGTAGACGTTGTAGCCGCCGGTGATGACAAGGTCCTTGCCGCGCCCGACGATCTGCACATAGCCCGCCGCGTCGATCCGCCCGAGGTCGCCGGTGACGAACCAGCCCTCGTGAAACTCGGCCGCCGTCTTTTCCGGCATCCGCCAATAGCCCTTGAACACGTTCGGGCCCTTCACCTCGATCATGCCGATGGCGCCGATGATCAGTTCGCGCCCGTTCACCGCGTCCACCACCCGCACGCTCACCCCCGACAGGGGCAGGCCCACCGTGCCGGCAAGGCGCGCGCCCTCATAGGGGTTGGAGGTGTTCATGCCGGTCTCGGTCATGCCGTAGCGTTCGAGTATGGCATGGCCGGTCCGCGCCTGCCATTGCCGGTGCGTCTCGGCCAGCAGCGGCGCCGAGCCGGAAATGAACAGCCGCATGTTCACCGCCGCCGCGGGCGTGAGGCCCGGCGATCTCAGCAGCCGGACATAGAAGGTCGGCACGCCCATCATCACGCTGGCCCGGTCCATCAGTGCCAGGATCAGATCGGGGTCGAACCGCGGCAGGAAGATCATCGAGGCGCCGGCCATCAGCGTCACGTTGGTGGCGACGAACAGGCCGTGGGTGTGGAAGATCGGCAGGGCGTGGATCAGCACGTCGTCCGGGGTGAAGCGCCACGCCTCCGTCAGCGCCAGCGCGTTGGACGCGAGGTTGTCATGGGTGAGCATCGCTCCCTTGGAGCGGCCGGTGGTGCCGGAGGTGTAGAGCAGCGCCGCGAGCTCGTCCGGCCCGCGCGCGACATCGTCGAAATGCGGGGCGGCGGCATCGGCGGCATCGGCCAGGCTGCCCCGGCCCTGCGCGTCAAGCGTGAGCACCCGACCAACGCCGGCTGCCGCCGCCACAGGCGCCAGCGCCTCCTCGCTCGCGGGATCGCACACGAAGACCGCAGGCTCCGCATCGCCGAGGAAATACGCCACTTCGGGCGGGGTATAGGCGGGGTTCAGCGGCAGGAACACACCACCCGCCCGCACCGTGCCGAGATAGGCGAAGATCGCCTCCAGGCTCTTTTCCACCTGCAGCGCCACCCGGTCGCCGGGCGCGAGGCCCAGCGCGATGAGGGCATTGGCGTATTGCGCCGACCGCCGCTCGAGATCGGCATAGGTGTGGACGGAACCGTCCGGCGCCTCGGCGAAAGGGCGCGAGAGGTCCGGCTGGCGGGAGCGGACAAGGTCGAACAGACGATTGGTCATGGTACCAGAGCTTCATGCGTCATCGGGTCGGCCAGAGGCCGATCCGGGATCGCGGGCAGGAGGGAGGCGCAGGAGGGAGGGCTCACGGCGCCTTCAGCCCGAGCGAGGCGACATAGCCGCGATTGACGGTGGCATTGGCGAATTTCGCGTTCTCGATATAGGCGCGCAGCGTCGCCGCCACGGCCTCGCGCGAGGGCTTGGGCATGGCGTCCCATTGCGCGCGCGGGGCCGAGCCGAAGGCGGCGATGGCGTCCCAGCCGTCGGGCTTGGCGATGGAGACGACGGTGGAGCGCGAATCGAGGTTCTTGTAGGTCCAGAAGCTCCAGCCGATGCCGAATGTCTCGTTCATCGCGCGATACTTGGCGTTCCACTCGTCGGTGAGTTCGCCCGTCTCGCCGAGAAAGATCGGCACGCCCCAGCGATTGGCGAAGTTCACGTAATCCTGCACCTCGCGCCGCTCCGGGCTCGCCCAGAACTTGTGATAGGTGTAGCCGAGATTCTTCGCGAAGGGTGGGCCGAACACACCGAAATTGGTGCTCCACTGCGCCGCCGCGAGGATGATCGGGTGGTTGGGATCGACCGCGCGGATCGCCGCGACAATGTCCTTGTAGAAGGGCTCCAGGCGCGGGTTGAGATAATCCGTGTCGCTATAGGGCGAGATCGGCTCGTTGAGCAGGTCATAGGCCAGCACGGTCGTCTCGTCGCGATAGCGCGTGGCGATGGCGCGCCAGAGCGTGATGGTGCGGCGCCGGAACTCCGGCACGTAGAAGGTCAGCGGGTAGCCGACGCCGTCATCATGGTTCACCCCGGTCTGCCCGCCGGGGGCGGCATGGATGTCGAGGATGAGCTTGATGTCGTGCGCCCGTGCCCAGCCGACCACCCGGTCGAGCCGCTCCCAGCCCTCGCCATGGGGATCGACCTTGGAGGGGTCCGCCGGGTCGAGGAAGAATTTCCAGTGCAGCGGCACGCGCACGGTGGTGAAGCCGGCGGCAGCCATGAAGGCGAGGTCCGCCTCCTGGATATAGACGTCGCGGAAATCCTTCCAGAAGCGGGCGGCCTCCTGCGGGCCGGCGAGATACTCGATCACGTCCTCGATCTCGCGCGGCGAGCGCTGGACCTTGAACTTGAACATGTAGCCTTCCGGCAGCAGCCAGTTGCCGAAGCTCATGCCGCGAATCGGGAAGGTGGAGCCATCCGGCCGCACGAAGCGCGTGCCCTCCGCCCGCACGAAGCCGGGCACGGACGACGGTGCGGCAGCCGCCGGCGGCGACGTCGTTGCGGGCACGGCGACCGGCGCGGTGCCGACGCCGGCGGAGACCGTGCCCGCCGAGGATTGGCCGGCCGAGGATGAGCCGGCGGCCAGAGCCATCACGGCAGCGATGAAGAGAGCGCGGGCGATCATGGGCGGGCAAACTAGTCAAGCCGCCGCCCGCGGGCAATGGCGGAACGTGCCCTCATGCCCCGGTGACAGCGCCCGCGCCACGGGTTAAGCGAAGGTACCTGTCCCCGCCCGGCTTTCCCCCGCACATGTCGCTCACCCAAGCCGCCTCTTTCGCCGCCGTGCTGGCCCTCCTCGCGCTGGCGATCCAGCGGGCGCGCGTCCAGCCCTTCCTCGCCCTCACCCTCGCCGCCATCGGCTTCGGCTATGCCGCCGGCATGTCGACCAGCGGCGTCGGCAAGGCATTCGGCCTCGGCTTCGCGCAGGGCGTGAACACGCTCGGCCTCATCGTCGTCGCCGCCGCCTTCATGGCGGAGATCGCCGATGCCAGCGGCGCGACCGCCTGGCTGCAGCGCGCGGCGGCCGGCCGGTCGCGCCTGTCGCTGCCGCTGGCGCTGATCGGGCTCATCGCCGGCCTTGCCTCCACCCCGGCGGCGGCCTTCGCGGTGCTGGGTCCGCTGCGGCGCGGTCTCGGCGAGGACAGCCCGCGCTCCGCCCTGGTGCTCGGCCTGTCGCTCTCGGGCAGCCATGGACTGTTGATCCTCTCGCCCGTCATGCTGGCAAGCGCCACCATCCTCGCCGCCGACTGGGCCACCGCGCTGGCCTTCGGCCTGCCGGCCGCGCTCGTTGTGGTGGCAACCGGGCTGCTGCTCGCGCAAGGCGGCAGCGCCGCGCCCAACCGGGTCGACACGGCCGGGGCGATGGACGGCGAGAGCCTGCACGCCCCGCGGCGCGGCGCGTGGGCGCTGGGATTGACCTGCGTGGTGCTGATCGCCCTGCTCGTCACCCAGTCGCTCGGCGACATCGCCTCCGAGCCGCTGGGCGGCGGCTCCAACCGCGAATTCCTCATCGCGCTCGGCCGGCCGGTCGTCCTGCTCCTGGTCGGCGTCGGCCTGCTGCTGCTGCTCAGTGGACACTGGGAGAAGGGTGGCCTGAGCGAACAGGGCTGGGCCGGCCGGGCGCTGGCGAAGGCCGCGCCATTGGTGCTGCTCATCGGCGCCGCCGGCGGCCTGTCGAAGATCGCGCAGGAAACCGGCATGGCGGAAATGAATGCCGAGCGGCTCCTCGGGTTCGCTCCGTCCGGCGCGCTGGCGCTCCTCCTGCCCTTCGCGCTGGCCGCCATCGTCAAGACGCTGCAGGGCTCCTCGCTGGTGGCGGCGATCACCGCCGCCGGCATGATGATGGAACTCGTCGCCCCGCTCGGCCTTGGCGACCCCGCCGGGCGGGCGCTGGCGGCGCTGGCCATCGGCGCCGGGGCAATGAGCGTCAGCCATGTCAATGACGGGCTGTTCTGGCTGGTGGGACAGGCCGCGCGGCTGCCGGCCGGCACCACGCTCGCCCGCTTCTCGCTGGCGACCGGCGTGCAGGGGGCGGTCGCGCTCCTCGTGCTGATGGCGTTCCGCCTCCTCTGCCACTGACACACCCGACACCCCTGGACCGCCCCGCCAGCGCCAAGGACCAAGCCCATGCTCCGCCGCCGTGATTTCCTCGCCGCCGCCGCCGCCACGGCCGCCCTGCCGGCGCTGTCCTCGAAGCTCGCGGCGCAGGCCGGTGCGTCCCCCGCCGGTGCGTCCCCCGCCGGGGCGCCGCGCCTGCCGCCCGGCTTCCTGATCGGCGCCTCGACCTCGGCCTACCAGATCGAAGGGGCGGTGAAGGAGGGCGGGCGCCGGCCCTCGATCTGGGACACCTTCTCGCACACGCCCGGCCGCATCGCCGACGGCACCAATGGCGACATCGCCTGCGACCATTACAACCGCTATGCCGGCGACGTGGATCTGATGGCGCAGATGGGCCTTCAGGCCTATCGCTTCTCCATCGCCTGGCCGCGCGTGATGCCGCAGGGCACCGGCCCGGTGAACCCGGCCGGGCTCGATTTCTACGACCGGCTGGTCGACAGGCTGCTGGCGCGCGGCATCCTGCCCATGGCCTGCCTCTATCACTGGGACCTGCCGCAGGCGCTGCAGGACCGCGGCGGCTGGCATAATCGGGATATTGCCAGTTGGTTCGCCGATTATGCCGGCGCCACCGTGGCCCGGCTGGGCGACCGGGTGAAGCCCTGGGCGATGCTCAACGAACCCTCGGTGCACGCCATATTCGGCCATGGCTTCGGCAATCACGCGCCGGGCCTCACCGGCTGGGAGAGCTATGTCAGCGCCCAGCATCACCAGAATCTGGCGCAGGGCACCGGCATCGCCGCGCTCAGGGCGCTGCGCTCGGACCTGAAGCTCGGCACGGTGTTCTCGCTGCAGCCGATCTTCCCGGCCTCGCAGGCCGCCGAGGACGTGGCCGCGGCGGGCCGCTTCGACGCGTGCTGGAACACCATCAATCTCGACCCGCTGTTCCATGGCCGCTACCCCGCCGGGTTCGAGCCGGTCTTCGCCCCGCTGGTGCGGGCGGGCGACATGGCGACGATCCGGCAGCGGATCGACTTCCTCGGCGTCAATTATTACGGCCCCTCCTATATCAGGCACGACGCGAACGCCTTCCTCGCGCAGGCGGGCTACGGCGCGGTGCCGCCCGGCACTGCGCTCACCGCGCTGGGCTGGCCGATCAGCCCGCAGGGGCTGGTGCAGGTGATGACGCGGCTGCGCGATGATTATGGCAACCCCGCCACCTTCATCACCGAGAACGGCGCCTGCTATGACGACCCCGCGCCGGCCGGCGGGGTGGTCGAGGACCCGCAGCGCACCGCCTATATCCGCGCCCATCTGGACGCCTGCGCGGAGGCGATCGCGCAGGGCTGCGCGCTGAACGGCTATTTCGTCTGGTCGCTGCTCGACAATTTCGAATGGGCGGAGGGCGAACGCCGCCGTTTCGGCGTGACGCATGTGGATTTCGCCACGCAGGCGCGCACGCCGAAAGCCTCGCTGCTCTATCTCGCGCAGCTCATCAAGGCCCGCGCCGGCGGCACCACTCCCTGAAGTTTACCGAAATGCGACCAGAATTCGCTGGCAATTTGAAGGTCTTGTAGCCTATCGCCCACCCCTTCGCGCGCGATAGGCTGGCCCGCAATTCCGGCGCTGTCAGCCGGCGATTCGGGGGGCGTGACCATGAGAGCATTGTTGAGGGGGGCCGGTGCGCCCCGGCTGTTGCTGATGGCCGTGGCAGGCATCGGCGTCGACGGCTTGGCGAATGCAGCCGCAGCGCAGACCGCCTACCAGACGCTGAATTTCGGCACCACCGGCACGTTCCTCACCGGCATTCGCGGCGACAACATCGTCGGCAACTACACGATCGGCACCGAGACCGGCGGGCTCTATTACAACATGGCGACGCAGGCTTGGTCGCCCATGCCGGTCTCCACCGCCGACGGCGTGAACTATCCCGGCGCGATCAGTTCCTCGCCCTATGGACCGAGCTTCGGCAATCCCGGCGGCATCCTGCGCACGGTCGGCAGCTACCAGACCACGGCCTCGGCGCCCTATGACCTGAGCTACCTCTATGACGGCGCGGCGGCACCGGGGCAGTCGATCACCCCGCTGGCCTTTCCCGGCTCCAGCACGCTCTATACCATCGCCCATAGCAATTTCGGCGATCAGGTGGTCGGCGATTACGACACCGATCTCGCGCAGGGCAAGGCGTTCATCTACACGATCAGCACCGGCACCTACACGCCGCTCGTCATTTCCAATGCCAGCACCACCGCCTATGGCGTCTATGGCGACAAGATCGCCGGCGGCTACGCGCAGGTGCTGGAAGGCGGCGGGCTCGGCCCGGAGCACGGCTATATCTACGACCAGACCACCGGGACCTATGTCACCCATGACCATCCCGATGCGGTCGCGACCCATTTCGAGGGCATTACCGGCGGCGGGCGGGCAGGCGAGTACAATCTCGTCACCAACTGGATCAGCGCCGACGGCGCCGTCCACCCGGCGGTGCTGCATGTCGCGGCCGATGGCACCACCACCTGGTACGAGATCGACATTCCCGGCGACGTGGTCTCGGCGAACTCCGCCTATGGCGACAACGTCATCGGCGTCTATATCGCCAACGGTACCGTCAACGGCTATGTCGCCACGCTTCCGGGCATCTACAACCCGATCCGCAACGACGCGCCGCTCAACGTCGCCGGCAATGGCGCCATTGGCATCGCCACCAATCCCGGCGGCGATGACGTGATCAACACGTCCAGCATCGCCATCACCGGCAGCGGTGCCACCGGCATCGCCGCCGAGACCTATGGCGTGATCAGCAACAAGGGCACGATCACCGTCACCGGCACCGACAGCACCGGCGTGCGGATGAACGGGCGCTACGGCACGCTGCTGAACAGCGGCAGCCTCACCGCGAGCGCCGGCGCCACCACCCTGTCGAGCGGCCCGGACGCGCTCGGCACCGCGGTCGTCAATACCGGCATCATCGACGGTCAGGTAGACATCGCCTCCGGCATGCAGGGCCGGTTCGAGAACAGCGGCTGGCTCGGGGTCAGCGGCGCGGGTGCGGGCACGGTGCACGCCATCAGCGGCACCTTCGCGCAGACGGCTGGCGGCACGCTGGCGCTGCGGCTCGACGGCGCGAGCAACGACAGGGTGCAGACCGACACCGCCCGCCTCGCGGGAACGCTGGCGACCAGCTTCCAGAGTACCAGCATCGCCAAGTCCTACACGCTGCTCACCGCGACGCAGGACGTGACCGGCAGCTTCGACACCTTCGCCACATCCGGCCTGCCGGCAATGTTCGCGACCCGCCTGAACTATGGCGCCAACGCGGTAACGCTGGGCGTCGCCTCCAATCTGGGCGGGCAGGCGAACAGCACGCCGAACCAGCAGGCGGTCGGCCGCGCCATCGATCGCGTCGTCAACAACAGCAGCGGCCCGCTGCTGCTGGCGCTGCCGGCAGGGCTGAGCCCGCTCTACGCGCTCGACGCCGCGCAACTGCCGGTCGCGCTGGGCGCGCTGTCGGGCGAATCCTATGCCAGCGCGCGCTCGGTGATGATCGGCGATGGCCTGTACAGCCGGCAGGCGATCCTCGGCCGCCTGCGACAGGGCGCCTATCAGGGCCAGCCCGACCCGACCGGCGCGCTCGGCTATGGCGGCCCGGCCCTCGCCTATGGCGCGGCGTTCAAAAGCGCGGCCACCCCGCCCTTCCCCACCAAGTCGCCCTTCCCCACCAAGGCCCCGGTCGCGGAACCCGCCCCCTTCGCTGGCACGGTCTGGGCGCAGGGCTTCGGCGGATGGAGCGACTATGAGGGCGGATCGACCACCGCCGATGTCGACGCCACGATCGGCGGGTTCATGGTCGGCGCCGACGTGCCGGTCTCCGACTGGCTGGTCGGCCTCGCCGCCGGCTATAGCCGGTCCAGTTCCAACAGTTCGGCGCTGCTCGCCTCATCGGATGTCGATAGCGGGCTGCTGGCGCTCTATGCCGGCACCCGTGCCGGCGCCTGGAACCTGCGGCTCGGCGCGACCTATGCCTTCAACAGCATCGATGCCTCGCGCACCATCGCCTTTCCCGGCTATGCGCAGCAGGCGAGCGCCGCCTATGACGGCTCTACCGCGCAGGTCTTCGGCGAGGTCGGCTACGGCTTCGCGGTGCAGGGACTGGCGATCGAACCTTTCGCCGGCCTCGCCTATGTGCATCTCGACACGGACGGCTTCCGCGAGAGCGGCGCGCTGAACGGTGTGAACGGGGCGTCCGGCTCGCTCGATGTCGGCTATTCCTCGCTCGGCCTGCGCATCGCCACGACGCTGGAACTGCCCGGCGGCATGGTGCTTCGGCCGCATGCCTCGCTCGCCTGGCAATATGCCTTCGGCGACACCACGCCCGAGGCGCGGCTCGAATTGCAGAACCTGCCGGGCGCGACCTTCTCGGTGGCCGGCGTGCCGCTGGCGCAGAACACCGCGCTGCTGGAACTCGGCACCGAACTGGCGGTGAATGAGCGGACCAGCATCGGCGTCGCCTATGTCGGCCAGTATGCCGACAGCGTGACGGTGAACGCGATCCAGGCCCGGCTCAGCTGGCGCTTCTGACGGCTCCGCCCGAGGGCTGGGTGGAGCGCGGCGGTGCGCGGCGGTGCGCGGATCCTGGGGGGCGCAAACGTGGCGGGGGTGACATGCGGCCGACACATATGTCAGTCAATTGACGCCCATGTCCGGCGCGCCGGACATTGTGCTACCAAGAGCGATCCCATGCTGCCGGCCCGAGCGGCCGGCGGCGCAGAAGAGCGGACTTTGGGCAGACCATGCAGACAGACGATCCCACCGTCACCGAAATCGTCGCCTTCATCGCGGACGAAGTGGGTGTCGATGCGACCCTCCTGACACGGGAGACGCCGGTGGCGGAACTCGGCATTTCCTCGCTCGATCTCATCGAGACGATCTTCAAGCTGGAGAGCCGCTTCGACATCGAGATTCCCAATGACGGACCGCTGAACGGCAACAATGTCACCGTCGGCGCGCTGGTCGACCATGTGGCCGAGCTGGTTGCCGCCAGCCATGGCCGCACGGCCGGGGCCGCGTCCGCCGGATGACGGCCCGCGTCGCGATCACCGGCCTCGGCTCGCTCTCCGCGCTCGGGCCCGACATTGCCGCTCATCTGGCGGGCCTGCGCGCCGGCACGGTGGGCATCGGCCCGACACAGGGCGTCGACGTCACCTCGATGAAGACGAAGATCTCCGCCGAGGTCCGCGGCTTCGCGCCGGAAGCGCATTTCGAGCCGCGCCAGCTCGGGCTGATCGACCGCACCTCGCAATTCGCCGTGGTCGTCGCCCGGCAGGCGCTGGCCGACGCCGGCCCGGCGCTGGAAGGCGTGGCGCGGCATCGCGCCGGGGCCATCTTCGCGGCCTCGGTCGGCTTCCACGCGGTCGATGACAGCTACCACAAGCTCTATGCGGAGAAGGCGCCGCGCCCGCACCCCTTCACCGTGCCGCGCGCCATGCCGAGCGGCCAGGTGAGCCATGTCACCATGGATCTCGGCATTCACGGGCCCTCCTTCT
Source organism: Ancylobacter amanitiformis (assembly GCF_030814815.1). GTDB lineage: Bacteria > Pseudomonadota > Alphaproteobacteria > Rhizobiales > Xanthobacteraceae > Ancylobacter > Ancylobacter amanitiformis. The sequence continues at coordinate 142,448 of NZ_JAUSVR010000007.1, read as the reverse complement.
CCATCGCCTCGGCCTGTTCCTCGGCCTCGCACTCCATCGGCACCGCCTTCCACATGATCCGCTCCGGCATGCTGGATGTCGCGGTGGCCGGCGGCGCCGAATCGCAGATTACCTTCGGCATGCTGAAAAGCTGGGAAGCGCTGCGCGTGCTCGCCGCCGATGGCTGCCGCCCCTTCTCCAAGGACCGCGGCGGTCTCGTCATCGGCGAGGGCGGCGGCGCCGTGGTGCTGGAGAACATGGACCGCGCCATTGCCCGCGGCGCCACCATCCATGCCGAGATGATCGGCTTCGGCATGAGCGCCGACGGCATGGACATCACCGCCCCCGACCTGGCGAGCGCGGCGGCCTCCATGCGCTTCGCGCTGGAAGATGCCGGCGTCAAACCCGACGCGGTCGATTATGTCAGTGCCCACGGCACCGCGACAATGCTCAACGACAAGACCGAGACCGCGGCGCTGCGGCAGGTGTTCGGCGATCACCTCGCGAAACTGCCGGTCTCCTCGTCGAAATCGCAATATGGCCACACCATGAATGCATCCGGCGCGCTGGACTGCGTGACCACGGTGCTGGCCCTGCGCGAAGGCTTCCTGCCGCCGACCATGGGCTATCGCGAATTCGACCCCGAATGCGATATCGACTGCGTGCCCAACGCCGCCCGCACCGCGCCGATCGAGACCGCCATCTCGTCGAGCTTCGCCTTTGGCGGGCTCAACGCGGTGCTGGCGCTGCGGCGGTATAACGGGTGATCCCGTTTCCCGGACAAGCTGCGCGGATCGGGTAACGATCTGGCGGACCTTGCTTTCCCTCTCCCTGTTGGGGAGAGGTGGCCCGCGAAGCGGGTCGGTGAGTGGCTTTTGCGATTGCGAAGCGTTGAAGACCCCTCACCCCATCCCTCTCCCCAATGGGGAGAGGGAGAAGCTCGCTTACCCCTCCACCCGGAACGCCTCCGCCAGCTTCTCGCCCACCAGCACGTCGACGGAAGGGGCCACCGCGCGCAGCTGCGCGCGGCAGAAATCGGCGATCTCGCGCGGCAGGCGGCCGAGTTCCTGCCGGCGGGCGATCAACGTCAGGTGGCGGGTCAGCCCGGGGCCGGGAAGCGGCCAGCAGGCGAACCCCTCCAGCGGCAGCCCGGCCTCGAACAGGCAGAGCGGCGTGGTGATGGCAAAGCCCATCCCGTCGGTGACGCTGGCGGTGACACCATAAGGCGTGTCGAATTCCATGCGGCGCGGCAGGTCGAGCCGCAGGCGGCGCAGATGCCGCTCGACCTCCATGCCGGTCTGCGAGCGGGCGGAAAAGCGCACCAGCGGGAGCTGGCGGACCAGTTCCTCCAGATCCCCCGTCCGGCCGGGGCGCGGCAGATGCGCGGGCATCAGCAGCACATAGGGCTCGGTGAGCAGCGGCCAGCGCTCCAGCCCCTCGATATCGTCGAGATCGCCCGCCCCGACCAGAAGGTCGAGCTGGCGCGTCAGCAGCGCCCCGCCATGGGAGGCGGTGAGCCCGGAGAGCAGCGACACCTGCTCGGCCTTCTCGTCCAGCGCCCGCGCCAGCGGGGTGATCAGCACGCGCGAGAGCGAATCGACGAGGCCCGCGCGCAGCAGCGGCAGGCGGGCATGCTCGGCCTCGCGCACCAGCGGCGCGATCTGCCGCGCCTCGGACAAGAGCGCGCTTCCCCGCTGGCGCAGCGCGCCGCCCGCCACGGTGAGCGCGAGCGGGCGGGCGGCGCGGTCGAACAGCGCGATGCCGATGCGCCGCTCCATCTCGGCAACCGCCTGCGAGACGGCGGGCTGGGTGAGCCCGAGCCGCCGCGCGGCCTGCGCCATGGTGCCGGCGTCGCAGACCGCGAGGAAGATTTCCAGCGCCCGGAGATCGAAGGGGAGGTTGTCGGCCATGGCGACGGCGTCACTCGCGAAGGGATCGGCGATGTATAACTGAAACTTATATTATCAGCATCCTCCAGCCGGATTATAGCTGTTTGGAACATAGGTAAGGCCCCCGCATGCGCTATTCCTGGCTCAGCATTCTCACGAATGGCCTCTCCGGCCAGTCCGGTTGGAAGCCGGCCTGGCGCGCGGCGACGCCGAAGCCGGCCTATGACGTGATCATCGTCGGCGGCGGCGGCCATGGCCTCGCCACGGCCTATTACCTCGCCAGCCAGCACGGCATCCGCAATGTCGCGGTGATCGAAAAGGGGTATATCGGCTCGGGCAATGCCGGGCGGAACACCACCATCATCCGCTCCAACTACCTGCTGCCGGGCAACGAGCCGTTCTACGAATGGTCGATGAAGCTCTGGGAAGGGCTGGAGCAGGAACTGAACTACAACGCGATGGTCAGCCAGCGCGGCATCCTCAACCTCTATCACTCGGATGCGCAGCGCGACGCCTATGCCCGGCGCGGCAATGCCATGCGGCTGAGCGGGGTGGATTCGCAGCTTCTCGACCGCGACGCGGTGCGGGCCATGTACCCGTTCCTCGATTACGACAATGCGCGGTTCCCCATTCAGGGGGGCCTGCTCCAGGCGCGCGCCGGCACCGCGCGCCATGACGCCGTGGTGTGGGGCTACGCGCGGGGCGCGGATCGCCTCGGAGTGGACATCCTCCAGAACTGCGAGGTCACGGGCTTCCTCAGCGAAGGCGAGCGCATAATCGGGGTGGAGACCACGCGCGGGCCCATCCGCGCCGGCAAGGTGGGGCTCGCGGTGGCGGGCTCGACGACGCGGGTCGCGTCAAAGGCCGGGCTGCGTCTGCCGATCGAGAGCCATGTGCTGCAGGCCTTCGTCTCGGAGGGGCTGAAGCCGGCGATCGACGGCGTCATCACCTTCGGCGCCGGGCATTTCTACATCAGCCAGTCCGACAAGGGCGGGCTGGTCTTCGGCGGCGATATTGACGGCTACAATTCCTACGCCCAGCGCGGCAACCTGCCCGTGGTCGAGGATGTGGCCGAGGGCGGCATGGCCTTGATGCCCCGCATCGGCCGGGTGCGGCTGTTGCGCATGTGGGGCGGCATCATGGACATGTCGATGGACGGCTCGCCGATCATCGATCGGACGCCCCGGCCCGGCCTCTATCTCAATGCCGGCTGGTGCTATGGCGGCTTCAAGGCGACCCCGGCCTCCGGCTGGTGCTTCGCCCATCTCATTGCCCGCAACGAGCCGCACGAGGTGGCGCGGCTGATGCGCCTCGACCGTTTCCGTACCGGCCATCTCATCGACGAAAAGGGAGTCGGCGCCCAGCCGAACCTGCACTGATGCGCATCCCCTGCCCCTATTGCGGCGAGCGCGACGCCCACGAATTCAGCTATCTCGGCGACGCGACGCCGGCCCGCCCCGATCCCGCCGCGCCGGACGCGCAGGACCGTTTCTTCGATTACGTCTACCTGCGCGACAATCCCGCCGGGGCGCATCAGGAATGGTGGTACCACGCCTATGGCTGCCGCCAGTGGGTGCAGGTGGAGCGCAACACGCTCACCCACGCCGTTGCCGGCGCCCGCCTCGCCCGTGATGCGCGAGACGCGGCAGGAGACGCGGCAGGAAACGTGCCGGGAGACGCCTCATGAGCCGCCTCGCCAAGGGCGGTCTCATCGACCGCGCGCGTTCCCTCGCCTTCACTTTCGACGGCCGGAGCTATGGCGGCCATGCCGGCGACACGCTGGCCTCGGCGCTGCTGGCCAATGACGTGCGCCTGGTCGGCCGCTCGTTCAAGTATCACCGCCCGCGCGGCATCGTCTCGGCCGGGGCGGAGGAGCCGAACGCGCTGGTCGAGCTGCGCGCCGGCGCGCGGCGCGAGCCCAACACCCGCGCCACCGTGGCGGAACTGTTCGACGGGCTGGACGCGCAGAGCCAGAACCGCTGGCCCTCGCTCGATCTCGACCTTCTGAGCGTCAACCAGCTGCTCTCGCCCTTCCTCGGGGCGGGCTTCTACTACAAGACCTTCATGTGGCCCGCCGCCTTCTGGGAGAAGGTCTACGAGCCCATCATCCGCCGCGCCGCCGGGCTGGGGCGCATGGCCGAGGCGGCGGACCCCGACCATTACGAGAAGGCCAGCACCTTCTGCGACGTGCTGGTGATCGGCGCCGGCCCGGCCGGGCTGATGGCGGCGCTCGCGGCGGGACGCGCCGGCGCGCGGGTGATCCTCGCGGATGAGGATTTCCTCACCGGCGGCCGGCTCAATGCCGAGACGCGCGAGATCGACGGCAAACCGGCGGCCGAATGGGCCGCGCGGGTCACGGCCGAACTGGCCAGCCTGCCCAATGTCCGCCTCATGACCCGCACCACCGTGTTCGGGGTCTATGATTCCGGCACCTATGGCGCGCTGGAGCGGGTGGCCGACCACCTGCCGGTGCCCCCGCCCTTCCAGCCCCGCCAGCGGCTGTGGCGCATCCATGCCCGCCGCGCCGTGCTGGCCGCGGGCGCGACCGAGCGGCCTGTCGTGTTCGGCGGCAATGACCGGCCGGGCGTGATGCTGGCGGGCGCGGTGCGCACCTATGTCAACCGCTTCGCCGTGGCTCCGGGACGCCGCGTCGCGGTATTCGCCACTAATGACGACGCCTGGCGCGGCGCCCTCGACATCAAGGCGGCCGGCATCGAGGTGGCGGCGATCATCGACGTGCGCAGGGCGGTTGCGGCCAGCCTGGTGCAGCAGGCGAAGGCGGAGGGCATCCGCACCCTGCTGGACGGGCGCGTCACCGCCACCCATGGCAAGCTGCTCACCGCGATCGATATCGTGGCGGATGGGCGCCCGGAGCGGATCGCGGTCGACACGCTGGCCGTTTCCGGCGGCTGGTCGCCCAATGTCCATCTCACCTGCCATCACGGCGGCAAGCCGGCCTGGAACGGGGCCATCGCCGCCTTCGTGCCCGGCACCGTGCCGCCCTTGCTCGCGGTGGCGGGCGCGGCCAGCGGCGCCTTCACGCTCGGCTCCGCGCTGACCGACGGCGCGGCGCAGGGCGCGGAAGCCGCCGAGGCGCTCGGCTTCCCCGTGCCGCTGCCCGACGTGCCGGCCGTGGCGGAGGAGAGCGTCGCCATCGCCCCGTTCTGGCATGTGGCGGATTCTAGGGGGCCCGCCTTCGTCGATCTGCAGAACGACGTGACGGCGAAGGATATCTCCATCGCCCACAAGGAAGGCTTCCGCTCGGTCGAGCATCTCAAGCGCTACACCACGCTCGGCATGGCGACCGACCAGGGCCGCACCTCCAACGTCACCGGCCTCGCCATCATGGCGAGCCTCACCGGCGCCTCGATCCCCGAGACCGGCACCACCATCTTCCGGCCGCCCTACACGCCGGTCTCGCTCGGCGCGCTGGGCGGGCACCATCGGGGCAAGGATTTCCGCGCCGTCCGCCTGACCCCGACCCATGAATGGGCGAAGGCGCGGGGCGCGGTGTTCATTGAGACCGGGGCCTGGCTGCGGGCGCAGTATTTCCCCCGCCCGGGCGAAACCGACTGGCTGGAGAGCGTGAACCGCGAAGTGAAAGCGGTGCGCGCCTCGGTCGGGCTGATCGACGTCTCGACCTTCGGCAAGATCGACCTGCAGGGGCCCGATGTCGGCACCCTGCTCGACCGGGTCTACATCAACACCTTCTCGACACTGGCCATCGGCAAGGCCCGCTACGGCGTGATGCTGCGCGAGGACGGGCTGGTGATGGATGACGGCACCACGGCACGGCTGGCGCCCGAGCATTACGTGATGACGACCACCACGGCCAACGCCGCCAAGGTCTACCAGCATCTCGAATTCTGCCTGCAGGTGCTGTGGCCGGACCTCGATGTCGCCATCGCCTCGGTGTCCGAGCAATGGGCTCAGATCGCGCTCGCCGGGCCGCGTGCCCGCGACGTGCTGGCCCGCGTGGTCGATGCCGGAGTGGACGTGTCCCATGAAGGGCTGCCCTTCATGGGCGCCATGGAGGGCTCCGTGCTGGGCGGGGTGAAGGCGCGGCTGTTCCGCCTCTCTTTCTCCGGCGAACTGGGCTTTGAAATCGCCGTTCCCGCCCGCCATGGCGCCGAATTGGCGCAGGCGCTGATGAACGCGGGCGAGACTTTCGGCATCACGCCCTATGGCATTGAAGCGCTGGGCGTCATGCGCATCGAGAAGGGGCATGTGTCCGGCAACGAACTGAGTGGCCAGACCACGGCGCGCGACCTCGGCTTCGGGCGCATGGCCTCCACCAAGAAGGACTATATCGGCCGTGTCATGGCCGGCCGTCCCGGATTGGTGGATCCGCAGCGGCCGGCCTTTGTCGGCTTCAAGCCGGTGGACCCCAGCCAGCGCCTGCGTGCCGGCGCGCATTTCCTCAAGATCGGGGCGGCGGCAAGCCTGGAGAATGACGAGGGCTACATGACCTCGGTGGCCCATTCGCCCCATCTGGGGCACTGGATCGGCCTCGGCCTTCTCCAGCGTGGTCCCGAGCGCATCGGCGAGCGCGTGCGCGCCTATGACCCGGTGCGCGGGGGCGACATCGAGGTGGAAATCTGCGCGCCGGGCTTCATCGATCCGGAAGGGGAGCGGCTCCGTGGCTGAACATTGGTCTCATCCGCTCGACACCCTGCCCTTCGACACGGTGCCCCCCGCCGGCCATTACGGCGTGGCGGACATGACGGGCGTCGCCGCCCGCCGCATCGAAGGCCTCTCCATCGCCACACTCGCCCCCGCCAGGGGCGCGGAGGCGGCCATCACCGAAACCATGCGGCAGGCGCTCGCCATGGAACTGCCGGGCGCGTCGCGCGCGGTCTTCGCCGGGGCGCGCACGCTGATTGGCACCGCGCCGGGGCGCTGGCTGGCACTGTCGAGTCTCGATCGCGACATCGCCGGCACCTTGAGGGCCGCGCTCGGCCCGCTCGCCGCCATTACCGACCAGAGCGATGCCTTCATCGCCCTCGACCTCGCCGGCCCGAAAGTGGCCGACACGCTCGCCAAGGGCGCGCTGATCGACCTCGACCCGCGCGTGTTCCTGCCGGGAATGGCGGCGACGACGGTGCTGGCCCATATCGGCATCACCCTGTGGCGGCGCGAGGAGGCGACATGGCGCCTCTTGGTCGCGCGCAGCTTCGAGGCGGCCCTGCTGCGTTTCCTGGTCTCCAGCGCCGCCGAATACGGCTTCGAACTGGACGCCCGAGGTTGAGTGCGGCGCGGTGCGCGCTTCACGGACCCCCGCTTCTCCCGTAAAAGCCGGCCGAGCGCGACATCGCGCCGCCGGCAGACCGACGAGTATTCCGATGAGCGATATGACCACGCCCCACGTCCTCACCCTTTCCTGCCCCGATCGGCCCGGCATCGTCGCGGCGGTGGCCACCTTCCTGTTCGAGCATGGCGGCAACATCCTTGAAGCGCAGCAGTTCGACGATACCGAGAGCGGCCGCTTCTTCATGCGCGTCATGTTCGACCGGCCGGGCGATGCGGGCTCGCTGGAGGCGCTGAAATCGGATTTCGAGGCGGTGGCGCAGCCCTTCGCCTTCAACTGGCGCCTGCGCCCGCGCGGCACCAAGCGCAAGGTCATGCTGCTGGTCTCCAAGTTCGACCATTGCCTCGCCGACCTGCTCTATCGCTGGCGCATCGGCGAAATTCCCATGGAGATTGTCGGCATCATCGCCAATTACCCGCGCGAGACCTACGCCCATCTCGATTTCGACGGCATTCCCTTCCACTACCTGCCCATCACCAAGCAGACCAAGATGGAGCAGGAAGCCCAGCTGTGGGATCTGTTCCAGAAATCGGGCGCGGAACTGGCGGTGCTGGCGCGCTACATGCAGGTGCTGTCCGACGGGCTCTCGGCCAAGCTGTCGGGCCGCTGCATCAACATCCACCATTCCTTCCTGCCCGGCTTCAAGGGCGCCAAGCCCTATCATCAGGCGCATGCGCGGGGCGTGAAGCTGATCGGCGCCACGGCGCATTACGTGACCTCCGATCTCGACGAGGGTCCGATCATCGAACAGGATGTGGAGCGCATCACGCACCAGGATTCCGCCGAGGATCTCGTGCGCAAGGGCCGCGACATCGAGCGCCGCGTATTGGCGCGCGCGCTCGCCTGGCACCTCGACGACCGGGTGCTGACCAACGGCCACAAGACCGTCGTGTTCCGCGACTGAGGACACTCTGATGATCGAGACCCGCCTCATCGACGGAAAAGCCTTCGCCGAGACACTGCGCGCCCGCATCGCCAGCGACGTCACCGCGTTCCATGCCGCGACCGGGGTGAAGCCCGGCCTTGCCGTGGTGCTGGTCGGCGAGGATCCGGCGAGTTCGGTCTATGTGCGCAACAAGGGCCGGCAGACGCTGGAGGCCGGCATGGCCTCGTTCGAGCACAAGCTGCCGGCGGAAACGTCGCAGGACGAGGTGCTGGCGCTGATCGCCACGCTCAACGCCGACAGTTCCGTGCACGGCATCCTCGTGCAGCTGCCGCTGCCGGGCCATATCGACGCGCAGGCGGTGCTCGCCACCATCGACCCGGCCAAGGATGTGGACGGGTTCCACGTGGTGAATGCCGGCCGGCTCGCGGTCGGGTTGGAAGCACTGGTGCCCTGCACGCCGCTTGGCTGCGTCATGCTGCTCAAGGACACGCTCGGCAGCCTCGCCGGGCTGGAGGCGGTGGTGGTCGGCCGTTCCAACATTGTCGGCAAGCCGCTGGCGCAATTGCTGCTGCGCGAGGACTGCACCGTCACCATCGCTCATTCGCGCACCCGCGACCTGCCCGGCGTGTGCCGGCGGGCCGATATCCTCATCGGCGCGGTCGGCCGGCCGGAGATGATCCGCGGCGACTGGATCAAGCCGGGCGCCACCGTGATCGATGTCGGCATCAACCGGATCACGGGCGCTGACGGCAAGAACCGGCTGGTCGGCGATGTCGCGTTCGAGGAGGCGCAGGGCATTGCCGGCGCCATCACGCCCGTGCCCGGCGGCGTCGGCCCGATGACCATCGCCTGCCTGCTCGCCAACACGCTGACGGCGGCGAGGCGGCTGGTGGGGTGATTGAGGAAAAGCGACGTCTGGCCTACCTTTCGCAGGTAGGTGGAATGATGAGCACGACGCCCGAAAAACAGGAAGCGCGCGACAACACTACAAACTCCAGCCGCGCCATGTCGCCGGAGGAGGTGACACGTGTCCGAGCCACCCTTGACGCGAGTGGATTGTCATCGGCCAAGGTGGACGAAACCGGGCTGGACATCCCGAGCTTCGTCCACGCTGCCATGAAACGCTGGCCGAAGATGATGGCAAGGCTGGGCGAACTAGAGCACGCCGGCTGCTCTGAACATCCTTCAAAGCTCAGCGACGCCGGCAAGTCGGGGCCTGACCGATAATTCCGAGACATGCCGCGAACGACTTTACCTCCCTCTCCCCGTTGGGGAGAGGTGGCCCGCGAAGCGGGTCGGTGAGGGGCGCTCGCGATTGCGGAGTGAAAGAAGACCCCTCACCCCAACCCTCTCCCCGGCGGGGAGAGGAGGAAACCGCTGTCGCTGCTGAGTTTGCGACTAAAAGCAGGCCTTCAGGATAGCGGTCTTCTTTGGTTTGAGATGGACCTCATCCTGAGGTGCGAGCGCGGCGAGCCTCGAAGGATGCTGAAGCCGCGCCTCCCTCACGCCCGCGGCATGCGGTTCCACGCATCCAGCCCTGCGATCTTGTAGGCCTCGGCGAGGGTGGGGTAGTTGAAGGTGTTCTCGATGAAATAGTCGATCGTGCCCTTCAGGTTGAGCACCGCCTGGCCGATATGGATCAGTTCGGTGGCGCCCTCGCCGACGATATGCACGCCGAGCAGGCGGCGCGACTTCACCGAGAAGATCATCTTCATCATCCCGTTATTCAGCCCCATGATGTGGCCGCGCGAGGTCTCGCGGAAGCGGGCGATGCCGCATTCGTAGGGGATCTGCCGGCGGCGCACCTCTTCCTCGGTCATGCCCACGGTGGAGATTTCGGGCACCGAATAGATGCCGTAGGGGAAGAATTCCGGCGGCGGCGGCGGCTCCAGCCCGAAGGCATGGCAGGCGGCGACGCGGCCCTGTTCCATCGAGGTCGAGGCGAGGCTGGGAAAACCGATCACGTCGCCGGCGGCATAGATATGCGGCACCGCCGTCTGCAAGGTGCGCGGCTCCACCGCGATGCGGCCGCGATGATCCACGGCCAGGCCGGCATTTTCCAGATCGAGCCGGTCGGTGGCGCCCACGCGGCCGGCGGCGAAGAGCAGCATGTCGGTGTGCACCGTGCGCCCGTCGGCGAGCCGGCAGATGGGGCGCTCGTCGGCACCCAGTTCGATCTTGCTGACGGCGGCGCCGAATCTCAGGCCGACATTGCGGTCGCGCAATTCGTGGGTGAATTCCTCGATCAGTTCCTTGTCGATGAAGTCGAGAAAGCTGTTGCGCGGCTCGATCAGCGTCACCGACACGTCGAGCGCGCTGAAGATGGAGGCATATTCGACGCCGATCACCCCCGCGCCGATCACCGCCAGGCTGCGCGGCAGGCGCGGCAGATCGACGATCTCGTCGCTGTCGAACACGCTCATCGCGTTGAACGGCACATAATCCGGGCGGAACGGGCGGGTGCCGACCGCAATCAGCACATGCGCGCCGGTGACAACGTCGACATCGCCGTTCTCTTCGGTGATCTCGACCGTGTGCGGATCGAGGAACCGCGCCTCGCCGCGCGCGGTCTTCACGCCGTTGCGGCTGAACTGGTGTTCGAGAACCTCGACCTCATGGTCGAGTGTCTTGTGCAGCCGCGCCAGCAGGTCAGCCGCGCCGATATCCTGCTTCACCCGGTAGGACCGGCCATAGAAACCACGCTCGCGCCAGCCGGAGAGGTTGAGCACGGTCTCGCGCAGGGTCTTGGAGGGAATGGTGCCGGTATGCACCGAAACGCCACCGACGCGGCGTCCCTTTTCCACGACGAGAACCGACTTGCCGATCTTGGCGGCCTGCACCGCGGCACGCCGGCCGGAGGGGCCGCTGCCGATCACGATCATATCGAAGTCGTACATGGAGACCGGGTGCTCGCTGGCAAAAGGGGAACAGGGCTTTCGTCGATGCACGATGAATGCCAAGGAGACATGACAATTCGGCGCTCGGCCACGATGGCGCGCCGGATTCGGGGCTTGGCTTTTGCCGGCGATCGCGGTCCCATCGGGGGAGGACTGGGGAGGGAATCGGACATTGGGCGAGGCGCAGCAGAAGCGGGGCAAGGATACGGCCAAAGGTGCAGGCAAGGGTAAGGGTGCGGCCATGGGCGCGGGTGCGGCCATGAGTGCGGCATCGGCGGAGACCATGGGAATCGAGCCGGCCGGCGATGATCTGCGCACGGGCTCGGGCGCGCCGGGCGCCAATGAGCGCACGCTGGAACAGGCGCTGGGCCTTCAGGTGCGGGCGATCCGCCGTGACCTCGACCTCACCGTCTCCGATCTCGCCAGCGCCGCCGGCATCTCGGTCGGCATGCTGTCCAAGATCGAGAACGGGCTGATCTCACCCTCGCTTTCCACGTTGCAGGCGATTTCCAACGTGCTGAACGTGCCGATATCCACCCTGTTCTCCAGCTTCGAGGAGAAGCGGGACTGCTCCTTCGTGCCGGCCGGACAGGGCGTGCATATCGAGCGGCGCGGCACCAAGGTGGGGCACCAGTATGAGTTGCTCGGCCACGCGCTGGGCGGCGAGGTGGCGGTGGAGCCCTATCTCATCACGCTCAGCGAGGAAGCCGTTCCCTATACCGGCTTCGCCCATGCCGGCGTGGAGTTCATCCACATGCTGTCGGGCGAGGTGATCTACCGCCACGGCGACCGCTCCTATCACCTGCGCCCGGGCGATTCGCTGCTGTTCGATTCCGCCGCCACGCACGGGCCGGAGCAGTTGCTGGTGCGGCCGATGACCTATCTGTCGATCATCGTCTATCCGCGCGAGCCACGCTGAGGCCGCGAACGCGAAGGGGCTTCAGGGCGGCACGGCCGAGAAGCGCGGCTCCGGCGGCCCGCCGGCGATCTCGCGCACCAGCTTGGCGCGGATCGCCTCGCCATAGAGCTGCCGGTTCATCACCGGTATGACGAAGGCGCCAGGGCCACCGATGACCTCCTGCAGGAAATAGTCGATCAGTTCCGCGGGCGGAACCTTGCCGTCGGGGTTCTCCACGAAGGACACGGTCTCGGGCGCCTCGTCGTCATAGACGATCGGCAGGCCGTTAATGACCACGCCGCGGGCAAGCGCGGCCGCGCGCGCGAGGTGCAGCGGTCGGCCGCGATTGCTCTTGCCGTCGCCCGAGATATCAATGGCCGCGCGCAGGCCGACGAAGCCCGATTGCGCGAACTGCCCCAGGCCGAAGACGATCGCGTCGCCCATGTTGGTACCGTAGGTCAGCCGGCCCGGCGAGACTTCGGCGAGACGGTCGGCGAAGGCCCGTGCCGCCTCCGGGCTGTCGATCAGTGTCCAGGGAACCACAACCCTCTGCCGGTCGGAGCCGCCCCATTCGACATAGGTCACGGCGATGCGCCCGAGCGGGCCGAGCGCGATGGCCCGATGCACCTGCCCATCGCGAAAGGCGGCAATGAAGCCGCCCTGCTGCAGATCCTTCTCCGCGCGGTCCATCGAAGTCGACACGTCGGCCGCGATGACCAGTTCAAGATCCACCGGCAGGCCGCCCTTCCCGTCGGCATCGGCGGGAAGGCTGCCCCCCGCCGCGAGTGACAGCACGAGCAGCCCGCCCAGCCACAGTTCTCTCACCTTCACCCCCCAGAACATGTCCGGCCCCCCGGAGAGAACCAGGCGGATATCACTGTCTTCTGGCGAAATTGTTGCGGGAATTTTTAAATATTCGGCCAATATCCCTTACGTAATGTCAGATGAATAACAAGCAAGCGAGCCTCGCAGGGGGCGCCGGATCACGCCGGATCGGCGGAATTCATGTTCCCGCCCGCTTTCGGCCCTCCGCCCCCTCGCCCCTCCGCCCCTCGCCCCTCCGCCGTCGCGCCTGATAGGCGCGGCCGCGCGCTGCGCGCTATTCCCGCACGGAGAACGGCACCACGCCGCGCCGGTCAGGATCGAGCACGATCTCGCGATCCAGCGGCGGGAAGGCCCGCTCGGGACAGGCGGCGCGCGGACAGATGCGGCAATTGACGCCCAGCGGCGCCGCCGGCGCGGCCTTGAGGTCCAGCCCGTCGGCATAGACGATCTCGCCGGCATAGGAGATTTCGCAGCCCAGCCCCAGCGCATAGCGCCGCTCGCGCTGGCCGTGGCGGAGCGGGGGGCGGGAGGCGCCGCGCGCGAGGCACAGATAGCGCAGGCTGTCGGGCATCTCGCCCACCTGCACCAGCATGCGGGCCGGTTGCTCGAACGCCTCGTGCACGTTCCACACCGGGCAGGCGCCGCCATAGCGGGCGAACTGGAAGCGGGTGGCGCTATGGCGCTTGATGACGTTGCCGGCGCGGTCGACCTTGAGGAAGTAGAACGGCACGCCCTTCTCGCCCGGCCGCTGCAGCGTGGACAGGCGATGGCACACCTGCTCAAGGCTCGCCCCGGTGACGGCGGCGAGAAGATCGAGATCGTGGCGCTTCTCGCGGGCGAGGCGGGCGAAGCGGCGATAGGGCAGGATCAGCGCGCCGGCATAATAGTTCTGCAGCGACAGGCGGCAGACCTCGCGCGCGGTGGCGCTGCGAAAGCCGGCAGTGCTCACATGCTGGTCGATCAGCGCGCTCTGCTCGAAGCGGGCGATCAACGTGGCGAGGCGGAAGGCCTGGCTGGCGCGGCCCTGCGTGCGCGAGAGCGTGGCGGCGCGGCGATGCCGGTCATAGAGGACCAGCGGCGCATCCAGATCCTCGGCCGGCGCCACGTCCACCAGGATGTCGTGCTGCTGGCGCAGATGCCGGGAGAGCAGCGCCACCGCATCCTCGCGCGCGAACAGGTCGAGCGCGGCGCTGCGCTCCTCCGCCGCGCGGTCGAGGCCGTCGACATAATTGTCGATGTAGTGAAAATGGTCGCGCACCTCCTCATAGGGGGCGAGGTTGCGCGCCTCCTCGGGTGCGGCAGCGCCATCCACCTCGCGGGCGACCGAGACGACCGCGTCGTCCAGCGCGGCGCGGCGCTCCTCCAGCCGGCGCATGGCGCCGTGCAGGCGCAGGAAGGCGCGGGCGAAGGCCGGCGCATGGGTGGTGGCGTTCTTCAGATCCTGCAGGCTCGGCTCCAGGCCACGGAACACCGGATCGGCCAGCGCCTCGCGCAGGTCCGCCACGATACGATCGAGATCGTCGGCGCCGAAGCGTGTAATATCGAGATCGAAGGTGCGGCTGATCGCGAGCAGCACCGCCGCCGTCACCGGGCGCTGGTTGCTCTCGATCTGGTTGATGTAGCTCGGCGACAGCGACAGGCGCCGGGCGAAATCCATCTGGGTCAGGCCGAGCCGCTCCCGCACGTTGCGCACCGCGTGGCCGGCGAACACCTTCTTCGACATGGTCTCTCCGATGGGAACGAATAATGGCCGCGTCCCTCCGCCGACCTTTCCCTCTCGCCGCCCGAATTCGACTGCTGCCGAGTTCGGTTCTGGCGAGGCCGAAGCCGGATAGATCCGGCTTCGGCGGAGAGGTGGCCGCGAAGCGGGTCGGTGAGGGGCGACGCCATTGCGAAGCGTCGAACACCCCGCACCCCGGCCCGCACCCCGTCGGGGGAGAGGGAGAACCACTCTGTCGATTTTGTGAAATTTTTACAATTTCACGATCCGCATTTTCACAGCTTATGTTTTGCCCCGCAAGGGCCTAGAAGCGAAGCACGTGGTCGCGACGGCGACCGCACGTCCGAGGGAACGCCCCATGAAGCACATTCTCGACGAGCTCGAACAACGCCGCGCCGGCGCCCGCCTCGGGGGCGGCGAACGGCGCATCCACGCCCAGCACACGCGCGGCAAGCTCACCGCCCGCGAACGCATCGAGCTGCTGCTCGACACCGGCTCGTTCGAGGAATTCGACACGTTCGTCGAGCATCGCTGCGCGGATTTCGGCATGGCCAAGGTGAAGACGCCGGGAGACGGCGTCGTCACCGGCTGGGGCACGGTGAACGGGCGCACGGTATTCGTCTTCGCCAAGGACTTCACCGTGTTCGGCGGTTCGCTCTCGGAAGCGCATGCGGCGAAGATCACCAAGATCCAGGACATGGCGCTGCGCACCCGCGCGCCCATCATCGGCCTGTTCGATGCCGGCGGCGCGCGCATCCAGGAGGGCGTGGCGGCGCTGGGCGGCTATGGCGAGGTGTTCAAGCGCAACGTCATCGCCTCCGGCGTCATTCCGCAGATCTCGGTCATCATGGGCCCCTGCGCGGGCGGCGACGTCTATTCGCCGGCCATGACCGACTTCATCTTCATGGTGCGCGACACGTCCTACATGTTCGTCACCGGCCCGGAGGTGGTGAAGACCGTCACCAACGAGACCGTCACTTCCGAGGAACTGGGCGGCGCCACGGTGCACACCACCAAGTCCTCCGTGGCGGACGGCGCCTACGAGAACGATGTCGAATGCCTCTTGCAGATGCGCCGGCTGATCGATTTTCTCCCCTCGAACAACCAGTCCGGCGTGCCGCACTGGCCGAGCTTCGACGAGACCGAGCGGCTGGACGCCTCGCTCGACACGCTGGTGCCGGACAATCCGAACAAGCCCTATGACATGAAGGAGCTGATCGGGAAGCTCGCCGACGAGGGCGATTTCTTCGAGATCCAATCGGGCTTCGCCGCCAACATCCTCACCGGGCTCAGTCGCATCGCGGGGCGCACGGTGGGCTTTGTCGCCAACCAGCCCATGGTGCTGGCCGGCGTGCTGGATAGCGACGCCTCGCGCAAGGCCGCGCGCTTCGTGCGCTTCTGCGACGCCTTCGAGATCCCCATCGTCACGCTGGTCGACGTGCCCGGCTTCCTGCCCGGCACGGCGCAGGAATATGGCGGGCTGATCAAGCACGGCGCCAAGCTGCTCTTCGCCTATAGCCAGGCCACCGTGCCCCTCGTCACCGTCATCACCCGCAAGGCATTCGGCGGCGCCTATGACGTGATGGCCTCCAAGCATGTCGGCGGCGACGTCAACTATGCCTGGCCGACCGCGCAGATCGCCGTGATGGGCGCAAAAGGCGCGGTGGAGATCATCTTCCGCGCCGATATCGACGATCCCGAGAAGATCGCGGAACGCACGCGCGAATATGAGCAGCGCTTCCTCTCGCCGTTTGTCGCGGCCGAGCGCGGCTATATCGACGAGGTGATCACGCCGCGCTCGACAAGGAAGCGCATCGCCCGCGCGCTCTCCATGCTCGCCTCCAAGAAGGTCGAGACGCCTTCAAGGAAGCACGACAACATGCCGCTTTAGCGACCTGCTCCCTCTCCCGGTGGGAGAGGGCTGGGGTGAGGGGCGAGGCCGCCTCGACATCCTGGAGCCGCCTTCCCCCTCCCCCGGCGCTACGCGCCGTCCTCTCCCCACCGGGAGAGGTGAAGCAGAGGCCCGAGAACCATGTTCTCCAAGATCCTCATCGCCAATCGCGGCGAGATTGCCTGCCGGGTCATCAAGACCGCGCGGCGCATGGGCATCACGACGGTCGCCGTCTTCTCCGATGCCGACAAGGACGCGCTGCATGTCGAGATGGCGGACGAGGCGGTGCATATCGGCGCCGCCCCGGCCGCGCAGTCCTACCTCATCGCCGAGAAGATCATCGAGGCGGCCAGGCTCACCGGCGCCGAGGCGGTGCATCCCGGCTATGGCTTCCTGTCCGAGCGCGCCAGCTTCGCCACCGCGCTGAAGGAGGCCGGCATCGTCTTCATCGGCCCCAATCCGGGGGCCATCGAGGCGATGGGCGACAAGATCGAATCGAAGAAGGCCGCGGCGGCGGCGGATGTCTCGACCGTTCCGGGCTATCTCGGCGTGATCGAGGATGCCGTTCATGCGGCAAGGATCGCCGACGAGATCGGCTATCCCGTGATGATCAAGGCCTCGGCCGGCGGCGGCGGCAAGGGCATGCGCATCGCCCATTCGCGCGACGAGGTGCAGGACGGTTTTGAGCGCGCCCGCTCGGAGGCGAAGTCCTCCTTCGGCGACGACCGGGTGTTCGTCGAGAAGTTCATCGTCGAGCCGCGCCACATCGAAATTCAGGTGCTGGGCGACAAGCACGGCAACGTCATTTATCTCGGCGAGCGCGAATGCTCGATCCAGCGCCGCAACCAGAAAGTGGTCGAGGAAGCCCCCTCGCCGCTGCTCGACGCCGCCACCCGCACGCGCATGGGCGAGCAGGCGGTGGCGCTGGCAAGGGCTGTCAATTACGACAGCGCCGGCACGGTCGAGTTCGTCGCCGGGCAGGACAAGTCGTTCTATTTCCTGGAGATGAACACCCGGCTGCAGGTGGAACATCCCGTCACCGAGCTTGTCACCGGCATCGACCTTGTCGAGCAGATGATCCGCGTCGCGGCGGGCGAGCCGTTGTCGATCCGCCAAGCCGACGTGAAGCTGAAGGGCTGGGCGGTGGAGAGCCGCGTCTATGCCGAGGACCCCTATCGCTCCTTCCTGCCCTCCATCGGCCGGCTCACCCGCTACCGGCCCCCGGCGGAAGGCGTGAAGGACGGCATCACCACCCGCAACGACACCGGCGTCTATGAGGGCGGGGAAATCTCGCTCTATTACGACCCGATGATCGCCAAGCTGATCACCCATGCGCCGACGCGCGAGGTAGCGATCGAGGCGCAGGCGGACGCGCTCGATGCTTTCGCCATTGACGGCATCCAGCACAACATCCCGTTCCTCGCCGCGCTGATGACGCATGAGCGCTGGCGGGCCGGCCGGCTTTCCACCGGCTTCATCGCGGAAGAATATCCCGACGGATTCCACCCCACCGCACCCACGCCGGCGCTGGCGCGCCGGCTCGCGGCGGTGGCGGCGGTCATCGACAATGTGGGCAATGCGCGCAAACGCCGGATTTCCGGCCAGCTGGCGGGGCGGCCCGTGGTGTTCGAGCATCAGCGCGTGGTTCGTCTCGGGGATTTGAGCCTGCCCTGCGAGGTGGATCGCGCGGCCGGCGGCTTCATCGTCACCTTCCTCGACGCCGAGGGCCGGCCGGACGGCACGCATGAGCTGCGCACCGGCTGGCAGCCCGGAGAACCGGTGTGGAGCGGCGTGTTCGACGAGGATGCCATCGCCGTGCAGGTGCGCCCGCGCCTCAACGGCGTGGCGCTCGCCCATCGCGGCGTGGCGGTCAACGCGCTGGTCTATACGCGCCGCGAGGCGGAACTTGCCGCGCTGATGCCCGAGAAGGTGCAGGCCGGCAGCGGCAAGCAGTTGCTCTGCCCGATGCCGGGCCTCGTCATCTCCATCACGGTGACCGAGGGGCAGGAAGTGAAGGCCGGCGAGCCGCTCGCCGTGGTCGAGGCGATGAAGATGGAAAACGTGCTGCGCGCCGAGCGCGACGCCACCGTGGGGAAAATCCTCGCCAAGGCAGGCGACAGCCTCGCCGTCGACGCCGTGATCCTCGAATTCGCCTGAGGCCAGCCAAGGGAGCCCCGCCGTGGACCGTGAGACGCCTGCGCCTGATCTCGCCGCCTTCCCGGCCGCGCGCCGCGAGGACTGGCTGAAGCTGGTCGACGGCGTGCTCAAGGGCGCCCCCTATGAGCGGCGCATGGTGACGCGCACGGCCGACGGCATCATGCTCGACGCCCTGCCCGCGCGCCGGCCGCAGGCCGCGCCGCTTGCCGGCCGGCCGGCCGGCGCCCCGTGGCGGGTGATCGCGCGCATCGACCATGCCGATCCGGCGGCGGCCAATGCGCAATTGCTGGAAGATCTCGACGGAGGGGCGGACGGGGCGAGCCTGGTCTTCGCCTCGGCGCCCTCGGCCGCCGGCTTCGGCCTGCCGGCCCGGCACGAGGAACTGCTACGGGCGCTCGCCGGCGTGCTGCCCGATCTCGTCACGCTGCGCGTCGAGGCCGGGCACTATCAGGCGCGCGACATCGCCCTCGCGCTCGCCCGCCTGTTTGAAAAGCAAGCCCCCGCCGGGCTCGACATCCGCTTCGGGCTCGATCCGATCGGTGATTTCGCCGCGCTCGGGGCCGCCCCCATCGAATGGGACGCGCTGTCCGCCCGCCTCGGCCAGACGGTCGGCACGCTGCGCGCGCGTGGGTTTCGCGCGCCGATGGTGCGGGCGGACGGGCGGCTGCACCACGCGGCGGGCGCCACCGACGCGCAGGAACTCGCGGCCGTGCTGGCGACCGCCGCGGCCTATCTGCGGGCGCTGGAGGCCGCCGGCCTTTCCCTGGAGGACGCCGCCGGCGCCATCGAGGTGACGCTGACCGCCGATGTCGACCAGTTCGGCACGCAGGCCAAGCCGCGCGCCTTCCGCCTGCTGTGGACGGCGATGCTCGCGGCCTGCGGCGTCGAAGCCGGACCAGTGGCGATCCACATGGAAACGGCCTGGCGTTCCCTCACCCGGCGCGACCCCTATGTGAACCTGCTGCGGGGCACCATCGCCGCCTTCGCCGCCGGGGTCGGCGGGGCGGACAGCCTCACCGTGCTGCCCTTCACGCAGGCGCTCGGCCTGCCCGATGACGCCGCACGCCGCCTCGCCCGCAACACGCAGCTCATCCTGATCGAGGAAGCCAACATTCATCGCGTCGCCGATCCCGGCGCCGGGGCGGGCGCCATCGAGGCGCGCACCGAAACGCTCGCCGCGAGCGCCTGGGCGCTGTTCCGGGCCATCGAGCAGGAGGGCGGCATGGTGGAAAGCCTGGCCTCGGGCACCTGGCAGCGGCGCCTCGCCGCCGCCCGCACCGCCCGCGCCCACGACATCGCCACCCGCCGCCTGCCGATCACCGGTACCTCGGAATTTCCGGCTCTGGGCGAAAACGTGCCGAGCGTGCTGGCGCCCACCCGCCGTGCCGCCTCGACGCCGCCCTCCGAGGGCGCGCTCCTGTGCGAGCCGCTGCTGCCGCACCGCCTTGCCGAGCCGTTCGAGCGCCTGCGCGACGCCGCCGAGGCCATGAGCGCGGCGCCGCGCGTGTTCCTCGCCAATCTCGGCGCGCCGGCGGACTTCACCACCCGCGCCGGCTTCGCCCGCAATGTCTTCGAGGCCGGCGGCATTGCCGCACTTTCCAATGACGGCTTTACCGACTGGACGGTGCTGGCGGGCGCTTTCCGCGCCTCCTGTGCCCGTATCGCCTGCCTGTGCTCGTCGGATGCGCTCTATGCGACCGAGGCCGTCGCCGCCGCCGCTGCGCTCAAGGCGGCCGGCGCCGACATCGTCTTCCTCGCCGGCAAGCCGGGCGAGCCGGAGGGCGAATGGCGCGCCGCCGGTATCGAGGGCTTCATCTTCGCCGGCGCGGACGTATTTCAGGTATTGCGCGACCTTCATGCGCGGCTCGGCATCGGCGGGAGGGAACCATGAGCCGTTCCGCTCATTCTCTTCAGGTCGACACTTGTCGCGACCTGGAAGGGAAAAGCCATGAAGACGCTGGCCTATGCCACGGGCGTGGCGGCGGTTTGCGGGGCACTGCTCGCCCTCCCGCTCGCCGCGCAGCAGGGCCCTGCCGAGACGCTGCACGATGGAGTCTGGCAGGTCGCCACGGAACCGGCGACCGGTCCATGTTCCAAGCGGATGGAATTCAAGCTGTCGGTGGATGCCGGCCAGATCAGCTATGCCGGCATGCTGCCGGTGGAAGCGAGCGGCTCGGTCGACCCGCTCGGCGTGATCGAGATCCGCGTCGTGCGCGGCGCCGAAACCGTGTCGGCCAAGGGGCTGGTACGGGGCGACACGGCCTCCGGCGAGTGGATATCGCCGGATCGCAATTGCACGGGATCGTGGGTGGCACGCCGGGCCTGACAATGGCGGCTCTCACCCGCAGGGAGGGTGATCGATGAGCCGCATTCCGAACTTCGCCGGCATCGAATGGCAGAGTCGCGCCCCCGCCGCGCCGCCGGTCGATGTCGCGGACTGGACGACGCCCGAGCGCATCGCGGTCAAGCCGCTCTACGGGCCGGACGACATTGCCGGGCTCGGTTTCGTGGACAGTTTCCCCGGCATCGCGCCCTTCCTGCGCGGCCCCTACCCCACCATGTACGCGACCCAGCCCTGGACCATCCGGCAATATGCCGGCTTCTCCACGGCCGAGGATTCCAACGCCTTCTATCGGCGCAATCTTGCCGGGGGGCAGAAGGGGCTCTCGGTCGCCTTCGATCTCGCCACGCATCGCGGCTATGACAGCGACCACCCACGCGTGGCGGGCGATGTCGGCATGGCCGGCGTGGCGATCGATTCGATTCTCGACATGCGCACGCTGTTCGACGGCATCCCGCTGGACCAGATGAGCGTGTCCATGACCATGAACGGGGCGGTGCTGCCGATCCTCGCGCTCTATGTCGTGGCGGCGGAGGAACAGGGCGTGAAGCCCGCGCAGCTCTCCGGCACCATCCAGAACGACATCCTCAAGGAGTTCATGGTCCGCAACACCTATATCTACCCGCCCGCCCCCTCGATGCGCATCATCTCCGATATTTTCGCCTTCACCTCCAAGGAGATGCCGCGCTTCAACTCGATCTCGATCTCCGGCTACCACATGCAGGAGGCGGGGGCGACGCAGGACCTGGAGCTGGCCTACACGCTGGCCGACGGGCTGGAATATGCGCGCGCCGGCATGGCCGCCGGAATGCCGATCGACGCGTTCGCGCCGCGCCTGTCCTTCTTCTGGGCGATCGGCATGAATTTCTTCATGGAGGTCGCGAAACTGCGCGCCGCCCGGCTGATCTGGGCTCGGCTCATGGCCGATCTCGGGGCCTTGAGCCCGAAGTCGCTGCCGCTGCGCACCCATTCGCAGACATCGGGCTGGAGCCTGACCGCGCAGGACCCGTTCAACAATGTGATGCGCACCATGGTCGAGGCGATGGCGGCGACGCAGGGCCACACCCAGTCGCTGCATACCAACGCGCTGGACGAGGCGCTGGCCCTGCCCACCGACTTCTCCGCCCGCATCGCGCGCAACACGCAGATACTGTTGCAGCAGGAAAGCGGCACGACCCGCGCCATCGATCCATGGGGCGGCTCGTTCTTCGTGGAAAAGCTCACCGCCGACCTTGCCGCCAAGGCGCTGGCGCATATTGCCGAGGTCGAGCAACTTGGCGGCATGGCCAGGGCGATCGAGGCCGGCATTCCCAAGCTGCGCATCGAGGAAGCCGCCGCCACCACGCAGGCGCGGATCGATTCCGGCGCGCAGACCGTGGTGGGCGTCAACCTGTTCAAGCCCACGCGCGAGACGCCGCTGGACGTCCTGCGGGTGGACAACACCAAAGTGCGCGCCGCGCAGATCGACAAGCTGCGGCGGCTCAAGGCCGAGCGCGATCCTGGGGCCGTGGAATCCGCCCTCACGGCGTTGCAGAACGGCGCGGCGGGCGGCGCCAACCTGCTCGCCCTCGCCATCGATGCCGCGCGTGCCAAGGCGACGGTGGGCGAGATATCGGATGCGCTGGAGCGCGTCTTCGGCCGTCACCGGGCGGAAATCCGCGCGGTCTCCGGCATCTACCGGCGGGAGGCGGGGGCGATGAGCGACAGGGTGACGCGCGTGCGCGAACGCGTCGAGGCATTTGAGCACGAAGAGGGCCGGCGCCCGCGCATTCTGGTCGCCAAGGTGGGACAGGACGGGCATGACCGCGGCCAGAAGGTGATCGCCTCGGCCTTTGCCGATCTCGGCTTCGACGTCGATATCGGCCCGCTCTTCGCCACGCCGCAGGAGGCGGCGCGGCAGGCGGTGGAGAATGACGTGCATGTCATCGGCATCTCCTCGCTGGCCGCCGGCCATCTCACGCTGGTGCCGCAGGTGAAGGCCGCGCTGGCGGCGGAGGGGCGGCCGGACATCATGGTCGTGGTCGGCGGCGTGGTGCCGCCACAGGACTATGACGCCGTGCATGCCGCCGGTGCCGAGGCGATCTACCCGCCCGGCACGGTGATCGCGGAGGCGGCGGAGGGCCTGCTCGACAAGCTCGGCGAGCGGCTCGGCCACGCCCGCGCGGCCGCGCCGTAGCGCCCCCCGCCGGCGCATGGCCTCCCCCGCGTGTGCGGGAAGGACCGGAGGAACCGTGCGCGCTGCGCCCTTCCTCCTCGCCGCGCGACGTTGCGATAAGCAGGACTGACCAAAGATGCGGCAGCATGGCCGGTGGCGCGCGCGAAAGCGGCAGCCGCGGGCCTGCGGACGCCCATGCGGCGAGGTCAGGCCGCCCACGGGCAGCAGACTCCCATCAACCTATTGAACAATCAGGTAATATTTGGAGGCCGATCGGCCAGCCGGCCGCAGCGCGCGCGCGGCGGGTCCGTTGCCATGACGGCGCCGGAACCTTGGCACACCGCTTGCTTACAGGCTTGTATACAAGTTTGCAGGCCACGCCATGAACCCCGCCAGTGCCAATATCGAGGAGGCGATCCTCTCCGCCATCCTCGCCGGCCGCATCAATCCCGGCACGCGGCTGGGCGAGCAGAAGCTCGCCGACCTGTTCGGCGTGTCCCGCACCCGCGTGCGCGAGGCGATGATGCGGCTGGAGACGCGCGGCGTGGTGCAGGTGAGCGCCCGTCGCGGCTGGTTCGTGGTCGAGCCCTCGGCCGAGGAGGCGCGCGAGGCGTTCCAGACCCGCCGCGTCATCGAGACCGGCCTGCTGCAGACCGTGCGGGAGGTGTCCCCGGCGGTACTGAAGAGCCTCCGGGAACATGTCGCCATCGAGCGCGCGGCGATCGAGACCGGCGACGTCTCCTCCCGTGCCTGCCTGCTGGGCGACTTCCACATCCACCTCGCCGATGCGCTCGGCAACCGCCTGCTGACCGAGATCATCCGCGACCTGACGGCGCGCACCACGCTGATCTCGATGCTCTACCAGCCGACGGAGAAGGCGGAAGAGTCCAGCCATGATCACGAGGACATCGTCGCGGCCATGGAAGCGGGCGATCTCGCCCGTGCCGCCCGGCTGATGGACGAGCATATCGGCAAGGTCGAGGCCGGTCTCGACCTCACCGCCAAGCCCGATCCGCTCGCGGGGCTTCGCGAGCTTCTGTCGCCGTCGACCTTTGCCGGCAACGCGCCTTCCGTCCCTCATCATCACACCCCTGCCCCCTCGTTCGAGAAAGAGGATTGACCGCATGAACCGTCGCACCCTCATCGCCCGTTCGCTTGGCGCCCTTGCGGCCGGCGCGCTGCTGGCCGCCGCGCAGGCGCCGCTCGCGCAGCTGTCGCCCGCCCGGGCGGACGCGCTCGCCACCATCGAGACAGCCAAGCTCATCCGCATCGCGGTGCCGCAGGACTTCCCGCCCTTCGGCAGCGTCGGCGCCGACATGGCGCCCAAGGGCTATGATGTCGACGTCGCCCGGCTGATCGCCGAGAAGCTTGGCGTGAAGGTCGATCTGGTGCCGGTGACGAGCGCCAACCGCATTCCCTACCTGCAGACCAACAAGGTCGACCTCGTCATTTCCTCGCTGGGCAAGAATCCCGAGCGCGAGAAGGTGATCGACTTCTCCACCGCCTATGCGCCGTTCTTCTCCGGCGCGTTCGCGCCCGCCGACGTGAAGGTGAGCGAGGCCAAGGACCTGGCCGGCAAGACCATCGCCGTCACCCGCGGCGCCACCGAGGATCTGGAACTCACCAAGTTCGCCCCCGCCGACGCCACCATCAAGCGCTACGAGGATAATAACGGCACCATCTCCGCCTTCCTCTCGGGCCAGGTCGACGTGGTGGTGACGGGCAACGTGGTGGCCGCCGCCATCCTCGCGCGCAACCCGCCGAAGAAGCCGGAGCTGAAGTTCCTGATCAAGAACTCGCCCTGCTATATCGGCCTCAACAAGAACGAGCCGGCGCTGCTGGCCAAGGTCGACGCCATCATCGCCGCCGCCAAGAAGGACGGCTCGCTCGACGCCATTTCCGAGAAGTGGCTCGGCGCCAAGCTGCCCGCCGACCTGTGAGGACGGCTCCGCAGCCACGGAACCGTGACGGCTGATCCCTCGGCGGGCCGCGTGGCCCGCCTCCCCCTCACCGCCGCATCAGCGGGAGTTCAGGCATGAACTACGCGTTCGATTTCGGCTGGCTGTTCGACTATTGGCCAGTCCTGGTGAAAGGCATTCTCATCACGGTCGAGCTGACGCTGGTGGGCGGCATTCTCGGCGTGTCGCTCGGCATCGCCTGCGCCTGGGCGCGGGCGCTCGGGCCGCGCTGGCTCGGGGCGATCGTCGCCACCTATGTGGAGCTGATCCGCAACACGCCGTTCCTGATCCAGCTGTTCTTCATCTTTTTCGGCCTGCCGGCCCTCGGGGTGCGCATGGGCGAGCTGGAAGCGGCCAATCTCGCCATGGTGATCAATCTCGGCGCCTATGGTTGCGAGATCATCCGCGCCGGCATCCAGGCGACGCCGCGCGGCCAGTTCGAGGCGGGCGCGAGCCTGGGCATGAGCCGTATCCAGACCTTCTGGTACGTGGTTCTGGTGCCGGCGCTGCAACGGATATGGCCGGCGCTGTCCTCGCAGATCGTCATCGTCATGCTGGGATCGGCGGCGGTGTCGCAGATCGCGGCGGAGGACCTCACCTTCGCGGCCAATTTCATCCAGTCGCGCAGCTTCCGGGCGTTCGAATCCTATTTCGTCGCCACCCTGATCTACCTCGCCCTCGCCATCGGGCTGCGCCAGCTGCTGCGCGGCCTCGGCTGGACCATCTTCCCCCGCCGAGCGGCCCGGTGAGGAGGCGCGCATGACCGATTTCACCACCTGGGACATCCTGCGCAACCTGCTGCTGGCGGCGCGCTGGACCGTGCTGCTCTCCCTCGTTTCCTTCATCGGCGGCAGTCTGGTCGGCGTGGCGCTGCTCTTCGCGCGCATCGGCAAGAGCGGCGGTGGGCGGGCCTTCGTCAAAGCCTATGTCGAGATCTTCCAGGGCACGCCGCTGCTGATGCAGCTGTTCCTCACCTTCTTCGGCCTTGGCCTGTTCGGCATCGATGTGCCGGCCTGGCTGGCGGCGGGGCTGGCGCTGATCCTGTGGTCGGCCGCCTTCCTCACCGAGATCTGGCGCGGCTGCGTCGAATCCGTCGCCAAGGGCCAGTGGGAGGCCTCAAGCAGCCTGGGCATGGGCTATCTGCAGCAGATGCGCTGGGTGATCCTGCCGCAGGCGCTGCGCGTCGCCGTGCCGCCCACGGTCGGCTTCTCCGTGCAGGTGGTGAAAGGCACGGCGCTCACCTCGATCATCGGCTTCGTGGAACTTTCCAAGGCCGGGACGATGGTAACGAATGCCACGTTCGAACCCTTCACCGTCTATGGCTTCGTCGCCCTGATCTATTTCTGCCTGTGCTGGCCGCTTTCCAAGTCCTCCCAGATCCTCGAGAGGAAGCTCAATGTCGCTCATCGAAATCACTGAAGTGAAGAAGCGCTTCGGCGACAATGAAGTGCTCAAGGGCATCAATATCGATGTCGCACCGGGCGAGGTCATCGCCATTATCGGCAAGTCGGGCTCCGGCAAATCCACGTTGCTGCGCTGCATCAACGGGCTGGAGACCATCGACGAGGGTTCCATCTCGGTGGCGGGCGCCCAGCTCCTGCCGGACGAGCTGCACCTCAAGGCGCTGCGGCTGAAGGTCGGCATGATCTTCCAGGGGTTCAACCTGTTCCCCCATCTCACCGCCGGCCGCAATGTCATGCTCTCGCAGATGGTGGTGAAGAAGACACCAAAGGCCGAGGCCGAGGGGATGGCGAAGAAGATGCTGGAGCGGGTGGGCCTCGCCCACAAGTTCGATGCCTACCCGGACCAGCTCTCCGGCGGCCAGCAGCAGCGCGTCGCCATCGCCCGCGCGCTCGCCATGCAGCCCATCGCGCTGCTCTGCGACGAGATCACCTCGGCGCTCGATCCCGAACTGGTCAACGAGGTGCTGAGCGTGGTGAAGGAACTCGCCAGCGAGGGCATGACGCTGCTCATGGTGACGCATGAAATGCGCTTCGCCCGCGACGTGTGTTCGCGCGTCGTGTTCATGCACCAGGGCCGGGTGCATGAGATCGGGCCGCCGGAAAAAGTGTTCGCCAACCCGGCGACGCCCGAGCTCAAGCAGTTCCTCGGCGTCATCCACTGACGCCACCATGGCAAGGTTCGATAGGGCGGGATCCGGGCGTCAGCCGCCGCCCGGATCCGTGGCCATGAGCAGGGAGGCGGCGCGCCGCCGATAGGCGCCGCCGCTGGCGAACAGTTCGGCGACCCAGTCGACGAAGACCCGCAGCCGGCTCGAAAGATGCCGGTTGGGGGCATAGACCACGTGCAGCGTGATCGCCTCGCACTCCCAGTCCGGCAGCACGCGCACCAGCCGCCCGGCCTCCATATAGGGCTTCACCATCGGCTCGCTCCCCTGGATGATGCCAAGTCCCGCGAGGCCGGCGGCGAGATAGGCGGTGGAATCGTTGACCGCCACCGCATGGGGTAGGCCGAGATCGTAATGCTCGTCGCCGCGCATCATGGCGAAACTGACCGGCCGCCCGGTGCGGGCGCTGAAATAGCCGACCACGCGGTGCCCGCTCTCCAGCTCGCGCGGATGCAGCGGCAGGCCGTACTGACGGATATAGTCCGGCGCGGCGCAGGGCACGAGTTGCACCTGGCCGATGCGCCGGGCGATCAGCGTCGGGTCCGTGAGGCTGCCGCCGCGAATGGCGCAGTCGACATTCTCCGCCACCAGATCCACCGGCCGGTCGGACACGCCCATGTCGAGCTGGATGTCGGGGTAGCGCGCGATGAAATCGGGCAAGGCGGGAATGAGCGCATAGAGCGCCAGCGAGGACGGCACATCGACCCGCAACCGCCCCGAGGGGGTGGCCTGCGAACGCATCATGGAGCCGTCCAGTTCGTCGAGATCGGACAGCAGCGCGAGCGCCCGCTCGTAATAGGCGGCGCCGTCCGGCGTCACCCCGACGCGCCGGGTGGTGCGGTTGAGCAGCTTGGTGCGCAGATGCGCTTCCAATTGCTGGATCAGCTTGGTGACGGTCGGCTTGGGGCTGTCCAGCAGGTCGGCGGCGCGGGTGAAGGTGCCCGCCTCCACCACGCGGACGAAGGCGCGCATCGCCGCAATCTGATCCATGACAACCTCGCCATTGTTTCCATAGGTGAACAATGTAATCCAGATTCAGCTATTTTTTCACCCTGAGCACGAGACTAAGTTTCGCCGCACTGCAACAGGTGAGATCCGGGAGCCTCCGCGCGCCCCGATTTCCAGGGTGAGCGACATGTCGGCGCTGTGGACCGAGGACAAGCTGGATCTGGACGGGACGGTATTGCCGGTCCGTGTCTACCGGGCCGGCGCGGCGCTGCGCCCGACCCCGCTCGTGCTGCACCTGCATGGCGGCACGTTCACCTGCGGCGATCTCGACTGCAGCGCCATGATCTGCCGTACCATGGCCGAGGCCGGCGCGGTGGTCGTCTCCGTCGATTATCCGCTGGCCCCCGAGCATCCCTTTCCCGCCGCGCTCAATGTGAGCTTCGCCGCGCTCGACCTGCTCTATCGCCAGCGGGCGCGCTGGGCGGGCCGCGGCGCCCGGCTGTTCGTGGCCGGCGAGGAGGCGGGGGCCAACATCGCCACTGCCCTCACGCTGATGGCGCGCGATCAGCACCGCCCGCCCATTGCCGGGCAGATCCTCATTTCGCCCATGCTGGATCCGTGCCTCGGCTCGCACTCGATCCGTGCCGCGGCCGTGGGCGAGGCGGGCTGCAAATGGGCGGATGGCTGGCATTTCTATCTCGGCAGCGCCGACAAGGCGGCCCACCCCTATGCCGTGCCGCTGGGTTCGCGGCGCCTGGGCGGCATCGCCCCCGCGCTCATCCTCACCTCGGACGATTGTCCGACGCATGATGAGAGCGTCGAATATGGCCAGCGCCTCGGCAGGTGTGGCGTGCCGGTGCAGAGCCATGTCGTTTCTGATCCCCCCGACTGGCCGCCCGACGGCCCGCCGGATGCGGCCAGCCTGCCCCTCTGGGCGCAGACGCTGCTGCCGCTGTTCACCACATTCCTGACGGCGCCCGCACCTGCCGCCGCCGTCCGCACTGTTCAGGCCTGAGGCCGGGAGATTTGCCATGACCGATGATCGCACCCGCAACCATGTCGCCGTGCCGGAGATCGTACGCGCCGAAATCGCCCGCGACCGTGCCGGACAAAGCTCCCGCCGCCGCCGGCACGATGCCGGCCTTGCCATCAGCCTCGCCACCGCAGCCACCGCCGCCGCCGTGTGGTTTGCCTGGCCGATCAGCGCGGCGCTCGCCACCGACCCCGCCCCCGCGCAGGCCCAGGCGCCGCAGGGCGTGCCGGTCTCGGTCGCGGTCTTGAAGAACCGCGACACCATGAAGTGGGACGAGTTCTCCGGCCGCCTCCAGGCGGTCGAGCGGGTGGATGTGCGCCCGCGTGTCGCCGGCGCGGTCAAGGCCATCCATTTCCGCGAGGGCGCGCTGGTGAAGCAGGGCGACCTGCTCGTCACCATCGATCCCGATCCCTACCAGGCCGCGCTCAACCGCGCCGAGGCGATGCGTCAGGCCGCCGAGGCGCAGGTCGACTTCACGAAAAACGAGGTGGATCGCGGCAAGCAGCTGGTCGACAACCGCGTCGTCTCGGTGCGCGACCTCGACCAGCGCACCAATGCCTATCGCGAGGGCGAGGCCAATCTGCGCGCCGCCGAGGCCGCGGTGCAGACCGCCAAGCTCGACCTCAGCTATACCGAGGTGCGTGCGCCGGTGGACGGCCGCGTCGGCCGCATCGACGTCACGGTCGGCAACCTCGTCGCCGCCGGCCCGACCTCGCCGGTGCTGACCACGCTGGTTTCGGTCGATCCGATCTATGTCGGCTTCGCGGCCGATGAAAGCGCGGTCGGCGAAGCGCTCGCCACGCTCGGCGCCGGCGACGTGCTGGGCGAGATTGCCCGCATCCCGGTCGAGATCGTCACCGCGACCACCGGCGGCAAGCCGGCGACCGGCCATCTGCAGCTGGTCGACAACCAGGTCGAAACCGCCACCGGCACCTTCCGCCTGCGTGCGGTGTTCGACAACAAGGACGGCCGGCTCGTTCCCGGCCAGTTCGCCCGGGTCCGCATGGGCCGTGCCCATACCGAGCCCGCCCTCGTCATCAACGAGCGCGCCATCGGCACCGACCAGGACAAGAAGTTCGTCTTCGTGGTCGGAGCGGACGACAAGGCGGCCTATCGCGAGATCAAGCTCGGCGCGCCGGCCGAGGGCATGCGCGTGGTCGCCAGCGGGCTCAAGGAAGGCGAGCGCATCGTCGTGAACGGCCTGCAGCGTGTGCGTCCCGGCGCGCTGCTCGCGCCGGAGACCGTGCCCATGGAAACCGCTTCCACCGCCAAGCCGGCGGACGACGCCACCTCGGTCGCCGCGCGCTGACCTCTGAAGCGTTTTCGCGCGGCGTGAATTCCGGTTCGCGTGACGAAAACGCGTTGTAGCAACACTTGGAGTCGTCCCGCTGAACAGGCGTTCGCCGGGAAGGCTCTGAATCCAGCGCTGGCTGGCAACGCCTCCTTGGGGGGAGGACGCTATGAATCTGTCCAAATTCTTCATCGACCGGCCGATCTTCGCGGGCGTGCTCTCGGTGCTCATCTTCGTGGCGGGGCTTCTCGCCCTGCGCGTCATGCCCATCTCGGAATATCCCGATGTGGTGCCGCCACAGGTCATCGTGCGCGCGCAATATCCCGGTGCCAGCCCCAAGGTGATCGCGGCGACGGTGGCCACGCCCATCGAGGAGCAGATCAACGGCGTCGAGGACATGCTCTACATGTCTTCGCAAGCCACCACGGACGGCGTGATGACGCTGACCGTCACCTTCAAGCTCGGCACCGACCCGGACAAGGCGACGCAGCTGGTGCAGAATCGCGTCGCCCAGGCCGAGCCCCGCCTGCCGGAAGAGGTGCGCAGCCTTGGGCTCACCACGGCGAAAAGCTCGCCGAACTTCATCATGGTGGTGCATCTGGTCTCGCCCAATGACCGTTACGACATCACCTATCTGCGCAATTACGCCGTGCTGAACGTGAAGGACCGGCTGGCGCGCATCGCGGGCGTCGGCCAGATCGACATTTTCGGCGCTGGCGACTACTCGATGCGGGTCTGGCTCGACCCGCAGAAGATCGCCGAGCACGGCCTTTCCGCCGGCGACGTGGTCAACGAGATCCGCGCGCAGAACGTGCAGGCGGCGGCCGGCATCGTCGGCGCCTCCCCGGCGGCGGAAGGCGTGGAGCTGCAGCTCTCGGTCAACGCGCAGGGCCGGCTGGAGAATGAAGAGGAATTCGGCGACATCGTCGTGAAGACCGGCACCGACGGACAGGTGGTGCGGCTGCGCGACGTCGCCCGCATCGAGCTTGGCGCGGCGGATTACGCGCTGCGCTCGCTGCTCGACAACAAGCAGGCGGTCGGCATCGGCGTGTTCCAGGCGCCGGGCTCCAATGCGCTGGAAATCGCCGAAAACGTGCGCAAGACGATGGAAGAGGTGAAGAAGACGATGCCGGAAGGCGTCGACTACGCCATCGTCTACGACACGACCCGCTTCGTCGACGCCTCCATCGAGGCCGTGGTGCACACGCTGTTCGAGGCGGTGTTCCTCGTCGTCATCGTCGTCGTGGTGTTCCTGCAGACCTGGCGCGCCTCGATCATCCCGCTTCTGGCCGTGCCGGTCTCGATCGTCGGCACCTTCGCGGTGATGTACATATTCGGCTTCTCGATCAACGCGCTGAGCCTGTTCGGGCTGGTGCTGGCCATCGGCATCGTCGTCGATGACGCGATTGTCGTGGTGGAGAATGTCGAGCGCAACATTGAGAACGGGCTTTCCCCGCGCGACGCCGCCTACCGGGCGATGAGCGAGGTGTCGGGTCCCATCATCGCCATCGCGCTGGTGCTGATCGCGGTGTTCGTGCCGCTGGCCTTCATCTCCGGCCTGTCGGGCCAGTTCTACCGGCAGTTCGCACTGACCGTCGCCATCTCGACGGTGATCTCGGCGATCAACTCGCTGACCCTGTCGCCGGCCCTCGCGGCGCTGCTGCTCAAGGGCCACCATGCCGAGCCGGATGCGCTGCAGCGGGTGATCAACTTCCTGTTCGGCTGGTTCTTCCGCGGCTTCAACTATGTGTTCGCGCGCGGATCCAGCGGCTATGGCAGCGGCGTGCGCGGGGCGCTGAAGGTGAAAAGCCTCGTCATGATCTTCTACATCGTGATGCTCGGCGCCACCTGGTGGCTGTTCCAGGCGGTACCCTCGGGCTTCGTGCCGGCGCAGGACAAGCAGTATCTGGTCGGTTTCGCCCAGCTGCCGGACGGTGCCACGCTGGACCGCACGGAGGAGGTCATCCGCAAGATGACGGAGATCACGCTGGCCGAGCCGGGCGTCGCCAATGCGGTCGCCTTCCCCGGCCTGTCCATCGCCGGCTTCTCCAACTCGTCCAATGCCGGCATCGTGTTCTCGACGCTGAAGCCGTTCGAGGAGCGCACGGATCCCTCGCTCTCGGCCGGCGCCATCGCCATGTCGCTGAACAAGAAATACGGCGCGATCCAGGATGCGTTCATCGCCATGTTCCCGCCCCCGCCGGTGCAGGGCCTCGGCGTGGTCGGCGGCTTCAAGCTGCAGATCGAGGATCGGGCCGGCCGCGGCTACGAGGCGCTGGCGGATGTCACCAACGCGTTCATGGCCAAGGCCATGCAGGCGCCCGAACTGGTGGGGCAGTTCAGCACCTTCCAGATCAACGTGCCGCAGCTCTTCGCCAATGTGGACCGCACCAAGGCCCGCCAGCTCGGCGTGCCGATCCAGTCGGTATTCGAGACGCTGCAGGTCTATCTCGGCTCGCTCTATGTGAACGACTTCAACAAGTTCGGCCGCACCTACTCGGTGCGCGCCCAGGCCGACGCGCCCTTCCGCTCCAAGCCGGAGGACATCGGCCAGCTGAAGGTGCGCTCGCTGAGCGGCGAGATGATCCCGCTCTCTGCCCTGCTCAAGGTGGAGATGACGGCGGGGCCGGAACGCGCCCAGCGCTATAACGGCTTCCTGACCGCCGACTTCAACGCCTCGCCCGCGCCCGGTTTTTCCTCGGGCCAGGCGCAGGACGCGGCCAAGCGGATCGCGGCGGAGGTGCTGCCGCCCGGCTTCGATTATGAATGGACCGACCTGACCTATCAGGAGATCCTCGCCGGCAATTCGGCGGTGCTGGTGTTCCCTCTCGCCCTGCTGCTCGTCTTCCTCGTGCTGGCGGCGCAGTATGAGAGCCTCACCCTGCCGATCGCCATCATCATGATCGTGCCGATGGGCCTTCTCGCCGCGCTGTTCGGCGTGTGGCTCGGCCATGGGGACAACAACATCTTCACCCAGATCGGGCTGGTGGTGCTGGTGGGCCTCTCGGCGAAGAACGCGATCCTGATCGTCGAATTCGCCCGCGAGCTGGAATTCCAGGGGCGCAGCCCCGTGGAAGCGGCGATCGAGGCGAGCCGCCTGCGGCTGCGGCCGATCCTGATGACGTCCTTCGCCTTCATCATGGGCGTGCTGCCGCTGGTGCTCTCCACCGGCGCGGGCGCCGAGATGCGGCACGCCATGGGCGTCGCGGTCTTTGCCGGCATGATCGGCGTGACCTTCTTCGGGCTGTTCCTCACGCCCGTCTTCTATGTGCTGCTGCGTCGTCTCGCGGGCAACCGCAAGCTGCGCCAGCACGGCGAGGTGCTCGCCCCCGCCGCCCATCCGGCGGAGTGAGCCCCGAGCGGCCGGCCGGAAAGTCAGGACCCGGCGCCGATACGCCCCCCTCGGCGCCGGGACAATCGCTCTTTCCGGCCGGCCCACCGCGGGCCGGCCGCTCCTCCAGCGGTCGCCGGCCTCAGGCGCCGGCCTCGGGCGCCGGCTTTGGCGCCGGCTTTGGCGGGTTCAGCGCCCAGACCAGCACAGTCATGATGCTGACGCCGATGACGATCCCGACCAGCCGGTCGATCGGCGGCGCCAGCGTGGTCGGCGGGCCCGAGCCCACCAGCGTCACGAGATAGGCGATGGCCGACTGCGTGCCGATATAGGCCTGCGGCGATTTCGCCAGATGCAGCCGGGCGAAGGTGAAGACGCCCAGGAACAGCGCCGCCGTCCACCACGCCTGGCCCGACGCGTCCAGCATCACCACGGCGATGCCGGCGGTGCCGCCGATGATGCAGCCGAAAATGCGCTGCGCGCCGCGATGGCGGGTGGCCAGCGGGTCGGCATCCAGCACGACGAGGCTGGAAATCAGCACCTGCGGCAGCTGGGGCAGATCGAACAGCGCCCAGGTGATGACGATGGTCGCAGCCCCCAGCGCGGCGACGAAGGACTGGCGCCGGGCATTCTCGGCGGAGGAGCCTGCCGCCTGCGCCACGATATGGGCGGGCAGTCCGCCCGCGCGCGGTCCCAGCGCCCAGCTCGACAGCGTGCCGCAGACCACGCCGATGAGGATCTCGTAGAAGCGGTAATGCGCGAACTGATACAGGTCCTGCGGCTGCACCAGGGTGTAGAGGATGAGCAGCGCGAAGGTCAGCGCGCCATAGAACCAGGCGTAGCCATAGGCGCTGCGCTGGCGGCCATAGGTGCCGATCGCCGCCGCCACCGCCACGAGCGCCAGCTGCAGCCATTGCTGACCCTCCATCCATTGGCCGATGGAATAGCCGAGAGCGATGCCGGCCGTGGTGCCGGCCATGCGCAGCACGCCCTTGGTGAACAGCGCGTCGCGATCGACATTGGCGATGATCAGCACGCTCAGCGCCGCCCAGTAGGGATCCTGCAGGTGCATCCACAGCGCGAGATAGACGGCGGCCAGAACACCCGTGGCCGTGGCGAATGCCTGCCGGGTGACGTCATCCATCGTCAGAACCGGATCAGGACGCGGGCATCCGCGCCGTTGAACAGGCCGAGATCCGCCGGCCATTCGTCAAGCGTGATCTCGATGGGGAAACGGCGCGGCAGCCGCACCCAGTCGGTGGTCGGCTCGATATAGGGCACGACCTGCGGATTGTTCGGCGAGCGCGAGATTCCCGCGGCGATGCCGCTGACCCGGCCGTGGTGGATCACCCAGGGGTCCGAGCCCAGCGTCAGCCACACATGCTGGCCGAGGCGGATGCGCGCGAGATGGCGCTCGAACACATTGGCGACCACGCGACGCCGATCCCCGGTCACCACGGCCAGAACCTCCGTGCCGGGCTGGAGATAATCCCCCTTGCGGGTGACGAAGGGCGCGACGCGCCCCGCGCTGGGCGCCGTCACCGTGGTCTTGGAGAACTCGTACTGCGCCCGCGCAAGATCGGCCTGCGCCGAGGCGATGACGGCGCCGGCCACCGCGACGCGGCGGTTGGCGACGTCCAGCGCGGCCTGCGCGGTGAGCACGTTGGCGGTGGCGGTGGCGACATCACGGGTGGCGACGTCGAGACTGGCCTCGGTGGAGAAGCCCTCATTGTTGAGCGACTTGATGCGCCCGAGCTGGGCCTGCGCATTGGTCAGCACCGCCTGCGCGGAACCGACGCCGGCCTGCGAGGCCTTCACCTCGTCCCGCGCCAGATCAAGGTCCGCCTCGGCCTGCGCCAGCGCCGCCTGCGTCTGCTGCACCTTGAGACGGTAGGGCGTCTTCTCGATCTCGAACAGCAGCTGCCCGGCCTCCACCGGCTGGTTGTTCTGCACCGCCAGCGTGGAAATCGGCCCTTCGATCTCGGAGGACAGGACGATGACATTGCTCATCACGTAGGCGTCCGCCGTATAGGCGACATAGCGAACGCTGATCTCGTAAAGAGCGAACAGCCCCACCACGACGCCGACAATGAGCATGACCGGGTGGCGCAGCAGGCGGTTGAGCATGAGGAAACGAATCTCCGGCCCCGCGCGGGCTTGGGGGCGCATCATCGCGGCTTTGCCGGCAAGCCTCAATGCACCGGCTCGCGGTGACGGCGCATTCGGTCGGCTCGCTCGGTCGGCGGAACTAGCCGCCCGTGCGGTCGAAGGCGACGTCGCGAGCGAGCCAGCAGCCGACGCGTGCACCCGTCACGGCTCCGCTCGCCGAGCGGCTCAGCCGCAGCGTCCAGTCGCCGGGAGCGGGCGCATCGAGCGAACGGTGGCAGGCCAGCCGCCACACGTCCTCGCCCACCGGCGTCAGCGCCATCATCGGGCCGGCGCCGAGGAAACCACGAAAGCCGGCGAACCAGCTGCCGCCGGCATCCACGATCTCCATCTCCGATTCCAGCTCCGCCGAGCGGTAGAGCCCGGCCATGGCGGCGCCCACGCCGGGCTCGTGCGGCCGGGCGAGCGGGCGGGCCAGCATGCGTACGGCGTCGCCCGGCCGCTCGATGAGAATGCCCTCCACCTGCCGCGTCAGGGTCATGTCGAGCCCGCGCGCGACGCCGTCCTCGCCGACGCTGAGCGGCTCCGCCCCGCCATCATAGGTGGCCGCGAGCGTGCCGTCGGCATTGACGGCGACCTCCAGCAGAAGGCCGGTTCGCTCGTCGAGAAAGCTTCCGGCGAAACCCCAGGCGGCCGATGCCACGGAGGGCGCGGGCCGGTCGCTCTCGCCCAAAGCGGCGGCGATCACCTGCATGGCGGCACCGAAGCTGTCGCTCTCATGATTGAAGGCGATGGCGACGGAGAGCCGCTCGGAAGGCACCCAATGGCGCGCCAGCCGCCAGCCGCGGATCGCCCCGCCATGCCCGCTCATCGCCCGCCCCCAGCGGGCGCGGCGGATGAGGCCGAGGTGGTAGCCGGCCGGCGACCCGTCCCGGAACGTGGCGGGCGGGCGGCACAGGCGCTGGTAGGGGCTGTCGGGATCCTCGCGCGTGCGGTCGATAAAGCGCTCCCAGGCGATCATGTCGTCGAGCGAGGCGCACAGGCCCGCATCGCCGGCCCAGTGCAGGCGGTTGATTCCCGGCCGCCAGCCCGTGGAAACCGTGCCCTCATAGCCGGTCGCCCCGCCCGGCAGCGCGCCGGTCTCCGGGCCGAACACCGCCGTTTCCATTCCCGCCGGCCCGACCAGCCGCTCGGCCAGCAGATCGCCGAACGCGCGGCCGCTGGCCTGCTCCACGGCGAGAGCCAGCATGCGGAAATTGCCGTTGGAATAGGAATAGGCCGTGCCCGCGCGGAAATGCAGGCTGCGCGTGAGCCCGATCAGATGCACCGCATCGGCCGGGCGGAACGCGCCCTCGGGCATCGCCCCGCACAGCACGCTCAGCGCCCAATAGTCCCGCAGGCCCGACTGGTTGTTGGCGAGGTCGAGCGTCGTCGGCTTCTCGCCTTCGAGCCGCGGCAGCTGGGCGGCGATCAGCGGATCGAGCACGGCGGGGTCGGGCGCCACGTCGAGCAGCGTCGCGCAGGTGAACTGCTTGGTAATGGAGCACAGCGGCGCGATGGTCGCCGGAGTATAGGGCTGGCGCGTCTCCAGATTGGCGAAGCCCCAGCCATGGCGCACGATCGGCACGCCATCCTTCACCACCGCCACCGCCCCGCCCGGGCCGGGGTAGCGGCGCGGCAGATCCGCGATGACGCGATCGAGCGCGTTGGCGTTGAGCGATGTCATGACGGTTCCTTCGAGGATCGCCGATCACGCCGCGCCGAGATAGCGGCGGGCGAGGTGCGCCTTGAACACGCCCGCATCGAGCGGCCGGCCGGTGGCGCGGGTCAGCAGTTCGTCCGTCGCGTAGCGCGATCCCTCTCCGTGGACATGGGCGCGCAGCCAGCCGACCAGCGGGGCGAAATCGCCGCGCGCGATGCCCGGCAGCGCGTCCGGCTCGGCGCGGCAGGCCGCATCGAACAGCTGCGCCGCGGTCATGGCGCCCAGCGTATAGGTGGGGAAATAGCCCCAGCCGCCCGAGGGCCAGTGAATATCCTGCAGGCAGCCGAGCCGGTCATCGGGCGGGGTGATGCCGAGCAGGTCCTTCATCCCGGCATTCCACGCCGCCGGCAGGTCGGCCAGCGGCATCTCGTCGGCGATCAGCGCCTTTTCCAGCCGGTAGCGCAGGATGACATGGGCGGGGTACGTCACCTCGTCGGCATCGACGCGGATGAAGCCGCGCTCGACGCGCGTGTAGCGCCGCCACAGCGCCTCCGCGTCCCAGCCGGGGCCGCTGCCGCCAAAGGTCTCGCGCATCAGCGGGGCGGCGAAGGTGAGAAACTCCGGCGAGCGGCAGGCCTGCATCTCCATGATGAGCGACTGGCTCTCATGCAGGCTCATGCCGCGCGCCTGCCCGACCGGCTGGCCCATATAGGCGGCCGGCCGGCCCTGCTCGTAGAGCGCGTGGCCGGTCTCGTGGATCACGCCCATCAGCGCCTTGCCGAAATCGGCCTCGTCATAGCGGGTGGTGATGCGCACGTCGTTATCGGCGCCGCCGCAGAAGGGGTGGGTGGAAATGTCGAGCCGGCCGCGCTCGAAATCATAGCCCAGCGCCGTCATGACGCGCATGCCGAGCCGGCG
Source organism: Ancylobacter amanitiformis (assembly GCF_030814815.1). Classification (GTDB taxonomy): domain Bacteria; phylum Pseudomonadota; class Alphaproteobacteria; order Rhizobiales; family Xanthobacteraceae; genus Ancylobacter; species Ancylobacter amanitiformis. Next base: position 104,087 of record NZ_JAUSVR010000007.1, on the reverse strand, counting down.
CTGCGCCTCGATCGGGAACGGCCCCTCGATCGCGGCGGGGGCGGGCCGGCGCTGCTGGGCGGCGATCGCCTCCTCGGCAAAACCGGGGAGAAAGGCGGCGAGGTCGTCGAACAGCCCGTCAATGCGTGCCGCGCTCCCGCCCGGCTCATAATCGTTGAGCAGCGCGTCATAGACGGAAAGGCCGAGCGTCGCGCCCTTGGCGGCGCCCGCCTCGCGCTGCAGCTTCAGCACTTCGGCGAGATAAGGCAGCAGCGCGGGGAAATCGGCATCGGCCCGCGCCTGCCGCCATGCCATTTCGCTGGCGGAAATCGCCTTGCTCGACGCCTCGACGAGATCGGTCGGCAGGGCGGTCTCCACCGTCCACACCCGCCGGATCTCGCGCAGATTGGCCCGCTCCCAGCCGCCCAGCCCGTCCTCCTGCTCCGCCGCGCCGAGCCAGTCGCCGATGCGCGGGTCGACCGCCATGTCGTGCGCCAGCACGCGCAGCAGGGCGAGGCTGTCCGCCCGGCTGCCGGCGGCGCCCCTGGGCATCATGGTGTCGCTGTCCCATTGCAGGATGCCGATGGCGTTCGACATCGCGGCGATGCGGCTGAAATGGCCGGTGAGCGCGGCATAGGCGGACATGAATTACCTCTCCCGAAGCGGCGCGAAACGTGGCGCGAAACGTGGCGCGTCGTGTCGGGTCAGTCGACACGTGGACGGCCCGTCACGCTTTCCGGCAGTAGCATGCCGGCAGCCACCCTCGCCAGCGGGCACGGTGTCAGCGCGCGCGGTTCCGGCCGGTCGCGGCCCGCGCGGGGGCCAGCCGCAGGGCGGAACCCGAAGGCGCGCGCGTGCCGCCACGATCCTGCGGCGCGTCGTGGTCGCGGGGGAGCAGCATCACCGCGAAACCCATCTGCGCGCTGGCGAAGGTGATGCCGACGCAGACGACCAGCACCAGCGCGGCGAGCCCGCCGAACGGGGACTGCCCTATCAGCGTGCCGAGCCGCGCGACATCCAGCAGCAGGAGCGCGCCGACGAAAAGCACGGCGAGGCCGAAGCCGATCAATGCATGGCGGATGAGAAATCGGACAAGCCGGGGCATGCTGGCCTCCCGCGCGGCAGACACGCCGTCCCATCGGACGCTCGCCCCGCGCATCGCGTCAATCTAGACCCGCCGCCCCCGGATGAAAACGGCCAACCTGCGGGCGGGCATTCCCCCGCGCCGGCCGTGACTGCGGGCTGCACGGAGCCTCCCCGGTCCGGGCGTGGTGGCGAGGGAGGGCGGCGAGGGAGCGCGGCAAAGACCCTGCCCTGCCTCAGGAAGATCGGCCCGGACCGCTTGCCGCCCGGCTGGCGGCGAACACGGCGGCGATGGCGGCGAGCAGGGCGATGACGGCGAGCAGGGGCAGGCTCTCGCGTACCGCCGCGAGCAGGCCCGCGGCGCTCGCCGTCTGCCAGGCACTCCCGCCGCCCTCGATCGCCGCGAGATGCCAGGTCAACAGGGTGGCGCCGCCGGCGACGCCCAGGCTGGTGCCCAGCGCCCGCATCAGGTTGAGCAGCGAGCCGGCGGCGCCCGACAGGGCCGGCGGCACCGCGGCGATGGTGACCGTGTTGTTCGGCGCTATGAACAGGCCGAGCCCGATACCGAACAGCGCATAGGCGATGGCATCGAACAGCCGGTGCTCCTCCACCCGCCCAAGCGTGACGATCAGCAGGCCGACGCCGGCCAGGCTCGACGCCATCGCCACCCAGCCGATGCGGCGGCTGCCGAGACGCTGGCGCGCCCAATTGCTGAACGGCGCCGACAGGCCGATCGCCACCGGGATGATGGCGAGGTGGAATCCCGCCTCGCGCGGCGGCTCGCCGAAGCCGTGCTCCTGCGCGAAGGACATGAGGAAGAACATGCCGAACAGCAGCGCATAGCCGAGAGCCACCGCGAGTGCCCCACTGCTGAAGGCGGCACGCGCGAACAGGCGCGGATCGATCAGCGGCGCGGGAAAGCGGCGCTCGCGGCGGACGAGCAGCGCCAGCAGCACGAGGGCGAGGGCGAGACCGCCCAGCGTGTAGGGCGAGGCCAGCCCCCAGGACGAAACATGGTTCAGCACCGCCACGACCAGCACCAAGGCCGGGCCGATGAGCAGCGCACCGCCCCAGTCGAATGCCGCGCCGCGATCGATGCCGGTGCTGCGCGGCAGCGCGAGCCAGCCGATGACGACGGCGAGCGCGCCGAACGGCACGGTGAGCCAGAAGATCCAGCGCCAGCCGAGCGTGGCGAGCACCAGCCCACCCAGCGCCGGCCCGGCGCTCATGCCCACCGCCTGCGCCGCCGCGAAAAAGCCCAGCGCCCGCCCACGCTGCTCCGGCGAGACGGTCTTCACCAGGATGGAAATGCTGTTGGCGCCCAGCAGCGAGCCGCCGACCCCCTGGAGGAAGCGGAACAGCACCAGTTGCTCGAAACTGCCGGCAAAGCCGCACAGCGCGCTCGCCACGATGAAAATGGCGTAGCCGGCGATGTACAGCGTCTTGCGGCCGAACATCTCGCACAGTCGGCCGAAGATCGGCAGGAAGGAGACGAAGGCCGCGAGATAGGCCAGCGCGATCCAGCTGACATGCGCGATCGGCGCGTCGAACACCCGGCCCAGCGCCGGCAGCGCAAGCTGCACGATGGTGGCGTCGAGCTGGCCGACAAAGGCGCCCACGGACACCAGCCCGACCACGAGCCAGGGATGCCAGTCCTTGCCCTCCAACCATCTGAGCGGCGCCGGCTCCACGAGCAGCCGGTCCAGTCGCGAGCGGGGCGCGGACACGGGCGGGAGGTCTGGAAGGGATGACATGCCGTCACTATCGGAATGCAGGGAAAAACCGGGCAGGCCTCTCGGGCGAGAGGCCTGCGAGCTTATCCACGTACAGGCGCGATGTCCTCCCCCCGCCTGCGGGTTTCCCGGTTGGGCAACAGCCGAAATGCGCGCCCGCGCCGGGCGATCAGCCGGAGGCGGCGAGTTCGAGGCGCCGGTTGAGCGTGAGCGCCACCATGGTGCAGATCGCGCCGGAGAGAAGATAGCCGCCGGAGGCCGGCAGACCGAAATGGCTCGACAGCAGCAGGGCGGCGAGCGGGGCGAAGCCGGCGCCGAACAGCCAGGCGAAATCATTGGTCAGCGCCGAGGCGGTGTAGCGGTATTTCGGCGTGAACTTGGAGGCCACGATGCCCGAGGACTGGCCGAAGGAAATGCCGAGCAGGATGAAGGCGACGACCATGAACACGGTTTCGCCGAGGAAGCCGCCGGCGAGGAATTGCGGGGCGAAGCCGCTGAACACGGCGATCGCCACCGCCGAACCCGCGAGCAGCCGGCGCCGGCCAATCCGGTCGGCGATGACGCCCGAGGCGAATACCGCGATGAGGCCGCAGAACGCCGCCCCCACCTCGATGATGAGGAAGCGGGTCGGCCGTTCCGAGGTGAACAGGAACACCCAGGAGAGCGGGAACACCGTCACCATGTGGAAAAGCGCGAAGGTCGCCAGCGGCGCGAAGGCGCCGATCAGGATGTCCTTGCCCTCCGAGCGCAACGTGTCGATCACCGGCTGCGGCTCAAGGTCGCCGCTCTCGAACAGCGCGGCATATTGCGGCGTCACCGCCATGCGCAGGCGGGAGAACAGCGCCACCACGTTGATGGCGAAGGCGACGAAGAAGGGATAGCGCCAGCCCCAGTCGAAGAAATCGGCCGCCGAGAGATTGCCGAGGAAGAACGCGAACAGCGCGCTGGCGATGATCAGGCCGATGAGCGCGCCGAGCTGCGGCAGCATGGCATACCAGCCGCGCCGGCCTTCCGGTGCCCGCATGGCCAGAAGCGGGGCGAGCCCGTCCCAGGTACCGCCCCAGGCGAGGCCCTGGCCGATTCGCAGGATCGCCAGCATCCACACCACGGCGCTGCCCAGCGTATTGTGCGAGGGCAGGAAGGCGATGGCGACGGTGGAGGTGCCGAGCAGGAAAAGCGCCGCCGTCAGCTTGGCGCCGCGGCCGTGATGCCGGTCGATCGCCATGAACAGCGTGGTGCCGAACGGGCGGGCGATGAAAGCAAGGGCAAAGATCGCGAACGAGTAGATCGTGCCGGTGAGCGGGTCGACGAAGGGGAAGACAAGTTTCGGAAACACCACCACGGAAGCGATGGCATAGACGAAGAAATCGAAGAACTCGGAAGCGCGGCCGATGACAACGCCCACCGCTATCTCGCCGGGATGCACATCTCCGCCATGAGCATGAATTTCCCGAGCGTCCTGCTCAAGCGTAGTCGTTGTTGAGGCCATCGTTCTTACCAAATCTCGAAAAGATGTAAACTCTAGACTGACGCCCGTTCCGGCCTTTCGATATCGCACGGCACGGTTAGCATCGATCCCCCATGGTCGGGATGCGACACTTCGACATGGCAGCTTTGACTTGATATTGGAATTGCTGCGATGCAGCTATTGGCGCCAAATGTGGAACATCGTGGGTGTACATGTCGTTGCGTCGCCTTCATCTCATCGCGCTGCTGCCGCTGGCCGCAGCACTCAGCGGCTGCAACTTCGTCGTGCTCGCCCCGACGGGGGATGTCGCTGCACAGCAGCGTGACCTCCTGGTCATCTCGACCCTGCTCATGCTGCTCATCATCATCCCGGTGATGGCGCTGACCGCGTTCTTCGCCTGGAAATATCGCGCGTCCAACACGACCGCGCGCTACGAGCCGGAATGGAGCCACTCCACGCAGATGGAGCTGGTGATCTGGTCGGCGCCGCTGCTCATCATCATCTGCCTCGGCGCGCTGACCTGGATGGGCACCCACCTGCTCGACCCCTGGCGCCCGCTCGACCGCATCTCCGCCGACCAGCCGGTGCCGGCCGACGTGAAGCCGCTCGACGTGCAGGTCGTCGCGCTCGACTGGAAATGGCTGTTCATCTACCCCGAACAGGGCATCGCCACGGTCAACGACCTCGCCGCCCCGGTGGACCGGCCGATTCGCTTCCACATCACCGCCTCCTCGGTGATGAACGCGTTCTACGTTCCCACGCTGGCCGGCATGATCTACGCCATGCCGGCGATGCGCACGGAGCTCAACGCCGTTGCCAATTCGCCCGTCGATTCGCGCGGCTTCTCGTCCAATTATTCCGGCGCCGGATTCTCGGGCATGTCGTTCCGCTTCCGGGCGCTGGACGATGCCGCCTTCGCCGCCTGGGTGGACGAGGCCCGCACGAGCGAGAGCCAGCTGACCCGCGCGAACTATCTCGAACTGGAGAGGCCGAGCCAGAACGTGCCGGTGCAGCGCTTCGCCGCCATCGACCCCACCCTGTTCGACGCCATCCTCAACCTGTGCGTCGAGCCCGGCAAGATGTGCATGAGCGACATGATGGCGATCGACGCCAAGGGCGGGCAGGACATGGCGAGCGTCACCAACACGCTGCCGCTGACCTATGACAAGCACAGCCGGCGCGGCACCGTGCTGGGCGGCCAGGCGAATTATGTGGTCGGCATCTGCACGCCCGAGGACCTGTCCACGGCGTTGACGCTGTCCGCGGCCAAACCCGCGCGCGGCGGCGATCTCGCGCCCGTGCAGGGCGCCGGCCTGCCGCTGCCGGCGCTGAACGCGCCGTCCTTCACCCCGATCCGTCTGCCGTCGAGCGCGGCCCTTCCCGGCCCGCGCCGGCCCTCCAACTCCTGACGGCCCCCATGACCGAGCAACCGACGATCGCGCCGAGCTTTCTCTTCGGCCGGTTCACCCTTGAGGCGATCCCCTATCACGAGCCCATCCTGGTCGCGACGTTCATCGCCGTCGCCATCGGCGGCATCGCGGTGCTGGGGGCGATCAGCTATTTCCGCCTGTGGGGCTATCTCTGGAAGGAGTGGTTCACCAGCGTCGACCACAAGCGCATCGGCATCATGTACATGGTGCTCGGCATCATCATGCTGCTGCGCGGCTTCGCCGACGCCATCATGATGCGCCTGCAGCAGGCGCTGGCCTTCGGCGGCTCCGAGGGCTACCTGCCGGCCCACCACTATGATCAGGTGTTCACCGCCCATGGCGTGATCATGATCTTCTTCGTGGCGATGCCGCTGGTCACCGGCCTGATGAACTACGTGGTGCCGCTGCAGATCGGCGCGCGCGACGTCTCCTTCCCGTTCCTCAACAATTTCTCGTTCTGGATGACGGTGTCGGGCGCCATCCTGGTGATGACCTCGCTGTTCATCGGCGAGTTCGCGCAGACCGGCTGGCTCGCCTATCCCCCGCTGTCGGGGATCGCCTACAGTCCCAATGTGGGTGTGGACTACTACATCTGGGCGTTGCAGATCGCCGGCGTGGGCACGACGCTGTCGGGCATCAACCTCATCTGCACCATCGTGAAGATGCGTTGCCCCGGCATGACCATGATGAAGATGCCGGTCTTCACCTGGACCTCGCTCTGCACCAACGTGCTGATCGTCGCCACCTTCCCGATCCTGACCGCGACGCTGGCCCTGCTGACCGCCGACCGCTATCTCGGCACCAACTTCTTCACGAACGATCTCGGCGGCAACCCGATGATGTACGTGAACCTGATCTGGATCTGGGGCCACCCGGAGGTCTACATCCTCATCCTGCCGGCCTTCGGCATCTTCTCGGAAGTGACCTCGGCCTTCTCCGGCAAGCGGCTGTTCGGCTACACCTCGATGGTCTACGCGACAGTGGTCATCACCATCCTGTCCTACCTCGTGTGGCTGCACCACTTCTTCACCATGGGCTCCGGCGCCAGCGTGAACTCGTTCTTCGGGATCACCACCATGATCATCTCGATCCCGACGGGCGCGAAGATGTTCAACTGGCTGTTCACCATGTATCGCGGCCGCATCCGCTTCGAACTGCCGATGATGTACACGATCGCCTTCATGCTGACCTTCGTGATCGGCGGCATGACCGGCGTGCTGCTGGCGGTGCCGCCGGCCGATTTCGTGCTGCACAACTCGCTGTTCCTGATCGCGCATTTCCACAACGTGATCATTGGCGGCGTGGTGTTCGGCCTGTTCGCCGGCATCGCCTTCTGGTGGCCCAAGGCGTTCGGCTTCCGGCTGGATCCGTTCTGGGGCAAAATGTCGTTCTGGTTCTGGGTGGTGGGCTTCTACGTCGCCTTCATGCCGCTCTACGTGCTCGGCCTGATGGGCGTGACCCGCCGCCTGCGCGTGTTCGACGACCCCTCGCTGCACATCTGGTTCATCATCGCCGCCTTCGGCGCCTTCCTCATCGCGCTCGGCATCGCCTCGTTCCTGATCCAGATCGCCGTCAGCATCAAGAACCGCGACAAGCTGCGCGACACCACGGGCGACCCGTGGGACGCGCGCACGCTGGAATGGGCGACCTCGTCGCCGCCGCCGGACTACAATTTCGCCTTCACCCCGGTGGTGCATGACCTCGACGCGTGGTGGGACATGAAGCACCGCGGCGCCGCGCGTCCGCTCACCGGGTTCAGGCCGATCCACATGCCGCGCAATTCCGGCACCGGCCCGATCCTCGCGGCGATCAGCTTCGTGCTCGGCTTCGCGCTGATCTGGTACATCTGGTGGCTGGCGGCGCTCGCCTTCGTCGCGCTGCTCGGCACCGCCATCGCCCATACCTTCAACTACAACCGCGATTTCGACATTCCCGCCGACGTCATCGCCCGCACGGAGGAGGCGCGCACCAAGCTGCTCGCCGCACAGGTGAACGCATGAGCAGCGCCGCGACCCCCGCCAGCGATGCGCCCGTCTTCTTCGATCTGAACGAGCATCCGCACCCGGAAGGCCACAGCACCTCGCTGGGCTTCTGGATCTATCTGATGAGCGATTGCCTCATCTTCGCGGTGCTGTTCGCCACCTTCGCGGTGCTGAGCGGCAGCTTCGCCGCCGGCCCTGGCCCGCGCGAATTGTTCGAGCTACCGCTGGTGGCGCTCAACACCTCGATGCTGCTGCTGTCCTCCATCACCTATGGCTTCGCCATGCTGACGATGGAAAAGGACCGCGTGGCCGCCACCCAGGCGTGGCTCGCCATCACCGCGCTGTTCGGCATCGCCTTCCTGTCGATCGAGCTGTACGAGTTCCACCACCTGATCGCCGAGGGCGCCACGCCCCAGCGCAGCGCCTTCCTGTCCGCCTTCTTCGTGCTGGTCGGCACGCACGGGCTGCATGTCACCTTCGGCACGATCTGGCTGTTCACGCTGATGGTCCAGGTGAAGCAGCGCGGGCTGGTCCCCGGCAACAAGCGCCGGCTGATGTGCCTGTCCATGTTCTGGCACTTCCTGGACGTGGTCTGGATCGGCGTGTTCACCTTCGTCTATCTGATGGGAGTGCTGCGATGAGCGCGCACGACACCTCCGCCGCGCACGCCCCCGCAGACGCGCATGACGCCCACGGCGCCGAGCCGCACGGCTCGCTGCGCGGGTACATGATCGGCTTCATCCTGTCGGTCATCCTCACCGCCATTCCGTTCTGGCTGGTGATGACCGGCGCGCTCGGCAGCACCACCGCGACGGCCTTCGCCATCATGGGCCTCGCCGTGGTGCAGATCGTGGTGCACATGGTGTACTTCCTGCACATGAACTTCCGCACCGAAGGCGGATGGTCCATGCTGGCGCTGGTCTTCACCCTGATCCTCGTGGTGATCATGCTCGCCGGCTCGATGTGGGTGATGTACCACCTCAACACCAACATGATGCCGGGCGCCCACGACATGAGACAGATGCTGTGAGCAAACCGCCCGCCGGGGCGCCGCGAATCGGGCCCGGCAAAACCGCGCAGCCGCGCCGGAGCGCCGGCGGCCTCGACGACCGGCGACGAACGGCGCGCGCGCCGCTCCTGTTCCTGTGCGCGGCCTTTGCCGTGGTGTTCGGCGGTCTCGGCATCTGGCAGGTGGAGCGCCTGTTCTGGAAGCTGGACCTCATCGCCCGCGTCGACGCGCGCATTCATGCCGAGCCCATCCCCGCGCCGGGGCCGCAATCCTTCACCGCCCCACCCACGGGCGAGAGCGAATACCGGCGCGTGCAGCTGGACGGCCGGTTCCTCAACGACCGTGAGACACTGGTCCAGGCCGTTACCGAGCAGGGCGGCGGCTTCTGGGTGATGACGCCCTTCATCACCAATCGCGGCTTCGTCGTGCTGGTCAATCGCGGCTTCGTGCCGCCCGAGCGTCGCGCGCCGGACAGCCGGGCGGACGGGCAGATCGAGGGGCCGGCCCGCCTCATCGGCCTGATGCGCCTCACCGAGCCGGGCGGCGGCTTCCTGCGCGAGAACGACCCCGCCACGGAGCGCTGGTACTCGCGCGATGTCGCGGCCATTGCCGAGGCACGCGGCCTCGACAAGCTGGTGGCGGTCGCGCCCTATTTCGTCGACGCCGATGCCGCCCCGGTGGCGGGCGGCTTTCCCGTCGGCGGCCTGACGGTGGTGGGCTTCTCCAACAACCACCTCATCTACGCCCTCACCTGGTTCGCGCTCGCGGCCCTGTGCGGGGGCGGCTTCGTCGTGGTGTGGCGGCGGCGGGTCTGAGCGCCCGTCGGCCCGCTCCTCCTTGATCGTGCCGCCCTCCCCCGGCCGGGCGCGAACGGCGGCAGGGGCAACCGGCGTCTAGCCGATGATCGCGTAGTGCGCGTCGGTCGGCAGACCGCCATTGATCGGCGTGATGTCCTGCGGGCAGGCCGAGAACACCACGATGCACTCGCGCGCCGCGCGCAGCACCACCTTGTCGCCGGGCTTGGAGGGCGGCGTGCCCTGCACCAGCGCGAAATCCTGCTCGATCGGGATGTTCATGAACAGGTTGAGCGGCTGGGGGATGTGGTGGAAGTCGAGGCCCAGATCGGCCAGCGCCTCGATCATGTTGTCCGCGCAGTTGCGGTGGTATTCGGTGCAGCCGAGGCGCTCATAGCGCCAGCGGTCGCAGGCGGCCATGATGGTGTCGTGGATGCCCGAGGACGTATCCGCCTCCAGCACCAGGATCGGCTCGCGCCGGTTGGTGTAGAGCGTCTGGCCCACCGCCGGCATCAGCCGCCCGTTCTCGACGCGCGTGTGCATCATCGACATGTGGTGGTCGAGATCCTCGGGGCAGAACGCCCAGGTGTCCACCACCTGGGTGCCCGAACTGTTGATCACCTCGATCGCCTGGCCGCTGGCGAGGCGCACGGCCTTGCCGTGGCGGGCGGGAATGGTCTGCATCGTCATGGTGGTCTCCTTCGGGCGGAGGTGGCGGAGGGTGGATGGAGGCAGGCCGCTCTTGCCGTGCGCGCCGCGACACCGCGATCGGTCAGGCCGGTACGGAGGGCAGGCGCGCACTGTCAAACGTGCGCCCTACCGGGCCATCCGACACTTCCGCCCGCGCCGTGGCGGCCAGCGCGGCGGAGGCGACGGTGATGTCCGGCGCGGCAAGGGCTCGCGCATAGGCCGGCTGGAGATGCTTCAGCGCATCCGCCGTGGCGCGCGACCGCGCCGCCAGCCCGGCGAGATCGTCGGCGAAGCGGATGCCCGCCAGCGTCAGGCCGAGCACGGGCAGCAGGACGGCGAAGAAGCCGATCCAGCCCCTGAGCGCATGGAGCCCCTCGACGATCGGCACCTGCCACGGCGCGGGTTGCGGCCCGATGAGGCGCACCACGAGCAGGGCGGCGAGGAAGCCGAGCAGCAGCAGCGCCGTCCCGGCGAACAGCCGGTCGACCGTGCGGCGCAGGCCCCGCTCCAGGCCGGACAGCCGGTGGGCCCTCGCCTGATGATGGTTGATCTGCCCGATCAGGTCCGCCGTGTGCGTCGCCGCGAGCACGGCCTGCTGATAGGCGGTGTCGAGCACCGCGCCGGGGGGCCCGAGTTCGCGCAGCGTCGCCCGGATGTACCAGACCACCCAGGCGTCTTCCCGGTGGGGGACGTCAACCGGCCGACGCAGGGCGTCATGGGCGCCGAGCAACCCGAGGAAGCGCAGAGTGTGCAGCGCCTGTGCCAGCGCGCGGTAGTCCCGCGCCTTGGCGCGCCAGCGGCCCCGCCGCCCGCGCGAGACGACAAAAGCGATCAGTCCGATCGCCGCGATCTGGCCGACCGCCAGCCCGGCCGATCCCATCAGCGCATGAACATGCGCCGCGACGCCCGTCGCGCCCTCCTCGCCGCCCGCCGCCAGGCCGATCAGCGCCAGCAGCACCGCGACGACCGCCAGCAGATAGCCCATCACGCAGGCGCTGCGATAGGTCATCGCGTAATGCGCGGCCAGCGCCTCCGCCGTGGTGCAGCGCGGCACCAGCACGGCGCGCATGTCGCGCGTGAAGGGACCCGCATCCGGCGCCCGCTCGAAGAAACCCTGCCAGCTCTTGTAGGTGGCATCGAGATCGCGGTGCACGATGCGGCGCGGCCAGGTCCAGAAACGCCAGCCCCGTTCCAGCCAGGCATAGGCCGGCCAGGGCGTGGTGGCGGGCGGGCGCTCGACATAGAATTCCCGCAGGCGCTCGACCACGTCGGCAGGCCGGGCGTCGAGATGCGTGCCGCGGCGATGCGTGACGCCACGATGCCCGCTTTCGGGCGAATGCGACTCGTCAGCCTTGCGCGTGGGCGGCAGGGCGAACAGCCCCGCGATGGCGGCAGCGATCGGTCCGTTTGTGGCATCGGCGAGCTCGGCCGCGCGATCGATGTCCGCCAGAGCGGTGATCACCCGTGGTGGAGCGTCCGTGTCGGGCGCGATCCAGATGACCGGGATGCCCTCGCCGAGGGCACGGGCCACCACCTGCGCGGTACCGCCGGACGCCATGGCTGGCCGCCCGTCCCACACCGCGACGAGAAGATCCGACTGGTGCACGAGGAACTCGTCGAGCCGCGCAGAGCCGGCGGCTTCGCTCTCGGCGCCTCGCCCGTCCTCGGGCAGTTCGATCACGGCAGTGGCGCGGACCAGCGCGGCATCGAAGGCCGGCCGCAGGTCCCGATCACCGTTGGTACCGGGCGTCAGGGCCTCGCGGCAGCGCTCGCGCGCGAAGGGCAGCAGGACAAAGCCCTGCCAGCCTGCCGGCAGGGCTTCCAGAACCGCCGGATCGGCGCCCTCGGCAAGACCGGCGAGCAGGCGAAGCCGGGGGTCGGCCGGCGCGAAGATCCCCTGATGCGCGTCGCGATGCCGACGGGTCGCCCCATCGATCGCCGCCAGCGTGGAGCCGACGGAGCGGACCATCGACGCCCGTGCGCTCTCCGGCAGATCGGCCAGGTGGTGCCCCACAAGGCCGATCGACAGGCTGATCTCAGGCTTTTGCGGCAGGGGGATCATATCGGCGGTATTCCATTGCTAACAAGAGGTTCGGCCAATTCGGCCCGTGCGGGCCCGGGGGCCGGCATAGCAGCATTGACGCCGAGCTGTCCCCCCTCTCCGCGCGCGATCGCGTCGATCCGCCTTGTCCTCACGCAGGGCGTAGACAACGAAAATCCCGGACCGGCCGCGCCGATCCGGGATCATGGGGAAACCCGCAGGTCCGAGAGGATCAGAAGCTCGCGTCCGTCACCTGGTCGGGGGTCGCCATCTCGGTGCCGAACCACTTCTTCTGCAGGGCGGCGAGGCGCCCGTCATGCTTCATCTTGATGATGACCGCGTCGACCGCGTCCATCAGCGACTTGGCGTCCGCGGCCTTGGTTCCGATATAGCCGAAATAGACCGGCTTGCCGAACGGCGGCTCGACGACTTCGAACACGTCGGGCTTGGACTTGGCGAGGAAGGCGATGTTGGGCAGCGAATTGGCCACCGCGACGACGCGACCGGCGCCGAGATCCGCGTAGGACTGGCTGAAGTCGACATATTCCTGGATGGTCGGCGGGGTCGGCAGGGTCTTGGCGAATTCCTGCAGCTGCGCGAGCTGGGCGGTCGCCTTGGCGCTGCCCACCTTCTTGCCGGCGATATCCTCGGGCTTCAGGATCGAGGTGTCGCCCTTCTTCTTCAGGATGGCGACGGTGGCATTGGCGATCGGCGAGGTGAAGCGGTAGCGCTCCATGCGGGCCTTGGTGATGGTGGCGGGTCCGGCCACCATGTCGAACTTGCCGGCCTCGAGGCCCGGCAGCACGCTCGGCCAGGGCAGGTCGAGGAAGGCGATCTTCACGCCGAGTTCCTTGCCGATCTCGGCGAAGATCTCCTTGTTCATGCCCGCCTGCTTGCCGTCCTCGACGAAGTCGAACGGCGCGAATTGCAGCTCGGTGCCGACGGTGAGTTCGCCCTTGGCCTTGGCCTTGGCGAGCAGGTCCTCGGCCCGGGCGAGACCGGTCAGCGCCATCGAAGCCGCGACGCCGAGCGCGGCAATGCGCAGGGTGCGGGTCACGGCCGAGCGCCGGTTAAGCTGTTTCATGTAATTCTCCTGTTCCCCTGCCAGGGTCCGGGCAGCCTCATGCCACCGGCCCGACCTTGTGGATTTAAGTATAGACATAATGAATTGCGTGCCGCAACGCGGCACACGCCGCCACCGATCCTTGCCGCCTAAGGCGCCGCGGCACCCTCGGAGCCCTGCCAGAACACGTTACGCTCGAAGTAGTTCTGGAGGAACTGGCGCAGCCGGGAGTTCTGGTTCTCGCGGAACACCTCGTTGGGTGAGCCGGAGGCGGCGATGATGCCGTGGTCGATGAACATCACGGTGTCGGCGACCTGGGCCGCGAAGCCCATTTCATGCGTGACCACGGCCATGGTCATGCCCTCGCTGGCGAGGTCGCGCATCACCTGCAGCACCTCGCCGACCAGTTCGGGGTCGAGTGCCGAGGTCGGCTCGTCGAACAGCATGATGTGCGGTTCCATGGCCAGCGCGCGGGCGATGCCGACGCGCTGCTGCTGGCCGCCGGAGAGCTGGCTGGGATAGGCCTGCGTGCGATGGCCGAGGCCCACCTTTTCCAGCATGGCCCGCGCGCGCCGCGCCGCCTCCTCGCGCGGCATGCCGCGCGAGAGCTTCAGCGGCATGGCGACATTCTCCAGCGCGCTCATGTGCGGCCACAGGTTGAACTGCTGGAACACGAAGCCGACATTGCGCCGCACGCGGTCGACCTCGGCATCGGAGACCCGCCGGCGCCCGCCATTCTCCAGCGAGAAGCCGAGCAACTCGCCCTCGATATAGATCTCGCCCTCGCTGTATTCCTCGAGGAAGGCGATGCAGCGCAGCAGGGTCGACTTGCCCGAGCCGGATGGCCCGATGATGCAGGTGACTTCGGATTTCTTGATCTGCAGGTCGATGCCCTTGAGCACCTCGGCCGAACCGAAGCGCTTCCACACGCCGCGCACGTCAATGATCGGGCGGGAATTGGGGGTCTTCTCTTCAGCCATGTCCGCCCTCTCCGGTTCAGTTCTGGGTGCGCAGCATGAAGCGGCCGACCCGCTTCTCCAGCCGGCGCGCCGCGGCGGTGACGATTTCGAGGAACGCCCAGTAGACGAGCGCGAGGAACAGCAGCGTCTCGGCGAAGGCGAAGGTGGTGGAGCCGATCGACTGCACCACCGAGGTCAGTTCGTTGACGGTGATGACCGAGAGCACCGCCGTCTCCTTGGACAGCAGCACCGTCATGTTGGCCAGCGCCGGCAGGATGATGACCAGCATCTGCGGCAGCTGCACATGGCGCACGATGGCGAGGCGCGAAATGCCCATCATGCGCGCCGCCTCGATCTGGCCGGGCGGCACGGAGACGAAGCCGGCGCGGAAGATCTCGGAGAAATACGCCCCGCCATAGAGCGCCAGCCCGGCCACGCCCGCCACCATCGGGGTGAGGTCGAGCCCGAAGAACGGCCCGCCATAATAGATGATGAAAAGCTGGATGAGGAACGGCGTGCCGCGCATGACGGCGACATAGACATTCAGCGGCGCCGCGATCCAGCGGTTGGTGAGCAATTGCACCACCGCGACCATGAGCCCGATGGCGAGCCCCATTACCGTGCCGCCGGCCCAGATGAGGACGGTCAGCACCATGCCGTCGAGCAGGTCGCGCCAGTTGTCGGTGAGGATGGCGAGATTGAAGGTCACGAGGTGGCGCTCCCTTCGATACGAGTCGCGGTTCGAGGCTGCCGGGGACCGACATGGGCAGCGATTGGTCTCTGTCCCTCACCCCAACCCTCTCCCCGACCGGGAGAGGGGGTCAAGATGGTCGCTCCAGCAAGGCTCATCGCGCCGTCTCCGCCTTGAACCGTCCCTCGACCAGCGTGCCGGCCGAGGAGATGACGGCGTTGATGACGAAATAGATCGCCCCCGCCGCGAGGTAGATTTCGAGCGGCTGGAAGGTCGACGTCGCGATGTTCTGGGCGAGCCGGGTCAGTTCCAGCACGCCGACCACCGAGATGAGCGAGGAGGCCTTCACCATCATGGTCGTCTCGTTGACCAGCGCGGGCAGCGTGAAGCGCACCGCCATCGGCACCTCGATGCGGGTGAGGATCTGCGCGCGGGACAGGCCCACCATGCGCGCGGCCTCGATCAGCCCGGGCGGAATGCCGAGAAAGCCGCCGCGCAGGATCTCCGCGATATAGGCGCCGGTGCACAAGGCGAGCGTGCCCACCGCCGCCACCGAGGACGGCACGTTGAGGCCGATCAGCGGCAGGCAGTAATAGGAGATGAGCAGCTGCACCAGCAGCGGAACGCCGCGGAAGAAGCTCACATAAAAGGCAGCGACGCCCCGCCCGAGGCGCGAGGAGGACAGGCCCGCCGCGCACATCAGCGTGCCGATGCAGAAGCCGATCGCCACCGAGGTGAGCGAATAGACCACGGTCCAGACCGAGGCCTGCAGCAGCATCGGCAGGGATTTGACGATGATCTCGGTATTGAACATCAAGGCTCCCGACGCGGCGTCCGATGGGTGACGCAGCGTAGCAATTTTCCCGCCATGTCCGTCGATTCAGGCGCCGCCGGCAAGGCCGGCCTGCCGCCGCGCGCGGGCGTAGCGGTTTTCCGGCATCGGCAGGCCGAGGCTGGCCCGCAGCGTGGTGCCCTCGTATTCCTCGCGGAACAGGCCGCGCCGGCGCAGTTCGGGCACGACCAGCTCGGTGAAATCCTCCAGCGCCGCCGGCAGGGTCGGGCACATCACGATGAAGCCGTCCGCCGCGCGGGTCTGGAACCATTCCTCCATGAAGTCGGCGACCATGGCCGGCGTGCCGGTGATGCCGTTGCCGGTGTGCTTCTCGCTGAACAGGTGGATCAGTTCACCCACCGTGTGGCCCTTCATGACGAAATCGGTCAGTTCGTCGAACAGCGCCTTGGAGCCCTTGGGCGCCGACGGCAGACGGTCCTTCGGGAACGGGGCGTCGAGCGGCACGCCGGAGAGGTCCGCTTCCAGGAACTCGGCGAGCATCGCCCGGCCGACATCGGGGTGCAACTTGCCGGCGAGATAGGCGACCTTCTCGCGCGCCTCGGATTCGGTGCGCCCGACATTGATGACCACGCCGGGCATCACCTTCAGCTCGTCCGGCCCACGGCCGAAGCTCGCCATGCGCTCCTTCAGCGTGGCGTAGAAGGCCTGGCTGCGCTCCAGATTGGAGGCGAGCGAGAACACGATCTCGGCGGTTTCCGCCGCCAGTTCGATGCCCGCCGCCGATCCGCCGGCCTGGGCGATCACCGGCCGCCCCTGCGGCGTGGCGGCGATGTTGAGCGGCCCGCGCACCTGGAAGTGCTTGCCCTTGTGGTTGAGCGTATGGAGCTTGTCCTTGTCGTAATAGACGCCGCTGTCACGATCGAGCTTCAGCGCATCCTGCTCGAACGAATCCCACAGCCCGAACACCACATCGACGAATTCCTTGCCGCGCTCATAACGCAGCGCGTGCGGGTCCAGCCCCTCGCGGTTGAAATTGTAGCCGGTCTCGTCATGGTCTGACGTGACGACATTCCAGCATGCACGCCCGCCGCTGAGATGATCGATCGAGGCGAAGATGCGGGCGAGGTTGAACGGCTCGTAATAGGAGGTGGAGGCGGTGGCCACCAGTCCGAGACGCGACGTCGCCACCGCCAGCGCGGAGAGCAGCGTCATCGGCTCGAAGCGGTTCATCTTGGTCGGCAGGCGGCACAGCGCCTCGGGATCGCCGATGGCGGCGGCCGGCGAATCCGCGAGGAACAGAAAATCGAACTTGGCGGCTTCCGACATCTGCGCCACCTTGAGCAGGTGAGCGAAATCATTGGCGCCGTTCACGTCGCTGCCCGGATGCAGCCAGCCGGCCGGGTTGTAGCCGAACGTGTACACGAAGGTACCGAGCTTCAACTTGTCCGAACGTCCCATGGCTGCCATCTCCTGCGCAGCACCATTTTATATGTATAGACTTATTTGTCGAGATCGTCGGCACTGCCCGCCAACAGGGGCGTGACCGAGGCGCGAACCGGCCGCCGCAGTCCTGGCGCCTCTGCGGCACCCGTGCCCACGCCCGCCCCGTCATCCGCCCACGCCCGACGCCGCCTTGCGCGAGATGACGCGCACCCCCGGGCAATGAAACGGGCTCGCCCATTTCGGAACATCACGGTTTTTGCCGGTTACTGTTGCGCAAGCACACGCCTCGCGGCGCAGCGTTCCAATTGGGCAGATCCCTCGTTTCGCCGCATCTAAAACGACCCCATCCATTCCGCACCGGAATGCGCCGGCGGGGCCTGCTGGCGGATCCGGCTGCGCGATCGGCCAGTCCATTGGGGCCGCATGGCGGTCGCCTGTCGAATCAAACTGTCGAGGTAGCGCGATGTCTCCCGGATCTCCCCTGTCGACCGTTTCCGCGGCCCTGTTCGGCATGACACTCGGCGTCGCCGGTCTGGCCGGCAGCTGGCGCGCCGTCCAGCTCGCCACCGACCTGCCGCGTCAAGTGGCCGGCGTCATCGAGCGCACGGCCTCGCCCTATAACGCCGCCCGGCACGGCGGACTGGAGCGGCTCGACCGGCGCGCCTTCGCCTCGCTCCGGCCGTAGACCGCGCCAAGAGCCTCCCCCGGCCCTGCCGACCGCCCGGCTGCCGTTTGGGAAAAATTCTCGCCGCGATGTCGGATTAGCCTTCCCCCGTTCGTCCTCGTGTCGCGGGCGCCGGCCTGCCTTGGCCGCGCCGCGCCATGGAGCCCGAGGGGGAGGGAAAAGCAATGAACGTCCAGCCTTATCTGATGTTCAACGGCCGCACCGAGGAGGCCATCGCCTTCTACACGGTGGCGATCGGCGCCAGGCTGACCACGCTGATGCGCTTCAAGGACGCGCCGGATCCGCCCCCGCCCGGCATGATGCCGCAGGACTGGGGCGACAAGGTCATGCATTCCAGCTTCACGGTGGGCGACGCCGAGCTTCTGGCCTCCGATGGCTGCCAGTCCGACGGCGCCGCCTTCGCCGGTATCTCGCTCGCGCTCACCGTCGCGTCACCCGAGGAGGCCGAGGCGGCATTCGCCGCGCTCAAAGAAGGCGGCGAGGTGACGATGCCCCTGGCGCCGACCTTCTTCGCGCCCCGCTTCGGCACGCTGACCGACCGTTTTGGCGTATCCTGGCTCATCGTCGCGTCGGCGATATAAGGGGAGGCTGGAATGGCGCAGCAGGTCTTCATCCTCGTCGGCACCCGCAAGGGGGCCTTCATCCTCGAAAGCGACGGCGCACGCCGCGACTGGACGCTGCGCGGTCCGTTCTGCGAGACCTGGCCGACCCATCACGTGGTCGCCGATCCGGCCAGCGGCACGCTCTATGCCGGCGGCGGCAATGAATGGTTCGGCCCGGCGGTGTGGAAATCGACCGATTTCGGCGCCTCGTGGACCCATTCGAGCGAGGGCCTCGCGTTCGAGGCCGGGCAAACGCCGGTCAAGGCGGTCTGGAGCCTCGCCGTCGGCGCGGATGGCCGGCTTTACGCCGGCGTCGAGCCGGCCGGGCTGTTCGTGAGCGCGGATGGCGGCGAGAGCTGGAGCCATGTCGAGGGCTTGCAGAACCACCCGACGCGGCCGGAATGGAATCCCGGCGGCGCCGGGCTGATCCTCCACTCGCTGGTGCTCGACCCCGCCGACACGAACAAGATCTGGGTCGGCATCTCGGCCGCCGGGGTGTTCGCCACCGAGGATGGCGGCGCCAGCTGGGAGCCGCGCAACCGTGGCACGCGCGCCGACTTCCTGCCCGAGGGGCAGAATTATCCCGAATTCGGCCAATGCGTGCATTGCCTCGTGCGGGCGCCGGGCGGCGGCGCGCGGCTCTACCAGCAGAACCATTGCGGCATGTACCGCTCCGACGATGGCGGCAGGCGCTGGGAGAGCATCGAACAGGGGCTGCCCTCGTCCTTCGGCTTTCCCGCCGCTGTCCATCCGCGCGATCCCGACAGCCTCTTCCTCATCCCGCTGAACGGCGACATCAAGGGCCGCTTCATGCCCGGGGGCAACACGGCGGTGTGGCGCACCCGCGACGGCGGGGCGAACTGGCAGGCGGGGCGCGCTGGCTTGCCGCAGGGCGACGCTTACTTCAACGTGCTGCGTCAGGCGATGGCGACGGACACGCTGGAGCCGGCCGGAGTGTATTTCGGCACCAATGCCGGCGCCCTCTATGGCAGCATCGACGAAGGCGACACATGGACCTGCCTCGCCCCCTATCTGCCGACCATCACCTCGGTCGAGACGCTGGTGATGGAGCGGTGAGGATACCGGCAACGGAGGCGCACGGCATGGGCGAGGACGCACCGTCGCAGACGCCGGGCGAGGCGCGGGCGCCCGTGCTGGTGCGCCTGCCGCCCCATCTCGTCGTGCTGTTTCCCGATGCCGAGCCGCGCGTCGCGCTTCAGGCCGGCAGCGTGGCGGAGATGGTGGCGGCGCTGGACCGGCGCTGGCCCGGCATGCGCGCGCGCATCTGCGACGAGACACCGGCCATCCGTCGCCATGTCAACGTGTTCGTCGACGGCCGGCGCGCTCGCCTCTCCACGGCGCTGGCACCCGGTGCCGACGTCTTCATCATCACCGCGATCAGCGGCGGCTGACGCGCCTCTCGCCGGCATCATCCGGCCCTCGCATCGTGGGAGACCCGCATGTTCTATGCCCTGCTCTGTTACCATCAGGAGGATGTCGTCTGCGCCTGGACGCGGGAGGAGGACGACGCGGTGATGGAGAGGCTCGCCGTGGTGCACGAGCGGCTGGCCCGGGCGGGCAAGCTCGGCCCGGCGGCGCGTCTGCTGCCCACCACCGCCGCCACCACGCTGCGCAAGGACCAGGATCCGCCGCTGGTGCTCGACGGCCCCTTCGCCGAGACCAAGGAGCAGTTGCTCGGCTTCTATCTGCTGGATTGCGTGGATCTGCAGGAAGCGCTGGCCATTGCCCGCGAGCTTGGCGTGGCCAATCCCGGCGGCGCCTATGAGGTGCGCCCCACCAGCCTTTTCCTCGACGGTGGCGCGCGGGGATGAAGCAGGAGGAGGCGCGCCGGATCGGAGCGACCCTCACGGCGGCGCGCCCGCAGGCGATCGCCGCGCTGCTGCGCCATTTCCGCGATCTCGACCTGGCGGAGGAGGCCTTTCAGGAGGCCAGTCTCCGCGCGCTCAGGACCTGGCCGGAAAACGGCCCGCCGCGCGATGCCGCCGCCTGGCTGATCTTTGTCGGCCGCAACATCGCGCTCGATACGGTGCGGCGCCGGGCGCGGCAGGCCGAGTTGCCGCCCGAGGACGTGCTGTCCGACGCGCTCTCCGATACCGGCGACGCCGAGGCGGAGATCGTCGAGCGGCTGGATGGCGCGCAGTATCGCGACGACGTGCTGCGCCTCCTGTTCATCTGCTGCCACCCGGACCTGCCGGCGGCGCAGCAGATCGCGCTGGCGCTGCGCATCGTCTCCGGGCTCTCCGTGCGGCAGATCGCCCGCGCCTTTCTCGTCAGCGAGGCGGCGATGGAGCAGCGCATCACCCGGGCCAAGGCCCGCGTGGCGCGCGCGGACGTGCCCTTCGAGGCGCCGGGCGCGGTGGAGCGGGCGCAGCGTCTGGGCGGGGTGGCGGCGATGCTCTATCTCGTCTTCAACGAGGGATATTCCGCCGCCGGCGACACATCCGCCGCCCGCGAGCCGCTCTGCGAGGAGGCGATCCGCCTCGCGCGGCTGCTGTTGCGCCTGTTTGCCGCCGAGCCCGAAATCATGGGCCTCGCCGCCCTGATGCTGCTGCAGCACGCCCGCGCCCGCGCCCGCTTCGATGCCGCCGGCGCGGTGATCCTGCTCGACCGGCAGGACCGCCGGCTCTGGAACCGGGCGATGATCGCGGAAGGGCTGGCCCTGCTCGACAAGGCACTGCGCCACCGGCGACCCGGCCCCTATCAGGTGCAGGCCGCCATCGCCGCGCTGCATGCCCGCGCGCCGACGCCCGAAGCGACCGACTGGGGCGAGATCGACCTGCTTTATGGCACGCTCGAAATCATGCAGCCCTCCCCGGTCGTCACGCTCAACCGGGCGGTGGCGGTCTCCAAGTTGCGCGGCCCGGAGGCGGCGCTGGCGCTGGTGGAGCCGCTCGGCGACAAGCTGTCGGGCTATTTCCACTATCACGGCCTGCGCGGCGCGCTGCTGATGCAGCTCGGCCGAACCGCCGAGGCGCGCGAAGGTTTCATGGCGGCGATCCGCCTCGCCACCACCGCCGCGGAAGCCGCCCATATCCGCGCCCATCTCGACGCCCTGAAGTGAGGTGCCCCGAAGAGAGGCGGCCGGCGCGGGAACGTGCCGCCATCAGGCCGTCGCGGCCACCTTGGCCTCCAGCGCCGCGAAGCTGAATGCCGCGATCGGCAGCGCCGTCTCCCCATGCTGTGCGAGATCGGCGAGGATTTCCCCCACCACGCTGGCAAACTTGTAGCCATGGCCCGAACAGGGCGAGGCGACCACGACATTGGGCACGCCGGGCAGCGTATCCAGCAGGAAATCCTCGCCGGGCAGCATCGTGTAGCGACAGGTGGCGGCCGCGAGGCGCCGCCCCGCCGCCAGCGGCAGGCGGCGGGCAATGAAATCGTCCAGCAGCGCCGTATCGGCCTCGTTTACCGGCGGGTTCGGCGCGTCGGGATCTTTGATCGGCTCGCGGAAATGCGCGTGCTTGCCCACCTTCACCCCCGCGCCGTCGAGCTGCGGAAAACCGAAGAAGGAGCCGACCGGGCCGGCATCGCGCAGAAACACCGGCAGGGCGCCGAGCGCGGTGGCCGCCTCATCCTTCGGCGCGTACCACGCCACCACCTGGCGGATCGGGCTCGCCAGCGCCGCCAGCGCCGGCACAAGCTGACCGATCCACGGCCCCGTCGCCGCCACCACGCGGCCCACCCTTACGCGCTCCTCGCCGACATGAAGGGTCACACCGCCATCGTCGGGGGCGATGGCGGTGACGCGGGCCGGCATGCGGATATGCGCGCCGTGGCGCCGGGCAAGGTCGAGACAGGCCGCGACCGCCGCTTCCGGCCGCACGAATCCGCCCTGCGTCTCGAATACGGCGATCTCGTCGGCATCGAGCGCGAAAGCCGGATAGCGCCGGGCCATGTCCGCGGGATCCAGTACCTCGTGGTCAAGATCATAGGCGCGGCAGGAGGCCAGCGTGCCGGAGACGATGGGGCTGTCCGGCCGGCCGATCTGCAGCACGCCGGTAATGGTGAGCACGTCCTGCCCGGTGTCCCGCTCCAGCGCCCGCCAGTTCGCATAGGCGCGGCGCAGCAGCGGCACGTAGCTCGGATCCTCGAAATAGCCGAGCCGGATGATACGGCTGTCGCCGTGCGAGGAGCTTAGACCATGAGCCGGCGAATATGCCTCAAGCCCGAGCACCCGCTGCCCGCGTGCCGAAAGATGCGCCAGCGCCGCGCTGCCCATGGCACCCAGGCCGATCACGGCAACATCATAGTCGAGAGCGGTCATCCGGGGCTCCTCGCATTTGTGCTGCAGCGCAGCGGCTTTTCGGGCTTGCGGGCGGCTTCGCCGCCGCCGAAGATAGGTCAACATGCCACCCCATGGCATGGGTTTTGTATAGATATAATCATAATCTTCCAGAGTACCGAACAGGAGCCGTGCCATGTCTAAGCTCATCGGATTCGTGAACAAATGGCGGCAGGGCGCGAGCGAGCTCGAGAACGGGGTTGTCGACCAGTTCCTGCTGGGGCAGCTTGATCGCCGCGCCTTTTTCCGCCATGGCAGCCGCATCGGCCTGTCTGCGGCGGTCATGGCCGGCGTGCTGCAGGGCGCCGGTTTCGCGCCCATCGGCCGCGCCTTCGCGCAGGGCAAGTCGGGCGGCACCATCCGCGTCGCGCAGATCACCCCTTCGGGCGCCATCGAGCCGGTGTCGGTCGCCGATCAGGGCGGGCTTCTGCCGCTGGCGCTGGCCGGCGACTTCCTCGCGTTCGACGGGCCGGACCTCGTGCTGCGGCCGATGCTCGCCACCTCCTGGAAGCCGAACGAGGACGGCAGCGTCTGGACCTTCACGCTGCGCCCCGGCGTCAAGTTCCATGACGGCCGCACCATGACCGCCGACGACGTGGTGGCCTCGATCGACCGGCTCGCCGACCCCGCCAACGGCTCCAACGCGCTGTCCGCCTTCAAGGGCGTGCTGTCGAAGGGCGGCACCACCAAGGTCGATGACCTGACGGTGAAGTTCACGCTGGACGCGCCGAACGGCAATTTCCCCTATTACGTATCGTCCGACAATTACAACGCCATCATTTTGCCGGCTGACTACAAGGGCGATTTCGAGAAGAACTTCAACGGCACCGGGCCGTTCAAGATCGAGACCTACACCCCCAAGGTCGGCGCCACCTTCGTGCGCAACCCCGATTACTGGGCCGGACCGGCGCTCGCCGACAAGGTGGAGATCAGCTTCTACGCCGAGCAGCAGCCGCAGGTGCTGGCCGTGCTGGGCGGCCAGATCGACCTCGTGCAGCAGATCGTGGCGCAGGGCTCGCAGAGCCTGTTCGACAATCCGGCGGTCAAGATCCTGCGCCTCAAGTCGAACGCCCATCGCCAGATCCACATGAAGAACAAGGGCGCCTTCGCCGACAAGCGCGTGCGCCAGGCCGTGGCGCTGACGCTGGACCGGCCGGCCATCATCAAGGGCCTGTTCAAGGGCATGGCCGATCCGGGCAATGACAGCCCCTTCGCCCCGGTCTTCCCCTCCACCGACACCAGCGTGCCGCAGCGGGTGAAGGACATCGCCAAGGCCAAGGAACTGATGGCCGCCGCCGGCGCCTCGAAGGGTTTCGAGGTTACGCTGACCACGATGCAGATGCAGGAACTGCCGACCATTGCCAGCCTGATCCGCAACTCGGCGGGCGAGATCGGCATCAAGGTCAACCTGAAGATCGAGGATGTCGGCGCCTATTACGGCGACGCCGTGCCCGGCAAGTCCGACTGGCTGGACAGCGAGTTCGGCATCACCGATTACGGCCATCGCGGCACGCCCAACGTGTTCCTCGCCGCCCCGCTGCTGAGCACCGGCACCTGGAACTCCGCCGAGTTCAAGAACCCGGAATATGACAAGCTGGTCGCCAGCTACATCGCCGCGCTCGATCCGGCGGCGCAGAAGGCCCAGGCCGGCGCCATCCAGCGCCTGCTGCTCGACGAGACGCCGGTCATCTTCCCCTATTTCTACGATTACCTCACCGCCACCTCGGCCAAGCTCACCGGTGTCGAGGGCACGGCGATGGGGCAGATGTTCCTGCACAAGGCCGGGTTCGTCTGATCCGCCCATGTCAGGCGCGTTGGGGCCTTTCCTCCTCAAGAGGCTGGCGCTGAGTCTGCTCACCCTGTGGCTGCTCAGCGTCGTTGTCTTCTTCGGCTGCCAGGTTCTCCCGGGCGACCCCGCCCGGGCGATCCTCGGCCCGCTGGCCGATCCGCGCGCGGTCGCCGCGCTGAACGAGAAACTCGGGTCCGACCGGCCGCCGGTGGAGATCTACCTGTCCTGGATGGGCGGCCTCATCACCGGCGACATGGGGCAGTCCTATGCCTATCGCTCGCCGGTCGCGCCGTTCATCGGCAGCGCGCTGGTGAATTCGCTCAAGCTCGCCGCCACGGTCTTCGCCATCGTGGTGCCGCTGGGCATCGGCGCCGGCGTGCTGGCCGCCCTGCGCGCCGGGCGTCCGATCGACCGGCTGATCAGCGTCGCCGGCCTTTCGCTGACGGTGATCCCGGAATTCGTCTCGTCCATCGCGCTGATCCTCGTCTTCGCGGTGCTGCTGCGCTGGCTGCCGCTCTCGGCGACCTGGCCGGCCGGCAGCGGGCCGCTGGTGCAGCTGCAGCATCTCATCCTGCCGGCGCTGCCGCTGGTCATCGTGCTGTTCGGCTACATCGCCCGGATGACGCGGGCCGGCATGGTGGAGGCGCTCTCGGCCGACTACACGCGCACCGCCATCCTCAAGGGCCTGCCGTGGCGCACGGTTCTGTCGCGCCATGTGCTGCGCAACGCGCTGCTGCCGACCATCACCGTCATCGCGGCGCAGATGGGCTATGCGCTGGGCGGGCTGGTGGTGGTGGAATCGCTGTTCCGCTACCAGGGCATTGGCAGCCTCGTGCTCGGTGCCGCCCGCGCCAAGGATTTCGCCATGCTGCAGGCGGGCATCCTCACCGTCGGTGCGTTCTTCGTGGTGACGACATTGCTGGCTGACATCGTGACGACGCTGCTCGACCCGCGACTTCGGACGGGAGGACGCCGATGAGCGAGGCGCTGCCCCTCACCGAACCCGCGCCCAGCGTGGCCCGGGAAGGCCGCACGCGCGGGGTGGTCGGCCGGCTGCTGCGCACGCCGAGCTTCCTGATCGGCATCACGATCCTGCTGTTCTGGGCGGTCTGCGCCGTGTTCGCGCCGTCTTTCGTGCCTTATGACCCCTATGCCGACGACCTCCTGAACACGCTGCAGCCGCCCTCTGCCGAGCACTGGTTCGGCACCGACCAGATCGGCCGCGACGTGTTCTCGCGCGTGCTGGTGGGCGCGCGGGCCATCCTCACCATCGCGCCGCTGGCGACGCTGGTCGGCACCGTGGCCGGCACCGCCATCGGCCTCATCACCGGCTATTTCGGCGGCTGGGTGGACGCCATTGTCGGGCGGCTGCTGGAGGTGATGCTCTCGCTGCCGCTCATCATCGTCGCGCTGCTGGTGCTGGTGGCGCTGGGACCCTCCACGCCCACCGTGGTGGTGGTGGTCGGCCTCGTCTTCGCCCCGCTGGTGGCGCGCACCGTGCGCGCGGCGGTGCTCACCGAGCGCCATCTCGACTATGTGGCGGCGGCGGCCGTGCGCGGGGAAAGCGCGCCCTACATCATGAGCGTCGAGATCCTGCCCAACATCATGCCGCCCATCATCGTCGAAGGCACGGTGCGGCTGGGCTACGCCATCTTCACCATCGCCTCGCTGAGCTTCCTGGGCTTCGGCGTGCAACCGCCGACGCCCGACTGGGGCCTCGCCATCGCCGAGAATTACGGCGTGCTGATCGGCGGCTTCTGGTGGACCGTGGTGTTCGACACCGCGGCGACGGCCTCGCTGATCGTGGGCGTGAACCTCGCCGCCGAATCCCTGCAGAGGGCTCTGGCCGAATGACCGACCTCGCCGTTCCGCCCGTCCTCCGGCTCGACGACATGAGCGTCTCCTACCGGATCCGCGGCCGCGCCGTGCCGGTGCTGAGCCAGGTGAACCTGTCCATCGCCAAGGGCGAGGTCTATGGCCTCGTGGGCGAATCAGGCTCGGGCAAGTCCACCGTGGCGCTCGCCGTGCAGCGCGTGCTGCCGGCGAACGGGCGCCTTTCGGGCGGGCGCGCGCTCATCAACGGGCGCGACGTCGGCGCGCTCGACCGCGCGGCACTGCTGCAGATGCGCGCCCGCGAGGTCGCCATGGTGTTCCAGGACCCCGGCCGCGCGCTCAATCCCTCGATCACCATCGGCCGCCAGGTCGCCGAGGCGTTCGAGATTCTCGGCGCCTCGGGCCACGAGGCGCGCCGGCGCGCGGAGGAGATGCTGACGCGGGTGCGCATTTCCTCGCCCGCCCGTGTCATGGAGCGCTATCCGCATCAGCTCTCGGGCGGCATGCAGCAGCGCGTGGTCATCGCCATGGCGCTCGCCAAGGATCCCTCGCTGCTCATCCTCGACGAACCGACCACGGGGCTCGATGCCACGATCGAGGCGGAAATCCTCGATCTCGTCGACACGCTGCGGCGCGAATTCGGTGCGTCCATCCTGTTCATCAGCCACAATCTCGGCGCCATTGCCGGGCTGTGCGACCGGGTCGGCGTGCTTTACGCTGGCCGGCTGGTGGAAGAAGGGCCGGTGCGCGACCTGTTCGCCGAGCCGCGCCATCCCTACACGGCAGGGCTGCTGCGCTGCCTGCCGCGGCCGGGCCTGCGCAAGGACCTCGCGCCCCTCGACACCATTCCCGGCTTCCCGCCGGCTCCCGGCTCGATCACGGCCGGCTGCGTCTTCGCCCCGCGCTGCGCGCTGGCGGACGAGACCTGCCGCACGATCGATCCACCGCTGGTGGCCACGGGCGCGGGGCGGGTGAGCCGCTGCCATCATCACGACCGCGTCGCCGATCTGCCCCATGCCGAGCCCCGCGCCGCCGCCGGCACCCTCGCGCCCGCCGGCACCGGAGCCGGCACGCCGGTGCTCGAACTCACCGCGCTGTCCAAAACCTATGGCTCCGCGCCCTATGCGGTGCAGGCGCTGCGCGACGTTTCGCTGCGGCTGATGCCGGGCGAGACGCTGGGTCTGGTCGGTGAATCCGGCAGCGGCAAGAGCACGCTCGCCCATGCGCTGCTCGGCCTCATCGCGCCGGACGCGGGCGGTGGCATGGCGCTGGACGGCGCGGCGCTCGCCCCGGAGGTGCGCCGCCGCACCGCCGAGCAGATCAAGACACTGCAGATCGTGTTCCAGAACCCGGATTCGGCGCTCAACCGCTCGCACAGCGTGCGGCGGCTGATCGGCCGGGCGATCACCCGGCTCGGCGGGCTCTCCGGCGCGAAGCGCGAGGCGCAGGTGACGCGGCTGCTGGAATCGGTGCGCCTCACCGCGCGCCAGCTTTCCGCCCGCCCCCGCCAGCTCTCGGGCGGCATGAAACAGCGCGTGGCGGTCGCCCGCGCCTTTGCCGGCAATCCGCGCCTCGTGGTGTGCGACGAGCCGACCTCGGCGCTGGATGTGTCGGTGCAGGCGGCGATCCTCAACCTGCTGGCCGAGTTGCAGGCGGAGCGGCAGGTCGCCTATCTGCTGATCTCGCACGATCTCGGCGTGGTGCGCTATCTCTCCGACTGGATCGCCGTGCTCTATCTCGGGCGCCTGCTGGAAGTCGGCCCGGCGGCCCGGGTGCTGGATGGCCCCCATCATCCCTATACCGAGGCGCTGCTCTCGGCCGCGCCCTCGGTCAGCGGCGAGCGGACCGGACGCATCCGGCTCACCGGCGCCATCCCGAGCGGGGTCAGCCCGCCGGCCGGCTGCCTGTTCCACACGCGTTGCCCCCGGCGCATCGGCCCGATCTGCGACACCGAGGAGCCCCCCTTCACGGCGGACGCGCATGGCCACGCCATTCGCTGCCATCTGCCGCGCGGGGAACTCGGCCGCAGCCCGGCGCCGTCGATGGCCTGACGCCCTCCATGAGCCGTCAGGCGAGGGCGGGATAGCCCATGGCCACCGCGTCGGCCTCATAGCGCAGCAGCACTTCATAATCGGCCGGGTCGGCCGGCTCCAAGCGCTTGAGTGCCAGCCCGGCGATGAGCGGATCGTCCTGCGCCTCTGCCAGCGCCTCGTTGATGGCCTGGCGCAATTCCTCCGCCGCTTCCGGCCGGGCGCCGCCGCGGGTGATGAAGGGCAGCGTCGGCCCCGCGGCCGTGCGGGCGAGCACGCGCAGGCCCGCGACGAGGTCCGGCCTATGCAGGTCGGCAAGGCCGAACGTCACGCAGTCGATAGCGGCGACGTCCGCGGCGCCGCCCTGCACGCTTTCCATGCTCAGCAGATGCCCGCCGCTGGTCAGCACCGCTCCGAAGAAGCGGCCCTCGCGGGCCAGCGGGGCTATGGCGTGGCGCAGCAGGTTCATTCCGGTATTGCTGTCCGGCCCGTTCATGGCCACCCGGCAGCCGCGCAGATCCTCAAGACGCTCGAATGGCGCGTCCGCGCGCACCACGATGAGGCTGCAATGGCGCGCGCCCTCGCAACCGGGCAGCGCATAGACCGGCGCGCCGACCACCCTCACCGCCTCGCCCAGTTCGGTCATCAAGGGATAGCCGCAGGTCTGTCCGACCAGCAGCGCCGGGTCGTGCCAGATGGCGCGCAGCGCACGCGTGCGCTCCAGCATTGCGGGCACGTCGCGCTGGCCACGGCCGGCAAGACGCGCGCGGATCGCCGCCCAGAGCGCGTCATTGGCGGCATGGAGCCAGGGCGGATCATACACGCCGAGATTGGCGAGGCCGGGAGAAGCGTCATTCATCATCCTGCCTCGACCTGTCCGGCGGCTCCTGTCGCCGCCACGACGCCGCGTCGCGCGCCGAACACCACGAGGATGGCGGATCCCGCGATAAGCACGGCGCCGATCAGCGCCGGCGGCGTGGGCCATTCGGCATAGATGGCGACGCCGAACACCAGCGCCCAGACCAGCCGGAAGACATCGAGCGGGATAACCACCGAGGCGCTGGCCCGGCGCATCGCCTCCAGGAAGAATACCTGCCCGAACACGTTGCAGACGGCGAAGAAGCCCAGCCAGGCAAAGTCGCTCGCGCTCGGCCAGGTCCACAGCGGCACCGCGAGCAGGCCGGCCAGCGCACCCATGCCGATAGCCAGCAGCAGCGCGCTCACCGCGCTGCCGTCGCCGCGCGACTGCAGCTTGGCCACCAGCATGGAGGCGGCGAACAGCACCGCCGAGCCCAGCGCCGCCGCCGCGCCGAAGCTGCGCGCATCGCCCAGGGCGAAGGTGTGCCCCCCCACCAGCCCGAGCGCGACATCCCGCCCGATATGCGGCCCGACGACGAGCAGCGCACCGCCCAGGCCGACGGCGATGGCGATCCATTGCAGCGGGAAGACCCGCTCGCCCAGCACGGCGCGGCTGCCCATCGCCGCGAACAGGATGGCGGTGAAGCCGAGCGCCGTCGCCTCCGCCAGCGGCAGGCTGCGCAGGGCGAGATACCAGGTGAGGATGGCCCCGCCATTCAGCACGGCGCGCAGGGCGTGCAGCGGCAGCCGCGCGCGCGCCACGCGCGGACAGCCGGCAAAGGACCACAGCGGCAGCAGCAGCGCCACGCTGAACAATTCGCGCCAGAAGACCAGGATGAACGGATGCAGCGTCTGGCTCACCCCGCGCACCGCCGCCTCCATGAAGGAGACGACAAGGCCCGAGGCCAGCATGAAGCCGGCCCCGATGAGCGTGCTGCGGGAGATCGCGGGGAGCCTCATGAATCCAGCGGCACGCGCCCGAGAGGGTGTTCCGGCCGGTCATGCGCGCGCAGCAGGAAGCGGCGGAACACCTCGCCATAGCCCTTGTAGAGCAGGCCGCCATTGCGCTCCAGGAAGGCGGCGCGGTTGGCGCGGTAGACCGCCGGCAGCTTGTACCATGGCAGCGTCGGGTGGGCGTGGTGCACGGCGTGGAGATTGTTATAGAGGAACAACAGTCCCATTACCGGCGAGTCCTCCACGATGGCGGTGCGCTTGAAAACGGCGTGCTCCGCCTTGTGCTCGGCGAAGGAGCGGACCATCAGCAGCGACGTGCCAGGATAGAGTATCAGCGCGGCATAGGCGAGCGGATTGAAATCGCAGACGAAAACCAACCAGGCCAGAATCACCGCGCAGCCCGCCAGATGCCGCGCCCAGATGCGGGCGAGATGCCGGTCGCCGGCCAGCATCGTCTTCGCCTCCGACAGGAGATAGCGGCTGACCGACCAGAACGGCCCGATCACCAGCCGGCCGACAAGCCGGGTCTGTGCCTTCACCAGCCAGCGCCCCACCAGCCCAAGCTCCTGCCAGTGCTCCTCGGTCCAGTAATAGGATTCCGGGTCGTCGAGCGGGTCGGTCAGCACCTCGTCGCGGTGGTGGCACAGGTGCAGCACCCGGTAGCGCTCATAGGGCAGCCAGAGCGAGAGCGGGATCGCGCCGAGAAACCGGTTGAACCGGCGCCAGCGCGTGGGGTGGCCGTGGATGATCTCATGCTGCAGCGACCCCTGCCACGCCAGCAGCCAGGCCCCCACAGGCACCAGCACATAGAGCGGCAGATCGGCGTGGAAGAATGTCACCAGGCCCCAGCCGCCGTAGATCACGGCGGCGAGCGTGAGCGTGGGCCATTCGACGCTGGCTCGACGGGTTGAACTTGCGGGCTTTGCGGGCGGGGAAGCGGTGATTTCCATGGTACAATCTTCCCGCTGCGGCGGTACCGGCGCAACGCGGGATACTAAATCGCCACGTGGGAATTGTCGCATAAAGTGCCCGTCTGGTGATAATTAGCAACGTTGGTGCGTTTCAGGAGCGAAGACCATGCGACGGCAGGTCGTGCAGATTTTTCGCGAGCGTCTGGCGCTGGTGATCCAGCGCTCGAAACTCCCGCCCTCGGCCTTTGCCCGCTCGCTGGGGATCGACCGTTCCACCCTGTCGCAGGTTCTGTCACCGACGAACGACCGGCTGCTGCGCGCCGAGACGCTGGCAATCCTCTCCGCCCGCTACGGCATCTCGGTGGACTGGCTGCTCGGCCTCACCAGCCAGGAGCGGCCGGGCGCCGACGTGGTCGAGCAGGTGCGCATCGAGGGTCAGGCGGGGTCGCCGGCCGATGGCCGCTTCCTGCGCTGGTACGCGGAGGCCGAGAATGCCGGCTATCCCATCCGCACCGTGCCCCGCAGCTTCCCTGATTTCCTGAAGCTGCCGGAGGTGATCGCCTATGAATATGCCGGCTGGCCGGAAATCGACGCCGCGGCCACGTCGCGCTGGGCGCAGGAACGGCTCGACGGCATGCGGCGCTCCGATCTGTCGCAGGAAGCGTGCCTGCCGCTGCAGGGATTGCAGGCCTTCGCCCGTGGCGAGGGGCAGTGGGAGCAACTGCCGGCGGCGCTGCGGCGCGAGCAGCTGCGCGTCATGAGCGAGACCTGCGAGGCGCTCTATCCCGGCCTGCGCATCCACCTGTTCGATGTCCGGCGCACCTATTCGGCACCGCTCACCGTGTTCGGCCCACAGCGCGCGATTCTCTACATTGGCGGGCTGTTCTTCGTGTTCACGGCGAGCCCGCAGGTGCGGCTGCTGAACCAGCGCTTCGATGATCTCATCCGCGCCGCCGTGGTGCAGCCGGCCGAGGTGCCCGGCGCCCTCGCCGCACTGGCGCGGGAGGTGGGGTGAGGCTGCCGGCGCGAGACCGGCCGCGCCCTCTCCCTGCCCCCCGCCCCTCGCCGACCCGCTTCGCGGGCCGTTCTCCCGCAGGGGGAAAGGGTCGGTCTGCCCGGTCTCAGGCGGCCGGCGCCGGCTCGGCGAGATCGAGCCGGCCGGCCAGCTTGGCGATCGTTTCCTCCGCCCCGCGTTCACCGGCAATGGCCGCGGCCACGCTGTCGCCGACCAGCGGCCCGAGCTTGAAGCCGTGGCCCGAGCAGGCGCTGACCACCCAGGCGCGCCGGCCCCAGGGGCGCACCGCGAAACGCTCGGAGGCATCGCGCGTGACGGTGTAGAAGCAGATCTTGCGCTCCAGCACCTGGTAGCGGCCGAAATCGCGATAGCCGAGGCGCGCCGCGCTCTCCAGCCGGGCCACGTCGTCATCGGTGGCGAGGCGGTCGCCATCGGCGTCGCCGGCGCGGGTGAAGACATGGTCGCCGATCTTGAGCCGGGTGCCCCGGCGCGGCGGCAGCGTATAGGTACCGCTGTCCACGCCCATGTCGATCAACACCGGCGCCGCGGCCCAGGCCTGTGCCAGTTCCGGCGGCGGGGCGAGATACATCACCGCCTGCCGCGAGGCGACCACGGTATCCGCGAGGAGCGGCGTGAGCGCGTTCACCCACGCGCCGGCGGCGATCACCACATGGTCGGCACGGTATTCGCGGCCATTGGCCACCACGCGCCCCGCCTCCGGATCCACCTCCTCCACGCGGCTGTCGGCGTGAAAGCGCACGCCGCGATTGCCGAGCATGACGACGAGATCGGTGAGGATGCGGATGGGAAAGAGCATGCCGCCCTCGTCGGTCTCCACCGCGCGGGTCAGACCCTCGGTCTGCACCATGGGAAAGCGCTCGCCCACCTCGGTGAGCGGGATGTCGCGGAAGCCGGAGCCCATGCGGGTGAGCGCGCGCACGGTCGGCTCGTACCAGCCGACCTCCTCGCGCAGGAAATAGATCACCTTCGAGCGGTCGAAATGATCGGTGCCGGTATCCTTGAACATCCGGTCATAGACGGCGAAGGCCTCCGGCATGAGATAGGCGTAGCCCTCATGCGTGCCATAGGCGTGCCGGGTGATCCGGTGGTCGTCATAGGAGGTGGCGCGCGGGTTGGGGATGGGGCCCTGCTCGAATACCGAGACCTGGAAGCTCCGCCGCTGCAGCGCCCAGGCGGTGGACAGGCCGGCAATGCCGGCGCCGACGACGATGACGGTTCCACGAGGTCCGGACATCAAAGGCTGGCTCCTGCATCGGGCATGACCGGCTGCGGCGGCAGCCAGTTGAGATCGCGGCGCCAGTCGCCGGAGAGTTCCTTGAAACGGGCGCTGCTCAGCTTGGACAGGTCGGCAAAGGAACAGACGCCGTCGAGCACGAGGTCGCGGATCGCGTGGCCGCTCGCCGGCGACAGGCCGAAGCCGACGCTCGACATGGTGGCCACCGTCACATTGTCCGGCGCGGTGAGGCGCTCGATCACCGGGCGGCCGTCCGGCGTGTTCTCGATCACCCCGGCCCAGCTGCGGATCACCCGCGCATGGGCGGCGCGCGGCAGCAGGTCCGCCAGGCGCCGGGACAGGCCGCGCAGCACGCTGCCCGAGGGGCGCGGCGGCGGGCGGTCGAGCGGCGTATCGTCATACCATTCATGCGGTCCCCCGCCATAGGCGAGGTTGCCGCGCAGCGTCTGGCGGCCGTAGAGGCCATTGCCGTCGACCCCCCCGGTCGGCATCAGCGGCAGCGGCTCGGTCACGATCATTTCCGCCCGCGCCGCCGCCATCGGAACGGGATTGCCGAGCATGGCGGAGAGCTTGCCGGTCTGCGGGCCGGCGGCGATCACCAGCGCATCGCAGCCGAACCGGCCGGCCGAGGTTTCCACGCCCACCACGCGCCCGCCGGCGGTCTCGAAGCCCGAGACCGCGACATGCTGGTGGATCGCCACGCCGAGGTCGCGCGCCGCCCAGGCATAGGCCTGCGAGGTGCGCTGGGGATTGGCATGGCCACCGAAATGCAGGTGCACGCCGCAAACGGCGTTGTCGCCGGCCAGCGGCACGCGCTCGCGCACCTGCCGGCCGTCCAGCACTTCCCATTCATAGCCGGCGGGAATGCGCATGGAGAGGCCGTCGGCGAAATTGGCCTTGCGCTCGTCCACCTGGAAGACGATGCGCTCGCGGCGATACTCCGTGGGATAGCCGAGCAGTTCGTCCATCTGCGGCCACAGCCGCTGTTCCTCGTGGAAGAGCGGGCTCTGGTAATGCGTGCAGCCGCCGCCATTGCGGCCGGAGGCCTCGAAGCCGACAATGCCCTTTTCCAGCACCGTGACGTCGACGCCCGAGCGCGCCAGCCACCAGGCGGTGGAGAGGCCGGTGACGCCGCCGCCGACCACCACGACCGATGTACCCTTGTTCGTCATGACCGGCATCCTCAATAGGGCATTCCGGCGCGGATCTGCTCATCCTCGCGCGCGGTGCCGATGTCGTCGTAGGAAATCCACTGCGTCACGATGCCGAACCACACGTTCCAGTTCTCCGTCATGTCCGCCGTCTCGTCAGCATCGGCGAGCACGGCGAGCGGCAGCGGGCGCACCGGGGCGCGATAGCCGGCGAGCGGGATGGAGGTGGCCGGAACCTCGGCGCCCAGCGCCATGGTCAGCGCCACCTGCTCGCGGCAGCGCCGCGCCTGGCAGGCGCCCATGCAGGCGCGGGTGAGGCGCTTGATCTGGTCCTGGTCGAGCGGCCCATCCTGCGCCAGCGTGGCAAGGTTGCGCCGGGCGATGGCGTTGGAACTCCAGCCGAGATAGCGCGGCGGCTGCACGGCCAGCAGTTCGCCGCGCGTGACCTCCTCGCACAGGCACACCATGACGTCCGGCCCGCCGGTGGCGAGCAGGGCCCGCGTCCAGTCGAGCGGATAGGCCAGCGCATCGGGCCCCGCCGGCCGGGAAATGGCCTCCGGCGCCTCCGCCGGGCGGCCGAGCGAGGCCAGCGCCGCGCGCGCCGCGCTCAATCCCGCCGCCGCGGCATCGCCGCCGAGGCCGGTGCAGTCGCCGGCGGCGAAGACGTGCCCCAGCGAGGTCGCCCCGTGCGCGTCGACCACCGGCACATGGCCACCGCGCTCGGGTATCATCGCACGCGCGGCGCCGAGCACGTCGAATAGCTCGATCACCGGCACCGCGCCGATGGCGAGGCACACCGTGTCGCAGGCCAGCGCGCGGCGGCGCCCGGGCGCCTGCGTCTCCACCAGCACGAGGCCGGTAACGCCGTCCGTGCCGCCCTCGGCCGCCAGCGGCACATGCCCGGTGATGATCTCGACGCCCTGCCCGGCCAGCGCAGCCAGCCGCGCGTCATCACCCGCCGGCGTGTCCCGCGCCTCCACCAGCGCCACCACATCCAGCCCGCGCGAGCGCGCAAGCTCGGCCGTGGCGATGGCCAGGTCGCCGCTGCCGAGGATGACGAGGCGCCGCCCGGCAAAGGCGTCATAGCGCACCAGCAGCGCATGCAGGGCCTGCGCGCCCATTACGCCCGGCTGATCGGAGCCGGCAAAGGAAAGGTTGAGATCGCGCGCTCCGGTGGCGAGGATCAGCCGGTCGAAGCCCAGCGTCCAGCTGCGCGTCTCGTCAGCAAGGCCGATCACGCCAGTGGCGAGCGAGCGCATCCCCGGCCCGTTCACCCAGGCGCCCCAGGCCGAAGTGGACAGGCGCACATCGACGCCGAGTTCAAAGGCTTCCGCCAGCGCCGGGTTGGATTCCAGCACGTGCTCGACAAGGCGCTCCGGCGTCTGCACCGCACCCGTGGCGCGGCCGCCGAAATGGAACGGCACATCCATGCCGATCAAGCCGGGCGAGACCGGGTTCTCGTCGATCAGCACCACCTGCACGCCGGCGCGCGCGGCCTCGGTGGCGGCGGCGCAGCCGGCCGGGCCGGCACCGATGATGACGAGTTCGGCGTGTTCATCCGGCGCCCCGGTCTTGCCGGCGATGGAATGGCGGTCGGGAGCGGGCAGGATCAGGCGGGTTTCGGGGCGGGTCATGGAATCGCGTCCAATGCTGAAGCGAGGTCGGCGACGAGGTCATCGGGATGTTCGATCCCGACCGATATCCGCAGCGTCGCGTCATCGACGCCCACCTGCGCGCGGATGTCCGGCGGCACGGAATAATGCGTGGTCGTGGCGGAATGGCAGATCAGGCTCTCGGTTCCCCCGAGGCTGACCGCCATGCGGAACACCTGCAGGCGGTCCAGCATGGCGAAAGCCTCGCTTTCCCCGCCGCGAATGCGGAAGGAGAAGGTGGAGCCCGCGCCGGTGCATTGCCGGTCGAACACCGCGCGGGCGGGCGTGCCGGCCGCGAGGAAGCCGAGATAGCTCACGCTCGCCACCCTGGCGTGGTCGCGCAGGAAGGCGGCGACCACCGCGGCATTGGCATTGGCGCGGGCATTGCGCAGCGGGAAGGTCTCCAGCGAGCGCAGGGCGAGCCAGCTGGTGAACGGGTCGAGATGGGTGCCGAGCAGCGTGCGCAACCGGCGCAGCGGGCCGATGAGCGCGGCCGAGCCCGACACGGCGCCGCCGATCAGGTCGCTATGGCCGCCGGCATATTTGGTCAGCGAGGTCATGGACAGGTCGGCGCCGTGGTCGAGCGGGGCCTGCAGCAGCGAACCGAGGAAAGTGTTGTCCACCACGACGACCGGCCGCCGCCCGCCCTGCCGGGCGGCCAGCGCGTCGGCGGCGCGGGCGATGAGCGCGATGTCGGCAATGCCGTTGGTCGGGTTGGCCGGCGTCTCCACGAAAATGAGGCCCACCGGGCCGTGGCCCGACGCCGTCTCGACGGCCTGAGCCACGCTCGCCTCATCCACGCCGTCGCCGATGGCGATCGCGGTGATGCCGAGCCCGGCGAGCGGACCGTGCAGCAGGCCATGCGTGCCGCCATAGAGCGGGCGCGTGTGCAGCACGCTGTCGCCGGGCTTGAGATGACCGAGCAGCACGGCGGAAATCGCCGCCATGCCGGAGGCGAATGCCGCCGCCTCCTCCGCGCCGTCCAGCGCGGCGAAGCGCTTTTCCAGCAGGGCGAGGCCCGGATGGTCGAGCCGCGCATAGATGAAGCCCGCCTCGCGCCCCGGCGCCGTGCCGTCGAAATAGTCGCGATGCGCCTGTTTCGCTGCCGCCGCGGACGGGTAGGCGAAGGTCGAGGTCAAGACGATCGGCGGCTTCACCGCGCCGAACGCATCCTGCGGATCATAGCCGTAGCCCACGGCCAGCGTGTCGGGGTGGCGGGCACCCCGCACGTCGTCACTGCCACCCCTGCTCAAGCCCGGCCCGCCTCATGCCCGCCCGCCTCGTGACCCGCCGCATCAGCCGCCAGCCCCGCCGCGAAGGCCGGCTCGCGCACGGCCTCCGCCGCCCCGGAAATGATGCCGCGCAATTCGATCGGCCGGCCGTCGATGCCGGTGCGGGCGGCGATATAGTCCATCGCCTTGTCGCAGTACCAGTCGGTGAACAGCAGCACGTAGGATTCATCGGTCGGGCTGTAGGGTCCCGGCACATAGCCGACCGAATTGACGCCGCGCTGGTTGTTCTCGACCAGGTCGCGGTCCTGGATATTGGTCACGTTCCACAGCTGGGTAAGCTTCTCGACGTCATAGTCGACGCCTTCCACCGCATCCTTGTGCACCAGCCACTTGCACGTCACCAGCGTCTCGCCGGTCGCGGTCGGCATGGCGCTGAAATAGACCGTGGTGTCGGCGGTGGAATGGCAGAAACTGTGCGGCTCCACGGCCCAGCGCAGCGAGCCGACATTCGGCTCGTCGCCGGCAATCATC
Organism: Ancylobacter amanitiformis; assembly: GCF_030814815.1. Taxonomy (GTDB): domain Bacteria; phylum Pseudomonadota; class Alphaproteobacteria; order Rhizobiales; family Xanthobacteraceae; genus Ancylobacter; species Ancylobacter amanitiformis. The sequence goes on along the minus strand of NZ_JAUSVR010000007.1, from coordinate 66,128 downwards.
AGCCGGGTGCAGGCGAGCGCGCCATCAATGGTGAGCGACAGGTGCCCCTCGTTGAGCGGGAAGCGCTCGATCTGCCACCACGGGCCGATGAAGGGCCCCTTGCCGAGCCCGGCCGCCTCCAGCCGGGCAGCAAAGGCGGCGTGGCGCGGGTCGCCCTCCACCTCGAAATGCCCGCCGGAGGCATCCTCGATCGGGAAGGTCAGGCACAGTTCGGGATGGCCGACGCCGCAATGGTAGCACTCGCGGGCATTCTCCATCACCAGCTTCCAGTTGCCCTTCTCGACCAGCGTGTTCTGGAAGGCGAGCTTGGCCTCCTCCAGCCGATGAGGCGCGAGCAGCGGCTCCAGTTCGCGGCGGAAGCGGGCGAAGGCCGGCGGCGTCTCGGCGAGGCACACGAACAGCGCGCCGGCGACATTCTCGACATGCACCGGCCGGAGGCCATGCTCCGCCGGGTCGAACGTCTCGGGCATGTGCCGGGCATGGACCAGCGCGCCATCGAGATCATAGACCCACTGGTGATAGGGGCAGGTCAGCCGCCCGCGCGCGCCGGTGCCCTCGGCGCAGATCTGCGCCCCGCGATGGCGGCAGGAATTGTGGAAGGCGCGATAGACGCCCTCGCGATCGCGCGTGATCACCACCGGCGAGCGGCCGACCGTGAGCGCCATGTAGCCGCGCGGCTGCGGAATCTCGCAGGTGAAGCCGGCAAGAATCCACGACTGGCCGAAAATGGCGGCAAGATCGAACTCGTAGACATCCGGACTGTTGTAGAGTTCCTGCGGCAGCGAATAACCCGGCCTGCGCTCGTTGATGAGCGCCCGGATCCGTTCCAGATCAAGCATGGCTGTTCCCCTTTTGCGCGATCTTGGCATCGGGCCTGGAACGGTTCAAATTACGTTTTTAGATAGACCTATCGCATGTAGGCAAAGGTCCGGAGGCACAGGCTTGGGCGGCAAAGGTTCGGCGTTTCCTCGTCCCGACGCGGCGGACGTCGCGCGGCTCCCCGAGGCCGCCGAGCCGGATGGCGGGCGCGTCTGGCTGCCGCTCAATGCGCTCCGGGCCTTCGAGGCGGTCGGCGGGCGGCTCAGCTTCACCGGCGCGGCCGCGGCGCTGCATATCTCGCAGAGCGCCTTGAGCCGGCATGTCGGGCGGCTGGAGGAATATCTCGGCTGCCGGCTGCTGGACCGGCGGGCGCAGGGCATGGCGCTGACCGCCGCCGGCGCGGCGCTGCTGCCTGTCGTGGCCGAATCCTTCGACCGTATCGAAGAGACCATGAAGATGCTGCGGCGCGATCCCGGCCATGCCGGGCGCGTGCTCAAGATCCACATGCCGCCGACCTTCCTGCATGTGGCGGGCCTGTCGCTGCTGGCCGAATTCCGCCGTGCCTTTCCGGGCCTGCCGATCGACGTGTCGAGCAGCAACGGCATCGGCCTGCCGGCGGGACGCAGCGTCGATCTCGCGGTCGTGTTCGACAGGCCGCATCTGGGCGACGCCATCCGCGATCCCTTATGGATGGTCAGCCAGACGCCGGCCTGCACGCCGGAGATCGCGGCGCGGGCGGAGGGGCTCGATCTCGCGGAATTCCTGCGCAGCACCGAATTGCTGCACGTCAAGCTGGAGGGCGAGCCCTACAGCACGTTCTGGTCCGTCTATGCCCGCCATAACGGGCTCGATATCGGCGTGCAGCGCGGCCTCGCCTTCGAATCCGAGGTGCTGGCGGTGCAATGCGCGGTGGCGGGCGGCGGCGTGACGCTGGTCGATCCCGACATGTTCGCGGCCGATATCGCCAGCGGCCGGCTGGTGACGCCCTTCCCGGACACGACCTGCGCGAGCGGCTTCGGCTATTACCTCACCGTGCATCCCGACGACATGGTCGATCCCGCCGTCGCGCTGTTCCGCTCCTGGGTGGTGCGCCGTTACACGCAGGCCCCGTCCGACGACCCGGTCTGAGGAGCGTCCGCGCCGTCAGTAGAGCCCGCCACCCGACGCCGAGCCCATGTCGAACGGCACGGGCGCGCGGGCCGGTTCACTCATCGCGAAGGGCTCGTGCGTCGCGGCGGGCGGCGCACCTTTCGCGGCGGCATCGCGGGCGGGCACGGTTCTGGTGGCCGGCTTGGGTAGCGTCTCCTTCGCAGAAACGTCCGTGGCCCCCGTCTTGGTCGCTGTCTTGGTCGCTGTCTTGGTCGCTGTCTTGGTCGCTGTCTTGGTCGCTGTCTTGGTCGCCGTGCCGGGCGGGTTCCGGACCGGCAGCGGCGCGGGAGCCGGCGCGTCGAGCGAGCCGGCCTTGAGCAGCGGATCCGTCGCGGCGCGCACGGTCATCACCTTGACCGTCGGCGCGGCGACGGTCGGTGCGGCCGGGGAATCGGTGGCGATCGCGACCATGGCGGGTTTGGGCGACAGCCGGGACATGTCCTTCTGCCCCGGCGACGCGGAACCCTGCTGCGCGCCGCCCGCCGGCGGCGCCAGGGCCTGCGGGGCATTGACCGGCTGGGTTTGGGCGGGCGGGCCCTCCGCCGCGGGCGTATCGACCCGGCGTGCATCCACCGAGATGGTCGCCAGCCGCCAGTTGCCGCCAACCGCCTCGAAGCCGAGGTCGAAGCCGATGCGCAGGGGCGTGGTGGCGAAGAAACCGACCAGCCGCAACACGCCGTCCGCGTCGACGGCGGGCGCGCGGGCGAGCTTGGCGTCAAGCAGCAGCACGGCGGCGAAATCCAGTGAATTGTCGCGCCACGCCCGGAAGCGGTCGGCCAGTTCCGCCGCGTTGTAATTCTCGCGGAAGGCCGGCGCGCCGAGGTCACGCAGCACGGAATAATTGCCGGTGACATTGGCCTGGTTCACCGCGGCGAGCGTGCCGCGCAACAGGGCGAGCAGAACCGGCGCCGGCGGAACCTGCAGCGCCCCACCCGATGCCGAGACCGGCGCGAGGACGGGCGCGGTGCTCGCGGCCACGGGATTGGCGGGCGCGGGAGCGGCCGAGGTGGCAAAGCCGGCCGGCAGCGCCGTCAACGCCGGCGGCACCAGCATGAGCCCGAAGGCCACGGCGAGGGCGATCGTCGAGGGGCGAACACTCACCATGCCATGACCAGCCCCGCCTTGCCGCCGATCGTGCCCTCCTTCAGGCCAAACCCGATGCCGCCGGTAAAGAACAGCGTGTCGTCCATCAGCCGGGCGATGCCGGACAGCGCCATGGCATTCTGCCCGCCGAACGTGCCCCATTGCGCGCTCAGCGCCAGATCCTTGCCGGCCGGCAGGTTGGGCGTGTCCATGGCCATCGCCATGGCGACGCCTTCCTGCACGCGATCGAGCTGCTGATAGACGCCATCGAGATTGTAGAGGTCGCCGAGCGAGGCCGAGGCGAGGTTGCCCGCGGCATCGGTCGTCACCACCTGCACCGCGCCGGACTGCGCCGCCCGGCTGGCCGACGAGGTGAGGCCCGGCATCGTATAGGTGCTGGAGGCCGTGCCGAGCGCCACCTGGTTGGCGCGCGTGGTGGTGGCGCCGCTGCCGATGGCGGTCGAACTCTCGAACGAGGCATTGGCGCCGTTGCCCACCGCCGTGCCATAGGCCGCCGAGGCATTGGCGCTCTGGCCGACCGCGGTCGAGCCTTGCGACGCGGCGATGGAGCCCCGGCCGAGCGCGGTGGAGTTGACGCCGTTGGCGGCCGAGTTCCAGCCGAGCGCGGTGGAGTTCTCGGCATTGGCGGCGGCGATGCTGCCGACGGCGGTGGAGCCCTGCGCGTTGGCCGTCGCGTTCTGGCCGAGCGCCGTGGAGCTCATCCCATTGGCGATGGCCTGCTGGCCGAGCGCGGTGGAACCCGTGCCATTGGCGGTCGCGCCCTGCCCGACCGCGGTGGATTGCTCGGCGCCGGCGCTGGCGCCCTGGCCGAGAGCGGTGGCCGCGCTGGCATTGGCCTGCGCGCCATAGCCGAAGGCGGAGGCGTTGGTGCCCTGCGCGGCGGCACCCGAGCCGACCGCCGTGGTGTAGTCGAGATTGGCGGTGGCGCCCTGGCCGATCGCCGTCGCGTTCAGCCCGTTGGCGCTGGACGCCTGACCGACAGCGGTCGCCGCCACGGCGTTGGCGCTGGCCTCGGTGCCCACCGCGGTCGCCTGGTCGGCATTGGCGGCGGCGCTGCGGCCGACCGCCGTGGCGGAAGCGCCATTGGCCGCGCTGTTCTGGCCGATGGCGGTGGACGACACGCCATTGGCCACGGAAAGCTGGCCGAACGCGCTGGAATTCGTGCCGAAGGCCTTGGCACCCTGCCCCACGGCCGTGGCGCTCGCCTGTGTCGCCTCGGCACTTTCACCGATGGCGGTGGAATCCGTGCCGGTGGCCGATCCCGCGCAACTCAGCGCCGTGGCGGTGAGGTCGCAGGCAATGTCGGCCGCCCATGCGGGAAACGCGAGCAGAACCGCGAGTGCGGCAAGCGACGGGCGCAGCCATCTTCCACGTCGGCGCCCGGCTCGCTGCGGTCTCGTCAGCATGTTCGCATCGTCCCGCTCGAATGACCGCCGGGCCCCGGCATCGGAGCCAAAGCTCGCGCGAGCATGCGTGCCTCATGGTTAACGAACGGTAAAACTCGCACCGGCGGGCAGACCGGGGCAAGGCATCAGGCGTGCGGCATATCCCGCGGCGCAAGCCCCGCGCCACCCTCGGCGCCATCCTCGGCCGCACCTTCCGAAACGCCGGCCTTCGGCCCCATGCCGGCACTTCTCGTCCCGACCAGGGCAATATCGCGCACGATGCCGGCAATGTGCTGGAACTGTTCCGCCAGCGGATTGCTCTTGCGCCAGACCATGCCGACCGTGCGATAGGGACGCGGCTGCGGCAGCCGGGCGACGGAGACGAAGGCCGAGCGCGTTTCCACCGGCACCGCCATGCGCGGCACCAGCGTGACGCCGATCCCCGCGCCCACCATCTGCACCAGCGTGGTCAACGAACTGCCTTCCATGAGGTCGCGCGCGGCGCTGGAGGGCATGTTGCAGAAGGAAATCGCCTGCTCGCGGAAGCAGTGCCCTTCCTCCAGCAGCAGCAGGCGCATCTCGCGCAGCATGTCGGAACTGGGCACCGGCTTGTCCGCGTCCTCGCGCGGGCGCACCAGAATGAATTCCTCGTCGAACAGGGCATATTCGGTGAGCGCCGGCTCCGACACCGGCAGGGCGACGATCGCGGTGTCGAGCCGACCCTCCACCAGCCCCTCGATCAGCTTCTGCGTCACCATTTCGCGCGGGCGCACGTCCAGTTCCGGGAAACTCACCGCCAGACGCTGGATGACCATCGGCAACAGATAGGGCGCCACGGTGGGAATCACGCCGATGCGCAGGCGCCCGGCCAGCGGCCCGTGCGAGGCGCGGGCGAGGGCGTGAAGTTCATCCACCGCCCGCAGGATCTCTCGCGCGCGCACCGCGAAATCCTCGCCGAGCGGGGTGAGGCGGATACGCCGCGAGCCCCGCTCCACGAGCGGTGCGCCGAGAAGTTCCTCAAGCTCTTTCATCTGCAGGGAGAGCGCGGGCTGCGAGATGGCGCAGGCCTCGGCCGCGCGCCCGAAATGGCCATGCTGGGCCAGCGCCTCGAAATAGCGCAGATGCTTCATGGAAATCTCGGTCATAAGTTCTTCATATCGCGATGATTAGAAAATGCAAATTTTCATTATGATGTTTCTGAAGTAGACGTCTGCGGCAGACGGAATTCGACGCCGCCGACCGTGCGATTGGAAGCGACGGCACGGTGGGCGGCGGGTGCATCGTTGAGCGCGCAAGCGCGCAGTCACTGGCGGAGAGCAGCATGGACGACATAACGAAGAAGCCGGCCGGCAAATGCCCGGTTCTGCATGGTGCGATCACCGAGACCGGCCAGTCCAACACGGATTGGTGGCCGAAGTCCCTCAACCTCGACATCCTGTCCCAGCACGACACCAAGACCAACCCGCTGGGCCGGGAGTTCAACTACCGCGAAGCGGTCAAGACGCTCGATTTCGAGGCGCTCAAGAACGACCTCCACGCCCTGATGACCGACAGCCAGGATTGGTGGCCGGCGGACTGGGGGCATTATGGCGGCCTGTTCATCCGCATGACCTGGCACGCGGCCGGGTCCTATCGCCTCGCCGACGGGCGCGGTGGCGCCGGCACCGGCAACCAGCGCTTCGCCCCGCTGAATTCCTGGCCGGACAATGCCAGCCTCGACAAGGCCCGCCGCCTGCTGTGGCCGATCAAGAAGAAATACGGCAACAAGCTGAGCTGGGCGGACCTCATCGCCTATGCCGGCACGGTGGCCTATGAGTCCTTCGGCCTGAAGACCTTCGGCTTCGGCTTCGGCCGCGAGGATATCTGGCACCCCGAGAAGGACGTCTACTGGGGCGCCGAGAAGGAGTGGCTCGCGCCCAGCGACGAGCGCTACGACAATGTCGACGTTCCCTCGACGATGGAAAACCCGCTCGCCGCCGTGCAGATGGGTCTCATCTATGTCAATCCCGAAGGCGTGAACGGCAAGCCGGACCCGCTTAAGACCGCCGCGCAGGTGCGCGAGACCTTCGCCCGCATGGCGATGGACGACGAGGAAACCGTCGCCCTCACCGCCGGTGGCCACACGGTCGGCAAGACCCACGGCAATGGCAGCGCCACGGTGCTCGGCCCGAGCCCGGAAGGCGCGGATGTCGAGGAGCAGGGCCTGGGCTGGCACAACCCGGACCAGGGTGGCAAGGCCAGCCGCGCCGTGACCAGCGGCCTCGAAGGCGCCTGGACCACCCACCCCACCAAATGGGACAACGGCTTCTTCGAGATGCTGTTCAACCATGAATGGGAACTGCGCAAGAGCCCGGCCGGCGCCTGGCAGTGGGAGCCGATCAACATCCGGGACGAGGACAAGCCGGTCGACGCCAGCGACCCCTCGATCCGCCACAACCCGATGATGACCGACGCCGACATGGCGATGAAGGTCGACCCGATCTATCGGGAAATCTCGCTGCGGTTCAAGAACGACCCGGCCTATTTCTCCGAGGTGTTCGCCCGCGCGTGGTTCAAGCTGACGCATCGCGATCTCGGCCCGAAGGCGCGCTATCTCGGCCCGGACGTGCCGGCCGAAGACCTGATCTGGCAGGACCCGGTTCCGGTCGGCCCCACCGGCTATGACGTGGTTGCGGTGAAGGCGAAGATCCTCAATAGCGGCCTGACCATCGGCGAACTGGTCTCGACCGCGTGGGACAGCGCCCGCACCTTCCGCCACTCCGACAAGCGCGGCGGCGCCAATGGCGCGCGCATCCGCCTCAGCCCGCAGAAGGATTGGGAAGGCAACGAGCCCGCGCGCCTCGCCAAGGTGCTCGGCGTTCTGGAGCCCATCGCGGCAGAGACCGGCGCCAGCGTCGCCGACGTCATCGTGCTGGCCGGCAATGTCGGCGTCGAACTGGCGGCGAAGGCCGCGGGCTTCGATGTCACCGTGCCGTTCTCGCCCGGTCGCGGCGACGCCACGGATGCCGAGACCGATGCCGCCTCGTTCAGCGTGCTGGAGCCGATCCATGACGGCTTCCGCAACTGGCTGAAGAAGGACTACATCGTCAGCCCGGAGGAGCTTCTGCTCGACCGGGCGCAGCTCCAGGACCTCACCGCCCCGGAACTGACCGTGCTACTCGGCGGCCTGCGCGTGCTGGGCGCCAATCATGGCGGCTCCAGGCACGGCGTGTTCACCGATCGGGAAGGCGCGCTGACGAACGATTTCTTCGTCAACCTGACCGACATGAACAACGCGTGGAAGAAGGCGGGCAACGGGCTCTACGAGATCCGCGACCGCAAGACCGACGCGCTGAAATGGACCGCCACCCGCGTGGACCTCGTGTTCGGCTCGAACTCGATCCTGCGCGCCTATGCCGAGGTCTATGCGCAGGACGATGCCGGCGAGAAGTTCGTGCACGACTTCGTGGCCGCCTGGGCCAAGGTCGCCAACGCCGATCGCTACGACCTGCTGGCCTGACGCGACAAATCCTCCCCCGCGCCGAAAGAGCGGCGCGGGGGAGGCCCCACCTTACCTGCCCCCGATCCGCCCCCCGCCCGCCAGACCGCCCTCCGAGGGCCCGTCTCTGCCGCCCCCTCCCGGGGTTCTGCCGCGCCTCCCGGGATCGATCCTTTGCCGGCGGATGCAAGCTGCCGCGCCGCACCGCCGGGGCGCCCTCGCGTTGCCGCGTGGAGTGCCTTGCGCGCCGGGCCCGGCGCTGCCCCCCGAAGCCCCCGACTCGACGGAAGACCCTGCAGATGCGCTTCCTTCGCCGGCTTTGCGTGCCGAGCGATGGATGGCGGGCATGACCGCGCGTCAGTGTCGACAAAAGTCTAAGATCGTTTCCAAAGAAAAAATCCTGCACGCCGTGCGAAGCGGAAAATGTAGACGGCCGCGGCGGCAGACGTTTGAACGATTCACGCAGACGATCTACGGATTGTCACGTACCGTTCTGCAGAATGTCATGCCTCTGTCGCACAACGGGACAAAGACGCGCCTCTGAAACCGGGAGCGCGGCATGACACCCCAATCACTTGACCTGGTCGGGATCGGCAAGAGCTTCGACGGCGCCGATGTGCTGGAAAACATCGATCTTGCCATCCGGCCGGGCGAGTTCCTCTCGCTGGTCGGTGCATCCGGCTGCGGCAAGTCCACCCTGCTGCGCATCATTGCGGGGCTGGAGACGCCCGATCGCGGCTCGGTGGCGATCGGCGGGCGGGACGTGACCGAGGCCGATCCGAGTGACCGCAACATCGCCATGGTGTTCCAGAGCTATGCGCTCTACCCGCATATGAGCGTGCGCCAGAACATCGCGACGCCGCTGCGGATGCGCCGCCTGCCGCTGGCGGCGCGACTGCCGGTGATCGGCCGGCTGGTGCCGGGGCTGGGGGCGACCCGGCGGGAGATCGCCAGCGCCGTGGAAGACGCCGCCGAGGCGCTGCAGATCCGCCCGTTGCTGGACCGCAAGCCGGCTCAGCTTTCCGGCGGCCAGCGCCAGCGTGTCGCACTGGCCCGCGCACTGGTGCGCGCGCCCGCCGCCTTCCTGATGGACGAGCCGCTGTCGAATCTCGACGCCAAGCTGCGCGCCCATATGCGCGAGGAACTGGCGGGCCTGCACCGCCGGCTCGGTGCCACCTTCGTCTACGTCACCCACGACCAGATCGAGGCGATGACGATGTCCGACCGGGTGGCGCTGATGGAGGCCGGGCGCATCCTCCAGCTGGGCACGCCGGCCGAACTGTATGAGCGGCCCGCCTCGCTGAGCGTGGCACGCTTCATCGGCACGCCCGCGATGAATCTCCTCCCCGTGGAAATCGATGGCGCCGGCCGCATTTCCGGCCTCGGGCGTGATCTCGGCCTGGAGGCGCCGCAGGGCAAGCGCGGGCCGGCGACGCTCGGGCTGCGGCCGGAGGATCTGCGCTTCGTCGCCAATGGCTCGCCTGCCCGCATCCTGCGCACCGAGCATCATGGCGCCGATCGCTATGTGACGCTCGAAATCCTCGATCGATCCGCGCCCACCCTCACCCTGCGCCAGCGCGCCGACGAGGAGCCGATTCCCGGCGCGGACGGCACGGTGGCGCTGGGCTTCCATGCCGGGCGCGCGCATCTGTTCGGTGCCGACGGCGCGCGGCTCGTGCTGCGCGCGCGGCGGCAGGTGGCGGCATGAGCGTGCTCGACCTCGCTCTCCCCTCCGCCGGCGTGCCCGCCACGCGCCGCCCACGGGCCGAACGGCGGATGATGCGCCGGGGGCTCATGTTCGCCGCACCGGCGGCGCTGCTGCTGCTGGCCACCTATATCGTGCCGCTCCTCGTGCTGGGCGGCTTCAGCCTGACCGACTACAAGCTCGGCGCCGTCTCCACCCGTTTCATCGGGCTGGATAATTTCGTCCAGGCGTTCCACGACCCGGTATTCCGGCGGGCCCTTGCGAACACGGTGCTCTATGCGGTGATCGTCATTCCCTGCGGCGTCGGCCTCGCTCTCGGCGTGGCGCTGCTGGTGCATGGGCGCCGGCGCAGCCGTCCGTTCTGGGAGATCGCGTATTTCCTGCCCGTCACGGCGACGCTGGTCGCCATGGCCACCGTCTGGCAGTTTCTGCTGCACCCCTCGCTCGGGCCGGTGAACGCGGCGATACGGGCGCTGGGCTACGCGCCGGTGTCCTTCCTGGCGACACCCTCGCTGATGATCCCGACCCTGGCGGTGATCGGCATCTGGCAGGTGCTCGGCTTCAACATGGTGCTGTTCCTCGCGGGCCTGACCGGCATCCCGAAGGACCTGCACGAGGCCGCCCGGCTCGACGGCGCGAAGAACCCGATCGACCGCTTCCTGACCGTGACATGGCCGATGCTGGGACCGACGACGATGTTCGTGGTGGTCACCACCTCCATCACCGCCTTCAAGGTGTTCGAAACCGTGGCCGTGCTCACCAAGGGCGGCTCGGGCTCGGAGACGCTGCTCTATGCGCTCTATCTCGAAGGCTTCGAGTACTCGGAAACCGGCTACGCCGCGGCGCTGACCCTGCTGTTCCTCGCGCTCATTCTCATCCTGTCGATCTGGCAGACGCTCCATCTCGACCGCAAGGTGCATTACTGATGGTCGCCGCGCTCCGCCGTCTGCTGCCCCACTTGCTACCGCACTTGCTGCCTCATGCCGCGCTGGCGCTCGGCGCGGGGGTAATGCTGCTGCCCTTCTACTGGATGGTGCTCACCTCGATCCGCCCGCCGGCGGAGATCTTCAACGTCTCGCTGTGGCCGATCCCGGAGAGCTTCGCCGGCCTCGCCAACTATGCCCGCGCCGCCTCTCAGGCGCCGATGGCGCGGTTCATGCTGAACGGCGTCATCGTCTGCGCCGGCATTCTCGTGGTGCAGGTGCTGACCGCCGTGCCGGCCGCCTATGCGCTCGCCAAGCTGAAATTCCCGGGTCGCCGCCTGCTGCTGACGCTGGTGATCGCCGCGCTGTGCGTGCCGATCCAGGCGCTGGCGCTGCCGCTCTTCGTCGGCCTCGCGAAGGCGCAGCTGCTGAACACCTATTTCGCGCAGATGGCGCCGTTCTTCCTCTCCGTCTTCGCAATCTTCCTGTTCCGCCAGTCCTTCCGCTCCTATCCCGACGAGGTGATCGAGGCGGCGCGGCTCGACGGCTTTACCGAGATGGAAATCTGCTGGGGGCTGGTGATGCGCGGCTCGCTGCCCGCGCTCGCGGCCTTCTCGGTATTCTCCATCGTGGCGCACTGGAACGATCTCTACTGGCCGATGATCGTGGTGTCCGACACCGCCCTCGCCCCGCCGCCGCTCGGCATGCTGCTGTTTTCCGATGCCGAATCCGGCGCCGATTACGGAGCGCTGATGGCCGGCGCCGCCATCGTCACCGCGCCGATGGTGCTGTGCTTCCTCATCGCCCGCCGCCACTTCATCGCCGGCATCACCATGACCGGCGTCAAGTAGCGCGCCGGCACGATGCCCGCCCCTCTCACCCCGTCAGCCCCCCTTGCGATAACGGAGACCCCATGTCGCTTTCGCACCGCCTCGCGGCCGGCGCCCTCGCGCTCAGCCTCGCCGCACCGGGCCTCGCCGTGCCGGCCTCGGCCGAGGACATCACCCTCAACGTGCTCTACAACCTGCCGGGCTTCACCCGCTTCCACCAGCCCCTCGCCGAGGAGTTCCAGAAGCGCAACCCGGACATCAAGATCAGCTTCCTTGCCCCGGCGCCGGGCTATAATGACGGCCACCAGCAGGTACTGCGCGCGGCGGTCACCGGCCAGGCGCCGGATGTGTTCTTCTCCGGCTACAACCTGCTCGGCGAATTGGTACATACGCTGAAGCCGCGGGACCAGATCCTCAGCCTCGAGCCGCTGATCGCGGCCGATGGCGGCGCGGCCTTCATGGACGCCAATTTCGCGCCGCAGATGGCGGCGCTGGGCAAGGTGGACGGCGTGCAGTACGGCCTGCCGGTCAACGCCTCGTCGCCGATCATGTTCATCAATGCCGACCTCGTTCGCAAGGCGGGCGGCGACCCCGACCACATGCCGACCACCTTCCCCGAGCTGATCGCGCTCGCCCGGAAGATCCACGCGCAGGATCCCAAGGTCGCCGGCATGGCCTATGACATTGGCGGCTGGCCGGATGACTGGCTGTGGCAGGCACTCGTGTTCGAGCAGGGCGGCGAACTCGTCGACACCGCCACCAGGAAGGTCGCCTTCGACAACGAGATCGGCCTCACGGCGCTGAAATATACCCGCCAGTTCGTCACCGAGGGCGGGCAGCAGGTGCTGGACTGGGACCAGTCGCGCCAGCAGTTCGGCGCCGGCCTCACCGGCTTCATCTTCTCCACCCCGGCGCATGTGCAGACCATCGAAGGACTGGTCGGCACCCGCTTCGAGCTGAAGACCTCGACCTTCCCGCTCGACAACAAGGAAAAGGGCGGCGTGCCCACCGGCGGCAACGCGGCGGTCATTCTCACCCAGGACAAGGCCAAGCAGGAAGCCGCCTGGAAATACCTGAAATGGGTGACGGGCCCCGAGGCGCAGAACATCATCGTGCGCATCACCGGCTACCTGCCCACCAACAAGCGCGCCACCGGCCCGGATTATCTGGCGCCCTACTATGCGGAGCACCCGAACGTCGCCACCGCCGCCCGCCAGGCCGACAAGTCGCGGCCGTGGGCCGGCTATCCCGGCGGCGATTCCGTGCGCATCTGGCGCACCCAGCGCGACATTATCGGCACCGTGATGCGCGGCGAGATCACCCCCGAGGAAGGGCTGAAGCAGATCGTCGACAAGACCAACGCCCTGATGAAGTGATCAGAGCTTCCGATCAAAGAAGAAGCGGAGCGGGGGCCGACGCCCCCGCTTTCCCCTTGCGCAGCCGAGTGCGGAGCCTGCCATGAAAATCATCCAGATCACCGATACCCATCTGGTTCCCCCCGGCGGGCGGCTCCACGGCCTCGATCCCGCGGACCATCTGCGCCGGGCCGTCGCCGATATCGGTTCGCGCCATGCCGATGCCGATCTCCTCGTCATCACCGGCGACCTGTGCAATGACGGCGACCCGGAAGCCTATGCGCTGCTGCGCGCGATCCTCGCGCCCCTCGCCCTGCCGGTGCGGCTGATGCTCGGCAACCATGACCGGCGCCCGGCCTTCCAGGCCGCGTTCCCCGAGGCGCCGCGCGACGCGGCGGGCTATGTGCAGTCCTTCCTCGACACGCCGTTCGGCCGGCTGCTGTTCCTCGACACGCATGAGGCCGGCTTGATCGGCGGGCGCTATGGCGCGGACCGCCTCGCCTTTCTCGACAGGGCGCTGGCCGGGGCGGGCGAGCATCCCGTCACGCTGTTCATCCATCATCCGCCGGTGCCGGACGGGCTCGCGCATTTCCAGCATATCGGCCTGCACGATGCCGGGCCGCTGATGGCGCGGCTCGCCGCGCATCCGGCCGGCGTACGCCACATCGTGTTCGGCCATATCCACGTGCCGTTGGCCGGCACCTCGCCCGAGGGCTTCGCCTATAGTTCGGGGCAGGCCTGCGCGCACCGTTTCATCACCGATATCGACGAGCCCGCGCCATGGTGGACCGGCGGCAATCCCTGCTACCGCATTCTCATGCTGGACGAACTGGGCTTTCGCGCCTATTCGGCCGAGGTCGACCAGCCCCGGCTGGGCCGCGCGCCGGTCTGCGCCGGCCCTTAGGCGCATGCCGGTGGGAAATCGGCGCGGCTCACATGACAGCGCCGATCTGCCACGGCACGAACTCGTTGCGCCCATAGCCGAGCAGCTCGGATTTGGAGCGCCGGCCGGAGGCGATATCGAGCACCATCTGGAAGATCTCGCGGCCCTTCTCCTCGATCGACACGCCGTCCAGCACGTCGCCGCAATTAATGTCCATGTCCTCTTCCATCCGGGCGAACAGGTCGGAATTGGTGGCGAGCTTGATCGAGGGGGTGGGCTTGCAGCCATAGGCCGAGCCGCGCCCGGTGGTGAAGCACAGCACATTGGCCCCGCCCGCCACCTGCCCGGTCGCCGCGACCGGGTCATAGCCGGGCGTGTCCATGTAGACGAAGCCGTGACGGTCGATCCGCTCGGCATAGCGATAGACGCCGCGCAGCGTCGAGGTGCCGCCCTTGGCGACCGCGCCGAGCGACTTTTCCAGAATGGTCGTCAGCCCGCCCGCCTTGTTGCCGGGGGACGGGTTGTTGTTGAGCTCGCCGCCGGAGCGCGCGGCATAGTCGGTCCACCAGTCGATGAGATCGACGATCTTGCGCCCGACCGCCTCGCTCTCGGCGCGGCGGGTGAGCAGATGCTCGGCGCCGAAGATTTCCGGCGTCTCGGAGAGAATGGCGGTGCCGCCATGGCGCACCAGCAGATCCACCGCCGCCCCCAGCGCGGGATTGGCGGTGAGGCCGGAATAGCCGTCCGAGCCGCCACATTGCAGCGCCAGCACCAGTTCGGAGGCCGGCACGGTCTCGCGATGGACAGCATTGGCGGCGGGCAGCATCTCGCGGATCTTCGCGACGCCGGCCTCGATCGACTTGCGGGTGCCACCGGTCTCCTGGATCGTCAGGCTCTGGAAATGCGGCCCCTCGACGATGCCGTATTCCTTCTTCAGCCGCCCGATCTGGAACACCTCGCAGCCCAGCCCCACCAGCAGCACGGCGGCGAAGTTCGGGTGGCTGGCATAGCCCCACTGGGTGCGGGCGAGAATATCGAATTCCTCGCCCTTGGCGCCCATGCCGCAGCCCGTGCCGTGGGTGAAGGCGACCACGCCGTCAATATTGGGATAGGCGTCGAGCATGCCGGATCGCGTCACCGCGTCGGCGATGAACTCCGCCACCGTGGCCGAGCAGTTCACCGAGGACAGGATGCCGATATAGTTGCGGGTGCCGACGCGCCCGTCGGCGCGGCGGAAGCCCTCGAACGTGGCGGGCGCCTCGCCCGGCAGCAGGCCGCTCTCGGGCTTTGCCTCGGAGGCGAAGGCATAGTCACGGGCGAATTCCTGCATCCGCACATTGTGCTCGTGCACCCAGTCGCCGGCCGCGATGTCGACGCCGGCAAAGCCGATGATCTGGCCGAACTTGCGGATCGCCTCGCCCGAGCCGATCGGGGCGGCGGCGATCTTGTGGCCCTTCTGCACATGCCGGAGCGCCACAAGACCCTCGGCCAGCGCGGTCCCGGCGGGGAGGCTGTCAACCGCGATGAGCACGTTGTCGGCCTGGTTGAGGCGCAGCGTGCGCGGCGGGGTGGTCAAGCGAGCCGCACTCATCGGCGCGGTAGTGATCGGCGCGGTGGTCATCGGCGCGGTGGTCATGGATGCGAACCTGATCGGTGCCCGTTCCGGCGCAGCACGGAGCCTCGCCGAAAGCCGGTCCGCCCTGCGGCGGGAAACTGTCTTTTATATGTAAACGACCGGCTGCGGGCGACCGTGTCAACGTGATTTTTCGTGTTCCCCCGAGAGGCGCCGCGGCGTCAGCGCGGCTCGCTCTCGATCCAGCGGCGCTTGGATTCCTCAAGATGCGCGTGCATCCGCACCTGCGCCAGCGGCACGTCATGCGCTTCCAGCGCGGCGAGGATCGCCTCGTGCTCGGCCAGCGCATGGCGCCAGGTGGCCGGCGTGTCGAAATGCGCGCGGAACTTGGACGAGATGGGGCTGTGGCGCTCGTCGAACAATTCCCCGACAAGACGGACGATCACGCTGTTGCCGGTCTGCGCGGCGATGGCGAGGTGGAATTGCCGGTCATGTTCCAGCGGCTTGCGGCCTTCCTCGATATCCGCGCGCATGGCTTCCAGAGTCAGCCGCAGGCCGCGCAGCGTCGCGGTGGTGAAGCGCGCGCCGGCCAGGCCGATCACCGCCGCCTCCACCGTCGCCCGCGCCTCCATCAGTTCGACCGCGCTCTCCCCGGTCGCCGCCTGCGACAGTGCCCGCCGCTCGACCGTGGCGGTGACATAGATGCCCGAGCCCATGCGGATCTCGACCGTTCCGTCGATTTCCAGCGCGATCAGCGCCTCGCGCAGCGAGGGACGCGAGACGCCGAGCTGCTGGGCGAGTTCCCGCTCGGCCGGCAGGCGGCTGCCCAGGACGAAATCGCCGCTCTGGATCAGGCCGCGAATCTGGTCGGCGACCTGCTGGTAGAGCCTGCGCTCCGACGTGCGGTTGATGTTCATCATGCCACTCTGAATTTGGCCTTACCATAAACCGAAGCCGCATTTTGGCCAAGCCGATTTATCATATTGTTATCTAACGATCTTTTCCTGATAGCGAGAAAAACGCGATCGAAATGGAAAAATTGGCTTGACCACTTGGGGCGTCATGGCACCATAAGTCGGCAATGGCCACGGGCCAAAAGATCCGCGCCGGCGGACGTGACGTCGCTTCACGCGACATGGGAGGAAGTCATGCCGAACGGCGCCATTGCGGGCGGCCGGATCGACGCGTCGCAACCGGCGGCGATGGGCGAGACGCTGCTGTCGCTGGAGAATATCAGCAAGGAATTTCCCGGCGTCAAAGCGCTGCAGGGCGTGCATTTCGACCTGCGCCGCGGCGAGGTCCATGCTGTCTGTGGCGAGAACGGCGCCGGCAAGTCGACGCTGATGAAGATCATCAGCGGGGTCTATACCCCGACTTCCGGCCGCATCGTCTACAAGGGCACGGCGCGCAGCTTCGCCTCGCCGCTGGAGGCGGAGGCGCTCGGCATCGCCATCATCCATCAGGAACTCAATCTCATCCCCCACCTCTCGGTGGCGGAGAACATCTATCTGGCGCGCGAGCCGCGCCGCGGTTTCCTGGTCGATCGCAAGGCGCTGAAGGCCAACGCGCAGAAATGCCTCGACCGGCTCGGCGTCGCCATCGACCCCGACCGGCGGGTACGCGAGCTTTCAGTCGCGCAGTGCCAGATGGTGGAGATCGCCAAGGCGCTGTCGCTCAACGCCGAAGTCCTCATCATGGACGAGCCGACCTCCTCGCTCACCGAGCAGGAGACGCGCCTGCTGTTCAAGGTCATCCACGACCTCAAGGCGTCCGGCGTCGGCATCGTCTACATCTCTCACCGCCTCGACGAGATGGCCGAGATCGTCGACCGCGTCACCGTGCTGCGGGACGGGCGCTATGTGGCGACGGACGATTTCGCCGCGACCAATGTCGACGAGATCGTCTCGCGCATGGTCGGCCGCTCGCTGGAGGAGAAGTTCCCCGAGCGCACGTCGCGGCCGACGCGCGACGTCATCCTGGCGGCGCGCGGGCTGACCCGCCGCGGCGTGTTCCACGACATCGACTTCGAGCTTCGTCGCGGGGAGATCCTCGGCTTTGCCGGCCTGATGGGCGCGGGGCGCACGGAAGTGGCGCGTGCCATTTTCGGCGCCGATGCGCTGGACGCCGGCACCGTCACGCTGGAGGGGCGGCAGCTCAACATCCGCTCGCCGCGCGATGCCATCGCCGCCGGCCTCGCCTATCTCTCCGAGGACCGCAAGGCGCAGGGGCTGGCGGTGAAGATGCCGGTCGACGCCAACATGACGCTGGCCAACATGGACGAGGTGTCGAACCGCTTCGGCCTGATCGACTTCGCCAAGCACGCCAAGGCCGCCCGGCACTATATCGACCTGCTCAGCATCAAGACGCCCTCGGCCAGCCAGCCGGTGCGCCTGCTCTCGGGCGGCAACCAGCAGAAGATCATCATCGGCAAATGGCTGTTCCGCCAGTCGCGCGTGCTGATCTTCGACGAGCCGACGCGCGGCATCGATGTCGGCGCCAAGTTCGCCATCTACCAGATCATGGACGAACTGGCCGCCAAGGGCATCGGCGTGATCCTGATCAGTTCGGAACTGCCGGAGGTTCTCGGCATGACCGACCGGATCGCGGTGTTCCACCAGGGCCGCATCGCCGGCGTGCTGGAGACCGCCGCCACGAGCCAGGAAGAAATCATGCACTACGCGTCCGGCTATGGCCGGGCGGGCAGCCGCGCCTGACGGAGCAGAGAATGACCATGACCGTAGCCACTCCGCCCTCGCCCGCCCGCGGCCGCCTGACCGACCGGCAGAAGGACATCGTGCAGAAGTTTGCCGCCCTCGGCAGCCTTCTCGTGCTGATCGTGGTGTTTTCGCTCACCAGCAACGCCTTCTTCACCGTCAATAACGGCATGACGATCGCCCTGCAGGTGACGTCGATCGCGCTGCTCGGCATCGGCGCGACCTGCGTCATCATCACCGGCGGCATCGACCTGTCGGTCGGCTCGGTGCTGGCGCTCTCGGGCGTCGTCGCCGCGCTGGCGGTGAAGGAACTCGGCCTCGCCGTGCCGTTCGCCATGATGCTCGGCATCCTTACCGGCGCGTTCTGCGGCCTTATCAACGGCATTCTCGTCACCCGCATGCGCCTGCCGCCCTTCATCGCCACGCTGGGCATGATGCTCATCGCCCGCGGCGTCGCGCTGCAGATCACCGGCGCGCGGGCCGTGTCGGGGCTGGGCGAATCCTTCGGCGTGCTGGGCAATGGAGCGCTGTTCCGCGTCGTCACGCTCGGCGATGACGGCTTCCCCACCGTGGTGTTCCCCGGCATCCCCTACCCGGTGATCCTGATGGTGGTGATCGCCGTCGCGGTGTCGCTGATGCTCAACCGCTCGGTGCTGGGCCGGCACATCTACGCGGTGGGCTCCAACAGCGAGGCGGCCCGGCTGTCGGGCGTCAATGTCGCGGGCGTCACCCGCTTCACCTATGTGCTCTCGGGCACGCTGGCCGGCCTCACCGGCTGCGTGCTGATGTCCCGCCTCGTCACCGCCCAGCCGAACGAGGGGGTGATGTACGAACTCGACGCCATTGCCTCGGCGGTGATCGGCGGTACCTCGCTGATCGGCGGCGTGGGCACCATGTCCGGCACGTTCATCGGCTCCTTCGTGATCGGGATCCTGCGCAACGGCCTGAACATGAACGGCGTCTCCGCCTTCACCCAGCAGATCATCATCGGTCTGGTGATCCTGCTCACGGTGTGGATCGACCAATTGCGCAACCGGCGGTAACGGCCGCCGTCCGGAACGTTCCGCAAACCAACGGGGGGCCGGGCGCTCCCCGGGCCGGCGACCGCGACAGCGGCGCCAGATAACTGGAGGAAACCATGAAAAAGCTTGCCACCGCCCTCATCGCCTCGGCGGTTCTGTTCAGCAGTGCCGCCGCCTTCTCCGCCGCCCAGGCCGGCGAAATCGCCGTCATCGTCAAGACGGTGAACTCCACCTTCTGGCAGAACGTGCAGAAGGGCGCCGACGCCGCGCTCAAGGAATCCGGCGGCAATACCCTGACCTTCCAGGGCCCGGCCTCGGAATCGGCCATCGCCGACCAGGTCAATATGGTCGAGAACGCCGTCAATCGCGGCGTGGCGGGCATCGTTCTCGCCCCGTCCGACCCGGACGCGCTGGTTCCGGCCGTGAAGAAGGCCTGGGAAGCGCGCATCCCTGTGGTGATCATCGACTCGCTGCTCGCCAAGGGTGCGGAGCAATATTACCAGTCCTACCTCGCCACCGATAACCGCAAGGCCGGCGAACTCGCCGCCAAGGCGCTGATCGACAAGGTCGGCACCGAGGGCAAGATCGCCGTCATGTCCTATGTCGCCGGCGCCGGTTCCGAAATCGGCCGCGTGGGTGGCTTCACCGACTATATCAAGGCGCATTCGAAGCTTGAGATTGTCGGCCCGTTCTATTCGCAGTCGCAGATGGCGACCGCGCTGAACCAGACCACCGACGTGCTCGCCGCCAACGCCGATCTCAAGGGCATTTTCGGCGCCAATGAGCCGACCGCCATCGGCATGGCCCGCGCCATCAAGCAGGCGGGCAAGTCCGGCAAGATCGTCGCCATCGGCTTCGACGGCAATCAGGACCTGCAGGAATTCGTCAAGGACGGCACCCTGTCCGCCATCGTCGTGCAGGGCTCGTTCCAGATGGGCGACCTTGGCGTGAAGACCATCTCCAAGCTGATCAAGAAGGAGAAGGTCGAGAAGTTCGTCGACACCGGCGCCGTCGTCGTGACCAAGGCGAATATCGACCTGCCGGAAGCCAAGAACGTCCTTTACTGAGCCACCTCCTCCGCGAGCCCACGTTCGTTAGTTCCCCGCGACTTGCCGGACGCCGCGCCCCTGCCGCGTCCGGCGCTTCCCGAAACGGATACGCATCATCATGAAGGTCGGCGATCAGCGCATTCATGCCCGCAGCACCGTCGCCGTCACGGCGATGGGCCTTGGCTGCGCGCAAATGGGCAGCCTCTACCGCGTCACCCGCTACGCCGAATCCGCCAGCGCCTTCCAGGCCGCGTGGGATGCGGGCATCCGCTATTACGATACCGCCCCGTTCTACGGCTTCACCCGCTCCGAGCTGCGCCTCGGCACCATGCTGACCGAGCATCCGCGCGCGAGCTACGCCATCTCCACCAAGGTCGGCCGGGTGATGACGCCGGACCCGAGCGTCGGCGCTCTGGAAGACGGCTATGCCGAGCCGCTGCCGTTCCGCCCGGTGTTCGACTACACGCATGACGGCATCCTGCGCTCCTTCGAAGCGAGCCAGAAGCGCCTCGGCATCCTCGCCCCCGACATGCTCTATGTGCACGATATCGGCCGCGTCACCCATGGCGAGCGGCACGCGCATTACTGGAGCCAGCTCACGCAGGGCGGCGGTTTCCGCGCGCTGACGGGCCTGCGCGAACAGGGCGCCATCAAGGCATTCGGGCTCGGCGTCAACGAATGCGAGATCATCGCGGAGGCGATCGAGGTGGCCGACCTCGACATCTGCATGCTGGCCGGCCGCTACACGCTGCTGGAGCAGGCGAGCCTTTCCTTCATGGATGCCTGCGCGGCGCGCGGCATCGGCATCGTCATGGCCGGCGCCTTCAATTCCGGCATTCTCGCCGGCAGCAACAAGTTCAACTATGGCGATGCGCCGGCCGATATCGTCGCCCGCGTCGAGGCGCTGCGCGCGGCCTGCGCGGTGGAGGGCGTGACGCTGCAGGCGGCGGCGCTGCAGTTCCCGCTGGCCCATCCCGCCGCGCTCACCGTCGTCTCGGGCGCGCGCAATGGCGAGCAGATCACCGCGAATATCGGCTGGTTCGAGGAGCCCATCCCGGCCACCTTCTGGACGCGACTGAAGGAGCGCGGCCTCATCGCCGACAGCGCTCCCGTGCCCGTCTGACGGAGCCCGCGATCATGCGCATCGACGCTCACCAGCATTTCTGGCGGATCAGTGAGCGGGCCGGCCAGTGGCCGCCGCCCGATCTCACCGCGATCTATCGCGACTTCGGGCCGGAGGATCTGCAGCCCCTGCTGGCAGCGGGCGGCTTCGAAGGCACGGTGCTGGTGCAGACCATGGAGCGGGAGGCGGACACCGCCTACATGCTCGGCCTCGCGGATCGCCATTCCTTCATCAAGGCGGTGGTGGGCTGGACGGACTTCAAGGCCCCTCATGCCCCCGACTCCATCGCGCGACTGGCCGCCCATCCCCGGCTCAGGGGATTGCGGCCGATGCTGCAGGATATTCCCGCCGACGACTGGATCGCCGATCCGGCACTGACGCCGGCCATTGAGGCGATGATCGAGCACGACCTCGCCTTCGATGCGCTGGTGCTGCCGCGCCACCTGCGCCCATTGCTCGATCTCGCCACGCGCTACCCCGCACTGCGCATCGTCATCGACCACGGCGCCAAGCCGTCCATCACCGAAGGGCGCATTTCACGCTGGCGCGCCGACCTCGCCGCGCTGGCGGCGCAGCCCAATGTCTGGTGCAAGCTCTCGGGCCTCCTCACCGAGGCGGGCGGGCGCGGGCCGGCGGCGGTGCGCCCCTATGCGGAGACGCTGCTCGACCTGTTCGGGGCCGGACGGCTGATCTTCGGCAGCGACTGGCCGGTGCTGCGGCTCGCCGGCGACTATGCCGACTGGGTCGCGCAATGCCGGGACATCGTGCCGGCCGAGCACCACGACGCCGTGTTCGGCGCCAATGCGGTTTCCTTCTACCGGCTGGATGGCGCGCCATCGGCCGCCTCGATCTGAGAGACGATCATGCTGACCATCATCTGCGAC
Source organism: Ancylobacter amanitiformis (assembly GCF_030814815.1). Taxonomy (GTDB): domain Bacteria; phylum Pseudomonadota; class Alphaproteobacteria; order Rhizobiales; family Xanthobacteraceae; genus Ancylobacter; species Ancylobacter amanitiformis. The sequence goes on along the minus strand of NZ_JAUSVR010000007.1, from coordinate 44,132 downwards.
ACGCCGGGCAAGCTCTCGGCCATCGAACGCGAGAGGCCCACGCGCGGCGAGGGCGAGGTGCTGCTGCGCCTGCGCCGCGTCGGCATCTGCGGCACGGACCTGCATATCTTCACCGGCAACCAGCCCTATCTCTCCTATCCGCGCGTGATGGGCCACGAACTGGCCGCCACGGTGGAGGAGGCGCCGGCCGGCAGCCGGCTCAATCCCGGTGATGTCGTCTCCGTCGTGCCCTATATTTCCTGCGGCCATTGCGTGGCCTGCCGCAAGGGCAAGACCAATTGCTGCCGCAATATCGGCGTGCTCGGCGTGCACCGCGACGGCGGCATGGCGGAGTTCATCTGCCTGCCGGAACCGTTCGTGCTGAAGGCCGAGGGGCTCACGCTCGACCAGGCGGCGATGGTCGAATTCCTCGCCATCGGCGCCCATGCCGTGGCACGCGCCCGCACGCAGCCGGGCGACAAGGTGCTGATCGCCGGCGCCGGCCCGATCGGCGCGGCGGTCGCCATCTTCGCGCGGAGCGCGGGGGCGCAGGTGACGCTGATCGACGGGCGCGCCGACCGGCTGGATTTTGCCCGCGCGCATCTGGGCATCGCCTCCACCGTGCGCCTCGGGCCCGGCGATGCCGATGAACTCGCGGCCGTCACCGGCGGTGATTTCTTCGATGTGGTGTTCGACGCGACCGGTAATCCCAGCGCGATCGAGCGCGGCTTCGGCTTCATAGCCCATGGCGGCACCTATGTGCTGGTGTCGATCGTCGCCGGCGACATCTCGTTTTCCGATCCCGAGTTCCACAAGCGCGAGACCTCGCTGCTCGGCAGCCGCAACGCGACGGTGGCCGATTTCGAACGGGTGATGGCGGCGATTCGCGCCGGCGAGGTGCCCGATGCGCTCATCACCCACCGCATGCGCCTGTCGGACGTGCCGGAGAAGTTCGCCGCCCTCACCGACCCGCATGCGGGCGTGGTGAAGGCCATGATCGACGTGGCGTGAAGGTGGCAACGATGCAGCGCATGGGAATGATGATCGGGCTCGAACCCGGCATGGTCGAGACCTACAAACAGTTGCACGCCGCCGTGTGGCCGGACGTGCTCGCGCTTCTCACCGCCAGCCATATCCGCAACTACACGATCTTCCTGCGCGAACCGGAGAACATCCTGTTCGGCACCTGGGAATATCATGGCGATGATTTCGTGGCCGACATGGCGAGGATTGCCGCCGACCCGGCAAATCAGGAATGGTGGAAGCTGACCATTCCCTGCCAGCGCCCGCTTGCCACCCGCGCGGAGGGCGAATGGTGGGCCACGATGGACGAAGTCTTCCATCTCGACTGAACGATGCTCGACTGAACGATGCCCGACCGAACGATGCCCGACCGAACGATGAACGCATGAAGGAGTTTCGCCATGGCCAAGCTTGAGGGCAGGAAAGTCCTCGTCACCGCCAGCGCACAGGGCATCGGCCGGGCGAGCGTGCTCGGCTTCCTGGCCGCCGGCGCCACGGTCTACGCCACCGACATCAACGCGGCGCTGCTCGCCGAACTCCCGGCCTCCGATCGCCTGACCACCGCGCGGCTCGACGTGCTGGACGGGGCGGCGGTGGCCGATTTCATCGCCGGCATCGGCCCGGTCGACGTGCTGTTCAACTGCGCCGGCGTGGTGCATCCCGGCAGCATTCTCGACATGAAGGACGGCGACCTCGATTTCGCCTTCGACCTCAACGTCAAGTCGATGGTCCGCACCATCCGCGCGGTGCTGCCGGGCATGATCGAGCGGCGCGAGGGCGCCATCATCAACATGTCCTCGGTCGCTTCCTCGGTGAAGGGCGTGCCGAACCGCTTCGCCTACAGCGTCACCAAGGCGGCGGTGATCGGCCTCACCAAGTCGGTGGCCGCCGACTATGTCGGGCACAATATACGCTGCAACGCCATCTGCCCCGGCACGGTGGAGAGCCCCTCGCTGCAGGACCGGCTCAAGGCGCAGGGCGACTACGAGACCACCCGCGCCGCCTTCATCGCCCGCCAGCCGATCGGGCGGATCGGCACGCCGGAAGAGATTGCCGATCTCGCGGTCCATCTCGCCGGCGCCACCTACACCACCGGACAGGCCTTCGCCATCGATGGCGGCTGGTCGCTCTGATCCGCTTTTCCGACAGGGACAACAGCATGAAACTCGTACGCTACGGGGAAAAGGGCCAGGAGAAGCCGGGCCTGATCGACGCGCAGGGCCGCATCCGCGACCTCTCCGCCCATGTCGGCGACATTGCCGGGGCCACGCTCGATCCGGCAGCGCTGGCGGAACTCTCGTCGCTCGACATCACGAGCCTGCCGCTGGTCGCGGAGGGAACCCGCCTCGGCCCCTGCGTCGCCGGAACGGGCAAGTTCGTCTGCATCGGGCTCAACTTCTCCGACCATGCCGCCGAATCCGGCATGGAGGTGCCGCCGGAGCCGGTGGTCTTCATGAAGGCGACCTCGGCCATTGCCGGCCCCAATGACGACGTGCCGATCCCGCGCGGCTCGGACAAGACCGATTGGGAGGTCGAGCTTGCCATCGTCATCGGCAAGACCGCCAAATACGTTTCCGAGGCCGACGCGCTGGATTATGTCGCGGGCTATTGCGTGTGCCACGACGTCTCCGAGCGCGGCTTCCAGCTGGAGCGCTTCGGCCAGTGGACCAAGGGCAAGTCCTGCGACGGCTTCGGCCCGATCGGCCCGTGGCTGGCGACGAGGGACGAGGTGCCCGACCCGCAGAATCTCGCCATGTGGCTCAAGGTCAACGGCGAGACGCTGCAGAACGGCTCGACCCGGACGATGGTGTTCGGCGCCGCCTATCTCGTCTCCTATCTCAGCCAGTTCATGTCGCTGCACCCCGGCGACATCATCTCGACCGGCACGCCCCCCGGCGTCGGTCTCGGCTTCAAGCCGCCGCGCTACCTCAAGGCTGGCGACGTGGTCGAACTCGGCATCGAGACGCTGGGGTCGCAGAAGCAGACCTTCGTTCCCGACCTCTGATCCGCGCTCACCGCACCGGGAGGCATCGCCATGGCGAAAATCACCGACATGCGGGTCATCGACCTGCGCTTTCCCACCTCGCACGCGCTCGACGGCTCGGACGCGATGAATCCCGACCCGGATTACTCGGCCGCCTATGTCATCCTGGAGACCGATGAGCCCACGCTGAAGGGGCACGGGCTCACCTTCACCATCGGGCGCGGCAACGACATCTGCTGCATGGCGATCCTCGCCATGCGCCATCTGGTGGTCGGCACCGATCTCGACGCGGTGCGCGCCGCGCCGGGCAAGTTCTGGCGGCACCTCACCAGCGACAGCCAGCTGCGCTGGATCGGCCCGGAAAAAGGCGCCATGCACCTCGCCACCGGCGCCGTGGTCAATGCGTTCTGGGACCTGCTCGCCAAGCAGGCCGGCAAGCCGGTCTGGCGTCTCGTCGCCGACCTGTCGCCCGAGGAAATCGCCGATATCGTCGACTACCGCTATTTGACCGACGTGCTCGACCGCGACGACGCGCTGGCCATCCTGCGCCAGGCGGAGGCCGGCAAGGCGGAACGCATCGCCATTCTCGAGCGCGAGGGCTATGCCTGCTACACCACCTCGGCCGGCTGGCTCGGCTATGACGACGCGAAACTCCGGCGCCTCTGCCACGAGGCGATCGATGCCGGCTTCAACCATGTGAAGATGAAGGTCGGGCGCGACCTCGAGGACGATATCCGCCGCCTCACCATCGCCCGCGAGGTGATCGGGCCGGACCGCTACCTGATGATCGACGCCAACCAGGTGTGGGAGGTCGGCCAGGCGATCGAGTGGGTGAAGCGGCTTTCCTTCGCCAACCCGTTCTTCATCGAGGAGCCGACCAGCCCCGACGACGTCGCCGGGCACCGCAAGATCCGCGAGGCGGTGGCGCCGGTGAAGGTGGCGACCGGCGAGATGTGCCAGAACCGCATCATGTTCAAGCAGTTCATCGCCGAGGGCGCCATCGACGTGGTGCAGATCGATAGCTGTCGCATGGGCGGGCTCAACGAGGTGCTGGCGGTGCTGCTGGTGGCGGCGAAATACGGCCTGCCGGTATGGCCGCATGCCGGCGGCGTCGGCCTGTGCGAATATGTGCAGCATCTGTCGATGATCGACTATGTCGCGGTGTCCGGCACCCGGGAAGGCCGGGTGATCGAATATGTCGACCATCTGCACGAACACTTCCTCGATCCCTGCGTGATCGAGAACGCCGCCTATATGCCGCCCCATCGGCCGGGCTTCTCGATCGAAATGAAGCCCGAAACGCTGAGGGCCTTCGCGCATGTGCCGGAGGCGCAGCCTTCCGCGGCCTGAGCGCGTCGACGGACCGTGGCACCGGTGAACCGACGGGCGGCGCTTCAGGCGCCGCCCGTCTTCGTTGAGCCCTCAGCCGGCCGGTTGCCGCGCGAGGATGGCGTCGAGCCCAGGCGTGGCCGGCGCGCCGGGACGCCCCATGATCCAGTCGCGGAACGCGCCGATGCGCCGCTCGATCTTCAGGCCGTGATTCTGCGCGATGTCGGCGATACGGTGATCGAGGAACGGATTGCGGAAACGGTCCAGCGTGATGCCGACATAGGCGCGGGCTTCCTCACCCATGCCGTGACTGGCAAATCCCGGCACCACTTCCCCGGCATAGAGGGCATCGAGCCGCGCCCGCACCTCGTCATCGGCGAGGATTTCCCGCACGGTCTCGCCCGCCGGGCGCCCCTCGCGCGCCCAGATATCGGCGAGCACGGTGTGGCCGAGATTGAGGATGTGCAGCTTCAGCCGCTCGAACGGCTCCAGATCGTCCGTCAGCACGACCGAGGGGTGGGAGAAGGGCAGCGTCAAGCCCGGCTGGCGCTCGATCGCCCATAGCGCATAGGGCTCGGCGACGGCGCCGACCGGCTCGATGGGCTCGGAGACGATGCGGTCGACCAGCGTGTTGGCGAAGATGACCGAACTCTCGATCCACGCCGCGAACGCGGCCGGGGCGCCGCTGGCATCCGCAAGCGTGCGCACCGCGCCGGCCAGCACCTCGCCATTCCGGTTGATCAGTTCGCAGGGCAGCACGATCAGCGGCGCGCCGCCGGCGACCCAGCGCTGGTGCAGCAGCGCCGTCAGCTTGCCCGGGAAGGAGACCGGCACGGCACCCGACAGCAGCGCCGGCGTCGCCTCCTCCGGCGCGACGCGATAGCCGGAATCGCCCATGTTGGAAATGACGAGCCCCGCCTCCCGCGCGAACAGCGCCGTGATCGCCGCCCAGTCCGCGCCCGCCGACAGGCCGCGATCGACCGAGCGGACCTGCACCTCGCGTTCGGACGGCGCGCCGTCCACGATGCCGCGAATGCGCACGGGGAAGCCTTCCGGGCGCCCGAAGGCGGTGACCCTTCCCGCGCGGTCCGCCGAACCGGAGGCCTGCACGATGGCGATGGGCCCGATAGGCTGGCCCGCCTCGCGCGCCTCGTGCACGAAGAGGTCGGCATGGGCCTGAAGGAAGCGGCTGGTGCCGAACTGGATGATGCGAAGGCTCACGCGGGACACACCTCATGCGGTGCCCGGCGGGAGGAGAGGCCATCGAGGCGCGCTCCCCGGGGCGCCTGCCCGGCGGGAAGCCGCCGCCTGTCCGATTTCCCAGCACGGGCAAGTTGTTGGAAGAAATCTCCTGAGACAGGTGTCCACGCTGGACGCGGGCTGTCAATCTGTTTTTAATGCAGAAAGAACAGGCATGATCCACCCGGATGATAGGCCGGCGCGGAGCGCGGGAAGCAGCATGAAGGGCAATGCCGTCTTCAAGAGCGGGTATAATCGCTGCCTGCGCCGGCTCGCCCATCTGCCGCCCGGCGCGCGCCTGCCCTCGGAGAATGAACTCGCCCTCGCGCTGGATATCAGCCGCACCACGATCCGCGCGGTGCTGGCGGCGCTGGAGGAGCGCGGCATTGTCGGGCGCGCGGGCGGGCAGCGTCATCTCGTCCGCGTTCCGACCGAGCCCGATCATTTTCCCGATGTGCAGACCCTCTCGGCCGGCGCGGCCTTCGAGCGGCGCTTCCTGGAGTGGATCCTGCAGGGCGATTTCCGCGCCGGCCAGTTGCTCAACGCGGCGGAACTGGCACGCCAGTTCGGCACCTCCACCACCACCATCCGCGAATGCCTCGCCCGCTTCCAGCATTTCGGCCTGCTCGAGCGCCGGCCGAACAGTTCCTGGCTGTTCAACGGCATCACGGTGGAATTCGTGCGGGAGATCTATGATGTGCGCGAAATGTTCGAACTGCGCGCCACCCGCAGCTTCATCGAGCGGCCCGACACGGCGCCGGAATGGCGCGAACTGGCGGTGATCGAACAGGAGCATCGCGCCATCCTCGCCCATCTGGATCGCGACTTCGCGCTGTTTCCCCAGGCCGACGAGCGGCTGCACCGCATCATCCACGAGGCTACCGGCAACCGCTTCATCATCGATTTCTACAATGTCGTGGCGACGCTGTTCCACTACACCTACCGGTGGAACCGCGAGGACGCCCGGCAGCGCAGCGCCACCGCGCTTACGGAGCATCTGGACTATATCGACGCGCTGCGCAGCCGTGACCCGCGCGCCATCGATGCACGCTGCCGCAAGCATCTGCGCACCGCCTGCGCCACGCTGATCGGCTCGATCGAAACCCGCGCCAACACCGCCGCCCCTCATGCCGCAATCCTGACGTGACCAAGGCCGCCGTCACCCGCAGCCTCGTCAGCCACCGGCCTCGTCACCCACCGGCCTCGTCACCGGCAGCCTCGTCACCAAGACCTTCGCCAGCATCGACGAATGCGCGCTCAAGATGTCCCTCACAACCGAGGGTGACCCGCACATCTCGCCGCTCACCCGCCGCGGGGCCGGACACGCGGCACGCCCCGCGTCAGAGGACGCGGCCGGCCCGCCCCGCCGTGGTCGGCGCCGTGGTGACATACTGGATGGCGCGACGGACCAGTTCGGGCAGGCTTGCGGCGCCCAGCTTCACCTTGAGCTGGGAGCAGGTATTGGCCACGGTCTTGTAGCTCACCCCCAGTTCCTCGGCGATCTGCCCGTAATCGCGCCCCTCGGCGAGCAGCGCCAGCGTCTGCAGCTCGCGCTGGGTGATCGCCGCCAGCGGCGTGTCCTTGCGCGCGCTGAGCATGGCGACCTGCGTCGCCAGATCCGGGCTGATATAGGGCTGGCCGCGCCGCACACGCTCGAAGGCCTCCAGCAGGGCGCCCGAGGACGTGTCCTTCAGCACATAGCCATCCGCACCCGCCTCCAGCGCCCGGCTGGCGATGACAGGATCGCCGTGCATGGAAAAAACCAGGATGGGCAGGCGGGCATTGTGCGTGCGCAGGCGGCGCACCAGCTGGATGCCGCCGAGGCCGTTGCCCTGCAGCGCGAGGTCGACGATCACCACATCGGGCCGCTCGCGGCGGAACAGCCGATAGCCCGCCAGCACGGAGCTGGCCTCCAGCACCTTCTCGATTCCCGCATCCTCCAGCAGCCGACGGCAGCCTTGCAGCACGATCGGGTGGTCGTCGATCACGAGAACGCTGGTCATGGCGCGCGGGCCCCTTCTGGGAAAGTCTCGTCCGTTTCGCCGGCAGGAACCGGCACGAAGATGTCCACCCGTGTGCCGCACGGATCGACGGCGCCGATGCGCCAGTGGCCACCGAGAGCACCGATGCGCTCCTCGATGCCGATGAAGCCGAAGCCCGGCGTGCTCCCGGCTTCGACGCCCCTGCCGTCATCGGTGATGACCAGCCGGATCGCCCCCGTGCCGGCCTCCTCTCTCACCTCGACCGAGATATTGAGCGCCTGCCCGTGGCGCAGGGCATTGGTGACCGCTTCCTGGATGCAGCGGTAGATGGTGATGTCGACGCTGTCGCCATAGCGCTCGGCCACGCCCTCCATCGTGAGAGCGAAGCCGCGGTCGGGCGCGTGTCGCTCGAAATCGGCCAGAAGATCGGCCACGACATCCGACAGCGGCACATGGCCGAGCGCCATCGGCCGGATGCGCCGCAGCAGCCGGCGGTTGAGTTCCTGTACCCGATCCAGAATATCGGCCATGGCCGAGGTGCGCTCGGCAAGCTGGCGGGCGCGATCCAGCGGGCCCCGCGCCGCCAGTCGATCGATCGATTCCAGATTGGCCCGGAGACCAAACAGGCAAGGGCCCAGTTCATCGTGCAGTTCGGCGGCGATCTGCCGGCGTTCGTCGTCCTGCACCCGGATCAGCCGCTCGTTCAGCCGCGCATTGTCGTCGCGCGCCGCCTTCAGCGCGCCGCCCAGCGCATTGAAGCGGGCGGCGATCAGCGCCAGTTCGCGCACGGCGGGTATCGGCAGCCGGTGCTCGAAGCGGCCCGTCTCCAGTTCGCGCAGGCCGGCGGAGAGCGTCTGCAGCGGCAGCAGCAGCCGCCCGAGCGCCAGAAAGAGCGCCGCGAGGATGGCGATGTTCACCACGAAAGCCAGCACGGCGAGGTCGGACATGTCCGACCACACCTCGGCGACCTCATCCGCCGCCTCGCCCCGCACCCGCACCGAACCGATGGTCACGCCGTTCTCGATGACCGGAATGATCCGCTCGGGCCGGCTGACGCTGACCAGCGCGCCGAACCAGCCCGGAACCTCGCTGACCGCGTGGGCGCCCTCCTCCGTCGCCGCGGCCGGGATATCCAGCACCGCGCCGTTCTGGTCGACGATGGAAATCCGCACATGACGCAACCCGCTGATGTGCAGCGGCAATTGCCGGAGCGAGGCCGATCCGCCGACGCTGCCGGCAAGGCGGTCGACCGTCTCCTGCACGAAGCGCTCGGCGACGGTGAGCGAGGACAGAATCTCCGCCTCGGTCGCCCGGCGGGCATTCACCACGATGACGGATATGGCCGCGAGCGCCGCCAGGAGGTTGATGGTGATCACCGCCGCCATCACCTGCCGCCGCAGCGGCTGGCGCTGCCAGAAGCCGAACGAGCGCGATGCCCGGACTCCATCGGGGAGAAAGGGGATCATGGGCGCACCGGCACCGGCGCGTCGCCCGGCGCCGCCTCATCACCCGTCTCATCACTGGCCTCATCGCCCGCCCCCTCCGGCCGCCCGTTCTCACGCGAGAGACGGGCGAGCGCGTCCGCGCGGGTGAGCCCCTGCTTGCGCAGGTTGTCATAGTGCTGGCACAGGTCGCTGAAGCCGCTGCGCGAGCCCTTGTCCGCGAGACGGGCGAAATCGGCCACCAGTTCATGCGCCGGCTCGTCGATGCCGCGCTCGCGCAGCATGGTCTCCAGCTGCGCGGCGCGGTTGGCGATCATGCGCGCGCTTTCGCCGAAGCGTTGATCGGCATCCCGCAACACCTCATTCCAGCGGCCGACGGCGGGCGCCGTCGGCGCGACGTCGCGGCCCGCCTCGCGGCTCGCCAGCCAGAGAGCGGGGTCGGTCGGGTCGGTCGGCGACAGCCAGTCCTTGCGGGCGATCATGTCCGCCGCCGGCGCCGCCACCCGCTCACGCGTCTCCGGCTCGCTCTCGCCCGGGCATCCCGCGAGCAGGAAGGCGAGCGCGAACGCCGTGATGGCGCGGGCGACGAATGGTGGAGCGTTTCCCATCAATACTTATAAACTTCTTATTCATGAAAGAGGTTCGTTCATCTTTACGTTGCCAGTTCGCGCCGGGCGAAACCATGCCTGCCGCTTCCGCGCGCCACCCCACACGCGGCCTGCCGAACCAAGACCCTGAAAATAAACCATTTCCTATGCGTCACGGCAAGGCTCACGTGGAGGAATCGGGTCTTATCCCTTTCGGCAGGGAATAGTTCCCGGTCAAATTGTCCAACTTGCCTACAGACACCAAATTCGGTTGAGAGAAAGAATACTCAGGAAGGCGCGTCAATAATTAGAATATCCTAAGAGTTCTCCTCCGCTTTCAGAACATTTCGAACAAACGCGCCATCGTGTCGGTCCGGACGAGAACACAACAATGACGTTCGCGGCGTCCCGGCTTCGGCCGGGAGGGATGCAGGACGACCTGGGATTTGGAAACGCGAGGGAAGACCACATGAGCCGAATTTACTCTTCGGTGTCCGCGCTCACCGTCGCCGCCGCCCTGGCGGCCGCGGTCAGCCTCGGCGCGCCGGCGCCGGCGGCTGCGAATGACAAGCTCGACGAGCTGTCCAAGAGCACCGACAACTGGCCGATGACCGGCAAGAACTACAGCGCCAACAATTTCAGCGAAGCCAACCAGATCACCAAGCAGAACGTCAAGCAGCTGAAGGCCTCCTGGTCGTTCTCGACCGGCGTCCTCAGCGGGCATGAAGGCACGCCCCTGGTGGTCGACGGGGTCATGTACATCCACACCCCGTTCCCGAACACGACCTTCGCGGTCTCCCTCGACGAGCCCGGCAAGATCCTGTGGCAGCACAAGCCCAAGCAGAATCCGACCGCCCGCGCCGTGGCCTGCTGCGACGTCGTCAATCGCGGCCTCGCCTACTGGCCGGGCAATGACAAGGTCGGCCCGCTCATCATCAAGACCCAGCTCGACGGCAACGTGGTGGCACTCAACGCCAAGACCGGCGAGGAATACTGGAAGCTCGAAAACTCCGACATCAAGGTCGGTTCCACGCTCACCATCGCCCCCTATGTGGTGAAGGACAGCGTGCTGATCGGCTCCTCGGGCGCGGAACTGGGCGTGCGCGGCTATGTCACCGCCTACGACATCCCGACCGGCACCCAGAAGTGGCGCGCCTATGCCACCGGCCCGGACAATGAAGTCCGCCTCGCCGACGACTTCAACAGCGCCAACCCGCATTACGGCCAGAAGGGCCTCGGCCAGGCGACGTGGGAAGGCGAGGCGTGGAAGATCGGCGGCGGCACCAACTGGGGCTGGTATGCCTACGACCCCGGCACCAACCTGTTCTATTACGGCTCCGGCAACCCGGCGCCGTGGAACGAGACCATGCGCCCGGGCGACAACAAGTGGACCATGACCATCTGGGGCCGCGACATCGACAGCGGCATGGCCAAGTTCGGCTACCAGAAGACCCCGCATGACGAATGGGACTATGCCGGCGTCAACGTCATGATGCTTTCCGAGCAGCAGGACAAGACGGGCAAGAGCCGCAAGCTGCTCACCCATCCCGACCGCAACGGCATCGTCTACACGCTCGACCGCACCAATGGCGATCTGGTCTCCGCCGACAAGATCGACGACACGGTCAACTGGGTGAAGCAGGTCGACCTCAAGACCGGCCTGCCGCAGCGCGACCCGGAATATGCCACCCGCATGGACCACAAGGGCCGCGACATCTGCCCCTCGGCCATGGGCTACCACAACCAGGGCCACGACAGCTACGACCCCGAGCGCAAGTCCTTCTTCATGGGCATCAACCATATCTGCATGGATTGGGAGCCCTTCATGCTGCCCTACCGGGCGGGCCAGTTCTTCGTCGGCGCGACGCTGAGCATGTATCCCGGCCCCAAGGGCGACCGGCAGAAATATGAGGGCCTGGGCCAGGTGAAGGCCTATGATGCCATCAACAACAAGTACAAGTGGGAAGTGATGGAGCGCTTCGCGGCCTGGGGCGGCACGCTCGCCACCGCTGGCGGCGTGGTGTTCTACGGAACGCTGGACGGCTTCATCAAGGCGCGCGACAGCGATACCGGCGAACTGCTGTGGAAGTTCAAGCTGCCGTCCGGCGTGATCGGCCACCCCATGACCTATACGCATAACGGCACGCAGTATGTCGCCATCTATTACGGCGTCGGCGGCTGGCCGGGCGTGGGCCTGGTGTTCGACCTCAACGACCCGACGGCGGGCCTCGGCTCGGTGGGCGCCTTCAAGCAGCTGCAGCACTACACCCAGATGGGCGGCGGCGTGATGGTGTTCTCGCTCGACGGCAAGGGTCCCTATGACGACCCGAATGTCGGCGAATATTCCACGCAGATCCTCCGCACCGGCGGCTGATCGCACCCCGGCGGCCGCCCGACCCGCTTCACCGGCCGGGCGGCCGCCTCTCTCCGATCCTCGTTCCTGACACCCCCGGCGCCACGGGCGAAGCCCGCTCGCGCGTCAACCGCCCTCGCGGAGGAAATGTCATGCCCAAATGTCAATCCGTCAGCCGGCTCACCATCGCGGCTGGCCTCAGCACGGCCGTCGCCCTCGCCGCCCTCCTGCTGCCCATGGCGGCGCATGCCGCGACGGTGGAGGCAGACAAGCCCGCCGCCAGCAACCCCGGCGAACTGCGCATCTGCTCATCCACCGTCGAGGCGCCGTTTTCCGCCGCCGATTCCTCCGGCTTCGAGGACCGCATCGCCGTCGTGCTGGCGCGGACCATGGGCCGCAAGCCGGTCTTCGTGCGGACCCAGCAGCCCGGCATCTACCTGGTGCGCGATGAACTCGACAAGAATCATTGCGACCTCGTGATGGGCGTGGATGTCAGCGACGAGCGCGTACTGGCCTCCAAGCCCTATTACCGCACCGGCTACGTGCTGGTGACCAAGGCCGACCGCAACATCACCGCCAGCGACTGGCAGGACGGGCAGATCAAGGATCAGGCCCGTTTCGCGGTGCGCTTCTACTCGCCGGCGGAAACCATCCTCAAGCGCATCGGCCGGTTCGAGGACAACGCCGCCTACATGTATTCGCTGGTCAACTTCAAATCGCGCCGCAACCAGTGGGTCCAGGTGCCCGGCGACCGGCTGGTCACGGAAGTCGCGAACGGGGAAGCGGATGTCGCCATCGCCTTCGCGCCGGAAGTCGCGCGCTATGTGAAGGCCTCCTCGACGCCGCTGCGCATGACCCTGATCAGCACCGATATCGACCGGCCGAACGCCGCGCCGATCCCGATGCACTACGATCAGGCGGTCGGAGTGCGCAAGAACGACCCCGCTCTGCGCGCCGAGATCGACGCGGCACTCGAAAAGGCCCGCCCGCAGATCGAGGCGATCCTGACCGAGGAAGGCATCCCGCTGCTGGACCCGAACACCTGACGCGGCGTCCGCCCCGCGATGCGAAAGAATCGATGAAAAAGACAACCCTGATCAAGACCGCCACCGTGCTCGTGACGATCGGCAGCCTCGCCCTCGGCGCCCGCGCCGCGATCATGCTCACCAACACGATCACCGGCCAGCCGCTGGACCTCGCGGAGGCGCCGGAAGAGGGACGCGACACCGAGGCGGTGAAGACGTTCCTGCAGACGGGCGTCAACATCTACAACGAGAAGCCCGTCTGCCTGCCGAAGGCGCATGAGCTGTTCCTCTCCATGTGCTCGGGCTGCCATGGCCATTATGGCGAGGGCAAGATCGGCCCGGGCCTCAACGACGCCTACTGGACCTACCCCAAGAACGAGACCGATCAGGGTCTGTTCGAGACCATATTCGGCGGCGCCAACGGCCAGATGGGCCCGATGTACGGCGCGCTGAACATGAACGAGATGCTGCTCGTCATGTCGTGGATCCGCCACCTCTACAAGGATGACCCGAAGGGCGCCGTGTGGCTGACCAGCGAGCAGCGCAGCACATTCAAGCCGTTCGATGAGCACGCCAACCCTATCGAACCATCCGACGCGCTGCCCGCGCAGTGCGGCGGCACGGCGGACTGAACCGCCGGCACACAGAACTGATGGAAACGACGAGGAGAACGACCATGAGAGCGACCAAAGGGACGACCAAAGGGACTACAACGCGCACGAACACCCGACTTGTCGACCAGGGCCTTAAGTTCAGCTGCCTCATCGCCGGCACCGCGGCGTTCGGGCTCGCCATGGTGGTGGGCGCGGCCGCCTATGACGGCACCAACTGCAAGGCGCCGGGCAATTGCTGGGAGCCCAAGCCCGGCTATCCCGCGCAGGTCGCCGGCTCGAAATACGATCCCAAGCATGACCCGCGCGAGCTGAACAAGCAGCAGGAATCGATCAAGGGCATGGAGGCGCGCAACGCCCAGCGCGTTGACTATTTCCAGAAGACCGGAAAGTTCGTCTACGACGTCAGCAAGATTCCGAGCGCGAACTAGAGCCTTTTCAGCGAGACCCGGTTCGCCGAGTGCGCTCCCTGAGCGCGCCCCCCCGAGCGCGAACCGGTACTCGTCTCGCTCGAAGACGCGCCAGGCGCCAACCATCCTTCCCTGCGCCCGGAAATGCCGCGAGGCGTTTCCGGGCGCAGTTCACCGAGATTGCTTCCAGCCGAGCGGCAGCGGCTTTCGAGAACCCACCTGCGGACGGACGCGCCTTTCTCCTGTCCGTCCACGATCCTCCGGGCCTTGTCCGGGCGTGGGCAACTGGCGCGGTCGGCGTTTCGCGAGATTTCGCGGGCGCCGACCGCGCCATCTTTTCGGGGACGCCGAGCGCCGTTGCGTGCGCCCCATGGCTGAGGAACCAGCGTCATGCGTCTCGTTCGCGAGCCGGATTCCATCCTGTCGGACTGGCGCGCCCGCGCGCTGCGCGTCGAGAGCGAAATCGGCAAGGTCGTGCTGGGGCAGGAGCGCGTCATCCGGCTGCTGACCATTGCCACCTTCGCGCGCGGCCATGTGCTGCTGGAGGGCGATGTCGGTGTCGGCAAGACGACGCTGCTGCGCGCCCTGGCCCGCGCCATTGGCGGCGCCTTCGAGCGGATCGAGGGCACGATCGACCTGATGCCGGCCGACCTGATCTATCACGCCCATCTCGGCGAGGACGGCAAGCCGCGCATCGATCCCGGCCCGCTGCTGAAGCAGGGGGAGGATCTGTCCGTCTTCTTCTTCAACGAGATCAATCGCGCGCGGCCGCAGGTCCATTCGCTGCTGCTGCGGCTGATGGCCGAGCGCTCGCTGTCCGCCTTCAACCGCGAATACCGCTTCCCCCATGTGCAGGTCTTCGCCGACCGCAACCGCGTGGAGCGCGAAGAAACCTTCGAGCTGCCGGCCGCCGCGCGCGACCGCTTCCTGATGGAACTGCAGGTCGCCATGCCGACGGACGATACCGCACGGCGCAGCCTGGTATTCGATCCGCGCTTCCATAATGTCGATACGCTGCTCGGCGAGGTGCAGACCGGGATTCTGGAACCGGAGGCGCTGGAGACGGTGGCGCGCGTCATCCAGATCGGCGTCACCACCAGTCCGGCGCTGGAAGCCTATGTGATGGCGCTGTGGCAGGCGGTGCGCGAGCCGCACGCGCACGGCATCGATGTCGACAATGTCGACATGGCGCGCCTCGTCCAGGGCGGCGCCAGCCCGCGCGGCATGAGCTACCTCATGCGCGCGGCCCGCGTGCGCGCGTGGATCGAGAACCGCGACATGGTCGTGCCGGAGGATGTGCGCGCCGTGTTCCCGGAAGTGATGGCGCATCGCATCTTCATCGATCCGGTCTATGAGATGCGCCGCGACCGGCTGGTTGGCGACCTCATCGCCGGCGTCTTCGCGCGGGTTCCCGCGCCATGAGCGAAGCGCCCGGCACGCATCGCCCGCAAGCACCCGTTCACACGCCCCTTCACGCCCCCCTGGCCTATCGCCTGCGCTGGCGCCCGGAGGGGGTGTTTCCCGGCGCCCATCCCGGACATGGCGAGGGCATGGAGGGCGAATTTCGCCGCCTCGTGCCGCTGCTGCGCCAGCCCGACCCGCGCCGGCTCGACCTGCGGGCCTCGCTGCGCGATCCGTTCGGCGACCTGCATGTGCGGCAGTTCGCGCCGCGCCGTGCGGTGGCGGTGGCGGCGCTGGTGGATGTGTCGGGATCGATGCGCTTCGGCGAGGCGGTGCGCGGGCGCGTTGCCGATCTCTGCGGCCTGCTCGCCCTCTCGGCGGTGCGCTCGGGCGACAGTTTCGCGCTGTTCTCGTGCGACGCGCATCTGCGCGAGGAGGCCAGCCTGCCGCTGGCCCGCCGCCGCGGGCTGGAGGAAGAGGTGCGCCAGCGGCTGATGGCCGTGCGGCCGCAGGGGCGCGGCACGGCCGGGCTGATGGAAGCCACCGAGCGCCTGCCGGCGCGGCGCTCGCTGGTTTTCCTCGTCTCCGATTTCCTGATGCCGCTGGATGAACTCGATCGGCTGCTCGATGCGCTATGGCGGCACGACGTCATCCCGGTGCGGGTCGCCGACAGCGCGCTGGAAGACGCCCTGCCGCGCTGGGGGCTGATCGAGATCGCCGATCTGGAAAGCGGCGCCTCCCGCCTCGTCTTCATGCGGCCGGGCCTGCGCGAGCGCTGGCAGATGCGGGCGCGCGAGCACCGCGCCGCGCTGGCGCACAGCTTCGCCCGGCGCGGCCTGCGCGATTTCGAGCTGCATGACCGCCTCGACCACGAGGCGCTCGCCCGCCGGCTGCTGGAGGGTTGAGTGAGAGCGCCCCCTCGTCTCCCCGCCGGCCTGCTGCTCCTGCTCGCGCCGCTGTTTGCGGGTGCCGCCGCTCAGGCGCAGGTCCGCGCGGTCGATCTCTATGCGCCGCGCCCGTTCGGCTACACGATCGGCGACACGATCGAGCTCAGCGCCGAGATCGCGCTCGACGCGCCGTTCCGGCTCGATCCCGCCTCGCTGCCGCGCCCGCGCGCGCTGAGCTACTGGCTGGACCTGAGGGATGTGCGGCTGGACGACCGGGGCGTGGCGGACGGCGTGCAGCGCTACACGCTTCACCTCGCCTACCAGACCTTCTACGCGCCGCTGGAGCCCAAGCGGCTCGACCTGCCCGCCCTGCCACTGACCGCCGCCGATGGCGGGCGCCGGATCGAGCTGTCGGTGCCGTCCTGGTCGTTCCTCATGTCGCCGCTGCGCGAGATCGTCGCCTCGGCCGGCGGCACGACGATGGCGCTGCGCCCCGACATGGCGCCGCCCCGGATCGCCACCGCCGGCACGCTGCGCCATCTGGGGGTCGCGCTCATAGGCGCGCTGCTCGCCCTGCTGCTGCTGGCGTGGCACCTGGGATGGGGGCCGCTCGGCCGGCGGCGCACGCGTCCCTTCGCCCGCGCGGCGCGGGCGGTCACGGCCGAGCTTGCCCCCTCCACCTCGTCCCCGCCAGCCTATGGCCGCGCGCTCGTTGCCCTGCACCGCGCCTTCGACGCGACGGCGGGCGCCGGGGTGTTCGCCGAGGACCTGCCGGGCTTCTTCGCCGCCCATCCCGCCTTTGCGCCCGTGGAGGGCGAGGTGCGCCGGCTGTTCGCCGCCTCGCGCCGGCTGTTCTTCGGCGAAGACCCGGCGGCGGCGGCGCGCGAACTGGCGCCAGAGGACGTCCTCGCCCTCGCCCGACGCCTGCGCGCGGTGGAACGGGGCAGCGCATGAACGCGGCGGCGGGAATGGCGGCAAGCCTGACGCGCGACTGGGGCGTGGACCAGCCGCTGCTGCTGCTGCTGCTCGCCCTCGCGCTTCTGCCCTGGGCGGCAACGCCCTTCGTGCGACGCGGTATCGCCTCGATCCGTTTGGTGCCGGACGACGTGCTGTCGCGGCTGCTCGGCCTCGGCCTGCGGCTCGCCGGCAGCATTGCCATCGCGGCGATCGCGCTTGGGCTGGCCGGGCTTCACCAGCGCGAGCAGGCCATCACCCGGCAGGGCACGGGGGCCCATCTCGTCCTGCTGCTCGACCGTTCCTCCAGCATGGATAACAGCTTCGCCGACCGGGCGCCGAGCGGCGACCAGGAGGCGAAATCAGTGGTTGCCAAGCGGCTTCTGGTCGATTTCATCGGGCGGCGCCCGCGCGATCGCATCGGCGTCGCGGCCTTCTCGACCTCGCCCATGCCGATCCTGCCGCTGACGGACCACCATGACGTGGTGCGTGCCGCCATCAATGCCATCGACCGGCCGGGCCTCGCCTTTACCGATGTCGGGCGCGGCCTCGCGCTGGCGCTCGACTCGTTCGCGGACGACGCCAATGAGAGTTCGCGCGCCATCCTGCTGGTGTCCGACGGGGCGGCACTGATCGACCGGCGCGTGCAGGAGGCGCTGCGCGACGCCGTCATCCGTACGCCGGTGCATCTCTACTGGCTGTTCCTGCGCTCGCGGGGATCGAAGGGCATTTTCGACACGCCCCCGCCCGGCGAGGACACGCCGCAGGCCAATCCCGAACGCCATCTGCATCTGTTCCTTCAAAGCCTCGGAGTGCCCTATCAGGCGTTCGAAGCGACCAGCCCGCAGGCGGTGGAGCGCGCCATCGCCGAGATCGACCGGCAGGAGACGCGCCCCATCGCCTATGTCGAGCGGGTGCCGCGCCGCGATTTCGCCCACACGGCCTTTGCCGTGGCGGCTGTCGCCATCGCCGTGCTGCTGGCCGCCAAGCTCGGCGAGCGGGCGCTGACGCGGGTCACGCCGCACGGGCAGGCGGGTGGCGGGCAGGCAAATGGCGGGCAGGCCGGTGCCGGGCGCACGGGCGCCACGCCGGTGCGGAGGGCGGCATGAGAACGGAACGGCTCCTTCTCCTCGCGCTCCTGCTGCTGCTTGTCGCCAGTCTCGGAGCGGCCGGCTGGTTCGGGCTGCGCCTCGTGCAGGACCGGCTCGCCAATGCCGACATCGCGGCGCTGGCGAGCGGGCGCGACATTCCGGTCGATGCCGACGCGCGGCCCGCGCTGCTGCTCGCGCGGCTCAGCTTCCTCGCTACCCGCGACCGTTTCGAGGAGGCCCAGCCGCTCGTCAACCGCATCATGGCGACCGGGGACACGCCCATCGTGGCAACCGCCCTCTACGACCTCGCCAATGCGCGGCTGCGGGCGGCGCTCTCGCATCTGGAAATCAACGAGATCGATCCCGCCGTGCCGCTGGTCCGCCTCGCCAAGGAAGGCTATCGCCGCGCGCTGGGACTCGATCCCGGCCTGTGGGACGCGAAATACAATCTCGACATCGCCATGCGGCTGGTGCGCGATTTCCCGCAGATCGAGACCTCGGGCGAGGACCTGCCTCCCGAGGCGGCCAAGCGGCTATGGACCGACCTGCCCGGCGTGCCGCAGGGCCTGCCGTGATGCGCGCGCCTCCCGGCACCTTGCGCGACTGGCGGTTCTGGCTGCTCGGCACGGCCTTGCTCGCGCTCGTCGCCGCACTGTTCCTGCCCCGCCTCACCCTGACGCGCGAGGCGCGCGACCTGCTCGTGGTGATCGATGTCACCGGCAGCATGAATGTGCGCGACTATGAGGTCGACGGCGCGCCCACCGCGCGTCTGGCGGTGGCCAAGCGGGCGGCGCGCGATCTCCTCGCCGCGCTTCCCTGCCAATCGCGCCTGGGTCTGGGCATCTTCACCGAGCGGCGCAGCTTCCTGCTCTTCGAGCCGGCCGAGGTCTGCGAGAATTATGCGGCGATCGACGGTGCTCTGGAGGGGCTCGACTGGCGCATGGCGTGGGAGGGCGACAGCCATGTCGCGCGCGGGGTCCACGCGGCGCTGGCCATCGCCGCCAGCCTTCCCGCCGACCTGGTATTCCTGACCGACGGGCAGGAGGCCCCGCCGCTTGCCGGGGGCGCGCTGCCCGCCTTCGAGGGCGAGCCGGGCAAGGTGGCCGGGGTCATCGTGGGGGTCGGCTCGCCCAACCCCTCCCCGATTCCGAAATTCGACGCGGATGGCCGCGAGACCGGCTTCTATGCCGAGCAGGACGTGCCGCAGGAAGACCGCTCCGGCCCCCCGCCCGCCGATGCGCCGTCGCGGGCCGGCTGGAACCCGCGCAATGCGCCGTGGGGCGGCGAGGCGGCAACCGGCACCGAGCATCTGAGCACCCTGCGCGAAGGCCACCTGGGCAACCTCGCGGCGCAGACCGGGCTCGGCTTCGCGGTACTGCGCGATGCCGGCGCGCTGGTGGCCGTGGTGGACACGAACACACGGGTTCGCCCGGTGGCGTTGCGCGTCGATATCGCCGCGATCCCGGCGGCGCTGGCGCTCCTCTGCCTCACCCTCCTGTTCACGGCGGGCGCGCTGGTCGGCCGCCGGCCCGAGCGACTTCCCGCCTGATGCCAAGGAAACCGACATGCTGCATCGACTTGCCCGCACCGTCTCTCTCGCCGTCTCCCTCGGCCTTGTCGCAGCCGGGCTCGCGCCCCTTGCCGCGCATGGCCCGACGCCGCAGCGGGCCGAGGAGACGATAATGATCGCGGCATCCCCGGATCAGGTATGGAAGCTGGTGGGCGATTTCGGTTCCATCGGCGAGTGGAACCCGCTGGTGAAAAAGGTGACGCTCACCGGCGGCAGCACGGCCGGCGCCGAGCGCGTGCTCACGCTGGCCAAGGGAGAGATCACCGAGGGGCTCGACGAGGTGGATGCACCGGCGCGCAGGGTCTCCTACCGCCTGCTGAAGGAGAATACTGAAGCGATCCCGGTCAGCTTCTACACCGCCACCATCGAGGTAACGCCGGCCGGCACGGGCAGCGCCGTGCGCTGGGATGCCCGCTTCTACCGCGCCGATACCACGAACGAGCCGCCCGAGGAACTGAACGACGACGCCGCCATCGCCGCCATGACGGACTTCATCCGGCAGGGGCTGGAGGGGCTGAAGGCGAAGGCAACCGTGAAATGAGCCGGCGGGCGCGGCGCCCCGCCGGATGGCCGCGGGCGGCAATCCTCGCGCTCATCGTCACCCTGCCGGTGCCGGCCGCGCCGGGGCAGGCCGGGCCGCAAGTCGTGCCGCAAGTCGTGCCGCAAGCCGGGCCGATAGTCGCCGTGGTCTCGCAGCAGGCGGGCGTCGTTACGCTGATCGACGCCGATGCGGCGGTGGTCGTCGCGGAAATCGCCGTGCCGCGCGTGCCCGCCGGCATCGCGGCGTCAGCGGATGGGCGCACGCTCTATGTGACGCATCCCGACCCCGGCCTCGTCTCGCGCATCGACGTGGCCGGGCGACGGCTGGAGGCGAGCTTCCGCGTCGGGCGCGAACCCTTCGCCATTGCCGTCATCGAGGAGGGCCGTGCGCTCCTCGTCACCGACTGGGCGGGGAACGCGCTCATCCGCGTGGACGCGGCCACGGGGCGCGAGACCGGCCGGGCGGCAACCGGCCGTTCCCCGGCCGGCCTCGTGGTGGACGCGGCAGCCGGGCGCGCCTATGTCGCCGACCGTGAAAGCCAGCAGGTCAGCGTCATCGACATCGCCGCGATGACCCGGACCGCGACGATCGCGACCGGCCGCGCCCCCTTCGCGCTGGCACTGTCGCCGGGCGGCGAGCGGCTCTATGTCGCCAATGTGCAGAGCGGCGACCTCTCGGTGATCGACACGGCGACGCACGTGGAAACCGCCCGCGTCAAGGTGGGGCTGATGCCCTATGGCGTGGCGGCGACGCCCGACCGTCGCGCCATTCTCGTCGCCAACCAGCAGGGCGGCACCGTGGCGATCATTGACGCAGCCTCCGACCGCGTGATCGCGCGGACCCGCCTCGGCGACTATCCCGAAGGCATCGTGGCGCTGGATTCCCGGCGAGCGGCGATGGCCAGCTGGGCGGGCGACGCGGTGGTCATCCTCGATATCGCCGGCGCGCGCGGAACGGACCATATTGCCGTGGGCGCGGGGCCGCGCAGCCTCGTTGTGCTGCCCGCGCCGGAAGACGACGGGCCGGCCGCCGAGGGTGTGCGGCCCTGAGAGACAAGCCGGGAAAACCGGGGGGAGAGCATGAGGATACTGGGCATCATCGCGCTGGCCGCCGCATCGCTGGCCCTGCTGGGAGCGGCGCCGGCCGCGCAGGCGGGCGAGGACGCGGTGGCGCGCGGCGGCTATCTCGTCAACGCCGTGATGATCTGCGGCCGTTGCCACACCATTCCGGGACCTTCCGCCAAGCCCTTTGCCGGCGGGCGGATGATCGAGACGCCGGCCTACACGGTTCAGGGCTCCAACATCACGCCCGACAAGGCAACCGGCATCGGCGCCTGGAGCGATGAGGCGATCGGGCGCGCCATCACCCATGGCCTGCGGCCCGATGGCACCCGCATGTCGGCCTCCATGCCCTATGGCTTCTATGCCGGGCTCACGCCTGCGGATCTCGCGGCAATCATCGCCTATCTGCGCGCGCTGCCGCCGGTGAGCCATGCCGTCGCCGCGCCTCGCTATGCCGTGCCGCCGGCACCCGCCGCCGCCATGCCCCAGGCAAGTGGAACTCAAGCGAGCGGGTCCGCGGACGATGCGCGGATCGAGCCGGGCCGCTATCTCGGCACGCTGGCGCGCTGCCTCAGCTGCCATTCCACACCCGGCGCCGATGGCGAGCCCGATCTCACCACCGGGCTGGGGCGCGGCGGGGCACGCTTCGAGGGGCCATGGGGTGTGGTCGTCGCGCCCGACATCACGCCGCGCGCGCTGGCCGGCTGGAGTGACGACGCGATCCGCCGCGCGCTGGTGGAGGGAATCACGCCGGACGGTCGCAAGCTGGCGGCGCCCATGCAGGCCAAGGCCTATGCGCAGCTGGTGCCGGGCGATGTCGACGCCCTCATCGCCTGGCTGCGCAGCCTGCCCGCCGAAAACTGAGCCGGGCCGCCCTGCTGCCCGGCGCCTTCGCCGGTGCGTGACGCCTCAGTGCGGGGAGCCTGGCGCGAGGCTGCCCTTGTCATGCGTCGCGAAGCGATCGACCATGGCGGTGCTGGCCTCGTTGAGGCCGACCACCTCGACATGCGCGCCGGCCTTGCGAAATTTCAGCACGGCCTTGTCCAGGGCACCGACGGACGTGATGTCCCAGAAATGCGCGTCGGTCAGGTCAATCACCACCTCACGGACCGGCCGGTCGAAATCGAAGCCGCGCAGGAGTACGTCCGACGAGGCGAAGAAGATCTGGCCATTGACGACATAGGTCACGCGGCCGCTGGCCTCATCGACATGCTCGCTGACGGCGACCAGCTGCGAGACCTTGCCCGCGAAGAACACGCCCGACAGCAGCACGCCCACCAGCACGCCGATGGCGAGGTCATGCGTCGTCACCACGGTGATCACGGTCGCCAGCATCACGACGGTGGACGAGCGCGGATTGGTGCGCATGTCGAGGATCGAGCGCCAGGAGAAGGTGCCGATCGACACCATGATCATGACCGCGACCAGCGCCGCCATCGGGATGATGCGCACGAGGTCGTCCAGCACAAGGATGAGGAAGAGCAGGAAGCCGCCGGCGACGAAGGTGGACAGCCGCCCGCGCCCACCGGACGTCACGTTGATGACCGACTGGCCGATCATCGCGCAGCCGCCCATGCCGCCGATCAGCGCCGAGGCGATGTTGCTGGTGCCCTGGCCCAGGCATTCCTGGCTCTTGTCGCTCGTCGTGTCGGTCATATCGTCGACGATCTGCGCGGTGAGCAGCGATTCCAGCAGGCCGACCGCGGCCAGCGTCAGCGAATAGGGCAGGATGATCTGCAGGGTTTCCAGGTTGAGAGGCACGTCCGGCAGGGTGAAGACCGGCAGACCCGAGGGCAGATCGCCGAGATCGCCCACCGTGCGCAGGTCCATGCCGCTCCACCACGCGAACAGCGTGAGCGCGGCGATGGCGACCAGTGGCGAGGGAATCGTCTTGGTCACGCGCGGGAACAGGTAGATGACGGCCAGCCCCGCCGCGATCATTGGGTAGGTCTCGACAGGCACGCCGATGAGTTCGGGCAGCTGCGCCATGAAGATGAGAATGGCGAGCGCGTTGACGAAGCCGGTGATGACCGAGCGCGAGACGAAGCGCATCACCCGACCGAGCCGCAGGAATCCGGCGAGGATCTGGATGAGGCCCATCAGGATGGTGGCGGCGAACAGATATTGCAGCCCGTGGTCGCGCACGAGGGAGACCATGACCACGGCGGTGGCCGCCGTGGCGGCCGAGATCATGCCCGGCCGGCCGCCGACAATGGCGGAGACGCAGGCAATGGCGAAGGAGGCGAACAGCCCCACTTTGGGATCGACGCCGGCGATCACCGAGAAGCCGATGGCCTCGGGGATCAGCGCGAGGGCGACGACAATTCCGGCGAGCACGTCGGCACGGATAGTGCTGGTCCAGTCGCGGAAATAGCGGGAGGTCGAAAGGGACATGGATGTCATGAGAGGATTCTTCGCAAAGAGCGGGCGTCCGCGAACGAGGCGGCGGCGCCGGTGCTGACTATGCGTGATCCGGCGGATTGGCGGCCGGAAGAGCCACCCGGGATTTCACCGGGTCCTGACGAATATCCCGGACCTAAAACAAATTCACCGCCGGCGCAACGCCGCTCTCCCATGGCCCTGTCACGGCGAGCCGCCGGGGCCGGCCTCAGCGAAGAATCGGCGGCAGGTTGCGGGCCATGAAATCGACAAAGGCCGCCAGCCGGACCGGAAAGCCGCGCGCGCCGGGCCAGACCGCGGAAACGGCCCGCTGATTGGCCGTCTGGTCGGCCAACAGATGGCGCAGCGCTCCGCTGGCAATATGCTCGTCGGCCCAGAAGCTGGGCAGGCAGCCGATGCCGAAGCCGTTCAGCGTCGCCGACAGCAACACCGCATAATGATCGGCCACCAGCCGATTGGCGAGGCCGGCATTGACATGCGCATGCTCCGGGCCGAGCGGCCAGTTGTCGATCCGGTGGCTCGACACATTGCGATTGCGAAGACAATCATGGCTGAGGAGATCGCCGATCGTCTCCGGCGTGCCACGCTGTTCGAGATAGCCGGGAGAAGCGACAAGCCGGAGGCTGAACGTGCCGAGCCGGCGGGTCAGCAGGCGCGAATCCTGCAGCGGGCCAATCCGCAAGACAACGTCGAACCCCTCCTCCACAAGATCGACGAGGCGGTTCGTGTAACTGACTTCAAGTTCTATCTGGGGAAATTTCGCCATGAACTGCAGAAAGACGCACGTCCATCCCTCGCTGGCCACCGGGGCGCTGACGCGCAACTTTCCGCTGGGCTGTTCCTGGGCCGTTGAAAGATCTGATTCCGCCACCGCGAGTTCGGCCAGGATGTTCTGGCAGTGAGCCAGGAAGACCGCGCCTTCCGGCGTCAGCCCGATGCTGCGGTTATTGCGATGAAACAGCCGCACGCCAAGCCGCTCTTCCAGCCTGACGATGGCCTTGCCTATGGCCGAGGCCGAGACGCCCAGCACGCGCCCCGCCGCCGAATAGCTGCCCGAATCGTTCACCTGAACGAAGACCGAGATACCGTCGAACTTGTTCATGCGGAATTTTTGTCCGTATCATCCGGAAGGATGCCCCGTTTCGCAGGGAGCGCGAATTAATGTATCTTTTCCATTATGCCTTTAAGCCAAGAATTTAAACTGATAAATTCATAATATCAGACCCCAGGGAACCTCCAAGGCTTATTCAGAAGACGTCGTTCCTGGAATTTTGAAATGAATCAGATTCGGGTTGCTGGCAAAGCACACGACCTCGATTGTCCAATCGTCCCGGCGCCTGCGGACTTGTTCAATTCGCAGCCGGCCCCCGGCGCGACATTTGGCGTGAAACTGGCCGTGGGTGTTGCCTGTCGGGCCGTGCCGCGCAGCGTGCCGGAATGATCGTGCCTGCGAAGGACGGGAAAGCCGCGCGGCCGGCCTTGATGGCGGGCGCGGGGCGGCGGCGCGGGATCGGCTTTCTGGCCGGCGCGGTGGCGGGCGCGGGCGTGCTGTTCCTCGCCGATTTCTGGCTCCCCCTGCCCGGGCCGATCGCGGCGCTGTATCTGTGCGTGGTGTTCCTGGTCGCGCTCTCCGGTCGCCACGCCCTCGTGCTCCCCGCCGGTGTCGCCTGCATGGCGCTGGCGATCCTCGCCTTTCTCCTGTCGCCGGTGACAGAAGCCAGCCCCGATGCGGTCGCGCAACTCGTCCTGGGTGTGCTGGTCATCGCCGGGGCGACCGGCTTCGCCTTCCACCTGGGCCGCCAGCAGGAGCCGATGCTGGAACAGGCCCGCATCCTGGAACTGGCCCACGACACGGTCATCGTGTGCGACGCCGAGGATCGCATCGCCTATTGGAGCGAAGGAGCCGAAAAGCTCTATGGCTGGCCTCGCCAACAGGCGCTGGGCGCCGCGTGCGACCAGCTGCTGCGCACCGAATATTCATCCATGGAAGCCTCCGACGCGCGCGCCGAGACCGGCATGTGGGCCGGCGAGATCACGCGGCATCGGCAGGATGGCAGCCGCATCGTGCTGGCCAGCCGCCGGCTGGTTCGCCGAAACCGCCTCGGGCGCCGGATCGGCACCATCGAGACCAGTTCCGACCTGACGGCGGAGCGCAACGCGGACGAGAAGCGGCGCATTTCGGAAGAGCGCTACGAAGCGATCTTCAATGCGTCGCCGGTATCGATCTGGGAGTCCGACTGGTCCCGCGTGCTCGCTCACTTCCAGGCGCATGGCGTGACGCCGCACTCGCTTCGGGCCACCCGGGACCAGTTGTCGATCGTCCGCAACCTGGGCTCCACGCGTATCGCCAACAAGGCGACGGTGGAGCTTTTCGGCACCGGTAGCCCCACCTCCATGACGGGCAAGACCTTCGTTTCCTTCTACATGCCGTCGACCGAGCCCGCGCTGGCCGAGATTTTCGCCACCTTCCTCGAAGGCGGCCAGATGCGCGAGGTGGAAACGCAGTTCCGCACCACGGCCGGCAACATTATCGACGTGCTGTGGCGCGCCACGCTGCTGCCGGGCGAGACGCCATGGGCACGCGTGCTCATCACCGCGGTCGACGTCACCGATCGCAACAAGGCGCGCGCTGAACTCGAAAAGGCGTCCACCGACCTCGCCCATGCCGCGCGCATTTCGACGCTCGGCCAGCTTTCCGCCTCCATCGCCCATGAGGTCAGCCAGCCGCTGGCGGCCATCAAGACCTATGCGGATTCGGCGAAGCGGTGGCTCAGCGGCCCCCGCCCCGACATGGGTGAGGTCGCTCTCTGCCTGGACGGCGTCATTTCCAACACCACCCGCGCGGCCGAGACGCTGGCACGCGTCAGGTCGATGGCGCGCAACGAGGCGCCGGTGCCGGAATCCTTCGATCTGGCCGGATTGATCGCGGAATCGGTCCGGCTGATCCAGCGCGAGGCCAATGCGCATGGCGCCTATATACGCGAGCTGATCGAGCCGGGCCTGCCCATGGCCTTCGCCAACCGCGTGCAGATCCAGCAGGTCACGGTCAACCTGATGCTCAATGCCGTTCAGGCGATGGACAAGGTCGAGGGCCGTGCCCGGGAAGTCGTCGTTTCCTGCCGAACCGATCAGGCGCAGATGATGGTGGTGGACGTTCGCGACAATGGCAGCGGCATCGCGCTGGACAATCCCAACGGCATATTCCAGCCGTTCCACACCACCAAGGCCAGCGGCCTGGGCATGGGGCTGGCCATATGCCGCTCCATCGTCGAAGCGCATGGCGGATCGATCCGGGCCGAGAACAATATCGGCCACGGCGCCACGGTCTCCTTCACCGTTCCCTCGCAGGTGCGCGCCGCCGATATCGCGCAACGTCTCCCGCCGGGCGACCTGACGGCCGCGGACCCGCGCCGGGCGACGCAGGACGCCGTCAACCTCGCCGACCTGCAATCTGCCGATCCATTCGGGTCGAGGCAGGTCCGCCACTAGAGCATTTTCGCGCGAAGCGGATGCCGGTTCGCGCGAAAATGCTCTAGTGGCGGATTGCCGCGGCCCGGCACGAGGCGACGTGACAGCCGACAGGGAAAACGGTTTTCATGCTGAGAATGACCAATGCCGCGGGAATATCGGGGCGCTCGCAGTTTTTCCGGACCCGCGACGGCGTCACGCTGCACTATCTCGCGGCGGGCGAGGGCCGGCCGGTGATCCTCATCCCCGGCTGGTCGCAGACCGCGCTCGAGTGGACGTTCCAGATCGCTCATCTCGCCGCCACGCATCACGTGCTCGCGGTGGACATGCGCGGCCACGGGCTCAGCGACAAGCCTCGGCATGGCTACCGCATCGCCCGGCTGGCGGCCGATCTGGACGAGTTGATCCGAGGCCACGGCCTGCGGGACGTGACCCTTGTGGGGCACTCCATGGGCGCCTCGGTGATCTGGTGCTATCTGGAGCTTTATGGCGAGGCGAATATCGATCGCCTGGTCTTCGTCGATCAGGCCGCCGCCATCGTCGCCTCGCCGGGCTGGACCGAGGCCGAGCGGCTGGATGCCGGGTCGATCCTGTCAGCCTCGGAGGCCACGGATCTGGTCGAGCGGCTGGCGCAGGATGACGGCCCGCTCACCGCCGCCTTCGTCACCGGCATGTTCAGCGAGACCTATCCCTCCGCGGAGATGGCGTGGATTCTGGAACAGAATGCCCTGTTCCCCCGCCCTCTCGCCGCCCGGCTGCTACACGATCACGCCTTCAAGGACTGGCGCGACGTCATCGCCCGCATCACGCGCCCCTGCCTGTGCGTGGGCGCGCGCCGCAGCATCGTCCCCTGGCAGGCCATGGTGGCGACCGGCCGATCCATCCGGGATGCGCGCACCGTCATCTTCGAGGTCGAGGAGGGAGGGTCACATTTCATGTTCATCGAGAACCCGGCCCGCTTCAACGCCCTTGTCAGCGCCTTTCTCGTCGACGCGCAGGAGGGATACCGGGAGGGGCACGAAGCGGTGGAGCTTTCGGCCCCATCCCCTCATCCGGCGCCGACTCCTTAGCCGCGCCGGTGCTCCCCAAGGGATCGCGGCAGGGATCGCGGCGCCGGAACGGGCCGATGCCGCGATCTCCGCGCCGCACGCCCGAGACAGCCCCGGACCTATTGCGAGCCGACGCGCCTCATGAGAAGCGCACCATAGGCGCTGGGCTTCAAAGCGTGATCGCCGAAATATATGGCGCCATATTTCGTGACATGCCGACGATCGGTGCTCAGCATCTTGCCGTTATTGTCGGTAATGGGCACCATGCCATCTCTCGAAACAGCGCCCAGCAGGGATATGAAATTCGGCGAAGGTACGATCTCTTCGTCGAGCTTCTGGTTTCGAAGCGAAAATTCTGGAATTTTATTGTATTGATTTGCTCGGTCGTTCGACGACAGTTGAATTATCCAATTCAGATTATATCCAAAATGCTTCGTACCTACGAAGAATATTTCCTTTCCGCGTTCATCAGCCCAGGTGATGTCCCTTTGAACGCAGTGCTGCCGAATGCTGTCGGGGGTGTCGTAACCGCTGGCAAAGACGATGATGTCGGCCGCGTCGAACAGTGATTTATCCGCTGAATCAGAACGGTTCTCGATGCAGGCCTGAGCCGTGTCGGAGTAAGCGATTTCGATGTTGCTCACATCAAATGTCTCGGTGGTCATGTTGATGAAATCGCGCCCGAAACTGTCGCCGACAACAAAAATCCGCCGCCGTCCATCGCTGTCGAAATGGCTTTTCTTATACTCGAATACACGGCTGTTATAGATACGTTTGTCGATGTCAGCGATATTCTCGTTCCTGTCAAACACTCTCCAATACATGCCATAGGTCTTGTTGAGATAGAGCCCCGCCCCCAGCAAGCAGATCGAGCTGACGACCGACACGGCAATGAAGCTCCGACGGCCGATCATCTCGCGATTTCGGAAAGGGGCCTCGACAAATCGCCAGGTGAGATAGGACAGGATGAAATTGGCGACGATCAGCATGGCATAGGTCTGCGGGCCGACCTGATCGACGGCATGAATGCGAGCCAGCGCGAAAAGCGGCTGATGCCAGAGATAGAGGCTGTAGCTAATCAGCCCGATGCCCACCAGGACGCGGCTGGACAGCAGCCGATAGGCCAGCGTGCCCTCGACGGCAAAGGCGATGACCAGAACAGCGCCGCCAACCGGAATGAGCAGCCACAGGCCGGGCGAGAGAAACGAATCGTCAAAGCCCACGACCGACCCGGCAATCATCGCGAGGCCGGCAAGGCTGGCCACCTCCTGCCGCACGCCCTTCGGAGAGGGGGCCGCGCGATAGGCCAGCCAGTACGCCAGAATGGCGCCGGCCAGCAATTCCCAGCCACGGGTCGGCAGAATGTAGAAAGCGATGGCGGGAAAATGCGCAACGCCCCAGACGGCTACCATCAGGCTGAAAATGAACAGAACGACCATTGCCGGAAGCACATAGGCTCGCGCGTATTTCCACATCAGAAACAGCGCGACGGGAACAATCATATAATATTGCTCCTCGACACCCAGGCTCCATGTATGGATCAACGGCTTGAACATGCTTTCGAGCGACCAGTAATCGGCCGTCATCGCCAACAGCATGTTGTTTGAGAACAACAAGGTGGCGACTATGGATTGACCAAAGTTCTTGAATTCATCCGGCATCATCCAGAGGTAGGCGAAAGGCAGCGTCGCCGCGATCACGAGAAAGAGCGCTGGCAGAATGCGCCTCAGGCGGCGATCGTAAAATCGCAGAACGGAGAATCGCCCGGCGTCCAGATCGCCCATGATGATCGTCGTTATCAAATACCCACTGATAACGAAGAATATATCGACGCCAACAAATCCACCGTGAAATAAGCTGAATCCAGCATGTCCGAATATAACCGGCAAAACGGCAATGGCTCTAAGGCCATCAACTTCAATTCTGTATTTCATAAAACAAGAGGCTCCGTAGCACGTAAACTCAAATTCTGCGTATGATCATCGGTTCGGTCGCAATATGACGGCCCGGACGATACTAGGGATTCCAGCGCATTCTGATTCCGTCAGGTGGCAGGCGTGATGGGGCCGCGAGGGCCGAACCCGAGCCTCGGCGAGGGAAGCATCCGGCTCGCCGTCAAAGGCTACGACACCCGCACCGTCCGAGCCAAGGCCGCAGGCGCGCATATGTGGGCCGCATATCGTCCAAGGCGACGGAGAGAGCCCCACGCCGCGCCCGCCCGCCCGCCCGCTGGCACCGCGGCGCTGCCGGCTTAAAGGGGTTCCTCGTTCGGAGGGCTATTCCGTAGCCGGTTCGGCGTCTCGCCCAGTGTCGTGTCCGGAATATGTCGCGCCGAGCGCTGCACGCCGGCGGAGCCCGACATCGATGCCAAGTTCGGTGACAAATGCGTCGCGCGCGATAGCTGCTCCGGCCAGACCGGACGCTGGCCAGGCCGGACGCCGGCCCGCCGGAAAAGTCCCTCCGCTCTCTGGTCAACCATGGCGTCCGCAAAGCCGTTCTTGAACACGACGGCGCCGCGAATGGCATCGCTGCCGCACCCACCCGGGGATGACCCGGGCCGGCGCCCGGGCCATTGTGACGGAGAGCGCGGTTCCCGATCGACGATTGGCGCGACTGGATATCGAGGATCACCGGCCTGCTCATCCTGCGTCGATCCTCAAGCACGGCGCCGGTATAATGGAACCACACACGATCAGCGGAGATAGCATCGCCACAACATTGCAGGGGGCGCGCGTGATCCGTGTCTTTCCCTCGCGATGCCAAATTGCTAACGTCCCGCTCCGGCTCGTCTGTCCCGGGGGGGAGAAGACTATGGCGCGTCTGGTTGCTCTCTTGCTCGCTCTGGCGTGCATGCCCTTTTCATCCGGGCTGTACGGTGCCGTGGCCGCCGATCTGCGGTTCACGGCCGGGGAATATTCGGGGTTCACGCGCCCCTTCCTTGAACGCGTCGCGCGCGATTACGAGGCGCTTCATCCCGACACGCATATCCAGATCGAGGTCATCCCGTGGGACAGCTATCTGCAGAAGCTGACGACCGATATCAGTAGCGGCGACCAGCCCGATATTGCGATCGTCCCCACCATGTGGGTCTCGGATCTGGCCGCCGATGGCCTGCTGGAACCGCTCGATGCGCTGGCGACGCCGGACTTCAAGGCGAAGTTCATTCCCGCCTTTCTTGTGCCGGCCCGCGTGAACGGAACGTTGCTCGGCCTGCCGGCCGCGGCCTCGGCCCGCGCCATGGTGGTCAATACCGACCTGCTGCAAAAGGCGGGGGTGCAGGCACCGAAAACGTGGGACGACCTCTTCACCGCGGCAAAGGCCGTCGCGGCCCTGCCCAACACGTATGGCTTCGGGCTTCCGGGCAAGGAAGTCGAAGTCGACACCTATTTCTATTACGCGCTGTGGAGCTTTGGCGGGGAAATCCTCAAGGACGGCAAAAGCGGTCTCGCATCCCCCGAAGCCATCCGCGCCGCGACCTTCTACATGTCGCTGATCAACGCGAAGGCCACCGAACCCTCGCCCACCGCCCATAGCCGCGAGGACGTGTTCAAGCTGTTCAAGGAGGGGCGCATCGGCATCGTCTTCGCCTACCCGATGCTGGTCCCGCAGTTGAAGGCGGAAGCGCCCGATCTGCGCTACGCCGTCCTGCCATTTCCGGTCCAGACCCAGCCGGTCACGCTGGGCGTGACCGACGTCCTCACGCTGTCCAGTTCGTCGAAGAACCAGAAGGCGGCGTGGGACTTCATGCAGTTCCTGTACGGCGCCAGGTACCGTGCCGAATTCGACCATGCGGAGGGACTTCTCCCGGTCACGGTGGAAGGCGCGGCGGACAGCTATTACAGGGACAATCCGGATATCGCCGCCTTTGCCGCAGGGCTCGGCTATGCCCGCTTCGCGCCGACCATCAAGGGCTGGTCGGAACTGTCGGAAATTACCCTCCGCTCGCTGCAGGCCATGTATATCGGCCAGAAGACACCCACGGAGGCGATGACGGATGCGGCGCGGCAAATCGACGACGTCCTTGCCCGCCGTTGACGAGCGGCATCTGCGCAACCGCCAGATGCTTTTTCTGCTGATCGCCCCGAGTGTCGCGGCCGCCTTCTTTATCACCCTCGTGCCGGTCCTGCTGCTTGTGCGGATGTCGCTTTCCAGCGTGTCGCGCTTCGGCCGGATCGGGGACAATGTCGGGCTGCGCAATTTCGCGCGCCTGATGGCGGATCCGCTCCTGCCGGACATCGCCCTGCGGACCGCGCTCTGGACCGGCTCGGTGGTGGGCGGCACCCTGCTCATCGCCCTGCCGACCGCGCTGGTGCTGAACCGGCGCTTCTTCGGCCGCCGTCTCGCGCAGTTTCTCGTGCTGGCGCCATGGGCCATTTCCGTCACCTCGATGGCGGTGGTCTGGCGACGCGCGCTCAGCGACGAAGCCGGGCTGTTGAACAGGCTCGCCATGGCGAGCGGCCTGATCGAGCGCCCGGTCATATGGCTCGGTTCGATCCCGGCGAGTTTCGCCTTCGAGATCCTGATCGCCATCCTTGTCTCCGTGCCGTTCAGCACGGTCATCCTGCTCGCGGGCCTCTCCTCGATCCCGTCGGAAATCTCCGACGCGGCGCGGCTCGATGGCGCGAATGCCGGCGCGCGGCTGGGTCATGTCACCCTGCCCCTGCTAAGGCCGTTCATCTGCGTCGTGCTGATCTTCAACATCGCCTATGTGATGAACTCATTCCCGATCATCTGGATCCTCACCCAGGGGGGGCCGGCGAACGGTACCGACATTCTCGTGACCTATCTGTACAAGCTGGCCTTCACCCTCGGCAGGCTGGATGAGGCGGCGGCGCTGTCCATCCTCATGCTCGGCGCGCTGGGGGTGCTGACGGTGCTCATGCTGCGCATGCTGGAGCGGCCCGCTCATGGTTAAGCGAAGCCTGCTGAGCTGGGGCGCCCTTCTTCCCTTGCTCGCGCTCAACCTGTTCCCCTTCGCCGTCGTGCTCGACACGATCCATCGCCGTGGAAGTGGCGGCGACGTCGCCACCTTCTGGATCGGCATGTGGCACCGGACGGAAATCGGGGCGGCGCTCATCAACAGCCTCGGCATCGCCGTCTCGACGGCCCTCGTATCGACCCTCGTCGCGCTGCCCGCCGCCTATGCGCTGTCCCGCTGGCGGTTCCGGGGACGGCGCGCGGCATCCCAAGCCCTTCTCGGCTCGCAGATACTGGCGCCCATCATGCTCGTGCTGGGGCTTTCCCAGATGGTCGCATGGGCCGGACTGACGGATACGAGGCTGGCGCTGATCGGGCTCTATTCGACGTTCCAGATCCCCTTCGCGATCTGGATGCTCCGGGGCTACATCGATGCCATCCCGGTGGAACTCGAAGAGGCCGCACGCATCGACGGCGCCTCGCGGCTCCAGATACTCGGCCTCATCGTGCTGCCGCTGTCGCTACCCGCCATCGCGGTAACGGCGACGTTCGCCTTCATCACCGCGTTCAACGAGTTCGTGCTGGCGCTGACAATCCTGCGCAGCCCGTCCAACTTCACGCTGCCCATCCGGGTCAACGCATTGACGGCGGGGCGCTATGCGGTGGACTGGCCGGATGTCATGGCTGCCGTGATGGTCGCGAGCCTTCCGGTGATGATCACATTCGTCTGGCTGCAGCGCTACATGCTGCGCGGCCTCCGCCTGAGCCTTGGATCGACATAGACTATTGGCAAACCCAATTATATCGCGCGCGTCCTATTGAGGTGATAGAGTCGCGCCACTCCTCCGAAATGAACTGACCGCTTCATTGGACCGTCGTGATTGAACAGGATGCACCTCCGGGCGGGCAGGTACGCTTCGGACCCTTCACCTATTTCCCGGCCCAGCAACTGCTCGCGGAGGACGGCACGGCCGTCAATCTGGGCAGCCGGGCACGCGCCATCCTGTTCGTCCTGCTTGAACATCACGGCGAGGTCGTCACCAAGGCACAGCTCATTCAGCGGGTCTGGCCGGAGACCTTTGTCGAGGAAGCCAATCTCCGGGTTCATATCGCGGCGCTGCGGCGCGCGCTTGGGGATGGCCAGGATGGACGCCGCTACATCGTCAACATTTCCGGGCGCGGCTATTCGTTCGTCTTCCCGGTAGAACGCGAGGACGCGCCGCCGTCGCGGGAGAAGCCGCCGGGGCCGAGCCCCGTCCCCTCGAACCTCCCGCCGGCGCTTCCCCGCCTCATTGGCCGTGCCGCGACCGTCCAGTACGTCGCCTCGCTGCTGAGGGAACAGCGTTTCGTTTCGCTGGTCGGTCCGGGCGGCATCGGAAAGTCCACCGTGGCGATTGCCGTCGCGCATGAGTCGGCGCGCGGCTTCAGCGATGGTATCTGCTTCGTCGATCTGTCGGCATTGAGCGACCCGCAGCTCGTGCCCGCCGCGGTCGCCGCCGCGCTGGGCGTGGGGCTGCTCACGGAAGCGCCGATGCAGAGCCTCATCGCCGCGACCCGATCGCGGCGGCGCCTGCTGCTGCTGGACAGCTGCGAGCACGTCATCGATGCGGTCTCCACCCTCGCCGAGGAATTGTTCGCCAAGGGCGGCGAGGGCCTGCATATCCTCGCCACGACGCGAGAGCCCCTGCGCGTTCGCGGCGAGCGTATCCATCGCCTGTCCTCGCTCGACGCACCGCCCGCCAGCGAGCGCCTGACAAGCGCCGAGGCGCTCGAATATCCGGCGGTCCAGCTCTTCGTGGAACGTGCCGCGGCCACTTTCAACGGGTTCAGGTTGATCGATTCCGAGGCGCCGGTCGTCGCCGATCTCTGCCGCCGGCTGGACGGCATCGCGCTTGCCATCGAGATCGCCGCGGGCCGCGTCGAGAGCCTGGGCGTCGCGGGCCTCGCCAGCCGCCTGGATGACCGCTTCCGCCTTCAGCTGCAAGGGCGTCGAACCGCGCTGCGACGGCACCAGACGCTGAGCACATTGCTCGACTGGAGCTACATGCTGCTGCCACCCTTCGAGCAGCTTGTGCTGAGGCAACTCGCCATACTGGCCGGCAACTTCACGGTCGACGATGCCATGGCCATCGTCGCCGATGATGGGGCGACCGACGAGAAGGTGGTCAACGCCCTCGCCAACCTGGTCGAGAAGTCGCTGATCGCGGCCGACGTGCATGGCTCTCAGGCGCGCTATCGGCTGCTCGACATGACCCGCGCCTATGCCGCGCTGAAGCTCGCGGAAAGCGGCAAACTCGAACTGCTGCGTCGCCGGCATGCCGAGATATTCCGCGATACCCTCGATCGGGCAGCTCTGGCATGGGCGGTCCAGCCGGCCCCCGAATGGACGCGCGACCATCGCCATCTCATCGACAATGCCCGCGCGGCGTTGGAATGGGCCTTTTCACCGGGGGGAGATGCCGAGATCGGCGTCGCGCTGACGCTGGGCACCGTTCCGCTCTGGTTCCAGCTGCAGCTCATCGCCGAGGCCCATGGACAGGTGCGGATGGCGCTGGCGCGCATCGGCAGTTCGCATTGTGACGCGGTCCAGATGCGCCTGCAGGCCGCCCTCGCCTGGTCACTCATGCAGATCCGGGGGCAGGTCGAGGAGACGCGCGTGGCGTGGCAGCGCACGCTCGATCTCGCGGAGAGCCTCGACGATACCGACTATCAGCTGCGGGCGCTGTGGGGTCTCTGGTCCTATCGGCTCAACCGCAGTCAATTCCACGAGGCGCTTGCTCTCGCGCATCACTTTGCCGACGTCGCGGCGCGGCACAGCGACCTCAACGACAGCCATATCGGCCATCGCATGATCGGCTACATCCTGCATCTGCTCGGCCGGCAGACGGAGGCACGCCAGCACATCGAGCGCATGGTCAATGGATATGTCGTGCCGGTCACCGGCGATCAGATCATCCGCTTCGTGTTCGAGCAGAAGGTGCTGGCGCGCTGCTTCCTGGCACGTATTCTCTGGCTGCAGGGCTCGTTTGACGCGGCCATGGCCGAGGTCGACGACATCGTCGCCGTGGCGGAGGCGGCCGATGATCGGCTCTCGCTCTGCCAGGTGCTGGTGCAGGCGGCCTGCCCGGTGGCACTCTTTGCCGACGACATGCCGCGGGCGCGGCGCTTCATCACCCGGCTGGTCGACGAATCCGCGCGCGATGGCATCGAGTTCTGGCAGGTCTGGGGGCAGTGTTTCGCGGGTGTCATGGCCGTCCGCGAGGGAAGCCTGCCCACGGGTATCAAGCATCTGGGCGATGCTCTGGGGCGGCTGCGAAGCATCGCCTACGGCGTCTACTACAGCGTTTTCCTGGCGGAATATGCCCAGGCGCTCGCGAAGGCGAATGAGCTGGAGCGCGCCAATACCTGTCTTACGGAAGCCCTGACACGCTCCGAGGAGAACGAGGAACGCTGGTTCGTCCCCGAGCTCCGGCGGCTGTCCGGCGAGTTCGCCCTCCTCGCAAATGGCCCCGACGCCGCGGACGAAGCCGAACGGCACTTGACGCAGGCTCTGGAGATGGCCCGGGAGCAGCAGGCACTGTTCTGGGAAATCAAGGCGGCGATCAGCCTTGCCCGCCTCTGGCAGACCCAGGGGCGCGCCGCCGAAGCCGAAGCCCTGCTTTCGCCATTGATCCATCGCTGCGTGAGCGACGGCGATCAGCCTGTGGTGAGGGAAGCCAGGGAAGTGTTGGGCGCAATGGCGCGCGGACTTTCCGCCTGAACAGCGCCGCCCGGGTACAGGGCAACCGCGTTCCATCTGCGCGCAGCGGCAATTTGCAAATTTTTACACGCGCCGCCGGCAGGTCCCTCTACATTCCCTAAAGTCAGATCAGTGTACGAGGAGTTCACTGGCATGAAACCTTCACATTGGCGATTCATGGCCCAGTCCGAACGTCCCAGCCTGTCGGTCCTGGACGAGACGGCCGCGCTGATCGGCGGGGAGACCGCCTGCGGTCAGACTGTCGACATGCGGGTGCCCCTGCTGGGGACCGATAGCGAACTGCATCACCAGATTGCCGACGCGCTCACCGCCATCATGTTGCAGGCTGAAGCCATGCGCCGCAATTCCATCCATTCCCGGGTGAATGAGGCTGCCATCACGTCCTCCTGCCACCACATCGTCGAATGCGCCAAGCGGGCCTGGCAGCTGATTGGCGAGCCGCCCGGTTCCGCCGACACCCGCCGTTGAGGCAACCATCGCCCGCCCCTGCCCGCAAGCCGACGCGGCGTGGCTTTCCTGATGCCGCAACGGTTACGTCTGCTGGAGAGGCGCAGTGCGAGGCCAGCCGCGCGATCCGGCGGGCCTATGTCGGCTCGGCCCGAACCCTGCCTGAGCGAACGCCGGAGCGCGCGCGATAAGCGCGACCGGACCCGCAGCCGCCATTCGCCGTGCCCGCCTTTATGGGCACCGTCGGCGAGAGCGGGCCTTCACACCCCATGGTTCACGCCGGCACATTGCGCAGTTCCTCGAACGCGTCCTCGACCAGGCTGACGTGACGCAGCATGGCCGCGTGGGCCGCTGACGCATTGCCGGCGAGCACGGCGCCGACGACGACGGCGTGCTCGGCATGCGAGCGCGCGAGCCGCCCCACCGCTCGGAACTGGGCCTGACGGAACGGCGCCAGCCGCCGGCGCAAACCGATGGCCATCTCGGAAATCACCGGGTTGTGGCAGCCGGTATAGAACAGCGTGTGGAAGGAGGTGTTTGCCGCCGTATAGGCAGCCACGTCGTTTTGCGCGACGAGGTCGCCCATCGCGTCCTGAAGCACCTCCAGCCGGCGGCGCTCGATCGGCGTCATGCTGAGCGCTGACAGCCGGGCGCAGGTCGCCTCAAGTTCGCCCATGGCGACGAAAAGGACTTCGAGCTGGTCGGAGGTGACGAGCGCCACGATGGCCCCGCGCCGGGGGCGAAGATCGATCAGGCCGGTGGCCGCCAACTGCCGGAGGGCTTCGCGCACGGGCGTGCGGGACGTGCCGTAGCGTGCAGCGAGCATGTGCTCGTCGAGACGGCTGCCAGGCTCGAATGTGCCGTCCAGAATGGCGTCGGCGATTTCGCTCGCCAGCTTTTCGGCTCGCGTTTGCCCATCGTCGGACATGGCAATCTTACCTATGGCGCTGCTTCACTTGGAAGAATCCTGCCTATCCTTCGCACGGATCGATAAATGCATACAGACTAGAATTTGTGCGCCTCTGAAAACAATTTAAGCACGCAATTTAGCAAAATTGCATGCAGGATTTCCCCGGAGAATACACGAGATGCCTCGAACCCTCTGCGGGAGCCGGCCGAATGAACCGTCGTGAATTTCTGAAATCCGCCACCGTCCTGTCTTCGGCCGCCGCCACCGGCGTTACCGCGCCTGCGGTCTGGTCCTCGGCCAGCGCCCAGTCGGCGCGGCAGGAAACCCTGCTCCTGGTCAGCGAGAGCGGGCCGAACAATCTCGATATCCACGGTGTCGGCACCAACCGCCCCGGCTATGAGGTGGCGTGGAACTGCTACGACCGGCTGATGAGCTATGGCAGCAAGACGCTGCCCGACGGCTCGGCCAGCTATGACCGCGACAAGCTGGTGCCGGAACTGGCCGAGGAGTGGAGCCTCAGTGAGGGCTCCGTCACTTTCAAGCTGCGCAAGGACGCCAAGTTCCATGACGGTACCGCCGTCACGGCACAGGACGTCAAATGGTCGTTCGACCGTGCCGTCACGGTCGGCGGCTTCCCGACCTTCCAGATGAAGGCCGGCTCGCTTGAGAAGCCGGAGCAGTTCGTCGCCGTCGACGACCACACGTTCCGCGTCGACTTTATCCGCCCCGACCGGCTGACCATGCCGGACCTCGCGGTGATCGTGCCCTCGATCTTCAATTCCAAGCTGGTGAAGTCCAAGGCCACCGAGGCCGACCCATGGGGCTTGGAGTACACCAAGCAGAACACCGCCGGCGGCGGCGCCTACAAGGTGAGCAAGTGGCAGTCCGGCACGGAAGTCGTGTTCGAGCGCAACGATGCCTGGACCTGCGGCCCGATGCCCGCGCTCAAGCGCGTCGTGTGGCGCATGGTGCCGTCGGCCGGCAATCGCCGGGCGCTGATCGAGCGCGGCGACGCCGACATCTCGTTCGACCTGCCGGCCAAGGATTTCGTCGAGCTCGACAAGGCCGGCAAGGTGAAGGTGGTCTCGAACCCGATCAGCAACGGCATTCAATATATCGGCATGAACGTCAACAAGCCGCCGTTCAACAAGCTCGAAGTACGCCAGGCCGTCGCCTACGCCATTCCGTACCAGAAGATCATGGATGCGGTGATGTTCGGCCTCGGCAAGCCGCTGTTCGGCGCCGGTTCGAACAAGGTGAGCGATCCGGTCTGGCCGCAGCCGCATGGCTATGCCACGGATATCGCCAAAGCCAAGGAACTGATGGCCAAGGCCGGCTATCCCGACGGCTTTGAGACCACGTTGTCCTTCGATCTCGGCTCGGCCGCCGTCAACGAGCCGCTCTGCACGCTGCTGCAGGAGAGCCTGGCGCAGATCGGCATCAAGGCCAGCCTGAACAAGATTCCGGGAGCGAACTGGCGCGGCGAGCTGATCAAGAAAGAGCTGCCGCTGATCGCCAACTTCTTCTCGGGCTGGCTCGATTATCCC
This sequence comes from Ancylobacter amanitiformis, assembly GCF_030814815.1. Classification (GTDB taxonomy): domain Bacteria; phylum Pseudomonadota; class Alphaproteobacteria; order Rhizobiales; family Xanthobacteraceae; genus Ancylobacter; species Ancylobacter amanitiformis. The sequence goes on along the minus strand of NZ_JAUSVR010000007.1, from coordinate 4,165 downwards.
GAATATTTCTTCTTCTGGTGCTATCACGGCCAGAACGCGCTGTTCAACACCATGGGTTACAAGAACCCGGAGATGGACAAGCTGATCGATGGCGCCCGCTCGGCAGCGGCGACAAACGATTGGGCGGTCTACAAGGATGATGTGAACGGCTTCATCGACATTGCCTTCACTGACGTGCCGCGCGTGCCGCTGTACCAGCCCTATCTCAGCGTCGCGATGCAGAAGCAGATCACCGGCTACCAATACTGGTTCCACCGCCAGCTGGACTACCGCACGCTCAAGAAGGGGTAGCCGAGCAGGGATGGCGTCTACCACAGGCCGTCATCCCGGCCGCAGGCGCAGCCGGAGAGCCGGGATCGCTCTCCAATGTTTTCGCGATCCCGGATCGACCCTGCGGGCCGTCCGGGATGACGGACACTGGATTTCAAGGGAGCTCGTCGTGCTGAACCAGATTGCCAAGCGATTGATGACGGCGATACCGAGCATCATCGGTGTCATCATCGTCACTTTTCTGCTGACCCGGGTTCTGCCGGGCGACACCGCCGCCTATTTCGCCGGCCCGGCGGCCAGCGAGCAGGCGATTTCCGAGATCCGCACCAAGCTGGGGCTGGACCGCTCCTTGCCGGTGCAGTTCGTCGCCTATGTCCAGGATCTCGCCGCCGGCAATCTCGGAACGTCGCTCACCACGGGCCAGCCGGTCATCGAGGATATCCGCGCCCGGCTGCCGGCCTCGGCCGAACTCACCCTTCTCGGCCTGCTGTTCTCGATCCTGGTCGCCGTGCCGCTCGGCATTCTGGCGGCGGTGAAGCAGGGCTCGTGGATCGACCATCTGTGCCGGATCGTGGCAACCGCCGGCGTGTCGCTGCCGGTGTTCTTCACCGGGCTGCTGCTGGTCTATGTGTTCTATTACATCCTCGGCTGGGCGCCGGCGCCGCTGGGGCGGCTTGACTTCTTTTACACCTCGCCGACCACCATCACCGGCTTCTATCTCATCGACAGCCTGCTGACCGGCGACATCGAGGTATTCCGCGCCGCCTGGTCGCAGATATGGCTGCCGGCGGTGACGCTCGCCATCTTCTCGCTGGCGCCGATCGCCCGCATGACCCGCGCCTCGATGCTCGCCGTGCTGGCCTCCGACTTCGTGCGCACCGCGCGCGCCAGCGGGTTGAAGCCATCCAAGGTCGTGATGGGCTACGCCTTCCGCAACGCGCTGCTGCCGATCATCACCACGCTCGGCATGGTGTTCTCCTTCCTGCTGGGGGCCAACGTGCTGGTGGAGAAGGTGTTCGCCTGGCCCGGCATCGGCTCCTACGCCATCGAGGCGCTGATCACCTCGGACTATGCGCCGGTGCAGGGCTTCGTGCTGGCGATGGCCATTCTCTACGTGCTGCTGAACCTCGCGATCGACATCCTCTACGGGCTAGTCGACCCGCGCGTCCGTCTCGAAGCGTGAGGGCCCGATCATGAGCATCGCATCCGTGACCGCGCCGCCGTCCAAGGACGGCATCCTCTCCCACGCCCGCCACATCGTGGCGGAGAACCCGGTCACCGGGGTGTCGTTCGGCCTGTTCGCGCTGTTCCTGCTGGCGGCGATCATCGGGCCCTATATCGTGCCCTATGACCCGCTCGCCAGCGACACCGCTGCCGCGCTGCAGGCCCCTAGCGCGGCGCACTGGTTCGGCACCGACCAGCTCGGGCGCGACATCTTCTCGCGCGTGGTGGTGGCGACCCGGCTCGACATGATCATCGCCATCGCCTCGGTGGCGCTGGTGTTCCTGGCTGGCGGATTTGCCGGCATCGCCTCGGGCTATTTCGGCGGCTGGACCGACCGCATCGTCGGGCGCATCTCCGACACCATCATGGCGTTCCCGCTCTTCGTGCTGGCGATGGGCATCGTCGCGGCATTGGGCAACACCGTGACCAACATCATCATCGCCACCGCCATCATCAACTTCCCGCTCTATGTCCGCGTCGCCCGCGCCGAGGCCAATGTGCGCCGCGAGGCCGGCTTCGTGCAGGCGGCTCGGCTGTCGGGAAACTCCGAGATGCGCATCCTGCTCGGCCATATCGCGCCGAACATCTTGCCGCTGATGATGGTGCAGGTCTCGCTCACCATGGGCTACGCCATCCTCAACGCGGCCGGCCTGTCCTTCATCGGCCTCGGCGTGCGCCCGCCCACCCCGGAATGGGGCATCATGGTCGCGGAGGGCGCATCCTTCATCATCTCCGGCGAATGGTGGATCGCGTTCTTTCCCGGCGTGACGCTGATGCTCGCGGTGTTCTGCTTCAACCTGCTCGGCGATGGTTTGCGCGACCTCGTCGATCCGCAGCGGCGCACGTGAGGAGATGGCCATGAACGTCCACCTGCCCGCCAATCACATCCAGCCGCCGCTGCTCGCAGTCCAGGATCTCACCGTCGAATTCGCCACCCGACGCGGCGCGGTGCGCGCGGTGGAGAAGGTGAACCTGACGCTGGCCAAGGGCGAGACGCTCGGCATTGTCGGCGAGTCCGGCTCGGGAAAATCCGTGACGTCCTACACGGTGATGCGCATTCTCGACCGCGCCGGCCGCATCGCGGAGGGCACCATCACCTTTGGCGGCGTCGATGTCGCCAACGCGCCCGAATCCACCGTCCGCGGGCTACGCGGGCGCGAAATGTCGATGATCTTCCAGAACCCGCGCGCCGCGCTGAACCCGATCCGCAAGGTCGGCAAGCAGATCGAGGATGTGCTGATCGAACACGTCCAGGCGCAGCCGAGCGACGCCAAAGAGAAGGCCATCGAGGTGCTCAAGGCCGTGCGTATCGCCCGGGCCGAGGAGCGCTACCACGCCTACCCGTTCGAGCTTTCCGGCGGCATGTGCCAGCGCATCGTCATCGCGCTCGCGCTGGCGTGCCGGCCGCAATTGCTGATCGCCGACGAGCCGACCACCGGGCTCGACGTCACCACGCAGAAGGCGGTGATGGACCTGGTCGTCGAACTCGCCCGCGAGCGCAACATGGCGACCATCCTCATCACCCATGATCTCGGGCTGGCGGCGGCCTATTGCGACCGGGTGATGGTGATGGAAAAGGGCCGCGTGGTGGAGACCGCGACCGCCGAGGCGATCTTCCGCGCGCCGCAGCATGCCTATACCCGCAAGCTGATGCGGGCGACGCCGCGCGGCGGCATCACCTTGCGCGACCTGCTGCCCGAAGAGGTTGCCGCCGATATGCCACCGATGGGCGCGGCAGTGCCGCTCGCCGGCGGCCCGCCATTGCTGGTGGTGGAGAACCTCATCAAGGAATATCCGCGCCCGTCGGCCGGCTCCAGCCTCGCAAGAATGTTCGGCGCCAAGGTCGCGGCGCCCGAGCCGTTCCACGCGGTCGACGGCATCAGCTTCTCGCTGGCGAGGGGCGAGAGCCTCGGGCTGGTCGGCGAATCCGGCTGCGGCAAGTCCACCACGTCGATGATGCTGATGCGCCTGCTGGACCCGACCTCCGGTCGCATCCTCTTCAACGGCAAGGATCTGTCCGCCATTCCGGCCAAGACCTTCGCCCGCTCGCCCTGGCGTTCGCGCATCCAGATGGTGTTTCAGGACCCGACCGACAGCCTCAATCCGCGCTACACCGCGGCACGCTCGATCGCCGACCCGCTGCTGCAGATGGGCGCAACCTCGAGCAGCACCGCACTGCGGGCGCGGGTGGAAGAACTGGCGCGCCTCGTCGGGCTGCCGTCGCAGTTTCTCGACCGCTTCCCGCATCAATTGTCGGGCGGCCAGAAAGCCCGTGTCGGCATCGCCCGCGCGATTGCCCTCGACCCCGAACTCGTCGTGCTCGACGAGCCGACCGCCGCGCTCGACGTGTCGGTGCAGGCGGTGGTGCTCAACCTGCTGCACGACCTCAAGCAGCGGCTCGGCATGAGCTATATCTTCGTCAGCCACGATCTGGAAGTGGTGCGCATGCTGTGCGACCGGGTCATCGTGATGCGCGCGGGGAGCATCGTCGAGGAAGGCGCGACCGAAGCTGTGATGGCATCGCCCAAGGCCGACTACACCCGCGAGCTACTGTCCTCGATCCCCCATCCGCCGCACTAGGAGACATACCCATAAACGGGCTTCCCCGCGGGCCGGGGTTCTGATTCATTGATCTCAGCCCTGGAGGTTGAGATGGCTCGCTTTGACCTGA